>JANQNC010000001.1 GCA_028279745.1 Candidatus Nanoarchaeia archaeon
ATTGTTGAGTCGAGGAATGCTAAGCTTATCACGATGGGTGCTGGAGAGCAGGCTATCCTTGCATGCATCGTAAACCCAGGAGCAAAACTAGGACTTATATTGATGAACATGAACAAAGCCATAGACAGTATAGTTCAAGAGGTAAAATGAACATACTGAAAAAGTTGTTGTTGGTGATAATATTACTTACGGTAATTCCTATGTTCTTTTTAGGGCATTTTACATACAATGGTATCAACGAAATAAAATATTCTTCAGAGGCTAACATAATACAGATGAATGATCTTGCAGTTGAGGATAGTATCACAGCATTAAATGAGATGGGCATAACCTGCATAAAAGAGCAGGCAGAACATGTAGCAAGCCGTATAGAATCTTATTTAATCGAAAACCCAGATATGAATTTGGATGACTTGCGTGAAGATGCACATTTCCAAGATATGGCTATACAATCTGTGGGCGAGACGGGCTATACTTTGGTCGGAGATTATGATAATCTTGTAGTGTTATTCCATAAATACCCTGAATATGTAGATTATGACATACGTGACTTTCAAGAAGTTAATCCTTCATTGTGGGAAATTGCATCAAAGGTTGAAGGAGGCAGAATTTCTCAGGGTTTTCATGAGCTAAAAGATCCTGATGGTTCAATCAGAGAAAAATATGCTTATATGTACCCTGTAGATGTAAGGACTGCAGATGATGTGGGATTATTTGTAGCATCGACAACATATCTGGATGAGTTTAATAAACCTGCAGAGATGACAGCAAGGAAACTAAACGAAAAATCAGAACAGACTATAGCGTACATAGAAAGTGCAAGAATAAATATCCAGAATACTATGTTGTCTGCAATGTTTCTTTTTACTATTATCTCGCTAACTGTGGCAATACTGCTGTCCAATGCGATAAGCACACCAATAAAAAAATTAAAAGATTCTGCCAAGCAGGTAGGTAAAGGAAGACTTGATAAGCAGATCAAGGCAGACTCAAACGATGAGATAGGAGATCTAGCAAGATCTTTTGATAATATGAGAGTGGAACTAAAAGATAGAAGCGATCTTCTAAACTCGCTGCTAAAGACATTTAGAGGAAAATTTGGGAATCTTGCAACTATATTGGTGAGAAAAGATGTGCAAGAATTAATTAAGCAAAACCCGCGAATAAAGAAGATAGTTCCTAAATTAGCAAGTAACGCGATTGTCGATACGGTGGGTGATGAAAAAAATGGGAAAAAAAGAAGCAAAAGAAAAAAAAGATGAAAAATTGGGGGGCGAAAGACAGGTCTCAGTCAGACGTCCTAAAGAGAGTGGGCAGACTTTCGTCAGTGCTGAAAAGAAAGTAAAAAGTTTCTTTTCCAGCCAGACTCGTGATCCCCCTAAATCGATAAGGGAAGCTGCAGGAGACAGATATATGTGTGTAATGAATCCTCAGATTAAAATGATCGAAAATGTTGAAAAGTTCTCTGAGCTTTGGAAGTGTAAAAAATGAAGATAAGTTTACCAGGAAAGTCTGCATCTATAATAGTATCTGCCCCTCTTGCAGGGAAGAAAGATTTTATATACAAGCATCTTAGAGAAAGGCTTGAAGAGGGAGAGCCAGTAATATTTTTGCTGACGGATTCTTCTCCAGAAGATATAAAAAATGAACTTGTGAAGGATAAGTTCTTTTTTGGAAAGTACGTTGAACTATTTAGGTTTATAGACTGCTACTCGCAACAGGCAGGAAATCTCATGCAAGACAAACCAGATACGAGAAGAGTTGCAGGTCCTTTGGCCTTGAATGAGATAAGCATAGCATTAGCACAACTTGAGGCAGAACTGCATAAAAAAAATGAAAAACACACAGTTATATTTGATTCATTATCTACCTTGTTGATGTATTCAAATCCCCAGATGGTAGGAAGATTTCTCCAGTGCTTGATAGCAAAAATAAGGGGGGCGGGAGGCTCGGTCATATTTACGCTGGAAGAGGGAATGCATGACCCAAAAGACATGGTGACTATAGAACACCTTATGAATGTCATAATAAACGTAAAGAAAGAAGAAGGCAGAGTGATGATCAAGGCAAGCGGATTGGAAGGGTCAAACGACTGGTGCGAGTTGGATGCAGAGAAGTGAATCAGGTTATTATCCTGATTATGTCTGGGTTTTCAGTGTCTATAAACGTTATGGGTCTAGGCTCATCGTCGTGATCAACTACTTTGCCGCTCTTATCGATCTCTTTCTGGTTGAATATCCATTCGATGGTTGCAAGAGGACCTCCAATCTCAACAATAAAGTAACCTGTCTGTGAATCTGAATTGTTGATATTATCATATACATAAACAGTGTAGGAGATGTTTCCTATATCTGTTGTGGTATAACTGTAGAGGTATATGTCTCCAGCTGAAAGGAAGAGATCATAAAGAGTGTCGCTAATGTTAACTTTAACACTGTTTACTTCGATATTATCGGTGACATTTGCAGTAATGTTGATTATCTTGCCTACCACAAGAGGATCTGGGGAGGCATCGATCCAGTTGACCGTGGGATCTGTGAAGTCTACGTTGAGGAGCCTTGAGTCGACACCGGTATTGTTTTCATAGTCGGTACACTCAACCTTCCATAATAAGTCAACACCTTCAGTTATGTTGGTCACATTAAACATGATCTCAGTACCATCAGTTGGCGCAGCAGTATCGGAAGCTTTTAACACATCATCAATATAGAGCTCGCAGCTTATGTTTTCATAAGCCTCGTCATAAACCTCAAACACAAAACTTACATTGCCGTCGTCATCCCAGTAATGATTGGCAGGACTCACAAGCTTAACAGAAGGCCTTGTCAAAGTGAAAAATACGATGTTGGATGTAGCATTATTATAGCCTTCATCAGTTGCATTAACAACAAACTTGTAAGTTGTAAGATTGCCGATCAAATCAAGATGAGATGTAAGAGTGATTTCAGTTTCAATACTGCTGTTTAATGAACCCTCATTCCCTACAGAATGAAGGGTGTCATTCACAAAATAAACATAGACGGTATAGTTTAATGTGCTGTAATCTCTAGAATTCCCAAACAGCTTAAGCTTGGGATGAACTGCAGAACCAAAAGTGCCGTTAAGAGGGGAATTGATGCTAACTGTCAAAGGTAATGCTGTGTCAATAGTGAAACTGATTGAATCCTGTCCAATCTCGCCCTCAGAATTATTTGCATAGACAGTTAAATTGTTTAAGCCTTCGACACCTGTGATGTTTGGTTCTGAACTGCAATTAAAGGTAATATTTGAAGCACCATTAAACTCATACCAGCAACTCTCAGAAACTTCACTTGCATTAACCCTGATGAAGTGGCTTTCGTTATTATACGTAAAACTCTCAAGAGGATTTGTGATAACTACAACAGGAACGGGGATACCAATAGTTAAATTGATAGCAGGATCGTAATAAGAAGAATAATTATCTGAGCCGTCAAGATCAATTGCGTTACACTTAATATCTACATCTGCCTGGTCAGGCAAAGCTGAAATGTTCCATGAGAAAGTAGACCCATTGGTGTGATTTCCTATAACTTTCCACTTTCTGCCATTTATATCAACCCATATAGAAGTATAGTTTATCTCATCAATAGTTGAAGCATCAAAATAATCCATCAAACGCCCTCTTACCCTTAAGTCTTGGTTTGAAGATGATTGCCATGCACTAATGACTGAAGGGTTGGTGGTCGTAAGAGTAAAATTATGGTCAGTGTTGTCTAATGCTGTTCCTGTGTAAGTAGAAGGAAGATCAAAAGAGCCAATACTTGTCCAACCAACACCATCATATATCTCTAGTTCAAGATCAGGATCCGAAGTTGTCTGTTGTACGGATGCTTCAGGATTGAAAGAATCAACCTCGACAGTAACTGAGATGTTAGTGACGTGGTCAAAATTTCCATCAAGATCATTATAAGTTGTCCAAGAAGAGTCTTGGTCAGATGAAGTTGCGGTGGCAGGTGAGAATGCAGCTGCAACAAGCGCTTGCCGGTTGTTGTTTGAGTGGGACCAAGAGACAGAAAAAGAACCAGCAGTCGTGTCAATGTCATCGCCTCCTGATCCTGTAGAAGAAGTTGCAGCGCCATCAATCTCATATCTCTCTGTGCCTGCACTGTAGGTATAATCGCCAGAATTACCATCTCCAACAGCACTCATGACCCAGCTGTTGTCTTCTGTTGTGGTAAGTGAACATGATATCGGCTGGCCGGCATTTGAGGTGCAGCTATCAACAAGGCCATCAGCCTGGTCAACATTAGCGTAAGAACTTACACCGACCAAAACATTTCTTGTGGGTGTTGCAGAAACATCAACTGCAACAGTGTAGGATCCTGAGGGGGGCAAGTCCTCTTCTAGTAAGTAGTATAATGCAGTGTATTGAGAGTAACCTGCACCTGCTCGCGCCCAATCTGCTTGTGTTAGGGTCTGACCGTTGTAGGTTACACTGTTAACAACTTTATCGGCTAAAGAATCCTCAAAAGTGATTCCCACAACTAACAATCTATTATTTCCACCTCCTATCGTGTGAGAAAAACTTCTATCACCACTTCCTTGATCTGTTGTAGTTGCATCATGAGATATTGAACCGCCAGATCCTGTTACGGAATTACTGACATCTGTTGCATCAGTTTCTGTTGTAGAGTTAAGCAAAGAAGCGTTGATCACATAAGTGATAGTGTCTCCATCAGGGTCTGTACTTCCAGAACAGTTTAGCTCAACATCATTGAAGAAAGTATCATTACAGTTTCCATCATTGCAGGTTATAGATGTGGGTGTTGTAGGCTGAGTGTTTTCAACATATGAAACAGTCAAAGGAGCATAGTCTATTGCAAGGAATGCATCTCCGCTTCCATCTTGAGTGAAATCAACTTCATATCTGACTCTTATCCAGTTTGTTGAGTTAACATAGTTAGCTAAAGTTCCCGTTGCGTTATAACTTTCATGATACATAGCTTCATTTGAGTAAACAGGGATGTTTCCTATGTCGACCCAGGAAGTTGTCACCCAGTCATAAACCTCGACATTCTGGTCTCCGTCAACAATCTTTTCGTGAGGGTCATCATTGTCACATAAGTCTTGAGATGCATCAGACTCTCCTGAGTGACAGTAATCAATCTCAAACTCAAGATTAGTTATATCAGAAGGATCTATGCTTAAAGAGCTTATATCATAATAGAGAGTGATGTAGGATAGAGCATTACCTGACCCAGAACCTTCTCCTGCAATAAAGTAATAGTTTGATCCAGGAGTTCCTGTTTGAGGACCATTATAAGTTTGTGTTTGGACATAACTGCCTCCTTCTTCATCGTTGCCTTCAACGTCATTGATGTAACCTGCATCAGGAGTGCCTGCGGAGGGGGAGCCTTGAGCAAAACCGGGGTCGTCTGGAGTCAATATGAAAGTAAATTCTTCACCAGGTGTTAAAGGTTTTAAGAAGATCCAGTCACCAAAACAAGTCTGAGAAGAATAGTTCCAATCTTTACACTTGTATAATGTTGTGCCTTTGGCAGTAACTGTAACATTTGCGGATTCAAATTCTAATGATGTGGGATCAATTGCAAAAACATCGATGAAAGCGCCTTCAACATTTTCTTTAGGGACATCTGAAATTCTTAACTTGATCTCAGAACTATTAACTTCTAATTTGTTAAATTCAATCTTCTCAACAGGTAAATCGTCTAATTCTAGTTCTATGTCATAAGTTCCTGGTTCAACATTTCCAATCTCGATCTTTTCAATGCTTCGTATCTTAAACTCTTCGCCTGCTGGCTCCAGATCCTCATAACTAGCAGAGCCAGCACTACTTCCCTCACTAAAGTCGTCCAGTAAAGAAGTGTCAATGTTGTCAAAGTTGATCTCTTCACTTTCAGAACAACCTACAAGAAGGAAGCACACTATTATAGCTAGTAAAAAGAAAGCATCTCTCATCTGAAAACACCTGCTCTCCACCATATCCATGCGCCCTTGCCTGAACCAACAGGTTTACCTTTTATTAAACCTTCGCCTCTTAGGTTGTTCAATCTGTAAAGAACTTTAACTCTGGAAACATTTTTCAGTTTAGTTTCAACCTCTTTAGTCTCAAGAGGTTCTTCTGCACCAGTAAGGATGTCAATGATCTTTCTGCTAACAGCGTCGTTTATGTACATCATATAGAAATAATCTGTTCTAGTTTATAAATATATCGATAAATGTACCTATATTGTTATCTATAACGTTATCGGTAAATAAATGTGTCTATTTTGCTTGAATTTTACCAGTATTGAGTGGTGTTACCAAAATAACACCGAAAGCTTTATAAAGCTCTTTTGTTAATAAGGTTAACATTGGATTGTGGGGACTCCAATAGTAACTTGGTGTATTGATGACTGACGGAGAGAATAATAAGTTGAAAGAGAAGATTTTATTTACTTTTTCTACTCAAGAGTTCCTTAAGAAAGACAAAATCAGATTCTATTACGCACTAAAAGGAAGGGATGGAAAGTCAGGATTAGTGTCAGCTACAAAATCAGAACATCTAGGAAGCGCTGTGATCCTGGTGGATGCAAAACACGACCAAGAGTGGCAGGACTTCTTTAATTTATGGAAAATAAAATTCACAAGAAGGAAGGTGTACGAAGAATGAAACTGCAAAAATTCGAGAAAACGATCAAACTGATGGAAGTTTACTATGAAGAAGATGAGGAGGAATATGAAAATACTGCATCATAAAATGGAACAAAAATTCAAATTCAAAATTGGAAAATTAGGCTCACTCTTCCAAAAGGAAGACCAGGTGCCCCCTGAGATTAATTCTCAAAACGCCACCCCCAATCCAGTGGTAGAGGGGGGCACCATCCCTATCAAAAGGAGGACAAGAATGAAAAGAAATACTGCGAACCATAAAAGAGGTGGTAGATGGATAATAGCAGTAGTGATGACTTTGTTGGTGATGAATGTAGCAATGGCTTTGGAAGTCAAAACTTTTGATGAAAATTTGTTCGAGATAGATGCATTCGAAACAGGAGATATGGTTGTGATACTGGTAGATGCGGAAACTCAACCGCTGATCACAATATCGGAATCAGAAGTAGTCGACAAAGAGATGGAGCTCATAGATGAAGGAAAGTACAGAGGAATGATACAAGTTAGTGAAGAAGGAGAATACGAAATCAAAGTTACAGAAGGAGATAATGTTGATACAACAGAGATAGTTGTTGTGAACGACTTAGGGTTTGAATGGGAGGAAGTAGAAGCACAACTTGAAGAAGAAAAAGAAGAAAGAAAACAAATCATAGAGGAAGCAAAAAAACAGGCAATCGAAAGATTGAGTGAAGAACAAGAAAAATCATTTTGGCAAAAGATAAGCAACTTCCTGAAAGAGATGTGGGAATGGATGTTCAAAGGAGAAAAGAATGAAGAGTAAAACAATAGGCATAATCGGAATAATGATCTTGCTAGTTTCACTATTCGTGATAACCGCAACAGCACTAGAAGTAAAACAAGGAACATCTGAAGATCTGACAATATTCTTACAAAACTCAAGTTCGGGAGCACCACTGACAGGAATAACCTGTGTGGCAGATGTATGGAACCCATCAAATACAAAGATAGTGGATGATGGGGCGCTAACAGAACTAGATGAAGGATTCTACTACTATCCAACAAACGCGGGCTGGACAGACTTGGGAGATTACAGAGTTATGGTCAAATGCACGATCTCAGGAGAGAATGTCTTTAGCGCAATGATGTTCGAGATGGTAGCAACAACAATAGAAGAATACCTAGTGGAAATAAACGAAACAACATCGCAAACTTACGATTACTTACAAAACACACTTTACCCTGCAGTTGATACTTTGGAAGCAAGTGTTGCTGATATAGATAATAACCAAACACAGATCTGGAATAAGTTGGTTACAGTCGAGTCAGATATTGCGACAAACTACAACGAAATAATGGATGCTCAGATGATGATCGGAGAGATCAACACATCCACTATGGCAGAGCTGCAAGACCACAGAAATAGATTGGTTGAGATAAACACAACAACCTGGGAGATGCTGGACAACATAACAGACACAGTAAATCCAAAACTGGACCAGTTACAGACTGATATTGACTTGATCAAAGGATACACAGATACAATAGAAACAGAACTAAATTGTGGAGCAGTATCAGCAGGAGACGTATGTTCAAAACTTAACGACATAATAAGTTACACCGACACAGTTGAATCAGGAATAACAAGCATACAGTCAAACATTGATGACCTTAACGCAACAGTTGACACAAGATTTGATGCAGTAGACACATCACTATCTAACATATACGCGGATACTCAGTCAATCCTAACCTCGGGAGTGCATCTAAGCAGTGAGGATAATGCAACACTATACAACATACTAGGACTAGTTACGGATTCAAACACAACAATCTATGATGTCAAGAATTACATGGAAGGAACAGTAACAACATACCTAGCAGAAATCAACACAACAACACAAGAGATAAACGCAACTGTAAATGATATCTACAACTATCTACAAAACACAGTCTATCCAGCAGTTGATACTTTGGAAGCAAGCGTTGCTGACATAGATAATAACCAAACACAGATCTGGAATAAGTTAGTTACAGTTGAGTCAGATATTGCGACAAACTACAACGAAATAATGGATGCACAAACATTGATGACTAGTGTGAATGACACAGTCATGACTGAATTGATAGACCATAGAAACAGACTGATAGAAATTAACACAACAACCTGGGCATCATTAATCAACATAACACTAGAGGTAGTGCCAAAGATAGATGCAGTTCAAGCAGATACTGATGACTTACAGACAGAGCTAGCACTAGTCAAGAATTATGTAGACAGTCTAGAAGATGGACAATCTGATCTGTACAATAACTTAACAGTAATCCAAGGATACACAGACACACTAGAGACAGGGATAACCGGATTAGAAAATGACATCTCAACACTGAACAACACCGTAAGTGGAAGGTTAGATACAATTGACACTTCATTATCTGATATCTACACAGATACACAATCAGTCATTAACTCAGGAGTTAAACTAGATGCAATAACAAACGTAACACTGTATGATGTGTTATCAAAAGTAACTGATACAAATGCAACAATCGCAGAAGTCAAGACCTACTTAGAAGGACCAGTAATGACATTACTGGCTGAGATAAACACAACAACACACGGAACATATGACTATCTGGTTAATACTGTCTACCCAGCAATTGATACGCTAGAAACAAGCATGGCAGAAGTTCAAAACAATAACTCACAAATCTGGACAAAAGTAGTAGAGATACAAAATAATGTGACCAATAACTTTGATGAGATATTGGCTGTGCAGAATACACTACAAGAAGTTAACACAACAGTGATGGTAGAACTAGTTGACCACAGACAAAGACTGATAGAACTGAACACAACAACTTGGGATATCTACATCAACATAACACATGAAGTAGTGCCAAAGATAGATGCAGTTCAAGCAGATACTGATGATTTACAAACAGAGTTAGCATTAGTGAAAGATTATGTTGATACATTGGAATTGGGTCAGCAGACAATAATCGGAAACATCTCTGCAGTGCAAGTAGTTGTCGATGCAATCGATGTAAACACAACAGAACTTGAAGGACTTATATCGGGACTTGATGATATGCTTGACTGTGATGGAAGTGGAGACGGAACAGTATGTCTATACCTAGAAGCAATCAACACAACAGTTGGAATAATAGATGACAATACAGATAGTCTGGAAGCAGGACAAACAACAATAACAAACTATGTAGATACACTTGAAGGTGGACAAACAACAATACAAAACTACGTAGACACATTAGAAGACGAACTAAACTGTGTAAGTCCGGCGGCAAGCGATGTATGTTCACAACTGAGTACAGTACAATCTTACGTGGACAGTTTAGAATCTGGCCAACAAGCTATAATCGGAAACATCACAGCAAGTGAAACAACAATCACCTCACAACTAACAACAATAGAGAACTATGTTGACACAGTGGAAACACAGCTAGTAGGATTATCTTCAGACATAAGCGACTGGGAAGCAAATGCAACAAGCAGATTTGATGCAATAGATGCTTCATTAACAAACGTGTATGCAGACACACAACAGATAGTCAACTCGGGAGTGAAACTAGATGCAATTACAAACGTAACTCTATATGATGTGTTATCAAAAGTAACTGACGCAAACGCAACAATAGCAGACGTAAAAACATACATGGAAGGAAGCTTGACAACACTAATCTTGGACGTGAATGCAAGCATAACAGAAACGATAGAGTTTGAGAGTAATTTAACAAGAAACCAGATAATGGATATGATACAAAGTAATGTAACGTCTATATTGTCAGCAATAAGCACCAACGGAGCAGACATAAACTCAATATTGACCAAATGGGGAACATACAACGCATCAGGAATAGTAGATGAGATAACTGTAAACAGAAATGAAATAACAACAATGCAGTCATGGTTGGATGCATTTAATACAACAGAACAGGCAAGACATAATGAAAGCATGGATCTAGGACAAGAGATATTGAACTGGTTAGGAATCTACAATGGAACAGAGGCACAGAGACACAACATAACACAATCATTACTGAATGAGCTAGTTGCAAACATGACAGACTCAATCAACTTGTCAAACGAAATAATCGCACAGTTAGGAATTAATGCGTCAGCAACAACAGTCTACGATGAACTTGTGGCATTAAGCAACCAAAATAACCAGATAATCACTTTGACAAATGAGATCAATCTAACAACACACAACATAGACACTAACTTGATAGAGCTAAACACAACAATCTCACTGATCAAGACAGACACGACAGACTTACTAGGTAAATGGGGCACATATAACTCATCATCAATAATGGATCAGCTAACATTGATGGACGGTAAACTAGACATAATCTCAACTTCCTCATTAAACAACACTGATGTGCTTAACGCAGTTGCACAGATGGAATCATTGCTAAATGAAACCCGAGCAGAAATCGGATTTAATGGAACAGGAATAACAGCATACGAGTACTTAGTGAATGTGGATTCATTCCTGACAGAGATGAATACAACAATAATCAACAAGATAGAATTTGAAGGAAATTTAACAAGAAACTACATCGTTGATGTGATCAACTCAAACGTATCAACATTAATTAGCGAAATAAATTCCAATGAAGGAAAACTAGACTCGCTGTTGGCTAAGTGGGGAAGTACCAATGCAAGCTACATACTAGAAAACATTACAGAAAACAGAGACAAGCTGATCACGATAGAAGGATGGCTAGATGCATTTAATGTTACAGAGCAAGCAAGACATAATGAAAGCATGGATCTAGGACAAGACATACTGAACTGGTTAGGAATCTACAATGGAACTGAAGCACAGAGACATAACCTAACACAAGGGTTACTGAATGACTTGCTTACAGAGATAGATGCAAATGAGAACTTGTCTAACATAATCATATCAAGAATCGGCTACAACGGAACTGTGCCAACAACACTGTATGAGGACATACAGACAATCATAACACAAAATACAGATATAACAATCCTCGTCGAAGAAATCAACATAACCTCCCACACTACATTAGAGATAGTGAATGAGACTATGGTGCCTAAATTAGATGCAATGCACACAACAACACAAGACATACTAAGCAGATGGGACACTTACAACGCAAGCCAGTTATGGGAGAAGACAGGAGTCACAGAAACAAAAGTAGACACGATGCAGGCATGGTTGGATTCATTCAACACATCAGAACAGACTAAGTATGGTAGTGTGATTGCAGAACTAGATGCAGTAGATGCACTAATTGGAGATGTGAGAAATGATATTGGGGTTAATGGATCAGGACTTTCAGTATATGATAATCTAGTTACAATTGACAATAAGATAGTTGATATGAACACAACACTGTACATCAAGATGGAAGTGGAGAGTAATTTAACAAGACAGGAACTTAAAGACATGATAAACGCGAATGTGACATCATTACTTACCGAGATAAATGAAAATGAAGGAAAACTTGACACGCTAAGCACAGACTTAGGAAATGTATCACTAGTTTCATTGATGGCGAACGTAACAGAGGCAAGAAACCAACTAACAGGATTAGAGAATTGGCTAGATGAGTTCAATGCAACTGAACAAAACAGAACAAATGATGTGATAGACTTCCTGAACAACATAATACTGCCAGAGATAGATATGACTGAAGAATTGACAAATGACTTGATAACACAAGTAGGATTTAATGGAAGCAATGAAACACTGCTAGACAAACTTTTAGACATAAGACTTCAACAAGATTATGTTGCAAACGCAACACAGGTATTGATCACAGTTGGAAACAACTTGACAACACTCTTGTCAGAAAACTCACAAAAGATGGACCTGCTAAAAACATCAGTGGATCTGTCAACAGTATACATCTCAGCAGTTTACACAAAATGGGGAGCATACAACATGCAAGACATATACAACAAACTTAACCTGATAGAGTTGAAAGTTGACATATTAGACTTTTCAAACATATCAACACTGATGAACAGGTTTGACGACATAGAGCTTGCAATAAACCAAACAAGAGCAGAACTAGGATTCAATGGAACAAGCATGTCAGCATTCGAATCACTGCTGAATTTACAGACACAGATGAATGCAGTAAATAGTTCGTTACAAGTTGCAATAGAGACACAAGGGAATCTAACAAGAACACAAATTGAAGACAAAATCACAAATGCGACAGCGACAATAGTGAATGAAGTTAACGTGAATGAGAACCACTTGTACGACATACTAGACAAATGGGGCAACGTAACAGCAGAAGACATAATCACAAACGTAACAGACGTAAGAAATGGCATTACAGCAATAGAAGCATGGTTGATAGCATTCAACACAACAGAACAAGACAGGCATGATAACGAAACAGGACTAGTACAATCTGTACTGGATTGGCTAAACGTATTCGGAACAACAGAAGCAGAAAGACACGATGCGATAATGGGCAACATAACAGAAACGATAACTTTGATCAACACAACACAAGGAATAGCAAATGAGATCATAGCACAGATAGGATACAACATAACAAACAGAACTGTCTATGAGGACATACAACAATTGCTAGCAAACACCGTAAACATAACAGGCGGAACAGGAAGCATAACCGGAATCAACTATGTCATACTAGAAAACGGAACAAACATGATAGCATTACCGATGCAGCCAACAAACACCTCAATCGAATCAGTGATGGGTGTGTTGGCAGATAACTATTACAGAGTGGATTGGTACAACGACACAAGCAGTTCATGGCAGACGTACAATCCACAAGATCCATTTGGAAACGACCTATACACGATGGAAACAGGAAAAGCATACAAGATATGGGTACAGGAGGACGACGTACTTTTCATAAGCTAAGATGAATAACAAAAAACTAATCTGGATGTTTGTATTCATGGTTTTACTAGTGTCAACTGTAGCATTAGCAAAGCAACCAAATCCAGAAATCTACTGGGGAAGAGTATACCTAGATGGAAGCTATGCTCCTAACGGAGGAGTACTAACGGTAGAAACAGCATCAGGTGAGCTATTGATAAATGAAACACTGCCAAAATCAGGAGGACATCCAGGAAGTTACAGTATAAGCGTACAGTTTGATGACTTGTTAACTAATGCAACAGATGAAGGAGCAGAGAATCTAGAACAGTTAGTCTGGAAACTAGATGGAATAGAAGTTGTAACTCCATTGAATGACACAGCAGTCATAGGGGAGACAAACAACGAGTTTAATGTAACTGCAGTAACAATACCGCAAGTGACTATAGGGAATTTGTTCTACACCTCAATCACAGTAGGACAGGTAATAAATGACACATTATCATTGGATAATACCGGAGCAGGAGATGGAGACGTAACAATAGCACTTAACTATAATGCAAGTGCGTATGATGTGACAACAAATCTGCCATTGACACCAACACTTTCCGCAAATAGTTCAACAAATGAAAGAATAGAAATAATACCAAACGCATGCGGAAGTTATAACTTAAGCTTACAGACAGATGTCTTGGACACAGCAGGAAGACTAAGAACAACAAAATCACAAGACATAACATTTGATTACACAGGACCTAATCTTGTTGTGACTAACATAGATTCAGGAACGTTGACAGTGAATGAAGTAGCACAGCTAAGCGTAAAAGTACAAAATAGTGGGAATGAAGATATAACAGGATTTAACACAAGCGTAAAGATAGATAATGTAGAGATAGGCAACACTTATGCTAACTACACTTTAACAGAGGATGAGAACTTATCAATAGGAACACTCTGGACTCCAACATCTGCAGGAACATACAACATAACTGCGGAGATAACAACAACAGAGCTAGAATGCACATCAACAGATAACATATTCAGTAAAATAGTAACAGTACAAGCAGCAACATCAGGTGGTGGAGGATCTGGTGGATCAGGAGGATCTGGTGGGGGAAGTTCATCAGGAGGAAGCTGCACACCAGAATGGGAATGCACAGAATGGGGCGAATGCGGATACTTCAGCGGTGTAAGAACAAGAACCTGTGAAGACAAAAAAGAATGTGGTACACTGTTTAACAAACCAGAAGAAGAGGAACAGTGTAGAGGGGTTCCTGCATGCACAGATGGAATGCTAAACGGACAAGAGGAAGATATAGACTGTGGAGGATTATGTGAAGCATGCCCTATACAAACAGCAGAAGAAGAAAACAAACCAAAAACTAACCTGATTACGGGTGATGCAGTTGATCAAGAAGAGAAAGGAATGCAAAGAATACTAGACTTCCCATCACTACTGCTGGCATTTATGACATTAGTGTTCCTAATGGGATATGTGTTCATCTACAAAAATATGGACGCACAATCATATGAACAATACAGCGTAAAGATATTAGATGATCCAGGAACAAAGAAACAATATGCATATGTGCCATTTGAGTACATGATGCAGGCAGCAGACATAATAGATAACGTACATAGTTCAAAGCTGTCACAAAAAGCACTAAAAGAACAATTTGAAAAACAAAAATACAGTCCGGTTGTAGCAAGACTAGCATTGAAAGCAGTCAGATCAACAGGTGTGGTGATGAAGAATGAGGCAAGAATAAGAAAAGAACTAGCTGCTTTAGAGATAGGTAAAGAAGGATATGACTACATAAGCTATACAACATTATCAAAATCAGTAAAACTGATGGCAGAACTATTCAAAGTAATAAAAGACGATAAAGAAAGAAAAAAGATAGTGAAATTAGCTGTTGCAGGACTGGGCAGCGTAAAAACAGAATAAGAAAATTTATAAGCAAACAGTTCCAAAAAAACAAAAAAAGAGGTAGATAGATGGCAACCAGACTTAAAGCTAGGACTACAAAAACAGAAGATAAAGAGACAAAGCAAATCTTAGCACACGCTAAAAAAAGACTAAAACAAGGGTACAGTGAAGATTCAGTAAAGATCTGGCTGAAAAGAGAAAATTATCCTACCAAAAAAATAAATTCTGCCCTCAAAGAAGTTCTAAAAGAATCAAAAACAAAAGAAAAGAAACAGAAAAGAGAATCACTTAGTCTACACAGGAAACGAGCTGAACAACTAGTCAAACAGGAAGCTCAAAAGAAAGAAAGACAGAAGAGAGCAAAAGAATTACAGAAAAAGATCTTGGCGCAAAAAAAGAAAGATGAAAGAGAGAGGATAAAAAGAGCAGCATCGCTTAAAAAACAAGCTGAAGAAAGAAGACAAAAAGCAGCAGAAGCTAAGAAAAAAGCAGAAAAAGAAAAAGCAATACTAGAACTGGAGAGAAAGAAGAAAGCAGCAGAAAGAAAAAAACAAGCAGCTAAAAAGAAAAAAGAGCTAGAAGAAATAAAACAAAAAAGACTAGAAAAGCACAGATTAGTATTGGCTGAAAAAGCAGCAGAAGAAAAACTAAAACAAGGAATAGCAAGAAAAAAAGTCAAAAAAGCAAAACAGATGTGGAAAGAAGAAGAGGTAAAGAAACAACTCAAGAAAGAATCAAGAAGAAAAGCATTTGCAGCATCAATATCAAAAGAAAAAGCAGCTGAAGAAAAGAAAAAAGCAGATAAAGCGAAAAGACTGAAAGAGTTTAAGGCCAGTAAGCAAAAAGCAGAACAAGAAAGAGCAAGAAAAGAATTAATGTTAGAGAAAAGATCCAAAGAGTTAGAGAAACAGAGACTGGTTGAAGAGAAAAAGAAAAAGCAAGAGTTATTGAAGAAAAGGAGAGAGGAGAAGAAGAGAAAAGAGCAGGAAAAGAAGAAAAAAGCAGCAGAGAAAAAGAAGTTACTGGCAGAAAAAGCAAAAAAGAAAACAGCAGAGAAAAAGAAAAAAGAGCAAGAGAGAAAAAAGAACGAAGCCGAAAAGAAAAGAGAACTTTCTAAAAGAGAAAAAGAAGAACAAGCAGCATTGAAAGAAAAGTTGTATAGGATAGAATCAGCAAGAAAGTTGTGGAAAGAGTCTGAAAAAGAGAAAACAGAACTGAAAACAAAAAGAAAACAAAAATTCTTAGAAACAAAAGCAGTTGAGGAAAAAGAAGAGAAAAAGAAACTAGCTGCTGAGAAGAGAAGAAAAGCAGCAAAGAAGAAGAGAGATGCTGAAAAGTTAGTAAAGCAAAGAGAAGAAGCAGAAAAAGCAAGAGCAGATCTAGAAAAACAAACCGCAAAAGAGAAACGGGCTAAGAAAGCAGAACAGAAAAAGATAGAAAAAGAAAGAGAACAAAGGATAGCTGAACAAGAGAAAGAAGATTTTGAAAAAGCAAAGAAAAAAGCGCAAGAGATACAAAAGAGAGACAGAGAACGAGCAAGAAGAGCTAAAAAAGCACAAAAACAAAGAGAGCAGACTATCAAAGACATCCAGGAAAGATTTACAAAAACTATGGACTTAGTCCATAGAAGACTAAAAGCTGCAAAAGAGGAAGCAACAACCAAGAAACAGGAAAAAGCAGTAGATAAAGCACACGAAGAGATAGAGAAACTAGGAAAAGACTTTGGTAAACTAGAAGAAAAAGTAGAAGAAAAGATAGAGATCATAGAACCAGAAGAAGCTAAAGAGGAGAAGAAAAAAGAGGAAGTTGAAAAAGAGATCAAAGAAGAACCTCAAGAAACGGTAGTGGAAACAACCGCGGAGGTTGAAGATGAAAAAGAAGAACAAGAAGAACCAGAAGCAGAGTCAATAATCGAAGCAGTTGCTGACGAAAAACCAGAAGAAGAAAAAGCACCCGAAGAGATGACAAGAGAAGAAGTGCTTGATAAGAAAGAAGAACTAATCGGTCAAATAAAATCATTCGAGAAAAAAGTAGTCAGTAGAGAAGAGAAAATAAAAGAAATCCTGAAAGATTCAGCATTAAAAGATCTAGAAAAAGAATTGGAAAAGAAACTACAAAAAATACAAAAAGGACTAAAAGAAGATATTAAAGAGATAAAAGAAGAAGTCAAAGACACTCAGAAACAATGGGTTTCTGGCGCCACTAAAGGTGGAGAAAAAGAAGAACAGAAGGAAGAATCAAAGGAAGAGAAAAAACAAGAAATTCCTGCGTCTGAAGAAAAAGAGCTGACAAAAGAAGAAAAACAGAAGGTAGTTGATGAAGTGATGCAGAAATCAAAATCTTATTCTGAGAAAGTATGTGAGATAGTGAATAAATTTGAGTTTGTTGAATTAAGCGAGTTGGCAGACTTTATGGATGTAGACAAAAAAACACTGCAAGAGTGGGCAGAACAAGAAGCAAAAGAAGGCAAAATAAAAATATTCAACGTCAAGAATGGAACTTACGAACTAAGAAAAAATCCAAACTAAACAACTTCGCCAGAAACACTTCTAAGCATATGTTTAGTGACTTTAACATCAACAGGTTTTTTTAATTCTATCCTGCCTTTGATGCCGACAATCAAAGGATAAGTGCCAAACTGTCTACCAAATGTTGTCTTACCATCATAAATTTCAGGAATGACATTCTTCAAAACAGTTCCTTCTGGAACCAATTTTTTTAACATAGGCAAATCAATATTCTGTCTAACATCATTTCTCCACTTCCAATAGAACTTTTTATTCTTTTTTAGAAACTTGTTACCTGCAGTTTTTTGTAAAGGTGTGTTTTCAAAAACAGCAACCTGTCTGATGTTGATCCTTCTCAGTAAAAGATCTTCATCTAAGATTTTACGTAACCAGTTCATGTTTTCCTCATGAGTTGTCTTAGATTCAGAGATCAGGCCAAACAAAAGGTTGATGCCGGGTAAAAAGTAAGGCAATCCATTCTCCGAGGTTTTAGATCCATATTCGTTTATTATCTTTATTGCTTTGAACGCAACTTCTGGACTGCAGTTCATACAGTTAGCCTTAATCACCTCCTTATCAAAAGACTCAACACCTAAAGCAGCAACATTTCCAGGGGTGCAATACTTAACAATGGCTTTTGTAATCTCGATACCTCTCGTAGTGATTACATGACCTGGATTTACATTGTCAATATGCAAAGTTTTTAGATCGGGGCAAGCTTTTCTGATGTCTTTCAAAATTTCAACAGCGTCAGGATGAGCGTAATAGGAAGATTGTTTTCCCAAACGGAAATGTCTGCATCCTAATTTGTAAAGTTCTTTAACTTCTCTGACAATGTCGCCCCTAGGTCTGACTTCAAACTTATTCTTTAATGGTTCAGTACAAAAACTGCATTTGCCGGCACTACAACCTCTTCCTGTTTCGATCTCAATGATCCTTTCATCAGGAATTTGTTTGATGATGCTTGCACCTAAAAGTGAGAGCTCTTTAATTTCAGGATAAGTAAACTCAAAATCTTTTAACTCATCAAAAATTTTCATATCGTTCCTTTCAAAGAATCTGCCGCCCTCTAAAGAAGTACCGTATAATGCTGGGCCGGCCAAGACTTTTTTGCAATTCAACTCTTTAATCATCTTAGAGATTTCTGCTAAAGTTCCAGGCAGTGCTGAAAGATATTTGCCTGGGGCATGAATGCCTGCGATAACAATAATCTCGTCTGTTTCGTTAAGAATTTTTTGAACGTCTTTATGATTTTTGGTTAAGTTGTAAACTTTTATGTTTGTTTTTTGGCTTTCTTTTGGTTCTTTTATCTTGCCTTTGTAATCAAACCACAATCTAAGATCATCAATAGTTAAGTAAGTGATGTCTTCATACATCCCAGCAATATATCTAGGATAAGTTCCAAGAAAAGGAGGCACACCTAATCCAGAAGGTTCATCAGTGTAACAGTCTATTATTGTTGGCATGTTTACCTTGAAGGTTATTGCCTTTTATATATTTATTTAAGGAAAAGTTTAAATACTAACTTTCTTGAAATAGTTGTATGATGCGAAAACCCGTTATTTTAGCATTAATCTTGATTGCTTGTTCTATATTCGTAGGTGCAAACCCTGAAGATGTTCCTACTAATCTGATCAATCATTGGAAGTTGGATGAAACACCTGCAACACATAATACTGTGATTGATGATGCTCAAAATAATGATGATGGAATTCTTGACACAGGTAATGATGGCCTACAAAAAGACACTTCAGGAAAAATTGATGGTGCTTTAGATTTTGATGGCACAAACGATCATGTAGATCTCTCAAGCATAGATGCTACAGATTATTATGATGAATACACTATAAGCGCTTGGGTAAAAGCAGATCAGTTAGCAGGTGATAATTTTAGGACTATTGCAGCAACAGATGCTAATAGTGCAGGAGGATTTGGGATTAGGGTAGACTCAGGTCATTTTAATGGAGATGATCAGTTTGTCTGTTTTGCAGGAGATGGTCCTAATTCTAACGTGCATGTGTTCTCTACAACTGAAATGCAGTTGGATGAATGGTACCATGTAGTCTGCACTTATGATGGGACAGATCTTTCAATCTATGTAAACGGGGTGGGAGAAGATTCTCAGCCAGCGAGCGTGACTGATTCAGGGATTGATGGATTTCAGATCGGAAGATTAAAACTTGGCAATTTACAATATGATCCTTGGGATGGCTTAATAGATGATGTTGCAATCTGGGATAGAGAACTGAGTTCTTCAGAAGTGTTACAGGTTTATTCCCTTTCAGATGGAAATGATATTCCTGAGATAGGAAATGTGAAGAATGTTTCTTTAGTTGTTATGTTACTAGCTACAATAAGTGTGATTATTGGATTAACAAGAAGTAAATAACAATAAGGCAATACAAAACTATATAAAAACAAAATTCTAGAATAAAACTAATGAAACAATTCAAACAAGCAATAGAGCTGATCAAATCAGAAAAGAAACTGATCACAGTTGTAGCAAGTATATTTGTTCTGATGTTTATTGTTGGGTTAATGTTTCCATATTTTATCCAATCGATACAAGATCAGATAGTGAAACAGATAGTTGAGAGATTTTCAGACAAAAACATATTTCAAGTTTTCTTTATGATATTGTCGCAAAATTCATTCGCAACATTGCTGACTTTATTGTTAGGGATAACTTTGATTGTTCCTTTGTTTTCTTTGTGCTTTAATGCATACTTTGTTGGCGCAATAACGATGCAAAAGACACAAGAGATAGGGATGGAAGCATTTATCAGGTTGATCCCACACGGAATAT
Organism: Candidatus Nanoarchaeia archaeon; assembly: GCA_028279745.1. GTDB lineage: Archaea > Nanobdellota > Nanobdellia > Woesearchaeales > JANQNC01 > JANQNC01. Next base: position 20,698 of record JANQNC010000001.1, read on the forward strand.
TTGAGATACCTGCATTCTTGTTGGCAATAAGTTTTGGATTAAGATTAATGCTGGGATTGTTTAAAGGAAAAAAGTTAGGGCAGTTGTATAAAGATGCATTAAAGGTTTATGTATTTGTAATATTGCCGTTATTGATAGTGGCTGCACTGATAGAGACGTTAGCAATTGGTTTTGTGGGGTCATCGCTTAAGGCTATTGCGTGAAGGTTAGTAAAAATGATAGACAATTATGAATTTGGAAAAATAACAATAGATGGAACAAATTATGAGAATGACGTAAGAATCTTCCCAGATGAAGTTAAAGACTGGTGGAGAAAAGAAGGACACAACCTTTGCATGGAAGATATGGAAGAAGTGTTAGAAGCAGAACCTGGGTTGATCATTATCGGAAAAGGACATGATGGTGTGATGCAGGTTCCAGATGATGTGGTGAAGGAGATAGAATCAAAAGGGATAAAAATCATAGTAAAGAATACAACAGACGCAGTTGAAGAGTATAACAAGTCAGATAAGGAAACAACAGTTGCTTGTCTTCATCTTACCTGTTGAGGAGACGCGAAAGGATGAGCGTCACTAACATAAGTAGGTGAAGGTTGAATTTGATATGATTGTGAGTGTGATGTAAGATAACAAATTGCATTAGAGGCGGCTCGTGAACTCACCGCTTTCATTGCACTTAACCAAGAGGTGAAATAAAATGGAATTAACACAAGATGAAAAGAAAGTGTTGAAACATCTAGTAGAAGTAGAACTGGAAGAAGTAAAAAGAGATGAAAAGATAGTGAGAATGCCAGTCGGGATGTTTGCAGCAGAAGAAGAATTCAGACGGATATTGACAGATTTAAAGAACAAGTTATAAACAAAACCTTTATAAAGAAAGTTTGTCAGAATGTATAATTAAGGGGTTATTAGATGAAAAAGGGGCAAGTAACAGCGTTTGTAGTATTAGGGGTTATAATCGTAATTCTTGGAGCAGTATTTTTCTTAGCACAGCCATCAGGAGTAGATGAAAGAACGATAGAAGAGTCAGTAGCAATAACCTCGGACGGGATAGCAGTATCACAATTTATCAAAGGTTGCATGGACACCACAGCAAAATCAGGAGTGTTATTGGCAGGATTGCAAGGTGGATATACTGATGTGCCGCCAAACTATTTCCCATCAGCATATTCAGATATACCTTACTATTATGACAGAGGACAACAAAGTGTAGTTGAATTAAATGATGTAGAGAGCCAGATTGAAAGATTCATGAACTCAAATGTTAAAGCATGCATAAACAACTTTGAAGACTTCACAGAAAAAGGAGTTAGTGTTAGTGCAGTCAATTCTCCACTTACGGATGTAACAATAAACCCATTGACTGGGATGAGTGTAGCATTAAACTACGAAGTTACTGTGGGCAGTGGAGAGATGCAAGAAAGCCTAACCAAGTTTGCAGTAGTATACGATTACAGACTAGGGCTGGTGAGGGATACCGCACAAAAAATAGTAGATGAAGTAGCAGAAAATCCAAAACTAGTTCCATTATCATATCTTACTGAATTGAATGAACAAACAGGGTTACAGATAGACTCATTCAGCTACGGAGACGATAAGGTAGTGTACATAATAAAAGACTTAGGAACAATAGTTGAAGGAGACACACCTTTATTATTCATCTTTGCAGTGAAAACAGATATTACAAACAGTCCGCCATTAGTTGTAATAGATGAATCCCAACTAACTGGAAGTGTGGGAGAAGAGTTTAGCATGCAAGTAATTGCAACAGATGAAGAACTAGATCCATTATACTTTGACATAACAAATGATGATCTGGTTACAGATGAGATTGACATAGATGGATTGACAGGAGAGATTAGCTTTACACCAACTGAAGCAAGAACATATGCTGCAACAGTAACCGTAACAGACGGAGACAATGTTGTAAGCAAACAAATCACGATCACCATCAACTAAAAATAAAAAAAGAGGCAGGCAGAAATGGAACATTTCTGAGCCTCTAAAAAAGAGGTTACAAAGAGAAAAAACAAACGAGGTAAGTAACCATGAAAAAAATATTATTTGCATTAACATTCTTGATCTGTGTAGCTATAGCTTTAGCGCAGGAACCTTTGCCTGAATATGATCCAGAAACATTTGATTATTCAACAGGAGATGTTTATAGTATAGATAACTGGGATCAGCTAACTGCAGAACAGTTCGATCAGCTTTATGGCAATCCAAAATTTAGCTTATCATCTAATTCACTTGGAAGCTCAGAAGAGTTTGACAGAATAATAAACAATCCAAACTTTGACATAACAAGACTAACATATGATAACACAAAAGACTTAGTTTCTGATAGTGATCTAGATAAAGCAAGCTTTGAGAAATTACTAACAAAAGCATCAGATGAAGGAAAATTCACACAATCAGAAGGAGTAAAAGCGATGTTTGCAGCATCACAAGGACTAGACCCTGCAAACTTCAAAGTAGACCAGGGCTTGACAGGAGTAAAGATCGATAAAGCTCAGCTTGGAAGAACATACATGATAGATACAGGCAAAGGGACAAGTTATGACTTTGGAATTGAAACAGTTCCAGGAAGAAAAATACAATCTTTAGAGATAGATAAAGAAGGAAACATCAAGGTAACATACCAAGGAAAATCAACAACTTTCAAAGCAGGCTCAGGAGATATAACAAGAATTCCTGAATCTGATGATAAAGGACAACCGTTCTGGGTTACACCTTCAGGAGATCATGGGCATACGTTTGCTGTGCCTGAAGATGCAGAAGAAGTAGATGTTCAAGTAAAAGATAGACTAGATGGAATCTCTTTCCAAGAGGTTAAGATAACTGGGCAAGGAAGAACATACGATGTTGCAGTTGACATGAGGGAGCCTAGGGATTCAATAAAACTATTTGAGTGCAGCATGGAAGATGATGGTTCATTAATCATTGATGTAGAAGACTTTGGAAAAGGGGGAAGTGTTGATGATATCACAAGAAGCAGGTTTGTAGTAAAATCAAAAGATCCAGAAACAAACATACAGCTATTCAACAGACAAGACCAGATAAGAAGAGATGAGCTAGAAGGGGTAGACGATCCGGGAGCATGGCTTCCAGGAGGGTTTGAACAGTTTGCAAGAGTTAACGGAGGAGCAGTAATAGCTTATGATTCCGTAGGCGATCAAGAAGAGTTAAACCCAGTAAGTGTAGATGTAGATGGAAACAATCTAGAACTACAAGGAGCAAGAGGAAGCTATAGAGTTCAGACTAGCAATCTAGACTTTGACTCAGCACACTATGGTCCAGTAAGAGATGGAAAAACATTTTTGAAAGATGAAAATGGAGACTTCATAATCGAAAGACAGACTGGAGTTGCAACAGTAACGACAACATTCACGCAAGATTCTGCTCTAAACATAATAACAGAATTCAGCACAGATAAAAGCGGAAGACTTGATGTAGAAACAGCACCTCACGTTGGGGGAATGCGGTTTGATGGAGTAACACAAGATTTCAAATTTGATGAAGCTAACGGCGAGTTAATCGAAGGAACACTTGCAAGAGGAGGAAGGTTCACATATGCACAAGCGGGAGTTGAGCATTCAGGAAGCTTGCCACTACAGTTTGGAGCAGATAGTGGAGTTACATTCCACACAGATGAGTTTGATTTTAATGAGGATGAAAACAGCGCAATACTGATCTCACAAGGAGGGGCTTTGATAAACGTGCAGCAACCAGGAACAATTAAGTTCGATGAATTCAGAATAGATGAAGGTGAAGTAGATCTATCAGTTCAAGATGAACAGACAGAACAAGAAATATTTGTGATGCCTGAAGAAGGCGAAACACCTGCAAGGATAGATACATCAGGAACAGAAACAGACTACGTCAAACTAGATTGTGGCGGCTCAAATGGCGTGACTGGAAGAGCGATAACTGGGATGCAGGTAGCATCTGGGGGTAGTTTATGTTTAGCTCCATCAACAACATACAGAAATGAATTAGGAACTGGGGGAAATTACGAACAAGGACAAAGATCAGTTGAGCATGCTGTAGATAAATTAACTTCTGGCTTTGAAGAACAATACAAAAGCCAAACAGGAGTCACTTTAACAACTGAAAGTGGAAGAACACTTTCATTAGAACTTGATAAACAATTTGTAGTTGGAGAAGGAAGAGGAGAGAAATACAACTTATACAAATACACCGATAGAGATGGAGGTCATGACTACTCACTTTATGTTGATGAAGCTGAAGCTAAGTTTGTAACGATGTATGTGCTGCAAGATCCTAAAACAGGAAAGTATGTGGAATTAACACCTCTGAACTACAATAACATAATTAATGGACAGACAAATAATGGGTTAACATATCTTGGAAACAACCAATTAAGCTATGCTATGGCAACAATCCCTGAACCAGAAGAATCAGATGTAATATTCACGATGCCTGAAGAACCTGCGACAGAACCTACGATAATCTCTGAAGAGCAGGAACAAGAAAATCTCGAAAGATCACGACAAGAGTTATTGGATATTTTAGGGGTTACAGAACAAAGGCCAACTGAATTAGAAGAAATACAGGAAAGGGTAAGCAGCGTACAAGAGAGTGCATGGTCTGCACCTGAGATAAGTGTTGAAGGAACAAGTGTTTTCTATAGTGGAGAAAACTCAATGGGTTTCTTTGAAACAAGTGAACTTCCAGTAAGTGCTGAAGAGTTTGAGCAGCTTCCTGCATCTGAACAAGCGAGGATAGTTAGTGATGTATATGCTAGACAGATCAGAGATGAAGAAGGCACACAGCGGATCGGGTACCAGTACTTGCGTGAAGTAGGCGAACCATTTTCTGCACTAGACAAAGCACACTTTGAGATAAGGGAATAATTCCCATTTTTCTTTATTTTTTTAGTACTTATTAGGGGTGAATTTACGAAAGATTTATAAAGGGCAGTTCATTCTTAGTATATTATGAAGGGGTGGTATCAGAGGAGATACCATGGCATTAGGGGGAACAATTAAAGCAATAACTGCAGTTCTACTAGCTTATAGTATATCATTTTCTCAAGATTTGAAAGTAACCCTGCAGAATGTTGGTGAAGTATTCAATTTCAGAATTGAAAATGGGAAGTTAGCTTATGATAATCCATTAATAACTGATGCTGACCAAATAATCGGGTTGGCTAAACCAGTCTATAAAGCGCTGACAGGACAAGAAAGATTGCCTGCAATAAAGTTTGTATCTCACCAAGAGATGAAGAAAAGGATAAGCGAACATGAATGTGTAAGAGATGACAGAGGTCATGCAGAATTCTACTCAAGAAAGAAAGATTCACTTTTCATAAAAAATAATGATCTTAAATATGTAATACATGCGCTATTCCATGGATTAGGGCATTACAGTAAACAAGACTTATCAAAAGGAAGAGGTCTTGAGGGTATGATGCATGAAGAGCTTGCATCAATAGGTTTGGATAGGGCGGCAGTAGAATTTCTAAAAAACTATATCAGGCTAGACAACGATCCAAATAAGAAAGGGATAAATCTAGGAAAAATAGCATTCTCTAAAGTTACCTCTCCGTTGCTTTATGTCTCTGATCAAGTTTTGAACAAGTTGAAAGAAGAAAAAGGGACTTTTTTACAAGCATACAAAATAGCAGCAAAAAAATCAAACTATCATAAGATGGTTAACTATATGAAGCGTGTTCCTGTTTATCATAAACTTAAGAACAAAAAAGTGAGATCAAAATCGTATAATAGGTTCTAAACCATTCTGAATATATTAAACATAACGTTTATAAAAGATAACTGCCAGAATCAGCACTAAAAGAGGATGGCAGAGTATGAAAAAACAAGGGATCATATTTAGTGTAATAGGTGTAGTGATTGTCATTGTAGGGGTGATCTATTTCTTAGGTTTATCTCAGTCAGATTATGAATGGGAAAAATATGATGCAGAAACTCCAGAAGGGATTGCAGTTTCAACTAAGATAAAAGAATGTCTCGATCTGAAAGTTAGAGATGCGATAATGTTGACTGGGCTACAAGGCGGGTATACTGAAGTAAAATCAAACTATTTGGAGACACAACACTCAAACGTTTCTTACTATTATAACGATGGTCAGATAACTGTTCCTTCTATAGATGTTATTGAGAACGAGATGGAAAATTATATTAGTAAAAATGTTGGGGAATGTGTAAAAGATTTTGAATCCACAAGCACTCCAAAACTAGATGTAAGGATTAATGTACTTTCAGGCATGGTCGCAGCACTTAACTATTCAATAAAGGTAGGGGAAGAGAGTCTAGATGTTTTTCATGTAAGTTATAGTTATCCTGTTGGCACGATGAGAAATGTGGCAGAGGAAATAATCGGTAAAGTTTCAGAATACCCTCAGATGATACCCCAGTCAGACATAGTTACATCGGGCAGAAAATACAAATTGGATGTTAACACATTCAATTACGGCAGTGAGGATGTAGTTTATGTTATAGAGGATACGAAAAATATGGTGGGAGCAGATGCACCTTTGATGTTACTTTTTGCCGTAAGAAGCACAAAAGGGAACACACCTCCAGAAATATTTTTGATTAATCAGACACAATTGAATGGGGTCGTGGGGGAGCAGATGCTGATACAGCTTGACTCTTATGATGCAGATAATGACCTTGTAAAGTTTGATGATGATAGCGATATGTTTGATATAAACACATACACTGGAGAGATAGACTTTGTTCCATACGCTGCAGGGGAACATAAAATTATAATAACTGCAACAGATGGAGTTTACACGATAGATAACGAGATTGTGATAAGGGTGAAGTAGAACATGAAAAAAATATTGGTCGTATTGGTGATGATCTTATCAGTTTTTACAGCGTATGCACAAGTAAATGATGATGAATATAAAGATGATTTGATTGAAGGAGGAGATGATGCTCTATTTTACTCTGAACTCAATAGTGTAGAAGGTATGAATGTGCAGCTTAGTGAAGACGGTGTTGAGTTATACAGTCCAGATAACGGGCATGAAGCAAACCTTACTTTGATGAAAGATTTTCACGGAAGGATCGCAGCTTTTAAACTAGCCAATGAAGGCAGGGCGATCATAAGATCAAGCGCAACTCAGGATAGCGGTGTTGAGTACGCGATAGAAGGTGCAAACATTTGGGGAGAGTTGGTGTCAGGAAAATTAGCGAGAATAAAATTTGACGCAGGAAGAGTAATCCTAAAAAAATATGGAGTTGTAAGTTATGTTTTTGAAAGTAAAGCAGAACATGAAATAGCAACTTCAACAAATCATCTGAGAAGAGATGCATATGGATATCTGGTTCTTAATGAAGCGGGGGTTAGCGAGTTAAGTTCAAGAGACGCGCGTATCAATGGGTATGTTATAAGGGCAAACAAAATATTCTTACCTTATTACGAAATAGAAACTCAAGATTCACAGACAAGGATAAGGTTTGAGTTTGATGAGTCAATAAGCAATGCAGAATTAGGTTCTACTTACGTTAGTGGGGCAAAAAATACAAAAAATCTAAATCAGATAAAAAAGATCAAAGGGATGAATATATCTGAAGAATTCAGCATAAAATACAGAACTGATGCATTAAGAGGGAAAGAAGGTTCTTTGGTTGTAGTTCAAGATCTTGGAGCTTATGTTAATGCAACTGATGAAGGAACAAACAAGACTTTTATCGTAAATAGACTAACTGATAGAATATACGCTTACCAAAATTCAACAAGAGGGAATGTTGTATTCTACGATTTTATAACAGATGAAGGTGCGGAAAAATTGGTAGTCAAACCTTCTGACGAGGTAGGGGGAAGATCAGGAGAGATTTTAGAGACTGTAAAATCGGTCCATAACGATGTCAGGAATCCTGAAAGGCTTACTTTGATGAGCAGTTATTATAACACTAAGCAAGCAATCAAAAGTTTAAGAGAGGATATAGGGGGTATAGAGTATAAACTGGATGCGTTACCTGAAGAAATTAAAGAAGCAGAGTCACTAGAAACATTAAACAAAAGAAAAAGAAGTTATGAACAAAGGCTGGATAGGTATAAGAACACGAATGAAACAGTATTTTTCTCACCAACAGATTTAAGTTTGCTGTGGGTGGATGGGACTGAGTATGTTAAAGAAGGAAGCTCACCATACCTTTATGTGTCAGATAATAAAAAATACTTTTTGTATAACCCTTTAGATGGGGATGCAAAGAAACTAGATAAGAATGGTGCAAGTGCAGAAAGAGGAAGACATGAGACAGAAATAAAAATTGATAGTTATGATGAAGACTCTGTTTTGAGTAAACAAGAGTTAGAAAATGAGCTAAGTAACAATAAGAAAAGATTAAGATCGGCAGAAACCCAGTTGGAGTACAAGTATGCGGATCTAGAAAATTATTTTGAAGCTTGGGCAAAACTGCAGGTTATGGAGATATACGCATCTGAAAATGATTATAATAATTTGCGTCTTGCAGAACGGGCAATACGTAATTCTGGTCTAAGCAAGGGAGATAAAGAGAAGGCAGTCTATAAGGTGGGTAGAACACACATTAAAAGTAGAGAGTTTTGGAACCTTGCGTGGGCAGGCACATACATACAGAGGCTATCGGAGAGAACAGACCCTCTGGGCATAAAAGAGTACAAAGAAACAGTGTTAATCCTGATAAATACAACTTTGAATGGGCGACCAGGCAGATTAAATAAATGTTTAGAAGAGTTTAGCCTGATGCTACCTGAAAACGAAGAAGACATCGATAAACCAGGATACTTTGGTCATGACCGAGCATTTCTAGCTGATTATGCAGTAAGGGTGGTGTGTAAATCTGAATAAGATTTACTCTAATAGAAATCTTTAAAAGATAGCAGTCATAATTCTAGTATAATTTTATGGAGGCAACAAAATGGCACTAGAGGCAGCGGAAATCAAAGATTTCCGGGCTTTTAAAATTTAAGACAAGCGAGGTGATAAAAATTTTAAAAGAACCTAATTCGATGGATGAATGTTTATATTTTACAAGAAGAACGGAAGGAGATAAAGGCCACATAATGGCATGGGCGTTTAAGAAAAAGTGTCCAAAGTGCGGAGCTTTGATGGGAAAACCCGTAGAAAAAGGCAAAGTAAAGATCAGAGCAAAAGAGTATGTATGCGGAGAATGTGGGTATACAGAAGAGAAAGCAGAACATGAGGCAAGTCTTACTGTATCAGTAAAGTATACCTGCCCAAAGTGTGAGCATAAAGGCGAAGAAGAGATACCATTCAAAAGAAAAGCATTCCAAGGAACACAAGCATTTGTGTTTAATTGTTCAGAATGTGGTGAGAAAATAGGAATCACCAAAAAAATGAAAGCGCCAAAAAGCAAAAAGAAGAAAGCAGAAGTTGATCCGGAGGATATGTAAAATGGAACCACTTATTGGAGAATCATTGAAAAGATTCTTGTTAAAACTGGGGAAGTTAAGAGGAGCAAAAATAACCATTAATGGCGAAGAAGAAAAAGGAGCATTCCATAATGGGGAAGCAGTGTACAGAATTATTGAAGGACAGTATGGCTTGAGAGAGGTGCCAACGAAAGACATAACTGTAGAAAAGAACTTTGGAAAACGTAATGACAAGATGAAGATTACTCTTCTGTTTGAGGAAGAGAGGAAAACACATGATGATAAAGGGAATGAAACAGGAAAACAGCAAATACAGCATAAAGTTGAGTTGGAATTCCATCTGATGGAGGCACTATCATTATGAGTCCAAGAATATTGGTAACATCAGCACTGCCATACGTAAATAACGTTCCACACTTAGGAACTATGGTCTGTATCTTAAGTGCAGACTGTTACTCAAGATTTCTGAGATCAAAAGGAGAAGATGTTGTGTTTACATGCGGGACAGATGAACATGGAACAACAGCAGAGACAAAAGCTCTTGAGGAAGGATTAACTCCGCAACAATTAACTGATAAATATTTTAAGATACACAAAGAGATCTATGAATGGTTCAACTGTGAGTTTGACTGTTTTGGAAGGACTTCATCTGAAGCAAACCATTCAGTTGCTATTGATATTTTTAAGAAGTTACACGCAAACGGATATATTGCAGAAGACACAATCGAACAAACATACTGTGAGAAATGTTCTAAATTCTTAGCAGACAGATTTGTAGAAGGAGAGTGCCCTTATTGCGGATATGAAGATGCAAGAGGGGATCAGTGCGAGAAGTGTGGCAAGTTACTGAATGCGGTAGAGCTTGTTAAGCCAAAATGTAAAGTTTGTGGGAGTTCACCTATCGTGAAAGAGACAAAACACTTATTTGTGGATTTACCAAAAATAAAACCAGAATTGGAAAAGTGGATGAACCCAGTAAAACAAAAATGGTCAACAAACGCAAGAACCATGACAGATTCATGGATGAAAGAAGGACTTAAGTTAAGAAGCATTACAAGGGATCTAAAATGGGGAATACCTGTACCTTTAGAAGGCTATGAAGATAAAGTATTTTACTCATGGTTTGATGCACCAATAGGATATATAGGAATTACAAAAGAAAACAGAGAAGACTGGGGAGAATGGTGGCACTCTTCTGATGTAAGATTAGTACAGTTCATGGGAAAAGACAATATTCCATTCCACACAATATTATTCCCAGCATTCTGCATAGGTGCAAAAGATAACTATACATTACTTGACACAATCTCAGTAAATGAATACTTGAATTACGAAGGAGGAATGTTCAGTAAGAGCAGAGGTGTTGGAGTATTCGGGGATAATGCAAGAGAGTCAGGAATCCCTGCAGATATGTGGAGATATTATATTTTGGTTAATAGGCCTGAGAAGACAGATACTGAGTTTAGTTGGGATGACTTCCAACAGAAGATCAATAATGAACTAGTTGCAAATGTTGGAAACTTGTTGAATAGGTTAGTCACATTCTTGAACAACAATTATAACGGAGAGATTCCAGGAATAGATCTTGCTGAAGAGGATGAAAAATTCTTAGCATCTGTCAAAGAACAAGAGAAAGAGATAGAAAGACTGATGGAAGAGATAGAGCTAAAAGAAGCACTAAAGAAAATAATGGTATTATCAAAGAATGCGAATGCTTACTTCCAAGAACAAGAGCCATGGCAGAAAATTAAAGATGACAAAGATAGAGCAGGAACTGTTTTGGGTGTGTTGGCTAACGTTATTAAGGATTTGGCAGTGTTATTAGAACCCTTCATGCCTCAAGTGGCAGAAGATATGTTTAAACAACTTGGCAAAGATAAACTAAAATGGGAAAGTTTAGGTGAACTAACTTTGTTAGTTGGTCACAAAGTTTCAGAGCCATCAATATTGTTCCAAAAGATAGAAGATGTAAGTGAGTTAAGAGCGAAGTATGGTGGCAAGAAAGAAGAAACTTTGGAAAAAGGTGGAAATGCTGAGACTTCAAACAAAAAAGGGGGTAACTTATTGAATCTTAAAGTTGCTAAAATTGTCGAGGCAAAAAAACATCCTGATGCGGATAAACTGATCATATTACAAGTTGATCTTGGAAGTGAGAAAAGACAGATCGTTGCAGGGTTAGCAGAATATTATTCGGCTGAAGAGATGCTTGGAAAGAACATAGTTATTGTAAGTAATCTAGCTCCAGCAAAATTTAGAGGAGAGAAATCAGAAGGGATGCTTATGGCAGGAGAAGATGAAAGTGCGGTTGGGTTATTGACTATTGAAGCAGATGCGGGAGAACAAGTAACGGTTGAAGGTTGTTCTCCTAACAATGAACAGATTAAGTTTGACGATTTTATCAAGTTAAACATTGAAGCAAAAGAAGGAAAGGTATACTGTGAAGGAAAACAGTTGAAAGTGGGAGATAAAGACGTTGGTATTGAGAGGATCACTAACGGCAAGGTAAGGTAAGCGTAAGAAAGGCACGACAGGAGGAGTGCCACTAACATGTGCATTATGTGATTAAGATGGTGGTGTATTACGTGATAAATGTGTTAGAGTAAAACAATAAACTGGTGATATAGGCGCTCACAAAATTCGCGCTTTATGAAAAATAAAAGGTGAAAAAATGGCAGATGAAAACATACTAAAAAATGTATTAGAGATGGAAAGAAAGTCAATAAGTAAATTACAACAACAGATAAACATAACATCAGAAGAAAAAGTTTTAGAACTATTGGAACAGATGTTGCAAGATCATAAGTCACATTTCAATGATGTCTTAGGGAAATTAAAAGAGTTAAACCCGCAACTGAAAGAAGAAGATGTTTCAATCGTACAAACTGCTGAACCTGATCCAGAAGCAATAGTCTCACAAGATGAGTTAGAGCAGGAATTAAAAAATAATCTGGAAGAGACTTATGTGGAAGTGACAGAATATACAGGTTATGCAGATGAAGCACAAGATCCTGAAATCAAAGCGATGATATCAGAGTTTGCAAATGATGAAAAAGATCACGAAGCAAAAATAAAAGAGTTACTTGGCTAGTAACTTATTTTTTAATTCTTTATAACAAAACTCCATCAAAGGCTTAAGGTTAATAGTATCTTCTTCGTTGTACTCGATCAATGTGGTTAAGTAATCTTGATCTCCAGATGCATGGAACGCTTTCCAAAGCCAGTAAGGATTTTCAGAACCACCTCTTAGATATTGAGGTCTTTCAATACCTAGCTGTTTTTCAATATTTTTTAATCCTCCTTCAAGATTAAGTCTTTTGCAGCAATGCCTTAGATCAATATGGGGGATGGTTGGAATTATGTTTCCAAGATATCTTTTGATTATAGGCAGATCACAACTGCTTCCGTTGAAAGTTATCATTAGTTTGTACTTTTTTAGTTCTTCTTTTACTACGTCTGGGAATAAGTTAATGTTTCTGACTAATGTTTTAGTTTCTATACCGTTGAAGAGGGTTATTACTGTGATGTCTCTTTCACCACACATCTCTAAGTCTAAGAAAACAGCGTCATCTTTGAAAAAATGGTATAGTCTCCAGGTCTCAGTGGTTGGGAGAGAGACGAAGAATGAGCTATCGTAGTTGACCAATGCATTTTTTGCTTTCATAAGCTGAGAGTTGTAGAACATCTTTCTTTTATCTGATATTCCTTTGATAGTTCCTTTTTTTAGAAAGTCGTTCCAGTCAGTTATTTTTTGTTTCCAGATGTTAGTTTCAGACTTTTTGCTGATTTTGTCAAGGAAAATGAATGATCGTGTAATCATGAATCATAAAAGGACCAATTTCCTTAAAAGTGCTCTTTCGGATGGTGTCCAGTGTCCAATGAGGCGATAACTTTTTAAACTAAAACTATTGAAAACAATGTATGAAAAGGGGTCAGATAACAGTCTTTATAGTGTTAGGAATAGTTATAGTGATACTGGCATCAACATTCATATTCATAAGAAATTCTGCAATAGAAGAAGATAAGGGAGAAATAGTATTTGACAGCTCAGACCCTGTGAAAGTCTACATAGAAAACTGCCTGGAAAGCAAGATGGATGATGTGATAAGATTAGTAGCATTCCAAGGAGGACACTATAAAGCAAACGGATATTCTTTCAACAAAGATTTTGACATAAACCTGTCAGCAGAGATACCTTATTACTACTATGATTCAATAGATCTTTCAACTAACTTGACAACCATCGAAAGCGAGCTTGCGCTAGGTATAAAAGACGCAATAGAGTACTGTGTTGATTTCTCACCATTCACATACCCTGTAACTGCAGAAGTTGACAGAGCAATGGTTGAGACCTCCATAAATGTGAAATCAGTGGATAGTGAGATAGAGCTGCCTGTAGAGATAGAAAGGCAAGATGGAATAACATCAATAACTGGGTTTTCAGTATCGATGCCTTCAAACATTTACACTTTGTACAATGCTGCAAAAGAGATAAATGAAGAACAGAAAAAGTATGACAATCTGATATGTTTGACATGCATAGCAAAAGTAGCAAATGAAAATGACATATACCTATCAAGCTTTGAGATAGAAGATAGTGATACTTATGCAACTGTCTACTCATTAAACGACCGAAGCCAAGACGTAGATGGATGGGTGACATTCTCATTTGCACATGGGTTTGTATTAGGAAAAGAAAAAGATGGGAATGTATCGTTTGGTTTCATCGAACAACAACTAGCATATGCAGACTCAGAATTTTATTATGATGTAAACGTATCTGGGGCAGTTAAATTTTCAGATAACTCAGACCTGTTTGAGATAGATAGTGTGACAGGAGTTATTAACTTTACACCTTCTAAATCCGATTTAGGGAACTGGATAACAACAATTAAAGCAAAAGATATAAACAACGAAACAGCATCAAGATCATTTTTATTAAAAGTTGAGGTTCCACCCTTAAGATTGTTGGAACCATCCCCTGAGTTAGTGGCTAAAGTAGGTCAGCCATTCAGCTACACCTTCGAAACAAACTCAGATGAACAGTTACAATTTTATTCAAACTCAGATCTATTTGAATTGGATAGGATGACGGGAAGAGTATACTTCATACCAACACCTGATGATGTTGGAGAGTATAGTTTCAGTTTGATCGTGGTGGATGAGAGAGATAACATACTAGTTAAACAGTTGGAGATAAACGTAGTACAATGAGCAAAAAATTATTTGGGATAACAGGAATATTGTTTTTGTTAGTTTGCACTTTGGTCGTTGCACAAGAAGATGATTTCTACTCATTTGACCAAAACCAGCAGCAAGAGTTCTTATTAGACAATCCAGACTCGGCAGACTTTGACGTTTACGCAAGAGATTACCTTTTAGCATCAGACTTTTCAGACATTCAAGACTTGACAGTTGCGGAAGATTTCTTTAGATCAGATGATGGATCAAATCTTGCAAACGTAAATGACAACAAAAAACTTTTTGAAAGATATATTGGGGTGCAGGGAAGCAAGATGACCATGCTGGGAAATCTTAAAGGATTTAGTGAGTTGGGGGATCTTCAAGGAAAAAATCAAAACATAAACCTTGATGACTTTTTAGAAAGCCCTGCAAAAGATAAATATGAATTATTTGTAGATGGAGATGGAACATTAAGAATAGTAACCAAACAAGATCTGATAGTGAAGTTTACAGGAACACTAGCACCAAATCCTGCAGGAGGATTTGACCTTGATGATGGAACATTTGAAGACAACAAGATAAAAGGTGGAAAAGGGTTGGTGTTTGATGAAGGCGCAAACTTGGTGGATGGAACAATAACACACTTTAATGGAATAGAATTTGAAGGTGACACAAGAGTAAGCATAGGAACATCGAGGTATGGAGATGTAGGGACTGCAGAAGTTGATTATGTAAATGTGTTGGATGGAGGAACAATAAAATCAGTAGAAGCAGGAAGCTCAGCATTCATAGCGGGAGATGTACAAATAACAGACTACGATGCAATAGACGACCCGATAAGAATCCCAAGAGGACAAACATTAAACGTAAATGGGGTGAGTATGACTGCCCCATTTGAAACGACTGCAGTTGATTTTGGTAAGAAATCATTGGTTGAGTTAGCAGCAGGAGCAAGCGCAGAAAGATACACAAACTATGTTAGATTTGTATCTGATGACAGGATAGAAGGATTTGGAAGTGAGGATTTTGAGATAAGCTTTAACTCAGAAAACTTTGTATCTGAAGCGGATGACCCTTCTAAAGAAGATGATGTACAAATATTACTAAACTCTGCAAACTTCAAGATAAACAACAAGGATGGAAAGTTAAGCTTTGGATTATCAGATGGAAGCCAGATAAACATAGGGGATAACGAATACTTTGTTCAGGAAGGGAATATACTAAAAACCCCTGGGATGACAGACAAAAGCGTAACTCATGAAATATCATCAGCACCAGGAGATAGTGTAGTCACAGTAGATGATACAGGAACATCAGTAAACGTTATAGGAGGAAAAAGTGACTTTTTAGTTGTAGATGCAGCAGACCTGCTACTTGCACGAGTGCAAGACCCAGACGCAATCCAATTCAGGATCAATGATATAGTAAACAAGATAGAGCTGGGTGTTGATTTGACAAGCAGCGACATAAACTATCTAAAAACATTGTACAAAGGAGTTGCAGTTGGGGGGGCATGGAAATTAGGCTATAATTCAGGAAAAGCACTGAATGCGTACATTTCAGGAAAAGGAGGAGATGTTGATTTTGATCCTGACTTATGGAGAGAATCAAACATAGTAAGCAAAAAAGTATTTCCCGAAATAAAAAGAGATGTAAGAAACTTGGTTGCGGGAGGACAAACATCAGGAACAATACATGAACTAGTAGAACCAATAAGACCAGATGACCAACTAAAAGACACAAAAGGGACAGACCCTGAGTTGTTCTATGCAAGCCACAACTCATTCTTAGATGGGACGTGGGAGTTGGGGGATGATGGAAAGATACACTTCAACCTAGAAGTTAATGACCTTTACGACTTTGAAAAATACTCGTCAGATGAAGGGGATGAACCTGGCACGATAAGGAAAGTAACACCTTTACCTATGGGGCAGGGCAAGGTAATAGACCTACCTGGCTCATTAGCATACCATCTTGAAAACATAAAAGATGAAGATGGTGAGCCGTTAGCAAAAAGATTCAACATGCATACAGAATGGGAAGAGACAATAGAAGTAGATTGTACAATTTATGAGTATGCAGATGACACTTGTATAAAAGATGAAGAACAAGGGGGTTAATCATACCACTGTGTCATGTTGTTGATATTAAACTGAATAGATTCTGCAAGAAGACTGTTAGCAATTTCACCGATGCTTTCATTTTTACTTGCTATAAATTCACCAATCCTTTCAATATTTTTTAGCTGCCAATAAGTGATTTTATCATCAACTTTCTTGCTTGCACCGATGCCGAAAGCAGTAGCAGCAATACCCACATCATACATTATAGGGCCGGAGTCAAGATCCATGTGATCCTTGAAAGGGGAGTTAGGATTCCACTCTCTGAATCCCGCAATCAACGCAGCGCTTTTCTTATGATGTTTTTTGTAATTCTCCCAAAGCTCTTTAGCTTCTTTAGGTGCAAAGTTATGCATGTATCTAACACTCCATGATAAAGCGCAGCCTCTTGACTGTCTAGAAAAGCTAGTGTTTCTGCTAACTTCTGAAAAATGAAGGTTTGTACTTTTATCAGTTGCAGAATCATCCATGTAACAAAGCCAGTCTGCAATAGGATCTTCACTTATATCTGTCTTATAGTTTTTATCGAAAAGATAAAGTGAATAAAGAGTTACAGACTGGTCTGCAGGCCACTTGAAAAGAGGCTCAGTAGAATCCGCAGGATAAGAAGGCATGTGACATTTTATATCTGTAACAGATCTGTCAGCAAGATAGTTAGAAATTTTTTCATTAAGAGTTTTGAACTTATCGCTTCCAGTAGCTCTTTTGTATGCTCCCAAAATAACGTTGAGGTGGCTAAGATAAAGACCGTGGTTCCCGAATGATTCAACTTTTGGGAGCTTTTCTGTATAAGGAGAAACGTTCGGGTCCAGGGCAGTCTTTACAATAAGATCTAAACTTTTTCCTGCTAGATTTTTGTAGCTAGGATCTTTAATTGAAAGGTTAGTGAATCCTTCTGCAAGATTAGAAAGCGCGATAATTCTATGACTTTCAAAAGTCGTTTTATCTTCTTGAATTGTATGAATTGGGTTATTTAGAAACTGATTAACTTTTGGCTGGATAACTTGAGATGCTTTGTTAGTTGTACATGCTTTGTAAGATAGAAATGAAACTAGTGTTGATATAAGTAATATTTTTGCAAATCTTTTTACCCTCATTCTGGTGCTCCCAACACCATCCCCTCATAAAGGTGTTAATGAGAATTCATTTATAAATGTTTCGAAAGTTATCACTCAGAAGTAATTATATTATTATTTAGACTGGAAACCACCTTTTCCAACCCTTATGAAGAGCTGTATGCCTCTTCTTTTGTCTTCAGGGGATTCTTGTTTGATTCGGATACCGATGTCTGAGTAGCCGTATCCCTTTTTCTTTTTAGCCGTCTGCATATATCTAAAATAGATCGGTATTGAGATGCCTGGTTGGGTGATGTCGTGTTCTATGTCTATACCCATGCCAAAGTATTCAGTTCCAACTTCTCCTTCGGGGAGACTGTCTTTTACTCCGTAATGTTCATTTTTATGGAATGGTCTAAACAGTCCTGCCTTTACGGTTGGGCCATTGATGATACGAACGCTTTCAATTCTTTCGTCGTAACGACCTCCTTCAAAACCTGCGCCTGCATCTATCATAACTTGTTTGTTTAGTATTGTGCCGAAGTTAAGAGTTACGGTGTGATCAGATAGTGCTCTCCAGGAAAGGCTGGGTCCTGTTGTAAATTCTGCACTTTTAGAAGGTGTTGCAGCATAAGCTGTTGTAAGTGCTGTAAGTATCCCGGTTAAATTTCTTGCTTTAGATTTTATTGATTTATACATGCTATCAGTATAAGGAGTTATAGTGGAGTTATATATAAATATTATCGAAATAACTACTTTAGAGTGCTAAAAACAGGTTCTGGGGCAATTTAAAAGGGTTTTGAGGTGTTTGAGATATATGAAAAATAGAAACCTTTATAAATGGAGAAAGGTGTTTATTTAAAACAGGGTGATAGAGGGTAAAAGCTAGTAACTAGCAGTTATTCTCATTAAAGAGGGGGATAGAAAATTAATTACATTAAGCTTAAATCACTGTTTATGATATTTCTGATAGTGACAATTCCGTTCTATGTTGCAGACGTAATGGCTCTGCCAGAAGATAACTATAATTATCCAGGACATCAGATAACAAAAGTTTGGCTCTATGGAAACGATGAAATCAATGGTGCATTAAGAGAATCGTCAGAGACGATAAAAGTAAGAGTAGAGATTAATGTAGCAGACGTTTTACCACACCAAGTTTTATTTAACAATGTAGAACAGTTTAACAATTGCTCAACACAATTTGGATTAAGTTACTGTACATATGAAGCACCGCACCCAAGCGTGATAGGTGTACAACCGTTTTCAGTGAGGTACAGTTCAGACATCGTAACAGGAAACTATTACATAGATAATACTGCACCGGCAGTCAATAATATTGCAGCAACACCTGATAGTGTGGGAGTGGGAAATGTAACATTAAGCTATCAAGCACATGACTACTACCTATCAACAGATTTCTCAGGATGTTCAGGAATAAGTGAGTTACAGATAATAGAAGAAGGAACACTAAGGGAGACAATAAATGTCAACACAACAGACTGTGTTGTTACAGACACAATGGCTTATGATCCTGTGGGGATTACAGGTGAAAGAAGAAATTCAACAATCTGCATGAAAGCAATAGATAACTTCGGACAAGAATCTGAAGATAGTTGTATTGAAGTTTTAGTCGATAATGCACTACCACAAATATCTGCACCTTACATAATACAAAACAACGTAAAAGTAGATTTCTTACAATCAGGACTACAAACATTCGACATAGCAGTTAACGACACATACGGAGATATAAACTTGATAACGATGAGTTCTATCTCATTAGACAAAGTAAACGAGACAGCAAGCTGCATCAACGGAGTTTGCAAATGGAGCTCAATAATCTATAACGTGGATAATGCAACAACAGCATTTGATGCACAGTTTTACATAAATGATGTTTATGGAAACTCAGACGTTGTGACTACAACAATACCTGTTGTAAAAGACGACTTAGCACCGGTGATAGAATCAGTGGCATCAACATACACAGCAGAAGGGGTAAACTATTTCGGAATAAAAGATAACACAGTAATAGCAACAATAACCGAAGGAGGGTCAGGATTAAACCCACTAAATGTTAAGGCAGACTTTGCGCCTGTAGGGGGGAGATTAGAGACTGCAGATAATTGTACAGTATCAGGATCAATAAACTACTGTGGTTGGTATGACATAGACACAACAATAGAAGGAACATTTGGGGTTACATTTACAGCAGTAGACAATGTAGGAAATGTGGCAGTATCAAAAACAGAATCAATCGTAGTTGATAGAACCCCTCCAAGCACAGACTCATACTTTATAGGAGCAGATGGAGCACCATCAGCGCCAGAAGATAATGAAAGCTTAACAAACGCAAAAGGATTACAACTAAGTATAACATCACAAGCAGGATATGAATTCTACCAAGTAGGAGATGATTTAGAAATCTCATTTATACTGTCTGATACAGAATCTGGGATAAGTGATGTAGACTCTAGTGTGAATCTGTCAGGCATAACCCTTGAAGGAGTTGCTTATCCGACATGCACACTGATCAGCGAAGAAGTCTACGGTGTTTATGATTGTGTGTTTACAGCAAGACAAATCTTAGGACCAAAAATTGGAGCAAAACTAAGATTCAACATATGCGACAATGCAGGAAACTGCATACCTTACATAGAAGAGATAGACATAAGAGAATCAGAAGCAGGAGTTGCGGATTTCTGGAGAATAGTTGTTGAAGGAAACATGCCAAACGAGATAGACAGGCAAACAACAGCACTAGTACAGCAAAGAATGTACTTCAATCTGGCACTAAGATCAAAATCATCAGGTTCAATAGAACCAATCTTTATGGAAATTACAGACTGTGGGCCACAGGCAGCACAAGCATTCTTAGCAGATACACCATCCTTACTTGGGTACACAAGAGGAAGCACAGAGGCATGGATGAAACTAACATTAGCACAACAAAGCATAGAAGTTGATAATCTAACATTTGAATGCAGAGCAAGCATAGTTACAAAACACGGACAAAAAATATCACAACCAGAAATTGAAGTGTTTAACGTAACTGTACCATTGTACAACATGCCACTAGGTGAGATATCAGACAATGTACAAGAAAAAATAGACGAAGTGCAGAATGGTTGGCTAGTACAGGGAGAATGGATAGGATCATTTAATAACTTAATGCAAAGGATGAAACAGACGTGTGCGTTGATAAGCACACTATCAACAGCAGTAACAGCATATAACTCATTCGCACTTGCGTTTGGGTGGACAAGATTCACAGGAATACTACTGCCAATACAGAAAGCGATAGAAGGCACATCAGACGCACTAACATTTGCATTTACGGGAATAGTTAAACTTGTACAGTACACTTGTGTTGTGGGTAGCTGTCAGATAATCCCAAAAATAGTTGAGCAGTTGGGATTAAAAAATACAAACGAACTGGTACAAAAAATTATTTTGACATTAATAGCGCCGAATTCAAAAGGTTCAGCACTAACCGCGATACCTGGAATGGGACAGATAAACCAACAAGACAGTCTATGGTTAAGTGTTTTCACACTATGTCTACCAGGAATCATTTACAACTTACAGAAAGCAAGAAACATAGAATGTAAATACATACAGTGTCTAAGAGATGAAGTGCCGCAAGGTAAACCAGTCTTTATCTGTGACTCGATGAGAGGATACGAATGGTGTACATATGTAACACACCCATTCTTAGAACTAATACCATTCAAAGCATTAGCAAGCCAACTTTACCATCTGGTAGAGGATCTGTTCAAGAATCCATTATCTTTAGGATTGGGCTTGGCTGCATTGGCGTGCTGGGCAATACCTAACTTTGAAACTAAAAAAGGGTGCCACATAACTGCAGGAGTACAAGCAACAATCAGCGTAGCTTACTATATCTACAACTTCAAAGACCAATGGGAGTTAGATGCAGATTATTGTGAATTGGTGTTGAATGAAACAGAAGAAGAGGATGAAGAGGAGGAAGAAGAATAATGGCATATCAACAATATCCTCAACAACAACCTCAACCACAAAGAGGGATGCAACAATACTACAGACCACAGTACACGCCTCAACCACAAGCACCGCCACAAGGAACACATAAACATACGTTGTTAGTTGCAATGGCAGTCTTACTTGTTGTTGTGTTAGTAGCATTAGTTTTTGTCTATGTAAATGTGGATGGAACTGAACAAGGAACAACAGAAGAAGTAACATACCCTTATTCAACAGGCGAACTTTCACCAGATGAATTAGTGGAACCAGAATTTAAGATAAACAACTTCAAATTCGCATCATTAGTTGATGACAATTTAAACTATCAAGAAACACCTGCAACATTCAACCGAGGAGATAAGTTTTGGGTGTACTTTGAGATAAACAATCTGGCCTCAGGAGACATGAGAGGAAAATACAGAACAAGCTATGATGAATATATTGCAGTAAATGATCCAAACGGAAATCCAGTAACTGACTTAACCGGATTTTTAGGAACAACAACAGAAAATGCTGAAGAGGGGAAGTTCTATAGTTTCCCAGTTGCACACCAGTTACCAACATCTGTTGATTATGTTCCAGGAAAATATGATCTGACAATCTTCATAGACGATGCAATAAATGAGGAAAGCGCAGCAATATCAGCAAGCTTCATACTAAAATGAAAAAGATAATCTTACTAACATTGATGGTTTTAGTAGTTGTGAGTAGTGCAATGGCATTACAAACAAAACCAGTATCTATCTCTGACGGTCAAGACACATACAGATATGTTTATGTGAGAGACGACCCAATAGGTGCAGATGGATGGTACTTAATAGGTAAAGATAATTCGGTTAGTCCGGTAAGTGAAATAGCTGAAGATCTAGGGGGGCATGATGATTTAGTGTCTTCTTTAGTTGACAAGAACTTTGAAGATGGAGTAATACAAATCCAAAGAAATAATCCTGGAGTTGTAATGTATAATGATAGATTAGTTGATAATAACGCAATTGCAGCAGTACTTTGGGGAAAAGACAATCAACCAGCATCAATAAGAAGCATAACGGGAACAGGAGATACAAGAACCGCAACATCAAAAAGTTCAACAGTACAACAATCAACAATAGCTTATAATGAAGCAAATGAAAGAGGTACGTTTACAGTAACAACCGGCAGGGGGAATGTTTACACTTATGAAGAAGATCCAAACAATAAAGGAATCTACAGATGTGCCTTTAAAGGTACGGGTGCACCTTGTGGAACTTACAAACTAAATAATAATAACCAGTTTGAGTGTGTTGGAGGAGATTGTAGAACTGGCTCATTGAGCACCTTTAACACAGTACAAGGAGTAGATAATGCATTTGCATACGCTAAATCACAATCAGACACAATAGTAACACAACCTGAAGAACCTGCAACAGAACCAAATTTAGATGGAGAACCTGCGGAACCTTCTACGCCATCTTCACAATCACCAACATCATTTAACGATCCAAGAATTGAGATAAAAACTGCGGGAAACACAACATCTGTCAACATGTATTATGTAAATGCAAGAACTGGATCATTAGAAAGAGCAAAACTAGCAGGAGACTTTGAAGGATACACTATGTCAAAAGAAGTCTTTGACAAACTAGGTGTAGGAGAAGACATATCTTACGATCAGTTAGCAAACTTACTGTCAGATCCAAACATAGACATACAAAACCTAAAACCATCACAGATAACAACAGATGCATCAGGAAACATACAAATATCGAAGTTTGATGACCAAGGAAAGCCTGCAGGAACTGTAGATGTGAATGTTAATAATGGAGCTTATACCATAAAAAGCACAACCACCGAAGATGGAAAACAAGTTGAAAGAACAGTACAATACAGAACAGATGGACTAATAGAGCATGGAGGAGACATAGTAGCAGGCAATGGTAAAGCTTACACAAGAACAGGACAGTTAGCATTATACAATGATTTGGCAATACCTCCTGGAGGGTATGATCAAACAACACAGAACAGAATTAATGATCTAACTTCAACAGCAAATTCACTAACGTCGACAATAGACAACACGAATAAAGAGATAGAAAATCTTGCTAAGGCAAGTGCAGATATACAACAACAGATTGCAGCTTTAGCAAATGCGCCGGGAGCTGCTGAACAGGAACAAAGGCAACAGTTACAAAAAGATTTAGAAGATAACAAAGCAAAACAAGACGAACTAAACAAAAAGAATGACAAAGATAAAGCAGATCTTAAGAAAGCACAACAAGATCTAACACAAACACAAGAAAACGGAAAAGTAACAAGACCTATAGATCTAAGGAAGGTAAACGTAAGCAACATATTCTCAACAGGCACACAATCAGGACTTTGGGCAGCAGATGATTATTGTGAAAAGCAAGGACTGACAGGAGGATCATTAGATAATTGTATAGCAAACATAAACGACAACTACCTAAGACAGGAAGGAGGAACATTCTTCACAGGAGAGTTTGGAAGAAGTTTCAGAAGAGATCACCCAAGCCTAACAAGAGGCATAATACTAACAAGAGCTATAACCGACAAGCTAAGTGCTGGTGCGTCAGCGATGCAGGCTGGAGCAACAGCAGGAGCAAAACTGTGGAGCTTCTTCCCAGGAACAGATGAGGAGCCGTTGTGGGATGTAGGAGATACAGAATTTGGGCAATTTGCACAAAGATATCTAGATAACGATAACATAAGAGCAGAAGCATGCAGGCACTGGCTAAACCAAGGGTCAGGAGAGATTGGAGTTGTGGATCCAAGCAGACCGCACCTAAGAGGAGACATATTATTCCTAGATGATAACAGGGATACAATAGGTGCATACGTTGTAGCTGAAAGAAGCTCATTTATAGATGTGCCGGGAGAAAGAAGAAACCAGACAAAACAATACTTCTACAAAATAAACTATAAGATAAGCGCAATAAAAGGAAAGATAGAATACAATATCAACTTATGCAGCGGAGATGCAGAGGATTGTAAAAAAGGAACAGGGGTAGTGGTTGAAGGATTATTCCCAGAAGAAGTCAAACTTAAGAAAGGCGAAACAGAGGATAGAAGCGGTGCACAAACACTTACAAAATACAGCGACAGAAGTTATGGGTCAGTTTGTGTTGCTGTAAGTAAAGGATTCAAAAATTTCAGATTTACAGATTCAGATGAAGGAGCGTTCTGCGCAAACATAGCGGAGTCATCAGGAGGAATGCAAGCATACGAGTTCAAAGATCCAAGCGATGATCCAAACGGAGCAGGGGTGTGGCCGTTCTACGCTCCTGATGAGTATGAAGACTCAACAGCAGACGATGATGAAGATGACAGTGATGATGATAGCGGGAGTGATGACTCATCAGAAGAAGATACAAGATATCAAGATCCAGGAAGCTGGTAAAAAAAGAGGTAAAAAATGAAAGATAAGAGGGGGCAGATAACAGTATTTATTGTAATAGGAGTAATACTAGTATTATCACTATCAGCGATGATATTCTTCAGATCACAATCAATAGAAGAAAAAGGAGAAGAAGAGGTTGCAAGAGCAGCACAAGAAATTCCTTACAACATGCAAAGAGTAAACCAGTTTGTAAAGAACTGTGCAGAAGATGTAGCTAAAGAAGGAATAAGAGCTATAGGTGCACACGGAGGATACATAGACCCATTAGATGCAGAGCTAAGCGGAACAATAATGAGAATAGGTGAAGCTCAAACAGAATCAGACGCACTGAAAATGGGTGAGTTAGTAGTGCCTTATTGGAATCACCTAAGATCACCAAATGAGTGTATATCAAACTGCAACTTTGACTCAAAGATGCCAAACTTATACAAGTCTGAAGGAGAGCCAAGCATAGAAGGACAGATAGACAGATATCTACAAAGAGAACTTCCAAACTGCATAGATAACTTTACAGAATTGAGAGAGTTAGGGTTTGAAGTATTATCAGAAGGGAACATAGAATCATCAACACTATTTAGCATAGCAGATGCAAGCATAACATTACAATACCCATTACAAGTCGCAAAAGGAGACGAACGATACGACTTAAATGAGTTCACAGTAGATGTTCCAGTAAGTGTAAAACAAGTTTATGACCTTGCAAAAGAACTAACAAAGGTAGAACAAGAAGATAACTACCTAGAAAAACATACACTAAATACGATTGCAGCATTCTCACAAGTTAACGCAGATAAATTACCGCCAATGGCATCAACAGATTTTGACTGTGACAAAAGAGTCACATGGGTGAGAAGCGATGTAGAGGAAAACAAACTAAAACCAGTATTACTAAGTCACACATCACTATTACAACCCTTCGGAGTAAGCAACTACAGAAGTTATGATGAAATAACAGACCCAACAACAAGAGGGATACTTACACAAGCACTAATACCATTTAACGGAAGCGTGTCAGCAGGCTTTGATGTTGACTTTGACTATTTAGGATGGCCAGTATACTTACAGATAACACCAAACACAGGAGAGATAATAGAGCCGATGACTGCAGAAGCGTCAGTGTTCGACTTCTGCGTAAACCAATACAAATTTGCATACGATTTATCATATCCTGTACTGGTAACAATAAGAGATCCACTAGCATTTGCAGGAGAAGGATATAATTTTAATTTTGCTCTGGAAACAAACATAAGAGCAAACGAAATACTAACACAAAATTCAACAATACAAGAACTAAGACAAGAATTCAACTACTATGATGATGGATTCTTATGTAACACAAACCAAAGAACAAGTGGAAACGTAACTGTAATGATAGACGACACAAGAACAGACCTTCCAGTAGAAGGAGTAAGAGTTAAGTTCTGCGTGCCTGATGGAGACGGAGCATGCGGATTTGACTCATGTTTTATGGGGTTGACAGGTGGAGATGGAAAATTAACAACTGAGTTCCCGTCAGCAGATGGAATAGTGTTGTTCACAAAAGAAGGATACTATGACTTTGCAGGTGCTTTAGCGACAAGACCTGGAGAAGAGACAAGCTATAATGCATCAATACATCCTATAAGAGAAAAAACAGTAGATGTACAGCTATTGTTGATGAAAGAAAAGTGTAATGAAGAGATGTCTTTTGTTAGTTCAAGCAATAAAGTTGCAGAAGTAGTGGATGTTGTAGAAGAAGAAGTGACATGCATGTGGGAATTCATGCCATCACAAACAACAACATTGGGAGATGAGGATGAAGTGATAATAAACCTAGAGCGAGTAACGCCATCATACTCAACATTCCTTTCAACAGTAAGATTAGAAAAAGGATCGGCAGAAACAGTAAAACTGATCCCAGGAGATTATAGTGTTAATGTTATGTATCTAAATGGAGACGGCATAAGCATTCCTGAAAGGGATTTAGATTGTGATGGTTGTGGTGGCTTAGATGCTATAGAGATAGACTCTATAGTGTTAGGGGGAGCAACTCTGAATAACGAAACGGGATATTGGACATTAACACAAGAAGAGCTAGACTCAGGAAATAACGTAGTGTTTAAAGCGATAGTCGCAGACGCAACACAGATAGACAAACACGAAGACTTGATAATCTCAGGATTAGTTGAGAACACTTCAATGAAATTCACAGAACACATAATACCAGAAATAAGATAACTGAACATAGGTGAGGGGTGGAAGAATGGCTAAACAGAAGAAAAAGACAGAGAAAAAAGGCAAGTTTATAGACTACCTGGATGAAAATATAAAGCTAGCTTTAACCTCAATAAAAGAAAGACCAAAAAAATTAATTCTTCCCTCTGTGGTCGATATAATATTCTATGTGTTGATAGCAATTGTTTTCATTGCATTTGGAAGTTACTTAGTCTCAATATCAGCAGGATTTCCTCTGATGCAGCCAGAACTATTGCAACCAGAACAACTAGAGCCTTATGATGACATGTTCGCATCACTAATAGTAAAAGTGTTGGTATCAGTAAGCATATTGTTTATTGTTATCAATGCATTAACCGCAGTAGCTAAAGGAACGATATGGCAGTATGTACTAAAGAAGAAATTAGAGGTAAAAGATTATTTTAAACTGGCAGGGCTAAATGCACTAATGCTTCTTTTATTTATCTTAGTAATACTTATGCTTCCAATAAAATTCATAGACCCAACAAGCAACGCATCGTTAATAGGGTATGCGGTGTTTGTTAACCTGATGACTTTGGTGTTATTACACTTTAGCATAATAGTATACTACAAATTTGTATCACTAAAAAAATTCTTCACAGCAATAAAAGAGGGATTCTTAGTCGGGATAAAAGTACACAGATTTATCTTCCCATACTTACTCTCTATTGTAGTCTTATTTGTTTTGGGATTAGTGACTGTTCCGCTGCAATTACTGGGAGATGTTGTTAACCTAGTAGTATCAACTATTCTACTATTGATATTTATGGCATGGTTCAGGTTTTACATTGCAGAGGTGATAAAGCGTGTCAACTAAATCACAAGTGACCCAATTCATAGCAATGGGAATCATACTTGTGATAGCAGTAGCAATATTCTTATTCGTAAAAGACCAATTTGTGGGAGCAGAAGTAGTATCAACAGAGTTCGTGCCAGTAGCAGAATACGTAAAAGAATGCGCATCACAAACAACAGACGAAGCAGTAAGACTGTTGGGGTTACAAGGAGGCTATGTATACATGCCAGACTTCATCAGGTTTGACCCATTAAGCTACGTAAACAATGCAGGCGTAACACTGCCTTACTGGTATCATAAAGGAGAAAGCAGAGCTCCAACGTTAGAGCTGATGGAAAATGACATATCAAGATATGTAAAAGAAAACATTGAAGGATGCACACTGGGCTTTGAAGGGTTTGAGGAAGAGTTTGAGATAGAACAAACAGGCGACATAGAAGTAGAAACGCACATAAGCGATGAAGAGATAGAAATAGAACTAGTGTACCCCTTATCTTTAAAGCTAAGAGGACAAGAACAAGTTGAAGAAATCACAAAAATAAGAACAACAAACAACATAAGATTGGGAAAAATATACTCATTAGCAAAAGACATAATGGACACAGAAAATGAACAAACATTCTTAGAAAACAATACCCTGGACATGATCGCAGTAGCAGACTTACCTTATGAAGGGTTAGAGGTGGCTTGTGGAAAAGACTGGAGCGTACAAGGACAGATAAAACCACAAGTGCAAGAGATGGTGAAATACAATTTCCACTACTTAAATTTCAAAAACACAAAATATGAACGATCAGGAATAGACTACTTCGAATCATTCTACGAACAAGAAGTAGGAACATCTAACTATAAAGACATAAGAGTAAAAACAATATATGACGAAGAGTACGGTATGGAGATAGACGTATATCCCTCACACGGAGACATAACAGAAGGAATCGACTTAGGGATGCCAGACGTAATACCTTGTCTAAATGTCTATCATCACTTTTACAACATAGAATATCCTGTAGTATTCCAACTAACAGACGAAAAGAATCCAGAAGACACATATAACTTCTTCTTTGCATCGCCAGTCATAATAGACAAAAACTCAGCAAGAAGATCAAAACCAATAGAAGTAGTAGATGACAGCTTCAATACGATAACCTCAGACGATTATTGTGCAACAGCAGAATATGAGCTAACTGTATTTGCAGTAGATAAGTTGTCAGGACAAGAGCTAGCAGATGCAAAAGTTGAATATCAATGTGTTAACTTTAACTGTAAGATGGGCGTAACAGAACAACCAACATTTGACGGAATCCCAATCGCAAACTCACTACCAAAAGCAGTAGAAAGATTCCCAGGATGTGTTAACGGATTTATAATCACAACAAAAGAAGGATATCTAGATGGGGAGCTGCAAGAAACCGCAGACGAATCAACCCACGGAGGAAGCGTGGCAGTAGAGATGACCCCTTTAAGGGATCTAGGATATTCATTCGTGATAAAAGAAGGAGACTCAACAAGACTCCCAAGAGATAATGAAGTAATATACATGGTTATAGAAGACAAAGAGAACGATTACAGAACCGCAATATACTACCCAACAGACTTAGAACAGTTCAATAGATTAAGCTTACCGATAAGAGACGCAGTATATGATGTTGATGCAAGAATAATAGTTGATGAAACGGTGGTTGGAGGCTTAGAGATACTAGAATGGGAAGTTACACAAGCAGATGTAGAAAGAGCAAACTTTTTAGGATTAACACTACTATCATCAGACCCACAACCGACAACAACAGAAGACTATGTGGAACTGTACAGAAATGTAATAATGACTGAGTCAGAGAATTATGAACCAAGACTAGAATGAAATCAGAATACCTAAAACAAATAATCGCGAACTTCATAATATTGATAATACTCTTCTTGCCGCATGCACAAGCATTGTCGATATCAAATGTTAATATAGATGAGATAACAAGCAATTCTGCAAGGATTACATGGAATACAGATAACGCAAGCAACAGTATCGTAAGATATGGAGACACACAACAGATACTGGAGTCAGAAGAAAAAACAGAAAGTGTAGTTAATCATTCTGTGACCATCTCTGGATTGAGTAAGGACACAAAATATTATTACAGCGTAAGATCTGGAGAAATATTTGATAACAATGCAGGAAGCCTGTATACTTTCAGAACATCAGAAGAAGAAATTGTTTCTGAGGATGTTAGCGAAAATGTTAGTGTCAATGAAACAACAACAGACAATGTAACTTATGTATATGAGGGAACACCTGCAATATCACTAGAAACAATACCTGAATTTACAAGAGAAAGAGACTTCCTGATAAAAGGAACAACAAATCCAAATGTTGTATTAAGGTTTTACATCAACGACCACAAAATACCCGAACAGATAGCAGGAACAGAAAGATTTAGCGTGAAATCGGGGGTGGATGGCAAATTTAACGCAACAATAAGACTACTATCTGGGTTTTATAACAGCACTTTGGGTCTGAATATCATAAAAGTAGAAGCCACAACAGCAGATTACTTCAGAAATTATGCATACCAAACAATAGTATATGATGCAGTACCTCCAAGACTTACAGTTAACACAATACCTTTAACTTCAAACCAAGGAAGCATAACTGTAAAAGGATCAACAAACGAGGCAACCAAGATAGAGATTGTTGTAAACAATGCAACGCAGTCAACAGTTGAAACAGGAGAAAATAATATCTTTGAAACAACAGCAACACTATCAACAGGAATAAACCAACTAGAAGTAATAGCAATAGACAAAGCAAACCATACTGCAGTACACAGACAGACAGTAACGCTAGACAACACACCACCTTCAATCGTGTTTGAAGAACTTGACGAAACATACCATTTCACAATTGCCACAATAAAAGGAAACACCTCTGAAGGTAATGTAAAAATAAAAGTAACAAACACAGGATCAGCAAGAATAGATTATGGAGATCCTTCTGGAGTGAGTAGAGTAAGAGCCACATACAATACCACAAACGTAACGACAATAAGATACGGAAGACAAGAAAACGTAACGGTGGGAGCAGACATAGATGTGTTAGGAAGCATTATTGGATACGAGAAGGAGACAACTTCTGGTGAAAATGGAGCGTTTACAATAAGAGTTGGTTTAATCAACGGAACAAACAATTTACTCTTTGAGCTAGAAGATGCTGCGGGAAATAAAGCAATAGTGGAGCAAACTCTACAGATGGAAGCATCTACGGGATTGTGGAAGATAGGAAGAATAACCACTTTACCAAATGAAGTTTACACAGATAATCTAGGGAATGGAAATGTAGATATTGGATTGACGTATGACTTATTTTATCTAGGCTCACAAGCAGAAGATCTAAACTCATTAAGGATAGCAGCAACACTAGATGGAAGCAGATTGAATAATGAATTATTTAGAGTATCCGACAAACCATACGTATACTGGAACCCAGACCAAAACAAAGCTGTTGTGTACCAAGAGATACAGATGATAAAGTATACTGGCAATCCACAAGAACTGCCAGACCAAGCAGACTTTGGAATGCAAAACAGGATAACATACAGAATAGGAAGAGAAGCAGAATATGATGAAAAATTATTTTATGATTCAGGAGTATCCGTTGAGAAACCGCTGAAGTACAGCAGGTTCTTAACACCAGAAATGATCAATAAAAGCCTAGAAAGACTAAACAAAACAATAGCAATACTAGAAAAAGCATTAGAGATAGCAGAGATAGGAACATATGTATCATTAGGAGCATGTCTAGCGATGACAGTCTACACATATGTGGCAGGTGCAGGTGATAGTCCATTGCCAAGTGGAGGGCAATTAGAAAAACTATTCTTAGCATGTGATAGACTATTATGTCCAACGGTTCCACCAAAATGTACAGACACAACATTCTCAGATGATGAATACAAAGGAAATGGGGTGTATGAAAAACAACTTATGGAAGGGAATGAAGTTGTAGGCACAGTAGTTGTACAACACTCAGTCAATCAACCACAAGGATGTCCACAAGCACCACCAAACTACGCTTATGTAAAAGTAACCACGACAGGATCAGCAGATACACAACTATTTGGACAACAGTTCCCAGGAGCAAATAATAGTCCAAGCTGGTATCAAACAACACCAATAAGACTACAACAAGGAACAGTAACATCAATCAACAGCAACTGCTTCTATACAGATGTAAGGAATCAGTCAGCATTTGAGCCACAACTAGCAAAAGCAGGATGCTACACGCCCGAAAACCCATTCTATGACAACACAAAATGTCTATGGAACTTCAAAAAAGGCAATAATCCAACAATGACAGACCTAAATCCTTATGATGACATAATCACATCAGTAAGATGTGGATGTGTAACAGGAATAAGAGGAAATTTAGAAAACATAATAGGAATACTGGAAGGAATCAGAGGATGTTTACAACAAGCACAAATCGGAGAAGTCCGAGGAGGGTATTGTGAAAGATTAGTTGCACAATTCGCATGCGATTGGATATCTTGGTTGGTAAAACAAGTAGTCAATGCAGATTGGCAAGGAATAATAAAATCAAAAGCATCATCAGAATACATAGGAAACGTACAACAAAGAATAGGTGAAGTAAACAGTAATCTACAAGCAAGATATGGTGCAATAGCAGCAAGCAGAGTTGGATTATCAGCAGATCAGCTATTCAACAAAGCATGTATAGCTGCAATCACTGGTGATTGGACAGACTTACAGAACTTATTAAGAGAGTCAACAAGAATCCCAGTCAAACCAGTAATAGGACCAATGCTTCCAGAATCAAGAGTAACAGCATATAATCCATTCACAGGAACAATCTCAATTAATTATCTATTGACAATAGGTGTGATGTCGGGAGGACAAGAAGTTAGTGGAAAGGTAGAGATATGGTGCGATCCAAACTACCCAACACCAGACGGAATGCCAGTAATGTGTCCTGACAGACGAATAAAGTTAGGAGATAGAGGAGTTTATGTGCCAAGAGATGGGGCAGTATCAGAAAACTGGGCATACCAAACAGACGATATACCTTACTGGGGCAATGTAGCGATAATGACCCTTGACTACCAAGTTGGAGGAGAGCAGAAACATGAAGAAAAAGTAGAACCGATCGTAAGAAAAGGAGGGTTGATAGGACAGTGCCATTGGCAAATCTTCCCACCAGTAATCGTATGTGAATCAATAGTTCCAGGAGCAGAAGCATTACTAGAAGCAGAACAGATAAGAAAGTCACCAGACGTAAGAACATACTACCCTGGAAACGTGTTAGGGGTTAGGATAGATGCAAGAAGAGTTGGAGCTATCACTAATCGTACTAACGATCTAGAAAAAGTTGCAGTAGTCTATGAAATGACAATACCTGGAACAGGACAAGATGGACAGGCTCGAACTGTTGATAATAAAAATAACTTAAATGCATACAAACCATTCGCATCACTAAAAGGAAAAGTTGACGATACGGTATTTGTATCATTACATGAGTTCCCATCAGAAGCACAAGTACAGTATGAAACAAAACAAATACTTGCAAGAAGGATAGCATATCCTTCACGATTGATCGAGAAAGATGAAGAGATTATTGTAAGAGCGTTTACAACAGGAACACAAACAACTGCACAAACGCCAAGAAATGTATTGAGAGTGTTGACTGATGGACTGAATGATAACAAGTGGACAGAAGATGGTGTGGCTCTAAGGTATAGAGCAGATGCAAATGTGACTTTAGGAAACATAACCCTTGTAGAGATAGAAGCAGATGCAGAACAGACCCAATCATTAACCATAGAGATAGAAGCGGATGGAGTTAGAACTCCTGTACAGGTAGGTTTTGCAGCAGGAGAATCAAAAACAGTTACAGAATATCCCGCAAGCTCAAATTATAAATTAGCGGTTACTTTATGGGAAGACACAGACAACAATAACGCAATAGATCCATCACAAGATAAACTAGTGTTGTACAGAGGATATAACCAATCAGAACGATTCACATTTGGATTTAATCCAGAACCTGCATGCGGAATAACTCCTCGGGTTGAGATATTAAAACCTAGAAATGATGAACTATTCTGTAAAGGTGAGTTAGAACTTGCATACTGGGATGATTGTAACCAGATAGATCAGGTTGGGTTATTCTATGACAAAGCAAACGAGACAAATAAGATACAGTTGCCATCACCAGCAAGATCCGAAGCAGGCTACAGACAGTATTTAGATGTTGATCTATCAGGCTTAGGTTTTGAGAACAATCAAGAAGTAGAGTTAATTGTGAGAGTAGAGGATAATAGGAACAAAGTAGCAACTAATAAACAGACTATCAGCTTTAGCAGTAATAGATGTGTTAGTGCGGGTGGAAGTGTAGACACTAGTGAAGAATAAGTTGAGTTTGTATTCTATTCATTTAAAGATTTTCTTAATTCCTTAACATTGTTCTTTGACTTTTTATGGTTTGGATCAATCTTTAAGCACTTTTGGTATTCTTTTAGTGCTGCTCTATGTTTACCTTTATTGTAGTATTGACTTCCTAAATTAAAGTGAGCTGCTAAATAATTCTTTCTTAATTTAATTGCTGTTTTATAATGTTCAATTGCTTTTTCACCATCGCCTTTTCTTCTATGTACGTTACCTAGGTAGTTATGCACCATTGCTTTGTTGTGCTTATCAGCAGTCTGTTCCAAAGCTTTTGTTAAGTGCTTCTTAGCAGACCATAGTTTGTTAAGTTTAAGTGCTCCGTATCCTAGACCGAATATGTAAGCCGGATCATTAGGGTTAGGTGTTGTCTTAAAATCGTAATGGTTATTTGTGTATTCAAGCATGAAAACATTGGTTGTTAGAACGGGATCATCAGAATCAACATAGTGTTTAACTATTTCGAAATTGTCAATCTTGCCGTCAAGTGCATCAGCATCCATGACTTCCATTAGCATCTGATTAGCTTCATCTCTCGGTCCTAATTTGAAAAGTTTAGCTAAAGCATTTTCATATTTTGTTTGTAGTGCTGGGCTAACGTTTCTAAGTTGGTGATTTGTGACGTCAAAAATAAACTGGCTTCTTGTGTGGGGTACTTGGTATGTTCTGGTTTTTCTGTTTTCAAGGTTGTTTTCAGCGAAAATACCCGTAGAAAGCGCCAAAGTAAGGATTGTGGTTGTTATTCCTTTAGCTATTTTAGAGTCTCTTAATGAGCTCAGAAATGGTTTCTTTGCTATATTATCTAATGATTTATGTGACGTCATAATAGAGGTTGAGGTATAAGTAGTATATAAATGTTTCTATTTTTAACCACTTGTGAGTGGTTATAGATGGCCTAAAGGGGCATTAATTATTTTCTATATTGAAAGTAATTGGGGGGTTTTTGTAATCTCTCTGATATTTTGTATAAAAACTTATTTCCCAAAAGTTCTGCTTAAGAAAATTCCGAAGTCAAATGTTGGGTTGAGTTCGTTATCAAATGTCATGTTTGCTGATAACCCTCCCATGTAACTATTTTTGCCTATCCCGACTCGGTTGTTTGATGTAATGAAATTAAGTCCTTCTTTGCCAAAGTTTACGAAGTCTTCTGAGGCTGCTGCGATATACATGTTGTTAGGGAAAAGTTTAACATATGATAATATGCCAAGAACTTCACAGTCAATATCTTTGCCAACTTTTGCAGTTGATAAGATATAAGCAGAAGCGCCTCCTTTACTTTTAAATAAGCTTAGACCTGCTCTTTGAACTATGCCCATTCCTGGTGCTGCTTGTGTCTCAGAGACTGCACTAATGCCCTTTCCAATATTGTATGAGATGTCTGCAAAGAAAAAAGTGTTTACGTTGTTTTCATAATCTGTAGTGATTGTGTTTCGACTCATGTAACTTAGATTCTTTGAGAAATTCCCTGTTATCTCTGTTTCAAGTCCAGAACTGTTGTGTCCTGCTCTGGCTCTTACTGTGGCATCGTCTGCATATAGAGGGTTAGCTAAAACTGCCAAAGTAGTTAGAAATGTTACTCCTTTTTTTATTTTTGATTTTATGGCTTGGTACATCTTTAAACTTCAAGCTGCTTCTTTGATTATACTAAGTCTTTTTTCATAACCTGAACCAACAATTCTCTTGTAGACATTAAGATCTTCGATGATTCTTCCTTTGAAAGATAACTTGCCTTTTGTTGTTGTGTTAAATTGTATCTGGTAAGGGCTATTGAAGTCTTTTCCAGGTTCAGCAACTCTTCCTGTTAGGTATAGAATGGAGTGGCCTTTTTTATTTTTCTTGATCTCTAAAGCGTCAATGAAACAGTCATAAGCGATGTCTTTTGTGAACCATCCTTTCAAGCCGCTTCCTCTCCTAGCGCTTTTGCTGTAGATAAATTTGGCTTTGTTGTATTCAAACTTAGCCTTAATATTCTCTCCATGTCCGTAATCTCTTATCTTGAAAGATGAATAGATGTCTATCTTAGAGTCAAGTGCATCTGCAATATTTTGTCTGAAAGGCTCTTTGATATAAACCTGTGTAACATTTCCTGATCTAGCTATGGACTTGATTGCTGAGAAATCAATACCTAAGTTGATTCCGTCTGCCTTAAGAGTTTTATCTGCTTGGTATAATTCTAATCCTGTTGTCTTGTAGTTGATCTTTTCTTGTTTTAAATTATCAAGCAAACCTTTGCCTGCTCTTAAGAAATCAATCTTGATTGACTTATTTTGGTTCATGCTCTGTGCAAGAACTAACGTGAAGTATGAATCATCTAAAAATCTGAATTTAGGCGCTTCTCTTTTTGCTTTTGCGACTTTTCTTTTCGGCAACACTTTCTCTTTTTGGAATTCAATAATTTTCTCCTCGGTAAGTTGTTCAGGTTCTAATGTGTCTTGAACTGGTTCGGGAAGCAAATTGAATATTTTTGTCTTTTTGTTAGCTGTAACTAGATTATCGATTGTAGAACTCTCTAAAGTTTGTTTAATCTCTTGTTGGTTGTGGATCTCTAGCTTAACTCTTTTTTCCAACTCTCTTATCGGTTTGTTAGCTAGGTAATTTCCGATAAAAGTTCCTGTCATTGCTATTACGACCCACTTTGTGAACTCGCTTTTAAGCACTCTTTTGAGTTTGCCGATCATTTTAACTCGTACTAAGGTTGTAGAACTAGTATATAAACCTTTTGGTTTTGTAGTATCTTTCTAGTGGTAACAAGACCTATTTCATATGTTTCTTCCTTAACTCGACAGATAGTTGAAGAACTTCTAAGAATAGTTTAGCATCCTCTAGCTCAATATTGAAAAGTTTAGAAAATTCATTAACATCAATTCCATCATTGCCATGTTTGGTTATGTAGTTAGCTAACTCTTCAGCCTTATCATGATCATCCAATTTGTATTTTGCAATCATCTTTCTGAATTCAACTGCTTTGTTTAAGTCTGTCATATCTGTTAATTGAGAAAGGTAGTATAAAAAGGTATGGAAATATTCCGAATTTAGACAGAAACATTTATAACTTAGTTTAACTTAGTTAGACTAAGGTGAAATAATATGGTGCAAGCACTAGTAAACATCGATGAAAATACAAACAGAGTGTTAAATTTTGTTAAAGCAAAGTATAACCTAAAAGACAAAGGTGAAGCTATAGAAACAGTGGTAAGTAAATATATAGAAGAACAAGATGATCCTGAGCTAAGACCTGAGTTTATCGCAGAGATGAAGAAAATAGCAAAACAGAAAGGGAAAATTGTTAAAGATTTTGCGAAGGAATTTGGTTTGAAGGATTAAGGTTTCCAAGTGTATACGGTGTCATGGTGTTTGTAGTGATGGAATTCGACTACACTTTGAATGTGGTCAATTTTGAAGATTAAAACAAAATGCTTTTCTATGTGTACCCTGTTAAACATATGTAAAGGTTTTCTTAGAAACTTATAGTTATGAAATGGATTAGAGCTTATTTGTTTAATCTTTTTTTGCACTGTTCTAAGTTGGTTTTTGTCTTTTTTAGCAAGTTTTCTAAATATTTTATGGGCTTCGTCCATTATCTTAGTCTTATACGTTATTTTACCAAACAATCTTCTCACCCAACACCTGTTTATCGCCTTTATACTCATCAACAGTTCCTTCTACTTTTACACTGATGCCTTCAGATAATTTAAGGTTTTCAAAAACAACAACATCAACCAGTTCAATTTTTTCTATTGATATAATCGTAACATTGCCTCTTGAGGTGACTTTCTTGACTTTTCCATCAAATGAAACAAAATCATCAACTTCAAATTCAGAATAAGATTTATCTGGAATTTTTAACATGGAGCTGATTATCGCTAAGAATAATATTCCTGTTAAACTAGAAGTTATAGCCAACTTAAGCAAGGTCTTTTCTTTCATACCATCTATATTGATTTAATGATTAATAAAAGAGTTCAAAGAAAAATCGGAAATACTTTTAAATACAACCTATACAAGACAAAGAATATAGAGGGGGAATATGCCAAGTTTCAAGACAACCAAAGATATAGAAGTTCCTAAAAGGGTAGTAGACCAGGTTATAGGTCAAGATTTTGCTGTTGAAGTAATCAAAAAAGCAGCAGAACAAAGAAGACACGTTCTATTAATTGGAGAGCCAGGAACAGGAAAATCAATGTTGGGCGTGGCATTAGCTGACTTACTAACTTCTCATCATGAACAAGAAGATGTTCTATGTTATCCAAACGAAAAAGATCCAAATCAGCCACTGATCAAAACTTTCAAAGCAGAAGAAGGAGAAAAGATTATCGTAAAATTAAGAAACATAATGCAATCAGGCATATCAGCAAGAAGATTTCTACTATTTATCATATTTGGAATAGTGATACTGGGATTAATATTTATGTTCTGGCAATACAAAGAATCAGAATTCGCACCATTCGTAATTCTTGGAGGCGTGTTCAATATGATCTGGATCATATTCATGCTATCCTTCCTGATGAGAGGCGCACCAGGAATGTTCAAAACAGTTACGGGGTTGGCGATGATGCCTAAACCCTTAGTTACGCATAAGAAAAACGAAAAAGCACCATTCGTAGATGCAACGGGAGCACACGATGGAGCATTACTAGGAGATGTATTGCACGATCCATTCCAATCAGGAGGGTTAGGGACTCCACCACACGAAAGAGTAATACCTGGAATGATCCATAAAGCAAACAATGGGGTACTATTCTTAGATGAGGTAGCAACGCTAAGCCCAAGATCACAACAAGAACTTCTGACAGCATTGCAAGAAGGAAAGTACTCAATCACAGGACAGTCAGAAAAGTCAGCAGGAAGCATGGTAAGAACAGAAGCAGTACCCTGTAAATTCATTTTAGTTGCAGCAGGAAACATGATGGAAATACAGCACATGCACCCAGCACTAAGATCAAGAATCAGAGGATATGGTTATGAGGTACATATGAAGGAGACCATGCCCGACAGTAAAGAAAACAGACAAAAGATAGCAAGGTTTGTAGCACAAGAGATCAAAAAAGACGGTAAGATTCCAGCATTTGACAAAAAAGCAGTAGAAACAATAATACACGAAGCCAGAAAAATGGCAAACAGGAAAGATCATCTAACACTAAGATTAAGAGAGGTTGGCGGGTTAATCAGAGCAGCAGGAGACCTAGCAAAAGAACAAAAAGCAAAGACAGTGACACCAAAACATGTTTTAGAGGCAAGAAAGATAGCAAAAACACTAGAACAACAGATCGCAGACAAATACATCGCACGAAAAAAAGAATATGAAGTTATAGTAACAAAAGGAAAGCAAGTAGGAAGAGTAAATGGGCTGGCAGTAATGGGAAGCGATGGTGCTTACTCCGGAATAATACTTCCGATAGAATCAGCAGTCACACCTGGCGGAAAAGAACGAGAGATAGTAGCAACAGGAAAATTAGGAGATATAGCAAAAGAAGCAATCAAAAACGTATCCGCAATAATCAAAAAACACTTTGGACAAGACATAAAAGAAACACACGACGTTTATGTGCAATTTTTACAAACATATGAAGGGGTTGAAGGAGACTCAGCTTCAGTAGCAGTAGCAACAACAATAATATCAGCACTAAAAGGGATCCCAATCAAACAAGACTATGCAATGACTGGTTCACTTTCTGTAAGAGGAGAAGTCTTGCCAATAGGGGGAGTTTCAGCAAAGATAGATGCAGCAATCGATGCAGGAATCAAAAATGTGATAGTTCCAGAAAGCAACATGAAAGACATAGTCATAGACGAAGACAGAATGAAGAAGATAAAGATCATACCTGTAAAAACAATAACTGAAGTGTTAAAAAGTGCGCTTGAGTGGAAAGGAAAAGAAAATATTCTGAAAAAAATTAATTCTAAACTATAAGAAAAGAAAATAGCACAACAGCTAAAATAATCCAAACCAGCAAGAGAAGTAAAGTGACGACAGAAATAACTCTAACCGCTTTAGGTCTTGAAGATTGATTTGCTTTAATCAACAATATGATTGGAAGCACAATGGGCAGTAACATGTTTACTACTGGAATCAAAGCAACAATAGCGATGATTGCAAGCCATAAAGATAAATTGTCTTTTGCCATCTTAAGCCAACGCCCCCAAAATAGTTGATAGTACTGTTATGGTCATGTATGCAACCCAAATAACAATTGCAACGATACTTAGTAACCTAACCAGCCAAGGCATTGAAGATTTCTTAGCATTCTTCAAAGCGATTATTGAAATTACCGGAACAACAAACTTGTTTGCTATCGGTATCACAAACATCAAAGCAACAAGTGCTAAAGAATAATATAGGTCTGGTCCAGAAACATCCTTCTTAACCACCTTCTTTTTTACTGCTTTTTTCTTAACTGCTTTCTTCTTAGCTGCCATAATATGTATTTTGATGACAGTTGTATATAAAGCTTTTCATGAGGTTTAAAAAGGAAAAGGTAAGTTTATTCTTCTTTATTAGCGCTAACTGCTAGAGAATACAAATCCAACGTTTTTACTGCTCTCGCTTTAGCTTCCTCGAGAGTGAGGTCTGAAGAATAGTTAACCAAATAATTCTTGCCGTCAATCTGACCGATTTCTAAAACTGTGCTAAGTGTGTCTTCTCTATTAAGAACTGAAGCTTTAATCTTTCTTTCCCATAGAGTTAAGCTAGCATTATCTTTATCTATTTGAATAATCGATGTATATCGAGGATTTTCTCTGCATTTACCTTCATTCTTATTGCACCAGTCTTCTCTGATAACTTGATTTTCATAGAGAACAACATCGGTTATGTTTTGATTAGAATCAGTTTGTATTTGAGCATAAACATCTTCATTATCACCTATCCAGAAAGTTTCTTCTACATCATTTGTTCTGTATTTAGCTAAATCTAAAGTGTGACTAACTTCAAGACTGTCAGGCATAACTGTTTCTTCAACAGATTCAACTACTGGAGCAGGTTCTTGAACTGGTTCTTCTTTTTTATCGGCACAGCCAGTAAAAGCTGCTATTGCTAGAATTGTGGTTATTAATGCTTTCTTCATAGTCACATTCCTCAAGCGAGAGATGTTTAGGGGGTATATAAACCTTTCTATTTTGTTATCACTTTTGAGTAGCTAAATAACTCTTTTTGGAAACATTTTAATAAAGAAAAGTTTACAAATTTATCATGGCAGACCTATTATCAATAATCACTCTAATTGCGGGAGTTCTAATGTCAATAAGTTACTATCCGCAAGCATACAAAATATGGAAAACAAAAAAATCAAAAGAGGTTTCATTACTGACTTTCTCATTTATGTCAGTAGGAACAATAATCTGGCTGGTATATGGAATAGTGTTTGAAGATCCAGTTATAATCTTTAGCTTTGTAGTTGGAACAATAGGTGCAAACTTAGTATTCTTCTTAGCATTATTTTACAGAAAAAAATAGTTACGTTTTAATTCCAATATCTGCGATCAAAACTTTATCTTTCATTTTTTCTAAACCTTGTTTAATGTCGTGAAAAGTGATGATTATGTCATAGTTGCAGCTAAGCTCAGAAACTTCCCCCGTATCAGGATTAACGCCTGTAGGAATATCAA
This sequence comes from Candidatus Nanoarchaeia archaeon, assembly GCA_028279745.1. Taxonomy (GTDB): domain Archaea; phylum Nanobdellota; class Nanobdellia; order Woesearchaeales; family JANQNC01; genus JANQNC01. The sequence continues at coordinate 62,916 of JANQNC010000001.1, forward strand.
CACAAATCTTCTTACCCTCGATCAGATTATACTTCATTATGGCTTTCTTTAAATTTTCATCTAAAGGACCATCAAGTCCTGTGCCAACCATAGCATCAATCACAAAATCATATTGGTTATCAAGATCCTCAGGAGTTGTTACAATTTTGATACGCTTGTTGCTTCTAATGCTTTCAAAATTGATCCTTGCTTCAGTCTTAAATCTGTCTTCATTACCAACAAATAAAACTGTGACTTTACAATGAAATGCAAGATACCTTGCAGTAACAAAACCATCTCCTCCATTGTTGCCATGACCACAAAAAATTGCAACTTTCTTGCCTAAAATATTTGTTCCTAGAGCTTGAGCAACTTTCTTTCCTGCATTCTCCATAAGCTTGAGAGCAGAAACGCCCTTTCTTCTAGTTTCCTCTTCCAGGTGAGTCATCTCCTCAACTGATATCATAATAGGTAGAGAGTAGAGCATATTTTTATTATTTTCTACTACATATCGTAACATTTTTAAATGATTATTGTCTTAATTATATCATGGCAGATGAACCCGAAGCACCGTTGGAATGCAAACAATGCGGCAGTACAAACGTAGTAAAAAATGGAGAAACTGGCGAATTAGTTTGCAAAGACTGCGGAGCTAAAATGATGGCAGAAGAATAAAAAAATTAAATTAAAAAAAATTTCTTAAATATAGTCATCTCTATCTTCTAGGTCTTCTATTAAACCTTCTTTTACCAGCAAATCCTTGTCTTCTGCCTGAAGGTTTAAACTCAATCTTTACCCTATCAGTTTGAGGAGTACTCTTTTTACGAATCTTTACATCGTTATGTTGCAAGACTCTAGTAAAGTTATCATGATCCCTATCAGAAAGCAAAGTTATAGCTTTACCATCTTTACCAGCTCTAGCAGTTCTACCGATCCTGTGGATGTACTGCTTAGGATCTTTACAAGTATCATAGTTGTAAACATGAGATATCCCGTCAATGTCAAGACCTCTTGCTGCAACATCAGTACAGATCAAAGCATAAACCCTGCCTTTGTGAAAGTTTTGTAAGATCTGGTTTCTTTTTGCCTGAGTTAAACCGCCGTGTATTGAACTGCAGTTTATACCATTAATCTTAAGATTCTTAGCCACGAAATCTGTATTTTGTCTAGTGTTACAGAAAACCATCACCAGTCCATCTTTCTCTCTCTTGAGAAGATGAACTAAGAGTGAAAATTTAGTGTTGTTTGTGACATTGTAATAAACTTGTTCAAGTTTAGATGCGTCAACATACTCTTCAGCAGAAATTTTAACAGGGTTAATCATGTGTTTTTTTGTCAAATGATTAATTGTTGTAGAGATTGTTGCAGAGTATAGAAGAGTTTGTCTCTTTTTAGGAACTCTTCTTATTATCTTTTCAACATCAGGCAAAAAACCCATGTCAAGCATCATGTCTGCTTCATCTAAAACCAACGTTTTTACCTTAGTAAGATTTATCGTGTTTCTATCGATATGATCTAAAATTCTACCGGGTGTACCTATAACAATATCTGATTTTGGCAAATTATCAATCTGAGGATTTATTGAAACTCCTCCATAAACTGTAATCGTTTTTAGTTTGGTGTATTTAGAGAAAGCTCTGAAAGATTTTGCTACTTGTTCAGCTAACTCTCTTGTAGGCACAAGAACTAAAGCTTGAATGCCTGCACCTTCTTTGGAATTTTGAATTATTCCGCAGCTAAAAGCCAAAGTCTTTCCAGAACCCGTTCTGGAACCACCGATAACATCCTTTTTCTTTATCACTAAAGGGATTGTTTTTGCTTGTATCTTTGTGGGTTCAGTGAAATGTTTATCTTTTATTGCTTTAAGGACTAAGTCACTGACTCCTAACTCCTTAAAGTTATGTTTTTTATTTTCCATCTTATTTTTACTCCTAAGAAAAAGAATACTAGTTATGATTTACATAAAGGTTAATTTTTTGTACGTAACCTGATCGAAAACCCCTGACCAAGCTTATACTTAGAAAAGGATTTTATTATCTCTTGTCTTTTTCTCTATAAATAGGGTTTATAAGATGCTTTATAAAGGTTTGCTTTGATAATGGAAGCATTTAAAAAGGGATCCTAACTTCCAGCTGACATCAGAAAGAAATTCTGATAGTAAATGAGGTAAAAAAATGAAAGGAACAGTAAAATTTTACAACGAAATGAAGAACTTCGGCTTCATAGCTGGAGAAGATGGCAAAGAATACTTTGTACATCAGACAGGACTTAAAGAAGGCGTAACACTAGCAGATAATGATGAAGTTACATTTGATGTTGAAGAGGGCGATAGAGGCCCAAAAGCAGTTAACGTTTCTAAAGGAGCTGAAGAAGCTGTAGCAGAAGAGCCAGCTGAAGAAGTTCAAGAAGAAGCTGCACCTGAAGAGGAAGCAGCACCAGAAGAAGAACCTAAAGAAGAGTAAATCTTTTCTTAATTCTTTTTTCTTATTATTTTTTTATTTATTTTCTATTATATTTTGAGTATTGTTTTCTTCTAGTGTAGCCTAGAATAGCCATACCGGGGAAAGATAAAAGTGCAGTTGGCACTGTCGATTTAACAGGCTCAGGAGTGCCTTTTAGGTTGTGTAACCCATATGTTAATGAAATGGTTACTGTGGAAGGAATTATGATTGCAGCGGTTAAAGCAAGCGCTTTATTTTTTATTCTTGTAGCTAGGTAACCGCAGCCTTTCATTACTGCGCCTCCAAACAAGAATGTGTAACAACTTTGTTTAATTGCAGCAGTAGTAGAAAATAGTGCTTCATCTGTTTCATGATAGTTTATGCCAAAGACTATGCTGCCCATAGCAGCAGCTCCAAGAAGACCTATTTTATAGTCAATATATCTGCCACCAAACTTCACTATCTTTTTTATGGTGCGTTCTTTTCTTGCGATATTTTCTAGTTCTGACATGAGAAGAGGGATATGAAGATTATATATAAACGTTAATAAGAAAAAAGTTGCTAGAAAGCAAATGCTTTCTTAGCTTTAAATTAAAGACTTAAAGGTCTTTAGCCATTACTGTTTTTCTACCGTTGCTTTCAGCTCTTGCAGCAGCATCTTTTAGAAGTTGCTCACATTTTGCGCTAAGTGCTTCAGCTAGGTCTCCAGCTACGTTGTAACCAGGTAATGCATCTTTTAGTTTTGCTTTTACTACTAACATTTTATTCCACCTCACGATTTTATATTTAAGCCCCCAAACATTAGAATTTCAGGCTTATACAGTTTCTTCAGAATCCTAATATATAAATGTTTTGGTGAAAACGAGTGTTTTAGGGCTTCTAGTGGCTTTATTTGCGAAAAATTTAAATACTATGGTGGTCTATATAGTTGCTATGGCAACCACAATTCAGATAAGTAAAGAACTAATGGAAGAGTTGAAGAGTAAAAAGATGTATGACAAAGAAAGTTATGAAGATATCATCTGGGACCTTATAGAAGATACAAAAGAATTATCTGAAGAAACTCTTAGAAGTATAGAACAATCCAAGAAAGATATCAAAGAAGGAAAATACTATACGCATGAACAGGTCAAGAAGGAATTAGGACTATGATTTATTCTTTATTGTATTCTAAAGAAGCACTAAAGCAGTTAAAGAAGTTAGACAATGAAGCTAAGAAAAGAATATTGTCAACACTTGAAAGAATTAGGGTAAGACCTTACCCTCATGTGAAACGGTTAACAGGAAATCCTTACTATAGACTAAGGGTGGGGGATTATAGGGTGATACTTGATATTATAAACGACCAGATAGTCATATTTGTAATTGAAGTTAAACACAGAAAGAATGTCTATAAATAGCTATTTATGAGTAAACCAGAATTTGTAGATATTATCTTCAACTGAGTCTAACTTACAGAAACCAAACCTCTCAAACTGGATAACTTGGTTAGGGCTAACGTTCTTAATATAAGGAGAAGCTTTACCTTTAACAACTTCCTTATTAGGCATTAATATTTCAGTATCAATCAGATCGTCTTGTAAGGGTAAATAGTGGATAAGTCTTTTGCCACTACTTTTTTTAAATTCCTCATGATCTTTTGAATGGAATATTAAGTCATTACCTTCTTTTATGAAGTTTAGACAATCCATCAATCTTACTAATTCATTATCTTTAATGTTATCAAGATCTTCTTTTGTCAATAAGAAAAGTTCTTTTGTTGTATAATCTCTAGAACCTCTTTTTGGTTCTTCAGGATGAACCTTTAAGCTAACAGATTGTTCAGGTGCATCTTTGATAGTAATTTCAACAGGCTCCTTAACGAAGAAATATCTGTCAGACTGTAAGTCTAGTAATCTTTTGTTATGGATGATCAAATCATCCCAAGTCAAAGTAGATTCAGATTTAGTCAAGCCTGTACTAAGAACAAAATTCTTAATAGCTTCAGGCTGGAAACCTCTTCTCCTTAAAGCAGCAATTGTAGTTAAAGAAGGATCATCCCAGCCAATCAATTTACCTTCATCGATCTGTTCTCTAATAACTCTGCCAGAACTCAGAACTCCTTCCATGTTGAATCTTGCAATCTCATAAGTCTTAGTCTCTCTAAGACCTAACGCATTTTGGATCCATCTTTGCAACTCATTCCTCATCTCAAACTCTTTAGATCTGATTCTAATATCAATACCACATTGGCTATCCATTATAGCATTCTGAAAATCATAGTTGGGCCAAACTCTGTATTTATCGCCAGTTCTAGCATGTTTTTCATCAATAATCCTAAATATGGTTGGATCACGCATCGTAGAATTCTTATGTTCTAACTCAATCTTCAATCTTAAGATTGCAGAACCTGCTTTTGCAGTCGGAAAAGACTGCCATTCTTTCAAGTTTTCTTCTGAGGATTTATTCCTGCAATCACAAGGCGTGCTTTTCATACGGCCTTCTCTGATCTGATCAGGGTTGCAGCTACACATGTAAGCTTGGTCTTGATTAATCAGCTGTTCCGCTTTTTCATAATATAAATCCATGAAGTCAGAAGCATAAATTAATTCGTCCCATTCAACACCTAACCACTTAAAGTCATCCTGCATAATCTGATAAAACTCCTCTTTCACTAAAGCGGGATTGGTGTCTTCAAATCTTAAGACAAATTTTCCATTCTGTCTCTTTGCAAGTTCATAGTTAACAATAATAGATTTAGCGTGACCAATATGGGGTTGTTTTTCAGGACCTGGAGGAAAACCAGTATTAACTTTATCTTCTGAGTTAAGTTTCAAAAAGCCAAAAATGTCTTTCTCTTTTTTTTCCTTTTTCTCTAATAATTCTGGTGCTAGAGATTCTAGTTGTTGTTTAATGTCTTCTTCAGATAGTGAGTTTATTTCATCACAGATTTCAGCAGACTTTTTTTGTAGTTCTGGAACTTGAGATCTTAAATCAGGGTTCTCACCTAAAACTTTACCAATAAGTCTTTTAGGATCTGCTTTGCCAAACTGTAAGGCATTCTGTAATGCATATTTTCTTATTATATCTTCCATACCTCGTATTGTTATCTCTGTGTTTTTAAATTTAGTGGTAGAAAAATATTTAAATCAAATATTAATATAGTTTATTGAGGTGAAAAAATGAGCGATTGTATACAACAGAAATCAGAGATTTCTGAGCATGCAAGCAAAGCTTGCATATTTTGCAAAGTGGTCAAAGGGGAGTTGCCCTCAAATAAAGTTTACGAAGATGAAAAAGTAATAGCATTCTTAGATATTGGGCCTGTGAACAAAGGACACACATTAGTAATACCAAAAACACATTGTGAAGATATATTTGACATATCTGAAGAGGATCTGAAGCAGGTAGCTGCAGTATCAAAAAAAGTAGCTAAAGCATTGATGAAAGCAGTTAAAGCAGATGGGATAAGCATAGGGCAGAGCAACAAAGAAGATGCAGGTCAAGCAGTTTTTCATTACCATATGCACATAATGCCAAGATTCAAAGAAGACGGACTTAACTTATGGCCACAAGGAAGTTATGCAGAAGGCGAAGCTAAAAAGATAGCAGAAAAAATAAGAGAAGAAATTTAACTATTTTCTTTCTTTAATTGAGTCTAAATCTTTAATCCTTTTCTCAGCAGATAATGAACCTCTAAACAAGTTCCAAAACACTCTCTGCATCCACTCAAGCCAATCCTCATCATACACGTTATAGATGAAAGTTACTGGTTTTTCTAACTCGCCTTCAGAATAAAATGCAGGATCTCTTACTTCTTTCATGCTCATAGAATCCGAGTCAACAATGGTTACTCTAAGCGGATGATAGCAGTGCCTTATCTCAATGACATCTCGCCCTATCTTTTTGTTTATTGCAAGAACTTTTTTTATGGTCTCAATTCCTGGAAGCTCAACTCGGGTAAGTATTTTCATGCTTATCCCTTTTTCAGCAAGATGTTCAATCGTGTCAAGTATGGTCTTGTTTTTGTAACTCATCTGGCAGAAAGTCAAATTACCTGAGAAAAATAATATTTGGGATTTGGTAGTCAATAAAGAATTTTTGAAGTTTTCAAAATTATCTTTTTTAGAATAAGTTTCTTCAGTCAACAGCCAAGCAGATTTCTTTTTAGCATCAACATATTGATAAATTTCAGAAGGACTAAAGTCATCTCTTGTTCTTCCGGTTTCTATCTGCTGCTGCAATCTTTCTTGAAAACTGGATGAGTGGATCTTATCAATGTTGTTCCAGTAGACAATCTTTAATGCACCTCGGGTGCCTTCCCTAAAAGTTTTTATTGCAATACTGCCGGATTCCTGAGCGATCTTATCAACATAGCTATTTGCAGTACGCCAGTTCTTTTTGATCAATAGAGCAATTTCCTGAATAGTCCTAGGTTTAGTGTAGACAAAATCATTGATTTTTTTTATAGTCTTATTATCTAACATTAACCAACCCCTTTTTAGTGTGAAGATTTGGCAGTATATAAAATCTTCTAAAAAGTACAACACTGTTACATCCTTTTTGTAAGTAATAGATAAATAAAATACAACACTATGTAATGTGTAGGGTGATAAATAATGAAATTATATGAGGTGGCTGAAACTAACATGTGGAGAGTGGTGGGAAAGATAATGAATGAACCTCACCAACCAACACTAAAAGTTTTAGTGAGAAGAAATGGAAAGTTAGTGCTTATGAAAAGGGAGGGGAAGAAAATAGTCTACAGTGATGAGGTGAAAAGAGCAGAAAAGGTAAGAGATTTTTCTTATGCTGAAGAAGAACTTTTGATTCCAGTAAAAGTGCTAAGTAGAGCTAGAGGTGAAGACCTCACACCTGAAGAGTTTGAGACTAAGATACTGAAAGCACTTTATCCCCACGATGAATTTAATGCATACACCTTCAAACTTGGGAAAGGCTTCGATCCTTACTATGTTCATGTAGAAGGAGAGTTGTATAATGTCGAATAACCGAAGCTTTTTTAAACGACTTATTGATTTTTTATTTTAAGCTGGGGGTGTAACTCAGCCTGGTTAGAGTGCTACGCTCATAAGCGTTGAGCGATGAGGCCTAGGCCGATGATATAGCTCAAACTGAGGCACGTAGAAGTCGCGATTTCAAACAGCTGGTTACGCTCAGCTGGCACGCAAGAGGCGACGTTCGCTCCGTCGGAGCTCAGTCACCTGGTGAGTGTCAAGCGAAATGTGGAACTTGCTTGAAAGTATCGCCACCCCCACCTTTCTTTTTATACTCATAAAGTAAGTTTATAAGCAATTACTCACTTCTAACCCGAAAATGAACACACTACAGCACATTCTAATAAATGCAACAGGGGCAGCAATAATAAGTGTGTTGACATTAGGTCATGTAGATATGCATTTCTTTTGGGTGGTTGTGTTGGCAGGAGTTCTGATTGATGCTGATCATACAATAGCTGCAATGTATTCAGGCATGATAAAAAGCCCAATAAAACTGGTTAGATATTGGGTAAGGATTGCAAACAGAAGAGCGCAAGACTTTTACATATTCCACACATTTGAATTCATTTTCTTACTAGTCTTGTTAGGAATCATGTTTAACAACCTAACTCTGCTATTTGTTGTAGTTGGGTTGTTGTTGCATCTGATGGCAGACTGTGTTGCAAGTTTCAGAAGCACAGGAAAGTTTAACTTGATCACAGATTATAGTTTGATAACAATATTATTTTTTATAAGAAGATAGTTTTATAAAACAAACCTTTTTCTTTTAGGTTATAAGCCGACGTGGCACAATCTGGTACTGCGCAACCCTGGAAACTTGCGTTAGGGCAAGTCCCGAACGTCAGTGAGGACAGGTTGTTTCCTCACGGATATGCCGGTTCAAATCCGGCCGTCGGCGTCCATAATTTTATAAACAAACAATTCTCACATTAAGCTATGTTATACAAATACGTACTAAAACCAATACTTTTCATGCAAGACCCAGAAAAAGTACATGACCGATTTGTAAAAGTGGGAAGTGTCCTTGGAAAGTTTAAGATGATGAGATTTTTGGTGAAGGTAGTTTATGGATATGAAAACTCTATGTTAAACACAGAAGTTGCAGGAATAAAATTCAAAAATCCTATAGGGTTGAGTGCAGGCTTTGACAAAAACTGCCAGTTAACAGAAATAATCCCTTCGGCGGGTTTTGGATTTGAAGAGATGGGCTCAGTAACAGGAGAGAAATGTGAAGGAAACGAAAAACCAAGACTATTCAGACTAAAAAAAGATAAGGCAATCTTAGTTAATTATGGATTGGTAAATAAAGGTGCGGAATATTTGTCAAAAGAGTTAGAAGGAAAGAAGTTCTTATTTCCAGTGGGAGTTAGTGTAGCAAAAACAAATGACAGGAAATTAGACACAGAAGGAGGAATAAAAGATTATGCAAAAGCATTCAAGCTAATGCATCCAACAGGAGATTACACAACAATAAACGTATCATGTCCAAACTTATCAGATGGACAAACCTTTGGTTATCCTGACAATTTGGATAAACTGCTTAAAGAAATCAGTAAACAAAAAATAATCAAACCAGTATTCTTGAAACTAAAACCTGATATGGATCTTGAAAAAGTGGATAAAGTTTTGGAAGTAGTAGAGAGATATAAGTTTGTAACGGGATTCATATTCTCCAATCTAACTGTTGATAGAAAAGGATTAATCACCGATACAAGCAAGATGAAGGAAGGGAGTGTAAGCGGCAAGCCAGTAAAAGAAAAAAGCACAAAACTGATCAGATATGTCTACAAAAAAACAAAAGGAAAATACGTCATAATGGGTTGTGGGGGAATATTTAGTGCGGAAGATGCATACGAAAAAATAAAAGCAGGAGCATCACTAATACAGTTAGTCACAGGAATGATATATGAAGGCCCTGGACTGATAAAAAAGATAAATAAAGGATTAGTCAAGTTGTTGAAAAGAGATGGATTTAGCAGTATTGATGAAGCAGTAGGAGCAGATTTAAAGTAAAATTTATAAAAAACAAAAAGGTGATCAGTTTATGATAAAATTTGGAAACAAAGAACATTCTGACAAGAAACTAAATGAGAGTATCAAAGAGATAATTGAACAAAATAAACTACTATCATTAGCAACCGTTACACCCTCAGGAAAGGCACATATAAACACGCTATATTATGCATACGATGACAAACTAAGATTATACGTTATAACAGATCCAAAATCAGACCATTCATTGAATCTTTTGAAAAATAAATCTGCAGCAGTCTCAATATTCAAAAGCAACCAAAAGTTTTGGAAAGATGACCTGCAAGGATTACAGATGTTTGGAAAATGTTATAAGACAAAATTATTACAGATGCCCAAAGGGACAACAAAATTTCTAAAAAGATTCCCGTTGTTTAAAGATCTAGTAAAAAAACCAAAAGACTTTGCAAAGAAAGCTGTGGGGGTTAAGCTGTACACCATAGAAGTAAAAAGAATAAAACTATTCGATGAAAAAAGATTCGGAGAAGAAGTATTTATCAATCTGAAAATAAAATGAAAAAAGTACTGATAACTGGTGGAACTGGAATGTTAGGCAGAGCTTTAGTAAAAGCCTTTGTAGAGACAAAAAAGTATGAAGTAGAATTTACTTATCACAAAGATTCTGAAGAAGCTGAAAAATTATCAAAAAAATACAAGATAAAATCGGTAAAACTAGAAAAAGCAAACAAACTATCTGATGATTATGACATTGTGGTTAATAGTGCAGGAGTTATAGGGTCTTTAGTTGAAACCGAACGAGTGACAATCGATGACTGGGAGAGAACAATAGACACAAACTTAACCTTGCCTTTCTTAATAACGAAAAGGATGCTGCCTCACATGAGATCAAAGAAATGGGGTAGAATAATCAACATATCATCTATTTATGGGATCAAAGCAGAAGAAGAACTACTTCCATACAACGTATCAAAACATGGCTTATTGGGCTTGTCAAGAACAGTTGCAAAAGAATATGCTGAATATGGGATAACTTGTAATTCAGTTTGTCCTGGAACCATAAGATCAGATATGGTTGAAAATGTGGCAAAAGCATATACAAAGAATGAACGAGAAAAGAAAGCATACTACAAATCAATGACTGATGAGATACCTGCTGGGAGATTAGCAGAACCCGAAGAGATTGCTAAGACTGTGTTGTTTTTGGCAAGCGAAGATGCTTCTTACATAAACGGTTCTACAATTGTTGTTGATGGTGCGTTTAGTTGTTAAGAAATAAATTAAAAAATAAGAATAAAAAAGAACCTTAAAGGTTCAAGTATTTGTTATCTGAATTTGTTTCAGTAAAGTTAGCGTCTTTAATCTTGTTCTGCTTTGCAATCTCTTGCATAGCTTTCTTAGCGCCTTTAAACTCTGGTGTCTTAGCGAATTCATAAACGTTAAGATCTTTCTGTCCAGTTGCTAGCTTGTAAGAATCTGCAACGAATCTGTCAAATCCATTTAGTACTGAATCTTCATGTGCGCCAACTACGTCAACTCTTGCTACTTTTCCATCTGTAAGGAATTTTGTGTATGCTGCTTTAGCTGTTTCGTAGTGTTTTCCAGTGTCTGCTGAAACTACTTTTGCTATGTTGTAGCCTGTAAAAGTCAGAGCTAATGCAACTGCTCCCGCATATACTACGTTTTTAGGTTTCTTAAAGAAATCTTTAGTTGCGCTAACTGCTTTAGCAATGTTTGTTTTAGCTGTGTATAATTTGTCCTTAAGGTCTCCAGTTTTTGCTGCAACTTTTTTAGCTACCTTCTTAGGTGCTGCTAGTTTAGGAGCAGTAGCTGGTGCTTCAAGAGCTTCCATGTTTGTCTTAAGTTTTTTGTTAGCTTGTGTCATCTTTGCTTCTAAGTCAGCAACTTCTTTTTTGTGAGCTGCTCTTAGTTCTTTTGCTTTCTCAGATTTTTCAAACTCGACAAGTTTTGTTTTATAATCTTTTTCAAGTGCGTTGACTTGTTTATCAAATTCTGATTTTAATTCTCCTCTTGTCACTTCTTGTTCAAAGAGTTTTGTTTTGTAAGCTTCTTGTGCTGTATTAACTTTAGCATCAAACTCTGCTTTTAGACTTTCTCTTGTTGCTTCCGGTGCTGTTTCCATTTTGTATTCCTCCTATAGGTTTTTTGTTAAATGTGTAGTCAATCCCTCTCTTTTTACATTTGGGGAACCATTACTGATATATAAATGTTTCGGTTTGTTACCACTCTAAAATGGTGATAGTGGCTTCTTTGGGGCTTTTATTATTTTATAAAGAAAGTGTTCAATCCTTGCGTAATACGACATATTTACGGTCTAGAGGGCCTTCAATAAATATCCCTGGCGGGATGTTGCTTTCTCTTGATATGTCATAAAGAACCTTAGTCCACAATTGACGTTGGGTGTCTATGAGGGAGTCATTGTTGCCCGTAACTCTTGAATGCAGTTGGTTAAGATAGTCATCAAAACCAGGCACAGAACCTGATTCTTTATCATCTATCTTGATTGTGTCTGGACTGTTTTTATTTACATATTCTTCAATCTGACTGGCTACTTTTTTATATTTAACCTCTTCAATCTTGTGTTTTGCAGTAGTTACGATGCTGTATGCGACTACTGCAGAAAGAGCTATGCCAACTAGAGTCTTAATTGGTTTTTCCTTAAATCTTCTAAGAATCCCGCTTATACCTTCTGACATAAACATAACCCCCAATAACGAGTTTAGTAGAACTCTAAGTTTTTAATATTTTCCTAACATTTATAGCTACTTATCGGAGGTAAATAAATTTCCTTATAAGGGAGAAATTAAACATCCAAGTTCTTAACTTCTTTAGCGTGTTTTTCGATAAACTCTCTTCTAGGTTCAACCTTATCACCCATCAAGACAGTAAATATCTCATCAGCCATCACCGCATCTTCAGCAGTAACCTTGATCAGCCTTCTATGCTCAGGATTCATGGTTGTGTTCCACAACTGTTCAGGATTCATCTCCCCAAGACCTTTATACCTCTGTAAACTTATATCTTCTTTGCCAATCTTTTCTAAAAGATTCTTAAGTTGAGCATCGTTGTAGACATAGTAAACTTCTCTTTTTTTCTTTACCTTGTAAAGAGGTGGTTGTGCTATGTAGATGTAACCTTTATCAAACAACGGCTGCATGTATCTATAAAAGAAAGTCAACAATAAAGTTCTGATGTGGCTACCATCTACATCAGCGTCAGTCATGATGATTATCTTATGATATCTGCACTTCTCAATATTAAACTCTTCACCAATGCTTGTGTTGAAAGCAGTGATCATAGTTTGGATCTCATTATTCTTCAGAAGCTTGTCTAACCTTGCTTTCTCAACATTTAAGATCTTACCTCTTAACGGAAGGATAGCTTGGAATTTCTTATCTCTTCCTTGTTTAGCACTACCTCCAGCAGAATCTCCCTCTACAAGATAGATTTCAGATTCAGCAGGATCTTTGTTTTGACAATCTGCTAATTTGCCTGGCAGACCAGAACCATCCAAAATAGATTTTCTTCTAGTAAGCTCTCTTGCTTTTCTTGCAGCCTCTCTAGCTTGAGCAGCACTGACAATTTTGTTGATAATACTTTTAGCTTCTGCAGGATGTTCCTCAAAGAAGTTAGTTAAACCGTCGAAAACTATTGAGTCGACGATACCTTTTACAGTTGGGTTTCCAAGTTTAGTTTTTGTTTGGCCTTCAAACTGAGGTTCAGGAACTTTAACAGAAATAACTGCAGTTAAACCTTCTCGGGTATCTGCACCTTCAAGTCTTATGTCTGCAATCTTATTTTTTCTAAGATAGTTATTTATCACTCTTGTCAGTGCAGTCCTAAAACCATTAAGGTGGGTTCCACCTTCAACTGTGTTGATATTGTTAACGAAAGAGAAAACATTTTCAACATAGGATGTATTGTACTGCATAGCAATCTCAACACTAATATTGTCTTTTTCTTTTTCTAGGTAAATGTTGCCGTTAACTAAATCTTTATTTTTATTCAGGAAATTAACAAACTCAACTATCCCGCCTTCATACATGAATTCGTCTTTTTTATCATTTCTTTTGTCTTCAAGAATAATTGTAATGCCTCTATTAAGGAAAGCTAATTCTCTTAATCTTGCGCTTAAAGTGTCATAATGAAATTCAACTGTGTCAAATATTTCGTTATCTGGTAAGAAAGTAACTTTGGTTCCAGTACTATCGCAACTTCCAGTAATCTCTACATCTCCTTGAGGGATACCTTTGGCATAAGTTTGTGTATGGATCTTGTTGTTTCTTCTAACTTCAACAGTTAACTTTTTTGAGAGTGCATTAACTACACTTACTCCAACACCATGTAGTCCTCCACTAACCTTGTAAGAATCTTTATTGAATTTTCCACCTGCATGCAGTACAGTCATAACAACTTTCAAAGCACTTTCACCGGTTTCAGGATGAACATCAACAGGAATGCCTCTTCCATTGTCTGTAACGGTGCAAGAACCATCCGGGTTTAAGGTGACCATAATCGTGTCACAATGACCTGCTAAAGCCTCATCAATAGAGTTATCAACAACCTCATAAACTAGATGATGCAAACCTCTAGCACCAGTGCTACCGATGTACATTCCAGGTCGCTTCTGAACGGCTTCTAAGCCTTTTAAAACGGTTATATCACTCGCTTTGTATGTATCTACCATAATATTTTCCTCACAAAAAATAGCTCAAAATCAGCTCTTTTTCTATAAAATCTGAATATGAACTTATATATAAAGCTTTTGTTTTCATAACTGCTCAGATGCTCGAATTTTGGGGGTAGAGGGGGTGTGCTTGGATTTGATCTTAAATTCTTAACCTTTATAAATGACTTATTTAAAAGCTTTTAGAGATGAAGTTAAGTGTTTCAGAGTTGAAAGCGTATGCAAGGCAAGATCTGATAGTTTAAGTCAGGAAAGACAAAGAACAAGTTGAAGAAAAGGTGGGCTTAGTTAATGGGTAATGAGATTAAGAAGTGGGTTGGTTAGACAAGTATTTTACTGGAACTGGGATCGGGCGAGGAGATAAATTTTCTTTAAAATATTCTTTTAATCGCTTTCCCCAAGTTTTTTTAGGTGGTTTTGGAACTTGTGCTTTTGATAAATATTCAGCAAAATTGTAAGGTACTAGGGATGCGCCTTCAATTGCGCCGCCTATGGCAAGGTATTTGGAGATAAATGAGTCTTTTTCAACTCCTTTTTCCATCATATCATTACTTTGACTAATTGTAAAAGGGACCCAAAACAGAAGAGCCGTTCGAAAGAATTTACCAAACGATTTTGGATACCCGTGCACTTCACTTTCTATCTCTTCCTCGATAGGTGACTTGTAATCTGGACATTGTGTTCTGTTTAGAGATAGATATCCAAATAGTAAAGATGACACGCGCATAAAAGCAAGACTTGCTGCAAAACCTCCTGCAGAAACTTTATATGATGCGTTTACTAAATCCTTGTAACTTCTTCCGGTGATGTTTTGATATAATTCTCCGAGTTTACCAACTGACTTGATCATAAAGTTATCAAATTTTGTTAAAGGTTTTCCGTCGTCCGGATAAAACTTATCGTCTAGTGACATGGCAAGTAATAATGGGCAATCATATTTAAATCTTTCTTTATTTAACTACTATGGAGTGGTGTGTTTTTATTATATCCTCTCCTTATTCGGAAACACAAAGTTTTATAAAGCACCCCTAAGTTCTGCAAGGTATCGATGAGTAATGACGTCTTGAAAAAGACCGAACGAGATGAAAGCAAGTTCTTTTATTCTCTTTAAAAAAAATCGAGGAGGCAAACCAAATGGTTGAAACAGATAAAATATTAGAAGCTGTAGAAGTTGCAAAAGCAACTGGAAAAATAAAGAAAGGAACAAACGAAGCGACAAAAGCAATAGAAAGAGGAAGTGCAAAACTTGTTGTAATAGCACAAGACACAAACCCAAAAGAAATAGTTCTGCACCTGGCACCATTATGCAAAGAAAAAGGCATAAAGTGTGTTGAAGTACCAACAAAAGAAGATTTAGGAGTTGCAGTTGGGATTCCAGTAGGAACATCAGCAGTAGCAATCACCACAGAAGGAGAAGCAAAAAAATTAGTTGAAGAGATAGCTAAAGGTGAATAAGGATGGCTCCAGATAAATTTAAAGGAAAGCCGCCAAAAAAAGACGACAAGTCAAAATCAGCAGGCGTTCAGTTTTCCTCAGCATTCCCTGCAACCGTAGAAGAGATAATGGGCAGAACTGGAATGAGGGGAGAAGCAACACAAGTAAGATGTAAAGTTCTTACAGGAAGAGACGCTAATAAAGTAATAAGGCGAAACGTGAAAGGACCAGTAAGAGTAGGAGATGTTTTAATGCTTAGAGAAACAGAAATCGAAGCAAGAAAATTGTCACAGGGTAGATAAAAATGAAATGTAATTTTTGTACAAAGGATATAACTGAAGGAACTGGCAAGATGTTTGTAACCAAAGATGGAAAAACACTCCACTTCTGTTCAAACAAATGCGAGAAATTCAGACTAAAACTAAAAAAGAATCCAGCAGGATTCAAATGGTGCAAACCAAAAAAGAAAGAGGAGTAGTGATAGATAATGGTAGAGAGAAGTTTAGTGCTAGTAAAACCAGATGGAGTGATGAGAGGAAAAGTAGGCAATATCATCTCAAGATTCGAAGATTCATGCCTAAAAATAGTAGCAATGAAAATAGTGATGCCTGAAAGGAGCATAATAGAAAAGCACTACATAGACGATCCTGTCTGGAAAAAAGATGTCGGTGAGAAAAACACAAAGTCAAAGTCAAAACTTGGCATAAAAGTAACAGAAACACCTGAAGAAATAGGTGAAAGGATAAGACAAGTTTTAATGACTGGTTTAGAGATTGGACCTGTAGTTGCAATGGTTGTTGAAGGAAATGAAGCAATAGCAAAAATAAGAACTTTGGCAGGCAGCACAAACCCCGTAGACGCAGCACCAGGCAGTATTAGAGGAGACTTGACTTGTGATAGTTATTCATTAGCAGACGGGGCTGACAGACCTTTACTGAATCTAGTTCACGCTTCAGACTCTAAAGAGAACGCAGCAAGAGAAATCAGTGTGTGGTTTGAAGAAAAAGATATATTGTCATACAAAAGAACAGACGATGACATATTATACTACAAAAACTAACAGAGGATTATAGGAGGAAAATCAAAATGGGAGAAAAGATGGTTGACAAGGTAACCAGAATCATGAAAGATTCTAAGAACATTAGAAATATCGCTATCTGCGCACACATCGATCACGGAAAAACAACATTCTCAGACAACCTTTTAGCAGGATGTGGAATGATGAGTGAAGATCTAGCAGGGAAAGCATGCGTACTAGATTTCCACGAAGACGAAAAAGAAAGAGGAATCACAATAGATTCAGCAGCAGTATCGATGGTACATACATACAAAGAAAACGAGTACTTAGTAAACTTAATCGACACACCAGGACACGTAGACTTTGGAGGGGATGTAACAAGGGCGATGAGAGCTGTAGATGGGGCAATAGTAGTATGCTGTGCTTCAGAAGGAATCATGCCTCAGACAGAAACAGTACTAAGACAGGCATTAAGAGAAAGAGTAAAACCTGTTCTATTTATCAACAAAGTAGACAGACTGATCAAAGAGCTACAGTTAACACCGGAGCAAATGCAGGAAAGATTTGTTAAAATCATAACTGCAGTAAACAAGCTGATCAAAAGCATAGCAGAAACAGAATATGCTGAGAAGTGGCAAGTTAACGTACAGGACGGATCAGTAGCATTCGGAAGTGCGTTCCACAACTGGGCTGTAAGCATACCTTACATGCAGGCTAAAGGAATAACTTTCAAAGACATAATCGAAGCATACAACTCGGGAGATGCAGAAGCAGAAAAAATTCTAGCGAAAAAAGCACCGGTACACGAAGTTGTATTAGATATGGTAATTGATCACTTGCCAAACCCAACTGTTGCGCAGGAGTACAGAATACCAAAATTATGGAGGGGAGACCAAGAGTCAGATGAAGGCAAGTCACTAAAAACTTGCGATTCTAGCGGACCACTATTCTTCGTAATAACAAAAGTAGTTATCGATCCACAAGCAGGAGAGATAAGTGCGGGAAGATTATTTTCTGGAACTGTAAGAAAAGGAATGGATGTTTACATGAACAGAGCTAAACAGAATTCCAAAATTCAACAAGTATTCGTATATAACGGAGCAAAGAGAGACATTGTAAGTGAAGCAACAGCAGGAAATATTATCGGAGTTGGAGGAGTAAAAAGCAGACCAGGAGAAACAGTAACATTACAACCGACAGAACCGTTTGAAGAGATAGCGCACTTATTTGACCCAGTAATAACAAAATCTATCCAAGCGAAGAAACCTTCAGACTTACCAAAGCTGATCGAAGTATTAAGACAGATAGGTAAAGAAGATCCAAGCATAAAGATAGAAATCAACGAAGAGACAGGAGAACACTTAGTAAGCGGTATGGGTGAATTGCACTTAGAAGTTATAGAAAACAGGATCAGATCAGAGAAAGGTGTTGACTTGCAGACATCGCCGCCGATCGTTGTATACAGAGAGTCAGTAACAAAAACGGGCGCGGAAGCAGAAGGGAAAAGTCCAAACAAACACAACAAATTCTACTTCACAGTAGAACCTTTAGAGGATGTGTATGTTGAAGCAATAAAAAAAGGAGAACTACCTGAAGGAAGAGTCAAAAAATCAGACGATGCAACCTGGAAAAAGATGGTGGAGCTTGGAATGGACACAAAAGTTGCAAGAAGTGTAAAAGATATCCACAACGGAAACATGTTCATTGATGTTACAAGAGGAATTGTACACATAAATGAAATCATAGAACTGGTACTGGATATGTTTGAAAACGTAATGGACTTTGGGCCAATGGCAAACGAGCCATGCCAAGGAGTAAAAGTATTATTCCAAGATACAAAACTGCACGAAGACGCGATCCACAGAGGACCAGCACAAGTTTACCCTGCAGTAAGAGAAGGTATCAGAGGAACAATGAGGACTGCATCACCACAGATGTTAGAGCCGATACAGCTACTACAGTTTGAAGGACCCGCAGATCATATGGGAGACATCTCAAAGTTGATCAGCAACAAGCGAGGACAACTGATAGATATGCAACAAGAAGGAGAACACGTAACTGTAAAAGGAAAACTTCCGGTAGCAGAAATGTTTGGGATAAGTTCAGAACTAAGAAGCGCTACAGGTGGAAGAGGAACATTCTCACTAATAGACCAGAGCTTTGAAGTGTTGCCACACGAGCTACAAACCAAAGTAGTTGGACAAATTAGAGAGAGAAAAGGCCTAAAAACAGACGAAGGAGAGTAGAAAGCTTTAAATACTAAGACAGAAAACTCAGAAATATATAAAACAAAAAATAGAGGAGGTTGCTATAATGGCAAAAGAAAAAACACACATAAACCTTGTATTCATTGGACACGTCGATCACGGGAAATCCACAACAGTAGGAAGATTAATGTTTGATTCAGGAAACATCGACGAGCAAGCAATGAGAAAACTAAAAGACAAAGCTCAAGAATTAGGAAAAGGCGGTTTCGAATTCGCATTCGTAATGGATAACCTAAAAGAAGAGCAGGAAAGAGGAGTTACAATCGACTTGGCTCACAAGAAGTTTGAAACGCCAAAATATTACTTTACAGTAATCGACGCTCCAGGGCACAAAGACTTCATTAAGAACATGATTACAGGAGCAGCACAAGCAGACGCAGCTGTTGTTGTAGTAGCAGCAAACGATGGAGTAAATGCACAGACAAAAGAGCACATCTTCTTGTCAAAAACACTAGGAGTTGACCAGATGATCATTGCGATCAACAAGATGGACATCTCAGGAGTTGACTGGGCAGAAGACAAATACAACAAAGTAAAAGAGGAAGTATCAACACTACTAAAAACAGTAGGATACAACCCAGAAAACATACCTTTCTTAGCAATTGCTTCACTTCAAGGAGACAATGTAGTTAAGAAATCAGAAAACATGGCTTGGTACAAAGGTAAAACACTATTGGAAACAATCGATGACTTGAAAGAGCCAGAAAGACCGGTAGACCTACCACTAAGACTACCGTTACAGGATGTTTACAACATCACAGGAATCGGAGTTGTACCTGTAGGAAGAATAGAAACAGGAATCATGAAAGTTGGGCAGAAAATTGTAGCAACACCAGCAAGAGAAGGAAAAGGAATTGAGGGTGAATGTAAAACAATAGAGATGCACCACGAACAGTTACAACAAGCGCAGCCAGGAGACAACGTAGGATTCAACGTAAGAGGTATGGGAAAGAAAGACATCGCAAGAGGAGACGTTATAGGCGATGCTGGAAATCCACCAACTGTAGCAACAGAATTCACAGCACAGATGGTAGTACTAAACCACCCAACTGTAATCACAGTAGGATACACGCCAGTATTCCACATACACACAGCACAAGTGGCATGCCAAGTAACAGAAATAGTTAAGAAAATTAATCCTGCAACAGGTGA
This sequence comes from Candidatus Nanoarchaeia archaeon, assembly GCA_028279745.1. GTDB lineage: Archaea > Nanobdellota > Nanobdellia > Woesearchaeales > JANQNC01 > JANQNC01. Next base: position 82,901 of record JANQNC010000001.1, read on the forward strand.
AACACTAGCTGAAAAGCCAGACTTCATCAAAAACGGGGACGTAGCAATTGTGAAGATCAAACCAACAACACCATTGGTTATAGAAACACAAGAAGAAATCCCGCAACTATCTAGATTCGCAATTAGAGACAGTGGATCAACAGTTGCAGCAGGAATGTGCACTGAATTAGTTAAAAAATAATTTTAACTAATATTTTTTTATTTTTTTATTTGACTTTCAGTGCATGGTGAACTAACCAATTATCATGGGGTAACAAAATATGCAAAGAGCAAGAATAAACATAGCAAGTATCGACATAGACAAAGTAAATCAAGTATGTAATTACATAACTGATATAGCAGAAAAAACAGGAGTTACACTAAGAGGACCAATACCTTTGCCAACCCAAAAACTGAAAGTTACAACACGAAAAGCTCCTTCAGGAGAAGGAAAGGCTTCTTGGGAACGTTACGAAATGAGAATCCACAAAAGATTGATGGATTTAGCAGTTGATGAAAGAGCACTAAGACTTGTAATGAGAGTGCCAATACCAGAAGGACTAAACATCGAGATCGAGATGGTGGACGCATAATGAACTGTGCGAAATGCCAGTCAGAACTTGTGAAAACAGGTGTTATGGACTCGGGAAATTCTAAATTTGATGTATTCAAGTGTAAAAATTGCGGTGAAGAAAAAATCGTAGCACAAGGATAAAAAACTATTTTTCTTTAAAATTTAATGATAAAGAGTTAATACAATATCTCTTAGTTGTAGGCTTAGGGCCGTCATCAAAAACATGGCCTAAATGACTTTTGCATTTGCTGCAAATAACCTCTGTTCGTTTCATCAAAAGAAAATTATCGGGTTTAAGTTCAACTTTACCTTTTTCTACATCTGAAAAACTAGGCCAGCCACAACCCGAATCAAACTTATCTTTTGAGGTAAAGAGTTCTTGACCGCACACCTTGCATCTATAGACTCCTTTCTTTTTATGATCGTTGTATTCTCCTGAGAAGGGAGGTTCTGTACCTTTTTCTCTAAGAATCTTGTATTCTTCAGGTGTAAGTTTTTTCTTTATCTCTTCTTCTTTCATTTTTCATATAATGTTGTATTGGGATGGAACGCGTACCAAGCGCAAACTCACTACGTTCGTAGCACTTGGTATTTGCTCTATCAGTTATTTACCTCATAAATTTCTGTGGTGGGGTGGAAGGCATACCAAGCGAACCAAAAATCCCTCTCTTTAACTATTTCATCTCCTGTTTCGGTATTGGTGATCTTTACAATGCCTGCATCATCTCTTTCTATTTTGAGATTGATATTGTTTACAGTGTCTTCGATAACTTTTTCATCAATTAAGTCATCTTCCTTGTATGCTTTATACACTCCACCAACTTCAATTCCAAAGATAACTGTTTTTGGATGAACGCTTTTATCTTCATTCTCAACAGGGAAAAACAAGAAACTATTCTCATAATAGTTGCCATAAGGATCATTACCATAAGGTCTAGAAAATCCTGTGTTTTGAGTCAAGATTTCAGAATCAGGATGATTTTCTTTCCAATCTCTCCAGACAACAGTATCGATTGATATTGCAGTAAGTTGAGTGCCAGTCAACTCACCAACAACAGCTAACCCATCAATCTGAGTCCAATAAGAATTTGTTTTCCTGTCATACATAACTAAATTTGAGTTGTATAATTTGCCTGAAGTACCAAACTCGACCTCTTCTCCGTCTATTAACCTTTCATAAGCTATGCCTGAACCGCATAAAGGACAGTATGTGATTAAGATTGGGTCTTCACCAATATTATCATTAACTATTTCATGCCAAACCATGATCTGTAAAGGATAAACTCGTTTAGTATTGTTGTAGATCATAGCAAGAACCAATTCGTTATCTTGGATCCATTCGTCAGCTTCTTCAACAGTTGTGAACTTTGGATTATCTATTGAAGGAATCCCATCTTTAGGGGGGCCGCCGCCGACAATCTTATCTGGATCTATGATGTACTTAACACCTCGCTCAGTCATCTTGATGCCCATCTCTTCTTCCATCTCGGCAATTTCGGGAATTTTTTCAAGATTTTGTTGTTGTGTACAGCCTGCTAAAATCAGAAGAAGAATTGTTAATGTTGTGATTATTTTCATATTATCAGCTCATGCACTTTGAACACGAAGAATAGGTAGTAGATTGAGATTATGAACATAATAATGCCTGCAACCATATTGATTATCCTTTTATGTTTTGTAAGGAAACCGATGATTGAAGTGCTAACTGTTGATGAAATGAGTGAGAATGCTAAAAGAGGAAGAGCAAGCCCTAATCCGAACAATAAAAAGCTTAACATGTTAGCTGCGAAGTTAACACTTGCTAAAGTTCTAGCAAACAAAGCTGCAATGAACAAAGGATTGCAAGGGATAACTATTGCACCAAAGAAAAACCCGAATAACAATGCGCTAAGTACAGGACTTTTAGCTCTTGGGGTTTGAACTTTTGGAATAAATCTTCCAATGTCGATGTCGAAAATAAGTAATATGCTGATGATTGCTAAGATTGTGAAAGCTATTGGCGAAACGATTCCAATAACTTTTGTTAACGATACTTGAAGAAGTGTTGTGAATATTAGGCCAAGTAATAACATGAATAGTAAGACTCCTGAAGTTACTAGTAAGCCGAGAATCAAAGGTGCTTTTTTGTCTTCAGACTCAGACAGTTTACTAGAAAGATAAGCTAAAAAACCAGGATACAAAGGTAAAACACACACTGCTGTTAAAGGTGTCAACAATCCTAGTATGAAAGCTTCAAAAACCATTAACAGCCAACCTCTACTTCTTTCTGAAGTTCTTCAGCAGACTTAACGCCACTCTTAAGGAATCTAGTGGATTGGTCCTCGCAGATTAATATGACTGGTGCTGAAGGCGCATTAACAATCCCCAACCCATATTCATCAATCAACGCTTGAGTCATTGTTTCAGGAGATATTGCAAAATACCAATCAAGATCATTTCTTTCGATATGAGATTTAACTTTAGCTTCATCTTCATTAGGGTCTGTATCTAGTGATATGTGAACCAAGTCAGGTAGTTTTTTCATCTCTTTCTGTTGTCTTAAACATGTAGGGCACCAGACTGCAAAACTTTCAAGCAATACTGTTTTACCTTTAAAGTCTGAAACCTTGAATGTGTTTCCTGTGTTAATGTCGGTTAGTTCAACATCTTTCCAATCATTTGCAGGTTCAACTTCATCTGTGGGAATCTCAACTACATAACCTCCACAACCTGCTAAGAAAATAAGTAGTACTATAAGGCTTAATGTTTTCATTGTTTGCACCTCTTTTCGAGAAAAATGGGTGTTTGTGTTTAAAAAAGTTACTGTTACACCCAAAAAACTTAAATAAAGATGGTCCCAATTTATTATAATGAGATCAATATTCAAGATAGTGCTATCAAAACTGATAGGATTTTTAGTTTTCTTGATATTATTGGGGTTAGCAAACATAATCTCAAATGTTGTTGGTAATTCAGCTTTTGAAGAGATAGTAACATTCCTTAATTCAACAATAGGGATATTGTTTATCTTGACTGTTCTTTTTATGGGTGCAGAGATATTGTGGCAGTTTCCAATACCTATCAATTTAGTAGCACCAGTTCTTAACGCGGGGGCTGCATACTTTGTAGTTACATTCTTGTTAAAGCTATTTGACATGATCGGGTCATTAGCCGCAGTTAACATCTCAGGACCTTTTGAAAAAATTGCACCGTTCATCTACATATTAGTAATCGTAATAGTGCTGATCTCAGGATATTCAAGAATTTTCTCAAGAAAACCAAGAGATATAGAAAGAGAGATCAGAGACAGAAAAAGAGAGCTATCTGAACGAAGAAGAGCGGAGCGAAGAAAGAGAACTGAGAAGGTAGCTAGGGACAGAAGAAATAGAAGCAGAAGAAAATAGTTGTTGTTACTTTGAAGTAGTTAAATATAGAAAGGTTTATAAAGGGGTAGTGAATACTGTGTTTGATGAAATTAACAGAAGTAGTAGAAGGAATAGTCGAGAAATTATTCGGCAAAACAATAGAAACTGAAGAGTTTGAGAAAGTAATAGACACATTCTATATTCAGAAAAGAGGGTTAAGTCTACCAGGACTGAATAGTCCAATATCTTTGAATTTTAAAGATGAGATAAGAGTGTATGTTAATCCTGAGAGCACAATATCTTACATTGAAGGGCACGCACAAAACATGGGTTGTGAGGTACCTGACTTAGAACCTTATATGAAGAATCCTGAAGTTAAGAAATTTAAGGAAAAAATTGATAAGATGTTTGGTGAAACAGACCAAAAAAGATACATAGCATATTCAATATGTGAAGATAAGACTGAGATAATGACAGGTAACTTTTTTATAGATGAAATTAACAAGGTTGCAACATCAGGGATCACGTTTAAAGTTCCAAGCGAGATAATCAGAGAAGGGATGATAATGAGAGATGTAAGAAAGATAGACCCAGACAAAGTTGTAGGAGATCATAAAAATTATACAAGTGATTTAAGCATAGACAGTTATGCAAACTTGCCTTTGTATCTGACGCAAAAGTACAAAGAGATGAACACATTCAGCGGTCCGGCAGTAGCAATGCCTGGAAGCGAGTTATCAAAGATTATTAATTCTTTATGAAGTTATCAAACTGTGGTCTTTAGGGGTATAAGATTTTCTTGTGAAAAATCTTTTTGCTTTGCTAGTTAAAGGTTCAGCTTGTTCTTGTTTGCCAAACAAATATTCTGTACCTGCAGCAGGATATGAGTGTAAAAAATCAGTAATTGTTTTTAACTCTTCCTTGTGATACTCTGATAAATTTGAATTTTCTATGTAGAACAGAATGTGTTGGGGAGAAACACTTATCTCGTCTCGTAGTCTGTCAAGAGCAGATCTTGCATCAGTCTCGGTTTTCCCGTCTGTAACAGAAACCACTTTTTTATCTTTCATATGGAAACTGACACTGTACATAAAGCCTTCCATTGGATGATAACCACAATCAATACTTAATCGGGTGTCTGTACCCTTTATGACTCTTGTTTTATGGAATGTCAATCCGTGTATAGACATGGTTTTTCCAAGATAATCATGAGTGACTAGATCATCCGCGTAATTCGTGTTTGTATCATTAAATTCAGCTGAACAAAGTCCTCCTGAATTCTTAATCGGGCCAATAGATCTTTCTAGCCACATATTGTCAGTTATGTCACCATAGCTATTAAGTATTTCATTTGGGAGCCATGCAAAAAAAGGAACATTATTTTTTGTTGGCAGTCTTTTTGATAGGTCAATATCTGCCCAACCTCCCTCTTCTTGTTTCACTATCTCGTCTGCATCGAAGCCCATCAGTTTGCCCATAGAAAAAAGTTTGGAAATTAGTTCGGTTTCCTTAGTGTGGTGCACTAGGTAGTTTAATCTATCGCTAAGAATCTCTTTAACGGGTTCAAGAACGAATAAGTTAATTACTCCTTCTCTTTTAGGTTTACAATAAATTTCATCAAATAGCTCAACTTCTTTTTTTATTAACTCAACAGATTGTTCTAAGTTTAAGTTTGAATTTTCTAGTTTTTTCATTTTGGTTTCCCCCTTATTAGAACCTCTTTTTCGATTAGAATTGTAGAAAGTATATATAAATCGACTGTTTTTGTTTTTAAATAAAAATCATTCTTCTAAAGAATTCATCACATTAAACAGAACATCTTCTTTGAAAGCTGGAGCTAGAACTTGTACTCCAACGGGAATATTATCAATAGTTCCTGCAGGGACAGAAGCGCCACAAATTCCTGCTAAGTTTGCTGGCGAGGTGAAAGCGTCATAAGCATACATCTCATTGACAGATAGTTTTTCACCAAACTTGTGAGGTAGTCTAGGGACTACTGGTGTAAGTATAACATCAACATCTTCAAATGCTTTATTGAAATCTTGGGTAATAAGTTTTTTAGTCAATAATGCTTTTTTGTAATAAGCGCCATCGTGTTCTGCCTTTGAAATCTCTTTTCCTCCTAGGATTCTTCTCAGTACTTCTTCAGAACAACTTTCTTCGATTTTCTTGCCGTATTTTCTACCTTCAAACTTTCTAGTTCCAGAGAAAACTTCAACATAGACAATTGGGTAGTAGGCTTGGATTGCTAAGTCAACATATTTCAAAGAAATTTCTTTTGTTTCAGAACCTGTTGCTTTAGCTAGTTTCTCAATCTGTTCATTGATTAATTTTTGAACTCTTTCATCAGTGCAAAGTTTTTCAAAATCTTTACTTATTCCAATCTTAAGTCCTTTGGCTTCTTTGAAATTAGAGTAATCTTTAACTGCTTTATCAAACGTGATGCCATCATAATCAGATTTTCCTGAAATGATCTCCATCATCAAAGCACAACCATAAACATCCTTGCACAAAGGACCGATCTGATCCAAACTCATACTCATATCCACTAATCCATATCTTGAAACTCTTCCATAAGAAGGCTTAACTCCAACAATTCCACAATGAGATGCAGGATTTCTAATGCTGCCTCCAGTGTCAGTACCTAATGCAATATCACAAAAATCAGCTGCAACAGCTGCTGCAGAACCTGAACTTGAACCACCTGGAATGTGGCCTGGTGCTTTTGGGTTGTCAGTATTGCCAAACATAGAACTTTCTCCACTTACGCCACAAGCAAAACAATCCATATTGGTCATTCCAATAATGATCCCATCTTCTGCTTTAATCTTTTCAATAACGTCAGCATCAAATGTTCCTTTGTAATCTTCTAGGGTCTTAGCGGCACAAGTTGTTGGTAAATCAGTTACTGAGATACAGGATTTAACTGCAATAGCCAAACCAGCTAGTTTACCTTTCTTTTCTTTTTTATCAACTGCTTTAGCTTCTTCTAATGCATTTTCATTTACATGAATGAATGAGTTAATCTTTTCATCTTCAGCTTTAATCTTATCTAAGAATTGTTTAATATTATCTTCAGCTGAAAGTTCACCTGATTTGATTTTTTCTAGTTTTTGTTTGATTACCATTTTTTCTTTTCAGCTAGTATACAATCGTCCTCTTTCTTTGGAGCGTTAGCTAGTATCTTGGTTTTGAAGTCTTTGTATTTGCATTCTTTAGGTTCACGCATAGAAGAATCTCTTTTGTTGCCGAACTCTTCTTTGACCTCTTCTACTTTATCCAAAGCACTCATGAAATCATCCATTATCTGCTTAGCTTCCTTTCTAATCTTCTCTTGATCCATGAGTAATCTGCTTGAGAACGAATTTATAAGCTTTTCTTTAAATTAGTATATGGGGTGATGATTGTAGGAGATTCTTTAACCATAACTTCATAATTCCAACCATTTACGCCTGTAATCTGGCCTTCCCCTGTGAAGTATTGTTTGATAAAACGGGTTTTTCCTCTCATCTTTGTAAAGTAAGTAGAATCTTCTTTAAATCTTCTCAGATGTCCCCTTACTGGGTGTGCGCCTCTTGGTTCTTTAGTCTTATTTCTGAAAAAATCTTTTGTGTCATCTTCATTTAGGCAGATATAGTGTGGTCTCATTACGGTTTTACGTAAGAACTCTCTTTTTTTCTTTTTGCCATTGCTCTTTGAAGTTAGTTTTTTAGAGCTGTTGTTCTCTTTCAGAATCAGGAAATTCCCGGGATCCATCAGGTAAACTAGCTGATCAACAAATGCGATAGTGTCTTTGCCAACGCAAGATGCCATCTGTAATGGGTTGCTGGGTTGGGGTATGCCTTGGAAGAAGTTTTTACTAAATAGATTGGAGACCTCAACATAAACTTTGGGTCTTGGTTCATCTATTTTTGCATAAGACACAGAAATGCTTTGAACCCCCTTATCCATTATTGAAGAAACAACAAAATAGTTGTTGTTTGTGTCAATCTCACGCAATATTATTGCAGACATTGAGTCTTCTATTGCGGTAGTTGTATAAGGAAGGATGAGGTGTTGGTTATTCTGTTTTGATAGTGCAAAATAATCTCCTACATATCTAGAATACTCGTCCCTGTTTTTCCCTGTGCTGGGAATAAGCTTTTCAACAATCATTGGAAACTCAAAAAGAGCTGCTTCTTTGATTATATCTTCAAGAAAAGGCTTGACTGGACCAATAATGTTTGCTTTTTCATCGTCCCTTAGTTGAGTCTTTGTAAACTCTATTAATGCATCAAATGATTTCCCCATAATGCTATTTAAAATCAAGAAGTTATATATAAACTTAACTACTTAGGAGTAATACACTAGTTAAAACGTAATATTTAAAATAAGAAAACACTCAATAGAGAGATAAAGAGGTATGAGAATGATTGTAGCATACATACTGCTGTTTTTGCTGTTCTCTTTGATAGGGGGCATGTTGGATACAGCATACAGATCCTTGATGGATAAAAAATTTGCAAGCAATTGTTTTTTTGGTATTTTCTTCTGCCCAATCTATGGTTTTGGAGCATTATTGATGACACATCTTACGGCCTCAATGCAGGGGATAGATGTTCTTTTTAGGGTGTTGGTGTATGCATTTTCACTTACATTTCTTGAGTATGTCGGTGCTTTATTTACAGAGAAGGTCCTAAAAAGAAAACTTTGGGATTATTCTAAGAGGAGGTTGAATTTTCAGGGGAGAATCAACATACAACATTCATTATACTGGTTATTTTTAGCAATTGTATTTGAGTACATCTACTTCAGCTTAGTTTCGCCAATAGTGAGCTTTCAGTTCTTTCCAATGAAGTATGAGATAATATCTGGTTCATTATTCTTACTTCTGTTTTTGATCTTAACTTTTAGAAGAGCAAAAAAGATTTCTTGATGCCAAAAGCTTAAATAAAAAATAATGTTTCTTAGGCATATGGGAATGGTAACAGATAAAGTACTAAAAGAGTTTGACATGCAGTACTGGGAAAAAGTTAGATACAAAGCAGATGAAGATCTGTTTTACAGAGTTAGTGAGGGGGGTGTTGAGACTCCTGTAAGGATGAATAGATTCGACACGCAGAATAAACCAAATGCGACTGAAAAAGAATATGAACGAGAGTTGACTGGGGCAGACAAAAGATTAAGAGAGATAATAATGGAGCATGTCGAATGGGTTGTTGGTGAAGATTTGGTGAGAGAAGGGCATATGGCTCATGGGAATGGAAGTTATATCTCTATCACAAGAGGAGCATGCAATATTCTCTGGAAAAGAAAAAAAGAGATGCTGATGGAAAAGTACAATATCGGTTGGAATTCACCACCAGAACAACAGCCGGGAATATTTCTTGATTAAAGTTTATCTATGATTGGTCTGTAAATATCTTCAGGAAATAGGATGGGGAATATTTTACTAAACTGATTCTTTTTGTAAGTGTCATGATCAACATCGGGGTTTGTCCTTCTAACTTCTGCGTCAGCTAAAGTTAAGATTTGAACCTCAACAGGAATTCTTTCGTGTGTGTATTGTCCAAGAGGATGATTTCTAATTTCTTCCCTTGGTGAAGGAAGTCTGATGTAAAACTTAGTTACGTTAAAGTCATCGCTTGATGTGGAATTAACTTTCTTTCTTCTTGTGTCTTTGAAGTCTTCACGACCAGAACTTATCTGGATATGGGTGCCAAAATAACTATCTAATTTGTTTTTAGCTTTATCATCTTCTACAATAAATTCAAAACCTGTGTAATCTTTAATCTCATCTGCGAAAGTATTTCTTAACATTAGTTTCATCAGTATTGATGCGTGTTTTATCTCTCCATCTTGATCTAGAAGCTTGTTTCTTGAACGAACGGGTTTATCTTTTGTTCCATAAACTTTTATTCCTGCTTTTGTGTCCCATGAATGAGTGTAGCCTTCAAGATTTACATCTTGAGGATTTGAAAAACTAAAAGTGTTGCTAAACCAATTCAATGCAGCAGGATAGTGCTTTAAAGAACCGATAACTGCAGGAGACTCATCAATCTTCATTATGTAATTTCCTAGCCCATAATTTCTTACTTTACAGAATGCAGAATAAATGCGGTCATGATCAAAGCTTTTTGGTTTTTTCCCATTCTTTGCTTCTATCATATCCTCTCTTGCTTGTTTCAAGTAATCAAAAACATTGATTGGGTTTTCGATGTAGTCTATCTTGAATAATTTGCCGTATTCGGGCATGTGTTTTTCTAAAAGAAAATTAATTGCTTCAACTCCTCTGTTGATTGCTTTTGTAAACTCATTCTCTACAACTGAATCCATTTCATCAGGCATAAATGTATTTCTAAGATAGTTTACAAAGAATGATTCTTGGTCGTTAGCCAGTGGAACTCGGATGCCTTTGAAGTTAAGGTAGTTTATCTTTGGGTTGAAATGAACAAAAGTTCTCCAAGCCTTCTTTTTGTCTACCGTCTTGGTATGTTCACCATATATCTTGTCTGCTAAAGTGGGTGTTTCTTCAGGTTCCATTGGGTTTAGGGGTGTTTTAGGGTTTATAAATCTTTCTATTTGTTACCACTTTAGAAGGACAATATTAACGCCGGCGGCAGGATTTGAACCTGCATATCCAGAGGAAACTGGTTCTCACAAAGGCAAGCCTTTCTGGACACCCAGCAAAGCTGTGCATTTTCGAGACCAGCGCAATACCAGATTATGCGACGCCGGCAGTTAAAAACGCGAAATCTTAAGATTTTTCAAAGCATCCTCAAACTCTTCTGTAATATCTAAATTTTCTTCAGCTTTTTGGATCATCTCAATTGAGGCTTTAGTTTCAGGATGTTCTGCAACATAATAAGAACAGCAGTCATCATAAGGTTGAATGCTAACCTCATATGTGCCAACTTCTTTTGCAATGTCAATTATCTCTTGTTTATTCATACCAATCAAAGGCTTCAAAACTAATTTATCAATGTCAAAGTATATGCTTTCCATGTTCTCTAAAGTTTGAGAAGCAACTTGCGCAATGCTATCTCCTACAATCAAAGCTTTAGCTTTTTCTTTGTTTGCAATTCTTGAAGCAAGCTTAAGCATAAGTCTTTTGTATATGAGCATCCTTAATTTAGAAGGAACATTCTTGATTATTTTTCTTTGGATCTTATCAAAAGGAACGATGTAAAGTTTAGCTCCATTTTGAAATGTTGAAAGAACTTTAGTCAGGTCTTCAATCTTAGATTGGACAGCTCCAGTATTTAATAATCTGTTCTGGAAATGAACATAAGAAACTTTAGAACCTCTCTTAGAAAACATTGAACCTGCAACTGGAGAGTCAATACCTCCAGATAAAAGACATAATGTTTTGGCTGAGGAGCCTGTAGGCAATCCCCCAACACCCTTAATCTTTTCTTTTGACAGATAAGCTTGTTTATTACAAAGTTCAATAGTTATTTTTGTATCTGGGTTGCTTAAGTTAACTTTTAGCCCTGTTTCTTTTACGATAAAAGCACCAACTTCTTTGTTGACATCATGAGATGTAAGTTCAAAATTCTTATTTCTTCGTTTTGTGTTAATGCCAAATGTCTTTTCTTTTCCAGTAATGAGAGTTAGTGCTGTTTTGTTAATGTCTTTAAGATCAAGATCTGTCTCTTTACCAATAGAAAAGTTAGTTATTCCTGGAACCTTTTTTATGATCTCAATATCTTTTGGGGTCACATCTTTCTTGAAAGTTGCAATGTAATATCCATATTCTTTCTTTATCTTGTCAGTCTTCTTACCAAATGTTTCCTGCATATTACTTAGCAGAAGTCTTTCAAAGTAGTCTCTATTGCCTTTTTTCAATGCTATTTCGTCATAATGTATAATTATATGTTTCATTACAAGGAGAAATGAGGGATTTGTTTAAAAGTGTTATCTTTATATTATGCAAGAATAAGAAAAAATCAATAAGAATGTTATTTGCTCTGAACGTCTTTTTGAATGTTTTCAAGAATGTTTTCAACTTCTTCGTGGTCAACATTGCATCTGCCCTGAGCTTTAGGTTTTTCTTTCTTCTTCTTTGCGTTTTCAAGCATAGATTCAACAAAATTCTGGGTTCCGTCAGTCATACGTTAATTTTGGAATTTTACATATTTAAAGTTTTTGTTTATTTTTTAGAAATCCTTGCTTGTTTATGAATCTGATAACTTTTTTTGCAGTTTGTTTTGTAAACGTATTATAGATTTTGTATGTAAGTTTGTTGTTATCAAATAAGGGCATTTTATTCTTCCATAACTTCAAAAGATAATGGGGTGGGGGGTCAGATAAGATAACTGGGTTTTTTCTTTTCATCCACAAGACTTCGGTAAATCCTGAAGGCATACCTATCACAAGGTCGCATTTAGATAGGATTTCAGTCTCAGCAGCAAAACCTATCCCTTTTAGATAAGTGCAACTTTCTGAAGGAATATTTAGGCTTTTTGTTGTGTATTTTGCGTTATGTTCACCATTCACAAATGCGCCTTTGTTTTTTATGTTGTCGGTGAGAGTTGAAATACTTTGTTTGTTCATTCCACATATAAGGATGTGGGCATCATATATTTCTATAAGTTTATTGAAAAGATCGCTTTTTGTTTTAATTATCTGTTTTTCAGATTTTTGAAAGAAACCTTTTATTGCTCCTTTTTTAGTACGATAACGCCATAAATAACCGATGGTGACTTTTTTATCAAAAATGGAAGGATCTATATTGTTTTCTTTCATGCAGATGGGCAAGTATCTTTTTCCAATTTCACTTAAATCTAAGCTTAAACCAGATCTGGCAAAGTTGTGTTTTTCGATTATGTTCCATGGAAGATTATGTTTTTTGAACTTTCTCCTGATGTTTATGGGTAGTTTGTCTAAGATTTTTTCTTTTAGCTCTGGGTCATTAATTTGGAACTGGTAAAAATAATCTATGTCAACTTCAGTTATCTTATCCGCAAGATAAACCTCATCTAACATGTCTAACTTATAGTGTTTCATAGCATCCAAACGGTTATCAACTGCAAAGAAGCCTATCCAAGACTCGTTGTCTTTCTTTATTTTTTTAATTGAGCATAACTGTTCATAACAATCTCCCAACGCACCATGGATTATTGTCCCAACTCTTTTTTTATGTGTCATTGTTGTTGTGAAGTGGGAGTCATTAAAATAAGTTTAGTTTATTGAGTTAAATTTATAAAAGAAGCAATTTATAAATAAAACATGAACGTGGGATTGAAGCTTTATTATGATGATCAGCCGTTCTTTGAAAAATTCAAAGACCATGTAGACTTTTTTGAAGTAGAAGCATTTCCAAGATTTCACTTTGATTTTTTGAATGATTATGACATGCCGTTTGTAGTTCATGCGCCGATGTGGGCGCAGGGAGTAAATTTGGCAAACCCTGAAAGAGAAGAGGTGAACGTGGCAAATATGAGGCATGCACAAGAAGTTGCTGACAGGCTAGATGCAAAATACATAATAGTTCACCCTCATCTACAAGAACATGCTGGATGTAACACAGACAATACTGCAAAATTCATAAAAGCTTTGAAGGATAAACGAATAATTGTTGAGAACATGCCCTTCTTGTGCTCAGAGTATATGGGTTATCTGTACAGTGCAGAAAAGATGAAGGAGTTCAAGAAAAAACACAAGATAAACTTTTGCTTGGATTTTGCACATGCATCCGAAGCGGCAGAAGCACTACATGAAGAACAGATAAGTTTTTTAAGAAGATTTGTTGCATTAAAACCCGTACACTATCATCTATCTGATACGAAGATAAAAACTTTGACTGATCTGCATCTGCATTTACGGGAAGGCGATTTACAGTTGAATGAAATTAAAAAATTAATACCTCAAAAAGCGTTTGTGACATTAGAAGTAAAACATCATCCAGATAAAGCACAACAAGACTTAGAATTTATGAGACTTTAAGATTTCTTGATAGTTAATCTAACAGAACCAAGATTGTATTTTTCTCTTATCTTGTAAGAAGAGTTCAGATCTTTCTTAAGCTCGTTAATCCTTTGTTTTATAATTTCAGATTCGGAGTCTTTCTCATCAGAATCATAATGAAGTCCTTCGTAACCAACTTTTTTCCTGCCAACTTGATAGTCAACTTTTACTTGTCTGCTTCCATCAGTGAACGTTCTTGATTTGGTCTCAGCTTTGATACTAACACTCTTCTTTCCAGTTAAAGCTAGAAGTATAGAAAGTTTAATGTCACTCATACTGGTTTCTTCTGTCATACTAGCAAAAATGACCAGATATTTATATAGTTTTTCCAAGATTAATATACAAAAACCTATATTAATGACAACTTTTATATACTAGTTTGGTCTACTTTTAAACAAGGGGTGGACAATTGGAGATACTATTTGACAGATTCAACTTGCCAGAAGACATTTTTAAGATAGTTTTCCCAACAGAAAGACAGCAAGTAGTTGCAAAACTTCTAATAAAAAGGATAAAAGATAATAGTGGTACAATTGGCAAGACAGAGATGTCAATGTTTGCAACTGAATTGCATGAAGGCACACTAGTTGATAACAGACCAGATATGGATCCTTTTAGGCGGAGTGAGAAGCCAAAAATTTCATACAACAAAAGACAGTTCTATGATAGGATATTAACTCCTTTGAAAAGTATGGGTATGATAGACTATGACCTGTACAAGAAACAATATATGCTTTCCGATAAATTCAACAAGTCAATGATCAAGATAGGATTGTTGTGGTTGAGAGAGATTAGATAGTCTTAGTTGTAGAGTTTGTGAATGGTTTCTGCTAACTTCTTTATTATAATAACAGAATAACCCCAACTTAAAGTGATCCAGATAGGTATTCCAAGATAGGAAGGATTGTTGTATGTCCAAGCACCACTATATACCATGATGATTTCGCCAATCTGGAAAAAGATTGCAGCTATCAGGAATAAAGTCAGATCTTCTTTATTGTGCAAGACAAAGATAAGAACTACAAAAGTTAAAAGGTATAATGCTGTCAATGCTATATTATGTTTCCAAAACAAAGCCATAGTCAAAACTAATGCGAATAGAGCAAATATCTCAAATGTGATGTTTTTACAAAAGACTTTAAGCTTTTTTCTCATTTTTTTTACCATTTAATTTTCTAACTTTTACTAAGAACCAAGTTAATGCGATAGCTGCAGCAACAATTGCCCCAACTATTATCGCAATAGCAATTGAAAGATAGCTATAACCTAAAACTTGAGTGAAAAGATAAGCTAAGGGAATAACTAAAACAAACACTCTGACAAGATTTGCAATCATGCCTGGCAAACCATGACCCATGCCTTGTAATGCTCTGCTGCAGATCATAGTTATTGCAAGGAAAGGGAAAGCAAAAATGTGAATTCTGATATAAGCAGATGCTATGTTTAGTAGGGAGGGGTCTGATGTGAAGATGTAAAAGAAGATTTTAGGAAATATAAGGAAGACAAAGCTCATGAATAAAGCAAAAGATACTGTAAGTTTGATTGCATGTGCAATCGTACCTTTAAGAAGATCATATCGTTTAGCACCATAAAACATTCCCGCTAAAGTCATAGAAGCCATCGAGAAAGCAACAATCGGCATAACTGTCACAGATTCAAGTCTTGAAACCATGCCTAAAGAAGCAACATAGTCAGTGCCAAAAGAAGCCATGAACTTGTTTATGAAGACTGAGTATATTGACATAAACATCATCATAAGGCTTGCAGGAAAACCGACGGCCAAAATCTTCCTAACTTTATCAAAACCAAAATTAAAACTGCTTAATCCCAAATGAAGATAAGATCTCTTTCTAGCTTTGAAAAAGTATAACAAGAAGGATATGAAGAATGCATTAACTGTAGCAATTGCTGCACCGTTAACACCCCAGCCAAGAACATAAATAAAAATAGGATCTAAGATAATATTGATACCTAAAGCAACAACCTGGATCTTCATCGGAGTTTTTGTATCTCCCTGAGCAGAAAAAATACTGTTAAGCATAAACGAAAGGAACATGAAAACCATGCCTAATAAGATGATCTTCATATAACCCGAAGCTAGTGCAGTAACTGATGTTGCTGCACCAAAAAGTTTGAATAAGCTTGCTAATGAAAAATTGCCTATCATGAAAACTATCAAGCCTAAAATAATCGATAAAATTATTCCATGCATAGCTGCATTTTCAGCAGCTTTCTTTTGTTTAGCACCCAAATATCTGGAAATTAAAGAACCAGTTCCAGTCCCCAAACCTAAATTTAATGCGATTATGAAAAAGAAAATTGGAAATGAAAAAGTTAATGCTGCAATCGCATCGCTCCCTAGTCTTCCTACGAAAGCGGTGTCAACAATACTATATGTTGATTGAACAAGCATAGAAACAAGAACTGGCGCAGCTAAAGTAAACAAAGCCTTCTTTGGATTTTTTATAAATTTGTCTACCTTGTTTTTCATTTTATAAGAAGTTGAGCAAACTAAAAAAAAATAAAAGATTTATTTAGCAGCTAACTTAATGTCAGCAGCGTGGATTGTTTTTCTGCCTGAGTGTTTTGCAATTCGGTTAGCTTCATCCGCGATATCTTTACCAATGTCTTCAAGAACATCTGCAAAAGTTACTAATGCCTCTTCACTAACTCTTTTAGCGCCGTGGTTAACTAGCATTCTACCAAGAGCTGCCTTTGGAATAATGTTTTTTCTTTTTGTACCTGCCATTGTAATAATATTATATTGATGATAGTTTATAAACGTTTTGATTATTCTTGTTTATCAAACACTTTCTTGAAAACAATAGAAACAATAAAGAAAACGGAGGCTGCTATAACTAACATAACAATCCCAGAAGTTAAATCATTTGGCTTTGCATTTCCAATAAGGGTTTGATTCATATTCTTTTCAGTGATTCCAATATTTAAAAATTTATTGTATATATTAGAAATGTTTAAAAACTAAGTTCTGATTGCTATGCATATGAATCAAAAACACATAGGTGTGATATTGATAATAGTTGGGGTGGTCATGGCAGGTTTTGTATTAGTGGTTAAAACCAACGAAGACCAAAACATAAGACTATTGGTAAATGAGCAAGGATCTTGTTTTCTAGATGATGGAACTTGTTTACATGATGACCGAGACTATACGATGTACCTCTTTGGGTGGGCGCTATCAATTGCACTAATCATATTCGGAGTTTACATTTCAGTATTTGATAAAACACAAGAAGTGTTAGCAGAACATCAAGTGAAAGTAAGTTCGGCATTAAAAGAAGCAAAACAAAAAGATGAATTTCATGCATTCTTATCTGGATTCACAGATGAAGAGAAATCTATCTTGAAAGCAGTAAAGGAACAAGATGGAATAAAACAAAGTACTTTGAGATATAAAACAGGAATATCAAAATCAACATTATCGCTGATTCTAAAAGAGTTGGAAGAAAAAGATATAATCAAACGAAAACCAGCTGGAAAGACAAATGAAGTCTATTTGAGGAAGAAGTTCTGACTGTAAAAAAAGTTCAGGTTTTTGTCTGGCGTAGAATTTATTTATTTCTTAGTTTCTTTAAAACTAGGTATGTGATAAGATCTAGTATTAGTCCAAACAGCAGTATGGGGAGTATCCATAAGAGAAATATTTTACCAAAAATTAAAAAACACCATGTCAAAGAAGGTTCCCCTGACCCTATTCCAATACTACAGCTCCAACCACTACTAAAACTAATGCTAAAGAATGACACAAGCAAGAATAATAAAAACATTGAAAGAACAACAATAGTTGAAGTAAACTTCTTGATATATTTTGGTTTATTCCTTACTAAATATCTGACCAAATCTATTGACAATCCCAATACTAGTGCAGGAATCACACCTAAAAGAAATAATGACCCAAAAATTAAAAAGCAGTTCCCTAAAGAATATCCGCCAAGACCTACCAGAAGAGTACAACTCCAATTATTACTAAAACTATCAAACAAAAACCATGACAGCCACACTAAGAAAAACATTGAAAAAACGATTATGGTTGAAATGAAATTATTAACAATCTTCATGATAATAACCTAATCTAGTTTTTATATAAATTAGTTTCGGTTAAAGAATAATAAACTGATGATGATTTACTTTGAATAAATTATGTATCAAAAACCAATCATAAACGGTCTGGGACAATAATTCAGGCAATAGAAACGTTTTAGGGTAAGTTTTTTGGAGGGAAGGTATTTATAAAAGCTTGATCTAAAAAAAGTAGAGGTGAGGGTCAATGAAAAAAGCAATTAAAGTAAAAGGTATGCACTGTCAAAGTTGCGAAGTTCTAATCAAAGATAGTCTAGAAGAGGTAGATGGTGTTAAGAGTGCAGAGCTGGATCATGAAAAAAATATTGCAACTGTTGAATATGATGAAACTAAAGTTGATGAAAATAAGATAAAAAAAGTAATCAAAGATGAGGGTTACGAAGTAGAATGAGAGTAGACTTTATAGCAGAAGGAACAACTTGTGAAAGTTGCGAAGAGATAATAAAAAGACAGGCAAAAAAAGTTAAAGGTGTAGAAAAAGTAACTTTTAACTATGAAACCGAAGAGGGTCATGTAACTTTTGACCCAAACAAAACAGACATAGACACAATACTATACAAGATAGAAGAAAAAGGTTATACTTGTTACATATTAGACAATAAAAAGAAGGGCAACAAAGCGATAGCCTGGATATTTGGGATATTGGGTTTGTTGGTAGTTGGATATTTTATACTTAAGTTTGCAGAGGGAATAGCTTTACCTGAGATAACTCAAAACATGGGATATGGGCTATTGTTTGTTGTAGGATTATTGACAGGATTCCATTGTGTGAGCATGTGCGGAGGATTTGTAGTAAGCTATACTGCAAAGAACGCAGAAGAAGGGAGAAAATCACACATCTCCCATCTGATGTATGGATTAGGAAAAACAGTTTCATACACTGTGATCGGTGCTGCATTTGGACTATTGGGTTCAATAATAATATTCACGCCTATAATGAGAGGGATTGCAGGAATACTGGCAGGACTATTCTTAATAATCTTCGGGTTAAACATGCTAAACTTGGTTCCTTGGTTAAGAAAGATACGGCTGAGAACACCAAAAGCAATATCAAAATTTGTAGGAAAAAAAACAAGAAAAAATTCGAGTCCTCTGGTTATAGGGTTATTGAATGGTCTAATGATAGCATGCGGTCCATTGCAAGCCATATACATACTGGCAGCGGGAACAGGAAGTATGATAGAAGGAGCGAAAATATTATTCATATTCGCACTAGGCACTTTACCCGTAATGTTGGGATTTGGATACTTCACTTCATTTATATCACAAAAAGCAACACACAAAATACTAAAAGCATCAGGAGCAATAGTCATACTTTTGGGATTGGTGATGCTAAACAGAGGGTTAGCATTAACAGGAACTGGATTTGATGTTCAATCAATAGTAACTGGAAATAGTGAAGAGTTAGTCAAAACTGGTTTGACGATGGAAGCAGGATATCAAGTAATTGAGATGGACGTAACAAGATATGGTTGGGAACCAGACAAATTTGTCCTAAAAAAAGATGTGCCTGTCAAATGGGTAATAAACGGAAAAGAGATTACTGGCTGTAATAATGCGATACAAGTGCCAAAATTAGGACTTGACTTTGACATAACAAAAGGAAAACAAACGATAGAATTTATACCAACAGAAGAAGGAACAATAAGCTGGAGCTGTTGGATGGGAATGATCCCTGGCTCATTTGTAGTAAAAGAAGATGTAGATTTAAATAATGCAGAGGCAATCCAAGAAGAAATAAACAATATCCAAGAGCAACCAAGAGGATCTTGCGGTGGAGGCTGCGGAGGCGGATGCGGTGGCGGTTGTGGTGGAGGCTGCGGAACATGAAAAAAACAATACTGGATGTAAAAGGTATGCATTGTGCCAGTTGTTCTACAGTAATAAATAGAGCGCTAGACAAAACAGAAGGTGTGACAAAGGCAAATGTTAATTTAACAACCCACAAAGCAACAGTTGAATATGATCATAACAAAATAGATACAAAAGGACTGATAAACGTAATAAAAAATAAGGGATATGAAGCGTCAGAATCTTCTAATGTAATGGATCATGATCATGAACATACAAGTCTAAGAAAAAATTTTTACATCAGCTTGATATTCTCAATCCCTGTATTCATACTGGGAATGTTCTTCATGAAAAACCCAATACCCTTCCAAGATTATATTATGTGGGTGTTAGCAACACCCGTACAGTTCTTTATTGCCGGATCAATGTATAAAAGCGCATTTAATGCACTAAAAGGGAAGACAGCAAACATGGACACGCTGGTAGTGATGGGGACATCCGCTGCGTATTTTTACAGCGTGTTTGCAGTTCTAACTGGATTAGGATATGTTTACTTTGAAGCAAGCGCAGTACTTATAACGATAGTCATATTCGGAAGAATGCTAGAAGCAAAAGCAAGAGGAAAAACATCAGAAGCGATAGGGAAATTGATAGGATTAAAACCAAAAACCGCAACTGTTGTAAGAAAAGGAAAAGAAATCAAGATAAAAATTGATGACGTAAAAGTAGGAGACATAATAATAGTAAAACCGGGAGAAAAAATACCTGTAGACGGAAAAATAATCGAAGGAAACTCGTCAATAGACGAATCAATGGTTACAGGAGAATCAATACCTATAGAAAAGAAAAAAAATGATTTGGTGATTGGTGCAACAATAAACAAACACGGAACCTTCAAGTTTAAAGCAACAAAAGTAGGAGCAAACACAACATTAGCACAAATAATCAAACTAGTAGAAGATGCACAGGGAAACAAAGCACCAATACAAAGATTTGCAGACACAGTCTCAATGTATTTTGTGCCTGCAGTCTTGGCTATTGCGATAACAACCTTTATCGTTTGGTACGTTGTAGTTGGGTCAGCATTTGATTTTGCGTTGATAGCAAGCGTGGCAGTATTAGTTATAGCTTGTCCGTGCGCATTAGGCTTGGCAACACCAACAGCAATAATGGTGGGTACAGGAAAAGGCGCAAACAAAGGAATACTGATCAAAGGCGGAGAAGCATTAGAAACAGCACATAAGATAAAAAGTGTTGTGTTAGATAAAACAGGTACAGTAACGAAAGGTCAGCCAGAAGTGACTGACTTGGTTAATGTTGGGAAGACAACAAAAAAACAGTTACTAACTATTGCAGGAAGCATAGAAAAAGGATCAGAACATTCATTAGCAGAAGCAATAGTTGCTAAAGCAAAAAAAGAGAAAATCAAATTTAAAAAAGTAAAAGCATTCAAAGCAATACCTGGAAAAGGGATAAGCGCATCAATAGGAACAAAAAAGTATCGGTTTGGGAATGCAAAGCTGATGAAAGAGAATAAAGTGAATATTTCTAAACATAGAAATGTGATTCAAAAAATGGAAAATGAAGGTAAAACTGTGATGGTGCTGGCTGAGAATAAAAGAATAATTGGATTAATTGGTGTAATGGACACAATAAAAGAAACATCCCCTCTTGCCGTAAAAGAGTTACAGAAGATGAAAATAAAAGTATACCTGATAACAGGAGATAACGAAAGAACTGCAAAAGCGATAGCAAAACAAGCAGGAATAAATCATGTCTTTGCAGAAGTATTGCCGAAAGACAAAGCGAACTATGTGAAAAAATTACAGAAAGAAGGAAAAGTGGCGATGGTGGGAGATGGGATAAATGATGCTCCTGCTTTAGCCCAAGCAGACATAGGAATAGCGATGGGCAGTGGAACCGATGTTGCGATGGAAACAGGAGATATTGTGCTGATGAAAGATGATCTTGCAGATGTAGTTAAGTCATTAAGGTTAAGCAAGATGACAATGTCAAAAATAAGACAAAACATGTTCTGGGCTTTATTTTATAACACATTAGGAATACCTGTAGCAGCGGGGTTATTGTACCCAGTTACGGGTTGGTTGCTAAACCCAATGCTTGCAGGGGCTGCGATGGGGTTAAGTTCCGTAAGTGTAGTATCAAACTCGCTATTATTGAAACTGAAAAGATTATAGTCATAAACATAAAAGATTTAAATGAAGATAAAAAAAAGAGTTATCTAAATGGAGGTAAAAATAAGATGGCAGAAGAAAAGAAACAAGATCATGTAAAACATGAAACTAATGTAAAAAGTGAAAAACATGAACCCAGTGTAAAAAGTGAACATCATGTTAAACATGAAGCTCATGTAAAGAAACAAGAAAAAAAGACATGTGATCATGGTTGGTTAATAGCAACAAAAGTGGTTACGTTAGTTCTACTAGTAATACTAGTATTTCAGGTAGGATCAATAAACAGCAAACTGGATGGTTTAGCTGGGTTGGAGGTTGAAGAAAAAGATGAAGATCAACCAACGCAACCAAAAGCAGATGATAAACCTGCAGTTGAGTTAGATATGGAAGAATTGATAGATGATGACACTGTGAAAGGAGATGCAGATGCACCAGTGACAATAGTTGAATGGAGTGATTTTGAATGTCCGTTCTGCGCAAGATTCTATAGGGACACAATGGGGCAGATACAAGAGGAATACATTGACACAGGAAAAGTGAAGATGGTATTCAGAGACTTCCCGCTAAGTTTCCATCAACAAGCACAAAAAGCAGGAGAAGCAGCAGAGTGTGCAGGTGAGCAAGATAAGTTCTGGGAAATGCACGACATACTATTTGAAGAAGGTGTAAAAGGAGGAGTGGACTCATTCAAACAATTTGCAGCAGACTTAGGGGTAGATACTGCAGAATTTGATGAATGTTTAGATTCAGATGCAATGGCTGAAGAAGTCAAGAAAGATATGGCTGATGGAGTAAAAGCAGGAATAACGGGAACACCGGGCTTCATAATAAACGGACAGAAAATATCTGGAGCGCAACCATTTGCAAACTTCAAAGCAGTGATCGATGCGGAGTTAGCAGAATGAAAAAATTATTTTTTTTATTTTTTTTATCTTCTTTTTTATTAACTGGCTGTGCACTTTTTCCTGAAGAAGAAGGAGAATTTGATGAATTTGCAAAATGTTTGAATTCAACAGGCGCAAAAATGTATGGTACAGAATGGTGTGGGCATTGTAAAGACCAAAAAGAAAGATTTGGGATTTCATTCCAACATGTGGATTACATAGACTGTGATAAAACTAAACAAGTGTGCACGTCAGCAGGAATAAAAGGATATCCAACTTGGATAATAGATGGAGAAGCTTATCCTGGAGCAAGACAGCTATCTGAGTTAGCAGAGTTGTCTGGATGCGAGCTTGAATAATGAAGAAAGAAAAACCTTTTTTTATTTTTGGAATTATATCAACGGTATTTGGTGCATTAGGGGGTGTGGTGGCAGGATTAGGATTATGTCCTTGTGTACTGGCACCAGTTGTTTCATTAATGGGTGTTGTGATACTGTTGTTTACATTTTTAGTGAGTAATAAGGTTTATTTTGTTATGATTGGTGTTTCATTATTGATTATAAGTTATTTATTACATAGAAAGAAAACATGTCATATTCATACGAAAAAGTTAAAAAGACACAAATGAGAAAGTATAGAAAGAGGTGAAATAATGAAACTAAAACCAATCGGATTCGGATTCTTATTCTTAGTATTGTCAGTTTTGTTAATAGCATACGCATTAACAAGGCCTTGTGAAGTAGGACCAATAACACAGACACAAGGAAATGTAACAATAGAAGTTAACCAACCAATAGAGATGAACAGGATGGTCTGTTTGAGTACTGATTTTACAGCATTCTTTGCAATACTTGCAGGATCTGCAGCAATCTTCCCAGCAGTAAGTGGAATCTTTAAAGGATTAACAGAAGATTAAAAGTTAAAAGAAAAAAATAAAATTAAATTTTTTTATTGTTTGTTTCTAGCAACTACAAATACAGCTGCTGCCGCAATAACTAAAGCGCCAACGCCTAAAGCGCTGAACTCAGGAATTGCTTCACTTGGTTCGCCAGGGAAACAGTATCCATATTCACCAAACTGCATATCACAAGGTCCGCAGTCTGGTTGACATATTTCATCTTGTGGGCTGAAACATTGTCTTTCTTCACATGCTGGTTGAGCTACAATAAAGCTTAAAGCCATCAAAGCCACCAGTGCAAATAAAATAATTTTTTTCATTGTTAATATCACCTCATAACATTGATAATGCTATTTTTGGGATTATTAGTATATAAAAGTTTCTAGAATTACATGCCGAACTTGCTCATATCAGGCATCTTGCCGCCAAATTTCTTTAACATGCCTTTATTCATCTTACCGCCTTTCATCATACGGATCATCTTTTTACTCTGTCTGTACTGTTTTAACAAGTCTTTAATTTCGCTGGAGTCCATTCCTGAACCTTTAGCAATCCTATCGATCCGGTCAGCACTAATTATGTCTGGTTCTTCTAACTCTCCTTTTGTACAAGAATCCATGATAAATCTCCATTTCTTTAATTTTTCTTCCTGAACTTCTAAAGCTTCTTTAGGGATATTCATATTGCCCATTCCAGGAATAAGTTCCATAACTTTGCTTAAAGGACCCATCTTTTTAACAGCACTCATCTGTTCGTAAAGGTCTAAAAGATTAAATTCTCCTTTCAATAGTTTTTTACCTAAGTCTTCGGCTTGACCTTCAGGAATAGCTTCTTTAGCTTTTTCAAGTAATCCTTCAATATCGCCCATGCCTAAAAGTCTTGAAACAAACCTTTTTGGATCAAATTCCTCAAAGTCATCAACCTTTTCACCAACCCCTATGAACTTAACATTGGCGCCAGTGACAGCACAAGCACTTAACGCACCACCTCCTTTAGCAGTACCATCCATCTTTGTAATAATAACTCCTGTCACTCCACAAGTCTCATGTAAAGTTTGGGCTTGCTTTTGAGCAGCTTGTCCAATATCTGCACCTATAACAAAAAGTTTTTCGTGAGCATCAATGGCCTTATGCAGATTGTTTAACTCTTCAACTAATTCATCTGAAAGTGCGTCTCTACCTGCAGTGTCTAGAATAACTAAATCGAATTTGTCTAGTTCAGGTTCAAACTCTTTGTAAATTTCAACAGGATCTTTCTTTTCAGGATTTCCAAATACGGGGATATCAACTTGTTTACCTAATGTTTGGAGTTGTTTGAAAGCAGCAGGTCTCCAAGTGTCTGTCGACATTAATGCTACTTTTAATCCACGTTTTTGGTAATACTTTCCAAGTTTAGCTGCAGTTGTAGTTTTACCGTTTCCGAATAAACCCACTAACATTATCTTAGTTGGTTTTTTAGAAGTGTCTAACTTGACTTGTTCTTCACCTAGGAAGTTTACAAGCTCTTCATATACTACATTTATCAAGTGTTCTTTCTTTGTTAAGCCTGGCTTCAGCTCTTCATTTAACGCTCTTTCTTTGATTGTTTTAGTTAGGTCAAATACTAACTGTACGTTCACATCTGATTGTAATAAAGCTCTTTGAATGTCCTTAACAAGCTCATTGACTAGTTTCTCATCTACAAAGACTGATTTAGCTATCTTCTTTAATGTGTCTTTCAGTGATGTGCCTAGTTTATCTAATACCATGGTGTAGAAAGATTATTGTTGATATTTAAAGGTTACTACGATTACTTTTCTTTTACTACAACACACTCAGCAAGTACGTCATGCAATCCTTGGTGTTTCTCTGTAAAAGCGATCATGATAAATCCTATGTATAATATTATTGATGATAATATCTTTCCAAAGAATCTTCCTGAAGCTCTTCCAAAAGAAATTCTTTTGCCTTTTTCATTTGTTACCTTTATTCCACAAGCAAGTTTACCAGGTGTTGCCTGTCTTTTAGAACTCTCACATCCTGCATAATAAATCCAAGGTGTGATAAACATAAGAGATAACGCCAAAAGACCAAAAACAAGTTGTATTGCTTCACTTGCAGGTGTAAATGCTGCAGGTAATGCTAAAATAACTAGTATTGCAATAAAAATAATGTTAATTATTACAGAATCGATAATGTATGCCACAAGTCTTCTTCCGAATCCGGAATACTTTACTTTTTTCGGCATTCTTAGTTCCAGTTAAGATCAAACATTGCTTGTAATGCTTGTGCGAATATAGGGGTTTTAACCCAAACTCCAACATCGTATGAAGGGTGTACTGAAACATCATCCATAAGCATGAATACAAGTTCTTGTCCATCTGCAACCATGAATCTTCCTTTAACTTCTGAATCTCTAACTTCTGCGAAATCTTTAAGCTGTTTAACAACTTTTTCGTTCTTTTTGTTAACTGGTGCTAGTATTCTAACTGATACTCCGTTTTCTTTAGCTTTTTTCAAAGCTCTTTTGAAAGCGTCAGCTTTTCTTACTAAACCTTCTGCTGAAGTTACTATAGAAACTGATTCTTTTGCATTAGCGATCATTGAAGCCATCTGGTTGTATGATGTGTCTCTTCCTTTAAGGCTTCCTGACAACTCTGTCGGGTCTGTCTTTTCGATCCCTTGTGTGTGTAGTAATGTTAATTCGTTAAGAACAGTTGAATCTTTAAGCTCGTCAACCATCTTGATCTGTGAAGCTTTTTCGTTTTCAATCTTCTTCTTAACCCTTGATAGAACTTCTTCTGGAGGTACAGCCACATATTTGATCGGCTTTCCTAGTTTCATTATGATGAAACCTTTCTTTTCAAGTGATTCTAGAACATCGTATGCTCTTGATCTTGGTACGTTAGAAATGTCTGATAGTTCTCCTGCGTTAGCAACGCCTCTTGATAATAGTGCTGTCCATATTTTAGCTTCGTATGAGTTAATGCCGAAGTCTTTTAATTTTTCCAAAAAGTTTTGTTCTACAATCATTTTTTATCGTCTCCTTATTTTTTATGTAGTCAGTATCGTTTTTTTTGTAACTATTGTGTAATAGTGAATCATAACTAGTATTTAAATGTTTCTATTTTTAACCACCCTCCAGTAGAGAATTATATATAAAATCAACCTCTAGAAGGTCTAAAAAGGGCAATATTTAAATACTAAGGGTCCCAGAATTGATATATAGATAAGTGAGTGGTTAATATGACAGAATTACCAGAAAATCTAAAGAACGTGGGAGATGCGTTAGATAATGAGCGAGTTAGTATGGGGATAAGTGCGACTGGAGCGGTAGCGAAGCAGTCAGAAGCCCCAGAACAGGCAGAAGAGCCAGTATCAGAGCCTGTAGAAACTCCAAAAGAGGAGCCAAAAATGGATGATTCAACAGCAAATGAGCTTAAAGAAAGAGTAGAGAAGATGGAGAATGTATTGCAAGAATTTGGTAAATTCTTCATGGAATACAAAGAAGAAAACGCAAAAAGAGTTGGAGAGCTATCAGAAGCAGTATCTGCATTCAGAAATGAGATGTTGAACATTAAGACTGCAGCACAGAAAACAGAAGCTGCTCCAGCAGCACCGGCACCAGTACAATCAGCTGAATCAACCCCTGCTGAAAAACCAAACCACAAAACTGGAGACACAAAATCCAGTGACGTAGACATAAACGAGATATTCAGCAACGCAAACGGCAGGATGATGAAAAAGTAATCAATGGAGGCAATTAAAAAATGGCAGAAGCAAGATGCATGAAATGCAGAACACAAGTAGAAATCCAAAACCCTGAAGAAGTAATTAATGCAAGAGGCCTTAAAATGATCAAAGGTAACTGCGGAGCATGCAACACAAAAGTTTGCAGGATCGTAGGAAAAGCATAAGTTTAATTTTTTTAACTTTATTCTTTTAGAGGATAGTTTATCCTCTTAGTATTATTTTGAAGGGCGATGATGAAGTTAATTCCCGGCTGATCTTAATGATGAACGGAAGTAACTTCTGAGCTCATATTAATCACTTACTTGTTACATATTTATTCTGTTTATAAATAGTATACTAATGTTTATAAAGAACCTGTATTCACTGTTAAGTGTTGAAAATGATGGGGGAAGAGAAATGACTATCTGTGTAGGATTCATACCTAATGATAAAACTGTCATGATTATGCAGGATGGAGAGGTTACAAATGGTAGGACTGGCATCCCTTACACAGTAAAAAAGATGCAGAGGTATGATGATAAGTTTTTTATTGGCTATCTGAAAAGCAGAGAGTTAAGCGGACTTTTAGATATAATTCTGCAGGGAGCAGATCTAAATAAGATAAAAAATTATGATGATATGAAAAAAGAGATAGAAAAAGCAAGACACAAAGTGTGGAAATCAGAAGCATTAGCAGTCTTAAAACAACACGGGGTTAATTCTTTAGAAGCTTTAACATCAACTGTTATCGACGAAGAAACAGAAAAAGAGATCGATCTAAAGCCGGAAGTAAAGAATGTTTTACTTAACACAATAACAGATAAATCTTTTTTACAGATGGGTCTGATGGTGGGATACTTTTTTGATAAGCCAGGGATAAGTTATATGTCTGTAGCGGGTGCATTAAGAGGAAGTGTTATCGGACCAAAAGAATTCTATGTGGATGGGGTTGCTGGTGAAGGAATAACTATGAAGATGAAAAAAATGGTTGCAGAGTACCAATGGAAACCAGGAATAGACAATGTTGATGCATTAGACATCCTAGTAAAAGCGGGAAATGGAGCTTCGGAGTATTCTGGAGTTGGAGGGCCTTTCTCTATAATTATGATGGGTGAAGATAAAAAAGTAAAAGAGCTAGATGAAAGAAAACTGAACATGGTTATGGATATTGATAGACTAAACGAACTTTCTGCAGGAGGATTTATCCCTGCATACTGTGATGCATTGACAGATCTTGCCGACCATAAAGTTAGCGCTGACCAATTATACGATAAATTATCAAAGTTAGATGTGGGTTATGAATTTAAACATAAGTTTAAGAACTCATGATGCCTAAATTATTAACTTTTCTAGACAAAGTTTCTTTTGCAATGCCGATCTTTTTAGCAGTCAACATTGTGTTGAAGTCATTCTCTTCTAAAGCTCTTGTTAAGAACTGGATCTCAAACTCTTTCATAGCATCATCATAACTTAAGTTAATGTCTGGAAGATTAAGTGAGATATCTTTGATGTGATCTTTCTTTAGATCATAAGATTTATTTTTTGTGATGTCATACTTTGACAAAGTATCTTCAACGACGCTGTAAACATAATTTTCTTTTTGGTCTTTAGTGAAGTAGTAAGGTCCTTTTCTTAGATTTTCAATGTTAATCTTGAATTTTTTGATCAGTCTGTGAATACTTCTTCTGTCTAATCCTGCTATACTTGCAACTTTACTTACGTTACCGTAACATGATTGAAGTAGTGTTAGGATAAATACTCTCTTGAAGTCTTTCTTTGCATCTTTAAATTTTTGGTTAACATCAAAATCAACTTGAAGAACTGGGTTAACTAATTTTTCTGAAATGTCTTCATTAACTTCTTTTATCTTGACACCTAAGAATTTCTTCATAGACTCCTCTACAACTGGATCTATGCTCTGCTTTTTATGCATAATTTTCTCTAAGCTTTGGGACTTCTTTGTCATAGTCATACTGAGACAAAGAAATCATTTGTTATATATAAACCTTTCGGTATTTGTTACTTTGAAGTGGTGTTATGAGGAAAGTTTAAATAGTGGGGGTTGTACCTTGCTTGTTATGAGTGGCGAACCTGCTGTAGGGGAGAAGGGCATGTCCCTAAGTGATAAAATAAGTAGTATTGTATTATTAGCTGCTGCTGTTCTTGGAATGAGTTATTTTGTTCACACCATGGGTGAAAGAACACAAACTAAACTGGATGACAAATATGGGTATGTGAACGCAGTTGTAGTTGAAGAAGAACATAAGAATAAGATTGCACCTTCAGGAGAATGGCAAGGACTGTCAGATTATGTTATAAAAGCAAAAGCATATGGAACAGGAGATACCCTAAGTATAATCGTGAAAGATTGGAAAAGTTTTACAAAAGAATCATTAGATAGTATGATCCAAAAAGGAACAATAGTCCAGTTCCCAAGACGAGCAATTGAGAGAAATGAAGAGGTGCGTGAAACATACTTTAAACCAGGAGACAAATCAGGAGTGAAGTATGCTGATAGGATAAAAGTAATGGGTTAAAATATTTCTTAAAATAACACTTTGTTAACAATGCCAAAAGAAATTCTATACCTTGATCTAAACAAAGTAGATCTATATGTTTCTGAAAATATGAAAAGTGATCTAGTTATTGAGTCGATTATCAAAGGAATAGAATTGGGGGATGATATTCCTGCAGTTCCTGTATCTCGGATAGACGAAACAACATATGAACTTGCAGACATAGATGATTTTCCGTTAGAACATGGGGGCAATCATAGAGCAGTTAGTTATTTTATTTCTAATATGCCGATGAAAAGTGTAATTTTGGCAAAGAGAAAGGAGTTATCAAACAAACTGCATGTAAAAGATGTAATCTTAGTTAATGATTCTCAACTTCCCGAATCGGACAGGTTGGATTTTAGAAAAAAAGCTTATTCGGGATATAGATAAAAAAAGAAAAGAAAAAAAGAAAGACTAATCTTTCTGTACTCTGCTTGCGTAAGGCAAGAATTCATCAACCCAAGCATCAACAGGTCTTGCGTCGAATATGTCTGTACCTAAAGCTCTGTTACCAACAACTTTCAGAGCATCTGCCATCATAGCACATGAATCATCTGCTGCTGACTGCAATGTTTCTTTAGTTGTGTGGTTCAACAAGTAGTTGTGCCAGTTGTCTGTATTGCCTTCTACCTTTTGAGCTTCTGCTTTAGCATCATCACAAGCTTGGTAAATACCTCTTGCTCTGAAAACAGCTCTTTGGATCTCTTTGTTGGTAGGAACTAGGTATTCTATCCCGTTCTTTTCAACTAAGATCATCTCTCTGTTTTCGTCAGGTGTTTTAGCGAAGTCAGTCAGTTTAATTTTTCCACCGTCATAAACAACACCTTCAACTTTACCGTCCATGTTCTTGATGTTTCTTTCTCCATCATACTTCATCTGGTCGTTTGCACATTTTCTTACTGTGCCTTTCCAGATTTCATAACCTTTCTCATCAACACCCATCCTTGCTCTAGCTTCGTCTTCAGTAACGTCTTCGTCTCCACCAACGCTGAACTTTGTTGTAAAGTTAAGAACTGGGGATTCAAGAACTGCACCTGGATTAGGTATTGTTCCGCCTAATGTTAATTCTTCCAAATAACCTTTCAGATCAGGGAAAGAATCCAGACCTTTTTCAGCAACGTCTGCTCTTATCTCATCAAGAGCTTGTACTGTTTCGTCGTAAGTAGCTATCTTTTCATAGATGTCTCCTCTTCCGGTGTACTTGAACATCTTCTTGAAAGAACTTGAACCTAGTGGGAATCCTCCTCTGAAGATAGATTCTGCATCTGCAACATAAACTGAGATGTCGCCTTGTTTGATAGCTTCGTGGTATTCTTTAACTGCTTCAACAGTTCCTGCTTTAGGAATGTTTGCAAGCTGCATAACAATTATATCGCTTAGCTCTCCTCTGTCAAGTAAAGTTGTTGTATCAACTACATTTCCTTCACTGTCCATCAGACCAAGATAGCATGAACCTAACCCGATATTTTCTGCATGCTCAAAGTAAGATGCAGTCATCATAGTCAAGATGTAATTCTTTGAGTCAATCTCTACTGGGGGGATCTGTTTTTTCAAGTCAGCTACTGAAAATCTTCCGCTGACTTTCCAAGCCCCTTGTCCGAACTTGTGGGGTTCTGTTTTTATGTACAGTTTTTCTGCAAGTTCTCTTCTTTTTGTATCCAATCCAACTATTTCCGGTCCGCCCGGTATTATCATATCTTTTACACTTCCCATTTTTTTCTCCTCCTATAAAGTAATCCTTAAACAAATGCTTCAATGCCTTCAGATTGAACTAAATCATCATTCTCTTTAACATCTTCAGCTAAAGATTCTCGATAATCTTTAATCTTCTCTTGGATTTTAGGTACGGTCAAACCAACTATCTGCGAAGCGTACAAAGCAGCATTAGAGTATTTGTTAATTCCAATTCCTGCAACAGGGCATCCTTTTGTTTCCTCTTCAATATCTGTAAGCCCAAGCAGACTATTGAAAATATCTCCTTCTATGAAATCGTTACTTCCTGCATAACCTTCTGCAATCGGCAATCCAATTGTCGGAAGATCTGTTTGTTCTGCAACATTTCTTGGGAAGTAGTTTGTAGATTCTTCATCGTCCAAAGCACCAAGTGCAATAACTGCTTTAGCGCCTTTATTCTCCAACTCTCTGGAAGTTTTTATCATTCCTTCAGAATCAACAGTAGATAATTCATACTCTTTAGTTTTAATACCGAACGCAGTCATTAAAAAAACCATGTTTTCATATTTATCTTGGTTTAGATTAATATCTGATGGTTTAATTATCCCAACAAAAGGAACATTATCAACTTCAGAAACTTTTCCACCAATCCCTCTATAAGATCTGATCTTATTTCTTATTTCTGGGTTATTGTTGTAAGCTATCTGAGCAGCTAAGATTGCTGCACTTTCTGACTGTCCAACACCAACTGAACCTACAGGAATCCCATCAGGCATCTGTATAATTGAATACAAAGAATCTTTCCCTTCTAAACTGCTTGTTTTTACAGGTAAACCAACAACAGGCAACAATGTTTTTGAAGCAGTCATGCCTGGCAAGTGTGCAGAACCTCCTGCAGCAGCAATACTTACATAAAAACCATTATCAGAAAGTTTTCTAGCTGCCTCTGTCATTATGTGTGGAGTCCTATGAGCAGACAATACTCTTGGCGAGTATGGGATGCCTACAGATTCCAGAAACTCATAAGCTTTCTTAATTTTTGGAATGTCTGATTTACTTCCAGTCCTGATTTCAATTAAAGGTTTTTCATTTTTCATTTTTATTTTCCTCCATTATCTATTGTTATTTTCTCTTTTATTTTCTCAGCACGAATTATTAAGTCTTCTTGGTCTTCCCCCTTATTTGAGATGACAGTAAAATGACCCATCTTTCTGTAAGGTTTAACTTCATGTTTGCCATAGTTATGAACAAAAACTCCTTTCTCAACTTCAGCAGTTCCAATTATTTGTGAATTATCAAACATTATCTGGTAATTGCCTGTTTGGCCATCTAATCCAATAATGTTATGCATGACTGCAGGACCTGAAATTAAATCAGTGTTTCCTAAACTTTCTCCTGAAATTGCCCTTATGTGTTGTTCGAACTGGGAAGTTTGACATGCTTCAATAGTATAATGGCCAGAGTTATGAACTCTTGGTGCAATCTCATTGATCAAAACATCGCTACCTGCAACAAGCATCTCAATACCAAAAACACCTGCACCATTTAATGATTCCATTGTTTGTTTTGCAATTCCCTTTGCTTTCTCTATGATTTCTTTGTTAACTCTGGCGGGAACAATTGTTTTTTCTAATATGTTGTAATCTTTTCCATGAACATTCTCTCCAACAGGAAAGATTGAAATTTCTCCATTCACACCTCTTGCAGTAATTACTGATATTTCAACATCAAAAGGAATATACTCTTGAGCCATAATCTCTCTTCCGTTAAAGTAAGACAAGACTCCATCAACTTCACTATCCTTTCTTAAAACAAAATTACCTCTGCCATCATATGAGTCTTTTCTTGCTTTAATCATTAAAGGCAAACCATATCCAGAAATAACTTGTTCTAATTCTTCTTTTCCACTAACACTTTCGAAATTAGGTACAGGTATGCTAGAATTGTATAAAAAATCAGCTTGTGTGTACTTATCCTGAATTGTTCTTAGCGTATCAGGAGAAGGGTGAACAGGCAAACCTTTTTTTCTTAGCTCTTCTAAAACTTTACTGTTGGCTAATTCAATCTCAAAAGTTATTATGTCTGAAGAATTTCCTAATTTCCTAATTTGTTCTTCGTCCTTGTAATCTCCAACAAGTTGGTCATCTAAAAAACTATATGCAGGACAATTTGGAGTGGGGTCTACTGCAATTAATCTGTAAGGCAGATCTTTGTCTTTGATAGACTCACCTATCATCAAACATAACTGACCACCGCCAACAACACCTATTGTTTTTTTGTTCATTTTATAATTACACGTTCAATTCTGAATCTGAGTCTCCGATCAGATCTTTATACTTCATCAAGACAGGGTCAACTTCAGTTTCAATAAATTCATCAACCTGTTCTGATGCCCGCCCTGTAAACCTTGAAGGATTATCCAGCAAAGTGTCTAGATATTCTTTTCCTGCAGGGAAGTTAGAATCTTTTTCTAATCTTTCAAAAAGATCGTTTGGCTTGCCTTCTTCCTTAACAATCTTACCTGCCGCAACTGAATGAACTTTTATTATTTCGTGCATTTCATTTCTGTTATGTCCTTCTTTAGCTAAGTCCATCAAGATTTCTTCAGTAGCCATAAATGGCAGTTCTTGATCAAGATGTTTCTTGATTTGTGCAGGATAAACAACCATTCCTTTAGTAATGTTCTGATAGATTTTTAAAACAGCATTTGTCAACAAGAACTCTTCAGAAATCAAGCTTCTTCTAGCTGAAGAATCATCTAGCGTTCTTTCAAACCACTGGTTTGCATGAATTTGCCCAATCATATTAGGGTAATTCATCAACATTCTAGAAAGGCTGGTCATCCTTTCAGAACGCATAGGATTTCGCTTGTAAGCCATAGCAGAACTTCCGGTCTGCTTTTTAGAGAAAGGTTCCTCCTGCATTTTCAGATTAGAAAGTAATCTAAGATCGCATGCAAACTTACTTGCTGAAGAAGCAATGCCTGCAAGAACGCTAGAGACCATTGTGTCAAACTTTCTTGAATAAGTTTGACCCGTAACAGGGTAAGATTCACTAAATCCTAATTTTTTTGTAACAAGCTCATCCAACTTCTTAACTTTTCCATGATTTCCGTCAAAAAGTGTAAGATATGAAGCTTGTGTTCCTACAGTTCCTTTGGCGCCTCTTGCCTTGAAAATACTTTCTAAATGCTCAATTTGCTCGAGATCCATTAAAAGATCCTGTATGTAAAGAGTATTTCTTTTTCCAACAGTTGTGGGTTGACCGGGCTGATAGTGAGTAAAACCCAAAGTAGCTAAATTCTTATGATCTTTAGCAAACTTAGAAAGATTGTAAATTGTGTTAACTAAGTCCTTTTTGACAAGGGTTAAAGCTTCTTTTTGCTGTATAAGATCTGTATTGCAACACACATATTGGGAAGTTGCGCCCAAATGTATAATGCCTTTAGCTTCGGGGCAGTGAAGACCATATTCATATACGTGAGACATGACGTCATGTCTTGTTTCTTTTTCTCTTTTTTTTGCAACATCATAATCAATGTTTGTTACAGCGTCATACATCTCCTTGATCATATTGTCTGTTATCTGGGTTAAGCCTAACTCTTTCTCTGCTTCAGCTAAATCGATCCAACATTTTCTCCAAGTCTGAAATTTAAAATCATTAGAGAATATTTTTTGCATCGCTTTATCGGCGTATCTTCCTGATAGGGCAGATTGATAGATTGAGTTATCGGTCATTTTATTGTATTCCTCCATTTATTGTTTCAAAATTTTTTATTTTATTTATTTTCTGAGGGTTATTGTCTAAAACCAAAAAGTTCATTTTAGGGTGTGCTTGATAAACTCGGTTGAAGTAATCATAAACGTCTTTTGCATCACCTTTACTTAACTCTTCAGAAATATGTATAACTAATTTTTGAATCCCTTCAGTGTGTTTTTCTAAAGTATCAAAAGCGGTGTCGTTTAGTATGGGTGTGAGTTCACCAAGACATTCATAGATCCTTCTGTGGCAAAGAACCTGCATGTATGAAGGATAAGTCACATTACTTACTTGGGTGTCATTATCCATTACATATATCACTCCGCTTTTGTCGATCTTTCCCTTAACAAAGTTATTGCTGCCATCAAGGTAAGGATGGTTATTGCCTCTGTAGTTGAAAACGGCAATATTTATGTCATTTTTTTGAAACACTGCTGCAACGTCATCTTTTGTCGTAATCAATTTATCACCTACTCTCCCTTTTTAACATAAATTAAGTTATCCGTTTCTGGACCATTCCCAACTGAAATTACTTCTAAGCCAGTTAATTTTTCTACTGCACCAATAAAGTTCTGAACAGTCTGAGGTAAAGGATCATTTGGATCTCTTTTCCCGACACCAATAGGTGTGTCCTTCCAACCAGGCATGACTTTTGTAATTCCATAACAATGTTTTAGAACTTGATCACAAGGGTAAGGGTCGCCAACTTTTATTATATCTCCATTCTTGTAAATCTTACCTCCTGACTCAGCACCTTCGCCAGATGGGTTGTGATAAACATAACCAACTGTTAACCCAACATAATCTTGGTCATCTCCTCTATCTAAAGCGGATATTGAGGTGAAGGGTCCTTGAACTTCATTAACAACAGCTGCAGACAAACAATCAAACACACCAGTAACTCTTGGCTTGCCTGTTGTAGCTCCTTTCTCACCAAAGTTTCTTGAAGAAGCGATAGCCATAGCTTCATTAATCCGGAATTCACCAGATTCATCCTTGTAACTTACAGGATTAAGAACTCCGTTCTTACCCACACTTTCAAAATATGCTTTTTGTATTCTATCAAAGTCTTCACAACCCTCAAGCTCATTCAAAGAATCAATGTTTGCCTTAGAGAAATGGTCTTGTGGAACAAACGATGAAGGGTTTGCACCAATACCAACTCTTGAATCTGCAGGTGTCTTGAAAACATTGATCACTGCAGTCTTGTACTTTGTTGTGTTATACAAAGCAGAAGCGATAACTCCTGCAGCATGAGTCTGTGCAGATGTTGAAGAAGGCCAATGCTTCTCAGTAGCGTTAGAAAGATTGAATGACTGAGGTGATTCAATCAAACCTTTATTGCCTTTCTCTAGATTCTCCCTAAACATCTTAGCAACATCAGCTCTCTTCGGGAAATCAGAGTTTTTAACAACCTTCTCCTCATAAAGAGATATCAAGTATTCAACTTTTTTCTTAACATCTCCAGCTTTCAAAAAGTCATACATGTGAGCAGGAACTTTTCTGGTGCCTTTAGCAACCATTGCATCCAAGCCATCAATAACTTCCTGTTCATCTTTGTCATTGTGTTTCATCAGAGCTTCATAGATATTAAGCTCTTTAGTAAGTCTTTTAGCTTGTTCATCTGTAGAATTAAATAAATGATCTAATCTTAATCCTCTTTTCATAGCTTTAGAAGCATGAATGTAAGACATACCCATCAAAGTAGACGAGTTTGGAGGATTTAATGCAAAATCCAAAACCTTATGTTGAGGTCCAACAACATGAACATTACCTACAAATAATTTATCTTTGTAGTCGATACCTGCATTAACTAACTGGCTAATCTCTTTCTCCATGTAGTTGATAGGATCCATAACACACTCAGAACCGATTGCATTAACTTTTCCAGTAAGAATTCCAGAAGGCGTTAGGTTGAAAACATATTTTTTACCATCTAACATAACAGTGTGGCCTGCATTCTCTCCTGAGTTAAATCTTGCAATCAATTGAACTAGCTCATTATTGGCAATAGCATCAGTTATTTTTCCTTTACCTTCATCACCAAAGTAACCTCCTGCAACAACTAAAACCTGATTAGCTTCAATTATTGGAAGTAGTACATCTTCAAAAGAGCTTGGAGAATAGCTGCCTGAATAATTTTCAGCTAGCGCTTCTATCACACTAATATCTTTTATTTCGTCAAATACATTTTGTATTGCCATTATTTCACCTTCGTTATTTTTTTACAGTCATGCTGTGAGTGTTACTCACGATCTGACTTGTTGTCGGAGAATTTAATTCTATAACTGCATTCTCTCTAAATTCGTTTAAGTTCATACTGCCTGAGTTAACTAGAGCAGCTTTTATCTTAGTCATGTCAACATTAAAGTTTGGCTTAAGTCTCCCTTTGTAGAGAACTGTGCCTTCTTCACCTTCAGCAAAGAAAGTTTTTCTTGTAATGTGTCCGTAACGTTCAAGATTCTGAGCTCTCTTAGAACCTTCGCCATAAGTAACAACTTCAACCATCTTATTCTCGTTTTTGGTTTCTTTACCGTCTTTGTCTAGCTTTTCACCTGCTGCTTCGTAGAAATGATTAAAGTAACCACCCATCATTATAGCATCTGCAACTGTTAATGCAATAATCATATCAGCAGGACTAGAAATTCCCCCGTCAGAAATGATTCTTACAAGGCGATTATGTTCTTTTAGGTAATCTTCTCTTGCTCTATTAGCTTCTAACAGAGCAGTGAATGGTGCTCTTCCAGTAGCTTTTTCTCTTTGAGTGCTGCAAATAGAACCAGAAGACATACCTGTCTTAATAATGTCTGCACCGTGCTTCATTAAGTAAAGGGCACCGTTGTATGTAATGACATTTCCAACACAGATAGGAACTCCTGTTTTCATATCTTTGTATCTGTCAAGAACATTACTTGCAAACTCGCTGTAAGCATCAGAAGAATCAACAACAATTAAGTCAACACCTGCAGCAACACATTTCTCAACTCTTTTCTCCCAACCTTTATGAGTTCTGATTGCTGCTCCAACTTGAAGTGTTTCAATATCCTTCTCAAAAGCTAACTTAACTAATCTATCTTGTTCATCCAATACAACTAAGTAGTTAGCATCTTTTTCTTTAATCATCGCTTTAGCTTCATCAACAGAAATATTTGGGTTATTGCAATAAGCTATTGGGTCTTGGCTTTCCCTTTTGAAAGGGGTCATAGCTTGAGTTACTCTTTCATCACTGCTAACTTCACTGTTCCAGTATTCTTGTTGATCAAAAACACCAAGTAAAAGATTATTTCTGTCGGTAACAGGAATTTTAGAATAACCGTGTCTTTCAATTAACTCAATAACTGATTCGACAGAGTCATTTTCATTCGCTATAACAGGATCCTCAACGAAATTCATCTCATAAGTCTTAATGTCTCTAATGATCTTCTCCTGTCTATCTATAGGTAAAGCAGCAGGTAAAATTCCCATGCCTCCTTCTTTACTTAGCTCTAAAGCCATATCATAACCAGTAACAGAACTCATAGCAGCACTTAACGTAGGAGTCTTAAGCTTAAGTTTGTCAGTAAGCTTAGTCTCTAAAGAAATTGCAGGAATTTCACAACCAAGTTTAGTTAAACCAGTAAGCAAACTGTACTCCTGAAAAGTTCTGCCAGGTTCGTTTATGATTTGTTTTACCATTCTTAGCTGAACTGGTGTTCATAGCCCCCTACTTTCATCTTTTCTAAAAGTTCTTCTTTAAGCTCGGGGTAACCAACATTAAGAATCTTTTCACCCTTCTTTCTTGTTTTCTCATCTTTTAACATCTCTTCTAACTTTCCGGTGTGAAGTCTTAACGCGTTGTGAGCCCAAGCTCTCTTGTCTTTTAACCTGTCCATTAAAGAATCATAAATGGCAGTTGTTACTATTCCTTTGTCCATTAAGAAAGTCCAAGCATTGCCGTCAAAAGGAACGACTGCATCACTTGGAATTTTAAGTTCTTCTAGTACTTTGAGTCCATCTTCCATCCTTTCAACATAAGGGTAAACATGAACAACTTCCCCGCCATTGTCCTTAATCTGAGGGACCCAATAATCTCGTATGGATGAACCTTCATTGTTCAGATCAGGAACAAGAATAACTCTTTTGTCTTTGATCAATCCAATTGGTTTCTTCTCTTTGTAAAGTTTTATGTGGGGTTTCTTTAAAGCGTAAGCAACAGGATTTGAGAAATCCCAATCTCTGGTTTCTCCTCCAGCAATTGCATCAAAACCATCTAAACCAATTGTTCCTTCAATAATCTCGCAAACAGCATTTATTGCATTATGATAATCTTGACCATCATTTTCTACAGCAATACTTTGAATGTAGTAATTGCCAATTTCACCTGAAGTGTAGGGAAACCAGATGTCTGTAAATTTGGGCTCTTTTTGTTTTGCAAGAGCAAGAAGTCCTTCTTGATGTAATTCTAATCTTCTTTTTTCTGTTATCATTTTCGCATCACCTTTTTAGTGTTTTTCAAAGTAGAATTAAGATATTAATCCCACCCCTCTTAGTTGGGTATTCCTAATATAAGTAGAATATAAATGTTACTATTTTACCGACGGTAGAATTGTTACGAGTTGGTTATAAATATCTGCAAATTTTAAATTTGCAGTATTCCCAAAAATTTGTAAACAAATTTTTGATGAAAAATAAAAAATTATAGTGATCCTTATTCAAGCACTATGCTGTCAAGCTCTTTGTCAAGATCATCTAATTCGCTAAGATCAAGATCATCGTCTAGAGAGTCAAGACCTTCGATGTCTGCTTCAACATCGCTTGTGTCAACTTCGTTTGTTTCAGTTACATTGGTTGTATCTTTAGCTTCATCAGCGTTGTCAACAGATTGTGCACAACCTGTCAAAAGCAATAAAGCGAATACGACAAATAAATATTTCAACATGTTTTATCTCACCTCACATTAATTATGGAGTTATGTTTGGATTTTTATTTTATAAAAGTATGGTTTTTAGCAAGGTTTTTAAAATAAGTCAACTATTTTTACAGTATGTTTGTACACAACATAGATTCAGTAGCATTCAGCATAGGGAATTTCCAAATTTATTATTATGGGATTATTTATGCGTTAGGATTCTTACTTGTTTACTTGATGATTCCTTGGCTAGCGAAGAAGAAAGGATTAAAGAGGTTGGATAGAGACAAAACAGCAGACTTGATCATCTATATGGTAATAGGAGATATAATCGGAGCAAGACTATTTCATGTATTGTTTTACAATCCTGCCTATTACCTCAATAATCTTATAGAAATATTCCAGATATGGAAAGGAGGATTAAGTTTTCATGGTGCACTAGTTGGGCTAATAGCTGGAGTGATACTGTTTTGCAAGAAAAATAAGTTCAAGTTTTATGATGTTGCAGACTTAGCAGTGATTCCGGGATCTTTGGCTTTATTCTTCGGTCGTATAGCTAACTTTATCAACGGGGAACTGGTTGGAAAGATAACCGATGTAAATTGGTGTGTTATTTTTCAAGGGTATGAAGGGTGTAGACATCCATCACAACTGTATGAAGCGTTCAAGAATCTAGTAATATTCGGAACATTGATGTTTGTAAATGGTAAAAGTAGTAAGAAAGGAACTAATTTCTGGACATTTGTGTTGATGTATGGGATTTTGAGATTTAGTGTGGAGTTCTTTAAAGATGTCGGTTGGGTGTTTTTGAACCTGAACGCGGGACAATGGTTGACATTGCCGATGATAATAGTTGCAACTATCTTTTTGATCAGGATTCATAAGAAATAGAAAAACCTTTTTAAATAGAAAGTTCTAAAATTATAATATGCCGACAGCAGTAGTACACGTATTATTGACAATAATCGCAATAGACCTATTTAGAGATTACTTCTTGCCAAAACATCATCTAAAGAAGTTTCCAAGATGGATGGTGCTGGTAGGAGGAATAGCAGGATTACTGCCAGATGTAGATATGCCATTTACATGGGCATACAATTTTATATTTGGAACTAACGTGAATTTTCATGCGGGTGTAACACATGCATACATATTTGCAGCACTGTTCTTAGGGGTTGCATGGCTGTTACATTTTATGAAAAAAGAAAAAGCATCAATGCTATTTGCAATAATATTTTTTGGTTATGCATTCCACATAACACTAGACTTTTTTGTATTAGGGGGAGCGTACATGCCATTGTGGCCCTTCTCCGCATTTCAGATGCCAAGAACATTTATTTCACTCGATCACTTATTCGGGTTGGATGCAATACTCTTGATATTATGGTTAGTGCATGAAGAATTCAAGCATAAGATAAAAGATTACATATAAGTTTATAAATGATAAAAGGTAAATTAAGAAAATGAAAAGAATAACAATAGTTGCTTTGTTGGTGATGTTCTTACTAGTTGGGTGTGGGTCTGATAGTGAGGTTATAGTCCCAAAAAGCAGCTATGATTTTGGTAAAGCTTTAGATGATATAAAGTTTGTGGACGATAAATACGATGTTGTAGAAGGAAAAGTATTACCTCAACACTTTGAAGGATTGATATTTGATTATGAAGGATTAGAATCAAAATTGGAAAGCATGGACAGTTCACAAGATGTTGAAGCAGCAATATTATTGGTTAAATTCAAACTTAACATGTTTAGATCAAGAGACAAGATGAGAGTATCCTCATTTAACATAGGAGACAATGTATGTGGAAGGATGCAAGAGTTTGACGAATCCGTAATGAACGCAGAAGACGCAGTAGACAAAGGAAAAGAAGCGATAAGTTCTGTAGATAATTTCATTAAAAACTATCCTGCACAGTTGAAAAAAGCAGGTTCCGACGATGTTCTTGGGCTAAGAGAAGAGTTAGAATCAGATGTCAATAGACTGGAATCAAACACACAAGGTTTGAAAGATTACGTAGCATCAATCTGTTAGTTCTGTCACTACTCCAGAAAAGTTTATATAAGATCTAGTTTCTAGTTTTAGAAATATGTGCGGGATTGGAGGGGTGTATATTAAGAATCATAAACGAAATAGACTGAATGCTCTTCTTTATGCTCACAGGATAGGGGTTGCACAGCAGAACAGAGGAGATTTCTATTCGGGTATGAGTTGGTATAAGCGAGCACCAAGGAAAGACAGAGATCCATTTAATGTCTTAGTGAATGAAGGTTCTTTCTTAACTGCGTTCGGCACACCTGAATCTTATGAATTCAAAAATTTGATCAGAACTAACAACGCCAAAGTTGCAACTTCGCACAACAGGTACAAAACAGAAGGAAAAAAGAAAGAAGGACATCCAGTCGTAACAAGACATGACAGAGCATTCAAACAATTCTCATTGGTTCACAATGGAACAATGTATAAAGATCACATGAAAAACCAACTCAGAGGAGATAAAGCAAACTACATAAAAAGGTCAGACATGGATACGGAGTATGCAAGAATCATGCTTGCAAGAGCACTGAAAGATTTTGACAACATTCCAAGCATAGATGATTACGTAAATATTTTTAGCGAGCTAAGCAAAAAAGAGTTCACACCTTCATACTCTTTCGGGTTCTTAGATACTAATGCACAACTGATAGCTGTGAGAGATCCCCAAGGGATAAGACCTTTATGCTATTTTGAAGACGATGAAGTTTTTGCATTTGCATCACAGACAGATGCACTACTAAAAACCTTTTCTGGAAGGGTTGGCGATTCAGACATAAAGATGTTAGAGCCTGGACATATGTTGGTCGCAAGAAAGAATAAGGTAACCAAACATAAGTTTGCCGAATCAAAAAAGAAATCCTGCTGCATATTTGAAGCAATATACTTCATGAATACAGGGGGGAGATTTGAGGACATAATGATCCAAACTTCACGTAACTCTTTGGGTGAGAAACTAGGATCAAACCCTGAAGTGTATCAAGAGATGCAAAAAGATATTGCTAATGGGTTGGAGCCAGTAATCGCACCTGTGCCGGGAACAGGGATACCAATAGCAAATTCAGTACAGGAGGCATTGTACAACACGTATAACCAATTTGTTCCTATGAGTGACGTATTAATAAAAGTCGGAGCATTCAGATCATTTATAGCAGAAGGAGACAAACTAGAGAAAGTAAAGTTTAAATTTGATGTATCTCACAGACTTTTTAAAGGAAAAAGTGTTTATTTAGTTGATGACAGCATAGTTAGAGGAACTACAAGTAAAGAAATAACACAATATGTAAAAGAAGTTGGTGGCGCAAGTAAAGTTAATTGGTTAGTTGCGGCATCCCCTAATAGGTTCCCTTGCTTCTATGGTATAAACATGCCAACGCTTGATGAACTAATAGCATCAAATAAAACCATATCTCAAGTGAGAGAAGCAATTGCAGCAGACTTTTTACATTACAACTCTAACGAAGATATGAGGGATGCAGTGGAGTCATGCTCTGAACTTTTAGGAAGAAAAGATTTTTGTGATTCCTGTTTCACAGGAGATTATCCTACACGAGAAGGACAGACAATGTACTGGAGAGCTTATAGAAAAGCAGAAAAGAATGGTTGGAAACCTAACGGATTTAAGAATTAAATTATTTCTTACTGATAACTTCTTCAATAAGTTGAGAAGCAAAGTCAGCAACTTCAGATTCACCTTTAACTTCATTATCTCTAGTTCTTACGTTAACGGTTTTATTCTCTTCTTCTTTGTCGCCTATAACTAGAATGTAATTAACGTGAGCAAGTTCAGCTTCTCTAACTTTCTTAGAAGTTGTCATAGCTCTTTCATCGATTGTAACTCTTAAGCCAGCATTAGTCAACTCTTTCTTAACTTCTTCAGAATACTTAACGTGTCTGTCAGCTATAGGTAAGATCCTAACTTGTTCAGGGTTAATCCAAAGAGGGAACTTACCTGCATAATGTTCTACTAGAATGCCAATAAATCTTTCTAAACT
The DNA here is from genome assembly GCA_028279745.1 of Candidatus Nanoarchaeia archaeon. Taxonomy (GTDB): domain Archaea; phylum Nanobdellota; class Nanobdellia; order Woesearchaeales; family JANQNC01; genus JANQNC01. The sequence goes on from JANQNC010000001.1 coordinate 127,231, forward strand.
TCCAACAATAACTCTATGAAGCATAACAGGCCTATGTTTGTTGCTATCAGAACCTTCGTAAGTTAAGTCAAACTTTTCAGGCATCTGGAAATCTAATTGGATGGTGCCACATTGCCAAGTCCTACCGATAGCATCCTTTAGATGAAAGTCAATCTTAGGACCATAAAAAGCACCATCTCCTTCGTTGATCTTGTAATCTTTTTTTGTTTCATCTAAGACTTCTTTTAACTTAGTTTCTGCTAGCTCCCATAGTTCTTCATTACCCATTGCTTTTTCTGGCTTGGTTGAGAGTTCGATATCGTATTCGAAACCAAACACTGTGTAAACTTCGTCTATGAAATTGATTAGATCCTTTATTTCGTCCTTGATTTGGTCTTCAGTACAGAAAACGTGAGCGTCATCCTGAGTAAACGCTCTTACTCTGAACAAGCCAGATAGTACGCCTGATAATTCATGCCTGTGAACTAATCCAAATTCTCCAGCTCTTATCGGCAAATCTCTGTAGGAATGTGCTTTTGTCTTGTAGACAAGAATGTTTCCTGGGCAGTTCATCGGTTTAACAGCATAATCCTGTTTATCTACTTTAGTGAAATACATATTTTCTTGATAGTGATCCCAGTGTCCAGATTGTAACCAAAGTTCTTTGTTAAGAATGATTGGAGTTTTGTTGATTTCATAATTCCTTTGGATCATCAGCTCTTTAACAAACTCATGTAATGTATTCCAGATGAATGAACCTTTAGCGTGGAAGAAAGGCATACCTGGCGCTTCTTCATGGAAACTGTAAAGGTCCATCTCTTTGCCAATCTTTCTATGATCTCTCTTAGCAGCCTCTTCTAGTAAATTTAGGTATTGTTTTAGTTCTTTTTTGTCAGGATATGAGATACCATAAATTCTTTGTAACTGAGTATTGTCAGCATCACCTTTCCAGTAAGCACCTGCGACCTTCATAAGCTTCATTGCCTTAACTTTTCCGGTGTTTATCACATGGGGGCCTCGGCATAGGTCTGAGAAATTGCCCATCGTGTAGATAGAAACAGTTTCGTCGTCGGGTAATTCTTGGATTAATTGTGCTTTGTAAGGATTATCTTGGAACATTACTTCTGCTTCTTCTTTAGAAACTTCTTTTCTCTCAAAAGGAAGCTTTTCTTTAATGATTTTTTTCATCTCTTCTTCAATCTTCGGAAGATCTTCTGGTGTTATAGGTGGCATATCAAAATCGTAATAGAAACCTTCTTCCACCGTGGGGCCTATTGTAGGCTTAGCTTCAGGATAAAGTTTTATTACTGCTGCTGCTAAGATGTGAGCAGATGAATGTCTGAATACTTCTATGCCTTCCTCATCTTTGAATGTAAGAATTTGAACATCTGAGTCGTGTTCTATGGGAGTTGTTAAGTCTTGAACATTGCCATTAACGTTAACTGCAACTGCAGCTCTAGCTAAACCTTCTGAAATTGATTGAGCTATCTCTAAACCATTAACTCCCTGACTGAAATCTTTTTCACTCCCATCTGGAAACTTAATCTTCATAAAGCTGATATTTTGAGGGTGTATATTTAAATTTATCTATGACAGAATGAGTTATTTGAGAATTCTATTGTATAATTCGATAGTTCTTTTAGTCTGTTCTTGATACACTTCTTTTTGTGTAAAGTCAATTCCTAATCTTTCTTTGCTTACTTTTTGAACTATGTTTTTAGCAAAGCCTGCAGGGTCTATGTTTTTTGGAAATATTGAGTTTCTTGAAGGGTGGAAGGTATGTTTTAAGTTTGAAAGATCTGTGTGCTTGTCAATAATACAAATAGAAATACAAGGAAGAAAAGTAGCGTCTATTTGTACAGTTTTCCTAAATCGATCGTACTTGCCAACTATTTTGGAATAATGCATCCTGTCTAGCTCTTTAGCAATTTTTCTACCAAATCCTATTGTATCTGGTGCAATGTGTGTGTGATCGTGAGCTATCTTTTGATAAGTCGATTTAAGATTTCTATTGTGTTCTTTGTAAACTTTTCCGTCTAGTTTGCATGCAAATACAATGTTGTCTTCACCTCTTATGATGCCTTCATTTTCGGATTCAATCTGGGTCTCATTTCCGATTCCGTTATTAGACCAAATAACAACCTCTTTGAAACCTTCCCTTAGTAGTGCTTCTGCAATATAAGCAATGTTTTTATCTCTATTTTTCGCCAAAGGATCGTATCTTTTGTCTGGGTCAACTGAAGAATCGGGAGCAATTGCACTTTCTGAAACTTCGTCTACTTTTTCTTTTGTGTCTAGGTCTTCAAATTTTAGAATTTTTCCATCTAAAGTTATTGGTCTTGAAGCGTAAAGAATGTGAAATGGTGTGTGAGGTCTTGCCATAGGAACAACAAAAGCTTCTTCAAACTCGTAAATTGCGTTGATTCCTCTCACTTTGTATCCCTCGATCTCTTTTGGGAGACATAAGCTTGTGCAAAAGTTTAGTCTGTGCATTTTTTAGTAATCATAATCACATTCGTCTTTTATGGGTGTGTTAATAATTTCAACAACTAATTCTTCTAGTTCTTTTCTTTCTTTTTTTTCGAGGTTGTGAATGTCTATTTTTTTACCTTGATATTGTGTGATGGAACTGGTTTGAGGAGGTAACCTTTTCTTGATAATTGTTGTTTCAGGTCCATCATAGCATATATTGAATTTGTAGTGTTTGGTTTCTAATTTAGTGTGTTGGAGTAAATGTTTTCTACTACTGCTTTCTGTGCCTTTATTTGTTTCTTCTATATCGGTTCTATGTGATTTTATAGACCAGTTTGCAATCTCTTTAGCTAGGTCATTTAGACTGAATCTTTTTTCTGCAACTTTAGTTACCAAGTCAGAGTTTCTTCTATAGATATAATGAGAATTTCCAAATAGTCTCTTTTCTCCTACTCTGTATACATAAAAACAAACGTCTTTCATCTCTTGTTAGGGATATCTGATTAAGTCTTATAATTAGCTTATATTATTTATATTCTGAATATAAATAATAGAAAGTTATATAAATAATGCTTCATTTCTATATATTATGAAGAGGAAATTGATCAAGCAAGGTAAAGGAGCATTAACAATCTCTTTACCTAAAGAATGGGTAGAATTCCATGGGTTGAAAGCAGGAGAAGAGGTAGATGTAAATGAAGAAGAAAATGATCTTTTAATCAAAGCAGGTGATTCAAACTATGTTAAAACCGCAAGTATAAATTTAGATTTTGACACTTCTGAAAGTTATAGAAGTATTATTGGCGGGTTATATAGGGGCGGGTTTGATGAGATAAATGTTGACTTTACAGATAAAAGAGTCATCCCTGATCTTCAGAAAGCAGTTGACTCATTATACGGTTTTGAAGTTTTAGATGTTAATGAATCAGGTTGTACCATAAAATACATACACAAAGGAGAGTCAACAGACATAACTTCTCACATAAGAAGAATAATCCATACAATAAAGACAATGCAAACTATCTTGGGTGAAGACATAAAAGCTAAACAAACAAATTCTAAAAATGAGATCCTTCAATTCAGAAATAATGTGTTAAAACAGAGAGATCTGATTTTGAAAATAATCAAAAATCAGAAATTACTTGATAATCAACATTTTCCTTACTATAACATTTCAATATGTTTATGGAATGTGGCAAGAAATTACTACCTTATGTATCTTAATCTTGGATCTGGTAAAAAATATTCTCCAAAAAGTATAAACTTCCTTAACAAGACAAACAAATTCTTTTCAGACCAGTTTAATGGATTTACTTCACTAAGTGCTAAAGATTTTATCAAAAGAAACAAAGACTACCAGAAAATAAGATCAGAAGGACTTAACCTGATGAATAGTGAAAATTCTATCTTAGTTTCATTCTGTATCAACATAATCTTGTCGATCCAATCAGCAGACTCATCAATATTCCTTCTGAACCATAAATAGCAACCTTTTTATACAGTTAACCCTTGGGAACAGTTATGGACTGTAAAGAGCTGATGCAATTCTTGACAAAACAAAAACTGTTTGATGTTGTGAAAGAGAATGCGTACTATTTCAAACGAGTGTTCAAGCAATGCCTAGATGCAAAACCAGATGATGAAATTCTGTTGGTGAGTGATTTAGGTGAAGGAAAGAAAAGTGTTGCAGCTATGGTGGCAGGAGCATACTGTCTAGCAGCACAATCATTAGATCTAGATCTTAAGACAATCTTACAGAAGAATCCTAATCCCAGGCTAGCAGATGAAAGAGTAGTTGAAGCATTAGGATCAATGCCAAAAGGAAGTATTGTATTAATGTCATTAACGAATAAATTAGGGTCATTAAAAGAAGGAGAAAAAAGTTATAGAAAACTAGTAAAAGCAAGAGGATACAAGTTTACATCATCAACAAGTTTAGGAGGATTACCAAATAAACATTTTGAAAGCTTTGTGAAAGCTGTAGATATCGATTATACAGACCTGCAGATGAGAATGCAGGCAGTAAAAGAAAAATTAGATGCAGGTACAGATGTAAATGTTACAACTCCTGCAGGCACAGATGTCAATCTGAGAATAAAACATCACGGTGCAATAAGCGTATCTGGAGACTACACAAAAGAAGGCTCTGGCGGAAACATACCTGTAGGAGAAGTTTATCTAGCGCCTGATAAGAAAAAAGTAGAAGGCACAATAGTGATAGATGGAAGTATGAGAAACGATAGAGGCACAAAATTGATCAAGACTCCTATAAAGATGACTGTTGAAGACGGTTCTGTGGTGGATATATCTGGAGGAAAAGAAGCAGAGCTATTAGATAAATCGTTACAAGCAGCAGAAAAAAGAGCAAAATATCCTTGGGGGATCAGAAGAGTTGGGGAGTTAGGGATAGGAATGAATCCTGGAGCTAAGATAATCGGCAGTACTTTGATTGATGAGAAAACATTAGATACATGTCATTTTGCTTTAGGAAGCAATTATTGGTTTGGCGGCACAATAAAAGCAATCATACATTATGATCAAGTTCTAAAGAATCCTAAGATAACTATTGATGGAGAAGAGCTAAAGATTTAATCTTTCTAGTCGTAATCTTTTTTTGGGTAATGTTCTGTAGGGTCAGGAATGTCGTGTTGTATGAATCCTTGAAAGTTAGGGTCAGTAAACCCTGCAGGGTGTACTGTGTGGCCTATGTTTTCAGCTATTGGTCCAAGACTTGGTCCGACACCAATTTCTCCAACAGTATCGCTTATGTCTCCGAAGTCAGATCTTATTATTCCTTCTTTCTTTAGTTCATTCAGAAAGTTATCAATTTTTTTCATAAGAGTGTAGTTTTCCATTTTCTATTGAACAATTTTCAAATCAATAACTTCAACACCTGTGCCTTCGAATAAAAGGTCTGCGTTGTAGTTCTCTTTGTTACCTTCAACTTCTAAATTAACTTGGCTGGAAGGTTTTGGATTTGGTGGGAATTCATTTTTGCCGCACCATTCGCAATATACATTATTAAGAAGCCTTGCCTTAATAATCTTATCGCCGTTTGTAAGCAAAACGCCTTTGTAAGTGTTATCGCACCCTTCACTATCTCTATAAGCTGTGTTGTAACCGTCAAAATAATCTACTTTGTAAAATCCATTAAGGTGAGAAAGATCATCATCACTAACTTTTTCACCTGGTAAAAGTATGAGTAAGCCTATAGTTGCAACTAATCCAATCAGTAAAACAAGTAAAGCTTTCATAAGTGTTTTTGTGTTCATTTTAAAAAAATAAATAAAAGAATACTGGGTTTACCAGTATCTCATTACTAAGAATATTCCTAGGCCGATGAATCCAACAATTGCTAATACAAGAACTGTTGTCAAAGCGATACCTTCCCAGTTAACTTCCTCAACGTACTCAGCAATAGCTGCTCCGCCTTGTCCGTTACCGCCAACAGTAATGTCTGAACCGATTACTCCAACTCCGCCAGGTGTTGTACCTGTCGAGGTTGTTTGGTCAGATGATCCGGATGTAGAGTCTGATCCGCATTCTTTAACTGTTAGTTTTAGGGTTTCTGTTTCACTAACATCGTCGTTTTTAGCCTTAACAATTATTGTGTAATCGTCAGCACTAACTTCGTCAATGTTTAATGTGAAAGTATCGTCCCATTTATCGCCTTCATCTAGGTCAATATTGTCTTCTTCGATATCAATACCTAGTTTTGAATTTTCGATTGAAAGCTCGATGTTGTTTTGATCATTTGAACCTGTGTTCTTCATCTCAACTTCAATCTCAATGCTTGTTTCATCACAAGCAAGCTCGTCAGGTGTAACTCTTAATGTTTCAAAGGTTAGTTCATCTTCTTCTCTGTCTATCTCTAGAGTGAAGTTCAGAACATCTTCGTGCTCAACATCGTTATCATCAGTTCCTGTTGCTGTGATTAAAACTTGGTATTTGTCATCATTTCTAACATCGCTGTCAACCTTAAATGAGAACTTAGCTTTTTCGTCATCATCCTTGTTTCTTTCGCCAGGGTCAAGTTTTCCAACTGATTCTGATTCTGAGTCATCCCAGTCATCATCGTCAAGAGGATCTATCTCAATCTTAACATCGATGCTTCTTATGTCAACATTTTCATCATCTGTAAATAAGTTCTTAACAACAACTTCAAACTCGATCTCTTCGTCAGGTGATACCTTTTCGTTATCTCCTTCGTTTATTGAGGTTGTGTCTCCATCAATTATCATGTCAACATCGTAGATACTTAGTTTACTTTCAAGCTCAACTGTTACAGGGATTGTTTTTGTGATTCCTGCTCCTTCAGCTCTTATTGTACCTGTGTATGTCTCAGCATCTAGGCTGTCTGAAGCTGCTAGTGTAACTAAAACATCTCTTGAAGCTCCTGCTTGAACTAAGAATGAGTCTTGATCAAATACAAGGTCTAGATCAGATACTGTTTCTGAAAGGTTAACCATAACATCAGCTGATCCTGTGTTGTTTATTGTAAATGTTGCATTCAATGATTCGTTCCAGCTTCCACTTAGGCTAACTGAGCTATCTTCAAACTTGAAGTCTGCTACAGGTGGAACAACATTCAATGTTATATCTGATGTATCAGCTCCGCCGTTAAATGCGCCTGTAAGTGTTCCTACGTAAGCACCATCTGCAATACCTGAAGGTATTGTTACTTGTACTTGGATAGGTTTTGTTTGGCCAACTGCCAGGTTTGTGGATTGTGGTGTGAATTGAACACTTGAAGATCCGATTGTTGTGTTTCCAGTTAGTCCTGTGCTTGATAATCCAACAGTAACTTCATCATTTCCAACGTTTTGTACGCTTAGAACTCCTGTAACTGTCTGACCAGCAACTCCTGATATTACAACATCATTCATTGTAACGTTCATAACTGGCTCTTCTACATTTAGTACAAATACAAAGTCGTTGTTTGTTTCATCTTCTTCTGTAACTGTGTTTTCAGGATCCATTGAAACTGTAACGTTGTATGTTGCACTTTGGTTAAAATATACTTCTATGTTGTGTGTTGTTGCTGAGTTATCTGCAAAAACAGGGATTGTTCTTGTAGCTATAACTGAGTTATCAACACTTACGGTGTAATTAAACATATTAGCTGTTTCGTTTCCGTTGTTTGCAAGGTCAATTACTAGTAAGGTGTTTGAATCTGCGATTGCAGGATCAACTAGACTTACATCCATGTCATCAACGGTTAGGTCTGGCAAAGCGAACACTGCTGTCATTGCCATCAATATTGTTAATATTAGTGTTAGTTTTTTCATTGTTCTTACCTCACCAAGTTTATTCTTTGTGTTTGGACGCCCTTGTCTGTTTCCATTCTGACTAAGTATGTGCCAGATGAAAGATCGTTTGCATTCCATCCCACAGTGTATCTTCCTGCGTCTAGTTTGCCGTTAACAAGGTTTTCAATCATTCTTCCTTTTGTATCATAGACACCTATCTTTACATCTCCTGCATTATCCAAATCAAATATTACATTTGTTGACGGGTTTGCAGGGTTAGGTGCTGCTGTCAATCCATATTCTGGATTTTGAGCTGGCTGCTCAATGCCAATGCCATTAACAACATCTTCGATACCTTTCAAATCTTTTTCAACTTCACTAACTGCGCTGTCTAGGTTAGCTGAAGTATCGATTGCTTTGAAGTATAATGAGTTTTCATATGTTGCAGAGTCTTGCAATGCTGCTGTTGAGTCATCTGCGAAACTTATGTATCCTGCTTGGAATACCATTTCTGGTTCGCTGTCTGCGTTGACCATTATACATTGGTTCATCTCTTGGAAATTGCCATTTCTATCATACTCATACTGTTTTGTCTTAAGACTGTCAGTTTGTTGAGCGGTAGGGAATTTTTCAACTAGCTTGTTGTAGAATTCTGCCATTGTAAAAGGCATGGCTGCCTGAGCTGCAATTAACAATGCAGCGGTTGTAGCTACGATTTTTCCTTTTATGCTTTTCATTTTTTTTCCTCCTTATTTTAGCCCTTTTTAGTAGTCCGGAACTTTTTGGGCTTATTTTGGATTAAATACCGTTATAACGCCTGTTTTGGTGTTTTTTGGAATTTAATGTGCTTTTCTGCTGATTAAAAGTCAGCATCTGTTGTATTTTTATCACTGTTGAGTAACGATATATACTATTTAAAGCTTTCTATTGTCTTAAGTCTGAACTCATTTTGCTCTTTACCGACGTTCAAACCAACCCCAACCGATTGATGTTAGTATTAGTCAGTAGTATATAAACATTGTGTCTATTTTGATAGAATTAGGTGGTTTGAAGCAGTATTTTGTCCAAACTGTATATTTCCTTTAATCTGTAGTCTGCAACCGTCTTTTGTCTAGGTTCGCCATTTACAAGCGCTGTAAGTATGTTTAAGCTGTTAGCTGGGACTATGTCTACCTGTTCTCTATCTCCTACAAACATCATCTGTTCCAGTGAAATTCCTAAAGTTGTGGCAACATATCTGAATGCAGAACCATCTTCTCTTGTGTGGTCAGTTCTGCCGTATTGTGGGATCGAGAATGTAGTTTCACTAATGCCTAATGCGTTAAGTTTTGAGATTGCATCATCTTTTTTACTGCTTGTTATTAGATATAGTTCGTATTCTTCGTGTAATTTCCTCATAAGTTCAACTAGTTTTGGATCTTCTTTGAGGTATTGTGCTATGTTCGCTTGAGCGATAGCTTCTTGAGCAATCTTTGCTCCTTCGGGAATTCCCATTGCCAATAAAGAACGTCTAACACTTTGTTTTTCATCATAGAGTTTTTTGTAGCCTTCTTTTATCTCTTTAGTCGGGATCCCTAGAATCTCATGCGCTTTTTGGATAACATATTTTTCGATCATATGAGAAGCTTTCCCGTCGGGCTTGTATAAAGTCTTGTCTAGATCAAAACCAACCGCTCTTATCCCCCTATCGATAACCTTTAAGTCCATACTTTAGGTAGTGGTTATTATCTATATAAATATATCATTAATAGATAGTTACAAGATGTTTTTATTATGAAATTAAGATAATTTTAAATAGTTCCAACTTTTGATGTTAGTTATCAATTTATGGGGTGGTTAATAATGAAGAAGTTTGAATCAGCACAAGACGTTGTCAATTCTGTAATAGATAAAGATGGATTAGTCAAAAGTGGTTTTTCAGGAATAGGAAAATTTAGAGGAAGATCAGATTATAACGAGGATGAAAGAACAGTACTATCATACTTTTTTACTAACATAGACTCAAATGTTACATGCGCAACAGACCAGATGCCTGGAGAGTTATGGGCTTTGTTAATGGGACAGTACGCAAGAAGCAGTCTAACAGCAAGAGATAGGTTATTAAAATTATTTGAGGATATGAGTTCAAAACAAGATGCAATTTCTGTTTCAGGTCTTGCAGGTAAAATAAGAAGCGGTTCTGGCGTGTATAATGAATTACAAGATCATATTCAAAAAGCAGGAAAATTTATTGAAGATTGGGGAATCAGTTATGGGCACGCATCACTAAGAGATTCAGGAGTAATAAGAATAGCATCAGAGGGAGTGAGCCAAAGAATAACAAAAGATTTTGAAGGAGCAAGAGAAGGGGCATACCAAGAACAATCAACAAGAGCGCTACCATTTACAGAAGAAATTCTAGGAATGCCTTATGAGTATAGAGGAAGAAAAGAGGAAGGGATTGTGGTTTCATTAGATGGGGAACTACTTGCTTTTTATGGTAAAATAAATGATAGATTAAATGATCACTTGCGAAGGAGTTTAGATTATCTGAGAAAAGAAGCAAATGAAAAAATTGCATCAGAGACTGGAAGAACAGACATAACTGTTACAGACATAGAATGGAATTCATTGATTGGAGCAAAAACGTTTGATGTTGCAAGATATTTATTGCCTCAGAACATGACAACTTCGTTGGGGATTACTCTGAATACAAGAAGATTCCAAGATCAACTAACTGAATGGCAATCATCCCCGCTGTGGGAATTGCAAGTTCTTGGAAAAGTTGCGCAAATAGAAGCAATGAAAGTAAGCGGTAATTTAATGAAGTATGGAAATAAAAGTGAATTCTCATCAGAAATACCTTATAAGCTAAAAGAAATATGCGCAGATTTCCTTCCAAAGGAAAAAGGCATGGAATACAAACATTATGATGTGTCTTCAGAACTAGTTGGTGTAACAGAAGACTTAGAAGATGTAGTGTTAGCAAGTGTAATGCTTAATGGATCAGACGGAAGCAGATCATTCTCAGAACTGAAAGAGATTGCAAGCAAGTTATCTGCAGAAGACAGAAGAAAAATAGCACAAAAAGTACTAGAAGGAAAACAAAGTCATGAACTTTACCCAAAGATAATGGAAGCAGGAAACGTGATGTTTGATAGACTTTATGATATTGGGGCATATAGAGATCTTCAAAGACAGAGAGGAGATAGGCAACAAAGAAATATGTATTCAGTTGTAGGATACAACATGCCTAAAGAGATTGCAGAAATAGGTCTTGATGGGGAGTACAAAGCACTGATGTTAGAGGTTAAACAAGTCTATGATGACTTCTCAAAAGGAGAATTTCCTTTCGCAGCAGAGTACATACCTGTAATGGCTAACGTGTTAAGACACTTCGCTCAAGCAGACCCAGTGCAAAAGTTCTATGAGGCAAAGTTAAGAACACAACCAGCAGGAATAGACTCATACAGATCAATAATGATCCAAGAGACTGAAGCTTTATTGAAACATCTGCCTGCATTTAAGGGACTAGTTGAGTATGATAACAACAACTACATACTTGGTAGATTGCCTGAGATGGTCAGAAGAAAGATCGAGAAAGCGAAAGAGTAATTCTTTCAATTTTTTCTTTTATTGTTTTTTGGGTATATGAATATTGGGTTGAAGTTTAATGTCGTATCTGATTTTAAGTTTTGGTAATCTTTGTCATGTAACTGTCCTATGACTATTGCAACGTCTTTGTTTGTTGTTATTCCCTTTTTGTAAAGGAGGTCTGAATGAGATATTGCGTAGTTTAGTGCATCTTTGCTTCTTTTGATTCTTTGAGTCGTTATCATATCTTTGATTTTTCTCATATTTATTTTTCCGCTTCTTTGATGTTCTTCTATGATGCTCTTGTGAGAGTCAAACATTTTTTGATATTCAAAACCAACAAGGTATGTTTCTGGATCGACTAAACAGTAAAGCTGTGCTCCAAGATAGGGCAAATCTATTATTTGTTTTTCCAAGAAGGAATCTTCTTCGCTGATCCTTCTTTTTAGCGAGGGAAAATCTTCCCCTTTTCGTTTTATTCTTTTTTGAAACGAGTTTGGTCTTTCGATATCGCTTTTTTCATGATACTTTACGCCTTCACAACAGACAACCTGTAGATCTTCTTTTTTGTGCAGATGTTCAAGAATTCTGTATATGGAGGTTTGATTGGGAAAAGCATAATTTTTGTTTATGAACTCTTCCTCATCCTTAGGTATCATTCCGCTGTTTATTGAAGGGTGTATTTGAAATATAAAATAAACATTTCTTTGGTTTGTTCTTTCTTTTTGTTCTAATTTGCCGACATACTTTTCAATAGGGTTTAGATTTAGATGTTGAAGGGGCTGATTACAACTTAGTGATGTTGCCAGATATGTGGCCAACAGCGTGTTTAGAGCCTTCTTGATAAGTTTCATTTTTTTCGGTATTCTTTTGTTCTATTTAAACTTTTGCAATGTTATTACTTATAGGTGGTTAAAAAAAAGAAAGATTTAAATAGTAATCTAGCACCCTGTGAGTTGTGAACCTTGAAACGCCCCTGCAAAAGCTGAAACACATAGCAAAGAACACATTTTACTCTATTCTAATCGCTGCAAATACTGCATACGCGGGCTTACCATTGAATACAAAAATAGATGTCTCAAAAGAGACTAGAAAAAATTTGCCAGTCATGCAAGGGTTTGAGCCATATCACAGGATTGATGTAGAACAAAACTTGCCTGCTGATGTCCAGGAGGAGTATGACTTAGCAAGACAGATAGAAGATCCAATTACAAGGGAGCTAGAAATTTTTAAGATTTTAACGCCTCTTTCTATGGAGTTAAACAAATATGCACACCAATCAGAATATTTGAAATACAGGTTATTAAGAGGTGATAATTTCTCAATAGAAGATTCAAATGAAGAATATGCTGAGAATACTGAGAGAGTAAAATTGACCGCTCTTTCGTTGATCGGGCAAGAAGCTGAAGAAAACTATGAGTTTGAAAGAGATGATATTTTTAATATGGATTATGAAAGAACCGAAACAGAAATACAAGAAGCCATCAGAGATGAAACTGGAAAAGCAGGAATTTGTGCGGATATACACTACTTCATAAGTAAATGTGCTGAAAGGTTGGGCTTTAAAGGGGTAGGAGAATCACATGTTTCACAGACTGGAGGGGACCATCTGATATCTTTCTTAAGAACCGAACGAGATGGAATTGCGTTTGTTGATTACGGAAATGTTTACCTAACAAAAACAAATAATCTCGAAGATGCTTTATCACTTTATCAACAACGACAAGGGGTTGTGAGCTTTTTCCATGGAATAGCAACAGATAGATATCTTTTTACTATCGTGACTCCTGAAGGAAAGGCATTCAGAGAGTTTACGGGTATGTACCCAGACTTAGAAGACTTAGTCGAGGATGAAAGAAAAAATGAAGGTATAGAATTGGATGTGTCAAACTCCAGATCATCTATTCAATTACAAAGAGGTAACTTTACAATTAAAGCAGGGAGACTTAACACCGACCTTAAAGACCCAATGAAAAGCGCTTACATCGAGATGGCAAGATATAATTTCCCTTTTATCCAAGAGATAGGTATAGGACATTTACGGATACATGAAACAAGCGGAATAAAAAATAGCATATTTTTAACATCAAAATTTAGGAAAGGAATACACATAAAAAATTTCTCGGGATACTTGGGAGTTAATACTTCTATAGACCAAGGTATCCTGTCGGACGATCAAAACGTAAGGCAAAGTGTTATCCTGCCAGAAGCAAATCTTGATGCAGGGCTGAACGGTGATTTGCGGCTGCTGAACATCTATTTGTTGAATAGACTTTCTTTGTCTCTTAACAGCCCTACTTTACAAGTTACAAAACTTATCAACAAAGAGACTGCGTTAGGGATAAGAGTTGGGAATAAAAACACTTTAACGCAAGAAGTGGGAGTTGATGATAAAGAGTATTATCTAAATACTAACTTAACTTTAAACAATGACTTATTCAGCTTAATGCTGGAAGGGAAATTAACAAAATCAAAATACCCTTACTTTAACCCACATAAAAAAATAATTAACATTCTTTTATCAAAAAATGTTTTTGGCACTAATGTAGGAGTTGGGTTGGATTATAAGCTTATCCAGGGACCAGACTTAAACGAAAACACATTTAATCCAAAAATTCATATTGAAACCCAATTCTGACAGGGTTAAGGGTAACCTTTTTAAACAGATCGCGAATTCTTTTGGTTAGGAGATGTGGGACTGCTTACATTTGGAGGCCTGAATCCTGAAATATACTATATTAGAGGTAAACAAAATGGGATTTTACAAATACCTAAGAGACATGTGGAAAAAACCAAATGAAAATATGAGGGAAGAGTACAAGAAACACCTCATACAATGGAGAAAACAACCAGTAACCGTAAGAGCTGAAAGGCCAACAAGAATAGACAGAGCAAGAACTCTGGGATACAGAGCAAAACAAGGATTCTTAATCGTTAGACAGAGAGTTAACAGAGGCGGAAGAAAAAGAGAACAAGTTGCTGGTGGAAGACGACCAAAGCATTACAGAAAAGTAAAAGTTCTTGATATTAATTATCAACACGTAGCTGAAATGAGAGCTGCAGTTAAATACAAAAACTGCGAAGTTCTAAATTCTTACTTTGTTGGAAAAGATGGACAACACTACTGGTATGAAATCATAATGGTAGACAAAAGTCATCCAGTTGTGAAAAAAGACCAAAGAATAAAGTGGATAACTCAATCACAACACAAAGGAAGAGCTCATAGAGGAATAACTTCAGCAGCAAGAAAAAGCAGAGGCCTAAGAAAGAAAGGTAAAGGCGCGGAGAAAGTAAGATGAGTCAGTTAGAAGCGATAGCAGTTAAAGGAAAGAGATTTGGAAATGGTGGAGGTTATATTTAACACCACAATATCCTCCAACACAGAAAGATCTAAACCAAGCATTAAAAGAAGGGGAACCTGAGTTAGCTCAGGAAATCTCCGAAGAAATGCAACCAAACTACGATTTTTAATTTTTTTATTTTAATATTTCATCAAGGTGTTTTCTTACTTCTAGATGAATTCTTTGGATGTTTTCTTCCATAGAAAGATTTTTGTCGTAATGTTCAGTATCAATCACTCTAAATCTTTCTTCTTTTTTAGCAAGATCTAGGTAGCCTGCCCTAACTTTTTCATGGAATTCTCTGCCTGCTTGTTCCATCCGGTCTAATCCGTTAAACTCTTCAGTTGTCACTCTCGAAAACCCAGTTTCAACAGATACGTCTAATAAGAAAGTTAAGTCTGGTTTAATTCCATCAGTCGCATATTGATTTAGTTTTCTAATCCAGCTCATGTCAATTCCTCTTGCATAGCCTTGGTAAACTGTTGTGGAATCATAGAACCTGTCAAAAGTTACAATTTTTCCAACTTCAAGCCAAGGTTTAACCCTCTCATCAATGATTTGAGCTCTTGCTGCTTCGAATAATAACAGTTCTGCCCTTGTGGACATGGTAATTCCCTCTTGTCGGGGTCGTTTTAGAGTCTTTCTAATCTCTTCAGAAATCTCGGTTCCACCCGGTTCTCTACTGGTAACAACTTCGTAACCTTTACTTTCTAGATACTCTTTTGCTAATTTAATCTGAGAACTTTTACCTGTGCCTTCTCCGCCTTCAAACGTAAATAATTTTCCATACATCTTAACACCCCTCTGATTCAATTTCAGAATAAATAGTATATAAAAATTTCTATTCTAAAATAGTAACATATAAATAGATGTGGCAGACTTGATTATTGTTAAAGGT
Organism: Candidatus Nanoarchaeia archaeon; assembly: GCA_028279745.1. GTDB lineage: Archaea > Nanobdellota > Nanobdellia > Woesearchaeales > JANQNC01 > JANQNC01. The sequence continues at coordinate 142,743 of JANQNC010000001.1, forward strand.
GGTCTAATGGTTAACGAAACTCTAAGTGAAATTGGTGCATTTTCCTCGCAAGAGATAAGATCGTTGATAGATGGGGGAGTAATCAGTTCTAACGCAAAAATAGAAGAGGATCAGATACAACCAGCAAGTTTAGATCTGACATTGAGTGATAGAGCATTCAGAGTTAGAGGAAGTTTCATGCCAAGAAAAGGTGAAAAGATAGAAGACTTACTAAAAGAGATTACACTATATGAACAGGATCTAACAGTAAAACCTATCCTAGAAAAAGGGGCAGTATACATAGTAGAATTGAATGAGTCATTAAAACTAAAAGATAACTTTTACGCTTACGCAAACAACAAAAGTTCAACAGGAAGAATAAACCTACAGACAAGATTACTGGCAGATGGAAACCCAAGATACGAGCTAGTCGAAAGAAACTATAATGGAAAATTATACGCAGAAGTAATACCAAAATCATTCTTAGCAAGCGTAAATCCTGGAGACTCACTAAACCAACTAAGACTATTTACAGGAGACTCAAGAATTGGGGATGTAGAACTAGGGTTACTTTATGACAATTACAAAGGGCTTCTTTACGATAAAGACTCTGTGGCAATACCAAGAACATCAGAAATAATCGACAATGGGTTAGTTATGAGTGTAGACTTAGAATGTGATGTTGTGGCGTATGTAGCAAAGAATGTAGATGAAGTTGTAGAAGTAAGCAAGAAAAAGAATCACGATCCAAGAGATTTCTGGGAAAGAATAACAAGGCCTGCAGATGGCAGACTGATGTTGAATAAAGGCCAATTTTACATTTTAACCACAAGAGAGTTCATAAGAGTTCCTCCAGAATTAAGCGCTGAGATGGCAGCATACGACGTTACAAAGGGCGAGTTTAGAACACACTACGCAGGATTCTTTGATGGTGGATTTGGACATGGGGAAGATGGTTCGGTGATGGGAACTCCAGCAACACTTGAAGTGATACCAAACGATAATGCTTTCATACTAAGACATGGACAACCAATCTGTAAAATGATCTATGAGAAAAATAGAAAACTTCCAGATAAGATCTATGGCGGTAAAGTATTAAGTTCAAATTATCTGTATCAAAGAGGACCTAGTTTAGGAAAACAATTTAAAGATTGGAACGCTTAGATTTCTAATTCAAAACCAATCGCATTATTTCCTTCTGTAGAATGTGCAAGATCAATACCGGTTATCTTATAGTCTCGTTTTAGAAGAAGTTTTTGCATGTCATTAGAAACTTCATAAACTTTAGTAGTAACCAACTCAAATCCGTTAACTCTAGCAAAATCTTCAGTGTTTTGTAAGAAGTTATCTGCAATTCCTTGTCGTCTATACTTTTTATCAACACCCAGTATCCAGATGTAGAATGAGTCGGATTTTTCAAATGCGATAGAGTTTCCTATAATTTGTTTATTATCTCTCGCTAAGTAAATCAAAGGTTTTTTGTCTGAGAGTTTTTCTTTATAATGTTCTAAAGAATAAGGAGGGTTTTCATACATTCCCTGAAAGATTTTCTGATTAAGCTTTACAATCTCTTCTAGGTTTTCTATACTTCCTTGAATAATCTCCATTTTAGTCTTTCAATATTTTCTCAAACTGTTTTGTATTAAAGTCTAGGAACGGTTTTTCGGTGAAATAAATTCTAGCATTAGAGCTATCCCATATCAAAAAACCTCTAAGTTTTCTCTTTTTTCCAGTCTTTATGATTAGTGCAGGGGGCAAGAAGCCAGAGGTAGAAAGATTTTCTTTCAAGTCAGCTTTGGTTAGTGTTTCAGGATCGATCTTTCCTGTCTTGATCTTTATCCCAATAACTTTACAAGCATCGACAATCTCTTGCTGTCCATCATAGTTGATGCAAAAGTTCAAGAAAAAATTATCATAATCTTTAGTGTCAGACATTATCTCTTTAATCGTATCAACAAGTTCAGAGTTAAGATCGTACCATTTACCCACAACAGAAACTTTAACTTGCCGCTCTTTAATAAAGTTGGAATCTTTCAAAAATTTAAAGTAAGCTTTTGCAGCGTCATTCTCAATCTGCTTAGGCAAGTATAAGGTAAGCATCCTAAGATTGTTTTCTAACTGAAATCTGACTAGTTCATCAATCCTTTTGAAATAGTCCTTAGTTATCTCATGATTGTCATCACTAGCAACAATAATCCCTGCGTGTTTAATCTCAATCTTATCGTTACTGAACATGTTATGGGGGAATATGAAAAACTTTATAAGCATTTAGAGACCCTATTTAAAGGATGATAGATGTTGTATTGTTAACATTAGGATTATTGGGGCTGATAGTAGGTTCTATCACAGACATAAAAACAAGAGAAGTACCCGATTGGGTAAACTATTCTCTGATAGGATCGGGATTAGGATTAAGATTATTGTATTCAGTATCTAGTTTTGACTTTGGTTATTTCTTATGGGGGTTAGCAGGCTTTGGAATCTTTTTTGCATTGGCTTGGATAATGTATTATACTGGGCAATGGGGTGGAGGAGATTCAAAAATGTTAATGGGAATGGGCGCATTATTTGGAACATATCCTGAATTCTTGTTTAAAGTGTTTAACCCTAAACTAAGTCATATCTTGTTGCCTGAAGTCTTGAATAATTCACTAAGTTTCTTACTGGCATTCTTAGTCAATCTCTTATTTGTAGGTGCAATCTATGGCTTGTTTTGGAGTATCGGTCTGTCGATCAAGAACAGAAAGAAGTTCATGGTTGATTTTAAGAAAAGGATGAAAGTAAAGAAAGTAGTTGTGTTAAGAAGAGTGATTTTGATTTTAGGCTTGTTAATTTTGTTATCAATATTATTTGTTACTAATGCAGTTTATCAAGTGCTGGCATTAATAGGTGTGTTTGTTGCTTTGTTAACATTCTATGTCTGGGCTTATGTCAAGAGTGTGGAGAATGTCTGTATGTATAAGACAGTAAGTGCAACAAAAGTAACTGAAGGAGATTGGATAGCAGAAGATGTAATGCATGATGGAAAGAAAGTTTATTCTGCAAATCAGTTGGGCATAGAAAAGAAAGATATGTTGAAATTGGTTAAGTTAAAAGTTAAAAAAGTTGTAGTGAAGGAAGGAATACCATTTGTGCCTTCATTTTTAGTTTCATTTATTATTTCTTTAACGTTGGGGAATTTGATGTTTTTGATGCTTAAATTTTAGAAAGGTATTTAAACAGAAAGTGCCAGTATAGGGCTTATGAAGTATGTATTAGCGATATTGATTCTTCTTATGGTTACAGTTGTAGTTGCACAACCAAGACCGCCTCTTGATTGTGCGGAACAAGGAATGGTGCATGTAGGTAATTGTAGAACTTATGATGGGGATCCATCATGTGAAAACTATTATTCAGACAACATTTCAATATATGGAAAGAACCGATCCTGTATTGTGAGTGGAAACTTCTGTATTGAGGGCGGAACTTATTGTAGTGATGGTGTTGATTGTTATGATTTAACTTATGTTTCAGAATGTCCCGCTGTCGATTCTCAAGCTTGTTTAGAATACTATACTGATAACTATGGGGCTCTGCCTTACAATGTAACTTGTTTTGATGATGATGGATGTAATATAAGAGTTGGAGATATATGCTTTAATGGTTTAGGGTCTGAGAGTGAGATACCTGAGTTCGGAAGCAGTGCAATGATTATAGTTGTGTTAGTTGCAGTTGTTGCAGGATTTGTATTTGTTAAGAAAAAATAATTAAGGAATTCTTTCTAAAGTTTTATTGAGATTACTTTCTTCTTTAACTTCTTCTTTCTTCTCTTCCTTAATCTCAATAGGCTTAGCTTTAACCTCTCCAATTTGGATTGGTTTAGAATTAATCTTATCAAATAATTTTGCTAAGTCTTCATCAGCAATCTTTTGAGGATTCCAACTAAACTGTAATCCATCATTTTCAGTTCTAGGAATAACGTGAATAATAAAATGTGGTGCCCTTTGATCTGCAGCAGGACCGTTTTGTATTAAGATATTCGTACCTTGAATGTTCATAGTCTCAAATAAGTTGTTAGTTATGGCTTTAGAAACTCGAGTCATAATTGCGAGAGTTTCTTCAGGAACCTGACTAATGATCTGATAATGTTCTTTAGGAATTACAAGAATATGGCCTGGGCTAGCAGGATTTATGTCTAATATTGCTATGCAAACCTCATCTTCGTATAATTTCTTAGCAGGAATCTTTCCACCTACAATCATACAAAAAGGACAGTTCTGTTTCTGTAATTCTGCCAACTTTTCAGGAGGTAAATCCTTTAGTTGTTGTTCTTGTTCTGGTGTCAATTCAGGCATTTTAAGAAATTGTGATTGAATTCATTTAATAATTTTGCTAATTTATACTTGATACACCAAAACCTTTATAAATCCTTAATAAGAATTATAATTCTTAATAAAATAAGGGGTGTTTGGGTGAAAAAAGCATTAGCAGTAAGTTTAGACAAGGAATTAATAGATTGGATAAACTCAAAAGCAAATTCTAAAGGATTCAGAAATAGATCACACTTAGTAGAAGAAGCAATAAACAAATTCAAGAATGAAATAACTGGAGAAAATAAAGCATTAGCTGAGAATGAGGAGGAAGCAGATGAAGAGTAAACTAATGCTTTGGATGTTAGTAATGTTCTCATTAGTTGGTTCTGCTTTAGCTGTTAATGTAGCACTAGAAGCACCAGTAACTTGCGAATCAAAATTTGGTGGAGCAAGTTTAGCATTCTACTGCAACAATTCAGTAGACGGAGTCAAAGGAACATCAAGCTTTGATGAATGGGCGGCAGACGGAAACCCAAACGCAACAAGAGAGATATGGGTAAATATTTCATTTGTTCCTTCTGCAAACATAGATGAGATATGGATATACCCTAGAAAGGATTATACGCAAAATGATGGGATCAATGATTCTTACATCAGGTTCTCAGACCTATCAACCTACCGAACAGGACAGATCGCAGGCAGCTTTAGTGTACCTCACAAATTCAACACAACAGACTTTGGAACAAAAGACAACATCCAGTGGTTAGAGTTTGTAATCAACGGGTCAGAACCCGGAGGAAATGTAGGGTTGTCAGAAATAGAAGTCTTTGGAGAATTTTTAGAAGCATGTAAAACAATAAATTCAGCAGGAACACATAAACTCTTTGAAGATGCAGAGTCTAACGGGACATGTATAACAGTAAATGCTTCGTCTGTAACTGTAAATTGTCAAGACTTTACAATAACTGGAAACGGAACAGGCTATGGAGTTACAGCATCAGGAGTGTCAAATGTAGTTGTAGAGAATTGTACTTTTGTTAACTTTAGTTCAGGAATAAACTTTAATGGCAATAGTGGCGATTCAGTAATAAGGAACAATTTATTCTCTGGTTCTGGAAGTTCAGGTATAAGGATTGCCGGAGCAGATACAATCAATGTAACCAATAATACCTTCGAGGACAACCATCATGGAATAGTGGTCAGTTCAGCATACGGTATGTACATAGAAAGAAATGACATAAGAAACAGCACAAGCAGAGGAGTTTACCTGTTTAACACATTTAACACAACACTCTTCCTGAACAATGTATACTATAACTTAGTCGGGTTATTCTTGGATCCTTCATATAATAACCAGATAATAGAAAACCAAATCTTTGGAAATGCAGATGCAGGTTTGGAGTTAGTAGATTCTTACAACAACACCGTAATCAATAACACATTCTACAACAACACTAAAGGTGTGTCACTTAATCTATCAGAGAATAACACATTTGTTAATAACAATTTATTTGAAAACTATGTTTCATTCTTACTATTTGGATTCTCATCAGGAAATAATTTATCAAATAACAGCATAGATTCAACTGTGTTGGCAAATTTAACTCAAGCAGAAAATTTGACAGCACAATTCAACTATTGGAACACAACAAACGCAACAGAGATAGTAGCAAGAATGTTTGACTACCATTTCCATAACTCATTAGGATTTGTTGATTTCTGTCCTTATCTGAATGAAACATTTGAAATCGACAGCGGTAATTATTTGATCGGGTCAGAACTATTTGGGGTGACAAACTATAACTGCTGTGACACAGAGGATTATTGTATCTCATCAAGCGGGGAATGCATAGCAGAAGGAGAGATACTAAACGGATATGAGTGTCAAGATGGAGGAATATGGCAAAGCATATGTGGATTGCCTTTAGACCCAGATACAGTTCTAGAACTAACAGGAGAGATAAGTTGTGCAGGCGATGGAATTGTATTAGATAATAACTCATTCCTTAACTGTACAGACGCAGTGATAGTAGGAGACGGAACAGGATCAGGAATAGTGATGAATGATGTATTCAACACAACAGTACAAGGATGTAATGTTACAAATTTCACAACAGGAATAAAAATAGATCCATCATTCAATAACACACTAATACAAAACAACATTTATGCAAACTCAGTTGCAGGATTAGACTTATATGATTCTTATAACAACACAATCTTCAACAATACAATTTTCAATAATAGCCAATATGGGTTGGGATTGAATAATTCAGACGGCAACTTGATTTATACAAATACTATTTTCAATAACTCATTAGCAGTAAGAGTTGTAGAAGGATCATCAGATAACAACTTCACAAATAACACCGTAGATGATACATCACTAGTTAATCTGTCACAGGCAGATGATTTCTCAGCAGAGCTAAACTATTGGGGAACAGATTTAACTGCAACAATAGCGAATAGTGTTATGGATCTGTTTGATAATGCAGCTTATGGAATTGTAGACTTTTGTCCTTACCTAAACAGCACAGGAACAGTTACAGGTGACTTAGTTATAGAATCAGTTCAAGGACCTAGTGTGTATTGGGGATGTTGTGACGATAGCACAAACTGTGTAAACTCTTCTGGAGAATGTGTAAGTTTCGGATCAATGGAAAATGATTATCTGTGTGTAGGTGATAATGACTGGGCAGACTTAGGGGGTGTGTGTGAGGAAGATGTTGTAAACATAACATATCCTGCAGCATCTGAAACAGTTAATGATACGCTAAACATAACCTTTGTGCTTGATAGTTCTTTAGCACCATATGATGCACACTATGCAGTAGATGGGGGAGATTGGATTAATTGTACAGACGATTGTATATGGAATACCTCACAATGGGAAGATGGAGAACATATGATACAAATCAATGATCCAGCACAAGACTGTGCAAAATCAAGACTAAGATTAGTTGTAACGGATAACTACTTAGAAACTTATTTGGTCAATATTACTTCACCATTAGCTTCAGAAGTTGTAAATGAAACAGTAAATGTAACATTTGATGTTGATTCATCATTATTGCCTTACGATGCACACCTAGCGATAGACGGAGGAGATTGGATCAACTGTTCAGGAGATTATTGTGAATGGGATACAACCTCAGAAGACGATGGGGAACACATAATACAACTCAACGATCCAAATCAACAATCTGCAGAATCAAGAATAAGATTAATACTTGTTAATAACTTAGGAACAACAATGCCTAATGGTTCTATCTTTATCAACAATACATTAGATAATGCTTACGAGATTGCAGATGAAAATAAAACAACATCGCGATCAGTTGTTCTTAACCTTAATTACTTAGATGATTATCTAAAAGATTGTAGATATGCAAATGAAAATGTTTCAAACTTTGGAAGTTATGAAACATGTGTAACAGAAAAGAGCTGGGTGTTAAGTGAAGGAGCAGGAAATAAAACAGTCTTTTATGAAATAAGGAATTTAGCTGATGTTTCAATAGTGTTAAATGATACAATAGAATTAGAAGGCAATCCCCCAACAACACCTGTAATAGACAGTTCACATGTTGAGGGTGCGTTCTCTAATGTTAATAATGTAAGCTTTAACTGGACATCAACAGATGCAGAATCACTAGTTGTGTTGTATAGCTTCACATTGGATCAAAATAATGAGACTGAGCCAGCAACTGCTTTATCTTCTGCAACAGATGTAGATTATGTGAATTTGCCAGACGGAGATTATTGGTTCCACGTTAAAGCATATGATGAGGCAGGAAATCCAAGCGGTACTGCACACTACAATGTAAAAATAAGCACGGGAGTTGGAGGAGGAGACATAATACTATTCGGAGCACCAAGCTATACAAACTCTGCGTTTAATGTAAGTGGAGCAGTAAGTTCGGGATTAGGAAACGTAACAGTTAACCTTTACAGTAATGGAACATTATCAGGAACTACTGTGTTGAGTAACATTGAAGGAGGATTTGAATTCACTTCAATAGACTTCATCGGAGACGGAGCTTATACCTTATGGGCAAACGCAACAGACAACGCATCAAACGAATACATGTCAAATGTTTTAGTTGTAAACTATGATACAGATGCTCCAGACATAACTGTGATAAGTCCTGGAGGATCACTGGGGCCAGGATCAATACCATTTATCTCAGTAGTCACAGATGAAGATGCATACTGTGAATATGACGGAGGAGAGGGTTATTTGAAATTCCAAGTAACAAACAACACAAGATTCCACGAGACAATCCTAGAAACAGATGGAAGTTATGATGTGAGGTGTACAGATCTGGCAGGAAATTCAGATGAGGACACAAATGCTGTTTCTTATTCAACAGGATGTTCACTATCTTCCTTCAGTATTCCTTCAACAATACTAGGAAATGCTGGAGAGACAGTTAACTTCACAGCGTCAGGAATAGGTTGTGCGGCAGTACACCATGCACGGTTTGGGATGACATTGAATAATGTTCCCGTAGATGTAAGTGCTAGACAAACTGCAGGAACAGATTATCTTATACAATTCCAAGCACCGACTGTACAAGATGAATATGCTCTTGTGTTAACAGTTAATGACATAAGTGATTCAGGAACCCTTGACACCACAGAAGGCGCATCAGAAAGCGTAAACCTAGAAGTAACTTATGATGGGGGATTAGATGACAGTTCAAACCACATAGTATACGCATCAGAAAATGACTATACTGTGGGGATAGCATCAGACTCAGGCAACACTGAAACAGATGAAGGCGGAAATAAGATAACAACAAACCCCTCAGACGGCTCAGTCTACATATTTGTAACGGAACCAGGAGCAAATGTTGAAAATAGAGAAAGAAACTTGGAAGAAAAAGAATTCATAGACTTCCAGAACCCAAGCTTCGGTTATAATATCAAAAAAGGAAAATACACAGTACAAGCATCAATCAATTATGACGACATACAGATAGAAGGAGATCCAGTGCTGTATGATGGAACCTACACAGTTGTAATCAAAAACAAAGGAATAAATCAGACAACAGGCAAAGTGATGGTGGAGTTAAAGATAATATGAAGAAAGGACAGTTTTACATATTAGCAGCTGTAATACTGTTGGCAATAACATTTACAGTTTTTGCATTATCAAGCAAAAGCAATGTGTTTACAAAAAATGAAGATACATTTGAGGAACTACATGAAAACTATGTAAGAGAAGTATCAGAGGTTATCAATAACATGATATATGAAAAAAATCAGGCGGATTTGGAAGAAATTGATTTAGATAAGTTGGAAGATTTTACTTCTCAGTTCATGAATTATGCTAAAACAAGAAGCCCCTCATTTTCATTAGTGTATATGTTCAGCTATCATGAAGATGTGAGAGTAGCAAATCATTTTGATGAAACAATAGTTGTTTCAGTTTCAGGTGTTAATAGTACAGTTGAAGCGGGAGAACTTGTTGATTTAGAAACATCTGATATTTATGTTGTTTACGCGTTTGATAATATGTATGAGCTTGAAAGAGATCAAGACATTGATTTCAGTGCAATATTCAGATCAGAAAGAGGAAACGAGGTGAGGATATTTGTACATGAATAAATCAGGGCAAGCTATCTGGGTGAGTTTTGTCATTTTAGTTGCGTTTGCAGTAGCGTTAGGAGTTTTGATAGGGCAACAGATGATCGAAAGCAGCCAAAGAAGTTCAGAACAGATCAAAGAATACGTATATGACACTCAGGAGTGCTCAGGAGTCGGAATTAATATACAAGATATATGTCAAAATCCGCAAGTTTTAAATATGGAAGTAGCCAATATCAGAAACGTAAAAGTCGAGGAGCTATTTATAAAGATATTTGATGGCTCGGGCGATGCAGAGACAAAAACAGTAACACTTTCAATAGTGCCTGGAGATGAAAACACATTATCAATAGGAAAAAGCAGAATTGCAGACAGAGTGGAAATAATGCCTGTAATACATGTTGAAGACCAAGTCATAATGTGTAGAGAAAGACTGGCAGAACAGGATTACATTCAAGATTGCGAATAATAAATAAAAAGAGGGTGATAATACAATGGTAAAACGGATGAACAAAAAAGCGGTTTCTCCCCTTATTGCAACAGTATTGCTAATAGCTTTCGCAGTAGCGTTAGGAGCAATAGTGATGAACTGGGGAAGAACATACATAGGAGACACGCAAGACTTTGCGAGAGAAGGATCAGAAGGATTAGTAACATGTAGTTCTTCGGTGGATTTGGAACTTAAAATACTAAAATCAAGCGTGGATTTTGAAGGAGGAGACGAAGTACAAGAAGTTAACTTATCTCTGGAGAACAAGGGAGGGTTAGACTTACCACAATTTATTGTCAAATTGTTTGATGATAATAGTGGAGAAGGAGTTGCAATACTATACAACCAAACCTTCAAGAAACACAGAACTAAAAAATTCAGCTTCAATAATGAAAACTCAAACGACTCACTGATGATAGACGATGTTGACAACATAAAAAACATCACTAGAATAACAACAATACCATTCATAGAAATAGAAGGTGTTGACGACCCAATCGGATGTGAAAACAGAGAGAACATAGCAAAAGCTTCAGACGACGACATAAATTACGTAGACATAAGTTGAGGTAATTGACAAATGCCTATCTCTGCAGCTAAAAAGCAGCTAATATATCTGGAGTTAGAACGAGCTCATTTCAATGCATCAAATGCAGTTGCTGTGTTTAACAGAGCAACAATAATGTATTTTATCCTCTTAGTATTCGCAATATTCGGGATAGCAAACAGATATATCACAAAGCCAATGCTTAATGCGCTGATAACACTGGGCATGTTAATTCTATTGACTGGAGCAATCCCTTACTTCAAGAACATATCACAAGAGACAAAGACAATAAATAAGCTAATAAAAACGGTAAAATCAAAAAAATGACTACGCAAAAAATGAGATTTTTTGGTATCAAGAAAAGCAGTGCTTTTCTTGCGAATAAAAAAGGTATAGCGCCACTGATAGCAACAGTATTACTGGTTGCGTTCGCAGTAGCAATCGCAGCAATCGTAATGGACTGGAACAGAAACTATGTACAAGACACATCAGACACAGCAAGAATAGAATCAGAGCTAAAAGTAACATGCAACCTAAACCTAGGATTGGGTATAGAGGATGTTCATGGAGAACAACAGATCTGCTTTGTGAATGAAACAGAAAGGATCAAAGTTGTACTAGAAAATTCAAGAAGAACAAAAATAGAAGATGTTCAGATAAGAGTATCAACAAATGAGTCAGTGTATGGACCTTATTCTTTAGATAGCGTACACTCAGTTGATGGAATGCTTCCAATAGAGGGTGGAGAAGCAGTTGTTGCATACCTAAACATAACAGAACCAGCAGGATCAAACGAGACAATAGAAGGCAATATAGAAAAAGTAACCTTCTTCCCAGGAATAGAAGTTGAAAACAAAATACGATTATGTGTGGAGTCAAGCATAAATGTAGAAGGCCCATTGGAAGAGTGCGAATAAGATGAAAAAGAAAAAATTAACACAAAAAGATCTATTGTTAATGGAACTTAACCTAGAGAAAGTAAAACTAGACAGACAAAAAGCAGTGATAGCATTAGATAAATCATTATTCCTTTACTTCACATTTTTATTTGTAGCAGTAATGGGTTTCATAAACGGTTTAGCAGACTTAAATGCGCTAAATGCGTTAGTGGTGTTGGGGATAGCTGTACTGATAGTGGGATCAATACCTTACTTAAGGTACACGATTAAACAAAAAAACATGCTAGACGAGCTAATAAACACACTGAAACATGGTTAAAAACATCAGGACATCAATATGGAAAGAAAAGGTCAAGTATGGATATCAGCAACTATATACACTTTAGTGATAATCACTGCACTAGTCATAATTCTCGCAGCCACGCAACCATTAATCGATAGGATGAGAGATAAAGCAGCAGTCCAAAAACAAAAAGAGACGATGACAGCACTAGACAACCAGATAAGCGGAATAGCTGCTGAAGGACCAGGATCACAAAGAGTAATCCCAATAGATATAATGGACGGACAGATAGTCGTTGCAAATGATGGATTGGTGTACAATGTAGAGACTGACTCCAAAGTTGTAGAGCCAAGAAGCCAAGTAGAACTTGGAAACTTAAAATTAAGCTCAGGTACAGATGTAAATGCATATGAAGACGGAGATTTTGTTTTAGAAAATAGCAAGATCCGAGTTACATTCATCAATACAGATTATTTGAATGATACAGAAGAGATCATAAAAGAACTATTGTTATTATCAACAAACGGCACAGTAACAGATGTATTCACATTTGACATAGGAGACGGAAGTAGTTTAGAAGAAGGATCATACACCTTACTGGAACAAGAAGGAACATCATTGGGAACTGCATCAGTAAAAGCTTTTTGCAACCAAACAAACTTCGAGTATGATCTTGTGTTTACTTTAGACAGTGAAGCAGACTTCATAAGAGCAGACATAGAAAACCTAGTGAGAAAATAAAGATGGAAATGCCAAAACCCCCAGAAAAATTCAGAAAAAAAGAAGCAGAATTTGGAGGAAGAACCGCATCTTCAGTAGTTGAATCACTAAAAGAAAAAGCTAAAGGTCTTGTAGAAACAGAAGAGATACAACCAGGACAAGATTTGAGCAATGCAGATATTTCTAACCTAAAATTCCCAGACGAGATTGACATAGGCGAACCAGACTTAAAATTACCTGATGAAGTTGGCGTGGAGCCTGAGCCAGCAGAAGAAGAACCCAAGAAAAAGCTAGAAATGCCTGCAATGCCAGCAAGATTCAAGAAATTCAAGAAAGAGAAATTTATTGACACTTCACTTAAAGAAGGGCAGATTAAAGCAGAGACTGAAGCTGTTAAACCAGAAGAAGTTTATGTTAAACCAAAACCAGTTGTTAAAGAAGAACCTAAGGTTGAGCCAAATGTTGAAAAACCTAAAGTTGAAGAGAAAAAAGTTGAAGTTGTTGAAAAGCCTAAAGAAGAGATAAAACCTGTTGAAGAAAAACCAGTACCAAAACTAACACCAAGACCAGAAGTTAAAGAGGTTAAACCTGAAGTTCCAAAAGTTGAAGAACAAGAAGAAGTACAGATAGAACTTCCAGACAGTAAGCCTGAGCTAACAGAAGCAAAACCTCAAGTTGAGGAAGCAAAAGAAGAAAAACTAAAGGTTTCAATGGAAGAAGAGATACCATTCAAGATAGACCTACGACCAAAATTCATAAAACTACCAGAAATAAAAGACAAGACAGAAATCAACATAAAATATCCATTAGTAAGCCCTTATGCTTATGCCCACATATTCTGGAACGTAAAAACAAAGGAACTAATCTATTATGTTGAAGAACCAGTAATGAACAAAGAAGAACAAGAACTGATGAGCTTAGTGAAAGTTGCGCTAGAAGAGATGATCAATGTAGGATTTTACAATGCATCAAACGCAGAGTTTGTATCAAAATACCTACAGATGAATGTTCAAGCAATCCTAATAGAGCTAAATGTCAAGATAACAGATAAAACATATCAAAAACTAATGTACTATATCTATAGAGACTTTGTAGGAATGAACGAGATAGACTCATTATTGCGAGATTACTACATAGAAGACATAGAATGCAACGGATTTGGGTACCCAATCTACATAGTTCACAGAAAGTATGGAAACTTAAGAACAAACTTAATCTATGAAAGCGCTGATCAGTTGGCAGACTTTGTAGAGAAACTAGCGCAAAAGACAGGAAGATATGTGAGCTTTGCACAACCATTACTAGATGGAGCCTTACCAGACGGATCAAGGGTGAATGCAACATATACTAAAGATATAACTACTCGTGGGCCAACTTTTACGATAAGAAAATTCACAGAAGAACCATGGACACCTGTGCATCTAATAGGATTCAACACAGCAACAGCAGAAGTATTTGCATTCTTATGGTTAGCAGTAGAACATAAATTTAACGTGATGGTAATAGGCGAGACAGGATCAGGAAAAACAACATTCCTTAACACCATATTACACTTCATACCGTCAGAATCAAGAGTTTGTTCAGTAGAAGATACAAGAGAACTTAACCTGATGCATGATAACTGGCTGCCAGCAGTACAAAGATTAGGGTTTGGCATACCAAACTTAGCAGGAGAAAAATACGGCGAAGTAAGCATGTTTGACTTACTAAAAGAAACATTCAGACAAAATCCTGATTACATGGTTGTAGGGGAAGTAAGAGGAAAAGAAGCATACGTACTATTCCAAGGGATGGCATCAGGACATCCAAGCTTCGGAACATTCCACGCTGGAAATGTAGAAGCCATGATAAGGAGATTACAAACACCACCAATCAATCTATCTGCTAGCCTAGTAGAGACAATGGATATAGTTTGTATGGTAACACACGTAAAAACAGCAGACAAGAACATGAGAAGATTAAGAGAGATAACAGAGATAAAACAAGTAAAAGAATCAATGGGTGAATTTGATGGAAATAATATCTTTGAGTGGGATGCATCATCAGACAAAATAACCTTCAACAACAAATCAGTAGTATTTGAAAAAATAACAAAAAGAGTTGGGATAACTCAAGCACAACTAGAAAAAGAGTTTAAAATAAGAACAGAACTGCTTAAAAAATTACAAGAAAAAGGAATGACAAACTTCAGACAATTTAACGAGATAGTAAACAGCTACTATAAAGATCCAAAATCAGTAATAAAACAACTCGGACTATAAGTGAGGGGGTTCAATGAAATTACAACAGTTGAAACAGACAATTAGGTCACTAAACGCATCAATAGACTACTATTCTGAACTAATCAATAAAGAACAGACTACAAAAACAGGAATAAAAGACGCAAAGTTGAAGATTAAGTTTGCAAAACAAAAAATTCTGATGCTGTGTATGGAAATAGAGAAAAACATAAAATGAAATCAAAAGCAACAGTAAAAAAAATAAATGCACTAGTACAAGAGTTAGAAGCCTACACAAATTATAAAAAAATAATCAAAAAAGAGGTAGACCAGATAAAAGCGCTCTATGTCAAAGGGAAAGTGAGTGCAGATAAGAGAGACAAGCTAATATTTCAACATTTGAGAGGGAAGAGTTTAGGACAAATAAATAAACAGTATGATGCTTATTTAGATCATCTGAAAGGACAGATAAAAGTATTAACTTCTGAGGTATTCTATGATATTTATTATGATAAATCAACACCACCTGTAAAATTAGGCAAATCATTCCCTAAACTGGAAAATGTTGCAAAAGAACATAAGAAAAAATCAAAAAAGATCGTTAAAAGCAAAGGTGCAAGCGTTGAAGAAGCAAAAGCGATAACCGAAGCGAGAGAGAAAGCAGCAAAAGCAAAGCCAACAAGAGCAGAGAAAAAAGAAGCATCGAAAACACTTAAAAAACAAAGAAGACTTGATCCAAAAAATGCAGTTGTGATAGAACATGAGAAAATAGAAGAGCCGGAGTTCATAAAAGATGAATCTGTAACTGCAGAAAAGGTGGATTTTAAGCCGAGCGTCGATAAGATCACTGATTTAACACCTGAAGACACTAAAGAATATGTAAAAGGAGAGAAAGGCGGAAGCTTCTTGGCAAAAAGCAAAGCACAGGAAAGACTAAAATTACCAAAAGGCAAAAAACAAAAGGTAAAAGAAGATGGTGGTTTGGAACTGCCAGAATTTATCGAGAAAAAACTGGAAGAAAGAACCTTCTTGGGAGACAAGACAGAAATCCCTCCAGACTTAGTTGAGTTAGAAACATTGCGTAAAAAAGCAGCAGAAGCACAGATAGAGATGAAAATGTCTCCAGAACAGCTAAGAGAAGAGGCAGAAAGAGTAAGAAAGTTAGTTGAAGAAAAGAAACCAGAACACGTATACAAACCTTCTAAGTTGGGAGCAGTTGCAAACCTATTTGTTCGGGGTATAGGCAGAAAGGTAGTTGGAAAATATCCAGAACTGTTTGAACAACTATACTCGGTGTTAAGACCTGCAAACATAAGAACACTATCCAACACTTACGTTAACATAATCATATTCTTATCCATAGTTGCAACAATACTATCTGGTGTGACTTTCTTTTTCCTATTCTTATTCACAACATACTCATTTGGCGAGTTATTTTTGAAAACATTCCTGATGGCAATCTTCATGGGAATAGTGACAATGATTGTTGTGTATGCTTACCCATTCATGAAAGTGTCAGAACGTAAAAAAAATATAGAAGTGAATATGCCCTTTGCAGTCAACCACATGAGTGCTATTGCAGCATCAGGACTAAGCCCTGCAAAACTGTTTGAGCTAGTGGCACAATCAGAAGAATACGGAGAAGTAACAATAGAGTTCAGAAAGATAGTCGAATATATCAATCTATTTGGTTATGATCTTACCACTGCACTAAACGATGTTGCGCAAAATACACCTTCTGATAAGTTTAAAGATCTGCTAGAAGGAATAAACGCAACAATGCAGTCAGGAGGAAACATACAAGACTACCTAGAAGCAAAAACAAACGAAACAATAGATGATTACAGGATATCACAACAAAAACACATAGAAACAATAAGCACATATTCAGACATTTATACAGGAATATTAATTGCAGCACCACTATTTTTCATATCAATATTATCTTTAGTAAGCATATTAGGAGGAACAATAGCAGGATTCCCTGTACAAACAATAATCGCAGCAGGAACTTATCTGGCAATACCAATACTAAACGTGGGTTTCTTGCTGTTCTTACAGATAGGACAACAAGAAGTATAAAATGAAAATAAAAAAAGAAGTACTATTTAGGATAGGGAAAATGGAAGTCAAACCATTACATCTATTCATACTAGGACTCGGCATCTTCATACTACTAGTAGATACAATATTCTTCAGAAGCACAAGATGGTTCTTACCAATTATTGTGTTGGCAATTACGGTGGGATGGCTGCAGTTCTGGCTGGCATTTTTCGTAAGAGACAAACGAAGAAAAGAGATGGAAGACAAATTCGTAGAGTTTGTAAGAAACTTAGTAAATGCTGTGAAGTCAGGAATGCCTGTGCCGATGGCAATACAGCATGTAGCAGAAAAAGATTATGGAAGTTTAAGCTCACACGTAACAAAACTATCTAATCAGATACAGTGGAGCATCCCGTTACATAAAGCACTATGGAACTTTGCAACCTCAACTAAAAATGCAGTAATCAAAAGAAGCGTAGCAACAGTAATAGAAGCAGAACGATCTGGAGGACATATAGAAGATGTATTAGATGCAGTAACCAGATCCGTATTGGAGATCAGAAAGTTAAGAGAAGAAAGAAAAGCGATGATACATGGGCAAGTAGTACAATCTTACATCATATTCTTTGTATTCTTAGGAGTTATGATAGTAATACAAGACTCTTTAGTTCCTTACTTAGCTCTAATGCAGACAGGATCATTACAAGACCTATCAAGTTCAGGGATATCTATCATCCAAGGGGGAATAGAAGATCTAGTCAAAGTTGTAGAGATAGATTTTAGTTCGGTTGGAGGATTCTTTAGCACGTTAGGTGAGTGGATGGTGAGCATGACCGGAATCTTCTTTATGCTGGCGATTTTACAAGGATTCTTTGCAGGATTAAGTATAGGAAAGTTATCAGAAGATAGAATCAGTTCTGGGTTAAAACATTCTTTAATATTGATGACAATAGCCGCATTCGTAATGAGTTTTGCATTAGGCGGTTAGAAAAGTTTTCCAGCAACATATTTTCTATATATTTCTGCGGTTTGAAACCTAAATTTTTTTATGGTGACACGATCTTTTCTAGTAAATAATTTACCATTATATGATACAGAGTCTGCATCTGTAACTGTGAATATAGAATCAAGGGTTCGATATTTTTTCATCTCTTTCTCCATGTTAGAATGTGCAGTTTGACGAAGCATAGTTGATTCTTCTATGATATTTTTTTCCATTTTGGAATGTGCTGTCTTACGAAACACACTTAATTCTTCTGTGGCTCTTTTTTCCATAGCTGAGATAGAATCGGGTGATATGTAGCTAGCTGAATCTGATTTTTTATCATACTTTATAGATGCAGTTGAGAGACCAATCAGGAATAATCCAGCAAGTAACTTCTTTGCTATGCTTTTGTAATTAATCATTTTTATCATAACCTATCATATTAGCGCCCGCTTTAATTCTTAATAGTTGTTGTAGTATTAAAGCACCTGCGTATTCTTTAGAGACTCTTTCGGGTTTGTTGTTTAGTGTGTGGAAATAGTTGGTTATGTTATCTTTTTTAGATCTTGTTAAAGATGCTAGATATGCACAAGACTCAAAATGTGTGTCAACTAGATCTGTTAAGTATGTATCATCTACTTTAATTTTGAAAACATTTGTTGTTTGGTCTGGTTCCATAATCTCACTGCTCGTGTACTTGGGGTTTAGGTTCCTCAGATTTAGTCTCTTCAGGATTCTTTAATGGGTGGTTATCAAGAACTTCTTTGAATTTTGTTTCGATTGTATCTTTTATTGCTCGGTAGTTGTTAGCCATTTCTGAAAGGTAGTGGATGTTTGATATCAGGTTTGTTCTTTCACCTCTTAGGCTAAAACTAAGCGATTTTCTTGCATCTTCTACCAGCCCATTTAGCCTTAAAACTTCTTTAGTGCTGTTATTATACATATCAAATATGTACTGGCTGAACTCTATCTCCTGAGGGGTATACTGTTTTTCCATTGAAATCAGAGGGATTAGGTGCTAATATATAAATGTTTGGCTATGTTACCCCTTTATAGTGATTAAAAAGAGAAACATTTAAATAGGAGTTCTTCATTTCTAGCTTATGGTGAGTGGCTGATGGACAGCAAAAATGAGGAAAGAGATAGTAATAATGCTTATAGCAGTGTTTTTCTTAGGTTGGACTTCAAGTATGCTAGTAGGAGTATTAGCAAATGATGCACAACCATCAATGCCAAACGGCAACACATTTGGAGAAAAAGACTCGCCATCAGACTGGATAGACGAAAGTTCAATCCATGTATATTCTGATAAAGTTGTTATTGATATCGATAACCCAAAATGGGCTAAATTTACAGACACAAATTCGATGGATCCATTCATAGATGAAGGATCAAACGCGATAGAGATAGTGCCAGAAAGCCCTTTACAGATACAACTAGGGGATGTCGTGGCTTACGAATCAGACAAATTTGATGGAGTTGTAATCCATAGAGTTGTAGAAAAAGGATACGATGACAAAGGAGTTTACTTCATATTGAAAGGAGATAACAACATGAATGTTGATCCAGGGAAAGTAAGATTTAATCAAATCAAAAGAGTATTAGTGGCGGTGATATACTGATGGCAGATAACATAAGTATGATAAAAGGCCTAGCTAGAGATGTAAGCGAAGGCAATTACGATAAGATACCTTTGTTGTCAGAGTTCTTAAAGCGAGAAAGGATATACAGTAGAAAGGCAATTGTGAATCTTGCTCAAAAAGGTGAAAGAAAATATCTATCAACATTAGGACATAAAAGAAAAGAAGCAGCACAGATTATTGGAGAACAGCCCGAACATGTTATAGGCTTTATAGAAGATCTTGCAGAACACTATTCAGACGTTTTAGGAGTGGGTGTAAGAAGATATTTACAAGATATAAACCATTTCCCAATCGGAGATATGTGTATCCCTAACAGGACAAAAAAGCCTTTTGTAGGTGTACACTTAGGAAGAGTTCCTTCAGTTATGGCCTTTGAGGGAGAAACCCTTTACTGTTATGCGGATGCGGTAATCGCCCCGGAGGCAAACACCATACTAATGTATGCTGATGAGTTTAACATGAACAGATGTAAAGCATATGCGAACTTGGTAGATGGTTTTAAGGTTGATGAAGTACATGGACCACAAGACTGTAAAGATTTCCCAATGATGAGTGCAGAAAGCGTTTTTGGAAAAATAATCGACGCAATAGATACGATCAAGGTAGACTAAAATGAATAAACTAGAGCTAATAAAACAACTGGCAGAAGAAGTAGAAAAAGGAGATCTTAAACAGTTAAGACCTTTGAATACTATGCTTCATGAGGAAAGGTTATATTCGCCGAAACTATTGGAAAATCTAGTTGAGAAAGGAGAACCGAACTATCTAAGAACAAACCATTACGATAAAAACGGAAAAGAAATACTTTATTTGAAGAGTTCAGAAGAACAAAACTATATCACGATGGCACAGTTTGTTATGCATTACGCAAAAGTTTTAGGAACAGATGCAAAATTCTACCACGAACTATCAAAAGACAGAGTTATCTATGATCTATCAGAGGCAATAATTGATGACAAACCTTTTGTTGCAGTATTTAGCGATGACACTTTGTCAGCAATTGCGTGCGATGGAGAAAAACTACTGTTCTACTCAGATATTGAAAGACAGGAACCTACAGGCAGCATTCAAAATAAACAATCATACATGTTTGTTCTTGCTGATCTGTTTAATTTGGCGCAGTTTAAAGGTATGATATCACAAACCTCAAAAGTGCTAGGAAGATTTGGAAAAGAAAAGATGTGGGAAAGACCAATAATCCCATACGAAGAACCGTTTGGAACATTTATAGAAAACGCAGATTTCCTTAACCCGAGATACTAAAATGAAAGACAATATTGCATACATAACAGAGCTCTCTAACAGAGTCAAAGAAGGCGAATTTGAGCTATTGAAAGATCTAAAAAAATCTTTGCTGGAAGAAAAGATGTTTTCTGAAGTATTAATTGAAAACCTTGTAAAAGAAGGAGAGTTAAACTATCTTGAAAGAAGCTGTGAAGAAGGTAAGGGAAAAGACTTGTTAGTTGTAGATTCAATTGTTGAGAATAACATGTTTGAATTAACTACTTTGTTTCTTGATCATTATTGCAAACTTCTTAAAACTCCATTGAGAGCATACAGAGAAAATTCTGCACAGCACGTTCAAGAGGATCTTACTCAACTTATAGGGAAAAATGAACCTTTTGCAGCAGTATACTCGGGAGATGAGCCTTCTGCAATCGTGACAAATAAAGATAATCTATACATGTACGCTGAATTACAGCCACAAAATAAAGGTGTTAAGCTTGTATTGCTTGGGGACAGCTTTAACATAGGAAGATTTACCAGAAAAGTAAGCGAGCTTTCAAATGCAGCCGTACTTTATCCTGGAGAAACCATTAGCCAACAAGTGATGATGTTTTACTCTTATCCATTTGGAAAACTTTTAGAATCAACAAGCAAGATCAAAGTTTAGTATCCAAGAAAACTTTCATCTTCTGAACAAAATCATAAGCTTCCTTGTAATATTTATCGAATTGATCACCTTTTATCTCTTTTATTTCTCTATGTTCGATCATCTTGTAAACTTTATAGAACTGCCTGACAATATCTATGTCTCTCTTTGATACGATTCTTCTAGGTAACATTTTAGCTTCCATCATATCAGCAACATGTGCTGGGGAAGGAGGCACTTGACCCATATGCATCAAAGCAGCGTGAGCAGAATCAATAACTGCCCAATACAAGTCAGAAGTTGCTCTCAAAATGTGCCACTTAGAATTCTGCAAAGTGGTTGGAGCTCTAATGAAATAGTTTTGGATAGCTTCAGGAGAAGGTCTAATCCTTCCTGTGAATAACAATCTTTGAACTGGCGCAAAGAAACCAGAATCAACTAACGCAACACCATCTCTTAATATGTTAACTGCAATAGGATCTGCAGCTCTTGCATACTCCCAGAATGATGTGAATTTTAATGAGATAACATGAAGTCTTGTAGATATTTTTCTAATAGTTCGTTCAGTAACAACCCTGTATGTGTCTATCAATTCAGGAGTTAAGACTGTTTCAACATCATCAACTATACAAAGGATATCAATGTCACCTTCGCCTTTCTTTCGGTCTTTAACAGCTGAGCCGAATATTACAACTGCCTTCAGGAATTTACCAAACTCTTTATAGATTGCTTTAGCGAATTTAACAGCTAAGTCATATTTTTCAGAAGAATACTTCTCTAGGTTCGGATTGACCTTCTTATTTACTTTAAATTCCATCATACACCCCTTTTATGGTGTTTTAGAGGTTTTAGATTTATAAAGGTTCCGGTCAGCTGTACGCCCAGCTGGCATGCGTTGCGGGCGTAAACTCGCTTAGGCTCATTTAGCCCACAGGGATTCTCTGGCTTGATTTGCGGGGTTTGAGGAGATTTATAAAGAATTTATAAATGGATAGTCTATTATTGTCTCTAATAAGTGGTAACAAAAGCAAAGGTTTATATAGTAACTATGCATTACCAAGTGTAAAAATAACCTAAAAATGAGTTATTAAGAGGTAAGAAAATGGATAATGAAAAACTAGATTACCAGGACCTGGTCGGTCAGGTTGTTAGAGTTTTAGTTAATGGAAGGTTATATGATAATATGGGGATGAACTCACAGTCAAATCAATCAATACAACTAGATGCAAAATTAGAAAATGAGACTTGCAACACCCTAAAACTTGAAGAGATAACTTGTTCAAACAGAGGGTTTTTGGATAAAGAGCTATCTGGAAAAGCAACAATAAACAAAGAATATGTTATAGGTGTTTTTGGCGGCATAACAGACAAAGAAGAATAAGAGGTAATTAAGATGAAAAAACAAGAAAATCCACAATTAAAATCGATGAGAAGGACAATCCGTAAAGAATATAGTGATTTGTCACTTGGTCAGGCAGTTAATCTTAGAGAACATCTTGCAATCAAACCAGAAGAATTCTACAAACAAGGATCAGATCCAATAAGGGAGATTAAACTAAAAGTGTTAACAAGTATTGTAGATAGCTATGCAGATACATTCGTACATGCAATAAGATCGTTAGGCAATACATATTCCCCACAACCAAACGAGCTTGATGAGATCAGCACATCCATGGGTGCTAATAAGAGGTGAAAAAATGGCAACGGAACAAAAAGAATTCGATTTTATCGTAATGTATAAAGATAAAAAAGAGATTGACTTGCCCCATCCAAAAGATATGGATTACGATTCTTTAGTTAAGATGGTTAAAGATGTGCGAGCACATCCAGAAAAATATCAAAGTGTAAAAACCCTATCATGGGTAGGTCCGACTGAAGAAGAAGAGTTCTCATTATGGAACGCAGGAAATATTTTTACAGCAGAAGATAACGCGTATCTGGCTGAATTAGAAAACAGAGACTCTAAAAGAGTTAAAGCTAAGCCACTTAATGAGAATGCAGCAGAGACTGTTAAAAAATCTTTAGAAACCAAATTTCAATACGATCAAACTTTAACAAAGCTAGGAAGTGAGAGCGGCAGGTGGGCAGAATGAAAGGATTTGTGCCAAAATACATGAGCGTAGCAAAAGTACTGAGCGAGCTTTATGCAATCCCCCAATGTAAAGACGGAGGATATGTTCCAAAAGCAAAACAAGAAGTAGTTCTTCAACACGATCCAACATTAGATATGTTAACTCCTGCAGTTAGAAATATTTTAAATTCAAATGTTGGAGACAGCCAAACACTCTTAGACGTGGCAAACACTAATAAACGACCAAGAAAGGTTATAATTATTAAACCGAATGAGTAGGTGAGAAAAATGGAAAACTATACACAAAATTTCTTAAGATACACAATAGGGAGAATTCCTGAAGCAGTAAAAGAATTAGTTCCTGAATTTCAGAGCGTTAAATTTACTGTAGGTTATGGAAGAAAAGACAAAAGAGTTTCTGGAAGCACAATAGGTGTTTTTTTGGTTTCAAAAGATCCAAGCCATCAAAAAAAGAAAATAGGCCAATATGAAGGTCCTGATTTTACTCATAACAACCACAAAGCAGTTGTAGATGCAGTAAAAGCGATGAGTAAAAACCCTGAACTACTATCTGCAATAGTAAGTGGAAACGTAAATATGGAAAAAAGCAGGAAGATGGTTCAAGATTCAATCAAACAATATAATTGAAAAAAACAAAGTAAACAAAATGACACTAAGAAACATAATCCAAAAGACAGATGAATATCTTCAAGTGCCTTCTGTGGTTAGTTTTGAACACTACTTCATGAAGTATCTTATGAAAGAGTTCAGTGCTATTGGAATGGATGTTTCAAGAGAAAGAGGATTAGTTGTAGTATCAAAAAACCCTAAGAATCCAAAAGTCATTACGGCACACATTGACAGACACGGACTTTTCATAAACAATGATAAGAAATTTGAATTTGCTGCTTTTGCATCAAAGAAACATTATGGAGAAGAGATAAAAGCTTCAGAAGCACTATTCAAAAAATCAGCAATGAGATTTATAGACGAAAAAGTATACGCTTATGGTGAAAACGGAGAAAGATTTGAAGACGGAAAAGTCAAAGACTTTGAATATGACTTTGACAAGAAAAACTTATTTTTTACAATCAAAGGGATAGGTGAAACAGCACCTTCAGTTCCACTATCATATGTATCAAGATTAAAAGAAACAGAAACTGAATTAAGTTCACAAATTGATAATGTAATCAGTGTTGCAGTTGCTTACCAGTTAGCAAAAGATGGGTTTGATGGAAAAATCTTATTTGCAGCAGAAGAAGAGATTGGGAGGAGTTGGATGCATATAGCAAACTATCTACAAAAAGAGGGCGTAGCAACACAAGAATTGATAACATTAGACACAACACCTTATACAGATTCAAGAGCGATACATGAAGGTCTGATAGTCCTAAGAAATAAAGATCAAAACGCAGAATACAATCCTGAGTTAGTAGGCAAACTAAGAGCTGCTTGTGAAAGTAACGGAATGAGATACGAAATGAAAGATGAAGTTATCGAAGCATCAAACGCAAAACTACCTAAAGGAGAAAAACCTAAGAAGTTAGGAAGCACAGAGTTAGGAAGGATAGCTCAACATACTGAAGGCAGATATAATGGTGCAACAGTTCAACTACCTACAACAAACTATCACACTAATCATGAAACTACATCAAAGAAAGCATTAGGTAATTTTTACCAAGCTTTACAAAAAATTCTTTAATTCAAACTATAACTAGACGTTACTAAACATCTAGGGCAGATTCCTTCACCAACCATCGGAATGCCGCATTGAGAACATCTACCAAGTTTAGCACCATCCAATTCTTCTTCATCAGACTCTTTACCGTATGCACCCTCTAAGAAAGACGTGAATAAATTCTTATCAAAAGAATCATTCTTCTGAAGGTATGAAGAAACAAGTTTCTCAACACCTTTCAGAATAGATTCACCATCACCTCCTTTTGGGGTCTGGTAGTTTATGATAAGAGTTTCATTACCTTTAGCATCTTTTTGGTAAAAGATTGCAACTTTATTTCCATTGTTTTCGTAAAGAGGTTTGGAGTTTGATAGCAAACCATTTTCTAATCTGTTTTTAGAAGGGTTGCCATACTTATTAAGTTTAACAGAAGGCATGTACTTATTTGAAGCTCTGCTTTTAATTGACGGAGATCCTCCTCCTTTGTAGTTTGCACTACCTTTGTATCCTGTGCTTGCTTTTGTTCCGCTGTATCCTTTTCCTTTTGCCATAGTGTCACCTTATTATCTTGTAATAACTAGTATATTTCCCACATTTAAAAGGATTCTAGGGCGAAAGAATAATAAAGTGGGACAATAAGCTCAATCAGATGATAGAACAGATAACATACCTTGTAAAAAGAGGATATTCCCTAAAAGGACAAGGAGTTATGACAATAAAACCAATCCAAAAAGGAGAGATAGTTTCAGCTCTTAACTTTGATTCAATCAGAAGCGAAGGAACAGAAACAGAGATGTCAGTACAAGGAGGAATTAAAGATTTCATAGATAATTCTAATGACACAATTGATAACTATTTTAACCATTCATGCAATCCAAATATGAGATTAAGGTTATCACATCATTATGACTTTCAAGCAATTAGAGAGATAAAAGTTGGTGAAGAACTTACTTGGAATTATCTAACAACAGAATATGACCTGACAAAAACTAAAGAAGACTTCTTTTGCAGATGTGGAAGTCGAAACTGTTACGGACAGATAAAGGGATTCAAGTATTTGACAAAGGATCAGAAGCTTGAGTTGTGGAATCACCTATCTGCTTTCTTGAAAACAAAGATATAAAAAAAAGTGAAATTTTATAAATAAGCCCTTGATTTCTCGTTTATGGACGATAAAGTAGACTAGAGCTAGCAGGGAAGGGGTTTAGATTCTTAAGAGCGACACTTCCAGAAACATTTAGAAGACCGTTAAGATATGTAAGAGATATATTGATGTCCAACCCAACACTATTACCTTACAAAAACGAATTCTTAGAACAGATAAAAAATATTGATTATTATAAGCAAGTTGTTAAAGAATAGTCTTATTCTAAAGGAACTCCACTCCAGAACTGCCAGTCTTCTGAAGGTCTATACTCTCCAACAACATACATCGGAGGATCGTTTCTACCAAAGTAAGAATGTTGAATATCAGTCCATTGACCGCCTCTGCTTCCGCCACCATACATTCCTGCACCAAACGCTTCCCAAGCACCAGTCATCATAACCGGCAAGTTACCATGAGCTTCAGAGATCATATTGTCATCATAACCATTTTTCTTTAACCAGTTAACAGCATCAACAACAGGGAATGCACCTTGCCCAGCAACAACATGTGTATGTCCTTTACCAAAACCATCAACAATATGGATATTTCCTATTATGCCTTTTTTATGCATCTTCTGAACTTCTTCCATATACCATTTATCAAACCTTTTGTCAAATGCTTGTTCACTCTCACCTTCTTTTCTAGTAAAATGTCTTTTCCACATACCTAAGTGTTGAGTGTCTAAAGTTGCTTTAATGTGATTTTTTGCCAAACTTTTTGCTTTCTGCTCAGACATGCCGCCCTGAACTAGATCTTGAGTCATGTGCTTTCTAGCACCTTCAACCAACTCAATCATCTCTTCAGGATGACTTCCATAACCCATCTGAGGGAAAATGTTTTCAGGAGCAACAAACAAATTTTTCTTAAGTTTTTTAGCTTCAGTCTTTTCTTTAGCATACTTCCCTAATTCACTTAAAGACTGCATACTCTTCTCTTTTGCGAACTGATCCATAGGAACAACATACTCTCTAGATCTCTTAAGCTCATCAGCCTGCATCTGTTGAGCTAAAGCAGCTTCCCTTTTGTATTCCAGATCGTGTTCAACGTGTCTTATCTGATCTGCAACAATCTCTGATTGGAACTTAAGTTCTGTGCCGCCAACACCCATCCTTGTCAAAGGAACCTCTTTCTTAAGCCCTGCTTTTTCGCTTTCAGGAGTGTTTTTTTCAATCTCTTCCCAGTATGCTTTCTGTTTTTTTAGTCTTTCAAGTGCTTTAATGTCTTTATCATAATCTTGCCCATAGTTTATAGCCCAACCTCTTGCTGTTTTTTCTTGAGCTTCAACCTGCGCAGTATAGAATGCTTCTTGAGGTGTTATTGTTTTTCCATTTTTGCTGCCGACTTCTTCATTATACCTTTTTGCGTACTGCTCAAATTCTTCCCATTTAGCTCGCGTAGTCTCGAATCTTCCTGTTTTTTCATCATAAACTGGAACTCTATTGATAATATCTGTCTTATTTCCATAATAGTCAACATAGTCTCCATTTTTGACCATCTTACCGTGCTCATCTTCATAAGCTTCACCTTCATTAGTCCTCCAAACAGGTTGGATAGCTTCTTCGTCTTTCTTAACAGAATGAACCACTTTTCCAGTTCTTTTATCAACAAGATAGTAGATAGCTTCCTGCTTCTCACCAGGATATGCTTCAAAGCCTTGTTTACCCCAATCTTCTGATATAGATCTTGGAAACTCTCCAGTGTGAACAACTATGGAACCTCCCTGAGTAACATCACCAGCAAAATCAATATGCTTCTTAACTTCATTCAACTGTTGATCTCTTTGGTTTTCAGTAAACGTACCTTCATTAAACCCAGAAATGTTTCCAATCTGAATAGGTGTGTGAACTGATTGAAGTTCGACATTATTCAGTTTAGCTAATTCTCTAATTTCTCTTCTTTGTTCTTTAGAATAATTTTCTACACCCGCACCAAAACTTTCACCTTCCATTCCTGGTTGCAATTCTAATCTTCCAGCCCCTTCTCTTATCGCTCTTCCGATAGACTGAACAAAAGTTCCTTGATCTCTACCATCAACAATTGTTTTACCCAAATCATTGATGCCAAAAAGGGAAGCCTCTTCAGAAGTTGCAATAGGACCATCATTTACAGGTCTAGAATAAGTGTTAGCACTACTTTCATAGTTTCTATCAAACGATGTTGCGTAGGGCGAATAAAATTGCATTTTCTAACTGTACTTTGGTGTCGTACTGCCTCCTTGCTTATATTTGTCAATCTGCTTTAATAAATATTTCGATGCGACTATGTTATCCAGTACATCTTCAGCATTTTCAAGCTGGTTAAGGTTCACTTTCTCAATGCTTTCTCTCATAGCACCCAATAACTTATTTTCTTCGTAGGATAACTGAGTGTTTGATGAAAGCTTGTTTCTAAAATCTCTTAATTGATCATAAGTGTTATTAGAGCCAACTTTGTAAACATCTGGTTGTGATTTTGAAAAATCTTCTAAGTTTACCTTATACTGTACAGCTTTTTGTTCTTCTTCACTTACTTCTGTTTTTTCTGCAATTTCTTCAAGCTGTTCATCTTCCTCATCATCTTCTTGCGTTTCTTTAGCTCTAGAGATAAATTTCTCTTCAGCAATAACATCTTTTTCTGTCTTAGTAAGTTCAGATTCTAACTCTTCAATCTGTTTCTCAAGCGCTTCCTGCTCTTTCTTCTTCTCTTCTTCCTTTTTTTTCAGCTCTTCAAACTCTTTTTCTGCTTCTTCTTTCTTTTCATCGCTATGCTCCTTCAGAGCTCTAAGCAATCTTAATTTTTCAGCTGTTGAAACGTCATTGGTCATTGTGACAAAAATATACCCTCAATAATATAATAGACACTATGCTTTTTAAATGTTTTTATGATTAAATAGAGAATAGTGGGACTTTTTACCAAGTAACCATGCCGTGAGCTTTCTTGAAAACGTTGTAAGTTGTCCACATCATACCTTTTAATGAAGCTGCAGCTTTTTTCTTATCTTTGCTTTCTTTCCAAACATCGCCTTTCTTATTCTTAGGAACACCGAATTTAGATATACCCGTCATAGAATCAAATAAGTCACCCAAACCTTTGAAAGGAAGATAGAAAATTTCAAAAGTACCTTTAAGATCTGACTTTTTCTTATCCTTAGGCTTTCCAAATAAGGATCTTATCGCTTTACTCATTATAGAAAATTCAGGTTCTTCCTCTTTTTCTTTCTTGGGCTTGTAAGGTTCTTCCCCTTCACTGACAAGATATTGCTTTAAGTCATCTCCCAAAGAGTCTAAAGTTTCTTTTATCGATTCGTTGATAGCACCTAAAAGTTCAAAATCTTCTTCTTGTTTGCTTCTTTTGAATTCTTCAAGCTCTTTATCAGATAACACATACCCTCTAAACTCTATCTCAGTCCTGCCAACATGAATAGGTCCTTTTTGGTAAGTGTCTCTATCTTGAAAATCCATCCTGGGAGCAGTCCTATAATTAAAATGAAGATCAAGAACAGGAGTGTAACCTCCAACCTTGTCACCAACTTTGTTAAATTTAACCAGAATCTCAATCTCTAACATCGCTTGCTCCATACCTGCAATAAGCTCAGCAGTATCTGTCTTACCTTCTTTCATAGTCAATCTTTTAACATGTTTAAGGTAAGGTTTTACCCACTGCAGATAAAGCATAATAGTATGATAATAACTTTTCAGATATTTAATCCTAAATTGTCTTGTGTGAGACATCTCTTTGAAAGTTGCTTCTTTCCAAGAGTAGAACTGGGTAAGTTTTCTTTCAAGAACTTCTTTAACTTTCTCGTTAAATTCTAAAGCTTGAACTGCTTTACGGATTGAAGCACCCTTATGAACATCAACCTTAGTTCTGAAGAACAAATCTGGCAGAAGCGAGAAACCTACTTGTTGTGCCAACCCATAAACTGATGAAGGGTTTTTACCTGCACCTTCAACAAGATCAACATATATCCCTTTTAGTGAGATTTCCGCAGATTCAGCATCAGGATCATTACTCATAGAAGTTTCATAATATGTAAGTCTTTCATTAAGAATTCTGACTTCTCTAACAATCTGGAAAAGCTGTTTAGCCATTTCAGAAATACCCCTTAGATATTGAGCAGCTTTATCTTGTTGTGCCCCTAACCTCATCTGTTGAGCACCAAAAAAAGAAGAACTTTCAGATGCAGAAAATACGTCTGTTATCTTTTCAACAGTGTTTGTGCCTCTCAAATCATCTTTAAACCATCCGACAAACCAGAAATACAACTCTTCAACTGATTGATTATATGCTTGATAGACTATCTTGTAGTTTTTGACAGGTTTAAACTCTTTCTTCTTCTCAGCCATCTTATAGTTAAAAAATGAGTTTATCTATTTAAATAAGTATCGGTGATTATTTGACCTTTTTCTCTCTGTAGACAGTTAAAGTAAAGCCAATATTGTCAACAAGGGTAGAATTTGTTTTTTTTACTATTTTCTCAATTATCTCCTTCATGTTCTGATTTGAGCTTTTTAGAGCTTTGATCTTTACGAGTTTGTTCTTGTCTAGCTGGTTATTAATCTGCATGATAAGATTATCAGTTATTCCATTCTTCCCAATCTGAATCTTAGTTTCAAGAAGTTTCGATTGTTTCTTCAGTTCTGTTAAGTTTTTCATCTTCTAGGTCTTTATTAAAATCTTCGAATAAAGTATCAGTGTCTTGGACTGCTTTAGCAGTTATTGTGTTAATGCTATCCTTAACTGAAAGGAATGCAAAAAAGAATAAGAAGCACATCAGCACAATCATAATACCCATCGTTATTGATTTCATGTTATGTGTTTGTTTGTTTGGTTATAAAAAGTTTTCTGAATAAGTTAGTAATAATTACGATTTTTAGTTCTAAGAAAATTTAAACCTGTAAAACAATAATAAAAGAAGGAAAAAAAGCCAGGTTGATACCTGGTAAGACTCCCAAGTCAATAGCTATATTGGTTAGGGAGTATATAAATTTTTCCTTGTGCAATGGCGCAGTAGTATAATCAGGCAATACGCCAGATTGATACTCTGGTGAGGCTCCCAAGTCTCATGCGGGTTCAAATTGTTTGACCCCTTAACTTGAGAGTCCCGCCCGCGCCGCACAAAACTATTTCTTTAATTTACTACCTTGAGGAATAGCTCTTATAATTTCATCTAAGTCACAATCTATGATCTTTTGTATCTTTTTTGCTATATCAGAAGTCTTTTCGTTGCCCATTGTAAGTATGACATAGTCTTTACAGTGCTTCTTTATTGCATCTTTTGGGCCTGCCATAACTTTACCTTCATAGTTTCCAATGGCTAGTTCTAATGTTGGTTGAAAGTATTCTCTATCACCATACATCATGAATGAACCTTTTGGGAGGCCGAGTTCTTTCTTAACACCTTCACCT
The DNA here is from genome assembly GCA_028279745.1 of Candidatus Nanoarchaeia archaeon. GTDB lineage: Archaea > Nanobdellota > Nanobdellia > Woesearchaeales > JANQNC01 > JANQNC01. The sequence goes on from JANQNC010000001.1 coordinate 174,589, forward strand.
TTGATGCTATAAACTTCAGTTGTTGACAAGCCACGTTTCCAAGCTTTTGAGTAAATAGCACAGAATAATGCTGCTTCTTGCTTGTTTTCTTTTGTTGCTTTACCTTTTATGATTACGAATGGAGAACCAGTCATATCTGTATGGAAAACAGATTCGTCTTTCTCTAAATGTTTTTTTACAACTATTTCGTTGGTTGTTGCATCTCTACCACCTATGATTAAGGTGTTGTCTGATGCTAAGAACCACCTAAACTTCTCATACCATTCGCGCTTTATTGATTTTAACTTATCTTCTTTTTCTTTTCTTTCTTGTTCTTTCTTTAGGAATTCTTCTTTGTTTTTTTCTAGTGTGATTAGTTTCTTCTTAGCTTCATCAACTGCTTTCTTAGCACCTTCTATCTTCTTCTTAGCTTTCTTTGCTTTTTCGAAGTATACAGCTGCATTCTGGTTTACTGTTTTGTTGATGTTTAGTTGTAGTTTCATTATTGAGACTTTAGAGTTATTTGTTTATAAAGTTTGGGTGTTTTGATTATTTTAAGTTAATAATTAAATAAAAAAGAAAGAAAAGAAAAACTATTTCTTCTTAGTTAATAACACTCCTGCCACAGCAACAACCGCAATTATAACAATAATAACTGAAGTGTTGATTTCTGGAATTTCTCCATCTGGTTCTACAAAACTTTTACAATCCACAGGTGATCTGGAACACATTCCATTTACGGGGTTATAACTACACGCGTGGGGAGATGATGTGGCTGTAGATATCTCAGTTGATGATACACATCCTTCGAAGTCACCGTTAAAATCACTGCAAGTCCCTTCATTATCTACACAAACCACACTACAACCCGCTGATGAAAAATCATAACCACAAGAACTTCCTGTCCACACACAATTAAATACCTCAGAACCAACAAGAGCACTTGAGTTACATAATACCGGGTCTGTTATTGGCGGACAATCAGTTACATGATTCATATTACAGTCTATAGCACTTACAATTCCAACAGCCACTAAAGCCATCATAAACATTATTATTAATTTTTTCATTGTTTTTCACTTCAATATAATAATATACTAATTCAAAGCAAACTAGTTTAAAAAACTTTCCTAAAATTAGAAGAATCAGGAATTAATGTAACTAAGTTTTATGAATCCGATGCAACCCACTTTACAAAACCTGAAGGGGTAAACTTAGTTTGCAACTATATTAAAAAAGAACTTAAAGATTTAATTGATAATTCTCATTCTGAGAAGTATAGTTTACCAAAACCACTTTTTGATCCTGATCCTGTAAACATTAATATACACCGTATCAAACCAAAGAATATTGAGGGCAAACATAGCAAAAGTAGAATTAAAAATCATCGATTTAATGAAACATTCTATACTCTTCCCAAATCAAGCAAAATAATCTTAGAAAATGAATGTGAGCTAATTGGTTTGTATTATTTAGCAGATTCAGATAGCGGTTATGTTAAGATAAGTAACGGAAAAAAAGAGATTAAAAAGAATCTGTGTGATAGATGGGGAGTGATTAAGGGAAGAATCAATGCAAGTTTTTTCAAGCCAATAAAAGTCAATTCAGATAAAAAGTTATCAGTTGAATTAATGGACAAGTTACCAAAAGCTGGAGAGGAGGTGGATCTAAGTGGATGGGAAACAAAACCAATAAAACCACCCAAAGGTTGGAAATTAAAGATTATAGGATTGATAACTGCATAAATTTCTCAACAACTATCAGGTCTATTGAGCGAATATTTATATATAACCATACAATCTTAACCATTAAACGAGGTCGGTAGATTTAGGAGGAGGAGTTGAATGAAAGAATACAAAAGCATGATCTTAATGGATAACAGAGAAGAACCTAACGCATATCATTTACTGTATATGAAAATGAGTTCAAATGGGAAAGATCCAAAAAAAATATTAGAGCATCTTACCAAAGATATGCAGGGATATGATTTAGATGGGAAAATATTTGCTCAAGAAACACCTGTTGAAGGTATGTTCCCCATCATACATTTACATTCAGGAGAAGCTCTTGCAAGCTGTAGAGTTCTGGGACTAGTAGATAAAGAAGAAGATGTTTCAGACAAAACTTATGAATATGCTACATCATTTGCAGAAAAATTAGCAAAAAAGCGTAACGCAGATTTAATTAACGCAACAAGCAAGAATGCAGGACCATTAGCAGATGCAATATCAAAAGTGGAAATAGAAATAAACCTGAAGTGATTTATGAGTTTTATTTCAACCTAATAATCTCAAGATTCTTAGGAGCAGTTGTTTCTAATCTAAACTGTTTGTGTAAAGAAGAAGCCAAATTCAAACAAGCAGCGCTTTCGCCGTGGTTAATTATAACCTTTCTAGGATTAGGTTTGCAGTCTTTAACAAAATCCATCAGCTCTTGTTTTTCAGCGTGGCCTGTGAAACCGCTCATAGTGTGAATTTCCATCTCGATCTTAGTAACATCAGATTTACCTTGAACTCCTGTAGCGAAACCGAATTCTCTTTCGCCTTTAGCAATCCTATTACCTAAACTGCCAGGACCTTGATAACATGTGAAAACTAATGAGTTCTTCTTATTAGCAGCTAACTGTTTCAAGTATTCAACTGAAGGACCACCAGTAAGCATACCCGAAGTAGCAATAATGATACAAGGACCTTCCTCTTCAACAATCTTCATCCTTTCTTGATGAGAACCTACTTGTCTAAACATAGGTGATAAGAAAGGATTGTGATCTTTGTGGAAAATACTCTTTCTAACAGTTGAGTTAAGGAAATCAGGATAAGCTGTATGTATAGCAGTAATATCCCAAACCATACCATCAATAAATACAGGGATTTCAGGTATTTTCTTTTCTCTAACTAACTTTTCAACAACCAACTGAATCTCTTGCGCTCTTCCAGAACCAAGAACTGGCATCAAAATTTTTCCACCTCTTTCAACAGTGTTCTTAATTATCTCACCAAGATTCTTTTCACATTCTGCTCTTGGAACAGGAGGTGTGTTTTTAGCACAATAAGTTGATTCTACCATCAAAGTTTCTAATCTTGGGAATTCAGTAACTGCACCATTCAATAATCTAGTATCTTCATACTTCATATCTGCAGAGTACATGAAATTATGCAAACCATTACCAATATGCAAGTGTACCATTGAAGAACCAAGGATGTGCCCTGCATTATACAAAGTCAATCTAATGTCTGGAGTTATGTCAGTAACTTCTTCAAAGTCTAAGATTATTGTATGTTTAACCATCTCTTTAACTTCATCACTTGTGTAGATAGGTTCTTTACCTTCATTAACCATGATTTTAATGTAATCTAACTGTAGTAGAGCCATAACATCTCTTGTTGGAGCTGTGCAATAAACAGGTCCTTTGTAACCATACTTGAAAAGGTAAGGAATTAAGCCTGAGTGATCCATGTGTGAATGACTTACTATAACTGCATCTAACTCGGCAATATTAAATTCAGGAGCTTCTAAGAAAGGGAATGTGTCTTGGTCAGATGCCGCAACATCAATACCACAATCAAGCAATACTCTTGACTCAGGAGTCTGCAATAAGATACAAGATCTTCCAACTTGTCTACCTGAACCTAACATCGAGAATCTGATCCATTCATTCTTCTTTCCTCTGATCCAACCATCATAAATCCTGTGGCCTATCTTGTTAAGGAATTTTCTTCTGTAATCTGAGTTTTGATAAAGAACACCTCTAACATTTTCAATCAAAGTAGATCTGATTGAAGGAGTTCTCTTGATAAATGGAACCCACATAGTGTTTGCTCTTATGTCTTTTAGTATTGCGCCTTGTTTTCCTATAGCAACACCCGGTTTTTCAATCTCAATAATAACCTGAGATCTTTGAACGTCAAAAATTATCTGAGAAACGCCTGCTTCTTCAGGGATAAGTCTTCTTATCTCTTTTTCAGCTTTTTCAGGATCCATGCAGACAGAAGGATCTGGCCTTAGCTCAATCCTTTTCTTTATACTGTCAACTACCTTTTTTATCTCTCCTTTATTATCCAAGAAGTAATCCTTATCTTTGGTGTAAAGAACAATGTTTGCTCCTTCAAAGACCGCGTCACTTATCAGATCGCTGCTTTCTAAGCTGTTTAAGATTTCTTTTAGTATGTCTCCCATTTTTGTACTTAATGGAACTTTGTTTTGAGTAGAACGTTTATTCAGTTAGCTTCATGCTTAGCTCTTCTCTTTTTACCCTTTCAACTCCTTTGTCAGTAACAGTGAATACGTTAATTCCGTTTCCTGTTGCCGTGTCTCTTTGCAGTGCTGCATTAATTGACTGGGTTGCAAGCTTAACACCTGCAGTTGTGTCAATCTCCTTATTGTACAATGTTTCTAAAACTCCAAAAGCCATCACTGACCCCGAGCCTGAAGAAATATAATCTTCAATAAGTGTCACAGAACCGTCTGGGTAGATGTCGTAAACATAGAACCCAGTGTCATCTCTTCCACCTAAAAGGAAGTGAGCGATTCCAGGAATCATAGACATCCTTCTTATGTTTTCATAAACCATGTTGCCTAACATGTTTGCTGCTTCTTTAACTGTTGATCTTCTTCCAAGTCTAACTTGTCTTAGCTTCAGTTCAGCTCTGATCAGCTTTACTAATAGCTGAGCGTCAGAAACAGTTCCTGCTAGAGTAACAACTATATCATCGTTGATCTTGATTACTTTATCAGTGGTTTTAGTCACTATCAATCCACCTGCAGTAGCCCTCATGTCTGCTGCCAGCACTAATCCATCCTTACATACTAAGCCTACAGTTGTAGTGCCTTTTTTTACTTGATTTGTTAGGTTTTCCATTTTTCCGTATATTAGAACTATACCCCTCTAGCCCATAGTTTTTGTTACATGGTATATAAATGTTTCGATTAAAAACCAAGTTTGGCAGGGTCTGCTTGAGGTATGTGATAGGGCTTAATCACCCCTTTTTTCCTTTCAAAACGGTTGGACATCATGCCACAACCCGCCCAAACATCTGTACCTTTACTCTCAAAAAGAGTGGAAGGAATGCCTCTTTCTAAAAGCAGTTTATGAAACTCTTCAGGTGAATAAGTCTTCTTTTTCTTGTCCTCATTCCAAGAAAAAACAAAAGATGAAGTTATGTTGGGCTTCATTACCTTAACATAAAAAATATCTTCCCTACCTCTAACAAGATCTGCAAGCTCAGAAAGATTGGAATCCATATTGTTAATTCCATCAATAAGCGCATAGTTCAAGGTTACCTTTCCAGGATGTCTCTGGGAATACTCTTCTGCTTCATCCAGCATAGTACAAATGTCTCTTTCAACCTTGTGGTCTAGATACATCTCTTTAGGAAACAGCCAGTCATTTCTTAACTTGTCATTAGAAAAGTGTAAAGACAACTCAAGCCTGACGGGGTAAGGCATATCAGACTTAGTAAGTTTATTTATTGTTCCCTTGGCACCTATTGTTGAAAGTGAGAATCTTGTATCTTCAACCAATTGTTCATGATCTTTTATTGCTTTGATAACATTTCCACCATAAAGAGGTTCTCCAATGGCCATAAATGCATACTCAACAGACCCCTTTGAAACAACCTTCTTAAGGTTTTCATCTTGGGCTAATGTTAAAGAAATTTGTTTGTTGATCTCTTTAGAACTAAGAAAGCCATCAAAAGAAGTCATCATGTTCCTACACAAAAGACAGGAATAAATGCAACCCATCTGGGAGGATAGACAAAGAACATACTCTGGTTTATCATCTTCTCTTCCAGGAATATGCATAAACACACTTTCAATAGAACTTAACCCCTTTGGTTTACCCCCAAGCGCAATTTTTTTGGGAACATCAAAAATATACTTAATTGTCGAATTGTCTTCAGAATAGCTTTTGGCTCTATACTTCATTTAAGAAAAAAAAGAAAAAATTATTCTCTTCCTGCCAGTACAGCAAAAAGAGTTGTTCCGCAAAGTATAACCAACAGTACAATCAAGATAGTCACTAGAGGATCTAATCCAGAATCCCTTGTCTTAACACTGTATCTTGTTGTTATGGCATCGCCAGTTGGAGATACAGTAGTTATCGTATTTACGGTTGTTGAATCTGAAGGTGCAACTGCATTATTAGCTGTATCTTGTTGCGAAAGACTGAACGAACACTGCCCCACATTAATTGTTTTTGTAGCTTCAACAGTCTCGCCAGCATATTCTGCAGAAACCTTAACTAGATGATCCCCAATCACCTTCGTTTCAGGAACTTCAAAAGTAGATTTCTTTACAGTCTTGTATCCTGAATAAACTCTGAATGATGAAGTTTTTTGTTCACCAAACGCTTCAAAAGTTATTGTTCCAGTTTCTTCATTTCTACCTTCATTAACCAAATTTGCTTCTAAGCTTAATGTCTCTCCACACTTAACTATGGATTTACTTGGAACTATATCAGAGATTATCAGACTGTGTGCTGGCTTGATAACAACCATGTCAACACTAACACTTGACTTAACATCATCGTTATCCTCGTCTTCCCCTCTTGCTGTGATCCTTATCCTATGCGAACCGTCTGGCGCATTTGAAGGAATTTGGAAAGTAAATGTGAATTCGTGATCTTCACCATCATCAAGATTGTCAACTTCTTCACTTTTAATTATCAGGTCATCAGTTGGACCTTTAAGGTTATCTACATTAATCTCAACAAAGTTATCATCCAGATCCATACGCTCAAAAGTGTTTTTTATTGTGACTCTGATTGTGATGTTATCTCCCACTTTAACAGGATCGAAATCTCCCCCATCTTCATCAACATCACTTTGAAAATTATCATTAATGTACGCATCTACATCATCAATCTCTAGATCTCCTTCTTCATCTGTTGCTGCAAAAGCAGCTGTCGCAAGCAATAACACTAGAAATGCTGAAAATAATATTGTTTGTTTCATATACATTACCCCCTACGGTTAATGAATAATCGGTATTATATATAGTATAAAAATGTTTTGCTATTATAGAGAGGTAACTATGTTATCGTTGATAAGTAATGATTATTCAGAAATTTTTGCGACAGTTGTTGAATATTTTGGTTTGAAGACTCTTGCAAAGATTGGTGCCAACTTTTCAGGTATTAAGGAAGGGTCAGCTATTGCAAATTCTCCAAGGTAAGGAAAGACTTCTCTCTCTAAGAAGTGATTAGCATCATATTTGCTTGCAATCTCAGTAAATAAAAATTCTTCAAAACCTATTGAGTTTGAAGGATTATCACAACATTTACCCAGCATTCTTTTTTCATTTTCACCGATTGAATCACTGTTGTATAACTCATATTTTTCTTTTGCATAGCTAAGCAAAGTATTTTTTTCATCTTTAGTTAAGAACTTGTGCCAAATGTCATGGAGGTTTTCGTGGTTTAAAGTTCTAATTGCAAGCTCAGTTGGAGTGTTCATCCACTCATATACTGCTAGATCCAATGAATCCATAAGTGATTGTGGTACTTGTTCATTTTTACCATGATACTCACCAACTTTTGCCATTACATTCTCAAGTTTAGACCTTTTATTTTCTTTTTCTCTTAAGAATTTATCACCATTAATTAAAACCATGTCTCCATCTTCCATCGGGAAATAGTGTCCACATATGGTATCGCCCAAGTCTTGTGAACAGTAAAAATTATCCTTTAGAACAGCTTTAGCACCATCTGTAAATACATTTAAAGTATCGTTAAGTTCATGCATCGCCTTGTTAAAAATGTAATCCTGTTTTGAACAGACAACTGAATCCCCATTAACTAAGAATTTTTCTTCAGCTTTAATGCTGGAGTAACCTATCAAAACTGATGCAAGTGCAATCAGTACCTTTTTAGAGATGGATCCAGGGTTCATTATAAAACGTATATTTCTGTTATTTATAAACCTTTCTATTTTTTATCACTATTGAGTGGTTATATGGCCTTTTTGATTAACTTTTTAAATAATCAAGTTTAAGCACAGATTATGCTAGAAAACGAAGACAAATGGATACAAGCAGGAAAGATAACAGGCGAAGCATTAGCTTTTGGAAAAACATTAGTAAAACCAGATGCTAAAATTCTAGATGTTGCAAACCAGATTGAAGAAAAGATAAGAGAGTTGGGAGGAGAGATAGCATTCCCAGTAAATATTTCTTTTAGTACAACTGCAGCACATGATACCCCCGCACCAGATGACGAAAGAGTTTTCGGAGAAGAGATAATCAAACTAGATTGTGGAGCGCATGTAGAGGGATGCATAGGCGACTCAGCATTAACAGTAGACTTAACCAAACAAAATGAAGATTTACTGAAAGCATCACGAAATGCAGTGAATGCTGCTTTGAAAATTGCTATACCAGGCACAACACTAGGACAGATGGGAGAAGTGATAAATTCAGAGATAGAAGCGTTGGGGTTTAGACCTGTTGTAAATTTATCAGGACACTCACTAGATGAATATGATTTACATGCAGGAGCATCAATACCAAACTATGACAACAAAGATGATTCTGAATTAGAGGAAGATGACACAATCGCAATAGAACCATTCGCGACAACAGGGGCAGGAAAAGTTGTAGATGGATCAAACCCAAATATATTCTCTTTAACTGGAATCAAACCAGTAAGATCTGACTCATCAAGAATGTTCTTGAAACAAGCAGCACAATTCACAACATTACCATTTGCAAAAAGATGGATACAGATGCCTGCAATGAAAATAAACTTAGCAGTTGCTGAACTAAGTAATTTGGGAATACTTCATAGATATCCTCCACTGGTTGAAAAAGAAAAAGGTTTAGTAAGTCAAGCAGAACATTCTGTTATTGTTAAGGATAAACCTATTATTACAACTAAAGTTGATTAGGGTTCTTTACATGAACAACATTGCCAAACTTTGCATAGCTTAGGTCTTCTGGGATAGATAGAGCATGAATTATCTTTAAGGAGTTTACACACTTTGTTGAACATAAGAGTTTTTGTGTGAAGTGAAATCCTAATCCTGTCTTCAAAAGACAGTTGTTTACAACATTCAGCACATCTTTTGCAAGGCATGATAAAAACTTCATGCTGATTAAATAAATATTTATTCTGGGATATACACGTATAATAAGATAAGTTTAAATATAAAACACGCATTTCACGCTTTTATGAGAAAAGAAAAGATAGAGACACCAAAGTACGAGCCAGGGATACATTATGGAGATCAGTACAAGTTTGACAAATACGATAAACTAATTCTGAAAGAATTGGATGAGAATGCAAGAAAATCTTTAGCAGAATTAAGCAAGAGAGTAGGACTGTCAAGGGATGCAATAAGAAACAGGATAAAAAAGTTAGTAGATGCAAAAGTTATCGAAGCATTTAAGCCAATCTACAACACGCCAAACATGGGTTTTCCGGTGATAAACTATGTCGTAATATCTTTGTATAATCCAAGCGAAGAAAAAGAAAAAGAGTTATTGAAATTTCTAAAGAACAATAAGAATGTAACTTATATTGGAACAATTATGGGCAAATGGGATCTGATAATTGACATAATGGCAGAAAACCAAGGACAGTTTGACAGAATAATGAAAAACATAAGACAAAAATTTCCTGATTTGATCAAAGATTATGAGATATTTGGCGTATTGCAGGAATACAAATATGAAGAGATTGGAAGACTAATTTATGACTGATTCTGGTAGCAAAGATTTAAATATCACTACCGCAAAATGGTGTCAATATGAGCGAGGATAGTAAATCTGGAAATAGAAAAAAAACTGTTAAGAAAAAAGCAGCTAAAAACAAGACTGCAAAGAAGAAAACAGACAAGAAAAAGCTAAACATAGCTGGGACATTAGAAAGACAGATGAGAGCTGCTGAAACCAAAGGAGCTCCAAAATTTATTCTAGAAGAAGATGACAAACCAAAAGAAGCATTTGTTGAATTTCCAAAATATACCCCGCCTGAAAACAAGAATTGGATTGAAAGATTAAAAGAAAATGCGCTTGCTAAGATAGGCATAGGGATTGCTTCAGCAGCTCTTTTAATATCATCATACAACTTCTTCAACAAACCAAAAGAGATCATAAAAGAAAAAGAAACAATAAAACCAGTAACAGTACAAGTTACAAAACCTCAACCATTCAAGTTCAAAGGATTGGAGCCTGGCGTGGAGTTCTGGAAAAGGGTTTTCACTTTAGATACTTCTCTCTCATTAGTATATGATAGAAAAACATACTTTGTATACGGAACAGTTCCAGCAAAAGTAGAAAGCCTAGCAGCAGAAATTGTAAGAGTAAGATTAGAGGATTTGGGAAACAAAGTAATGATAAGAAGAGATAGAAAACCTCCTGCAGAATACATCGAATCGCCAGACATAATCTTATCAACAAAGTGGGGGATGAAACAAGGAACAGAAGCAGCAATAAAACGATCAAGAAAATACAAGTTCATAGAAGACACACTAAAAGCTTACAGCTTAGAACCCGATCTAAAATGGCTTCCAAGAGTAGAGAGTGAGTACAACAACATAGCAAGATCAATCAAAGGTGCAGGAGGACTTTGGCAATTTATGCCTTCAACAGCAAGAATGTTTGGGTTGACAGTAAGAAAAGGAAAAGATCAAAGACTGTGGCCAAAAAAAGCAACATCCTCATTTGCACAATACATGAGAAGCATACTAAGAAAGTTCGGTTATGATTATGGGTTGGCACTAACAGGATATAACCATGGAGAATACGGACTAAGACTAAAACTAGAATCAGTAAACGGCAGAGAGTTAAAAGATGTACTTCCACTTTTAGGATTTGCATCAGCAAATTTTTACGTGGAATTTTTAGCAGCAGCAGATGTTTGTAACAATTACAAAGTCTATGGATTAGATGCAGATCCAGAAAAAGAACCAACACCTGCTGTAGAATACATCACAAAAACAGAACCCGAAAGAATACCTTTAAGTCCTCTTGAAAAACACATCTTTCCATTCCAAGAAGCAGATGAAGAGCATACAAACATTCCTGAAGTAGGAGTTCCTGAAATATATGTTGTCAAAAGAGGGGATGCTTTGGAAAGAATAGCGCACGAGTATAATGTTAAACTAGCTGATCTGATGAAATTTAACAATCTAAAGAATCATAACATAGACGTAAATGATACCTTAAGAATACCTCCAATGGACTAGACAACTGTTACGCCTTCAGCAACATCTTCAAACTCATCTTCTTGTTTGTCTTTAATAACATCGATCATTTCTTTCACTACTGATTCCAATCTTTTAAGTTCGTGCTTAAGTCTGGAAAACTTAACCCCATACTTATCCTTTAAAACGTAGGTTGAAAGTATGGCAGAAGCTTCATACACCTCTAAAGACTCTTCAGATAAATTTGATCTTTCAATAAAGTACATCAACTGGAAATTAGTAAGCTTTTCAGCATCTGCCTTTTGAGCCACTATCGAATAGGTGTTGCAAACATAGTTACAACAACTAATAATTTCATCTAATGCCTTTGTGCCAGTTGCTGCTTCGTAAGCTTTTATTTCGTCATCTTCTCTTAACTTTTCAATAACACTTATTAGACTGTCTGATCTTTCATAAATGCTGTCTTTGTAAACTTGAGCTATACTGTCTACGGTGTAATTATATTTAGCAATCGCGCCAAGAGTCATATCAAGCTGAGTAGGTTTTGTTAAGTTAAAATACAACAACGCAGAAACACCTAGTGCAGCTGCTGTTTTAAAAATTGTCTTAAACTTCATTTGTAATGAAAACTAGGTTAATTATATAAATGTTTCAGAAGAGTTAAAAACTGTCTAACTTGACTTTTTCTTCCTTGCCAGACTCTAAATCTCTAACGGTAACTTTCTTTTCAGCCAAATCTTTTTCACCGATGATTATTGCTTTCTTTGCGTTTATGGCAGAAGCATAGTTAAGCTGTTTTCCTAAGCTTCGTTTCATCATCTCAATCTCAACAGAATGTTTCTTCCTAAGTTTTTTTGCAATCTTTAATGCAGCAGGCAAGACAGATTCAGAAATTGCTGCAATAAAATAATCCGGAGCAGTATCAACTTCAGGTAATCTTTCTAGTTCAGTCAGGTAAAGAGTAAGAGTTTCTGTGCCTATAGCCATGCCAGTTGCAGGACATTTCTCTCCGCCAAAAGATTCGATCATATCATCATATCTTCCACCACCACATAAAGATCTAAGTTTTCCGTTAGCGTCAACTGCCTCAAAAATAGTTCCAGTGTAATAACCCAACCCTCTAATGATAGACACATCAAACTCAACAAACTTATTATCAGTGAAGTCTAAAACTTTTCTAAGCTCCTCAACACCTTCAGTAGAAAGTTCGTTAAGGTTTAATCCATCAAGCTCTTCAAGTTTAGTTATTTCTAATATAGGAATTATCTCTTTTATGTTTAACAGTTCACAATCCGCTGCAAACTGAGCTTTTGTCAATTTCTTTTTTTTGTCAATAAGCCTTAAAGCTTCATCAAGTTTCTTCTCACCAACCATCTCAGTCAAGATACCTTGTAGAATTTTTCTGTTGTTGACCTTAACTTTAACTTCTTTACTTGTAACTTTCAGCTCTTTGAAAAAATCAACTATCACCGATATAACTTCAGCATCAGCCAAAGGCGATTTTGAACCAAATAATTCAACACCTAGCTGATAAAACTCTCTAAGTCTTCCTTTCTGTGGAGCCTCATACCTCCACAATCTTCCAGAATAACTCCACTTTATGGGCTTAGGAGCCTCTTTTTGGATATCAATAAACATCCTGGCAGTTGATGCAGTGTATTCAGGTCGTAAAGCAAACTCTTCATCTCCACGTTTTTTCAACATGAAAATCTGTTCTGCTAATTCAGGACCTGATTTAGAACTTAACAGATCAAAATGTTCAAATGCAGGAGTTTCTATCTCATTAAAGTTATATCTTGATGTGACTTTTTGAAAAATCTGAACTAACTTATTATGTATGGATCTTTCCTCAGGAAACAAGTCTTTAGTACCTTTAGGTCTTTGAAACTTCATAAACATAATATCTTGATTCTTAGTATTTAAATGTTATCCTTACCTAATAACATTTACACCTTTAGCATTAAGAATCCTTTCAACAGAATCATCAATCCTTTCTTCTTTGATCTCTCCTTCAATAACTGCTTTCTCGACAACAGAAATCATGTGCTCAAGGTTATCCAGATTAATATCAAAATTAAGAATAACATCATTTTCTGCCTTAAACAAATCTATGTACATCTGGTCAACATCAGAATAATAATCACTTAAACCAAGCATCCTGATCTCATCAGTAATGATCAAACCAGTAAACTTATTTCTTAATTCCCCAATTAATTTCTCAGAAACTACTGAAGGCTTATTTTCTGAATTCGCATATCCATCCGCAATTATATGAGAGACCATTATTGCAGAAACTTCTCCTTCAATACTCTTCTCAAAAGGCATAAGGTCATTACGGGAGATTGGAGCATGAACAACATATTTATGAGGATCCCAAAGCATCAAAGTTTTACCAGGATAGTGTTTGGAGGTTGCAACTATACCATTTTCCTGCAAACCATCTATGTAATACTTCGCTTTTTCAGAAATCTCTTCAGGAGAACCCTCAAAACTTCTACACTTCCAGATCTTATCATCAAGATCTACTACTGGTGCAAAGTTTATACTGAAACCCATCTCCTTGAGAAGTTTTCCTTCATCATAGCCAACCTTAAACGCCTCTTCTTTTGTATTAATTTCATTCAATGCAGGAAACTCCTGAAAGTTTTCAAAAGGATTAGCGCAACCTTCTAAATCAACTGAAATAAACATAGGAATTATACTCCCATCTTGAAAGTTATCAATTGAATTCATGAATTCTTCTTTTGAAGTCTTAGCACCCATGTGGATGCCACCTATAAACAAATCCTGCAACCTTTCTTTATTAGTTTCTTTATGATATGTTATTACCATCTGAGCAATTTTCTGTTTGAGTGTCAAAGAATCCAGATAAAGTGTGTTTGTGCTTTCTTCATACTGAATATTGTCGGTATTTGCAGCTTCACCCGAGACACCATAGCTGTCAAAATTAAAAAATATAAGAATAATCACAACTACAACAAGAACTATCATCAATTTAACATCTTTAGACATATCCTCAGATAATTTTGACATCATACCCTCCCACCTTACAATAGTTCAAAGCGTTTGCGTTTACAACATAATATCTTTCAGAACTTTCTGAGGTGTAACATCTATAGTCTTTAGATGTTTTTTTACACTCTAACTGTTTCTGAACTTCGTAACAACAACCATCAATAGGAATATCATTACTAACTCCCGAGTTTACAAAATAACACTCTGCATCTGATAAGTCAGCAACAGAACTGCCAGTAATCGATAGTGGTTTCATAAGGTTTACAGATAGAATAAGGATTGCAATAGCTAAAAATATATTCACTGTCTTAATAACCTTCATCAATATACTATAGTGTATTGTCATTTAAATAATTTACCAAACAAAAACCTTTTAAACAATAAGTTTAGAGAATTGAAATGGGTGTTTAGATGTTAAGAAATTCATTTGTTCATATTCCCGGAATAGGGAAAAATACTGAGGAACAGATCTGGAAGAATGATGTTTATAGTTGGGAAGAGTTTCTAGAGAATAAAAATAAAGTCAGACTAAGTAAAGGAAAAAAAGAGATGATTGCCTACAACGTACAAAAATCAATGGAAGCTTATGAAAAAAAAGATCACAGGTTTTTCCATAACAATTTCCCAAATAACTTGCATTGGAGAGCGTATAAAGACTTCAAAGATAAGTGCTGCTTTTTAGATATTGAGACTACCGGGTTGGATAAGCACAATGATGAAGTTACAGTTATAGGAATCTATGACGGCAAAGAAAGTAAGATCTTTATCCAAGGAAAAAACATGGATGAGTTTGAAGAAGAGATGCAAAAATATTCTCTGATAGTAAGTTTTAACGGCAGATGTTTCGATATTCCCTTTCTGAAGAATAAATTTCCAAATGTTGACTTTGACAAATTACATATTGATCTAAGATTTGCAATGAGAGAGTTGGGTTTTGCTGGTGGATTAAAGAGAATTGAACAAGAGATAGGAATCGTGAGGGATGATGATCTGCAAGAAGTAGATGGATTTGAAGCAGTAAGGCTATGGTATAAATACAAAAGAGGAGATGAAGAAGCACTTGATCTATTGGTGAAGTATAACAAAGCAGATATTGAAAACTTGAAAGTGATGATGGAATTTGCATTTGAAAAATTAAAACAAAAAGATTTTCATGAGGTGATCACATGATAAAAGAGTTAAGTGTTAAGACAAATTCAAGAAATGAGTTAGTTGACATAACTTCTGAAATTGAAAAATTAGTAAATGAAATTGAAGAAGGCGTCTGTTTTATTTTTGTACCACATACAACTGCAGCAGTAACTATAAACGAAAATGCAGATCCAGATGTTAAGTCCGATATACTGAAAAAGTTATCTGATCTAATTCCAGAACATGACGACTACAGACATTCAGAGGGTAATTCAGACGCACATCTGAAGTCTTCTTTAATGGGCTTTTCTGAAACAGTAATAATAAAGAATGGAAGTCTTGTTTTAGGCACCTGGCAAAGCATTTACTTTTGCGAATTTGACGGACCAAGAAACAGGAAGATAATAATAAAATATTAAATTATTTTTCAACAATCTTAACTTTAGAACTTAGACCGTGTCTAAGTCTAACAAGTTCAAAACTCTTGATACCTTTTGATTCTGCATATTTGTTAGCAGCTTCTTCTGATTTAAAGGTTTTAGGTCTAGGTTTTCTATTTCTGCCGTTCTTAATTACGATTTCTCTGTTTTGTATGTGTGTACTCATTTTAACCTCTTGAAATAACTGATCATTTATAAGACTTTTCTTACTTAGCTTGCTAAGTTGAAAAAATCCTCAAGATTTTTTCTTATTTCTACCACGTTGCTCAACTAAATTAAGCCTTTGGATAACTTCTTCTGAGTTTTCATAATCATTGTATCCTCTCAAAACATTCTCAAAAGCAGTATCATAAACTTTGAAGTGTTTACTTTCTAATGCTTGTCTTAGTAAGTGCAGATCAACTGCTTTGTCTTCAACTTTATTCGAGATAAAACTCAGACCAAAGTCTAAAAAGTGAACTTCATCTTTAAGGATCATGTTAGATGTTGTCAAATCGCCATGAATGATGTTATGTTGATGCAGTAAAGCAATCTTTCTACCTATCTCCTCACAGATCTTAACATTATCATCTAATACATCTCTAACTTTAGGACCTTCTAAGAAATCCATCGCTATAAGCATTCTTTTGTCACAAACTTCTCTAAGTCTAGGGCTTGGAAAGTTAAGCTCTTCTAACTTGTTGATAATTTTAGCTTCTCTTCTTGTTCTAGCTTTTCTAAGCTTGTTATCTAGGATCGGCAATCTGTAATCTTTTGCTAATCTTTCTTTTAGAACTTCAGCTCCTTTTTTACTGACTACTGCTTCCGCGCCTTGGCCGATGACTTCCATTTTCAAAAGAATTACTCTTCTTGTTTAGCTTCCTTTGCAGGAGCTTCGTTTTCGGTTTTAGCTTCTTCTTGTTTAGGTTCTTCTTTTTTCTCTTCTAAAACAATCTTTGCCTTTCTAACCTTAGCTTTTTTAGATGTTGGGCTTGTAACTTCTAAAACCTTAACTTCAACCATCCTTACAGGGTAAACCTTTTTACAAACTCCTGAAACTTGCCTCTGGAACTTTGTAGAGATTATATCTCTCAAAAGATTTTCGTAAGTTGATTTTTTAGCGTAATTGATTATGAAACTAGCAGCTCTTTCTCTTAGTGCTGTTTCAATAGAACCTTTTAGCTTTGAGTTAACAAGCATCATAGGCTTGATTCTTACTAAAATGTTATCAGATGTTTTACACACAAAGCTGTCATCAACTCTGCTCTTTCCCTTTCTCACTAATCTTTTTAGTGCCACAGGAATAACTTCATATCTTGAAACTTCAGTAAAAGCAGTTTCTCCTTTTACTTCTTTAACTTTCAGATGTACTTTGTTGTTTTGTTTCTTAATATCACCCATAATATTCATCAGACTTAAAGAAACAACTCTTCCATTAAGTTTTTCAGGACTTTCAGCTAAAGTGTCGCCCACAACTCGATTATTGAATAGCTTAGGTGCTTGTAACTTAAACCATAATTTCTTCTTTACTTTTGCGCTTGTTTGTGCTGTTTTTTTTGCTTTTGCCATCTTATAAGTCGAAATGATTAAGGAGTCCTATTTAAAGCTTACTGTTTTTAGTATATTATATAAAGGGTAAACAAAAAAACCCTCCCTATTTTTGCAAGTAAAAAAGAACTTTTTATTTGAAGTTTAATTTTCCTTTTTCTTTGGCCTGATTATGTAATAATTGTTTATCTTTTGTGTAATAGTTTCTAATTTTCCAACGTATGTTTCTGGGTTTTTCTTCTTAAATTCTTCAAAATCTTTTTTGAATTTATCATAAATATCATTTCTGACAGCAACTAATGCACTTTCCATATCTAAAGGAGTCAGATCATTTTTCTTTTCATGGTCTTTTTCAGCATAATCACTACACCACATGAAGAACTTGGAGTTGGTGAGTTCCGCTATTTTTAAGCAGAGATTTACGCAAGAGTCATAATGGTCTAGATCTTTTTCATCTAAATCTATTTCTTTTTCTCCATAACCATAAGGACCATACCAAACTGCTCCAATGTTGAATCTCACTCCTTTTTCACAGTTAATATTAAAAATGAGCTCGTTCTTCATACGTAATGTAATTCTTTTATGTTTTTTTGAAAGCTCAGCGATCTTTTTAGGGATATCTTTTATGTCAGTAGGATATCTGTTTACTTTAAGCATTTTTGCCCCCTTATTGGCAAGGTCTATATGCTCCATTTCTTGTTTCCCATGTTTTTTTTCATCCCATTCTCTTGCATCAATCCATTCATTAGCCTCAATATTTGCTTTGATGTATGTGGATGGGTCAAACTTGTCAACCTGGTGTTTGGAGACATCTATATTGATTGGTTTTCCTTTAATATCAATCAGAGGAGGAGGAATCATATTCTTTATCTTTGTATCTGACAATAGAATAGAGAAAAAGCTCTCTAAATCCTTAATAAATTCGTTTTCAAAAAAGATATCTAAGCTAGCTGCCATACAAGTTGTGTGATTAAATATGTTATATAATTCTTTTTAAAAAAACCCACCAGTTATCCGATACAGAAGGTTACATACAAAAAAAAGTTGTTTGTACAAAGGCAGGTTTATTTAAAAACAAAAACCTTTTTATACTAGTATTTTCAGTTTAAATACAAAAAGAGGTGATGGAAGATAGAGCTAGATAAAAGTAACATGTTCTCTGATATATTTACATTCGATAAGCACTGTGAGAAAGCTTTTGAGACAAAAGTAAAAGTTAATTTCAAGCCAGACAAGATAATATTATGCGGTATGGGCGGCAGTGCAATCATGGGAGATATTGCATCAGCTCTAGTTGAAAAGATTCCATTAATCGTAGTAAGAGGATACGATCTGCCAAAGTATGCAGACAAAAACTCATTAGTAATAATCTCATCATACTCTGGAGATACAGAAGAAACACTAAGTTGTTTTGAACAGGCAAGAAAAAGAAAACTAAAAGTTGTAGCAATCACATCAGGTGGATCAATATTATCAAAGTGTAAAAAAGGAAAAGTTCCATTTATACAACTGCCAACAGGATACCAACCAAGAGCAGCATTAGGATATGGATTATTCTCATTATTAGGACTATTACAAAATTCAGAAATAATCAGCGTAAAATTAGATGCAAAAGAGGCAATAAAACTTGTAAAGAAAAACAAACCAATAATGGAAATAGCCCATAAGATGGCAAGCAATCTTACAATGAGTGTGCCAGTTATTTATGCATCAAGCACTTACTACGGTGTTGCGATGAGATGGAAAACACAAGTTAACGAAAATGCAAAACAGATGGCATTCTTCAACGTGTTTTCAGAGCAGAACCACAACGAGATAAATGGTTATCAGTTTGTACCGCCAAACTTTCATGTTGTTCTATTGAGAGATAAGAAAGACAGTGCAAGAATAAGAAAAAGGATGGACATACTAAAGCCAGCAATGTCAAAAACACATCTTACTGAAGTTTACTGTAAAGGAAAATCATTATTGGCAAGAATTCTTTATCTAATACATCTAGGAGATTGGGTTTCATATTACTTGGCATCATTCAACCAGGTAGATCCAACACCTGTGCCAGTAATAGATAATCTAAAAATAAAGTTAAAAAAATAAAAAAAATTAGTTGTAACTAAACATTAAGTAATGGCGTTCTTCATTACCTCCTGCTTCACCGCTGTTAAGGTAGTTAATGATACTAGCTTCATAGTCAGAAACCAGTTTCAACCTTCTCCTCGCTATTTGTCTTTGACTTTGTTGTTCTGCAACAACACTGTTTGCTATATCACTCATTTTCCCCTCCGTGCAAACTCTTCTTTATTCTTATCGACCTGAAAATTTAATAGAAATAACCCCATAAACCCCCAAGCCCGAAAAGAAACCTGAGAGTTTACTGTTTTGTCTTTACAGCTACAACTACCTTAAATGTAATTATTGTAAATGTAGTTGAAGCCATTAAAGAATCATATTGGTAAAACTAGTATTTAAACATTTCTAGGTTTTTTTGGATTTTTCTTGCTGTTTTCTCCAATAGGCTATCTCAGAATCAAAAGGTTGTTCCCACTTGCCTTTTTCTTTCTCTGCTAAAAGAACATCGCAAAGAAAAGTGAGTTCTTCACCATCAATCTTAAGAAATCGTTCTACATTTTTCTTTAGGCTTTCTTCACCCTCACTAAGCCAGTTCCTTATGAGCTTGTATGAAACAGAAACATGATTGATATTGCACAAACTGTAATCATTACCTATAACCATAAATCTGCTAGTAGACTCTCTTGAAGGTAGCTTTTGTCCATAACTTAAGTATGCCATTTTCAAATTGGTAGTAAAGAATTACTCTCCGAGCTTTCTAGCTCTAGCACGTTCGACAGCCAGCTTTTTTCTGCAGTCAACACACCATTTTCTCATCTTGCTGAACGTCTGTATCTCTTCATCACATCGTTGACATTTGACTACCATTATCGAAGGGAATGAAGGCTTCTATTTAAACATTTCGTAATTTACTACTTTTAAGTAAGAACAAAACGAAACATTTATATACTAGTATCTATTACCACTTACTAATGACAAATAATTGGTATTGAAAATGGTCAGAGCAGACAGCTTAAACAAAACTGAGATAGGATATGCCTTTAAGGCGCAGAATAAGCTAAAAATAGCTCCAAATTTGCCAAATAAAGTGTCAGCAGACGTTCTAGACAGTTACACCAAACAAGCCCAATCAGTCATCTCTGAAGCCGAAAGAGAGATGGGCGTTAAAGTAGCAGACTACCTAAAAAACCACGTTCAGGAGCAAATAGGTGTATTAGCTCACATGGTCGAAAAAGAAGGTAAAATCGACAGCTTAGAGAGTAAAGTTGGTGATTTAAATGCCGAACTTGGAATAGATCCACTAACTCAGATACCAAACTACAAAGCACTTAGAGGAAAGCTCGACAGAGAAGTTGAGAGAGTACAAAGAGGCTATTGGAGAACAAATAACGCAGAGGAAGCAAAAAAAGTACTGCCCACCTCAGTAATTATGATCGATGCAGATGACTTCAAAAAATATAACGACAGCTATGGGCACCAAGCAGGAAACGATGCACTGAAAAAGATTGCAGAAATAATGAAAAAAGAAGTAAGAAAGATTGATCTTGTCGGAAGATATGGTGGAGAAGAGTTTGTTGCTGTACTGACGGAAGCAAACAAAGAACAAGCTTACAATGTAGCAGAAAGAATAAGAGAATCAGCAGAAAATTCTGGGCTAAAATACCCCATATCATTATGTCTTGGGATAGCAGATACATCAGATGTTACGTTTGGAGAAAACACGGTTGACGAGCTTATCGAAAAAGCAGATAAAGCTATGTATCATTCAAAAAATAGCGGAAAAAATCAAACTACAATCTATAACGGCCGCATTGATGAATAGCCATAAATTCTAATAGTTTAAGTTAAATTATTCCTTAATAGTAGTTAAAACTGCGAAACATTTATATACCTATTCCAGTATACTATCTCATCGGGGAATGAATAACATGGGGGAAAACAATACAGCAAAAGATATTGGCAATACATTAGAAACCGTATCAACACAGTCCATACACCAAAAAGTGCAAGAATCTGAGTACATAATGGGTATTGACGTATCGATGATAGTCGAGAAGCATTCTTCAAAAGATATTGGTTCAACAATATCTAAAATTATTGACATCACAGATTTCTTAGAAAGAGACAAACTAGTCTTTATATCTCACGGAGACACCAATCCAACATATAGAAATCAAGATCTAAATGCAACACAAAAAGTGGTTGCATACTTCAACATGGAAGGTTCATACCAAGGAGTAGAAGCAAAAGCTCACGAGATAAAACAGACCATCAACGATAAATACTTTTTACAATCAGGAGATGAAAGGATACCAACAAGAATAGGTATAGTTGCAGTAAAGCCAACAGAAGAAGAAAGAAAAGTGGCTCCAAATTCTCAATATCCTTTAGTTATCCACACAGTAGACCACATGTTAATAAGCTCAGTTGAGAAAGACAGAGTAGAAATACATTCATCAACTGAAAAATAGCAAAACATTTATAAATACAAAGAGGCCTAAATTCTCAGATCTTAACTAAAAAAAAGAAGGTGGTGGAGAACATGGTGGATGATTACGAACTAGTGGCTAGTAAAAGAATTTCTAAATTAAGAGATGATCTAGACAGATTAAAAGAAAACAGACCAGGCACAAATACGATGGAAGGTTTACAAGACTCAATCGAGAAACTGAGCCAAAACTTATCCAACGTACTATCCGTATTTGAAGAAGCAGCAGAAGAGATGAAACTAGAGGACAGAGAGACAGAAGTGATAGCGCAGAAAATAGACCCTCTAATGGACAAGCTAGATGCTGTAATGGAACAAAACAAAAAAATAGCACAAGGAGTTGTTGCTGTTGCAGATATGATAAATGAGATGAAAGCAAATAAACCAATGGCAGCGCCAAAACCAAAAATGATGCCAGAAGCACCAAAGCCTGAAGTGCCTCCTATGGCACCACCAAACTTCAAGATGCCTGAGACAACAACAATGGGTGTGCCGCCACCACCTGGAATGGCACCACCGCCAATACCAGAACAACCTTTACCAAATAATCCTCCAATGCCGCCGCAAGGAGCTCCACCGATGCCTCCAATAGGTGAACCGCCAAAAGAGGAAAAGAAAGAAAGCAAAGGTTTTTTAGGAATTAAGTTTACCAAATAAAAATGATTGATACAGAAAAGCACGTTTCTACACCACGTATGAAACGATTCTTAAAACACTTAGGTAAAGCATCAGAAAAAAGACATGAAGAGAAAAAAATAGATGCAAGGAGGCAATTTGTAGAGAAGATAGATTCATTATCTGATGAACCTTCATCACTACATGAAGATTTCTTAAAAGCAGATGCAAAAACAATAGAATCGCAAATCAAGAAAGCGTTAGATATAGAAAAAAGATTATTTGAAAGACAGCAAAAAGATGAAGCTGAACTCTCACAAACACAACATGTTATAGATAATGAACACGAAAGTATTGAGAGGTTGAGAGATGATCTAAGACATGTACAACACCAAGTTGTATCAACACAACAAGCAGACGAACAGATGATACATCAGAATGATGATAGAATAAGTAGAATAACTGAAATGATGGCTCAGTTAAGCGCTAAAGTAGATGAGTTATCAGGAATAAAATCAAGCGCAGAAGATAGGTTAAGAGAGATGGAAGAGAAAGTTAGCCAAACTGTTGCAAGAGAAGCAGAAACTGAAGCAAAACTAGCTGAAAAGAAAGAACCGACAGTTTTCTTAGTTAAAGAGAAGGACGTTCCTGTAAAAGTCAAGCCTAAAAAGGTTGAGAAAGAAGATAAGGTGAGTAAACGAGAGTTGAAAACGTATCTGAAAGGATTAGAAGCACACCATAAAAAGATGGTCAAAGCAGGATTCCATTCTAAAGGTGATTTAGGCAAGTTAAAAAGAAAGATAACTTCATTGAAGAAGAAGTTGAAGTGATTTATATGAAAGAATTAACAGCTTACTTACTGCAATTTCATAGCAAGAAAAAGAAACTAAACGTAATCTATGCAGCACCAACAGGAACAGACAGAGACAAGTTATTTGCACAACTAGCAACATGTCATGCAGTTCTAAAAGAAACAACAAACCCAACAGAAATGAGTATGGAGGAAGTATCAGGACTTGTTCAAAAAGTAATACTTACTGATTATGACTTCAAACAGCTAACAGGGATCAAGACCAATTTGACAAATTATAAAGGAATAATCAATCCAGCTTACACTTATCAGTTTAAGTTTTAGGCTAAAAACTTAAAAACAAGTACTCTTCTACCACTAATATGAAAATAGGTGTGACTTCAGAAAACAAATTAAAAGTGGATGCTGTAAAAAAGGCTTATTCATTCTTAGGAAGTT
The DNA here is from genome assembly GCA_028279745.1 of Candidatus Nanoarchaeia archaeon. Lineage (GTDB taxonomy): Archaea > Nanobdellota > Nanobdellia > Woesearchaeales > JANQNC01 > JANQNC01. The sequence goes on from JANQNC010000001.1 coordinate 198,241, forward strand.
CAGTTGAAGTGATAGGATATAAAGCAGATTCTGGCGTTGGAGAACAACCTGTTGAACAACAGACATTAGAAGGAGCAAAAAACAGAATTTCAGATGTTAATTCAAGAGTTAAAGGTCTTCATAGGATAGTTTCTATCGAAAATGGAATTTTCAGAGAAGATGAAAAGTGGTTAGATAAAGCAGTCATTGTCATCTACGATCCTACCAAAGATTCAGAACATGTTGCTTATTCAGATTCAATCATATTTCCAGATGAATATGTTGAAAAGGCACGCCAGCTAGGATTTGATAAGATAACTGTTGCAAAAGTGATGGCAGATGAAGGTTATGTGACTAATCCAAAAGATCCCCACCTAACAATTGCAGGAGTATCAAGACAAGTTTATATAGAAAAAACAGTCCAAAAACTTGTTGAACAAGTTGAAAAGGCATAAATATGCGGTTTCTACCTCAGAGTAACTAACAAACATTTATATAAAATCAAGCATTATTAGTGCTTAGAGGGGTGTAAATTTTGCAAAAAGTAGTATTTACAGATTTAGGTGGAACACTATTAGATGATAAAAATTCTTTAAATAAAGCATTGCCTGCTGTCAAGCATCTGAAGAAAAAGAACATTCCTTTAGTGATGTGTTCAAGCAAGACAAGAGCTGAAATAGAACACTATCAAAACAAATTAGGAATAAATGAACCATTTGTAGCAGAAAATGGTGGGGCAATATTTATTCCGCCAGGATACTTTGACTTCGTATTCAAGTTTGACAGAAAAATATCAGGGTACTTAGTAGTACAACTAGGAACAGAGTATTCTAAACTATGTTCAATGGTTAAAAGACTAAAACTACAAGGCATACCAATCAAAAGCTTTTCAGAAATGCCTGCAAAGCAGATAGCACACGATTCAGGAATGTCAATGACACAAGCGAAACTAGCAAAACAATGCGAGTTCAATGAACCATTTAAGATGTTTAAAGAGGACGAACCTGAAGTTTCCAGAATATTGAGAGCAAACGGGATGGACTACATCAAAAGAGGAGATTACTATCATCTTGTCGGGAAGAATGATGAAGCAAAAGCAATCAAAATATTGACACAACTGTTTAAGAAAAAACACAAACAGATAAAGACAATAGGGTTTGGGTGTGAGGAACACCATCTGGGAATGTTAGAAAATGTTAAAGTTCCACACCTGTTAATGAAGAAAGACAAAACTTACTCTTCTAAAAAATTCAAGAAAATAAAAGACAAAGGACCAGACGGCTGGAAGAAAGCTGTTAAAACAGTTTGTAAATAAAATTCTTTAATTTAAATCTTAAGAGAATAAATCTTTCCAGTTCTTTTGTAAAGTTTAACAACCTTAACTAAATTGTAAATTAGCACAGAAAGCATAACAACAAACACAGGGAAAACTAATGGATTAAAATTGTAAGCACCTGTTAAGTCACCATGCAATAACCTTGACATCCCTCTAGTCATGCCGCATGCAGGACAGTTGCAATTGTTGAATAACCCTCCTTCAGGACAAACACCTCCAAACATCAAAGGTAAAATAAAATGTTTGAAAACACATTTGAAAGGATAATACTTCAAAGTCTCTGTGGGAAGTGAAGCTAAAATTGCAAAGATTAAACTTAAATTAAAAAATTTGAAAAAAGGAGAATTAAAAGAAATAAAATCAAAAAAGATTTGTTTTAGTCTACCCATTGTATTCCTTCAAACTTGTGTTTTGTAGCAATCAAGATTATATCAATAATCCACCAGATACCACACCCACCTAATGTCAATAGTTTTAGAATACCTAGGCCAATATGTCCCATGATAAATCTGTCAACTCCAAGCTGTCCAAAAATGATAGACATTACAAGAGTTAAAACCCAACTTACTTTTTTAACCATTTTAGTACCTCCAAATTGAATAATTATATATTTGAGCTTTTATAAAACTTTCTCAATTTTGACTGTGTTCTATTTCTGTTCTATGATGGTCCACATACTTGAAAAAATCAGTGATCAAATCTTTCAAAGGAATCTTCAAGAACGGGTTAACATTTCCCAATGTTTTAGATTTTCTGTATGCTGCTCTAAGACTTTCTTCGGGATGATTGTTGTCAATGGGAACAACATCCCTTGAAGTACAAACAACTCTAGAAAAACCATCTTTATCCATGCCCGCAACTTTATCCATGATATAGAATCCTAGACCTTCAACTTGTTTGTTGTAGATAAGTTTGCCTTTTGCATTTATCGGTTTTCCAAAATGACTCACATAACAATCAGTCACAACCATACACACAGAGTTATTTTCCATTTTTATCTTGTCCTCCTTAGTGCTTCAGTAACAAACTGGTTATCTATAAAGTCAGCATAGACTCCTGAGTAATCATTCATCTCCCCAATTCGTTTAGGTAAACAATATCTTGCTTTTCCGCCTTTAGCTTTTTTATCATTTGAAGTTACTGCGATTATGTTTTCATCTGTTATGTTTTCAGGAATCTTTACAGGGAAATTCAATCTTGAAAATAAAGTTTCCTGTCTTGTAAGATCATCTTCAGAAAAGAATCCCAAAGCGTTTGCAATCCTTCCAGCAACCATCATACCCATGCTTACACATGCACCATGCGCCAAACCATAATCACTTAGCTTTTCTATCGCATGACCTGCAGTGTGACCATAGTTAAGTATCCTTCTTAATCCTTTTTCGTGAGGATCTTTCTCAACAACAGTTCCTTTGATCCTGCAGTTTGTCTTTGCGATATGCATCAACACGTTATGATCTAACTCTAATGCTTTTTGTGCATTCTCCTCAACATAAGCGAAGAAATCTTTATCCTGAATTACGCCATGTTTTACAGTTTCTACCAATCCATTTTTTACTTCCATTTCAGGTAAAGTTCTTAATGTGTTAATGTCAACATAAACTCTTGAAGGTTGTTTGAATGAACCAACAAGATTCTTCCCGTACTCTGTGTCAACTCCCGTCTTCCCACCTATAGAAGAGTCAGCTTGCGAAAGAATTGTGGTCGGGATCTGTATATATGGTATCCCTCTTAGATAAGTTGCTGCTACAAATCCTGCTAGATCTCCAACAACACCCCCGCCTAACGCGAGTACTGCAGACCCTCTGCCATATTTGTGTTTTGATAAATTGCCTATAAGAGACATAGCCACATCAGTGTTCTTGCTTTGTTCTCCTGCTTCAAAAACAAACACTTTAGATTCAACACCTTCAGAGAATAATTTTTTCTCCAACTCATAAGAATAAAGTTCTGCGACATTTGAATCGGTTATGATTGCATATCTGGAACCTATCGGGTTATTCTTCAGATCTTTAGCGATCTTGCTAAACATACCCGAACCAAAAATAATATCATAAGAATCATCAACCTCTCTTTTAAGATTTAAGTGTATTCTGTCTTCATATTGTTCTACCATTTTCTCATTACCTCATTCGTTATCTTCACTAAGTTCTCTGCTTAACTTATCATAGTATAGTTTAACATTACTTACTATCTCTTTAACAATTCCTGTGTGAGGATTTGAGTTTGTCTCTACGAGATACGCAATATCTTTTTTTCTGTCAATAGTCTCCACCTTGAATATCGGTGCTTCAGTTTCTGTTGGAACGAATGAGTTCATAGGACTAAGAACAACATAGGCAGAGCCATGAAAACTTGAAATAAAATATTCATCCCTTTCAGAATTCTCAAAAGTCATCTGAAGAATCCCTTTTCTCTGGCCTCTAAGAATCAAAAGAATATCATCTTCTTCTTTATCAAGACAAGAACCCAAAGCATCTCCAATGATGCCTTTCATTGCATAAGTTTCAGTTAAATTGTAGTTTACTTTTTGTCGTTCTGATGGTTTCATTTTCTACTCCAACATCTATCACATCATTGGAGGCATTCCGCCACCCATTCCAGGGTCCATGTCTCCCTTAGGTGTGCTTCCTGCAATAACATCATCTATTCTCAAAATCATAACAGCAACTTCTGAAGCTGAGCTAATAGCTTGAGTTTTGATCTTTAATGGTTCGATAACTCCTGCGCTCCAAGCATCCATAACTTTGCCAGTGAACACGTTAACACCTGCCCACTTTTTACCTTTAGAATGGTGTGCCCTAACGTCAGTCATGATATCAATAGGATCCAATCCTGCATTTTCAGCAAGAGTTACAGGAACTGCTTCTAACGCATCAGCAAAAGCTTGAACTGCTAACTGTTCTCTTCCAGATAAAGAGCTGCTGAATCTCTTTAGGTATCTTACAAGTTCAACTTCAATTGAGCCTGCACCACCAACAACTTTACCAACTTTCAAAGCAGCAACTAAATCCCCAATGGCATCTTCCATAGCTCTTTTTACTTCATCGACAACATGTTCTGTGCCGCCTCTGATCAACAGAGTTACTGATTTTGGATTTTTGCATCCTGTAACATAAGTCATTTCTTCATCACCAACTTTTTTCTCTTCAACGTTAGCGGATTTTCCTAAGTCTGAAGAGCTTAGATCTTCTAAGTTGTTAACGATGTTTGCGCCTGTTGCTTTTGCAAGCTTATCCATGTCAGACTTTTTCACTCTTCTACACGCATAGATGTCTGCTTTTGATAAGAAGTGTTGTGCTAAATCATCGATTCCTTTTTGGCATATAACAACGTTAGCTCCAGAAGCAATTATTTTGTCAACCATCTCTCTGATCATCTTTTCTTCTTGATCAATGAATGCTTGCATCTGAGCAGGATCTGTAATTTGTATTTTAGCATCAGTTTCAGTGTCTTTCATCTCGATAGCTGAATCAATCAAAGCTATTCTTGCATCTTCAACTTTTCTAGGCATTCCAGAATTAACTTTTTCCTTGTCAAGAATAATTCCTTGAACTAATTCTGAGTTTTCAACACTTTCTCCAACTTTCTTTTCGATCTTAATATCTTCTTTATCGATGTGAACTCCAGATTCTCTTTCTTCTGCAACACCTTTAACTGCTTTAACAGATAGTTCTGAAAGCAATTCTTTATTTGACTCTGCACCTTTTCCAGTCATAGCAGTCATAGATATCTTTTTCAGTAAAGAATCATCTTTCTTACTAACATCTTCTGCAATAGAATTTAGAACAGACTGTGCTTTAATAGCTGCGGCTCTGTAACCTTTAACAATAACTGTTGGATGGATATTTTGTTCTAACAATGATTCTGCTTTCTTTAACAATTCTCCAGCCAGAATAACTGCAGTTGTAGTGCCATCACCAACCTCATTCTCTTGAGTTTTAGCAATCTCAACAATCATCTTAGCAGCAGGATGCTCAATCTGCATCTCATCAAGAATTGTTGCACCATCATTTGTGACAATAACATCACCTAATGAATCAACAATCATCTTGTCCATACCTTTAGGACCTAATGTTGTCCTAACAGTTTCAGCAACCAATTTACCAGCCAAAATATTGATTCTTTGAGCCTCTTTTCCTAATGTTCTTGTAGAATCTTCAGATAAAATTTGTCCTTGATTTTTATTAACCATTCTCTATATCCCCCATCATCTAAACTAAGTTTCAGAAGTAAGAAGTTGTTTATAAAGGTTATCCAGGAAAATGTCCTGTACAGTGGTTAATAGTCACTTAATAGGGGTTAGTTTAATAAAAAACATAAATGTATAAATACCTCTTAAACCATCTGATACAAATGTTTGAAAAGTACAAGAAAGGCGAAGTGTATCATATTGAAAATGTTCTAATAGATAATGAGCTATACAAAAAACTACATAATGAAAATTTAGTCATAGCATATCATCAAAAAAAGAGTTTTATGTCTTATGAGTACATGATATTCTCAACATATCAAGAGTTAGGAGTTACACTAAAAGTATTTGGAGTTTTTTCACAAGAGCAGCTAGACAGTTTTTTCCAGCTAAAGAAAGTAAACAAGATCAAGCTTGATAGAGACAACCAACAAGTTAAGATAAAACTAGAATGGATGCCTCCAAAAGATCTAGAAGGATTAATAAAAAAATAGAATAAAAAAAATAAAATGAAGAAAAGAGTTTATCTTTTCTTCTTCTTTTTAGCTTTCTTTTTAGCTTTTTTCTTCACAGCTTTCTTTTTAGCTTTCTTTTTCACAGCCTTCTTCTTAACAGCTTTTTTCTTTTTTGAAGCTTTTTTCTTTTTTCCGCCTCTAGCCATCTTAGCACAAGCTATGTTTCCAGCCTTGTCTATGAAGTATAGCATACCAGATTCTCTTTTGATACCTGCTTTTACCAATACTTCTTGTTTTTTGCTAGTCTTAACTCCTTTTCGAGCCATCTTAACTCTAGCTGCGTTTCCTTTCTTGTCTACAAAATAAAGCCAGCCTTTCTCTCGCTTTATCTTACATTTTACTAATACTTTAGCCATTTTTTTCGTACCTCCATTTTTCTAAAAAATTGGTGAAGAGAATAGTGTAACAAAAATCAAAGACACTATACTCATCAATTTGATCAAGATATTCAGACTAGGTCCTGAAGTATCTTTAAAGGGATCACCTATCGTGTCCCCAATAACTGTAGCGGAATGAAGTTCCTTCCACTTTTTGTCCTTTTTTCCACCCTCAACAGCTTTCTTAGCATTATCCCAAGCACCGCCTGAATTGGATAACATTATCGCTAAAGCAATTCCAGTGACTAAGGATCCAACCAATAGTCCCCCAACTGCTTCGGCCCCAAACAATATCCCAATAATAATTGGCGAAGTTATTGCCACTATGCCTGGAACGATCATCTCATACAATGCAGCATGAGTGCTAATCTCAATACATTTGTGATAGTCTGCTTCTGCTTTTCCCTGCAATAATCCTTTTATTGTGGAAAATTGTCTTCTTACTTCCTCAACCATCTTGAAAGCAGCACTGCTCACAGACTTAATTGTTAATGATGTGAAGAAGAACGGAAGCATACCTCCAATAATAACACCAAGCAAGATCCTAGGATCTGCAACGTTTATAGATTTCAGATTTGCAGCATTAACAAAAGATGAGAATAAAACTAAAGCTGTTAAAGCAGCCGAACCTATTGCAAAACCTTTACCCATCGCAGCAGTTGTATTTCCTACCGCATCAAGCTTATCAGTAACTTTCCTTACTTTTGCAGGGAGATGAGCCATCTCCGCAATTCCTCCTGCGTTATCAACAACAGGACCATACGCATCAATCGCTAATGAAATTCCCAAAGTTGAAAGCATAGCAACTGCAGCTATAGCAATACCAAATGTTCCCCCAAAGAAGTATGAGAAGAATATTGCTAAGCCCATAATAATCATGGAGTTCTTAGTGGAACGCATACCCACAACCAATCCTTGAAGGATAGTTGTTGCAACTCCAGTCTTTGCAGATTCTTTAATTGAGCTGACATACTTCTGCTTTTCAGAGGTGTATCTTTGAGTATTCAATCCAAGCAAGATTCCCGTTCCAAGACCTATAACTATGCTGTAAAAAATGTTTATGTCGTTAAGCATAAATAATGAAATAAAGAATCCTGCCACCGCCACCAACACGCTTGAAAGAACCAAGCCTTTGTGGAATGCCTCTTCAGGATCTGTAAATTCATCAACTCTAACAACAAACGAACCTATGATTGAAGCAACAATGCCTATTGCTGCCAATAATAGTGTAAAATTAACTGCAACAACCCCAATTGCAAATAATCCAATTGCCATCGCAGCAAGAATGCTTCCAACATATGATTCAAACAAGTCGGCACCCATCCCTGCAACATCACCCACATTATCACCTACATTGTCTGCGATAACTGCAGGATTTCTAGGGTCATCTTCAGGAATGTTCTGTTCTACTTTACCAACTAAGTCAGCTCCAACATCTGCTGCTTTAGTGAAGATCCCTCCGCCAACTCTAGAGAATAAAGCTATTGATGAAGCTCCAAATCCAAACCCAAATATTATTTGCGGGTCATTGTATATGAAATATAGTACAGTAACTCCAAGCAAACCAACTGAAACACAAGTTAACGCAAGAACTTGTCCTGCGTTAAACGCTATCTTCAAAGCAGGATTCATACCCTGCTTAGCTGCTTGTGCTGTTCTAACATTTGCTCTGGTCGCAATGTTCATCCCAACAATACCTGCAAGACCCGAACTAAATGCACCCGCAATAAATGATAATGCTGTGCCTGAATCTATAAAATAAAATAACGCACCAGCAACTATTAATGCGAATATAACTAAAAAAGTATACTCCTTCTTAAGAAATGTCAAAGAACCTTTATGTATCTTGTGGGCAATGTCTTTCATCTTATCATTGCCGTCATCTTTAGAAAGAATCTTTAGCGAGAGCAGTATTGCATACACAACCCCCAAAACGGTTGATCCTATCACCACCTGATTTATCACTATCAAACACCTCCCCCTTTTTCCCCAAAATATTTTTTTGGTTTAGACGATAAACGGAAGAGGTAGTATTTAAACTTAGTGTTTTTTATGCCCTTTTCACCCTCGGAGACTGCCACCACTACCGAGGGTAAAGCTAAAATAACGACAAATTTTTAAACTAAAACATGAATTTTACTATCTAAGGGGTGATTTTACAATGGCAAAAAAAGAAAGCATATTACAAAAATATTGGAAAATAATCAAGGTGCCAGTTCTTATCTTTATAGGGTATAGCATATTGGCAAGCATAGTTGCAGCAATCTCATTTGAGACCTTCATGACATTTTTTGGAGGGTGGAGCGGGCTAATAATCACAGTGGTAGTTTTTGGCTTTATAGGATACACAACAGTAAAAGAACACAAACAAGGAATTGGACAAGCAGCCGCGGCAGGTGCAATTGCAGGAGTGATTGCAGGGTTAGCGGGAGCGGTGCTTAGTATTCTAATGTCATTTATTGCACCGCACGTTATTGAACAAACCGTTCAGCAAATTGTTGCGCAAGGAGGAATGGCAAGAGAACAGGCAGAAAGCTTAGTTACCTTGTTGACTTATTTGGGACTCGTCATAGGACCAGTAAGACAAGCAATCATCGGAACAATACTTGCATTAATAGGTGGAGCATTAGGGCTAATTGGTAAGAAGAAATGAGATTAGCATATTTTTTTATTTTATTTTCTTTGATTTTTATAGTTGGATGTGAAGAAACAATAACCAGTAATACTACAGAGATTGATAATTTTACAGATGATGGGTTGCCAATCCCCAAAGAGTTCTGCGGATGGAACACTGGAGCAGAATGTGAAAAAGATTCAGAGTGCGTGGTGGGAGGTTGTTCAGGGCATGTTTGCGGTTCAATAGGTGAGGAAATCATAACAACATGCGAGTACACAGAGTGCTACAATGCAGAAAGATATAATGTTAAGTGTGAATGTGTTGAAGGAATCTGTAGCTGGAATTAACTTTGATGATTATATCTCAATGATTTGAACCTTCTCTTAAGCCTGTTTTCAACTTGCGAACCAAACCTTAACCAGAACTGTAAAGGGTATACTCTTGCACCCATTCTTTTGTAATCTACGAAAACAGGACTGTAATCTCCGTTCTCATCTTTTTTTGCAACCACATTATTACCTCTCAAATCCATTATATGAATTCCTTGATCTAAACACATCTCTTCTAGCAAGTACATTCTACGCCAGAAACGACCATTTCTTATTACACTTAACTCTTTAAGACTTCTGGAAGGCTTGCCGTCATAGTCTTTAACCAATTCACAAACAGACACACTGTTGTCCCCATACAGCTCAAGATGTAAAATACGCTGAAAATTCTCTCTGAATCCGTGAGGAATCTTATTCATAAACTGATGATAGTTCTTGTATTCTATCTGATTAAGGTCTCCATCACCAAATTTCATACTATAATAAAGAGAAGCAAGAAAAGTATCCTTTTGAAAAAATTTACTGTGCCCATTTGAGGGTTTTAACACTTTAACTGCGTAATCTCCCACAGCATAAACAGATCTGTGGCCCCCTTCTCCAATTTTCTCCTCAGAGTCAATTTCCTTAATGTCAAATTCTAATTTCATCTGAAAAAAAATTAACAACTTATTTAATAATCTTTCCAAAGCCGCAAAAGTTAAATACTCCCAAATTAAGATTTGGATAAAGAGGTAAACAAGTTGAAAAATCAAGAAATTGCTGCAATATTCTTTGAAATGGCAGAAATTCTAGAGATGAAAAATGTACAATGGAAACCGAGAGCATATAGACAGGCAGCAAGAGCCATAGAATCTTCCAAAGACATAGAAACGATATACAAAAAAGGAGGAGAAAAGTTACTAGAAGAGATTCCAGGTGTTGGAGAAGGGATAGGAACTAAGATAGTTGAGTACATAGAGACTGGAAAAATAAAAGAATATGAAAAATTACTGAAAACAATACCTTCTCACATCAATGTTTTGTTAAAGATACCGAGTATGGGTCCAAAGAAAGTAAAGAAATTAAATGAAGAATTGAAGATATCAAATCTTGCTCAACTTGAGAGTGCAGCAAAGAAACACAAAATAGCTTCTTTACATGGGTTTGGTAAAAAGTCTGAAGAAGACATACTGGAAGGGCTATCTTTGATGAAAAGTTCTAGAGGAAAAATTGTTTTGAAAGAGGCAGAGAAAGTTGCCAAGGGAATAATTAATGAACTCAAGAAACTGAAAGAAATCAGGCAGATTAGTGTTGCAGGCTCAGTAAGAAGAAAAAAAGTGATGATAAGAGATATTGATGTCATAGTTTCTACTGTTAATCCTGAAAAAGTGATTGATGCATTTGTTCGGTTAAGAGATGTCAAGAAAGTGATGGCAAAAGGAAAAACAAAGGCGATGATTATACTGAAGTCAGGAATCCAAGTAGATTTAAGAGTGTTCAAACCAGAATCATGGGGAGCAGGTCTATTCTATTTTACAGGAAGCAAGAACTACAATATTGAGATGAGAAAAACTGCAATAAATCTTGGATATAAGCTTAATGAGTATGGCGTTTTTGATAAGAAAACAAATAAACTTATTGCAGGAAAGACAGAAAAAGAAATTTGTCAAAAATTAGGCGTTAAGTATTTAAATCCAGAACAGAGATAAAATAAAATGGTAACAGTAAAAACATCAGTAAGAAAAGGACTAGGATTTGGGTTAACATCTGGAATAATCACCACACTAGGACTTATTGTAGGATTAAACTCCAGCACACACTCACGAAACGTAATTCTAGGAGGAATATTGGTCATAGCGATAGCAGATGCAATGTCTGATGCATTAGGGATACACGTAGCAGAAGAGGCAGAATTAAAACACTCAACAAAAACAATCTGGGAATCAACAATTGCAACATTCCTATCAAAATTCATATTTGCACTAACATTTGTGATACCTGTGTTATTGCTGCCATTAAGCACAGCGATACTGGTGAGCGTAATATGGGGTTTGCTGCTAATATCTGTGTTCAGCTATTATATTGCAAGCAAACAAGATGCAAACCCATTCAAAGCAGTTTTTGAGCATTTGTTGATAGCAGGCATTGTAATTATCGTGACAAACTACATTGGAAATTGGGCTGCACTGATCTAATCAGTTCTAGAAAGATATTTTTTTACTTTTTCAGCTAAAATAGAGAGGGGCATGAAAGGTTTCTGAATAAAAGCTGACGCACCATCATCTAATATCTGTTTAACTTTATCGTCCATCTCATAACCACTTGTTACGATCACATTCATATTAGGATCCGCTTCTTTAATATTATAGAAAAGCTCTTCTCCACCTCCATTAGGCATTATAAGATCAGTCACAACACCATCAATATCGCCTTCTTTAAACTTTTCAAATCCTTCACTTCCTCCTGAAGCTAACACAACATCATAACCCACCGTCTCAAGGTAATCTTTAGCCAGGTCTCTTATAAACTCTTCATCATCAACAAAAAGGATTGTGCCTTTGCCTGATCTTGCTTCAACAACATTTTCTAGTTTAGGCTTTTCTCTTTCAACTGCAGGAAAATATATATCAAAAGTTGATCCCACACACATATAAGTAGTTACATCTATGTACCCCTTATGGTTTTCAACAATCCCCCAAACATTAGAAAGACCCAGTCCTGTGCCTTTCATGCTGTCCATATCTTTAGTGGTGAATAAAGGATCAAAAATCTTTTTTAGATTTGTGTCAGATATGCCCGTTCCACTATCAGCAATAGACAACATAACATATTCACCTTCAGGAATCTTATGATACTTTGTGACCATCGTTCTTCTAAGAGTCTTATCTTTAACATTCACCCATATCTTTCCTCCTTCAGGCATAGCATCTCTCGCGTTTATTGCAATGTTTTGAATAACCTGCAACATCTGGGTGCTATCAGCATAAATATTCTTGGTAGAATCAAGACTGCTCTCAATCTCATAGTTTACAGTGGATGAAAAACCTTTTTTAGTTACGTCTATAGCTTCTTTAGTTATAGTATTCAAGTTTATGTTCTGAGGGTTATACTTTCCTTTTCTTGCAAAACCTAAAATCTTCCCCACAAGATCTTTGGCCCTACCCACACTTTGAAGAATATTTCCTGCCTGCTTTTCACACGATTCGGCAGAGAATCCGGTTTTAGTCTTGCCCCAGATCTGCATACGAATCAGATCTGCATAACCTGATATTGATGCTAACATGTTATTGAAATCATGAGCTATGCCCCCCGCCAAGTACCCTATAGATTCCATCTTTTGAGCTTGAATGATCTGCTCTTGAAGACTTGCATTCTCTTCTTCCCTATGCCTTCTATCAATTGCAAGAGCGATATTGTTAGCTAAGATCTCATCTACCAATGCTACCTCGCTTTTGTTAAATGAATTATATTTCTTCTTTGAGATAAGCAAAGCACCGATCCTCTCCTTCTTATGATTAAACAAAGGAGAGAGAAGCATCTCACCAAACAAGTTTCCTGACATATACTTTAACAGAGGCTTCAAGAATCTTGAAGGAACATCCTTTTCTTGTAAGATCAGGTCAGATAAAACCTCATCTGTTATTCTTGTTGACCTGTCCAAACTGTAAAATATGTCCGCTGCTTTCTTATTCTCATTAAAATCAAACTTGACAGATTTCATCGCAGTCTTTATCAAGTTTGGCCAAGGTGTTGAAGCTGCCTTAACATATAAACAATTTTCATCTTTGTCTAATATTCCTATGTTAGAACCATACAGATTAAGTCCTTTTAGAATTATTTCTGCAACATCATCTAAATTTGTTTCTGGAGTATTAAGTGCTATTGAGACATCACTAGCAATCTTAAAATAACCGACCTTGCTCTGAAGCGCTTCTATCTCTAGATTGATCTTATCCCTATTCTGATCTATCAAGAATTTTTTTACATCTTCTGGAACGTCTTCACGCTTCAGTATGTCGTCTAGTTCCATGTCTGTTTACCCCCAAACTTGCATAGGTAGAATATTTGTTTCATTTATAAATGTTTGCGTAGTTTCACTACTTTTTAGAAGTGATGATATAGAAGTAAAGAATGATCAAATTAGGTTAAAAAAAAATGAAAATATAAAGAAAAAGAAAAGAAGAAACTATTTCTTCTTAGGTTTCCTAGACTTGCCTTTGTACTTAGCGACAATCCTGTCAATGTCTGCTCCTCGTTGCAAGGAAGACGACAAGAATGCCAGCACCAAAAGTGCTAAACCAGTCATAACCATCCAGAACGCGAAGCTTCCAGACAACTGATCCCACATTGATTGTGGTTCGGGTGTTTGTGGTTCGGGTTTTTCAAGCTGCTCAACAATATCTTCAGGAATTACTTCTGTAGGTTGTTGTATCGCTGCACCTGAAGGCGTTGGTGATGTGCAAGATCTTGAAGTCTGAGGAGTTACGCCATTATAGCAAACTTTACCTATGTTCTCCAAAATCTTCTTAGTACAGCTTCTTGTTTGAGCACCATTTACACAAGTACTCCAACTGCCACACTCCCAATGTTCAGGCTTGTCTTCACACGCAGTTCCGACAGTAGGGTTATTACCACTGCCTCCACCGCCGCCCCCACCGCCAGAGGTTGGGCAACTTGCTTCAATTGTTATGTTGTGGTCAGTCTTGCTTGTTTCACTGTTTGGATTAATAGCATAATCAGATGCTTTTACGATCAACCTAACAGGTGTTTCGTTTGTTGCTTCTGGCGTATAAGGCGCTTCTCTTAATCCGTTACCGTAGTGAGTCAATGTTAAATTTTTCTTAGTGCCGCCAGCAATCTTTAGTTGAGCAGTAATTGAAGAACTGTTAACTCCTGCCCATGCATCAGTCACAAAGAATGTAATTATTGACTCTTTGTCAACACACATGTCCGGCACATTAATGTTGCTAATTTCAGGAGGTGTGTTGTCTATTATTGGGTCAACAGTTTCAGACACTTTATTACCTGCATTATCTGTTACATTAGCAGTAACATCATAATCTCCATCACTCATATTCAGATTATTTGGACCTGTCTTGAACTTAGCCCACCATAACTCCGAAGTCGAGTTATATTTTGCAGACTTAGTGTAAGGCACGCCTGTGTCTTTGTTTGTTAAAGTTACTTTAACTTTATTCACACCTGAATAAGTTCCATCTAACGCTGTTGAACTCACAGGGTCTTCAGTATCAACATACACATACACTTTACCGCTGTGCGCTCCAGTATCAGGAACTATTGAGTGGACAATTGGTGCGGTGTCGTCTATACCTATTGCCATGTAGTCTGTCTGGTCATAGCTTCCAACAAACTCCTGTTCAACTTCAATCTCGAAAACACCTTCATCTCCCTCATCAATCAAAGCAGATAAGATGTCATCAGCGCACTTGCTTTCAGCGTTGTTTATCGTTAATCCTGACAGAAGTATTCTTCCAAGTGTTGGGTTCCTGTTACTCTGGTAGTAAACATCGCATGACTGATCTGTCGGAGGAGTGTTTGCCCCAATCAAAGCGACAGTTCTTATCAAACCTGACTTGTGCCAGGATGTATAGTTATTGTCAGGACCATTTGAAGGATTTGAAAGTTCATCTCCCCAATTCTTGGGCTTTTTCATGTCTAGTGTTGAGTTAGGAACTTTTTCTGCTAAATCAACAACTACTGTTGTGAATACTTGCGACTCATGAGTGGATCCCCACTCCCTCAGCTTAAGAGTAAGGTTGTACTCTCCAGTCTGAGTAAATGTCACATAGTCTGTAAACCTGTGTGTCTCATTTGCATCAAGATACTCACCAGTTCTTATCCACTGGTTGATTGTAGAATCTGAGGACCTTATCTTTACTGATGCAGTCGGCAATGTTTCATCAGTCCTAATTGTGTATGTGATAGGAACTGTAACATTTGGTTCGTGATATGTCTCAACTATTGATGTAAAGACAATGTCGTGGAATCCGTAGTATAGTTCGTCAATTGTGTCCCACACACCTGAACCACCAATTGCACTCCATAACGCAGTTATGTTATTCCACTTATCAGCATCATCAAGGTAAAGGTTTCTTGCGGTAAGCAAGATCATATCATCATATCCAAGCTCAGCCATAGTTTCTGCCCAGTTATCTTCTTGATCTCCATCATCACAGAACTGGTTATACAGGTATCCAAAATCTTCCCCTTTTGCTTCTTTCCAGACACACCATGCTTCTCTTGCATCATCCATAAACGCATCTCGTTCATCTCCAAATAATGCATCTTCAAGATATAACATCAGAATATTATCAAATAAGTCACTAACCCCATAACCAAACATTAACTCAGTTCCGTTATAAAATCTAACAACAACATTATACTTATCAGGGTCTAATGAGCTGGTGTCTATCCCACCAAAGTAAATGTTAGGATTAACAAATGGATTTGGAGGAACTGGCCCAATCACAAAAGAGCTCGCAGACACAACACTCCCCCCATCATTAACTAAGGTTACATTTGCAGAAGTTGCACCGACAGGAGCTTCTCCCCAGACAAACAACACATCAGACAGTGGAGCATCCGGCCCCAGATATAACATGTTTAAGGTCGCATGATTCATAACATTAACAATACCCTGTAAATCAACCAAGGTGTCATTTATCTCATCTACCCTCAATATTAATGTGTTTAATGTATTATTTGTGTCATTAAGTGCAGACTGCAATGCAGTAATATCACCAAACAAAGTTGTTACATTATTCTGCAGCCCATCAGTAATGTCAAATAGTTGTGAAACATTATACTGATTCTCAACTGTCGCTTGAAGCAGATCGGAAACGTTCTGTTCAAGATCATCAACTCTAAGCTCAAGAGCGATTAGCTCAGTCTCAATGTTATCAACCTTAAAATCGTTAAATATTGCGCTAACATCAAAACCTTGCAAGTTATTCACAACTGTCAGAGGGGTTCCGTTATAGAATTTAACTTGAAGGTTATATGTTTCAGCAGGCCAACCTGATACATCCACACCGAAGAAATAAGTGTTGTTGTTATCAATTAAGTCACCCACAGTGGTTGTGTATGTGAACATCACAGGAGAGGTATCACTCGTGTTACGCACTAAAAGTTTAGCATCAGTTGCACCTGGCAAACCAAATATGTCAGTAGGAGCATCTCCAAATACCCAAAGAGTATCCGTCTCTTCGTTAAGCTGCACATTAATTGTGCCATGATTCATATCAATAACTCCTTTGCCCGTTATTCCACCATCCTGATAAAGTGAGATTAAACCCACAAACAATAAAAGAAAACCTAATAATGCTACCATTCCTCTACGTTCATCCATTTTTCGACCCCTCGAATTTTTTTCTGTCTTAATATTAATAATAAAAACAGTTTACCCTCTGTTCTTGGATTTTCTCTTTATAAAGCTTTTGCTTATCGGAAGGTTTAAATAAACCAAACCTCAGAAGAGAGATAAAATCACACGAGGTGATAACTAAAAATGAAAAAAATAATTTTGATGGCTTTATCTGTATTGATCATGATGGGGCTAAGCGGAATTGTTTTAGCACAGCCAATATGTGTGCCTGAACCTTGTTTCTTCGGACCTGGAAATGGACTTGGACCCGTACAGGATTTTTGCCCTGAAGGCGGACCAGGATGTGTATGCACTTCACCAGAACCAAATAACCCTCAACCCGTTGAGTGGTACTGCTCAGATGAAGAACCCGAACCAATCGATGGAGAAGTTCCAGAGATAAGCACGGTCGGAATTATTGCAGTAATTGCAATAGTGGGCGGCGGAGCTGCATGGCTAGCTAAAAAGAAAAATTAAGTTTATTCTTTTTATTTAATTTTTTTATAAGAAATCTATTAAGAATCTAATCAACGCTCCAAAACCAAACAGTATAAAGACTATAAGAAGGACTAAGATTATTATATCAAACACCCGGTTTCTTGCTTTCTTAAGTTTTCTCATCATCTTCTTTCTCTTTCTAAGAATCTCGTCATACTTTGTCTTGACCCTAAACAATCTAATTGCAGTTCTTAAACCCTTTAACTTTTTAGTTCCAAGATGAATAGAAGGAATTTCATTTTTGTTAATTACAAGATAAACTGCTCCCGAGAAAACAATGTGGCCTGCGTGCGCTGCACTTTGAACTCTTGCTGCAGTGTTAACAGCATCACCATAAACATCACTTCCTTTGATAACAACTTCACCGGTGTGAATGCCCACTCTGATCTTGATAGGATTCTTTTTTCTTCTATTGAATTTTCTGAAATCATTCTGAAGCTCAATACCACAAAGTAAAGCATTGGTGGGACTTTTGAATGTTATCAAGAAAGCATCGCCGATCTTTTTGATTACGTTACCTTCATACTTCTTAAAGTTAGGTAAAGAAAGTTCATCAAACACCTCCTGAAGCTTATGAACATTTTCTCTTGTTAATTTGCTAGTTGTCTTGGTGTAGTCAACAATATCAATAAACATAACCGCTAATGTTTCAGAATGCTTCTTTTCTGCCATAGTAGTGTTTAGAATAGCTTAGATGTATATAAAACTAATTAATGGTATAAAAACAAAAAATCACAGCTAAACAAAACATTAATAAATAATGATTTTAGATGTTTGACTATGATAATCACAATATCAGGAATACCTGGATCAGGAAAAGACACTGTTGGTAAAAAGATAGCCGACAAATTAGGTTACAAATTTTATTCGATGGGTGACTTATGGGGTGAGCTGGCTATCAAAAAAGGAATGAACGTGGATGAGCTCAATGATCTTGCAGAAAAAGAAGGCTGGGTGGATAAAGAGACTGACGATTACCAGAAAGAGCTTGGTGAAAAAGAAGATAACTTTGTGATAGTTGGAAGGACAAGTTTTCATTTTATTCCTAAATCAGTTAAAGTTTTCTTAGATGTTGATATCAAAGTGGGTGCAGAAAGGATAATGGGTGATGAAAGACCTGATGAAAAATATAACAATGTTGAAGAGGCTGTTGAGCATTTAAAACAACGAGAAGCATCAGACGTAAGAAGATACAAAAAGTATTATGACTTAGATATTCTTGATAAAGATCAATATGACATTTGTGTAGATACTTCAGAACTTACACCAGATGAAGTTGTTGAAAAAGTTCTAGAATGTATCAAGGAAAGTTCTTAGGATTGTCAAAAGCTATGGATGTTGCAAACTGAAATATAGGCGTATAGAAATGATAGTTTCTATGTTCTTTACCTTTTATTGCATCTGTCAGATACCTGCCCTTCTTGAAAATGTTACCTGATCTTCCGATCTCTCTTCGGTTGTAAGGAGTTTTGGAATGAGCGTCAGAATTTGTTAAAGTCTTGCCATAATCTTGGAACAAAAGTTTGTCACTTTCACTCATCCAGATACAGTTGGAAGAAACTCTATCAACAGAATCCACATTAGGAAATAAATGATCTTGGATATATTTTCTTTCGTTTTCATTTGCTAACCTGAATCTTAGAATTCCATTAGGGCCATGAGGATCCCATATAGTATAAGGGTGAGCACCAAATACGGTTGCGTTGTGATCATCGTTTATCTCAAGATATTCATGTAAGTTCAAACCATGAACAATCTTCTTTTCAAAACCTTGTTCAGGCATCAAACTTACAATGTCAACTCTACCTTTCACGCCAGGAACATATACATACATTTCGTAAGCACCAACAAAACTGAGCTTCTTGTCTTTGAAGGTTACAGAAAACATTTTACCTTTATCTTCAAATTGGAAAAAGTTTCCAACTTCTGAATTTTTTAGAGAATCTTTAATGGTCCAGTAATCATGTTCTCTTTGGTCTCCTTTACCATGTGTAGTTATTGCAAGAAGTTCAACATTATTATCATGCATTACTTTAAAAGTGTCAATAAGATCATCAAATCCGGAAATGTAAGGATGCGCATGTAGATCTGCGATGTATTCATCCTTTGCTATCAAAGGCTGTCTTCTTGTTACAGCACTAAATCTAGGAACTGAGCCAGGTTCTGTATCAATCAAATATTTTAGGCTGTTAAAAACCTGTTTAGGCTTCAATAAGTAAAGGCTTTCGCCAATTTCCTTGATTTTCATGTATTTCTTTTTATACAGCTTATATATAAAGCTTTCCATTATGTTACCACTCGTAAGTGGTTAAAAAACGAAAGGTTTATATAGTAGATATGCATCAATACATTATAAAGAGGTGATATAATGAAACCCGACTACAATCCCAAAAAAACAGAACAAACAGGCAATTCTTTGGATCTAACACTTGAAATATTAAATAACGAAATAAGTTTTAAGGAAAATATAACTGATGATGCAATCCTAAATATGCGTATTGATCTAGGAGATAATAACACAGATGTATTTGAATTCCTAGAATCCAAGTCATGCGGACAAAAAGTTCCGATGCTAAATTCAGGTTACTTTGCATACCTAAGAAAAAGACAGGAAACTAAGAATTACAAATAAAGATAAGATAGTTCTAAATAATTTTTTATTTTTAACCCATTCCACCGATAGATTTAAATATCATTTAATCAAAAAATAGCAGATAAACTTGTTATAATAGTGGGGGATTTATGATAGATGCGACAAATACGCAGAGCTATTTGATTATAACACACGGAGGAAAAAATGAGCTATAAAGGAAAAAAGATAAATGAAGTTGCGGAAAAAGCACAGACTTTGTTATACAGCCTTGACACCACGGAAGCACTACAGAATGGGACCCTTGGCAATGTAGACTATCATCTTCATATGATGGCAGTTACAAAAACCTGGGATGATATGAAAGAACATGCCCATGGAATAAATAGCGCACTAAAAAAAAGTCCAGAACTGGCATCAAAGTACCAAGAGTTAACTGATTTTGTAGAATACTTCAAGTAATAAAAACATTTAAATATTCAATTTTTTTCTTTATTTCTATAATTATTTTATCAGTAATATTAAGTTACTAAAGGAGGAATCATAAATGGCAAAAATAAAGAAAGGAGATTTTGTAGAACTAGACTACGATGGATACGTAAAAGAAGAAAACATAATGTTTGACACAACAGACGAGAAAAAGGCTAAGGAGAATAACATATACAGTCAAAAATCAGAATATGGCAAGATAATCATATGCGTGGGAGAACACCAAATCCTAAAAGGCATAGACAAAACACTAGAAGGAAAAGAACCCGGAGAGTATGAGATTGAGTTAACTCCAGAAGACGCATTTGGAAAAAAAGATTCAAAATTGCTGAAGCTGATACCTTCTTCTGCTTTCAAAAAAGCAGATATACAACCGATGGTGGGATTACAGGTTAACATAGACAACGCAATAGGAACAATAAGATCAGTAAACGGCGGAAGAATAATCGTGGATTTTAACCACCCACTAAGCGGAAAAGACATCAAATACTCATTAAAAATTGACAGGATAGTAGAAGATGACGTTGAAAAAGTAAATTCTATCATAAGTTTGGCGCTAGGAGTCAAGGATGCAAAAACTGAAATAAAAGACGGCAAAGCTGCTGTGAAGTTTAACAATGCATCAAAACTACCTGACGAGGTAAAAACAAAATTACCTGAAAAAATAACCGAATTAGTTGAAAACGTCAAAGAAGTCGAATTTAGCGAGCCATAAAGTAAGATTTATATATGAGTGTGCCTACTTTAGAATAAATACTACTTTGAACTACATCAAAGTTAAACATAATCTCTAAATTGCGGGGTGTTGGGGAAAATTGACAGACTTTATAGAAGATATTAAGAGAGAAGTAAATGAAGAGCTAGATAAGGCAACAGAAGAAGAAAAAGAAGTTATTGAAGAACAGAAAGAAGAAGAATTCTCATACAACGATGAAGAATCATTTTCAGATGTGCCAGAACAACCAAAAAGATCTCTAAAAAGTAATGATGTTGATAACGAATTAGCAAGCCTATTGTCAAAACATAAAGCAACAATCAAAGTAATAGGTTGTGGCGGTGGCGGAAACAACACAATCAACAGAATAACTGAAGTTGGCGTGTTTGGAGCAGAAACAATAGCCATAAACACGGACGCACAAGATCTGTTGATTGCAACTGCAGATAAAAAAATTCTAATCGGAAGAGATATTTCTAAAGGACTTGGAGCAGGATCCATACCAAAAATAGGAGAAGATGCAGCAAAAGAGTCAGAAAATGAAATTAAAGAATCACTAAAAGGAGCAGACCTAGTATTCGTAACATGTGGACTTGGAGGCGGAACCGGAACAGGTTCAGCACCAGTTGTAGCAGAGATAGCAAAAAAGTTAGGCGCTTTAACTGTAGGGATAGTAACTGTGCCATTCGCAATGGAAGGCAACAGAAGATACGAGAACGCTATTTACGGGTTAGAAAAACTAGAAAAAGTATTGGATACCATGATCTTGATAACCAACGATAAATTACTGGAATTAGCACCAGATCTACCACTACAAACCTCATTCAAAGTAGCAGACGAGATATTAACAAACGCTGTAAAAGGCATTGCAGAACTAGTAACCAAGACAGGACTAGTGAACCTAGATTTTGCAGATATCAAGACAGTAATGGGCAACGGAGGTGTTGCGCTGATAGGAGTTGGAGAGTCAGACTCAGAATCAAGCGCGATGGAAGCTGTTGAAAAGGCTTTGAATAATCCTCTTCTTGAAGTAGACATAGAAGGCTCAAACGGAGCTTTGATCAACGTAGCAGGAGGGCCAGATATGACCCTAGAAGAGGCAAAGATAATAGTAGAAACTGTTACAGAAAAGATGGACCAGAATGCAAGGGTAATATGGGGAGCCCAAATAGAGGACGATTTAGAAGGTATTATAAAGGTAATGTTAATTATCACAGGCGTAAGGAGCTCACAGATATTCGGGCCCGACAAAACCGTAAGTGATAAAAAGAGAAGCGAAATTGAGGATGAATTAGGAATCAAGTTCGTTGATTAAAAAAAGGGGTTTAAAAAATGATTCAGAAGTTAAAAAGTTTTACTAAAGAGTGCTGGAGAGTATTAAGGGTAACCAAAAAACCAGACAAGTACGAGTTCTCCACAATTGTGAAGGTGACATCAATAGGACTTACAATAATAGGACTGATAGGTATGATAATATACCTGATAACAGAAGGCATCAAGAATGCATTGAGGCCGATATGAGGAAATAAAAAAATGACAGAAGATAATGAGAAACACGTAGAAAGCTTAGAAGAAGCGAAAAAAGAGATCAAAAAGATAGAAGAAGAGCAAGCAGAACCCGCAAATGTTGAAGAACATGAACTAACAGAATCAGAAAAAGATTCAGTTTCAGAGCTAGATGAAGAGCTAAAAGAAACAAAAGAAGATTTAGAAAAAATGTCAGGCCTTCCAAAAATGAGAGGCGGAACATTAGAAAAAGAAGACGAAGAAGAAAAAGAAGACGAAGAAGTGAAAGAAGAAGAGAAAACCATCTCTGAAATAGAAACTCACATTTTCGCATTAAGAACAACAGCAAACAGAGAAGACCAGGTTATGGACTTTGTTTCAAGCAATGCAACCAAGAAAAAATTAGGAGTTTACTCCATAATAAGACCTCATGGCATGAGAGGATACATATTCTTAGAAGCAGGATCAAGAATAGAAGCAGAGCAAGCTGCTTACAACGTGCCATACGCAAGAGGAATATTACCAAATGAAGTTCAATACAACGAAATAGAAAACATGTTAGAACAGGTCAAAAAAGAGATCAACATGCAGAAAAATGATATTGCAGAGATCATTTCTGGACCATTCAAGAGAGAACAGTGTAAGATTACAAGAATAGACGCAGCAAAAGAAGAAGTTGTTGTTGAACTACTAGAATCTGCGGTCCCAATTCCGATTACTTTGAAAATAGATGCATTAAAAGTAATCAGAAGAGAAGACGAAGAAGATGAGGAATAATTTTCCCCATATTTTTTTCTTTTTACAAATATTGTAAAACTTCATCAGGATTATGAGTCAATAGACGATCTGCTAGTTTAACTTCAGGCTCAGCAACATTGTGAACCATCAAAAACTCATCAGTATCTTCTTCAATCATCATTCCTTCAAGAACTTTCAATTCTTCAGGTGTGAAAATGTTCTTTTCAATACCATACGCAATAGCTCCAGGGTTCTCATACAAAGAACTTGGTTGCTTGACTGCATTCTTGTACCATGCTCTTGCTTCTTCCTTCAAAGGGTCTTCAACTGCAGACTCTAGCTCCTGTCTAGTAACTCTGCCTTCATTAAACAACTGTTGTGCTTCTTTATAATGTTGTTCAATCATAACACCAGGGTGTCCTGCACTTGACAGAACGATAATAAAATTTTTTGCTGTATAATCCTTGTCTCCATTCATTTTCATTCCTCCCCAATTATCTTCACCATAATCCTCTTTTTTCTTCTGCCGTCAAACTCCCCATAGAAAATCTGCTCCCAAGGGCCAAAGTCCAGTTTATTGTCTGTTATTGCAACAGTAACTTCTCTGCCCATTATAGTTCTCCAAATGTGAGCATAACCATTATCTTCACCAGTATCATTATGTCTGTATTCATCATCTTGTGGGGCTAGTTTTTCTAAGAAATCTTTGAAATCTTGCTTTAGCCCTGATTCCTCATCATTTATGAAAACAGAAGCAGTTATATGCATCGCATTAACTAAGCAAAATCCTTCTTTGATCTTGCTTTCTTTAACCAACTCTTGTATTTTAGATGTTATGTTGATGAACTGAACTCGGTCTTCTGTGTCTAGTACTAGATGTTTTGTTAATGATTTCATCTTAGCTGGAAAAAAGGAGTCCTTTATATGTTTTTTCCCCAAATCATATATTAACTGTGCTCGCAAAACTCGCACTTTTCTAAAAATTCTCAAGAATCTAACCTTTAGGATTGGTTGAATTTTAGGGGTATTTAAACAAAAAAATTAGGTTTAAATAACCTAAAGTTAGGAATTAGTTAAAAAAGAGGTGATAGTTTGAAGAAAGTTCTAAAGAGTAGTCTGGGGAATGTAGTCAGTTATAAGGATAAATCAGAGCTTCCTTTGTGGCTAAAACCTAAGAAGAATTGTTAATATGCTTTAGCAACATAGACCATACAAGTAGCATCTTTGTCGCATTGAACACATTTGCCTTTAGGTTTCTTATCAGAAATATTCCTGGTTGTAGCACCACCCGTCTTGTCTTTAATCCAATCTTCGCAATCGTCTTGGTTACAGAAAGGAGCTAAAGCCATCTTCTTGTCTTGAATAACTTTCATAAGTTCATTCTCATCTTTAACTTCAACAACACTCTCTTCAAACAACTTTTTAGAATTATCGTAAAGAGTTGTTTCTAAATCTTCAATCTCTTTAAGAACTGTCTCTTTAACATCTTCAATCTTAACAGTTTGTTTTTCACCTTTATCCCGTCTGACCATAACAACTTGATTGTTCTCTACATCTCTCGGACCAATCTCAATTCTGATTGGTGTGCCTTTCAGCTCTGCTTGGTTAAACTTCCAACCAGGAGAATAAGAGTCACGGTCATCAATAAAAACTCTCAGATCCTTTAATGAATCCGCAATCTTTGTACATTCATCCAAAACAGTCTCTTTAGAATCTTCCCGGAATATCGGGATTATCACAACCTGTGTAGGGGCGATCTTTGGAGGTAATACTAAACCTTTATCATCGCCGTGAGTCATGATCATAATACCTAAAACTCTTGTAGTGATAGCAAAAGTGTTTTGCCAAGCAAACTCTTTCTTGCCCTCTTTATCTAAAAAGTTAATATCAAATGCCTTTGCAAAATTTTGCCCATCATGATGAAAATCAGGACCCTGTATAGCTTTTCCAGAAGGTAAAAACATCTCAATACTGACTGTGTATTCAGCACCTGCAAACTTTTCCTTTTCAGACTTTTTACCAGCAACCCCATACAAGCAACAGTACTCCTTCAAAATGTCTGTGTAAATGTCAATTATCTGATCTTTTTCAGCTTCAGCTTCTTCTTTAGTTGCAAAAACAGTGTGGCCTTCATTCCACAAGAACTCCCTAGTTCTCATAAAAGCAACTGGATGCTTGAATTCCCATCTAACAACATTGTTCCACTGATTAATCCTTAAAGGCAAATCTCTCCAAGATTTGATCCATTTAGAATAAGAAGGATACATTATAGTTTCAGAAGTAGGTCTAACTGCAAGCCTTTCACTTAGCTCAGTATCTCCTGCTTGAGTTACCCATGCAACTTCAGGAGCAAAACCTTCAACATGCTCTTCTTCTTTTGCCAAAAACTTTTCAGGGATGAATAAAGGAAAGTAAGCATTCTTAAGTCCTATCTCTTTGAACTTTTTATCAGTTGCTTGTTGAATTATTTCCCACATAAAATAAGAATCAGGCCTGAAAACCATACAACCAGACACATCAGAATAGTCTGCTAATTCAGACTTTTGCATCAAGTCAGTGTACCATTTGCTTATGTCTTCATCCTTCTTGACTTCAATAACTTTATTGTCCTTAGCCATTCATTCTACGATTAAAAAACGATATTTAAAGTTTTCTATTAGAGGACATAAACGTTATATACTACAGTTAAATGTTTAAGAATATGAGTAATAGGGTGCTGTTTGAGAAACCAAGACTAAAAACGCTGAATGGTCTAGGGTACAAATGTTTTGACTTACATTATCACACTAGATATTCTGATGGAAAGAATGGAGTGAAAATAGCGATAAAGAAAGCAAACCGGCTTAGATTTGGGTTTGCAGTCACAGACCATGATGAGATAAGGGGTGCAGTAGAAGCACACAGAAGAAAAGAATGCACAATCATACCTGGGATAGAGGTAACATCAAGAGAGCTGTATGATTTATTAGTTTATTTCTATGATGTCAATGATCTAATAGAATTTTATGTAAAACACATCAGGAAAGAGAAACAAAATCCCGGACTACTAAGAATCAAAAGAACAAAACTAAGTTTTGTAAGTGTGTTAGAAGCAGCAGAAGACTACAATTGTTTAATCGCTCCCGCACACCCATTCGCAATGAGACCAAAAACATCTTATGAAATATTTGAAGAACACCCAAGCTTACTGAAAAAATTTGATGCAATAGAGACAATAAACGGCACGATGACCCAAAACCAAAACATAAAATGTTTCAACTGGGCGCAAAAACTTGACAAACCTATGATCGGAGGGAGCGATGCACACGCAGTTGCACAGCTAGGTTCAATAATAAACGCTGTAAAAGAAGATTCAGTTGAAGGTGTATTGAATGCAATAAAGAAAGAGAAACACATATTAATCGGAAAAGGGTTAAATGTAGCATCACTATATTATCATAATCTAGAGGTAATAAGAAAAAACATATTTAACGAGATAAAACGATGATCAGGATCATAGCAGTTGGAAAGGTGAAAGAGAAAGGAATTCTTGATCTGATCAATGAGTACCTTAAAAGAATGCAAGGAAAAGTTGAAATTATCGAAGTAAGAGATCTAGGAAAAGAAAAAGAAGGAGAGAAGATAATGTCCTTGTGTGAAGGGAAGAAAATAATTGCGATGGACGAGACAGGGAAAGAATATACTTCAGAAGAGTTTTCTGATAAGATTGATGGGGATATGGTTTTTGTAATTGGCGGGCCAGAAGGACTTTCTGATAACGTGAAGAAGAATGAAAAGATAGCACTTTCTAGAATGACATTCACACACGAGATGGCAAGATTATTCTTAGTAGAACAGATCTATAGAACTTTCCAGATAAAAAAAGGGACAAAGTATCATAAGTAAGGGCAAAAAATAAAAAAGAGTTATTTTTTAGTTGGCACTCCTGATTGTTTTGCAATCCTAAGATATCTTAGGTAATGCTCATCCATAAACGCTCCGCCACAAACGTCTGATTCTAAGAATTGGAATACATCGTAATTAGCAAGCCCCAATTCAATTTTTAGGTTTATTAGTGCATCTTTTGACAAGGCATTGTTCTTAAACTGATCTGCGTTTGTATTAATCTCTAGCTGCAATCTTGAAGGGTTCTTACTATTCTTCGGGTTATATCGCGGCATGTATTGGGGATTTGTCATAAATTTCACCTATACAAGGAGTATATGAGTACTACTATTTAAATCTTT
Organism: Candidatus Nanoarchaeia archaeon; assembly: GCA_028279745.1. GTDB lineage: Archaea > Nanobdellota > Nanobdellia > Woesearchaeales > JANQNC01 > JANQNC01. The sequence goes on from JANQNC010000001.1 coordinate 225,711, forward strand.
CGTTTTTTAACCCCTAAATAGTAGTAACATATAACTGAGAAAACCACTAAATGCAGATCAAAATAATATTTGGGCACTATAAAGCAGCAACAACTGCTTTAGCATCCTGCGACTTCTTCCTTAAGTTTTCATCTCTAAGAACTAACTTAACAACTTTACCATAATCTTGAGAACCCTTGCCTCTTTTATCATAAGCAAATATAGACTTCTTTGCTACCGGCGCTTCCTTAATCTTTGTGTTAATCCTTATAGGTTCAGTTGCAATCGTGGGGAAAGTACTCTGGATCTTCTTAAAGGTTTTCTTGCAAATGTTGCTTCTAGCATCATACAAGGTAGGAACTATCTTAGTTACCCGAATGTCATGATCATAATATTCATTCAAACTGTCAATGAAAGATATCATCTTCTCCAAAGCTTCATAACCCAAAGGGTCTGTTGATGCAGGAATTATCGCTTCATCACAGAATAATAGCGCGTTTCTGTTGAACAAGTTCAGAGAAGGCGGACAGTCAATGATAACATAATCATACCCTTTGATCGTCTCAAGCTTTTCCTTAAGGTAATGCTCTTTGCCTTTTTCACTCATCATGTAAATCTCAACTTCAGCAAGCTTCTTATCTGATTTTAGAATGTCAAAATTTTTACCAAGATGAACAATACACTCCTGTAATGAAATCTTTTCAGTCAGAAAATTAAAAATATCATTGTGGTTGTCAACATCTAAACAACTATTCACATTGCCTTGCGCATCCAAGTCTATAACTAAGACCTTTCTATCCTGCATAGCAAGTCCCGCAGCAATATTAACAGAAGTCGTTGTTTTTCCAACACCACCTTTATGATTAATAACACAAATCTTCCTCATACTATCAGTCCTCATTACTATTAAATAGAAAAAAACAAAGAAGCAATATATAAAGTTTTGTATTTAATAGACTCCTCAGCTTGATAGTTTCTGTCCTTGATGACAAAGTGACCAAATATCTTCATCGGAGTCTGTATTAACAGTTTATTGCAAAAGAAGTTTATTAAAGTTTTGTTAACTAATAAAAAATTGTTCTGACACGATGATAGGGTTTGTCATCAGGTGATTTAGTTTGACCTTTAAGCCATAAATAATTGTCTATATCTTCAGAAGTTATTTTTGGGATGTTAGGTTTGATCTCATTTTTCATAAGCTCGATAGCCCAAACCATTCCTGCTCTAATTTCTATCTCTTCAGGACAGTCTTTCTTTAGCTCTATCTTATTGTCTACTTTTTCAGCAAGCTCATGAGAATATTTTAAAATTCCAAGCTTTCTTAGTGATTGAGGTATTTTATATTCCGCAAACGCAGTCAATTCGTCAATATTTGAAAAAAAACCTAATCCTTTGCTATCAAGACTTCTAGATATGTCCCATATTGCCAGTTGAGCTTTTTTATGGAACATAACTTTCCTTCCATTGTAGACTGTAGAGTCATCATAATATTGAAAATCCGCAGTTATTATCTCTAATAGTTTTAATGCGTCTTGGTCTGCACTCTTGACAAGATTAGAGCACTTTCCTTCATACTTCTCATTAATGACTCTGCCAACCTCTTTCAGGGCGTTTAATCTTTCATTAAAAAGAGGAATTTGAGTGTTGCCCCTTAAAATGTGAGATAAATCTTTTTCGGAAAGTGTTTCAAGATAGTTTGGATCCAGAATGCTGTATCCTTCTGAGACTGCTCGGTATAATGCAGCCATCTGTCCCCACGCACCATCTAACTTCTTGTCTTGATATTCAATAGTCCATTTCGGATCCCCCCAGTAACAGACATTAATAGAACAAAACACAAGATTGTAAGCAATGCTATCTTCATCATTTAGTTTAGGTCTTGTAAAAGGAGCCATATCCGTCCAAGGTTTGATATCTTTCTCACTAAAGTTAGAAGAAACTTCTTTTAACTTTGTGGTGTCTATGTTGACCTGCTTTGATCTTTCTGCAACATATTTTATTCCTTCTAGCACAGGATTCATAAAGAAAAATAATATCAGATTATTTATAATAATTTTGAAAAATAAAATGAGCCCGCGAGGACTTTCGACATTCATTGCGTTGAAAGCTACGAACGCAGTGAGTGTGTTCGAACCCCGGTTTACCGGTCCGAAGCCGGTCGTACTGTCCAGGCTATACTACGGGCCCATTTAATACAAAATTATCTAGTTTTATTTAAATAACTATCTGAATAAGAAAGAGAAAAGAAAAAAACGCGCAGAAATTAAAAACACAAAAGAATGCAAAGCATTCTTTGTGTACAGAAAAACAACGTTTTTCTTGTGTTTCTGGCGCAAAGAAAAGTGAAACTTTTCTTGCGCACGAAACTTCGTTTCGTTGCGCCCAGGAAAATCTTTGATTTTCCTTGGGAATTATTGTCGTGCTCGCATTATGCCAAAGCCTGCAACACCAACAATAACAACAACAGCAATCAATAAACCATCCCCCAGCTCAGGGATTTCCTCCATTGGCTCTCCACCACATTCTGGAATCGGATCATAATAACAGCCCCCATCACAGCTATCTACAGTGCATGGATCGTCATCATCACACCAGTCTAAAATTTCATCATATGGACACTCTGCATTGCCTGAGTTCATAAAACAACCATGTTGGTATTCAACGTAAACCCACGTATCATCCCTAAACTCACAAACACTATAATCTTGTGTAGTACAATCGTGTATTTGAGTTGGTTCACCTTCAACACAGCTACCTTGACTACATGTAAAATTGCCTTCAACAATATCATCTGGACCTAAACAAAAGAAAGACTCAAGATCATCACAATCCTCATCTTGTTCACACTCGTGCTGTGCAAAAACAGCACCGACCACAAAAAGTAATAGTAAACTTAAAATTAGTTTCTTCATCTATAACCACCTCAAACTCTTTAATTAAATAAAATTAAGAATAACAGTATTTAAAACTTTTGAAAAATAATAAAAGAAAAATCACTCTTTTCTTTTTAGAGTAATTTCGATTGTAGAAACTCTTACTTGTTTTCCTTCTTTGTTCTCAAACTCTTCAGAGTCAATCTTTATGTCTTTTACATCAACTTGGCCTTCAAGGAATCTTTTCACTGCAACTTCTGCAACATCAACTGCTCTGCTTATCAATTTTCCCCTAGCCTTAACAATCACTTCATCTGTCTGCTTTGTTGTGAATTGCATAACTACTGCTGTTACATAATTCATAAAAGACTTCATACCAATAAAGATAGAGTTGTCTGCCATTTTTCTGTACCCCTGTTTTCACTTAAATTTCTTTAGTGATCTTAACCAGCCTTGTTATGTAACCAGCTATACAGTTCACTAGTTTCTTTGAGTTAATCTCTGCCACTCTTGCCACTTTTTTCTTGTTCTCACTGAAATCCTTGCCGAATTCAGGTCTGAACTCATTAAATAGCTTAAGTGATGTTCTCTTCACTAATGTCGTTTTTATACGTCCCATGCCCTTGAGGATTAAGCAGGGGTATATAAAGCTTGCTGTTTTCTATATATGCTTAAGGAACCAGTTATCAAAGTCTATGGCTAAACTCACCACCCCATCACTAGACACTTTTTTGTCTTGCAGAGCAAGGATCTGATCATTTATTCTTTTAACATCATAATCATTCCCAAGATATGTTGGAAGAATCTCTTTCAGTCTGTGAAGAACAGTTACAACCTTCTTATTCTTTTTAGTAAACTTCAGATCTTTAATCATCCGCACATACTTCCCAACATCATAAGCAGTTCTATCATCTACTTTTTTAGCAAGATTATCATCCAAAGGTTTTATCTTTGAAAAAATCTTAGCTTTGTCTTTAATAAAACCAAGGTCAAGAACCGGTTCTTTTAATCTTAAAAAGCTGACATGTCTTGAAAGAGTATCAACATTATCATAAAAACAACCTTTTTGTGAGAATCTAAAAGGCATATACTGAAAGTCATAAAGATACTGGATCAGATCTCCAAGATTATAGGTGTGTAATGTTGCTCCATTAATCTTCTTTTTCTCAACATAGCTACACCTGTACTTTCTCACTTCATCATCATCTACAATATTATACTGTTGATGGTTAATATCAAATTTATGATAGGTAGTATCAATCAATACATATCCATCTTTGTAATCAACAGCAGAACAAGCATGATTTACTTTGTCTCCTTCGTTGTCTTTTGATACAAATGCAACCCTACTGTTAAAACCCAAAAATCTTGCCATAGTTACAAATAAAAAAGACTGTTCAATACAGTTACCTTTTTTCTCATTGAAAACATCCAAAGAATTTCTTTGTCTTGGGTAATCAGAACTGTAAGCGATATTATCCTGAAAATAGTCAAATATTTTTTTCAGTTTATCGTGTAATTGGCCTTTGTTCATACTTTCTGCAATAGGGATAAGCTTATAGGGCATTATGAAAGGATCTGCATACTTTTTTTCAACTAAAGAGATAACATAGTCATTTTTCATACTACCATATATGCATCTTATCATTTAATAGAACTCACAAAGAAAAACCGAAAGAAATAACAAAAAGATCAGAAATTAAGCAACAGCCCTGTATTCATCCTTAACCTTTATCCCTTTTGTAAGGATCTCTTTCAAGTTCTTAAGAGCTGATACTTCTGAAGGTTTTAATTTATAGTAATGATTTTCATTCTTTATCAATCTGTCAAGGTGTGCATTTAATCTCTTGCTTTGTATATCCACAATATGTCTATTGTCATAAACTTTTTTGTATGCAAAGTCAAACTTCTCTTCAGTAAATGAGAAATTTGCAGTTGTTCTTCTCTCAAGAAGGGCATAATAACTATGTGTATTTTTCAACTGGTTCCAAGCACCAAGGCTTTGATAATAAAGAAGAACTTCAATCGTAAGCAGATCTTTCTGCTTCATAACATCTGCAACATAAGCTTCAGGCAACTCTTCTAGACTTTTTATTGTCTTAGAGTAATCAACATCATATTTGCTTTCAGGCAAATAACCATTATATTTCTGACCGTTAAGAGTTTTATTAGTGTTAAACTCGACACGCGCATTGTGTCTTCTTATCACTGAACCTTCAAATCTCTTATCTATACTGTCAAAGAAGTCATTTCCGATATGGTCATATAGATAACTTAAGTTGTCAAGCACCCATTTGTCCCATATAACTCCATCCAGATCATACTGCAACATAACTTCTATAAACTCGTCGGGTTCCCCATTTTTACCCTCACACTTTATTTTATGCCTTACTAAGTGTTCAGTGTTTTCGATATCTGCATGACAATGTGCTACAGACTCACTGCTTCTATAACAGTTAAGTACTGGTTTGAGTGATTCTTCAAGTCTTCTTTGAGTTTCTGTGTCAATCTCAAAATTACCTATGATATTGCTCTCTTCTTTTATCAGGTTGATCTTTTGTGCCATGAGCAGGTCACCACGACCAATCTCTTCTTTTCTAACCTTATCATCAAAGTATTTCCATAAGGCTAATCCAATTACTGAATTATTAATCCTCTCTTGGTGATATCCTACAGGATTATGTTCTTCACTGTCAGAGCTGGCAGGTCGTACGATACCACACCATTTGCCACCCACATCTCTAATGTCCTCCATGAAGAAACTTCCTGTTTCACTGTTTATATCAATTGTCTGATCACACAACCCCATCGATTCTTGCTTTTGTTCTGTCAGAATATCAACTATCTCATCTAACATGCCTTTTCTCTTTTGCTCAGTAAGATTATCAACAATCTCTTCCAATACACTATCCCTATCAGGTAAATTAAAATCTTCCCCTTCTTTTTCTAACAGCTCTTTCTTTTTTCTATTCAAGTACTCTTCTACCATCTCTTTCTTATTTCTGCTTATATGATTTTTTAGCATGCCTATCAGTCTAGGAGCATTTTCCTCTTTTGCTTGTTTTAGACTATCATTAAAATAAAACATCTCAATATCGTTTGTTGGAGCCGGCAAGTTTTCCATGTAAATGTTGTCTTTCTCTGTGAAAACAGGCTTAACAACTCTAGCTTTTCTGCCGAAAAGGAACTTCATCTGTGCAGTCTCGTAATCACAACGGTCGTCCCTCTTCTTTCTCCTTCCACTAATATCATTAAATCCTGCGCTTTTAGGTATTATGTACTGCTTACGGAAGTAAGGTGTTGTGACGATGGTCTTATCTGAATCTGGATTTTTGACTTGAACCAGGATCTTAGAAAGCTTAGTGTATAAATGCCTTAAACCTTTATCATTAACAACATACTCAAATACTTTTATTTCAGCACCCGGTTTTGCTATCCCTTCATTCTCAAGCTGTGCACGATATGTTGTATTAACAAAGCTAAGAAACTTTTCATATTTTTCTCCCTTAAGTTCTATTTTTCTTTTCTCGTCCTTTTTAATCTCTTTAAAGTGTTCTACTGCCCCTTCAAGTGTCTTTGGCAAGACATCAGTTAGCTTCTCTTTGTCAAGCAGGTCATAAGCTCCCAACTTTATTGCTTCCTCTTTCCCCATCCCCCCTTTAAGTTTATCAGAGGCGGTCATCAAAATAACAGGTGTATTTATGTTTTTCTTACTGGTATATCTTAAGATATCAAAACCACCTTGCTTTGGCATGACAACGTCACAAAGGATAACATCTACAGCTCTCTTATTTATCTGTTCGATTACCTTCTTTCCACTGCTGACTGGAATTATGTTATAGTTAACATCAGAATTACTCTCTATTATTTGCGTAGCTAACTTAACCATATCAGGCTGATCATCAGCCACAATTATGTTGACAATATCTTTCTTCTCCATTTTTTTAACCATAACTTATCCTTGTAAGAGAGTGAACTGAAGACATAAGTGCTCTAAGCTGTCCCACCAGATCATAAATTATGCCCTGCTTTTCCTCGCTTTCGAAGAATGCGTCAATAGCCTTCATCACATCTTTCCTTTCATCAGAAACTGTGTAAGCTAGCATCTTGTCCTTTCCATAATAAGCTTTCATAGTGTCAAGATAGTTCTTCTCTATCTTTGAATAGATCGAGATTAAATCATCCTTGCCCCGCTTCTTAAGATCAAGCAGAGGGAAAATTCTTGAAAGACGCTTTATAGAATCTGCGGTCTTTTCCAGATTGAATGCGAAGTTCCATGAACTCATCAATGCAACAAGATCCATCTTCATATTTTTCATGACAGACGGGTCAGTCATTGCAGACTTAACTGCTCGGAACACCAAGAATACTAATCTGTTAACATCATCATCTCTTTGGTCAAGATTTTCTGTTTCTTTACCTAAAAAAGAATTTTTAGTGTCAATAACCATCGACCTTATGATTATGTCTATTTTTCTAACAAGATTCACAATAGAAATATCTTTCATGTTAAGGAAATCTTTTGCAATTATCTTATCTCCACTTTCCTGCATTATTTCCAATGCAACTAAACCGTGAAGAATGTGTCTGATGCCTTTAGCTTTTTTCTTTATATCAGAACCAGAAATATAAAGTACATTTACATTGTTAATGTATGATGAAATGATCTCTCTTTTTAGAAATTCTAAACTTTTTCCATCAGTGTTAATCTTTATCTCAACAGGATCTTTTTCAACTTTTGCAGAAGCAGGCGATAGTGTAAGTTTGTTTAACTCTTCAGAAACATAGATGATGTCGCCTTTGTTAAGGCTGTGCTTATCCATCCAGTCCCTTGGCAAAGAAAGGACGTAGGAAGATTTTCCAAATGCTATAATCTTTCTAGTTTCCATATTTTCACCATTTCTTTAGTTCGATTAATCACCCCGCAGGTAAGCAACGACACCTTATTCTAACTATAAGTGTAAAATGTCTATTTACTCATCCCCCAAACATATACCCCCTATGCAGTATATAAAGAATAGAGAGTAACTATATATATTTAAATCTTACTATACTATAGTAGAATACATATAATCAGGGGTGGTTGCTATGAAAGATATATTTTATGAAATTGAGAAAGATCTGCTTCCAGACCGGTTAAAACAGGTGAAAACAGACGAATGGGACACTGAGAAAGGTATTGATGAAATAGATGAATGGGACACATCATGGGTAAAGGAAACCGATACCGGAAGCTAAAAACATATAGTGTATTTGTTGTATATAAGATAGACATATAAGCAAAGTTAGCTTATAAACTGATAGGGGGTGCATATTATGAAAGATAAATTGTTCAAGAGATTGGATGAGGAAAATATCTTTTTAGATGATATGGACATATATACAGAAGAGGCCCGAGAAAAAGAAGTTGAAAATGATGAACTAGACTGCTGGGAAGCTGCCTGGATGCAGGGCTACGAAGAAGCAAGATAAAACTCATTCCTCATAACTGCTGAGTCGGCTATCCTCTCGCGAGGATAGCCCCTCCGTGTTTTATTTAATATAGAGTGGAAAATGATTTTTTTAGATATATTAATTATTTTCTATATGGAAAATAAATGGGCTATGACAAGCTTTAAATAAGCAAATTCTCAGGAATGGCTTTTAAATGGAAAAAGTAATTTTTACAGATTTAGATGGCACATTGTTGGATCACGATACTTATTCTTATGCAGCAGCAAAAGATGCTTTGAAGATAGTGAAAAAGCAGAAAATTCCTTTGGTGTTTTGTACAAGTAAAACAAGAGCAGAAATTGAGCATTACAGAAAAAAGTTTGGCAACAAAGATCCATTCATAGTGGAAGATGGCGGAGCAATATTTATCCCAACAGGATACTTTGATTTTGAATTTAAGAATGATGGCAAAGTTGGCAAATACTATGTGATCGAGTTAGGGACTCACTATGACAGATTGTTAAGAGTTGCAGAAGCGATGGAGAAAAAGTTTAGTCTAATAAAAACATTTCACGATATGACTGTAAAAGAGACAGCAAAAGATACAGGGATGACTGTTGCGCAATCAAGAAGAGCCAAAAAAAGAGAATATGATGTTGTGTTTAAAATTTTGAAAAAGGACGAGGTTGAGAAAGAGATTCTTAGAGAGATCAAGAAACACAAACTGAATTATGTTATTGGCGGAAGATACTACCATATTGTCGGAGATAATGACAAAGGAAAAGCTGTAAAAATATTACTTAAATTATTTAGAAAGAAATTTGGAAAAGTAAAATCAATAGGATTGGGAGATTCACAAAATGATTTCTCAATGTTAGAAAGCGTTACAGTGCCTTACTTAGTCAAGAAAAAATCCGGAAGGTATTCTTCCAAAAAATACAATCACGCAGATGGAATAGGACCAAAAGGCTGGAATAGAGCAGTCAAAAAGGAGTTGGAATAATGATCGATAAGAAAAAAGCAGATGCAATCTACAGAAAAAGCATTCAAGTTCTGAAAACAGTGCAGTTACCAAACGGAGGATGTTTAGCGACACCACCAGGAGCAAGATACCCTTACGTTTATCCTAGAGATCACGCAATAATAATTTTAGGCATGATATCTGCAGGGATGATGAAAGAAGCAAAGAAAGGAATTGATTTCGTGATGAAATCAGAACTAGAATCAGGAGCATTTCCACAAAGACTTGATAAAAAAGGAAACGATGCATCATACAAACCGATACAGATAGACGGAACAGGATTAATTCTATATGCATATGCAGAATATGTTAAAGCAACAAATGACACCAAGTTTGCAGAGAAACACTGGGACAGAGCAAAAAGAGCAGTACACTATATTGTAGAAAACTTCTATGGCGAAAAACAATTGATCTTCACACCAAACTCAATACACGAGTTCCCACCAACAGAAGAAGGATTAGAGATCTGGGCTAATTGTACTTGTCATGCGGCACTTGAAAAAATGTACGAGCTTGGTGAATTATTAAATCATAAACACAACGAATGGAAGGAATTAGCCATAACAGTAAAAGAAGGAATAATGAGATATATGTGGAACGATAGGATTGGAACTTTTATCAAAAATGTAAGAATAAAAGAATCAAGTTCTGCTTTAGTTGACACAGATGCATCAGAATATGCAGTTGCAGATTATGGAGTTTTACCTGATGACGATCCTCGGGTTAGGTCCACAGTTAAAGATATTGAAAAAGATCTGTGGAACAAAGACTTAGGAGGATTATGCAGATATCCAAAATATGAAGGAAGAAATAATGGTGGATGGGGCCCGTGGCCGCACTTTACATTAATGGTTGCAAGACATTTTATTCGGTTGAGTGATAAGAAACGAGCTGACAAGTACATGAAATGGGTGATAGACCACACTTATGGCAATCTGATTCCAGAACATTTAGCGACAAAAAAAGAATTCGAAGAATATGTAACAGACTTTACACAAGCTGGTTTGTTAAGGAAGGATAGGATGATAATGATAGAGAATGTAAGAAAACATCCTATGTTTAAGAAAAAAGGAGTTGCTTATGTGATAATACCTTTAGCATGGCCACATGCAGAATTCATCAGAACGTATAATTTGTATAAAGAAGCTTTCATCAACGGGAAGAAAGTTAAGAAGAAGGCAGTTAAGAAAAAAGCTAAAAAGAAAGTAACTAAAAGAAAAAAATAGATTGATGACAAAATGGAATTCAAGAAAAGAAAAGAACCTATACTGACACCAGATCCTTCTCTAAAACATGAAAGGTTTTGCGTGTATAACCCTTGTGCAGTAAAACATAAAGGTAAAATTTACATGATCTATAGAGCAGAAGGGAAATATGATGAATATGTTTCTACATTATGTCTTGCTACAAGTACAGATGGAATCAACTTTAGAAAGTATAAGAAAAACCCAATCATAAAACCCACAAGAAAAGAAGAAAAAAGAGGTTGTGAAGATCCAAGAATCACAAAAATAGGAGATACTTTCTACTTAACGTATACTGCGTTTGAAAAAGCTAACCCTGGAGAGAAAGGGAAAATAAATTTATCACTAGCAACATCAAAAGATCTAATCCATTGGAAGAAAAAAGGAATTATAATCAAGAATTACAAATCAGGAATTATCCTGCCTGAGAAAGTTAATGATGAGTACCTGATGTTCATTGGAGATACAAACATCAAAGTGGCAAGATCAAAGGATTTATTGAGGTGGAAGTTAGACAAAAAACCCTTGATGAGTGTTCGCTCAAAAAAGTTTGATTCTAAATTAGTTGAAACAGGACCTCCACTGATTTATGACAATAACAAAATACTATTCATTTACAATTCAGCAGATAAGTTGATCAGGTATCATGTTGGATATTGTGTTCTGGATAGGCTTAACCCCTGCAAGATATTTAAGAGGTGCTCTGAACCAATATTAAGTCCAACAGAACAATTTGAATTGTATGGAAAAGTAAATAATGTAGTGTTTGCAGAAGGACTAGTAGAACATAAAGGAAAATATTTCTTGTATCATGGTGGCGCAGACAAATGTGTTGGTGTTGCAATTGCAAACAAAAAAGACGTATTTAAACTAATCAGAAATTCTCAATCTTACTAACTTTTTTAGTAGTTAACATATAATACAAGGTGCAAACCACACCATCCCCATTAGACTTCTTTTTAAAATCTCTAATCATCCTATCATCACGATCCTTAACGACATAAAACTCTTCCATGCCTTTGTAAAGAACCTGAAGAACTGCTTTTTGTTGATTGCTAGCTTTCATAGTTCTCAAAGCTGCATCCAAAGAGCCTTCTTTGTTTTCAGCCATGATCTCTTTAATCCTTTCCGTTGTATAGTTAGGCATAAGTTGAATGGCAAGAGAATTCATATATAAAATTTATGAACAAAAACTATTTAAATAGGAAAACTAGGTTATATATTATGGTATACACACCACAAAAGCATCCGAAGCAAGCATTGATACTGATAACAGTTATTGCATCAGCAGGAATACTGGGCGGGTTATACATTTCAGAATACTTCTTAGGAATTGCACTGATGTTCTGGATGCAGTATACAGCAGTGTTAAGTTATTTACAATTTAAACACAAACACGAAAAAATAAAAGACGGAATAAATGTTTATTTACTAAATCCTATTTTGAGATTCTTTATCTTTGAACTAATCGCATTTTGGGGACTAGCAATGTTGATATGGTGGGAAACAAAACTAGTCGGAATATTAGCACTGGCAGCATGGTGGATATTCTCATTGAACTTCTATTTCTATTACAAAAAGAGAACTAGTAAGTAAGAGTCGCTTCTAAAAATCCGTAATCTTTTTTCATAGCAACACTTAGTGACTTATCCTCGTTAGTGTAACCAAGCCCACAAGTCAATACTTTTCTATTGCCCGCATTATCCATGCCTGCACGCAAAGCAAAGTTGCCAACTTTCTGTTCAATACCTGCTCTAATGCCTGGACTCCCCACTACAATAAAATTCAAATATTTAGCAAACGGTGCCAAAGCACTATAATAGCTAGAAGCTAATGTCAAGTCTCCTAGTTTATTATTTATTGTGTAACTAATGCCCGGTCTTAAATTTAATGCCTTAACATGCAAAGTAGACCAAGTCCTTGCCAAAACTCCCAGCCTTAATCTGTCATCATCAGTCAAAAGATTGCTTTTTTGGAATAAACCACTTAGCTCATAATCTAAAAACCTTCCTTGTCTTTTTTTATCATCACTCGTTTCATGAATCCTCTTTGGAGTTATTGCTCCGCCAACTGAAAAGTTATCATTAATCTTGAAACCCGCAGCAATCTTTAACCAGTTCATAGTTTCGTTATAATCTGCACCCTCTTTTATTATGTATTTTCTTCCTTCAAAAGAAAGATCCTTTATGTCTTGGCTAGAGTTCATCAACTGAAGACCCAAACCTAACCTGCCCAGTAGTGGAGTAGCAAAAGATAAAGTGTTATCATATCTATATGATTCACAATTACCTACAAGTTTTGTAAAAGTAAGAGCAGGTCTTTTTAGAAAAGGTATCTTTGCTTGATTCCAGTAGGTCGAGTTAGCATCATCACTTATAGTTATGCCCGCGTGACCCATAGCCATCTGCTTAGCACCAGTGCAAGCTTGATTCACAGATGTGTGTAAAAGTAAAGCAATCAGTGCAGTTGACAATGTTCGTTTTAGTTTTTTGATCATCTTTTTCTTACCATATATACTTTATCAGGAAGGTTTCCAAATTCAAACTTCTCTCTAGATGCTTTCATCTCGCAATGGGATTCTGTAGGCACTATGTATATTTGTACTCCCCCCATACTTGGCAATGGACGCATCACTTGAACGATGTCTTTAGGCAGTACAAATCTGCTGTTCATCTTATCTATCAGAACAGGATTATACTCTCCGGTTATAGAACCTGTAAACTTATCTCTAGAAAACATTTCATGATACCATTTCATCCTGTTAAATGAATCATTAAGTGTTACAAATCTTTTGTCAGTTATCTTAATGCCTTTTTCTTCTCCAAAATAGAAATATTGGTCTCTCCATCTTAAAGAATTAAATAATCCTTCAGCAAAAGCTTCACAAAGATCTTCAGTCTCCTCATCGGTTCTTGTAACAATTGTTGTGTTCTTGTTTGCTAGTTCGCTAAAACCGCCAGTTCTGCAGCCGTCAACAATCATTACATTGCCTTTTGTTTTGAGATGTTTAAAGTGGTAATTAAATCCTTTAGGATTCCAAACAATCAGGTCTTCTGGATCTCCGCTTGATCCCAGAGTAAGTATGTTGCTTGTTTTTTTCTTTTCATTATAATATCCATGGCCTGTGATGTACAAAAAGAATTCGCTGTTAGAATCTAGTTTTTTCGCACCATCCAATAAGTATCTTAGATTTTTTGAAGTTGGCGGTCCGATTATACGGGGGACTGTCAAAACAGGATACTTATGCATAACATTGTACACGATTGATGTTAAATCTCCCCCCGTCTCTGCTTTCTTTCCTTTCGCGACTTTTTCTATGTTTTCTTCATCTTGGTAGTTTGCATAAGGAACGCTAAGAACTTTTATGTCATTCTCATTAAACCCTATCCACCTGAAAAAATTGTATGAACGCAACACATTATCCATGTGATGATCTTCTTCAGCATGATTAACAATAACAGCCAAACCTTTCCTGCTTCCTGTGTTGTACTTTGAGTTTCTTGATGTTGCTTGGTATAAACCAGGAGCACATGATGAAACTAAAGCTGCTAAACCTGCGCCGCCTGCTGTTGTTAGAAAGTTTCTTCTGTTCATTTCTATACCTCGATATTTAATTCATAACCCAACCTATTTGCGATTAGTAAAACAGCCTGGTCAACTGCTTTACTTCTTGAAGCATATCCTGGGAAACCTTTAACAACTTCCAGTTTTGGGTTATCTAACCCACATAATAATCTGGTTTCTGGCGTTATTAACATCCCAATGTATGTTTTGTTTTCTTTGAAGTGTTCTTTGAATCCTTCAAGATCTGCTTCTGAAAAGTTTCTTGCGTAATATTCTCCGAACTTTTCTATAGTTCCTTTTGAATGTGTGTGGAATTTAACAAAGTTATATTCTGGATTTTTTTCAAAAAATTCATTGACTATGGCCATTCTTTCAGGAGTTGAGCTTACGTGTCCTTCTGTTCCTTTTCCTGTGATAAATATTGTTTCAATAGGACAGTATTCTTCTTTGGGTCTGTATAATAAAACACCATTCACTTCAGATTTTAGATTAGCAAGGCTAACCAATCTCTGTTCTAGTTCTTTTGGCAGTAATACTGTTCGTTTCATCTTTCTACAGCTCCTTCTTTAACCATACTGGAACCTTTCATATCAATAGCATCTAAAGGTATTAACAGTTCAGGAATCTCATATATCTCTCCTGACTTTTTGTTTTCCCAAGATGACCTGCAGTTCACTTTGCCAGTTGGCTTGTATTCCTGAAGAAAGTTTTCAAGAATGTGAGAATTATTCCAATATTCAGGAATCTTTTCTGCTCTTCTTAGGCTTACAATCTCTCCAGCAAGCAGGTGGGGTGCTACAACACATCTTTTCGGGTTAACTGAAATTTCAGCCCAGTAAGATTTTTCTAACTCGCCCTGGCTTGGTTTACTTAAGTAAGCATAAACTGAATTAAGTATTGGGTTTCCATTCCAAATCTCCCCGTATTTTTCTGGCGCGGCTTGACCAAACTTTTCTAGAATCGCTAGCCCCAGTTTAGCACCTGCTTTCATTGAATCAGTTCCGTTTCTTAGCCATTCCTCAAGGCCTTCACGATAACTTCTGAACTCCAATCTAGGAAAATTTCCCATGTTTCTGTAAACTTTAACTTGAGTCATCTTTTCCACCCTTGTTTAATTAAAGATTTGATGTATACGTTTAAGGTGTATATCCTCCTGTCGTCTTCAAAATCCATCTCTTCAAAAGTAAAGAGAGTATTATGACGGTTAAGAACCCCCACATATATTTCCTTAAGTGTGCAGTCATTATAAGGCCATCTAGGCATCTCTTCGTTCTGTTTAAGTTTTAATAATTCATCCAAATCCTCTTGAGTGTAAAGTATAATTGAATCAATACTTTTTCCCCTTAAAGAAAAGCCGATAGATCTTTGGTTGCCATCCAACACAAGATATTTATCTGTCTGTTTATAGGGTGTTGTTACAATTGGAAAATTAAAAAATTTTAGGCATTCTTCAGGTGCAGAATCAGGGTTGTCGATCATCTTGATAACATTATCTGAAGTATCGTTACGTATATCGTCAACAGGTACAAGCTGTTCTGCTATAAGTTTTGTTCTTTTCATTTCCTTATCCTCACCATCATTGCATAATCATAATCATCTAGGTTGATAAAAGAAAAATTCTCTTTAGGTACAAAGTTCAAATAATCAAGAACTCTCTGTTCTGTGTATCTTTGAGACCACCAGCCTTCTTTTGTTGATGTAAAACAATCTTCTTTATTGGATGTTATTGTCCAACCAAAGTTTCTGTAAGTCTCTTCCTGTTTCTTTCTAGTTTCATCAGTATCTATGTACATAGATCCGATTATTATCTCTCCATCAGGATTAAGCATCTCATGTGCTTGTTTGAATATACTTGTGAATTTGTCATTTTCTGTCAGATCATACCCCTGCGTGTAGTTTTTGATATCATACCCAAAAGGATAGAAGTTACCTGCAGTGAACCAGGTTGTGATTATCATATCATATTTTTTGTCTAAAGTTTTAAGATCTACAGCATCTAGTTGTGTTATGTTTACTTTACCTTCAAGACCCATATCACTGACAACTTCAGTTGAGATATCAATACAATCTTGAGCTACATCTATTCCCTCATACGCTCTTATGGCATTTGATATATCTTGATGTTTGAATAATTCCTTAATCAGTCTTCCATCTCCAACACCAATATCAAGTATTGAGACAGAGCTTTTTTCAGATATTATCCTTTTGAGTTCATTTAGTTCATCTTCTTGCGCTTTTGTCAGATAAGGATGAAGCTTATCTTTATTGAATGTATCTTCTACATGTTTTGGGTTGTCGTACATTTCAGTCATTTCTTTTTCCTCATCAACTTCTCTAAAGCGTACTCTACAACGTGAGACTTATTTCTGAATAGTTTGGATCTCATTAGGTTTCTCATTTTAGAAACTAGCTCTTCGTCAACTGATACGCTCAATCTGGTCTTCATCTGTGTGAAAACGTAATAATCATATATAAATGTTTGCTTTTTGTAACTACTTTAGAGTGGTGTCTGTTGTTAAAATAAGTATATAAACCAAAACATAATATCAATGCATATGAAACAGATAATTACTGTCTTAATGGTTCTGTCTTTAATTTTGGTTGGATGTAATAAAACAACAATACCTTACGAGCCAGCAAAAGAGACTATAACTGTAGTTGAACAGGTTAATGAAACAAAAAGTTCTGAAGTCATAGAAAATATTACACAAATAGTTGCAAAACAAGATGAAAAAGCACACGGGTTATGGGTTTATGGCAGTCTTGATGAAGATGAGTATGATGATTACATAGAACTGATCAAAGAGTTTAATGAAGAAAGCAGTGTAGATATAAAATATTTATTCGTCTGGGCAGGAGAGTTTACAGAACCGGAAGAAGTTGATTTAAATTACAAAAGTGAAAGAGTTGAATATTTGAAGAAGAATTTACCCGAACTAAAAGTATTATCAATGATATATGCAGGAAAAGAGTATACTAACTCTTTAGATAACGTAGATCTGGAAGAGTTAGCTGAAAATATTGCAAATGAGATAAATGATGACAGATATTCTGATGGAGTGCATTTAGATATTGAACCAAGCACAGAAGATACAGAAAAATTAGCAACTTTAGTAAAAGCAAAAACAGACAAGATAGTAACATCTGCAATAACAAAAGTTATTGACAAAGACTCTTTAGCTCAGATTGACTTTAGTGTGTTGATGAACTATGCACAATGTCAAGATAGTTTATCTGAATTTGAAAAAGTTTCAAGAAGCAGATTGGAAAGATATTATACTTCTTGTCTAGATGTTGATGCACAATGTATGAATGGCATAATGATAACTACAACAAGCTGTGAAACTTCAAATGTTTATGATCATACTGAAAGATCAATCGAGGTTTATGAAGAAGTTATGAATGATTTAGGCGATGAAAATATGATTGGCTTAAGTTTCTTTAGATTAAATTACAAAAAAGAGATGCCAACTGATGAAGTAATAGGGTTAGCATTAAAAAAATAAGAGAGATCATCTATTTTTTACAGCTACCGCAAGAATAACCATAACTGCATCAATCGGATTTGAACTTTAGTTAAGCTCAGGTTTTTTGGTCTGTCAGAATTATTGGAAATCTAATTGGATATGTCTTCAAATTGAGCATCTTCAATTCGATAAGGACCTAAGGTACTTCTCAATTCATCTCTTCTTCTTAACTGGTATTTGAAATTATGATAAAGCTGATCAAGCCCATCTTTTCTCAACTTATGCACATAAAACATCTCTCTCAACCCAGACAGGTTCTCAGGAAAATTATTCAACGCTCTGCTTTCATTGATCCATTCTGTCACTTCCAGCAACTCTTTTGAGTTTTCCATACATCTCTGGATATGTGAACCAAGGCCTTCTTCTTTTTTGATAGATTGGGGTTCTATTTTTGATCACCTCTAACATAGTTATATAGAGAGGTAGGCATAACTACTATTTAAATCTTTCGTTTTTTGTCATTTATAAGTGGTAACAAATTAAACAATCCTTTATTTTCAAGGGTCGGGTTTTGAGCCCTTAGTATCGGACTTTTCTTCATTATTGCATTAGCAACAACACACACCTTCATTGACTTTATACCTTCAGTATTTTTAGCAAGCATCGAAAAAGTTCGATGTTTTCAGCAAAATTCAATGCTTTTAGCCCAAAATACACACATCAAACCTTGCCCCTACTTTTGTTTGAAAAAAGAAATATTTATATATAAGTAGGGGTAAATAAATAAAATGGCAAACATAAGAAAAAGAAACATAGGAAAAAAACAATACTACTACTTAGAACACTCTTACAAAGAAAACAAAAAAGTCAAAAAAGAAGAATTATACCTAGGAACTGAAATACCAAAAGACATCGAAAAGATAAAAACACAATTCCTCAACAAAATCTACCAAAAAAAATGGTTTGATAAACTAAACAAAATAAAGAAAGAATTCCAAAAAGAATTCAAATCAATGCCAAACTTAGCCAAAGAAAAATATATTGAAAACTTCATGGTAAAATTCACATACGACTCCAACAAAATAGAAGGAAGCACAATAACATTAAAAGAGACCGCAATGCTTCTTGAAGACGGGATTGTTCCCAAAAACAAACCCATAAAAGACGTAAAAGAGACCGAATCACACAAAAAAGCATTCTACGAAATGCTAAAATACAAAAAAGATCTAAGTTTGAATATGGTTCTTCACCTTCACAGAACATTATTTAACGAAACAGAACCAGAAATAGCAGGAAAAATAAGAAAACACGGCGTCGGTGTTGCAGGAAGCAAAACAAAATTCCCAATACCCGCAGAATTAGAACCCTTATTAAGGGAATTCTTCAAATGGTACAACAAAAACAAAGACAAAATGCACCCTGTAGAACTAGCTACATTAGTTCATCTCAAATTCGTTTCTATACATCCATTTACAGATGGAAACGGAAGAATAAGCAGACTAATCATGAACTTTGTCCTATACAAAAATGGATTTCCAATGCTCGACATCAAGTATTCTAATAGAAGCAATTATTATACCGCATTAGAAAGAGCACAGATAAAACATGTTGAGATGATATTTGTACAGCACATCATCAAGAGATATTTGAAAGAATATAATCAATATCTGAAATGATTCTTACCCCTACCTTTATAATAAAATATGAATTAATTAACAAAAGTAGGGGTAAAACTATTCACTCTTAGCCAAAAAATAACCAAACCAAATAAACTCATTACACTGAACATTTTTTTTGAAATCCATAATAGCCAAATCTCTCCCAAGAGCCTTCTCCAAACAAACAAGACACAGCATACTGTCTTTCTCTTGTTTTGCCTCTTTCCAAACCCTATCCTTAACCATAAAAAAATTATGCAACTTTTTACAAGAATCACAACAAACAGAGCAAGGTTTTTTGTCAACCATTTTGATCAGAAAAACAAACCAGATATATAAAACCTCCTCAAAAACAAAAACACAAAAAAATACTCTTTTATTTGACCTTTAGAAAAGGGTGATCTTGTTTGGGGCAAAAAATCATACCCTTGTTTGAAAAGCGAAATTAAGAATTTAGAAGAGGATTATTTAGTTCTAAAAAATCGTCCTATTTTTTAGTGTGTTTTCTATAAACTTGATCAATTATGTTTTGCAGAAAAAGTGCATTATTTTCTGTTTTTTTAAATTTTTTATATTTTAAAACTGAATTCGTGGTTCCTATAATTCCACCTGCAAATGATCCCATTAAACCCATAATAAATATTGCTTGTAAAGCCTTTCTTCTAGTAGGTTGTCCCTGTACCATTTCAAACCCTATTGATGAAACTCCTGCCATGTAAGCACCAGCCAAACCTCCGCCTGCTGTATTACAAATTACATTAGCATAGTTGTCTGAACCTATATATCCCACCAAGTCCTCTAATTCTATTAATGTTGGCTGAGTTTCTTGGATATTTATATGTGGAATGTATTGATTAAGTCCTTTATGATGTTCAGAAAGTCGTTTGTATTCTTCTACAAGATTAAAATGACCTTTTATTACTCCGTCTAGTAACTTGTTTTCTTTTCTTTTTGATTCAAGTTCTTCTTTGTACTCTTTTATCTTATCAATTTTAACATAACTAGGAATTGCTTCAATCTTTCTTAATCTATCTGTAATCATGATAATTAGAAAATACTTTTAGTATTTAAAAGTAATGAAAAAAAACCACCGTTTATTTAATATCAAAAAACGCTTAAAATCGCCAAAAAAACGCTATTTTTTTAGAATTCTAAATAATAAGCCCTTTTTTACCTACAAAAATATGCTCCCTTTTTACTGCAAAAAAGATATCGGTGTTTTCAGCTCTATCGTAGATTCGTCCTTGTTTTTAGCAAAAACTTCGATGTTTTGTGTATAAACACCTGTAAGAATTACGACTTTTCTTTATAAACTAATTTAAACAAGTTTTACCATAAATAAAGTATGTTACTAGAGATATTAACAGCAATAATCTGCGGGATTTTATGTGGAGTGGCGACAGGCCTCGTTCCTGGTATACACGTGAACCTCGTCGCTGTAATGCTGATTTCAGTTAGTCCTTTATTGTTGCAATTTACTTCGCCAGTTGTTTTAGCTGTGTTCATAATAGCATTAGCAACAACCCACACCTTCATTGATTTTATTCCCTCAGTGTTTTTGGGAGTGCCTGATGCGGAGACTGCACTAAGCGTATTACCAGGACACAAATTAGTCTTACTAGGACAAGGATATGAAGCTGTAAAGTTAGCAACAGTTGGCTCAATGATTGCTGTTGTCATTTCAGCTTTGATATTTCCTTTAATGATATTGATTGTTCCTTTTATTTATTCAACCATTTCAGATTATGTTGGATGGATACTCTTGTTGGTTGTATCTGTTCTTATCTTAAAAGAGAAAGGAAAGAATAGAAAGTTCTGGAGTCTATTCATATTCTTAATTTCTGGAATCTTAGGTTATATCGTTTTGAATATCAAAGTTTTATCTGAGCCATTATTCCCTTTACTAGGAGGATTATTCGGAACATCAATGTTGATAAACTCATTATTTGAGAAATCTTCTTTACCGTGGCAACGAGTGACTGAGCAAATTGAAGTAAATAAAACAACAACAGCAAAAGCAGGATTTGCAGCAACAGTTGCAGGAGGCATGACAGGAATTTTGCCAGGAATAGGTGCAGCACAGGCATCAGTAATAGGCTCGGCAATTGTGGGAGGAATGGAAAAGATAGGCATTCCTGGATTTTTGATTTTACAAGGAGGCATAAATACAGTAAATTTTGTACTTTCATTGGTTGCGTTATACACATTAGGCAAAGCAAGAAATGGTGCAGTAGTCACAGTGATGAGATTTATTTCAGAAATAAATGTATATCAATTAATGACTTTTATTGCTGTAGCATTAGTTGTTGGAGGGATAGCAACAATAGTTGCATTAGCTTTAGCAAAGAAGTTTGCAGTCTGGGTGAGGAAAGTAAATTATCAAGTGATGTGTTTAGGAGTTATTCTCTTAATTGTAGTTATGGTGTTTTTGTTTAGTGGCTTTCTTGGATTGCTAATTTTATTTGTCTCAACGATGACAGGATTAATACCAATGAGACTAGGCATTGCGAAAAACCATATGATGGGGTGCATAATCTTACCTGTAATAATATACTTCTTACTGTAACCAACAAATTTAAAAACAAGCCAAATCAAAAATAAAACATGGAGTTATGGCTGATACTGATACTGGCAGCTCACCTAGTGGCGTCAGTGTCAACATCATTGGATAAGTATATGATGAATAAAGGGTTTAACCTATTCAGAACAGGAACGCTAAAGATGTTCTTTGATGGAATCATACTGCTTACACTAGGTGTTTTATTCCTGAACTTAGATTTCAGCACAACGCCGATGATATTTGCAGCAATAATAGGAGGAATATACGGGGCAAATAATTTCTTCTACTACAAATCACTAAAGATGGAAGACATAGAAGATGCAATGCCTTTCTTCAGCGCAGGAAGCATATTACTGGTATTTATACTGTCAACAATACTTTTCAAAGAAGCATCGACAAGCATAAACTACATAGGATTAGTATTCATACTAGTAGGATTATATATTGTTATATCAAAAAACGGCATAAGCATACCAAAATTAAACAGAGGATTCTTGATGGTTGCAGTAGTCGTAATCATAGGGTCAGTACATGCACTACTATCAAAAAAATTCCTATTAAACATAAACCCAATAAACCTAGTTGTAATGATGTACTTCTTTGCAACATTAACAATGGCACTGATGCAGTTCCTATTTGACAGAGAGTCATTAAAATATATGATCAAACCAAACAAAAATTTAGCAATCTTAATACTGGGCGCTGTGTTTGGCAGCATAAGCGTCTTCCTATATTTCTCAGCACTAGCGATAGGAGAAGCATCAAAAGTATATGCTGTTGGCGCAATACAAGTAGTGTTTGTGTTCATAATAGCATCACTGTTCCTAAAAGAAAAATTCTACATACACCGATTATTAGGAACAATTGTTGTGGTTGCAGGGATTTACTTTGTTGCAATATAAAAAAAGAAAAAAATTATTCTTGAGTTTCTTCAGACTCTTCTGTGTCATCATCCTCATCTTCGAACAAGTCATCGTAAGCTTCATCAAACTCTTCTCTAGTGATCAAGTTCTTCTTAACCAACAGATCAACTAAAGCTTCTAGCTTGTCATCAACAAGTTCTGTGTGTTCTTCAGCAGTAAGATCCTCAGAAGTATCCAGCTCCTCCAATTTTTCTTCATTTGTTTCTTTATTCATATCTTCTTCAGTCATAAATATCACCTCATATAACAACTGATTTTTAGAACTACTCATTTATAAGCTTTGGCACTACAACATAATAGATAGAAATATTTATAATAAATACAACAATACATTCTATAAAATGAAAACAAAACTACTATTCACAATAGCAATAATATCAATGCTAATATTGGTTGGGTGCAAAGAAGAGACAATAATAGAACCGGTTCAAAAAGAAGAAATCGTATTAAACATATCAGACACGCTTGAACCAGAAGAGCCCGAAAATGAAACTATTGAAGTGACAGGACCTGTATGCGGAGATAACATATGCAACGGTAAAGAAACCAAATGTTCATGCGCAGAAGATTGCGGAGACTGTGAAGGAGTAGCAGGACAATGTCTAGAGTTTTCATGTATAAATAATGTGTGTTTAAGTGTAAAGAAAGAAGGATGTTGCGGAAATGGAATATGTGACAAAGGAGAATCAGCAAGTACTTGCTCAGAAGATTGCCCAGACTATGACCTAAGCGATTTCCCAAAGCCTTTCACCTCAAATACAAAAGTAATAGTTGGAAGTGAAGGTGCAGCGACAGACCCGTCAGCAGCGTTAAAGATGATAAATGCAATAGGCTCAAGCGAAGCAGCATACTTGGATTATGAGATAACCTCATTAAATAATGTAAACTCAATCATAATAGGAACTCCATGCCAAAACACCTGGGCAAAACAGTTCTATGGAGAGATGAGTGAATGCACAGACTTCATAAAAGAAGGGAGAGCAATAGCTAAATTATTCAAAACAGGAAACAAATACTCAATATTAATAGCTGGAAAAACTGCAAGAGACACTTTGGATATGGCAGATATGATCGCAAAAAATAAACTGTCAGGAAATGAATACATACTAAAATGAAACTAACACCTGCACTGGACAAAGAATACCTAGACATAGTTGAAAAGTTCAAAGGCATTTCTGAGGATTGGAAAAAATATGCAGATGGCATAATACCTGAAGACAAAGAGTTCGCAAAAGAGATAGTTACATTTGTTGATAAAGCTCTCGAATATGGAATTCAGAATTTTGATGAGATAGATGTCAAAGCATATCAAGAGTTTTTAGGACACCTTGAATGGGACTTTGTTTATGGCCCTGAAGAAAGGAACTATCTAGAATTTGACGAAAGAGAAGGAAAATATTCATTCCAAGAGACATTTTGGGAGCTAGCAGACGAAGAATATGTTCTAACTAAGGAAAAACTACAGGAATTAAAGCAAAAAGTAGAAGCTCTCTTAAAAAAGCTTTAAGGAAAAAGCTTATAAAGGGACTGTGATTTCTCAGCAATATGGACGCAATAATAACAAGTTTCAGAAGATCAAGACACACACAAACAGATAACCACATGATACTGGTAGTTGATGGAGTAGACTCAAAAGATAAAGCTAATGGGTTAGTTGGAAAGAAGGTCGTGTTCAAAACAGAATCTGGAAAGGAACTTACAGGAAAAGTAGCAGCAGCTCACGGAAACAAAGGAGCAATAAGAGCTATCTTTGACACAGGAATGCCTGGACAAAGTCTTGGTAAAAAAGTAAGTTTAGAATAAAAATTATCTTCTAGCGTATTGTCTATTTCTTTGTTTCTTCTTAAGAATGATCTTTTTGTTGATATATCTCATAGGATTCTTTAAAGCTCCCTTTATGCTTGTCAAACTGTTCACATGACCTTTTGAGTTAAGAGGCATATCATATAATCCAAAGTGTAAATGCTCACCTGTTGATCTTCCAGATTTACCCATAATGCCAACAACCTTTCCTTGTTTTACTTTATCGCCAGTTCTGACTGAATACTTACTAAGATGACCATACAAGAAGATGTTTCCAAAATGATCTCTTAACCAAACCTGTTTACCATAACCATTTGTTTTATGATTGCCTGCATAAATCACTTCTCCATCAAGTACTGCAACACATCCAGGTCTTGAGTTAGTAGAAAGATCTATTCCTGTGTGGAACTTTCTTGAGCCGTCAAATGGATCGTTTCTATACCCATAAAGAGAGAACACTTGGAATTGTTTGCCTGACTCGATAGGCACGATCATATTGTACAAATTTCTCTTCTCGCTAACTAGCTGAACATACTTTTTTGTCTCTTTAGGAAGATATTTGAAAACTTTCTCGAACTTAGTGCTCTTAGCTTTGTTCATAGCTTTTCTAACATTGCCTGGCCCACAGTTGTAAGCTGCAATAACCAATCTAGGATCTTTAAACTGTCTGCTCAGCTTATTATCAACTTCATTAACTGTGAATCTTGCGCACGATACAGGATCAAATCTCCAATCACCTTGTTTTGGATCTTTGCAAGGATTTAGCTCAGTAAACTTTTTACCTTGAACCCAAAAAGGATAGTTTATCAGATTAAGTTTCAGAGCTTTAGCAGATGCGTTAGCGGTTGGAACTATCGGCTGACCAAGTCCTCCTGCTCTCACCCATTTTTTCTCGATCTCTCCTGTTTTAAGATTCTTAACTTTAGTTTTTCTCTTAGGTGCTAATGCCAAAGGATCCCATTTAGATTCCTGTTCTAATATAGCATAAATCATTGCAGGATCATTAGCTCTTGAGACAACTTTTTCAAGTTTTGTTTTAGGAGTTCTCATGTGGTTAGGGAATGAATGAGCTGTGAAAAACTCACTTCCTCTACCAAGAGATGCTGTGAAATATTTTTTAGGATCCATACTTTTAGAATAATGAACTGAAACCCCTTCTCCTGAATGCTCAACATCCTTATCTTTGCCAACGTTTGAGAGTAATGCATAACCTAAAGCAATTGTAAGAACTATTGTCGCTAACCCTTTAGGTGTGAAACTAGGTAAGTATTCAGTTATGTCAAAACCAGATGACTTTCTAGGAATAGCACAAACCACCCCATCTTCATCTGCTTGAGTCTCATTTGAGTATGAAAAGAAATCTTTAACTTTCTCAACAATGCCTTTCTGTTCTCCATAAATTTGATTGTTCAGACTAGCTTCTTTTTCATCCAACATTTCTTCAAGAAGTGCTTTTTTGCCATTAGTTCTCAATGCAGTCTCTTGTCTAAGGGATTGTAAATTAGCTAGATCTTTAACGGCTTTCTCTTTATCATCAAATAATGCCATATTACATTCCTCATCGAAAACCACCCTCTTTTATGGGTTATAATGAGGGTTCATTTATAAAGTTTTCGGTAATTTACCACTTTTAAGTGCTAACATTTGGACATAAGGAACCTTTATAAATACCGAAATCAAAGAGCCAACTATGAAAAAAGTAAAGCTTGGCAATACAAAGCTGAAGGTTTCTAGAATGAGTATAGGCACAGATACAATGCAAAACCTATCCATAAAAGAAGGTGCTGAGTTGATGGTTATAGGTTACAAAAAAGGGCTTACATTTTGGGACACAAGCGATGATTATGGGAGTCATCCACAACTAAAAGTTGCACTTGATAAGGTTGGGCGTAAGAATGTAGTTGTTACAACAAAGATAATGTCTCGTTCATACAAGCAAGCGCAAGTTAGTCTAGCAAAATGCCTCAAAGAGTTAGGCACCAAATACGTCGATATAATCTTATTGCATGCAGTTGATTCTGTAACAGAGTTCCATAACCGATCTGGAGCACTGAAATATTTACTTGAGGCAAAGAAAAAAGGTTTAGTGAAAGTTGTAGGATTGTCAACCCATAATGCAAACATGGCAAAATACTGTGCAACACAAGATAAGATAGAAGTGATATTAGCAACAATAAATTATCGAGGAAATCATGTGCATGGCGGCTTGAATAATATGAAAAAGGCCATGGAATTAAACCATAAAAACGGCAAAGGAGTTTATGCAATGAAAGTTCTAGGTAGAGGCAGCATAAAAGATATAGAAAGAGCTATCGCTTATGTCAAAAAGCTAGATTATATTGACTCCTTATGTATAGGCGTACAAAATAAAGAACAGCTAAAAGAAGACATAAAAATCTTCGAATCTATCTGATATCTTTAGCATGAATATAGTTTCCGACCAAGACTTCTTTCATCACAACACCCTTAACAGACACAGTATCTCCTTCTTTAGGAAGTTCTTCAGAAGATACAGAAATCTTATCTCCTTCAATATCTGTTAAAGTGAATCCAGAAAGCTTGCCTATCTTGATAACATTAGAAACTTCTCCTCTGACAGTTACAGTTTCACCCATAAATTCATCAGGATTTTCCTTGATGTCTTCAATTGAGGTGGTGCAACCTGTTAGAAGAACTAAGCATGCTAACAAAATTATGATTGCTTTCATGACACCAAGGAAGATCCCTTAATATTTAATATTTTTTAAAAAGAATAAAAAAAGGAAGGAGCAAGAAGCGAACTTGTATCCGATACGCGTCTGACAGCCTCTTGCTCCTAATTTCTCTAATAAAGTTTATTCAACTGATTCGTTGTCTTCAGGTTCTGAATCTTCAGCTTCGTCTTCTATAGCTGAGTCTCCATTACCAGATGCTTTAATTGCCTTCACAATATCCTTAAGGATGACTCTTGCTTCCTTCAGAGCTTTGTGCGCGTCAACCATGCTTTTATGGCCGTCTGCAACCATGTCAACTGCTCCATTTCCGATATTGTCTTTAGCATCTTTGTAGCTTTCTTGAGCAGCATCATAGTGCCCTTTAGCTTCTGCTATCTTAGCATCAAAGTCTTCAACTAACCCTTCAGCTTCTGAGACATCATGTCCTTTGTCTTCTAATCTTTCTAAGATTCTTTCAAGCTTTTCACCAAGCTTTTCTGACTGAACAATTATGCCACCAATCCTAGCATTGACAACTCTTCCAACAGCATGTTTTAAAGTAACTCTTGTTTTTGCCCATTCTGTCTTTATGGTTATTGCTGCTTTTGTAATCTCAGCGTTATCGTCAGATTCTTGAACTGTTGCTTTAGCTTCTTCGACATCAGCTATCCTCTCATCTATGTCTGCAAGAAGTTCTGCTTTTTCTTCTTCAGTTAAGTCTTCACTTTCTGAAACTTTAGCAGCAACCTTGTCTAATGACTCAAGAACAACGTCTGCAATCTTAACTAAGTATTCTTTAGCATCCGATTTAACTTTCTCTCTTGCTTCTTCACACTCTGTAGAATCATCTCCTCTACACTTAACAACTTCTTGTTTTGCAGCTAGGAAATCTTGTCTCTTTTCAAGATGTTGTTGTCTTGCTTCAAGATATTTTTCAGCAGCTTCAGCAAACTTTTCCCTTATCTCTTCTTTCTTCTCTTGCAACCTTTCTCTGATCTTTTTTGCGATAGGTCCTTCTCTTGGCTCAGGCTTGTCATCTTTGCCAGACTCATTTACTGCCTTAGGCACATCATCTTTCTCTTCTCCAGATTCATTAACCCCTGCAGAAATAGCTACCACAGTTGGTTCAGTATCATTATCTTCAGCGAATGCAACTCCAGGCATGAAACTGAATAACATGACAAACACCATAAACAATGCCATTATACTTTTCTTCATTTTTTAATTTCCTCCTCATTGGAGCAGACCATTTTGCTTATCTGCTGCCAACTCTTTCTTAATTTGATTGATTCGTTGGATCTTATCCAATAGCTTAATCAACTTCATTGCATACCCTTAATATCCGATATTGCTTATAAAGAAACTTTTTTTGATAGATAATTAAAACTTTAGATTGGGATTTAATACTTTATGGAGGGTTAAATAGTTACTTAAAACTTTACAAAGGGTAAAAAATGGTTTGTTTGGTTAAATAAGCGAAAAACCAGGATAAAGCTTTATCGATACGTTTTTATACCTCGGATACAAATGTGATTTAAAAATGAGAAAGATTATGTTATTCATGTTGACATTTTTCCTAATGATCTCAGCAGTCAATGCAGCAACAATACAAGGCACAGTATATGATTGGGAGCTAAACCCGATAGATAAAGCAGTTATTGAGATTAACACAACCCCAAGACAGACTATCGTTGCAGCAGCAGGTGATTATTCTGTTGAGCTTGATCTCGGATCTTATTCAATAAAAGCTACAGATAGAGAAGGCAATGAAGAGATCGAAACTGTAAACGTTGTGAAAGAAGGAACTTACAATTTAGACATAATAATGTTCCCTTCATTTGATGATCCTGAAAAGATCTTTAACGACTCAGAATTTAACCCCGATCAGGAAATAAGCGAAGATGTTCTTGAAGAGACCCCAATAACCAATTACCTTATTTGGGGAGTCGCGTTACTGATCATAATAGGATTAGTAATAAGTTCACTCTCAAGATTCAAGAGAGGAGAAACCGAAATAAAAAAGGAAGTTACCGAGCTAAAACAAGAAGTCAAGAAAAAAGAAGTTGATCCTGAACTAAGTAAGATAGTAGAAGCAATAAAGAACTCAGGAGGAAGAACAACACAAAAAGAGTTAAGAAAACAGTTCCCTTCAAGTGAAGCAAAAATAAGCTTAATGATAACTGAATTAGAAAAAAAAGGAATTATAGAAAAAATAAAGAAAGGAAGAGGAAATATTTTAGTTCTAAAGTAATTAGTTTTTACCTTCTAACTCCATGATAACATGTGTTAAACTATTATGTGCGCCTTCAAAAACCGCTTTTTTTTCTTTAGCCTCTTCAAGACTTAATCCCGCATACGTTCGTTTGTAGTTGTCAAGAATATTTCTAACACCTTTAAAGTCATACTTTTCCTTTCGATCATAATGACCTTCAACGATGCTATTTACGTTAGTTGTTGACTTCTCAAATTCTTTCAATGCTTCTGATTTTGCTTGTTCATTACTCATTCTCAATACCTCAAACTTTATTTTAGTTAATTGTAAATCATATATAAGATTACATATGACATTTATAAGCTAGTTAGCCATGTTTTTTGCTAGCTTTATCTGTATCCTGACTAGGTCTGACTCTACTTTCGGCATCAATCCAGGTTTTTCTTTCATAAATGATTCAACACCGTTAAAAACTTGCACAAGACCTTTCTTGCCCGCAACTGTGTTTTTCAGATTCAGGTATGTTTCTTCATTGCCAATAACGTAAAGTTCTTTACTTCTGCTTTGGATAAATTTTGTATATTTCATAAGTATCCTTAACTCATGACTTGAGAATTTACCCTCGCTGTCGATAACATTTAGTATGATATTCTTATAGTTAGGACTATTGCATTCTACTGATTCTTTCAGTCTGCCTTCAAGTTGTCTGGAAACATCGCTTATCTTGCTTGTGCCATTTGGCAAGTATTGCAAATAGCTAGCATTAGCGTATTCCACCCTCATTACGTCTGCCATGATAACTTAGCAGTGATAACAAATATATAAAGGTTTCTCTTTTTAACTACTTTTAAGGAGTTAAAGCGGTAATTTCTGCTTCAGATATGAATAAACTATAAAAACCGCAATATTTATATATAGAAAAAAATCAAAATGTATAATACACATATAATGCACAATAAGGGGTTTTTAGATGGACAGAAACAATAAGCTAAAGTTATTTCTTATACCTACATTACTCTCATTATCATTGCCTGCAGTATTCGCACAAGGGATACAAGGCATATTAAACAACCTATTTAAGGGATTAAACACCTTAATAACAACAGACCATACAAAATTCGGGTTAACTTTCATTGCATTCTTTATAGTATTATATGGAGTATTCTCAGCAGGACTTAATGCTGTGCCTGCATTCAAAGCTGACGGAAAACTAAGCAAGAACGGAAAACTAATTGCAGTAGGCATGTCACTCTTAGGCGTAATTGGGATATTCGTAACAACAGACGGAAGACCTTATGACGTAACAAAAAACGTGCTTGAAGCATTTGGGATATATGGAGCCATATTCGTATCTGTGTTGATATTCCTGATGCTGTACTTTGCATTCAAAGACACAGACTTCTACAACGACAGACAATGGCAACTGTTAATCTGTTATTTAGGTATTGCAATGTTCCTTGGAGGAGTAATATCAAACCACACCTCCTGGAGTGATGCAGCAGTAATCTTCCTGATAATAGGTGGTTTCTTCCTGCTTAGCTCATTAATAACTTCAGGAGGAGATGATGAAGGAGGAGGTCCACTAAAAGGAATAAAAGACTTCTTCAAACCAAAAGGACCAAAATCACCGCCAGCAGCAAAAACACCAAAAGGGCCAGTGCCAAATGGAGTAAATGGCATTGAGATCAAGTGGGATCCAGAAAAGAAAACAGTAAACATATCATGGGAACCAAACCCAGATTCTGATGAGGTAACAACATACGTAGTAAGAAAAGCAAGATACGGCAGTCCAAGATGGGGCAACCCAATATACTCAAGTCCAAAAGTAAGAGACAAATCAAACCCTCTACCTGATACAGCAGTAGAACCAAAAAAGACATATGTGTATAAGATAACAGCATACAACAACAATGGAGAAAGTAGTGGTGAAAAGTACGACATAACAATTCCACCACCTGATGAAGTGCCTCCTGAACCAGTTACAGCAAAAAAAGGAAAAACAGAAAAAGGAGAGAAAAAGGAGAAAGAATATCCCGATCTAAACATAGAGATAACATCACCACAAAACAATCTAGAATTCTTAAAGAAAGGAGACTATCCAAAACCAGAAGAGAAATTTGTGAGGCTAGAAGGAAAAGCTGAAGGAACAGCACCTTACGCATGGGCATGGTACGTGAAGGATGAACAAGCAGGAAGAGGGGACAGAGCAATACAAAAGATAGGGGAAGGAACTGGAGATACAATAAGAGAAGAATCATTAGATCTATCACAAGCAGCACCAGGAAAAAGAGAAATCTACCTGACAGTACGAGACTCAGGAAACAAAACAGGAAACGCAAAAATAACAATCAACGTAAAAGAAGAAGGCGCACTATCTGTAGTAATCCTAACCAAAGACGGCACAGAATTCCCAGATAACGCATCAGTAAACATAAAAGGAGTTGTGAGTGACAAAAAAATACCAAAAGGAACCAAACTATGGATAGACTTCCTTGTTAACGGAGAACATGCAAAACTCATGAACGAAGTAAAAAATTCTGAAGAGTTTGAGATAAACGTAAAAGCATTTGAACAAGGAAAAGAATACAAAGTAGGAATAGTATATTATGAAGAAGCAACAAAGAAATGGAAAAGAACAGATGAAAATAAAGAAATAACAATCAAAGTAGGAACGGCTGAAGAAAAGAAAGAGGAAGATACAGGTAAAAAAGACGCAACTGAAGAAGTGGTTGAAGAGATAAAGAAAGAAGAAAAAATTATCGATGATATGCAAGAAGAAGAAAAACAGATAGAAGAATTAATGACACACTTCAAAGGAGCTTATAAAACATCATTTGAAGCCATGCAAGAAGCACTAATCTCAATAGGGCATGGAACATTCAGCAGAACTGCAGTTGCACAATCAATCAAGACGGCCTTATCCAACCAGATGAAAAGCACAAAAGGGATATTGACAAGAACAGTAAATCACGTTGCAAAACTAAATGAAAAAAGCGAAAGCATCAGAGCGTTAGCAAAAAAAAGGTTCAGTGAAAAAGTAGCAAAAAGAAACAAGATACAAGGAAGCGATCCAGCAATACAAAAACAAGATCAAAAATTCTTTGACCTACTATCAAAACTAGATCAAGTTGCACTATCCAGAAAATCTTCAATAAGACTAGTGACCAAATCAGTAACAGAATTTACAACAACTGTTGAACTGCTTACAAAAAGTCTAGATGCCAAACCAATGAAAGTGAATTTGAGCGTGCAGCACATATCAAAGCTGATATACATAAGAGAGACAATAACAACCAAGATCAAAAAGATAGACGAAGCAAACGAACTAGAAAAACAATTATTAGCAGAAAGCAAAAGCTACAAAGTTTCAGGAGAATAATCAGGGGGAATAAAAAAATGGCAAACATAATCGACTTCATGTCATGGAAATCAGGAAAATCAAGATCACGAACAGACCGAAGAATATCAGAGGAATTAGCAGACATAGTTGATAAGATAAAAGAACTGGAATCAAGAGTGCCAGAAGACATACAAAAAGGGGATGTCGAAAAAACATTCAAAGACGTTTCTGACTTACTAAACTTCATAATACAAGAAGAAAGAGATCTAGAACAGATAGAAAAAGATTCAGCAATACTAGACAAAGAATTGCTTCAAGAAGTGGGAACAATAAGCCAAGAACTTCAATCAGTACAAAAAGACAGCAGTCTTCAAGACCAGATACAACAACTCCAAGATCTTTCTGGAAGAATAAGAAAACTGATAGACAAAGCAAGAATAGACGCAAGAAACGCAGAAGGAGACCGAGAAAAAATAATAAAATACAGAGCGTTCTTAGGATATCACCAAACTGCAAGAGACATAAGACACGCAACAAGAGAGATAGGTAGACTAATAGGCAAAGAAAAAGAGCTTGAAAAACACATAAAAAACCATGAAAAAGAAGAAGAAATCATCAAAAAAGACGTTGCTGAATTCATAAAAGTAGCAGAACAAGAAGCAAAGGACATATACAAAGTAGAACATGATGATATAATCTTTACCTTCTTCATAATAAATAAGCTTCAGAATATTTACAATGTATTACTAAAGCTAAAACAGGAAGGATTTGAAAAAGAATATCCAGAAAAACAAAAATTGCTAGAGCACAAGTATGCTGAGGCACAACAACTACTACAAGAAGCAACAACCGAAGCGTACAGCATGGAAAAATACTTGAAAAGAAAAGCCAAAAAACTAGCTGCATAAAAGCAGCTCAATTCTTTCTTTTATGATAAGATTTATAAAATAAAATAGCTAGAATACTAATATGAATGTCAAAAGAGCCGCGTTTGGGTTATTTCTAGCAATACCTGCAGTTTATGCAGCAAGAGGTGACTCAATACAAGATACATTAACAAGATTTTTTACAGGGCTACATGACATACTAACAGTTGAATATATCAAATGGGGACTAGGATTTTTAGCATTAGGAATAATCTTCTACGGTGTTTTTTCTGCAGTAATAAAAAATATCCCCATATTCAATGATGGACAGAACATAAACTCTTACGGAAAGATGATAAGTGTTGGGTTCACGATAGGTGCGTTATTGGGGATATACACAACAGACAGGATGGGTCTGTTTGGAAATTTGAAAGGATTAAACTTGCTCTTACCGGGGATAGCAGTAAGCATCGTAATGATACTATCACTAAACCGAAAATTCTCAGCAAGCAAATATGGATACATTGCAGAAAACTCAAGAGGAATATCAATGTTCCTAACAGCATTACTGATGTTTTTCTTATCAGGATTCATGGAATCACCAGAACTTATACCTGTAGGGATAGGAATAGTCATTACCACCCTTGTGCTTACCGGGCTAAGCCACAAGTTTGAAGAGATGCACGAAACAAGAATAAGAACAGACGAACACTATAGAGAAAAAGAAGAAAAAAGAAGAGAGAAGGAAGAAAAAAAGGTGTTAAAAGAACAAAAAGCAGAGATGAAAAGAGAGAAAGAAATGGGCGCAATGGAAAATTACATCAAACAATACCTTACAGGAAAGGAAGATGAACTTAACAGACAAGCAGCACAGACTGAAAAAGAAGAAGACCAAATAATACACAAGATCTACGGCTACTTAGAGATACTTAACAACCTAAAAGCAAGCATAACAAAAATGGACAAACAAGTTGCAAAAGGGTATGCAACAAACATAATAGACCGAGTTCAATCAGCAAAAACAACAAAACAACAATATCAAGAATTAGTAAGAAATGAATTACAAAAACTAACTCAGCTCCTAGTACAAGAAGCAAGCCTAAAAGAAAAACAGGAAGAGCTAACAGACCAAGAGATAAGAGCTATAGAAGGCGAAGTTAAAAATATACAAAGACAGCTAAAAGGTGAAGAAAGAGACATAATACTAGAACGAAAAGAGATCAAACACACAGTAGAAGAAGCAGAAAAAGCGATGGACAGAGGCGAAATAACAAGAATAGAAAAAGAAGAAAAGATACATAATGACATACTAGCAGACCTGATAAAGAAGAAATATGCGGCAAACAAAGAAAAAGCACTATTATCAAAATTCAACAGAGTAAACAAGTACGAACAAGAAGAAGTACTAAAGATAAGACAACAAGTAGATATGGAAAAATATGTAGAAGCAGCAAAAGAACTCAAAAAATTACTTGAAAAAGTAAGAGAAGAAGAACAAGCAACAACAAAAATATCAAAAGAACAAAAAGAAGAAGCAGAAAAAACAGAAGATATCAAACAGAAAGAATTAGAAGCTGAAAACTTACTAAAAAAAGAAAGAAAGGTTGCCAAGGAAGAAACATAGAAACCTTTATAAATGAAAAATCACAGGAATATAATAAATCATATTTAATCAAAAAAAGAGGTGAACATCAAATGAGACGTTCTAAAAAAGCAGACCTGAACATGTCAATACAGGCAATTGTAATAATTGTACTAGCTATGACACTATTAGGGCTAGGAATAAACTTCATCAGAGGACAGTTCGGTTCTTTGACTGAAACAACAAGTTCTGTACAAGAACAGATAAAACAACAGATACTGGACGACTTAAGAACAGGAAACAAAAAACTAAGCTTTCCAGCATCAGAAGTGACAATGGAGAGATCAGACGCTACAGTAATCGCGATCGGAGTAAAAAACACAGGGAACCAACAGCTAGAATTTAAGATAGATATGGGCTGCACACAAGAAGGAATTGACTTCCTATACCAAGCAGATAAGCCATACACACTATCAACCGCAGACGCGCAAGTATACCCTATAAGAGTTACTGCACCAGCAACAACAGGAACATTCCTATGCTCAGTAACAATACTTGAAGGAGAATCAATCTACGCAGAAAAAGACTTCTTCATAAACGTGGTGGGATAAAATGAAAGGAAAAAAAAGGTTAACACAAGACCAAGAATTCCAGATCATGAAACTAGTTTTAGATAAGTTCTTATGGTTAGGATTTGGAATTATGGCATGGGGAGTAGTGAGAATCTTCCAAAAAGCAGTAACAGACGGGATCTTGTTATTGATTGGCGGAGTTGTGTTACTGATATTATTCATTTGGTTAATCGTTAAAGAATACGAAATAATCAAATAAAACCTTTTTTCTTTTTTTTCTAATTTTTATCGGTGAAGTATGAGAAAAAAAGCAGCAATCGAACTGAGTATGAATTTAATCGTAGTTATAATTCTATCAATAGTCATTTTAGGCGCAGGCATCGCATTAACAAGAACAATATTCGGCGGAGCGGAGGAAATCCAGCTAAGCTTAGATGAAAGAACACAATCCGCAATAGAAGACTCATTAAGAGACAGCCCAGTAAGCATACCGTTTGCAGACAAAGAAGCGGGAAGAGGAGACGCAAGATTATTTGGATTGGGCGTGATGAACATGCTCGGAACAAACAAAGAGTTCAGGTTTGATGTACAACTACTAAGAGTGCAACCCTCAACAATAAACACAGAGTTAGATATACTTTATAACACAGAATCATTCCCACTAGAAGACAATAATGTTAAAGTTTCACAAATCAGAGTAGATGTGCCAAAAGATGCAGAAACAGGAACATACGTGTATACTGTCCGTGTTGAATACTTAGAAGGTGCAGTTTGGCAACAGTATCAATCAAGAAACATCTATATGACAGTAAGGTAAATTCTTATGATATACAATAAATTAGTCAGAGACAAAATACCAGAAATAATAGAAAAAAGAGGGGAGAAGTATAAAATACATATCGCAGATGATAAAGAGTACTCTGACAAAATTAAAGAAAAACTAAAAGAAGAAGTTGAGGAATTCTTAAAAGAACCAAATAAAAAAGAGTTAGCAGATGTGTTGGAAGTAGTATACGCACTAGCCAAAGCGATTGGGATAAGCAGAGAAGAACTAGAAAAAGAAAGAAAAGATAGAGAAGAAAAAAGAGGTGCATTCAAGAAAAAAATAATCTTAGAAGAATCTTAATTATTTCTTACAGAAAATATTGATCCAGGTGTCGTTATCATCATCCTCAGTATAGGAGTTTAGAATCTTAAACCCTGCATTCTCTAACAATTCTTCAAACTCAGACTGTTTATAGAACGCAAAGAACCGAGGCATATTGTTTGACTGATGATACTCAACCAGCCTTTCACCTTCGCCTTCCTGAACACAGATAAACATCACCCCATCTTTCTTAAGGATATCTCTAAACTTGGTAAGAACTTCAGGAATATGTTCCTTAGGAATGTGAAAAATAGAAGCACAACACCAGATTCCATCAAAAGTGTCGTTGTCGAAAGTTAGATTTCTCATATCCATTACAGAAAACTTACCATTAGGGACACGTTCTTGAGCTTCATCAACCATCTCTTTAGAATAATCAACCCCCAACACATCAAACCCTTCTTCACTAAGGTATTCAACATCTTTTCCAGATCCGCAACCCATGTCAACAATCTTTGCACCTTTCTCAAGGTAAGAAACAAACTGAGTTAGTTGGTACTGTAAAAGGTTAGGAAAAGTAGATTCTGCATACTCTTTTGCGTACTTAGAGTATACTTCGTAAGTCTTTTTTAATTCCTCCTCACCCATATATTAATTTGAGAGGTTTTTATTTAAAAACATTTCGTAAAAATAGGTTTTTTAGAGAGAAACGTAAAAAAAGTCACGATAAAAAGAGTGACACTAATAAGCAATAAAAGAAGAAGCATACAAAAAGGCAAAAGAAGAAAAGATTGCAAAGAGAGGTGCTCGTAAACTCGCACTTTTTGCATTATTTGCTTACAAACTTGCTGTCTTTAATGAAGAATCTCCACTGTAAATCTTTACCTTGACTTATACCAATCCTTCCAGAAGTTTTTATCTCTTTATCTTTGATTTTTTTGTAATGATACACTTTTATTTTCTCGTTAACGTCTGTTGAGTTTTGTAGCTTAGTTATTTTCAGTGCATTACACAACTTACCGGGGCCAGACATCAAGTTATGAAGGTTGTCTGTTTTTCTTCTACGTTTCATTTTGTTAACTCCATCTAAAGGCTCTAACGCTCTGATCAAAACAGCACCAACCTCGCCTTTATTTGTCGTAAAATTAAGACAGTAATACATACCATAAATGATGTAGACATAAACCTTTCCGTAAGAAGAAAGCATTATTTCAGATCTTGGAGTTATTTTATAACCGTGCGAAGCAGGATCTGACTTGTAAGCTTCAGTCTCAACAATTATGCCTGAAGTGCCGTTAAACTCTACAACTTTTCCTAAAAGTTCTTTTGCAACAACTAAAGCATCTCTTGCAAAAAAAGAGTTAGATACAGGTTTCATCTTTCAATAACTTTGCCGTTAGAAGCGTTAATCTTCAGATGTCTTTTTCCTTTTTTAGAAGAGAGAACAACATCATAAACGGGCAGATAGATTAGTTCGTGTTCAACAATTTCAGAAGCACCAAACCAGTTATTGACAGACTTTCCTAATTTTTCAACCTCAACCTTTGGCTTCATTGTTTTAGCATCAACATGTTCAGAAGATGTCTTGATGGGGAAAGTTAACTTGTTAAGTGTAGGGATAGATAAAGCTGTAAATACACTCCACAACTGACTCTTTCCAGCTTTGCCATCTTTAGTAACTAACCTTTTCTTTGAAAGACCATTTAATGCAGCACTAACAGATTGAGTGTTTAAGTTTGTCTTAGCAGCAAGATCGTGAGAACTTAAAGGTTTAGACCCAAATGACTTAAGAACTGAAACTTCATTAGATGAAAGATTAAGTATCTGGTTAAAATGTTCACACTCTTTATAGTCTGATCTCAAAGGGTTGCCGCTTACAGCATTGAACAAGATTGTATGTTCATTAACCTTCTTTCCAAGAAGACCTTTCTTTAATGACTTAACCTTTGCTTTGTATAAAGGCTCAAAAGTCAACTGCATAGACTCGATATTCTCCTTATGAGGCCCTAACAAGATAAACAACTTCTTTTTCTTCTTATCCACAAGATCATAAGCTTGAGGCTCCCTTAAAGATATGGGAATATGCGACACACCTTCAGAAGTTTTTGTTTCAACCGATTTAGTCTTTGTCTTTTTTGCCTGATATGTCGAGAATTTATCTCTCAACTCTTTTGATGTGACTTTCTTTACAGAGTCATCATTCAAAGTCTTATGAGGCGACAGTAATTCTCTAACTTTTAACTCAATCACCTGATCGAAGTTATCAGGGCTGAAAAGCATAAACTCCCCTGGTTTAAGCTGAGGAAGACTAGAACTTATCTGAGATATTTTAGAACCTGCAACAGACTTCAAAGCATTGACAATCTTAGAGATGTCTTGTCTCGTTGTTAATCTGCCTATAGCCCAAGATGAAAATTGAGCGAAAGCTTTGTAATCTATGTCGCCAGGGTTTTGCGTTGAGGCAATACAACCAACACCATACTTTCTAGCTTGCTTGTACAATAATTTCAAAATAGGTTTTGATAAAGGTTTAATTGAGCCTGCAGGCAGGTAAGATGCGATTTCATCAATATAGTATAAAACTTGCAGAGTATCTTTTGGGTTACATAACATCCACTGATACAATTCTGTCGTTAACATGGATAAGAAAAATTGCTTTTCTTTCTCATCATGCAAAGTATTCAGATAGATTATGCTGATCTGACCTTTTTTCAGGAAGTGCTTCATATCTAAAGGCACACCAAAATTAAAAAGAAGATCTTTTTCACCAACTGAGAGATAGCTAAGCTTTCTTATCATAGACTTAACTTCTTTATCTGAAGAAAAAAGATCTTTAACTTTATCCTCAAGATGATCAGGAAGGTCCTTAAGATGATTTATCAAATCTTCAAAATTATTAATTACACATTTTCCCTTACAAGCATTCATAAAAATAAAATAGATTAAACTTCTTGCAGCATTGCCTTTATCATCATCCTTATAGCCTAAAAGGTTAGCGATAGAGTTTGCAGTTTGATGAACAACATTAATCAATTCTTCATTATCAAGCTCATTTGAAGGCTTTTTGAAAGGATTTATGCTTAACGGGATCCCTTTGCTGGATGCAGGGGTGAATACTACAGTCTTAAGCTCTGGGTTCATTGCAAAAGAAGCTAAGTCACCCTGAGAATCAACCAAGATACAAGGCAAACCTTGTTTAACTGCTTCTTCAATAACAACTTTAGAGAACACCGTTTTTCCACTTCCACTGCCCCCAAACACAGCTAAATGCTTCTTTAAAGACTCAATAGGAAAAGTAACTGCTTTGTTATCAGATTTGCCCACATTCATCGTTAATCTGCTCTAGGTTAAAGAGTATAAAAAGGTTGTTAAATTGATATTATGATGAATTCCTTTCTATATAGAAAATAAATAGAGTTTATAAGTTATTTGCTATTTCTTCAAAGCATGGGGAGTGAGTATAACGTAAATCAAGCAGCAGCAGTGCTAGATACAAATCCAAGGACAGTAAGAAGACATATCGAAAGGAAATGGATCAAGGCAAGGTTAGTTGACAAAAGTTACAAGATCAAGGAAGAAGCTGTTGCAAGATTCAAAAGTAAAATGGCAGCAAGATCCCTATTAGGAAACGCGATAGAAGAGATCTATGTATTAAGAAGACATAACACCCATTACAGCAAGTTCTCAGATGTTACAATGGAGTGCCCTTCAACGATAGACTTAGCAGTAGAAAGGTACGAAGAAGAAAGAATGTTGCATTTTCAGGCATTAGGGATTACAAGAGCAAAACCTTATTTGTTAGGAAAAGAAGTTGCAGCAAGGCTGAAGATTGCAGATTATCACGTAATAAACAGGATGATCAACGAAGGATACATAAAAGCAAGACAGATACAGACAGGAACACAATTCAAGAATGTAATACAAGACAAATCATTCAGAGAATATCTAGGAAAAGATCTGAATAATCCTTTCTATAATTCTAAATATATCGCAAACCTATTGGGCGTTACAGTATACAAGATAGATAGGACTGCCAAAAATAATGGACTAGGAAGAAAAATAGTTCAGACTGACAACAGCCATTACCTGTTCATCTATGAAGACCTCTTAACATTCACACAAATACTGAAAAAGTAATCTGAACAATGAGTTCCAAAGAAAAAATCGAAAAGATAGAATTCAAACCAAAATTCGTAGAAAGATATTCTCAGCTGACAGACTTTGAAAAGTTTAAAAAAATATCCCTAACTTACTTGCGGAGAAGCATAAGAGTGAACACGATAAAAAGCTCTGTTGCTGAGATAAAAAAGGGATTATCTTCAGATTGGACCCTTACCCAAATACCTTGGTGTAAAGAAGGATTTTGGATTGAGGGAAAAAGAAGAGATGTTGGAAATCTAAATGAACACGCTTTAGGACATATATACATCCAAGAAGCGGCAAGCATGATCCCTCCAATCATTCTAGACCCAAAACCAGGTGAAACTGTGTTAGATATGTGTGCCAGTCCTGGAAGCAAATCAACACAGATAGCAGCACTAATGAAAAATCAAGGAGTTCTAGTTGCAAACGACTTTACAGGGACAAGAACTAAGCCATTAGAAGTGAATATGCAAAGATGTGGGATATCAAATGAAATAATCACAAAAATGCACGGACAAAGATTCAAAAATATAGAATTTGACAAAATCTTAGTAGATGCGCCTTGTTCAGGAACAGGAACAATAAGAAAATCATTCAAAACACTAAAAATATGGAATCCAGGAATGATAAAAAGATTAGCACATACACAAAAAACACTATTGCAGACCGCATTTGATACACTAAAAAAAGGCGGGGTGTTGGTGTATAGCACATGCTCATTAGAACCTGAAGAAGACGAAGGTGTTGTATCTCATTTACTAGAGAATAATTCTGATGCTGATTTGGTTCCGATAAAGCTAGATATTGTAAGGAGTGAACCTGTTAATGAGTTTGAAGATGTTAAGTTTGATGCTCGGGTGAAAAACTGCCTAAGAATATGGCCGCAAGACAACGATACTGAAGGATTCTTTGTGGCAAAAATTGTGAAGAAGTGAAAGATGAAGAAAAGTATGTTGAGAGAAGCAGTTAAGAGTTTAGTTTTAAACACCATGATAACTTTTGGAAAGAAAAAAAACAACTCTTTTGTTGTTGTATATCATGACATAAGCCCCACTTCACAGATAAAACCTGTTGATTTTGAAAAACAGATCAAGTTTTGGTTGAAAAATGGATTCGAGTTTGTCTCAGAGGTTGAAGAATTAAAAAATCCTAAAAGAATCATCTTAACTTTTGACGATGCTTATGCAAGCTTTGAAGAATGTGTTTTTCCTTTGTTGAAAAAATACAAGTTACCTGCAGTACTGTTTATTCCTACGGACTATCTAGGTAAAAAGTTTAATGATGGAATATCAAAAAAAGAATATCAAGATAAAAAGATAATCTCGACTGCTTCTCTAAAAAGAATGCACAAATCTAAATTAGTGACACTGGGCTGTCATACGCACAGACACCTAACTCTTCCTGACAAGAATGAAAATTTTGTTAAAAACGAGATTGAAAAATCCACACAGACAATAAGATCAATTACAAAAAAGAGTTGCAATCACTTCTGTTACCCTTTGGGAAAAATCAATGCCGCAACTAAAAGCATAGTAAAACGGGCAGGTTTTAGTTATGCATTTGGGTTAGAACCCAAATCATTTGGCAACCAAACTGACCGGTTAAAAATACCAAGACTGGATGGCAACCAATTTTTGAGTAATGACCAGTTAAAGCTCTCTATGAACACAACACTAAATTTATACTTCTTCCTAGTTGAACTGCTTCAAATTAAGAAAGTGGAGCCTGTAAAGCTATTAGTTAATCACTTTATAAACCCCCTGTTTTGGGAAAAGATAAAACGAACACAAAGATTCGATATGTTAAAATACCTAAAAAAAAGACAGTGGGACAGCATGGAACAAAACAAGAAAGAGCAAGCAGAAAAACTTTACAACCTGATAAAACACACACACAACAATGTTCCTTATTATCAAAAGATAATCCAAGAGAATAAAATAAAATATTCAAAAAAGACCATCTTTGAAGACATAAAAAAAATACCTGTCTTAACTCAAGACAACATTAAAAAAAACTTTGAGACTCTGAAGAGTAAAGATAAAAACTACAAGAAAAGAAATCCTTTTATAGCATACTCAGGAGGTTCTACGGGCCGGCCTAAAAAATTTGTTATGGACAAAATAGTGGGTATGCAGTGCAGTGCAGGAATGGATCTGTTTCAAAATTGGGCAGGGAGGGATGAAGGAGATTATGCAATAAAACTGTGGGGAGATGCCTCATTAGTCAAGAAATTTAGAGAAAGACTAAGAAACCTCATACTAAGATATATGACCAACACAGAATTAGTCACAGCATTTGACATGACCCCAAAAAATATGCTTAACTACGTAAAAAAAATAAACAAGAAAAGACCAAAAATAATAATCGCTTATGTGGAAAATATATATGAACTCGCAAAATTCATAAGAAAGAAAAATCTGAAAGTACACTCTCCAAAAGGAATTATAACTGGATCAGGAACTTTATTCCCTCACATGAAACAAGAGATCGAGGATGTTTTTTGCTGTAATGTTTTTAATCAATACGGCTCAAGAGAAGCTTCAGCAATTGGCTGCAGCTGCGAGAAACAAAAAGAGATACACATAAACACCTTTAACTATTACCTTGAAATTCTTGATAATAACTTTCAGCAGGTGAAACCTGGAGAAACAGGCAAAATCCATATTACAACATTGGACAATTATTCCATGCCCCTAATAAGATACGACATAGGTGATTTTGGAAC
This sequence comes from Candidatus Nanoarchaeia archaeon, assembly GCA_028279745.1. GTDB lineage: Archaea > Nanobdellota > Nanobdellia > Woesearchaeales > JANQNC01 > JANQNC01. The sequence continues at coordinate 269,456 of JANQNC010000001.1, forward strand.
CGAAGCAAAATACAAACAATGCCGCTGCGGGAGAGGGTGGCCTCTGATAACAAACATTGAAGGGAGAGAGATGAGTATGTTTAAGACTAAAAAAGGAAAAGTAATTCCTGCCCTATTCTTCATACACCATCTGGGGGTTTTACTTAACAAAGAGTTCATAACCAAATACCAAATAATACAGAATGACTATGATAACATAACAATCAAGCTTGTGTTGACAAACCAGCAGAAGTTTGAAGAAAGTAAAGAAGAACTAAGAAGCATCGTGAAAAAAGTTATGGGGAAAAAATGCAAAGTACATTTTGAGCTGGTTAACGATATAAAATCCTTAAAAAATGGAAAGTATCTTTATACAATAAGCAAGGTCAAAGAGGAATAAACATGTTTAAAGATCTGATAAAAGTAGGAAAACACAGCGCAATTTATGGACTTGGAAAGATTCTTCAAAGGCTGATAGGTTTCTTGCTCATTCCAATATACACAAGATATCTGACACCCACAGACTATGGGGTTGTTGCAGTGCTATTATTGACCATGATTGTAGTTGAAAGTATCTGGACTGATGCAGTAAATAATGTAATGTCGAGATTCTACTTCAATTATAAAAGCCAAAAAGATAGAAATGAGGTTGTGAGCACCAACCAAGTTATGCAAATAGTTTTTATTTTAACCATCTCAACTTTAGGGTTCTGGTTTAGCAGAGATATTTGTTTATTATTATTTGGCACCGCAAAGTACGTTCTCCTCCTAAGATTGATGGTTGGAACTTTCTTTTTTAGCTCGGTAACCGCAATCCCTATGACCTTACTAAGACTTAAAGAAAGATCACTGCACTCATCAATAGTAAACTTGGCAAAACTTTTGCTTGCCGTGTTCCTGAACATACTGTTTATAGTAATCTTAGATATGGGTCTTTTCGGGTTATTCCTTAGCGGCACTATTAATGCGTTTATCTTTTTTTTGATTTTAACACCAAAAATGATTTTTGAGACTGGTTTGAGATTTTCTTTAGAAAAAACAAAACCCATGGTAAAATACATGCTGCCCTTAATCCCTGCAGGCGGCCTTAGCTTATTGCTACTAAAATCAGATATTTTTCTTCTTCAAAAGTTATCAACAACCGCAAATGCAGGATTATATAACCTTGCAGAAATGTTTGGGCAAGCGACGCATGTTTTAATACTGGCTCCTTTTGGTTTTATATGGTTCCCTTTTGTCTTTTCAAATTTTAAAAGACCAAAAATAAGGGAAACACTCTCAAGAATACAAACATACGTCTTGTTCCTCTTGATTTTGGCAGGCTTAGCAGTTTCTATGCTAATCCGTCCTGTCCTAGCAGTTATGGTTGGACCAGGATTTTTTGAACTATACAAAGCGGTTCCAGTCATAATTCTAGCATTTTTCTTCTTTGGATTATATCAAGCCTTCTTTAACATAGGCTTTTTGATAAGAAAAAAGACAAAGTACCAGCTTCTAGTCCAAGGTATATCGGCAATAATAATAATCGCTTTGAACCTTCTTTTAATCCCCACGTTTGGATTTATGGGCGCAGCAATATCAAAACTAATCGCCTTCTCCTTACTTGCGCTGATCGCTTACGCAATCTCATTCAAGCTTTACAACATACCCATTGAAAAAAGAGTTGTAGGTATGTTTTTTTTGGCAATACTGTTCTACTTCATCAGTAAAGCCATACCTATAAAATCTGCGATAACCCATCTATTGTTGGATGCAATCTTGTTAATCCTATTTATTATTACACTATACCTATTCAAATTCTTCAGAGATGACGAGCTCAATAAGATAAAACAGATATTGTATAAGTTTAAGAAAGTAGGGACCAAAAACATAATAAGAACTTATTTTATGAATCCTCCCCCCACAAGTTAGCGAATTTTCAGAGTAATAAACCGGTATATATAAGGGATCAGAATAAGAAATATTTTTTTGACGGCATAACCTCTTACATTGTGTTGTTTGTGCATCTTTCTGATCAACTTCCGAGCCAACTTGTACTTTTTATCAATCAACGCGAGTTGAAACCGCAAAAACAGGATTTCTTTTACTCTTTTGCTTATCTTCCTGGAAAGAGCTTCTTTTTCTACTTCATTTAGACCATACTTTTCCATCAACCCTTGCAGGCGACCGACTTCTTCTTTCAGCTCAGGATCCGATAGAACTTTATTAGATATGCTTTCTTTATTGTCCGCATAGGTAACAAGTACTTTTTTATTAATATAAAATCTGCATCCTGCCTTGTATAACTTGACCCACATATCTAAATCCTCCATACCTTTTGCACCTTTAGTAAAATAATCTACTTTTCTTAGTATTTCTTTTTTACATAATACTGTTGAAGGCAACGCAGACTGATACATTAAAATATCTTTCAAAATTATGTTCTCTTTTTTTATGTTTGGATTTATTTCTGATGCTTTCTTCACACTTTTAAGACCTCTAATCCAATAGTCAGAAGACACCAGATCAACATGCTTTTCGTTAATTAATTTTAACTGTTCATCTAAAAAGTTAGGCAGCCAGGCATCATCTGAATCCAAAAACGCAACATACTCTCCTTTTGCTTTTTTAATTCCAGTATTTCTAGTCTCCGATAATCCTTTATTCTTTTTGTGTTGTAAATAAACTGTATTTTTTCTTCCTTTAACCTCCGTTCTTATAATCTCATCAGTGGTGTCTATTGATGCATCATTGATTATTATCAATTCAAAATCTTGGAACGTCTGAGAATAAACACTGCGTATTGCTCTTGAAATGTAACTCTGCACATTATAAGCAGGCATTATAACACTTACTTCAGGCTTCATTTTTTCTTGAAAAATTCAAACAAATGAACTACACCAAAAGCAAAAACAAAACCAAATACTGCAAGGCCCACAACTAGCATGGGGCTTTTTGTGCTTCCTGCAGAAGGCACTTCTGCTTTGTTCAAGAATTTCAACTCTGAAGAGGGGATCATAGAAGTCACTTTAAGAATCTGTTTTTCTTCTAACAGGTTAGAATAAACCCTCCTATAAACATGCTCTTCAACCGTCAGATTATGCTCTTGATCTCCTCCCTTATACATCATCTTGTCTGAAAGACCTACAGTTTCCATCTCTTCTTCTAGATTAGTTATTCTAACATTAAGTTCTTTAATCGCATCTTCAATTATACTACTTCTTTTTTTAATATTCTCCTCAATCAGCAAATTACCCATTTCGTTCACAACAGTTGCAGCAATTTTTGGATCTTCACCCATGTAGGATAAGGAGATAACTTCACCTTGAGAACTAAACTTAACTCTGCCAGTGTTACCACCCACTCGTTCACTGACTTTATCTACCAAGTAATGACTTTCAACCAGCGCTTTAATCTCACTCATACTTTGAATGTCTCTTAAAGTATAGTCAGAATAGACTGCCGGCTCTTCAAATATTAAGCCTGCTTTTGCAGTATACTCTGGGGACTGATTCAAAAATAAAAAACCCCCCACTAGTGAAAAAATGAATATAGATATGACAAAAACCCGCTTATATCTAATTGCAAGTTTGAAATATCCAATCAGACTAAATTCTTCTTCAGTTTTTTGTTTCATCGTTAAAAGGACTTTGTTATGCATATAAATAGTTTTGGGTGCTATTTAAAAGGTTTAAAACAGTTTTTAACTGCTAAACCTAACCCGACCAAAACCCAAGTTATGGGTTGATACGGCAGAGGGAGTGTTGCCGCCATAAGAAACCACGCAATTACACCTAATTCAAACCCCTGAATTATGTGGACAGTTCTTGATCTATTAAGTCTCTTCTTTAGATTTTGAATATCTTTAAGAATAATAAATAAAAGATAGACAAAGGCAAAAAGAGAAACAATCCCTAATTCAACACCCATTAACACAAACGAGTTGTGAAGATTTACTTCGTTGTTACTCATCCAATAACCCCTCCCGTACCCTAACGGATTTTTAGACATTGTAATTAAACCATCTCTTGTATGTTCTAACCTATTGCCTGATGAGATAGATACATTACTTAACCTATGAAGAACTAATGAAGGGACAATAATCAAAAATAACAAAACAAAGACCACAGCAATAACTTTGAATTTTATGCTTCCTTTCTTTAAAAACAATAAAAATGCTAAAAAGAATAATACAAGTAAAGCCATTCTAGATGCAGTCATGATTATTACATATACAAAAAATATTATTCCTACACCACACAACACCTTAACAAAAAACTTTCGCACATAGAATAAAAAACCAACTAAAAATCCAAGACACATCAAGAAAAATGCTGCGGAAGTGTTTGCGTCATCAAACAATCCTCCTGCGTTTAATCTATAAAGTTTCTCATCATACCTTTCACCAGTTTCATAATCTTTTGATGCGATTGTGTTAACATTCCCAGTGTTTAGATTGTAAAATCCAACTAAACCAGTCATTGCTCCCGCAGTAATCAGAATAATAAGCACATACGTAAAAACATTCTTTGAATCAAAAAAGAAATAAATAAATAATGCGAGTCCTGTAGAGATAAAAACAAAATGTATCAAACTCTCAGATAGAAAACGCATCTCACCGACTAAAAAAGAGATAACTACCCCAATATAAAAATAAATAAATACTGCCATTTTCTTACTATTTAGCTTATCTTTAATGAGAAACCTTCCTTTAATAAAAAATAAAATGTAAACAAGCAATAACAAAACAATTGCAACATTCTTCCCCACAAAAGGAACTAGGGGTAAGTAAATCATAAGAGGTACTGCACCGACCAAAATCATCACTGCAGATTTTAGATCTATGACGATTAGAGGCAATATTAAAACAAAAAAAATACCAAATAGTACTGAAAAAACCCCCTCAACTCCTGAGCTTATCAATATCACACCTATTAGAGATATCACAATGAACGATAAAAAGATAAACTTGGTTATCCTGGACACACCATTTTCCATTTTAATATTTTGACAGGATAAGAGTGTTATTTAAGTTTTTCCAGCATGAACTGGAATGGTTTTTAAACTTTATAAATGCATCCTGAATTAAAACACCAAGTTATAAAAGCAACTCAGAGTTTATCTTTTATGATGAACGTACTCTATCACTCAAGAACTCTGGCCGTGTCTGGGGGAAGAATCCACATAGACAAGATTATTGAAAACTTAAAAAAGTTAGGAAATAAAGTTGATCTAGTTGAACCCGTTCCTGGTGGGCGAGCTTCAAAAAAAGCATCTTTTATTTTTAGGTTAAAAAGAAAACTGCCTTTGTTTATTTCAGAACTTTTAGAAATATTATATAACCTTAAATCTTACAGAGAGTTGGATAATAAAAGAAAAGAGTATGATATAATTTATGAACGACACACACTTTTCAACAAAGCAGGAATGAAATATGCTAAAAAACACAGAATCCCTTTTGTTTTAGAAGTAAACTCCCCCATGTTTTATGAAAGGAAAAAGTACAAAGGATTATTTTACAAAAAAACAGCGAGGACCTGGGAAAGACAAGTTTTTCATGCAGCAGATAAAATAATCTGCGTATCTGAAAGATTAAAAGAAATTCTTATTGGATACGGAGTAGACAAAAATAAAATAGTTGTAATGCATAATGCAATTGATCCAGAAGAATGTAACAATTCTCTCCCAGACGAGACATTAGCCAAATATAGATTGGAAGATAAAATTGTGGTAGGGTTTGTGGGATACATGCTTAATTGGCACGGTGGAGACTGTTTGCTTAAAGTTCTTAGAAAGATCATGAGAGAAAACAGATCAGTCGTTTTTCTATTGGTAGGAAAAATGGACCATGCAAAAAATTACAAAAAGTTTCCATTTAAAAATAGGGTCAAGATTACAGGGCAAGTAGAACATAAAAAAATATTTGATTACATAAACACCTTTGACATAGCAGTTATGCCTAACAGCAACGAGTATGGTTCTCCAATGAAAATAATAGAGTATCTGGGTGCGGGAAATGCTGTTGTTGGACCAAGAGTGCCAGCAGTAGAAGAATTGATAACATCTGGAAAAAACGGGCTTTTGATAAAACCTAATGATGAAGAACAACTTTACATTGCCTTAAAAGAGCTAATCAAAAACACTCGTTTAAAAAGAGAATTGGGGAAAAATGCAAAGAGATTTATACTTAGCAAAGGAATGACATGGGAAAATAATGCAAAAAAAACTTTGAATGTTTTCAAGGAACTTATAAGTGATAAAAAACTGCTTAGGAAGGTAGCATGATAGAATATATTTTTTGGGGGTTAGTTGGGTTAGTGATATACAACCTATTAGGTTATCCGCTTACACTATTTATACTAACCGTATTTTACAAGAACCAGGCCAGATCTAAACCAATAAGACCCATCGTTTCTTTAATAATTGCAGCATACAACGAAGAGAAATTTATTGAAGAAAAAATAATCAATTCATTAAGGTTAGATTACCCAAGACTTGAGATCATAGTGATATCAGATGGATCTACTGATAGAACTGATGAAATATGCAGAAAGTATAACCACGAGATAAACTTTGTGAGACTGCCCAGAGGAGGGAAACTAAAAGCACTTAATAAAATTGTTCCTCTAGCAAGAGGAAAAGTAATTCTTCTTTCAGATGCAAACACTCTGTATGACAGCAATACCGTGAAAGAGATGGTAAAACATTTCAACGATCCGAAAGTTGGAGGTGTGGTAGGAAACATAAACTTTGTCTGCAAAAAAGGAAAACACAAACAAGGAGAATATGTTTTTACAAAACTTGAAAGGTTTATACAAGAAAGAGAATCCTTACTGGGCTCAACAGTTGGACTAGTAGGGCCCATAAATGCTGTAAGAAAAGATCTTTATACTTCATTAAAAGGTATGGCTGTGGAAGACTTTGTTTTAGGGTTAGAGATACTAAAAAAAGGTTATAGGGTTGTGTATGACCCTGATGCAAATGCTTGGGAGGAATCAACACCAAACATAAAAGCAGAATCTGAAAGAAAAGCAAGAATAGTTGTGGGGGGAATGCAAAGTCTAAAATACATACCTTCATTTATAACACAACCAATTGTACTCTGGCAGTTTTTCTCAAGAAAAGTTCTTAGATGGTTTATGGCAGAAATATTACTTCTGATCTTTCTTTTCAACCTATTGTTACTAAACAAAACACCTTATCTGCTCTTTTTTAACTTGCAACTAGCATTCTATGCAGTCTCCCTCTTAGGATCAAAAGTAAATAAACTATCTTTCTTTTACTACTTTATAAAAATGCAAATCGCATCATTAAGAGGATTTCTTAGGTTTGTCACAGGCAGACAAGAGATGACTTGGAAAAGAACTGAGAGATAATAATCAAAACTCGCCTTTTTTTGTCATACCTCCAAAAAGTAATTTCAACGCGTAACTCCAGTGTACTTCAAACACTTCTCTTTTTATTCTGTTATACACATTACGCTCTTCCCTACTAAGCACCTTACCAATCTTACTGCAGCCAGACCAAACACACATAGCTGGCCGAACATAATAACTAAGAGAACAACCTCTGCCTTCAGTAAAAAAATCACAATTTCTTTTGTGGGATCTCTTAGGATTCATAAACGAACCTAGCGGGTAAAGTCTATAACCCCACTTAGGAGGTTGTTTGATGCCCTCAACTAAGTGCGTTATACGATCAAAAACAGTGACCCTATTAAAACCCCCCACACAACAGTGAGTTATGCAAAGTTTACATCTGCCAAGCTTAGAAAACAATCTTTCTGCATCATCAAAAGCAGAATAAAGCTTTTTTAGATCTTTTTGCAACCTATCCTTAGTTTGCTTACGAATTACCCACTCATCAGACATGAATCTGGGCTCTAAAATAAAATACGCAATAGAGTACAACAACGCATGACTAATTTTTCTAAACATATTCTTAAAGGTTAGCTCCCCCAGTTATTTATATTTTGTTATTCTTTTACGGCATCCTAAAATGCTAAAGCTTATAAAAAAGATGAAATCTACTATTAGAAGAAATATAGTGGTGCGGGGGTCGATTTTATAGATGGAAGTACATATTAAGAAAATAGAAAAAAGCAGTGACTTTTTTGATCTAAAAAACGAATGGAGCGAGTTTTTTGAAAAGACCAAAAGTAAAAACCCATTTTTAACTTTTGAATGGATGTATACTTGGTGGGAAAGTTTTAAAGATAATAAATCTAGACTTAATATCCTTCTTTTTTATAAAAAAAAAGAATTGATCGGAATCGTGCCTCTGTTCTATAAAAAAAAATTAGGACTTTTTAGAGAATTCTTTTTCATAGGTACTGGACGTTCAGACCTGCTAAACATACTATACGCTGAAAAAGACTTTGAGCTTGTTTTTGATTATTTCATCTCCTATCTTCGTAAAACACTAAAAGGCTTTGATATAATTGATTTGCAAGATCTTTGCCTTAACCTAAATGAAATAAAGTACTTGATGAAAAAGTGCCGCAATCTTAAGTTAAACCCAATCTATCGGGTCCAGGACTGCTGTCCGATAATAAAAACAGGCAACCTAACCTGGACAAACTATCTTGAAAAGAAAAATATAAAGAAAAAAATTATCCAAGAAGAAAGGAGGTTAAAGAAAAAAGGAGATGTTCATGTTGAAACAATTAAAAGTTTTAACATATCAAAAAGTTTTGATACCAACATATTCCAGGTCGCGAGCGATATCGAAAGAAAAAGCTGGAAATTTGTCAATGGCTCCGAAAGAATCAATACCTCAAAAAAGTCCAGAATGTTCTTTAAAAATATGTTACAAAGATTTTCATCAAAAGGCATGGTTGAATTTCGAGTATACTGCTTGGACAAACTGCCCAGAGCTTACTCCATACTTTTCAACCTAGGTAAAAAAACTTTCTACTACAATACTGCATTTGACAATGCCCTCTTGCCTCTTGGACCTGGTGCTCTTCTCTTAATTAATAATGTACGGGAAAGTTTCAATAACGGATTTGAAGAATTTAACTTTCTAAGGGGGCACGAAGATTACAAGAATAAATGGACTACTGAAACACAAAGCTTATATGAACTGGTAATCACAAAATCACAAATGCACCCCAAACAAGTGTACTACAAGACAAGATGGTTCTCTGCAAGAATCCCCTTCATTATAACCGCCGCAGGAAAATTCAGAGGAACAATCCAAAAGTTGAAAAGAAAAAAATGATAAAAAAACTAATAAAAAAAGCAGTATTGAGCTTAATACCTAACCGATACATTATCAGAAAAGGAAAAAACAAACTTTACCTGACTTTTGATGATGGTCCCAATCCAGTTTACACCCCCAAAATTCTAGACATATTAAAAGAAAGAAACATTAAAGCAACTTTTTTCTTGATTGGTGAAGAAGCAGAAAAATACCCTGATATAGTAAAAAGAATCCATCAAGAAGGTCACAGCATAGGCAACCACACACATACGCATTCAAACCTATCCAAACTGTCAAAAAAAGAAATAAGAAACGAAATTATCAAATGTTCTGAAGCCATAAGAAATATAACTGGTGAACGACCATCACTGCTTAGACCCCCTTTCTTAAAACTATCTTTGATCTCTTGGTTCCTAAATAAAACACCCAAAGTAAGATTAGTTCTTAACTCACTAGATAGCCTAGACTATAAAAAAGAAAATGAAAACATAATAATCTCAAGAGTCAACCCAAATAAGGTAAGAAATGGAGACATTATATTATTTCATGATAACAACAAATATTCACAATTTAAGGGAACACAGGAAAGTACCATTAATGCACTTCCAACAATATTAACAAGACTTCAGAGAAAAAAATTTCGATTTGGAAAATTATGAGGAGAACAAGATGAAAATTGCAATAGTTGGTTTAGGACAAATTGCTGACGCACATATCTGCGAGATAAAAAAGATAAAAGGCTGCAAAGTAGTGGGTATCTGTGATAAAGTCAACTCTATACTGACCATGTTTTCGCAGAGACACGGAATAAAAAACAAGTATACCGAATTTAAGACTATGCTCAAAGAAACAGAGCCCGATGTTGTACATATAACCACCCCTCCCCCCTCCCACTTCAGTTTAGGCAAAGAAGCAATACGACAAGGCTGCAGCACATACATAGAAAAACCATTCACTCTTTCACTAAATGAAACTGAAGAACTAATAACGCTTGCAAATAAGAAAAAAGTTAAACTTTGTGTAGGGACAGACTGTCTTTATTATACTGCCATGTATAAAGCGATGGAGTTTGTTAAAAAAGGAAAAATTGGGAGGGTCACACACATCGAAACAGTAATGAGTTATGACCTAACTGGAATCTTTGGAAAAGTCTTCTTATCAAATCCTTCCCATTGGGTGAATAAACTACCTGGAAAACTATTCCAGAACATAATCTCCCACCCTCTTTCCGCAATAGTCCCATTCATAGGTGATACGTACAAAACTTTTGCTTGGGCAAGTGACTTTTCAGAAAATGGAATGGTTAGTGATGAGTTGAGACTTCAAATATTCAATGAAAAAGAAAAAATCACTGCTTCACTTGTTTTTACTTCAAACATAAAACCTGCCACGTTTCAAGTAAGATATTATGGCACAAAAAAATCAGTATACTTCGATAATATATTAAATACTTTGTCTATTGAAAAAACCCCCTCAATTCCAAGCAGGATAGGTGAACTCATAAAAATCAAAAATAACATTACCAGTTTGAAAAAACAATTATGGCATATGCTAAAAGGATATTTTACTGGGAAAGAACAATATTTTTCTGGTATGAACCGGATGATAAGTACATTTTATGATTCAATAAAACACAACACACAACCACCCGTAAGCTACACAGAATTAAGAAGAACTGCAAAAATAATGGACGAGATGATTGTCCAACTGAGGCGAAAATGAGAATACTAGTTACGGGTGCAAACGGTTTTTTGGGCAGAAATACAGTAGAACACCTCTTAAGGTTAAAGAAAAAAGAAGATAAAATAAAATGCCTAGTAAGACATAAAAGCTCAACTAATGGCCTAGACAAACTACTTGTTAAGATCATACGCGGAAGCCTTAATGAAAAAAAAGATATACAAAAAGCAATACAAAAAGTTGACACAATAATACACTTAGCTGCAACAGGCTCGGGAAGTCCTGTAGGGATGTTTTCAGAAACGGTCGCCTCTACAGAAAGATTGTTTGATGAAATAAAAGAGAGCGACGTAAAAAAAGTTGTAATGATAAGCTCGTTTTCAGTATATGAAATAAATAAGACAAGAAGAGGTTCAGTTATTACTGAGAAAACACCTATCGAATCACACCCTGAAAAGCGTGACGCGTATGCATGGTCTAAATATCATCAAGAAATAATAGCAAAAAATAAAGCAGATGAGCTGGGAATAAATCTAATAATACTAAGGCCCAGCGTGATATATGGTGAAGAAACTAATCTTTTATGCCGTAGAATAGGACAACAAATTCCCGGTCTTCCTTTCTTTGCAGTAGGCAGATCTGCCAAAGTTCCGTTAATATACATCAGAGACTGCGCGGAAGCTGTTGCGTTAGCATGCATTAATCAAAAGATAAACAATGAAATAATTAACATCGTAGGAGACAACCTGCCAACTCAGTCACAATATCTAAAGGAGTACCAAAAGACATTTGGAAAAATAAAAAATAATATTTTTGTGCCTTTCCCCATATTCTACCTGGCTTGCTGGGTAGGGGAAATATTAAACAAAAATACAAGAGGTAACTTCCCAAATGTATACACAAGATACAAAGCAGCCAGCTACAAACCATTTGAATACTCAAACAAAAAAGCTAAAAAACTTTTGGGCTGGATACCTAAAACGTCAGTAACACAGGGCTTGAAAAAAAGTCTTATGCATATAAAACAAGCAGGCAACATAAAATGAAAAATAAACCCAAAATTATAACCATATCCACACAATTCCCAAACCCCCGAGATCATTCTAGGGGAGTTTATGTATTAAATAGACTAAAAGCAATGCAAAAATACTTTGATGTAGAAGTAATTTCCCCCCTGCCTTGGTTTCCTTTCGTAAAGAAGAACAGACCAAGAAGAATGCCTTCTTCAGGAATAGTTCAAGGAATCAAAATTCATTACCCTAGGTTCTTCTCCATCCCAAAGTTCTTTAAATTCCTAGATGGGTGGTTCTTCTATCTTTCATTGAAAAAATTCGAAGAAAAAATAAAAGAATCAGATATTGTTGATGCTCATTTTGCGTGGCCTGAAGGGTATGCTGCATGGTTACTTACAAGGAAAATAAATAAAAAGCTTTCAGTCACATTACGAGGCAGCGATATCAACGTTAAACTTCAACAAAGACTGCTAGGTGAGAGAATTTCTGGGATGTTGATTGGGGCAGACAAAATTATATCTGTAAGCCAGAAACTAAAAAATAAGGCTCTGCAAAAGGTGGAACGAGAGATTGAAGTAGCATCAAATGGAGTAAACACTTCAATTTTTAATCCTTTAGGTAAAAAGAAATCCAGAACTGAATTAAACCTGCCTTCAAACAAAAAAATAATCCTTTCTGTGGGGAGACCCTACAAACTAAAAGGGTTTTATGAATTAGCTGAAGCAGTTAAGGGCTTGGATGTTTTACTAGTTTTAATAGGTGATGACAAAGATGGAAGAGTTAAATTCATTAATTTCCTTAAACGTCAAAACATAACAAATGTCAAGATTATCAAAAAGGTAAAACACGAAGACCTTTACAAATGGTATTCGGCCGCAGACCTATTCGTTCTTGCAAGCCATAGAGAAGGCTGGCCGAATGTCGTTATGGAAGCGTTGGCATGCGGCAAACCTTGTGTTGTTACAAAAGATGCTGCAGGAGAATTCATAACAAAAGATTTAGGATTTATCACAGATTATTCAAATCTTTCTAATATCATTGTTGAAGCTTTAAACCACAAATGGAATGAAAAAAAGATAGTTAGTTTCGCCAGACAAAACAGTTGGGAACAAACTGCAAAGAAAGTTTACGAACACCTCATAAAATGAAAATAGCAATACTGATTCACGATCTTAATCTAGAAGGCATCGCTCAAATGGTTACCTACTTAACCTCTACCTTAACCAATCACGAGTTTATCATAATATGTAACGAAGTTCTGTCAGATCCCGGAGTAAAAAACGCAAAAATCTACGAGTTAAAAAAAAAGATAAAACATAAAGCCTCATTTAACCTTCTGAATCTTATTAGAGAAACCTCAAAAATAATAAGAAAAGAAAAGCCAGACCTCATACACTTACAGGATATACCTCTGATCCTAAGGGTTAAAAACTTTCCAAAAAAAAGAACCATATGTACAATACACCGAAGCTACTCAGATAAAGGGATAATGAAAAAAATCTTTCAAAACATTCTCTCAAGAAAAATAAGATATTTGATCTCTGTAGGAAGAATTACTAAACAAAGTCTCAAGCGTAATTTGGGCATATCCCAAAAAAAGATAAAACTTGTGATGAACGGTATCGATTTAGATAAGTTCAACAATAAATTTGACTTGAAAAAAATTAGAAAAGATCTAGGACTGAAAAAAAATGAAAAAGTCATGTCTATAATTGCAGGCATAAGGGAGGAAAAAGACCACCTAACCCTAATAAGAGCATTTAAAAAAATAGTTTATACTGAACAAAATGTTAAACTGCTTATAGTTGGGGGAGGGTTAGCTGAACAAGTAAATAAAATAAGAAAAGAGATAGCTGACAATGGGTTAACAGATAAAGTCAAACTTTTAGGAGAAAGAAGGGACATAGACAAACTACTGGGAATAACAGACATATCTGTGTTAAGCTCAAGAATTGAAGCATTACCTATGACCCTTCTTGAATCCATGGCGTCATCTAATCCAATTGTAGCAACAAGTGTTGGAGGAAATTCTGAACTTATAGTTGATGGGGTTAACGGCTTTCTAGTTCCACCAAAAAACCCCTCAGCACTTGCTTCTGCTTTGTTGAGACTGCTTTCTGATTCTAAGCTAAGGAGTAAGATGGGAAAAGAAGGAAGAAAAAGAGTTGAGAAATATTTTTCAACAGAAAGAATGTGTAAAGAGTATGAACAGATTTACGAAAGTATTTTACCAAAAACCAGTGACCGATAAGCTTATAAACTAATTATTCTCAGATCAAGTTATAGCAATTTGAAAAAATAGTAACAAAAGGTAGTTTTGATGGATGAAGTGAAGATAATAAAGCAGAAATGTAGATCTCTAACTGAAGAAGAAGACATAGACTGGCTGATGAGATGGAAATAGTTAGCCAGGTAGGCTAAAAAAAAATGTCAGTAGCACAGCTAAAGAAAGACTTACTCGCAGAGGTAAAACCTGGCAAAAAGGCAGCTTTAGAGAGATTCTTCAAGACAGGTAAAGGCCAGTATGGAGAAGGTGATGTTTTCTTAGGGGTTATGGTTCCTGAACAAAGGAAAGTTGCAAAGAAGTATTCTGAGTTAAGTTTAAAGGGAATAAAGACCTTATTGTATAGCAAGATACATGAGCATAGGTTGGTGAGTTTATTTATTCTTATTGACAAATACAAAAGGTCTGATGAAAAAGGAAAAAAAGAGATATACAACTTTTATCTTAAGAATACAAAACAAGTAAACAACTGGGATTTGGTGGATCTATCAGCACATAAGATCGTTGGAGATTATCTGCTTGATAAAGACCGAAAGATATTGTATAAACTAGTTAAGTCTAAGAACTTGTGGGAAAGAAGAATCTCAATAATATCCACATTTGCATTTACAGACAAGAAAGACTTCAAAGACGCAATAAAAATATGCGAAATACTGCTAAAAGACAAACATGACTTAATACACAAAGCAACCGGATGGGTATTAAGAGAGATAGGCAAGAAAGACCAAAAAGTTTTGGAAGGATTTTTAAAGAAATACAACAAAGTAATGCCAAGAACAATGTTAAGATACTCAATAGAAAGACTAAGTGAAGCTAAAAGGAAGTTTTACATGAAAAAATAGGAGGAAACAAAATGGAAGAAGCAAAAAAACACTTTACTGAAGAGGAAGCAAAAGAGATAGGTGAAAAATTAGGGATAAAATGGGATAAGTTTGATGTTGATCAGTTCAGAAGAGGCATGGATGTTGAGTTAGAGCATGGAAAAAGAGATAGTGAAACAAATGTAACAAATGATAATGCCTTGCCTACTGGAAAAATTGCTCTAGCACATCTGAATGAATTCCCCGACTATTATGATCGGTTAGAAAAAATGGAAGAAGAAGCTGAAAAGTATTGGGAAGAGAAAGAAAACTAAAATTATTCTTTTTGTTTTGCCTTTTCATAACAGCTAGCCCATAACGTTTCAAGATAGTTAAGCCTTTTGTTTAAAAGCTCGTTTTCTTTGACAGGATCATCAGAACTGATGTCAATATGATTCTGGTTAAGCTTGCCTTCTAATAGCCCAATCCTTCTCCCAACCGTATGTGCAGAAGAGCTATACATCGCATCAAGGTGAGATCTGTGAACACTTGTTATAACAACATTCTCAACATTCTCGGTTATAACTGGAACATCATCTATAAACACAGCAGATTTAACCCACTCAGACTCAAGATAGTTAAGTCTTGCTTCCAACTGATTCTCTCTATCCTCAGCATCCCAAGCAATCTCAACATGTTCACAACCTAATTCATTTTCCAATATACATATCTGCCTTGCAGCATTATGTGCTCGAGCATGATCATAACGAGAATTAAGATATCTCCTGTGTTTCTCTTCCATTTTTATTTCAGTTGTACTTGTCATATTTTCCATCAAAACCACCAGTTTGTGAGATTAATCAGTTATATATAAAGTTTGCCGCAATTTTTATAAAGCAAATAAACAAGGTAATGATATCGAGAGGTGATATCATGCCAAGAGTAGTACACTTCGATCTTCCAGCAGAAGATCCAGAAAAACTAAAAGGATTCTATGAACAAGTGTTTGGATGGAAATTTGAGAAATGGGATGACCCATCAGGGCAGATGGAATACTGGTTAATAACCACAGGGGAAGAAAATGAACCAGGTATCAACGGAGGGATGGGAAAAAGAAAAGATGCTAATGAACAGATAGCAAACACGATAGGCGTTCCGAACGTTGATGAGTATATCAAAAAAGTAGAAGAAAATGGTGGAGAAATACTAATGCAGAAAATGGCAATTCCAGGCATTGGATGGATATCAAGTTTCAAAGATCCTCAAGGAAATAAGCACATGATAATGCAAGATGACAAAGAAGCAAAATGAGTAATGTATATCTAGTCAAGGGAGAAAGTAGAAAAGAAAACGTTAAACAAGCAGTTAAGTTAGCGGAAGCTGAATACTTGGAAAAGTTAAAGAAATCAAAAAGCATTCTGATCAAAGTAAACTTCGTAAGCAGTGACAAACAGCTAGCAGCAACACATGTAGATGCAGTAAAAGGAACAATTGAAGCACTGAGAGAACACACAGATGCACCAATAAGCGTGGGGGATGCAGCTTACAAAGACACAGACGATGCGTTCAGAAACTTTGGGTATAATGAGCTTGAGGAGAATTATGAGAATGTTACACTGATAGATCTTAATAGAAGCGAAGCTACAGATTTTGAACTTTACACCGCTGAAAAAGCAAAGAGAAAGATCAAGATTTCTAAGACTGCTCTGAATTTTGACTTTAAAGTGTCATTGGCAATAATGAAAACACACTGTGATGTAATAACCACATTATCAATAAAGAACTGGTCTGTAGGAATAATGCTTCCAGGACTAAACGAGAACCAGATGCACACCAGATGTCACTACATACATGAAGATGACTTCGCAACAGTAAATAAGAATACACTAAAAGTAACAAAAGAACATCCTTTTGATTTGGGAATCATAGATGGATTTGAAGCGATGGAAGGTGACGGACCTGCGATGGGCACACCAAAAGAGATGAAAGTTGCATTAGCAGGAGTTGATTTTGTTGAGTTAGATGCAGTTGCAACAGAGATAATGGGATTCAAAGCTTCAGATATAGGATACCTGTTTATAGCAAACAAAGAAGGAATGGGTGAAATTGAGCTAGACAAGATAAATGTTGAAGGTAACGTAAGCGTTGAAGATGTTAAGACTAAATTTGAGAATCCAAAGAAGTATGAAGAACAACTCAAATGGAAGGAACAGTTAACGAAAGATTTATAATTGAAAAATTTCAGTTTAAATAAATTATAATAAAAAGGTGATAAAATGGCAAAGATAAAAACAGAAGACAAAGAATTAGAGTTAGAGGATGGTGTACCAATAGCAGATACTTGTGAACAGCTTGGAGTTCCACTAAGCTGCAGAGAAGGAGTTTGTGGCGTGTGCAGAATCGAAGTACTAGAAGGCATGGAAAACTTAAGCCCAAAAACAGAAAAAGAAGAAGAAATGGGTTTAGGAGATAATGAGAGATTAGCGTGCCAGTGCAAGATCAATTCAGGAGAAATAAAGATTAAGTTCTAAACTTATTTTTTCTTTTTATCTTTTACACCAATAAAATATATACTATAAGGTGCCATATAAGAAAATTTGTTCTTAATTAAGAGATAATCTAAAAATTTTATTGGGAAAAAAACATAACCAAACATCCCTTTAAAGAAAATAAACAACATTTTTGAGTTAAAAGAGAATAGAATAGCAAAAAAATTCTTAAGCATAACTGTAATTGCTGCGGCAGGACCGTGTTCAACCCCACACTTTAAACATCTAAACTCTTTAAATAAATTAATAACACCCGTATGAGAATATCTTTGCATATCTACAGGGTCTTCATGATACCCATAAAGAAAAGGAACGCTGACAAAAATTTTTCCACCAGGTTTTAAAACACGAAAACACTCAGCAGCCACTTTTTGGGGTTCTTTAACATGTTGCATAACCGCCGTGTTTATAACAAGATCAAATGTATCGCTTTTGATTGGCATATCTGCTGCATCTGCGATAATATCTGCAGACCCTTTGTCTTCAATATCAAGATAAGTAAAGTTTTTCTTCTTTTTACTCCTAGACCCTAAATTCAAAACTTTCGCACCAGGATTGTTTCGAAACAGCTCATCAATTAATCCCCTATAACTTCTACTTGAAGGAAAATTTCTAGAATGAACCATTCCAGAGGGCAGTTTTAAAATTCTTAGGATTAAGTTTCTTAAAAAAGGAATTTTTTTAATTGCTTGTTTGATAGATTTTATTTTAACTGCCCCCAATTAACTAAAAGGAACCAAGGGAGTTATTTAAAGATTAGCTTCTCTTTTTTAAGTGATCATGCTTGTTTTTTAAATCTTCAGGGATCTCAATGCCTTTCTCTTTGTAATAATTATAGACTGCTTCTCCTAATGCTTCAGTTGCCAAAACAGAACAATGGATCTTAACTGTAGGCAGATTTCCTAATCCTTTGATAATATCATCTTTCTTAACTTTCGAAGCTTCTTCTAGAGACATGCCTTTAACCATCTCCGTCAATATGCTTGATGTTGAGATAGCAGCAACACAACCAAAAGTTTCAAACTTGATGTCTTTTATTATGTTGTTCTCAATCTTAAGGTAAATTCTCATTACATCACCGCAAGTAGGGTTACCAACCTCGCCTATTGCATCTGCATTGTCCATCTTGCCGCAATTTCGTGGATTTTTAAAATGATCCATAACTTCTTCGCTGTACATTTTATTTTAAAGGAGATATTTCCCTTAACCTCTTAATTATTTTTGGAAGTGTTTCTAAAAGAGTGTTAACTTCCTCTTCTGTAGTCTGTCTTCCTAAAGAAACTCTTAATGAACCGTGTGCGTCAGCAGCGCTAATGCCTAGTGCTGTAAGAACATGCGAAGGTGTTAACTTAGGTGAAGAACATGCTGAACCAGTTGAACAAGCGATTTCTTCTTCATCCAACATCATTATTATTGATTCACCTTCAATATTTTTGAATCTTATGTTAATGTTATTTGGCAATCTTTTATCTTTACTGCCGTTAAGTGTTGAGTCTGGAATTTCTTTTAATATTGTGCTTATTATCTTGTTTCTTAGTTCAACCTGTCTTTTGCTTTCAGCACCTAACTCAAGTTCAGCCATACATAACTCAACCGCTCTTGCAAATCCAACAATGGCTGCCAAGTTAACAGTTGAACTTCTCTTATTGAACTCATGACCTCCTCCATGTAATAAAGGAGTTATCCTTGTTCCTTGTTTTATCATCAGTAAAGCAGAGCCTTTAGGGCCATACATCTTATGAGAAGATGCAGTTAACAGGTCAATATTTTCTGTGTTTATAGGAATCTTACCAAAGGACTGTGCTGCGTCAGTGTGGAATAAGACTTTGTGATTTTTGCAGATAGCTGCTATTTCTTCAATAGGCTGTATTGTCCCTATTTCATTATTAGCGTGCATTATGCTTACTAGAATCGTATTGTCTTTTATTGCTGCTTTTACGTCTTCAGGGTTGATTAGTCCTTCTTGGTTTACCTTGACTTCTGTTATTTCTAAACCTTCTTTCTTCAGAAAGTTTGCAGTCTCTTTTACACAGTCATGCTCTATGTTTGAGATTATAATGTGATTACCTTTGTCTTTGTAAGCATTTGCAACTCCTTTCAATGCAAAGTTATTGCTTTCAGTTGCAGATGCAGTAAAGATCATCTCATTTGGTTTTACATTTAAGGAGTTTGCAATAGTGCTCCTGCTTTTCTCAAGCGCTGCTGCGGTTTCCTGCCCAAAACTATGTAATGAAGAAGTGTTTCCAAACATTTTAACCATGTAAGGACACAAAGACTTTGAGACTTTAGAATCGATCGGAGTTGTTGCCGCATAATCGAGATATATTCGTTTCATTATTCTTTTTTATCTCCTTTTTCTTCAGCTCTTTTTTCAACTGCCGCATTCATCTCTTCAATCATCTTATCGATCTCTTTGTCATCAAACCCATGACCTTTACAACCGTCTTCAATCGTTTCTGTCAAAGAGACAGCACAACCAATACAGTGTAAGCCGTGATCAAAGAAAACTTCTGCAACTTCAGAATGTTCTTTAACTACATCTCCAATAATCATATCTTTTGTTATCTTCATTTTTTATTCCTCCTTCTTTATTGCCCCAACTGGGCAAGTATCTAGAATTTCATCTACGATGTCTTCGGGAACATCGTCTGTTTTTGTTTTTGCTTTGCCATCCACCAGCTCAAAATACTCTTCAGCAACTGCAGTGCAAGCTCCACACCCAATACATTCTTCTTCGTCTATTTTTACTTTCATTTAAATTCCACCCTTATTTTTTAAAGTTCTGCTTATAAGTAAGCATATAATATATAAAGATTGTGGCTATATATTATAGGATATTCATACTATGAGGTTATGTATTATAAGGAATTTCGGCTATAAGTTATAACCAACAACTACTTTAAGCTTTTCATATATAGAAAAGACATGGAGATAGAAGAATTGGATTCACTGGAGAAAGAAAGCATAAGAAGAGCAATACCCATAATAGGTTCAGAGAAAGGTGAGTGGTTGCTTGACAAAGTTAAGGAAGTTAAACCTTCCAAAGTGTTAGAGTTAGGAACTGCAAATGGTTATTCTGGAATAATATTAGGCTCAGAAGGTGCAGATATAACAACCATAGAACAAAATCCAAAAGTTGCTCCTGAAGCTAAAGCGAATTTTGAAAAGTTTGGTATAAATGCAAATATACTTGTAGGTGAAGGTGTGAGTTTTGTGAGATCGTTAGCAGACCACCCAACCAATAAAGAAAGCTTCGATATGATATTCATCGACTTCTCTAAGAAGAACTATATCGATATTATTGAAGACTGTATCAAGCTAGTCAAGGTTGATGGGCTGATTATAGCAGACAATATAATGAAAGAAGATTGTCAAGATTACGTTGAGAAAGTGAAGAATGACGATAGGTTGGAAACTTCCATCGTCGATATTAAGGATGGACTGAGTGTAAGTAAGAAAACAAAACCATTTTAAAAAGAAGAAGACTTCTCTCAGGCTATGAAATACGAGATGCTAGAACATACAGCAGATGCAAAGTTTAGAGCTTATGGTTCAAACTTAGAAGAAGCATTCACCAATGCAGCTTTAGCTACTGGTGCGATCATGGCAGACATGGAATCTATCGAAGCTTCAATGGAAAAAAAAGTTAATGTTAGTGCAAACAGAAAAGAATCATTGTTGTATGACTTTTTAGAAGAGATATTATTTTTACTAGACACAGAAAACTTTTTGATAAAAGACGTTAAAAGTCTAGCAATTGAAAAAAGAGAAGGGAAGTTTCAGTTAAGTGCAGTATTAGTTGGAGGAGAAGCAGACAAATACGAAATATTCGGAGCGATTAAAGCTGTTACTTACAGCGACATGTTCATAAAAGAAGAAGACGGACAAGTAATAGTCCAAGTAGTCCACGATCTTTAAGGAGGAAAAATGGAAGAAAAAATAGAACCAAAAAAACTAAACGATTATTCATTCATAGTAGACAAAAAAGGACCGATGAAAGTACCTTTGAAAATATTCGCAAGTGAAAAACTGCTAAAAAAGATGCAGGAAGATAAATGCATTCAGCAAGGAGTAAATGTTGCATCATTGCCTGGGATAAGAGGCTTTTCAATGATGATGCCAGACGCACACCAAGGATACGGGTTTAGTATTGGGGGAGTTGCAGCGTTAGATTTTGAAAAAGGATGTATCTCCCCAGGAGGAATAGGGTTTGACATCAACTGCGGTGTAAGGCTATTAACAACCAACCTAACAAAAGACGAAGTTGAACCAAAAGTAAGACATCTGCTTGAACAATTCTTTGAAAACGTGCCAGCAGGAGTAGGATCAAAATCAGAAATAAAACTAACAGATGAAGAGCTAGACGAAGTGCTTGTAAAAGGAGCCAAATGGGCACTAACAAAAGGATATGGGACTGAAGAAGATGTTGAACATTGCGAAGAACAAGGATCCATGAAAGGTGCAGATGCTTCAAAAGTAAGCGTTAAAGCAAAAGCTCGAGGAAGAAAACAACTTGGAACATTAGGAGCAGGAAACCATTTCCTAGAAATACAATATGTATCAAAAGTATTTGATAAAGAAGCTGCTTCAGTGTTTGGATTTGAAGAAGGACAAGTTGTAGTACAGATACATTGTGGTTCGAGAGGATTGGGCCACCAAGTTTGTTCAGATTATTTGAGAAAGATGGAAGACAACTACCCAGACATAATGGAAAAACTACCTGAAAAAGATCTTATTTATGCACCCTCAGGTTCACAGATCGCAAATGACTATTTTGCAGGAATGGTTGCTTCAGCTAATTTTGCGTGGGCAAATAGACATATAATAGGACATCAAGTAAGAAAATCATTCAAAGAGATATTTGAAAAAGCTGAATTGCATACTTTGTATGATGTAGCACACAACATAGCAAAGATAGAAGAACATACTGTTGATGGTGAGACTTTCAAAGCTTATCTTCATAGAAAGGGTGCGACCAGAGCATTTGGACCTGGAAGCGATGAAATCCCTTCTAAATATAGAGAAGTAGGGCAACCAATCCTAATACCTGGATCGATGGGTACTTCATCATATGTTTTAGTTGGAACAGAAAAATCAATGGAAGAATCATTTGGGAGTACTGCACACGGAGCAGGAAGACTGATGTCAAGACATGAAGCGAATAGGAACTGGAGAGGAGAAGATGTTAAAGAAAGTCTTAAAGAACAAGGCATTTACGTAAAAGCAGCATCATGGAAAGGAGTTAGTGAAGAAGCACCTGGCGCATACAAGGATGTTGATGAAGTAGTCAAAGTAAGCGACGCAGCAGGAATAGGCAAGCTAGTTGTTCAACTGAAACCAATGGGTGTGGTGAAAGGTTAATCCAACTCACACTCATCTTTTTCTATTTTGTCTTTTGTTCCTTTGCCGCTCAAGCCAGTCTCTGGTGTTGGAAGTAAATAATCTTCTGTGGAGAAATCTTTGTCTGAATTGACTAAATTGTGCCATTTCTTGAAATCGATCCAAGACATCCATTTGTTGTTTATTTTGAATTTCTTTTTTGCCAACAGTATAACTCTTGATGGAATGTGTTCAGAAACAATCTCGTAATCATCTAAGTATTGAATCAAATCTTTAGTGAACTCAACAACATCTTCATGGTAAGGCATGTTGGATTTATCTAAAATCTGTCTTGAAGCACCAACAAACATGTAACCTTTAACTTCAACAAAATCAGGACTGCCTCTTTCGATAAGTTTAGCATACCCTTCAGGCTCGATCATATTCATATCTTTAAGTAAAGTTATCCTTATGCATGTTCTGTCTTTTCTAGTTGACATTAGGTCTAATGATTGCAACATTCTGTCCCAAGAATCCTTAAACAAAGGAACATCAATCTTTTTCCAAACCTCTTCGTTAGGACCATCTAAACTAATGTATAACTGAGTGACTTGATCCATATCCGCCAAATGCTTAGGGTATTGACCATTAGTAACCATAAACGTAGAAATGTTCTGTTTATTACAAAGGGCAAGGAATTCATTCAGTTTAGGATAGATTAAAGGTTCTCCTGTAAGAGATAATGCAACATGCCTTACAGTCTGACTCTGCTCTAACACTTTTTTATCAGCATTCTCATTTCCACCAAAACCTTGCAGTAGTTTAATGTGTGCTTCGATACTTCTAGTGAGAATTAGATCAGGTTCGTCTACATCTCCTTGCCATTCTTTAGCAACAGGTTCTTTATGTCCTCTCCAACAGAATAAACACCTATTAGCACATGAAAGACAAGTAGTCATCTGCAGACATTGATGGCTCATGATACCATAAAACTTCAGCTTATAACATCCGCCTCTGCCACGAATCATATTTTTAGTCCAACCACAAACCTTCACAGCTGAATGACTGCCGGCAAACCTATACTGTTGAGATTCCATCTCTTCTTTCGTTTTTGTGTCCATAAACTTTCAGGATGCAATCCTCCCCTTAAAAAGGTTATGCAAAGGTTTATATTTCTAATTCTGAAACTCACTAAAATGAAAAAACTACTCATCGTGCCTAACTTTTCTCCCGCAAGAGGGGGATCTCATACACTTTATTATAATATCTGTAGAACACTTAACCCCCAGGAGATTGTAGTTTTTACAGGAAAAACTAAGGGCTATAGAGAGTTTGATAAAAAACAAAAGTTTAAGATATACAGAACAAGGAAAGTGTCCATGTTAGATTCATTAGTCTTTAAAGAATTACTAAGATTAAACAGACTCATAAGGAAAGAAAAAATAAAAAAAATTCTTTTTGGACACCTAAACTCTTGTTTAACTGCTCTAGCAATCAAATTTATATTTGGAAAAAATTACTATCTCTACGTTCTTGCTGAAGAAGTGACGGGAATAATATCTGGAAGCAGATCGGGGTTCTTTAAAAAAAAATGTTTGAAACACGCAAAAGGAATTATTGCCATAAGTGATTACACAAAAAACCTAATCAAAAAATATAACAAAAATATCAAAATCATATACCCTGCAGCCAAGTTAGACAAATTCAAACCAAAACAAAAAAGCGAGGAGTTAATGAAAAAACATGGCCTAAAAAATAAAAAGGTTATCTTGACCTTGGCTCGATTGGATGAAGGGAAAGGGCATGGAAAAATTATAAAACTCCTCCCAAAATTAATAAAAGAACACCCCTCTCTAAAATACCTGATAGTTGGCGAGGGTGAAGAAGGATCAAAACTTAGAAGATTAGTTTCAGATATGAATCTTAACAAACATGTAACATTTGCGGGAGAAGTTCCTGAAAAAGAACTTGTTGATTACTATAATCTATGCGACATATTTGCAATGCCAAACAGACCTATTATGAACAAAGACAAAAAAACATTTTACACTGAAGGTTTTGGAATCGTATTCTTAGAGGCAAACGCTTGTGGAAAACCCGTCATAGGCGGAAATTCAGGAGGGGTTCCCTCTGCAATAACACACAGACATAACGGTCTGCTTGTAAATGGAAACGATGAGAAAGATATATACAACAGCTTGAACAACTTATTAGAGAAAAAAAGGTTAAGAGAAAAACTTGGTAAAAATGGATTGGAGTGGGCAAGAAGATTCAATTATAAAAAAATAGCAGCAGAATTAGAAGAATTTATTTCTTAATCAAAAATGAATAAGATACACTTTATGACACAAGGATGTTCAGCAAACCAAGCAGACACAGAGATAATGGCAGGATTGCTGATGGAAAATGACTACCTAATCGTTGAAGATCTGAATGATGCAGAGTTGGTCGTGTTTAACACATGCACTGTTAAAGGCCCCACAGAATCAAATTTTAAGAAGAAATTAAAAGAGTTGGATAGACTTGGAAAGAAAATAGTGATTGCAGGATGTATCCCGCAAGCAGAAAAAGATGCAGATGTTGTTAAACAGTATTCTTGTATAGGGCCTAGAGAAGTAGATAAGATAGTTGAAGTTGTTGAAAACACACTTGAAGGGCAAGTTGTTTCCAAACTAGGCGATTCTGGTGAGAGCAGATTAAACTTACCTAAGAGAAGGAAAAACAGATTGATTGAGATAGTTCCAATCGCTCAAGGCTGTTTAGGTTCATGCAACTATTGTAAAACGAAGCAAGCCAGAGGAAATCTAGTCTCGGTTCCGATAAAGGAGATCATCAGACATGTAACTTGTGCCGTTAGCGAGGGCGCAAAAGAGATATGGTTGACATCACAAGACAACGGGTGTTATGGATATGATCTAAAAACAAACATAGTTGAATTACTGAAAGAAGTTGTAAAAATTAAAGGAAATTTCAAAGTAAGAGTTGGGATGGCAAATCCTAATTCCATTCTAGACTTTCTGGAGGATCTAATTGAAATTATGAAGGATGATAAAGTTTACAAATTTATTCACATACCCTTACAAGCAGGAAGCAATAAAGTCCTAAAAGATATGAACAGACAATATGGTGTTGAAGACTTTGTGTATATTGTTCACAAACTAAGAAAAGAGATTCCTGAAATAACAATACTGACAGACATAATATGCGGATATCCAACAGAATCAAAAGAAGACTTTGAAGAAACAATAAGAGTGATAAAAGAAACAAAACCAGACCTAATGAACATATCAAGGTTCTGGCCGCGACCAAAAACAAAAGCAGCAAAACTAAAACCTGTTCCAACCAACGAGCTAAAAAGAAGAACAAGAGAGACAACTACCTTGTTTCATAAAATTGCCAAGGAAATAAACAATTCTTGGATCGGTTGGGAAGGTAAAGTATTGATTATACAACATGGAAAAAATAATACCTCGGTTGGAATGAATTCTTCGTATAAACAAGTCGTTTTGAAAGAAAGGATATCTTTAGGAACTGAGAGAAATGTCAAAATAAACAATTCTAAAGAATTCTATTTAGAAGGAATATAATCTGGCATACCCACACCATTAAACATGGTCTTCTCATAACCCTCTTGCTTGTATCTCTCGAAATCCTTATTCCCAAACAGACCCCACTTAGTCCTGTAAAGAGAGGAGAAAAGTTGAACCTTTGTGATCTTAACAGGGTTATGAGTGAAAACTTGAGGATTACCCTCTAACTTATCCAGAGTTTTCATAGCTAAAACTGCAGGAAGATAACAAAACTTCCTATAACCTTCTAACTTTTTTGGAATCTTCTGTATGTAACTAAAAGTTGGTTCGATCTCTTCTGCTGCGCTGTCAACCATCCTAGCCAACATTTCCAGATTACCCTTAGGATTTGCAAGAACTGAACCCACACTTTGACCTCTAAATAGTTTGCTAGGCCAGAAACTTCTGCCTTCACACGCATCCTTGTAAAAATCCTTGATTATGTTCACTTTCTGCAAGAATCTTCCAAAACTAACAGCTTCATCATTGTCAAACTCATGAAACTTGTCTTTTACACCAACCAAGTCAGTCAAGTATCTTCCAACTGTGCCAGCAACATAATAACAGTAATCGTTCAAATCAGAAAAATTCACAACCTTTTTCTCAACATATTTACTCATACCTTTACACATCTCATCCAACCAAAAAAGAGAGAGATCTTTAGTCTTAGAATCAAATGAGTTGAATACACTAGCTACAGAACCTATGTGCTCTAATAAAACTTTATCATGATCATTTATTGTCTTTTGATGAACTTCCAAAACCAAAGCATATAATCTTGGCTTGTCTTCGCTTCTCAAAAAAGTCACAAAGTCTCTAAGCATGGACTGTTTGTCATTAACAGAATGGTTAGAATCTTCAATAGTGTCAGCAACCCTATCAAACAGATACTGGTTTTGGACTTCCTCTCTTTTGTTCTCATCAAGAAGAGGTATGTTTAATGCAAACGTCCTAGACGTCTTATCCAAAAGCATCTGCGAAGTCTTTTTAGCGTTCTCTAACATAAGTATAAGGGGTTCTAACTTTTTTTATAAAAGTTAGCCATTCATTTATAAAAGAAAATCTTTAATCTTTAAGAAGTCTTTTTCTAGATCTTCCTTCCAAGCTCTACGATAAATTACTGCAGCAGGATGATACAAAGGCATCACCTTAAAGCTTAAACCATCAACTTGAACATCTACTGGATCACCATGCAAAGAACTGATCCCTTGAATCTTTTTCATACCATCAACATCAAACTTAGCAAGAACAAACTTAGTGGAAAAATTACCCAACGTGCAAATCAGCTTAGGTTTAATAATCTTGATCTGCTCAATCAAATAAGGAGTATGACTTCTGATCTCATCAGTCTTTGGATCTCTATTTTCAGGAGGTCTGTACTTCAGAATGTTTGCAATGTAAACATCATCCAAAGATAAACCGATAGAGTGCAACAATTCATCTAGCTGTTGTCCTGCTTTACCAACAAAAGGTATACCTTGCAGGTCTTCCTGCGCTCCAGGAGCCTCGCCAATAAATAAAATATCTGCGTCAGGATTTCCTTTACCAAAAACTAAGTTAGTTGCTGCATCCTTAAGAGGACATTCAAGATTATCAACAATCTTTTGTTTTAAAATATCTAGTTCTTCTTGTTTTGACATTTTCTATAACGCAACGTTCTTCCTTAACCAAGCACCTATAAAAGTCTTTGTAAAAATAAAAGGGAAACTCTTGATTATCTTGCTCCCAAAAGATCTTCCTTCATATCTGTCTTCAGAAAAACTTTCAGGGTAAGTATATGTGTAAATGTCCCTTCTTTCACAATCATACTTCTTCTTGAAAAAAGAATGGCTTGAGCCAGGCTTTGATCTGCCAAAGTCTATTTTTAGGCATCCTGTATTGATGGCTCTTTTGATCTGTTCAACAAACAAAATGTCTGTTGATGTTTTCTTCATATACTCCTTATCAGAACCTAACTGATGAAGTAAAAGCTCACCATTAAATGAAAGGCTAGTCATTGAAGCAATCGGATTTTCTTTAAGCATAGAGTTTGTGTAAAATAATCTTGTCTTAAGATGCTTGTCAACATTAACGTAAAACTTTTTAGGAAATGTTGGGCTTCCAAGCTTAGCGTCTTTTGCAGAGATAAGCTTGTAAATCACTTCAGGATTTTTTTGATTCTTTACTTCGACACCAAACCTGACAGACCGATTGTATTCAGTTCTAACGCCTGAATCTTTTGTGAAACTGTTCCACACATCATCGAAACTTTTGTCTTTTAAACTTATGAAAAAGCTGTACGCTTCTAACTCTTTATTAAATCCGGTTTCTCCATAGTCCGCGTCTGAAGGTAATGATCTTATTTTAACATACTTTACCTTTTTTTCATCGACAAATGATTTGTACACCTTGAATAGATCTTTGTAAGCTTCTTTGTATCCTTCTTTTATGAAAGGCCCCCCATATTCAAAGAAAGGCATCGACACTATCGCTTTTTTGAAAAATTCCTTAACAATAAATGCAGGACAGACACCCACAATCTCCTTATCTTCAGTTTTAACAACATAATATGCTGGCTTAAACCCAAAAGTTTCCTCCATTATCTTTTTCCACTCAACCGTATGGAAAATTGTAAGTTCTTTATTTGCATTTACGAACTCATTCCACTCCCTAGAATCAGATTCTTTAAATTCTTCAATAAAATATCTCATTTTTTAAAGTTTCTCAGAATTTTTCCAACAGTACTCCACGCAATATTAATATCAAGAAGCAAAGATTGATTCTTGACATAGTATAGATCATACATAGCCTTTCTTTGTGGATCTAAAGAACAACTATCCTTAACTTGAGCAAGACCTGTCATACCTGGTTTAACATCAAGTCGTCTATCCCAATCTTCAACTTCCTTACTGAACTTATTTGAAAAGAAAGGTCTTTCAGGTCTTGGGCCAACAAAGCCCATGTCTCCCTTAAGAACATTCAACAGTTGTGGAAGTTCATCAAGATGTGTTTTTCTTAGAATATTCCCTATAAAGGTTATCCTACTATCTCCACTATTAACACTTAATAAAACAGGTCCTGTTTTCTTTTCAGCATCATCCACCATTGTTCTAAACTTGTATAAAGTGAACTCCTTCCCACCTTTTCCAACTCTTTTTTGTTTGAACAGAATATCGCCTTTTGAGGTTATCTTAACAAGAGCTGAAATCGCTGCAAAAAACGGAAGAGACATAACCAGACCAGTAAAAGCCACAGGCACCTCAAAGAATCGTTTCATCTTAATGTACCTGGAGTCTATAGGGAAAAGATTAAGATCGATCAAAGGCGCACCCATATTTTGCAGGTTAGTGTGCCCCGTTAAGATCTCATAAAAATCAGGAACAATTTTTACATTTGTCTTGCAATCCATCACGCTGTCAAGAACATGCTTATTGTCTTTTAGGGATAATGCTATTATAATCTCATGAACTCCTTTCGTTGAAACAATTGAAGAAATATCTTCGGTCTTACCTATAACTTTATGATCCCCCACACTGCCAGTTACAGAATCATCGACAAACCCCACAATATTAGAATTGTAATGCAAGTCTTTCACAACTTTCCTGCCCTGATTTCCAGCACCAACTATAAGGACGTTTAAGGGAATATTTGCATTAATCAAAACCCTAAAACCGCTAAGCAACAGTATATTTGCAAACCAAGATAAAGCTAAAACTGTTCTTGGCGCAAAGTTCTCTACAAAGAAAGTCACGATTATGATAAGCACATAAGTCAAGGTCATACTCTTGAAAATCTTATAGATAATATCTGGGTTTGATAATCTCTTATCCCTCCTATAAATCCCTGCAAAATATAAACAACCAACACCCAAAACTGAAACCAATCCGATAAGTTTTATGGGGTTCTGAGGCGCATAATCTCCAAAACGGATGACAATAGATAACAGAAGAACCAAATTTATAAGCAATAAATCTATGAATCCTTGTAACAATGTTCTAAACTTAACTATTTTCAAACACCCCTATATGATTAAACATAAACTCTGAAATCCCTTTATATATTTTTCCTAAAATACTATTCTAAACCTTGATTTTTACTGACTTAATCGTAAGTAAATTAACTCCTCCAACCAAAACAGCCAAAATACGCACTGCACGATTCAACAATACAATCTGTAATGCAACCAACGGACTTACACCAAACAAGACCAGGATTGAGCTAAGACTTAATTCGGTTATACCTATACCCCCAACAGTTAAAGGCAACCAGTTAAGGATGTATATTAAAGGAAGCACAAATAGCAAAGAGAAAAAAGGCAATAACTCACCAACCGACAGACCTAAAGTGAACAGCATCAATGTTGCTATGAAAGCACTTAAAATATCTATCAAACCCAATATAACTAAGTCTAATCTGTTAAACTTATTGGTGCTCAAATCTATCTCCCCAACTAATTTTTGTAATCTGACCCAGTTCTTAAAACGCACCTTAAGAAAGTTTATTATTACTTTTCTATTAATCGAAAGAAGCACAAAAAAAGCCAACATAACTACAAACATAAACACAAATAATACATAGTTTATCTGAAAATTAAACCCCCTGCTTAGTACCACTAAAATACCTGTTGCTGCAAGAGAAAAAGTTATCATCAGTCCAACAATCAAGTCTATAGATATTGCTGCTGCAGACCTCAAAACTTTAATGCCAAGAAAACTTTTCATAACATAAAACCTATACAAAGAACCCATCTGGGACGGCAAAGTCTCAGACACAAAAAAAGAGGACAGAATAACCCTAAACGAGGAAATCTTTCCAACTTTGAACCCGACCAACTTCAAAACCCGTTTGAATATCAATGATTTTGCAAACAAATATACCATAAAAAAAACAAATGCTAAAAAAACCAGTAAAAAATTTGCTTCAAATAAAGAAGGGATCAACTTGTCTAAATCCTGTTTGGAAAACAAGAAAATTGTGCCTATAAGCAACAGCAAACCTATAACATACAAGTGAATATACTTCTTTAGCTTGACAAGTAACTTCATGTTACATATAGTTAGTCGATATATTAAAAAGCTTTCTCATTCAAGACTATCAAGCAATGGAGAAATGTCAATACTTTCAATATCCTGTTTAGCGACAGAGGACTTGTCCCCTATTTTTAACTCGTCACTATATGTTGGCTTATCTTCCTTATAGAATATACCCGTAGCAACTTTGCCATCGTATATATCATGCTCCAATAAAAAATTGAGTACATTAGATCTGTTTGTTGTGTCAAATTTCTCATCAGCAACATCATATAATATATCTTTGTAGAAATCAAATGATTTATCTTTTCTCCAAGACACACAAGGCTGTAATACTTCGATAACCGCAACACCATGATGATTAATTCCTTTCTTGATCAATTCTGTAAGCTGTGGGATGTTACCAGCGTAACCTCTCGCAACAAATGTGCTTCCTGCAGTTACAGCAACCGCCAAAGGATTAAATGGGATCTCAATTGATCCATGAGGTGTTGTTGGTGAAACATACCCTTTTTCAGTTGTCGGAGAGTACTGAGATTTAGTCAACGCATAAATTTGATTATTGTGGATTATGTAACAAAGGTTAACATTCCTTCTTAATGTATGTAAGAAATGAGCTGAACCTATACTGCAAGCATCACCATCGCCTGCACACACAACAACATTTAAGTCTGGGTTTGCTAACTTAACACCTGTCGCAACAGGCAACGCTCTTCCATGAATACTTTCAAAACCATAAGTCTTAATGTAATGAGGTATTTTACTATTACACCCAATACCTGAGACAACAACTGTGTCTTTAGGGTCTAGGTTAAGTTGAGCAAACGCTTTCTGAATGCTCATCAAAATACCAAAATTGCCGCAACCTGGACACCAAGTGTTGGTGTGAGTTGGTTCTTGAAAGTCTTTTATATCTGCCATTTTACTTGTTTAACAATTTTCTTACTTGTTCAACCACATCTTCAGGATAGATAGGCCTTGAATCATACTTGCCGTAAAAGTTTTCTAATAAAATTCCTGTGTTCTCTCTAATCACTCCTCTTAGCTGGCCGCTCTTGTTATGTTCTAAAATCAATATAGGTTTATCGTTGTCAAGTATATCCCCAAACTGCTGTGTGGGAAATGGAAGTACATACTTTACCTGTATGATTCTCGCCTTTATGCCTAGTTCTTCCAGTTCTGGAAGTGCATCTACACATGCGCCCTTAGTTGAACCCCAAATAATCAACTGAACATCAAATTCATCCTCCCCATAAACTTCGATCCCTTTAACAAAATCAAAAATGTGATCTAGCTTTCTAGCTCTCTTGTCCATATGGTCAATGTGGTTCTGAGCACCTTCAGAAGTAAACCCTGTTTCATCATGCTCATAGCTTGAGCCCACATGCAAACCATTCGGTTGGCCAGGAACAGATCTTGGTGAAATCCCATCTTCTGTCAATAAGTGTCTTTTGAAATCAACTGAAGACTTCATATCTTCATCAGACATCAGTTTGCCTCGGTTAATTTTTAAGTTATCTGTGTTAAATTTCTCAATCGTAGTTTTTGCACTTGCCAATTCTTTATCTGAAACTAAGATTACAGGAGTCTGATAAATTTCTGCTAAGTTAAATGCATTAAACCCTTCATAAAAGCACTCTTCAGCATCTCCCGGTGCGATAACAATTCTTGGGAACTCTCCTTGTGAAGCGTGCATAACAAATCTTAGATCATCTTGCGCAGTGTAAGTTGGGATTCCTGTACTTGGACCCCCTCTTTGCACTTCAACCATAACCAAAGGAACTTCAGCTAAAGCAGCCATCCCCAAAGCTTCGGACATCAAAGCAAAACCTCCTCCAGATGTGGCAGTCATAGCTCTTACACCTGTAAAAGCTGCACCGATTGCCATATTTACAGCAGCAATCTCATCTTCTGTTTGTTTTACAACAATGTTATAATCCATCTCATTCTTTGCTAGAGTTTGCATTATAGAAGTTGCAGGTGTCATAGGATACGCAGAGATAAATTTACAACCTGCTTTAATTGCCCCGTATGACAAAGCTGTGTTGCCATCAATCATTATCCTGTTATTATCTTCTTGTTTCTCAACCTTAGTGTCAAATTCCTTTTCTCTTGCAATATCAAAACCTTTCTTCAGTGCTTCAATATTTTGTTTAACAATTTCATCTCCTTTCTTTTGGAATGTAGATTTTAGAATATTTGTAGTTATTTCTTCATCAGTATTAAGTAATCCACAGATTGCACCCAAAGCAACAGTGTTTGCATAAATCTTATTGCCAACTTCTTCAGCCAAGCCTTTAAGATGAACAGGAACAATATGAATATCTTTTCTGTCAATGTTTAAATTCTTTACAGCTCCGCTGTCATAAATTAAAGCACCGCCTTCTCTTATACTTTGAGCATGTTTAGTTATAGTTGTTTCATCAATAGCGACAAGAATGTCTAGTCTATAGATGTTTGAATTGATCTTATGGTTTTCAGCATAAACCATAACTTGGTTATGGCCTCCTTTAATCAAGGAAGGGTGATCTGTACAAGTGTATACATATAATCCAGACTTTTTTAGAATTTTAGCTATAGTGGTGCCTACAGTCATAACTCCTGATCCAGCAGGACCCCCAATCTTTATCGTTACCATTTAAACCCCTTTTTTAGTTGATTTGGGCTTATTTGGTTTTTAAATGTTTCTAAAATAAACTTAACCCTTGAGGGCAGCATATTAGGCCAATAACTTGTTTGATAAAGTTTAAATATTACTGCCTGATGTTTATATTGGGGGGTAATTTTAATTAATATGAAAAAAGAATTAATGAAAGGAAGTCACGCACTTGTTCACGCAAGTATTGAAGCAGGCTGCACATTTTTTGCAGGCTACCCCATAACACCCCAAAATGAAATACCTGAACTGATGTCAAAACTTATGCCGAAAAGCAACGGAACTTTCATTCAAGCAGAATCGGAAGTATCTTCAATCAACATGATTTTTGGTGCTGCTTCTACAGGAGCCAGATCTATGACTTCCTCAAGTTCGCCAGGAGTATCTCTGATGCAAGAAGGAATATCTTATATTGCTGCCGCAGAACTCCCTTGCGTCATAGTTAACATGGTTAGAGCAGGACCGGGGCTTGGCAATCTAAGAGCATCCCAAGCAGATCTTTTTCAGTCCGTAAAAGGAGGAGGTCATGGCGATTATCGATTGATTGTACTTGCACCGTCCACAAACCAAGAAATATACGATCTTACGATGGCTGCATTTGATTATGCCGACCATCATAAAAACCCCGTTTTAATTCTTGGAGATGGAATCATTAGCCAAATGATAGAGCCAGTTGAATTGAAAAAATATAAACCAATACTGCCTTTACCATCAAAAGATGATTGGGCTCTAACTGGATGTAAAGATAGGCAAAGACATTTGGTGAAGACTACCCGATTAGATCCTCCTGACCTTCTAGTCAAACACAACCTACATCTCAAAAAAAAGTATAAAAAAATATCTGACGAACTAACTCTATTTAAGGAATTTGAAACTGAAGATGCAGAAATTATCATTGTTGCTTACGGCATAACTGCAAGAGTTGCTCAAGAAACTGTTCATCTTGCAAGAAAGGAAGGGATGAAAGTGGGATCGATACAACTAATAACACTTTGGCCATTTCCAAACAAGATTCTAAAAAAATATAGAGGACGTGATTTCTTGGTTGTTGAAATGAGCAACGGTCAACTGATCGAAGATGTTAAACTCGCACTTGGTTGTAAAGGGAGAATACTGCATTTTGGATACGGCGGCGGTTGGTACCCCGATACAGACCAGATACTAACAAAACTTAGGAACATGAAAAAATGACTTCACAAAAAACATTAAAAGATGTAAAGATGCATTACTGCCCTGGTTGCGGCCATAGAATGATCAATAAACTAATTGCCCACGTGATAGATGAGATGGGTCTGAGAGAAAAAACTATAATGAGTTCTCCAGTGGGTTGCTCGGTTCTGGTTTATGACTATCTTGATCTTGATGTTATCGAATGTGCGCACGGCAGAGTTCCAAGCGTGTTAAGTGCAATAAAAAGATGCCTTCCTGACAGATTTGTGCTAGGATATCAGGGGGATGGTGATCTTGCAGCGATTGGAACAAATGAAACAATCCATACTGCTAACCGCGGAGAAAATATAACAATCATTTTCATAAATAATGCAGTTTATGGGATGACTGGGGGGCAGATGGCACCAACCAGCTTGCCCGGACAGGTATCAACAACAACCCCAAAAGGCAGAGGGGCTAACTTTGAAGGCAACCCAATAAAAATGTGTGAGCTGTTAGCAACTCTTGATGGCCCAACCTATATCGAACGTTTAGCCATGAATAGTGCAGGCAGTTTAAAAAATATAAAAGAAGCCCTAAAAAAAGCATTTCAATGTCAACAGGATGGAAAGGGATATTCATTCATTGAGATATTATCACCTTGTCCTACAGGTTGGAAGAATGACATAAAAGAGTCCTTGAACTTTGTTGATAAAATGCAGGAATTTCTCCCTGTTGGAGTTTTCAAAGACGAACGGAAGAACAGATAATGAAAGAAAAAATAATAATTGCAGGACACGGAGGGCAAGGCATAATATTGGCAGGGAGCCTGCTGGCAAATACTGCTATGAACCAGAATTTGCAGATCTGCGGCACAATTTCATATGGTGTTCAGATGCGTGGAGGAACAACAAACTCTTCGATGATCCTATCTGACAAAAAAATTGAAAGCCCAATCATAACTAAACCAACTGTGTTACTGATACTTAACCAACCCGCACTAGATAAGTATGAGAACCTAGTTGAAAAAAATGGACTGGTAATCCTAAACACTTCTGATTGCAAAACCAAAGTGTCTAGAGATGATGTATGTGTTGTTGAAGTTGATGCAACCAAGATAGCAGAAAAACTCGGAAATAAAAAAGCAACCAACATGGTCATGGTTGGAGCGTACCTAAAAAAAAATAGGACATTAGACATTAAACTTGCTAAAAGCATGGTTAAGAAAGTGTTACCAAAAGCAAGCGAAGAGCTGATTGAGCTTAATAAAAAAGCCCTATTGCTAGGGTATACCCAATAGCTAATTTTAGTGGTTTATCATTACCTTTATAAATAACCTATAAGTTCTTCTCATTAGAGGGATTTTCGGGAGATAGTCTCAGAAGATCTAAATTAAAATGAAATGTACTAAATGTGAAAGGGAAGCAGTATACTGGACTACAAACCATAAACTATGCAAAGAACACTTCTTTGATTATTTTGAATCAAAAGTTTTTAGGACGATAAATAAGTATAGACTGTTTAATAGGGAAGATAAAGTCTGCGTAGCTACATCTGGTGGAAAAGACTCAATGTCTTTACTCTATGTAGTCAACAAGTATTGTAAGAAACGAGGCATTAAATTCTTTTCTTTAGCGATAGATGAAGGGATTAATGGATACAGGAATGAGGCATTAGACAATCTGAAAGACTTTTGTAAAGAATATGATATTAAACTAGAAATATTTTCTTTCAAGGACAGATATGGCAAAACAATGGACCAGCTTAGAGAAAAAGCCATAAATGAATTTGGAAAAACCCCCTGCACCATATGCGGAACATTCAGACGATCACTGTTAAACAAGAAAGCTCGTGAGTTGGGAGCTACAAAACTAGCAACAGGACACAACATGGATGATGAGGCACAGAATTTCCTGATGAACCTGTTTAAGGGGAACATGGGAAATAATGCTTCATTAGGACCAATAGTTGGAGTATCTGCTAATGAAAAGTTTGTCCCAAGAGTAAAACCTTTGTATCACATACTAGACATAGAGGCAAAACTCTACGCAAAATACAAAGAATTCAACCTATGTTTTTGTGATTGCCCACATTCAGACATGTCATTCAGAAAAAAGATTAAATTGAAGTTACATGAGATAGAAAAAGAAGTCCCAGGAATAAAAAATGGAGTTGTGAATTCTTTTATGGAAATCATGCCTACTTTGAAAGAGAGGTACAAGAACAAAAAAGAGTTCAAATACTGTTCTAAATGTGGAGATGCATGTGTAGGTGAGAAGTGCAATGCTTGTCTGTTGGAAGAGCAGTTATGCAAATGATTTGTTAAGATGGCTGAAAAAACATTTAATGAAAAATGTTATTCTTTACTCAAGAAAGTTCCTAAAGGAAAAGTTACAACTTATGGAGAGATTGCAAAAGCACTTGGGGGTAAAGCATACCAAGCAGTAGGCAATGCAATGAACAAAAACCCTTATGCACCTAAAGTTCCATGTCATAGAGTTGTTAATTCAGATGGTTCTATTGGAGGGTTCGCTTTTGGAGTTAGTGAGAAGGTCAAGATCTTGAAATCTGAAGGTGTCGATGTTATTGATGGAAAAATAGTTGAGTTTGAGAAGAAGTTGTTTAAGTTCTAGATCTTCTTTGTCATATATGGTCCTTCTTTAGAATAACCTTGGTTCTTGTAATACTCTCTAACGCCAATGCCGCTTATGACAACAACTTTGTCTTTGTTGTGTTGTTTAGAAAGTTCTTCTGCAATTTTTAGAAGAGTTTTACCAATGCCTCTATGCTGGGTTGTTCCTTTACCTTTTATGGCTAATGCCTGACCGTAAACATGCAGTTCTCTGACGATCGATGATTTAGTTGTTATTTCGTCTCTTAATGATTCTGAAGGAAATCTTAGCCTGCAAAATCCTAAAAGTTTATCATCTTCAGTGGTTGCTTCAATAAAATATTCAGTTCCTCCCGATGCTTCATACTTAGTTGTTTCGTAAGAGATGTCTTCATCTTCTTTTAACGTGTCTTTGATTTCTCTGCATCTGATGCAATTACATGTAACACCTTTCTCTTTCTTTAGGTTATCAACGTACTGTCTTAGGTTAGTCTTATCAACACCTGCTTCAGTCCTATAAGTTGGGATGTCTCTCTGCACCCTCATTATCCTGCAATATTTAGGAACATACTTTTTGCATTCTACAATCAGTTCTGCTGCTTCAATTGTTGTTAATGGTGTGTAGTTCCCTTCTTTCCAATCTCTGTAAAGTTTTGTGCCTTTCATAACCATACAAGGATATATCTTAAGCATATCCGGCTGGAAATCTGAATTTTCAAATAGTTGTTTGAATAATTCTAAGTCTTGTTCTTTAGTTACACCTGGCAGACCAAGCATGTAATGAAAATTAAGCTTGAAACCTAAGTCTTTCAATTCTTTTATCGATCTAATGTTATCTTGGATGGTGTGGCCTCTTTCAATTGCTTTTAGTGCATTATCATCTGTTGATTGTATCCCCAGCTCAACTCTTGTACAACCAAGTTTTAACATCTCGTTTCCATGCTCCTTAAAACCCCAATCAGGTCTTGTTTCTATTGTTAATCCAACACATCTGATGTTAGAGGTTTCGTTCTTAGTTTGTTCTTCTTCAAGAACGCAGTCCTGCTTTAGCTCGTTTAACTTCTTATGAATATTAGCAACTCTGTCTTTTGAGCCCACTTCACCAGGCATCTCAAAAAATTCTTTGAACTTGTCTATGTTGAATTTCTTGTCTTCGTAGAAAATGTCTGAAAAGTCATTCATCGCTTTGAACGCATATTTTGTGAAATTCTCAATGTACTCTTTGTCTTGCGCTATGAATGTTCCACCCATGATAATCAGTTCTACTTTTTCAGGGTTATGGCCAAGAACAACAAACTGTTCTAGTCTATTAAAAACCTGAATGTAAGGATCAAAATTTGCTCTAATAGCTCGCATAGTAGCTGGCTCTTTACCAGTATATGATTGAGGCACACTGCCAAATTCAGAATTTAGGCCGCCAGGACACATCTTACACTTTCCGTGAGGACACTTACTTGGTTCAGTCATTATAGCAACAGGCACAACACCTGAGATAGACCTTGTTGGTTTTGATTGCAGTAAATGTTTTATTTTAGGATCTGAGTTAGATAGATATATTTCAATATCTGTAGGAATGTTTTTCAGGCTGTATTTCTTACATAGCTTAACCTTTAGTTTAGATATCTGAGTCTTGTCCAGACTATTGTCTTTTAGCTCTTTGTACAGTTCTTCTATGTATTCTTGTGGTATCATGTGATGAAAGATTAGGGTTAGTTATAAAAAGGTTTAGGGCAAAAGTTAAAAAGCGCAGGCACTAGTTAAGAAAAATGGCTGAATTAAGACACTCAACACTAGAAGAAAGAGAAGAGTATTATTCTAATGAATTTGACCTGGCAAAAGTGGAAAAATGGTTTTCTGAAAATAAAGTTAAGAAAGCACAGATCTTTGCGGTTGATTGTGGGACTGAGACAGGCATAATTAAAGATAAGAGTAAGATAAATAAGTTGATTCATTTGCGACCTGAAGGTTTAAAGAAGAAATTTGTTAATTACCTACCCGAAGATGCTTACTACGATAGAAATGTTTATGTGGATCCAGAGTTACAGCTTAAGATAAAGAATTTTACAAAAAGTTTTGGCGGGCCAAACGTTGAGTGTCAACAGCTAGTTTTTGATATCGATCCAGAAAACATGAACTGTTCCTGTGAGAAAAAGTTTCCAAACTTTTGCGACAGATGCATAAGAAAAACTGTTGAAAAAGTGATAAAATTGTATGAACATCTTGAAGATAAGTTTAACAAACTGAGAATAGTGTACAGCGGGAGGGGGATGCATCTTCATGTGTTTGATAAATCTGCTTTTGAGTTAACGATGAAAGAACGAGAAGAGCTAAATGACACGCTAAAAGAGTTTGCAATAGACCCTTGGGTGTCAAGGGGTAGAATTAGGTTAGTAAGATTGCCTTATTCACTAAATGGGTTAGTATCTAGAATTGTAACACCTTTAACTTTCGATGAAGTTTTAGAATTTGATCCAGTAAGTTCAGAAAAAACAGTTCCTAATTTCTTAAAAAATTAAAATAAGGTTGCTTTATTCGCAACCTTCACATTTATCATCTTTGCAATCTTCATCATCGCAGTTTTCGTCCTTGCAACCTTCACAAGTCTCATCTTCAGACTCTTCCTTCTTCTCGTAATACTCTTTCTTTTTTTCCTCTTCTTCGCCGTCTTCGTCCTCTTCTTCTGCCTCTTCTTCCTCTTCAGATGTTGTCTCTACATCTTCTGCGCCTTCTTCTTTCTTCTCTTCTTCTTTTTCTTCTTCAGTCTCTTCGTCTTTATCGTAGTACTCCTTCTTTTTCTCTTCTTCCTCACTCATTTGATTCACCTCGTTAAATAATATTAGTTTAGAACTAGGAAATCGAGTTTATAACTTTTTTGGTTTAAATATACTATTCTTAAGAAGACTTACGCCTAATGAGACCAGTCTTGGTTCCCTTAATACCAGTTTGAACAAGAACTTACTAGGATAATCTCTATCATGAGTTGAAAGAACATCTTTATTTTGCTTCTTTGAGAAAATAGTTATCAGAGCATTCTTTTGCTTAGTTGTCATGACATTCATCAACTGCCTCATCTTAAGACTAATCCACAACTCTTTGTTTAGATGTTTGAAATTCTTTTCGTAAGTGTTTTTGTTATTTGCAAGGTACTTTGCTGCTTGTAACCCAAACACCAAACCCCCATGAGTTGTTGCTTTTAGTTGAGAAGCAGCATCACCTATCAGAAAGATATTTCCCTTTCTTAATTGTTGTTTTGGGTCGAATACCGGGATCGCGCCAGATATGTTTTGGATTATCTTCCTTTTTCCTATCAGGTTCATATAATCCTTCCATAATCTCTTGGAAGGTTTGCCTAGGACTCCAACTCTTGCTATTTTATCATCTTCAGGAATGACCCATGCAAAATCTCCTTTGTCTAAGAAGATTGTTGTTGTACCTTCTTCAAGATTTTTGTACTTGCATCTTGATTGAAGCCCGGTGATTGACTTTCTTTCTTTGAAAATCTTGGCAGACTTAGCAACCTGACTGAAAGGACCATCCGCACCAACAATCATGTTTGTATCGTAGGTTGATTTAGATGTTTTAATTTTGTATGCATTGTTTTCTTTTTTGTAACCCAAGAACTTTTCATTTAAGTGAGAGGTTGCACCATTATCTATTGCTTTGTCAAAAAGCCACCTGTCAAACTTAGTCCTGTCAATAATCAAGTTAGGATGTTTTAATGGGACATAGATCGCTTTTTTATTTGGAGCAACTATTTTGAATTGTTTAATCCTGCTTATGATCAGTTCATCAGGGATCTTTACTATCTTACTAATTGAGTTTGTTAATACACCCGAACAAGAGAAAGGCTTTCCAACTACTTTATGTTCTTCAAACAAATGTACATCATCATGCTTTTCTTGTGAAGCATAAAATGAGCCCGCAGGACCTGCACCTATAACACTAATCATAACATTTGTCTTTATTGTATAATATAAAAATTTAACCAAAGCTTTAAGAATAAACTCTTATTCTTTCGTCCCATGAACTACGACTTAGAAGTTGATAAACTGATAGCAGAAATCAAGAAAGAAAAACACAAAACTGTGCTGATCCAGCTAGCTGATGGGTTAAAACCAATGGCTAAAGAGATAGTGGATCAAGTTAGAGATCAGACTAATGCAGAAGTGCTAATATGGATGGGTTCGTGTTTTGGAGCATGTGACATTCCGTCAGTTGATGCAGATCTAGTTGTACAATGGGGACATAACTTATTCAAGAAAGAGGAAAAATGGTAAAATTTATGGTGCTACCCGCAAAATATAACAAAGAAGTTAAGTTAAGCAGTTCTGTAATTGACAAATGTAAAGGTAAAAAGATAGCAATCTATACTGCAGTTCAGTTTTTAGAACAGATAGAAGATGTTGTTATACAGTTGCAGCAGAATAATGTTAAAGTTGTTAGCTCTCAACCCGCTCGAACAGAATCTGAATTCCAGATATTAGGTTGTGATTGCAACTGGGATAATTTGAAACTAGAAGGCGAAGTTGATGCGTTCTTATATGTTGGAGATGGAATGTTTCATCCTACTGCGTTAGTGCTTGCGCAACGTGAGCAAGATAGTTTTAAGGAGGTCATAGTATATGATCCAACATCTGGAAATGATAAAGTGTTAGGCCTTAAAGATATGGACAAAGTTTTGAAAAAATACAAAGGGTCTTATGTTAAATTTTTATCATCTGATGTGATTGGTGTGTTGGTTTCAACTAAACCAGGACAGAAACAATATGAAGTTAGCAAGAAATTAAGTTCTAAGTATCCAGATAAGAAGTTTTACTATTTCATTTCAAATGATATCAACTTTAGTGAGTTTGAAAACTTTAACTTCATTCAGTGCTGGGTAAACACAGCTTGTCCAAGAATTGGTTTTGAGGACAGTTCTGAGATTAAGAGATCTATTGTGAATCTGAGTGATGTTTTAAGAGAGTAAGACCAAAAATTAGTCTTACTTCTTAGCGTAATCACAGATGTAAAGGCTTGGTTTGTTCACCGTAAGTATAAGATAGTTATCTTTAGGTATCACTAATTTCTCATACTTAGATGGGATGACTAAACTTTCTTTTCCAACTCCCCACATCAAATTACCCAATAAAAAATGCATAGTCTCTTGATTTTCTCCTGTGTTGAATTCAAATTTACCAATAGGAATATAGCCAAATGTGGAAGGCATCTCGTTACCTGATCCTTCAATCACCACACTAACAACACCATTATCATATTCATTAACCTTGCCAGGATTTGTTCCATCAAAATAATTTGAGACTCCAGGGAATTCTACTGCAAGCTGGCCAAAATCTATGTTTCCACTCTTTAACTCTTTAAGCAGTTCTTCTAGTTGTTTTCTGTCCATTTTAAGATTCTCGGATCAAACCTAAATATATAAGTTTTATCCATAGGGCAATATATTAAGCCTATAATTAATAGTCTCTGATTTGATGATTCTTATAAAAAATAGAATAATTAATTGGATTAAATTGAAAATTAACTATCACAATATATGAAAATGCGTTAAAATGCTTATTAAAAATAGGTTATATACTAAAATATCTTATAAAAAATAGAAATGTTTATAAGGAAGTTCGTTCCTCCAAAAGAGCGGATGTTAAAAGAGAAATTGGGGGTGGACGAGAGAGATGCAGTTATACTCTCCATGTTTGCTAAAAATCCAGAAGTTAGTCAAACAGATTTAGCTGAAGCTTTGAAACTGAGCCAGCCTTCTATCAATGCGCGAGTACAGAAACTAAAGAAAAAAGGACTATTATCATTAACAGCAGGGATAGAGTTCAACAAAACAGATATGTACATGGCAAGAGTTGACTTTACCGCACCAAATTCTGAAGAAATATTGAGTCAGTTGCAGAACTGTTCTTTCTTCGTAAATGGATTCATAATGTCCGGAAGCAATAATGTATCAGTCTTTATTGTAGGACATGATCTGCAGAGGATCGAGAACATAATCAGCATGCACCTAAGATCCAACCCAGACATAAAAGACATAAACATGAGTGTTGTCGTAAGTTCAGCAAAACCATTCATATATTCAGTAGACATAGAAAAAGAAGAAAATTCTGATTGTGAGAACTGCGACAAGTGCAAAAACAAAAAGGAATAAATCGTAAATGAACCAACTAGCACATATATTCATAAGTTATCTCGTAGTTGATCTAATAATCCCAGATGCACAGCAGTACTTATTGCCAATAATTCTTATATCATTATTTATGGATATAGATCACATTCCAGGATATTTTAAGATGTTCAAGATGTCAAAGAAAAAAAGAAAATCTTTGAACATGGATCAGTTGAACAAACTAGTTAGAAGCGGGATACAAGAACCGTTGGGTGTTTTGGTCATGTTAATAATTTTGGGTGTGTTGTACCTTCTGGGAATTAGAGACCCAGTTGTTTTGATTGCAGCAATCATAATACCTCTACACTGGTTGGTTGATTTTTTAACTGTGCACACAAGACCACTACTGCCATTTAACAATAAATTAGTTGTTCTGTTTTTTGATTCGATGAAACAAAGAATCGTGAGTGAGACAGCAATAACAACAGTAACAGGAATACTTTTCTTGATTGCTTACTTCTGAATCAATCTAGTTATAACTAACCTGGGATGATATTTTATAAGAAAAAGACAGCGACAGAAAGTTTTATAATTTAACTAAAAGAAACGAACTTAGATGAATGTACATTCACTTGAAAAAATATACTTAAAAAGCCCTTTAGCTCTGCAAAACATATTAGTAAGCACTTACGGATTAAGAGAGCAAAGGATAAGATACGGAGGCATCTATAAAACACATCATAACTGGTTGCTTAAAACACAATGGTTACCTAAAGACGAACTAAACAAGATAGAAAGTAACTTATTAAGCCAAACCCTCCAGAATGCATTAGTAAACGTGCCATTCTATAAAGACTTGACTATAAAGAAAGAAGCTAGTTTAGAAGACTTCCCCACAATTCTAAAAAAAAGGTTTTTTGATGAACCAAAC
The DNA here is from genome assembly GCA_028279745.1 of Candidatus Nanoarchaeia archaeon. Taxonomy (GTDB): domain Archaea; phylum Nanobdellota; class Nanobdellia; order Woesearchaeales; family JANQNC01; genus JANQNC01. The sequence goes on from JANQNC010000001.1 coordinate 314,297, forward strand.
GCATTCTTGTCAAAAAAATTTGCAAACAAAAAATTACTAACTCTCCACACTAGCGGCAGCACAGGGACTCCGTTGGCAATAAAAATGAATAAAGATACTAGGCGAAAATCTTACGCATTTATGTCTCGATTTTACAACACGATTGGTTTCAAGGCAGGTGAGAAAAAAGCAACATTTGTAGGAAGACGAGTTCAACTTCCAGACAATAACAAACCTCCCTTCTGGAGATATAATCTTTTTGATAACCAGCTACTTTTCTCTTCATACCATACAAGCAAAAAAAATCTTTGCCACTACTTAAAAAAACTGGACAGATTTAAACCAAAACTGATAGAAGGATACTCTTCAAGCATTTTAAGAATTGCCCGACACATCCTGGAACACTCAGTAAACCTAAACCACGTACCAAACTCAATTGCTGTTAGCTCTGAAACTCTTACAAAAAAACAGAGAGATGAGATAGAAAGTGCTTTTGGATGTAAAGTGTACAACCAATATGGATCTTCAGAAACTGCTTTATTTGCAAGCGACTGCGAACACCAAAAAATGCACATAAGTCAAGAACACGGAATAATAGAAGTTCTACAAAAAAATAAGCTTAACCGAAAAGGGGAAGGGGAGCTTATAGTCACAGGATTTATTAACCCTGTAACACCTTTTATACGGTATGCGATTGGAGACAGGGGCTCAATCTCTTACAAAAAATGCAAGTGTGGAAGGCAATCACCCATTATTGAAAAGGTTGAAGGTAAGATAAATGACATAATAGTGACCCCTGACGGAAATCATGTTCCTTCTGCAGGACTTATCTTGGCGTTTGAGTACTTGAACTCGATCAAAGAATCTCAGGTTGTGCAAGATAAAAAGGATGAAGTTTGTGTGAACATAGTTCCAAAACTCAACTATAACAAAAAAGAAGAAAAATTCATGCTATGGGAGCTAAGAAAAAGATTGGGAAGCAAAATGAAGATACACATCCAAAAAGTAAAAGAGATAAAAGTGAGCTCAAATGGAAAATACAAATTTATAGTTCAAAATTACCTTAAGAAAAAATAATCAGTTCTGAATATCAAAAGAAGTTAGTTCGCCGTCTTTTTCATTCATGATAGAAGTTCTGACACTGATCTTGCTTTTAAGCTTGTTTTCAATCAGCCATCTGTCAGAAGGAATCACTTTCTGTTTTTCTAATTCTTTCAAGGTATACCACTTAAGCTTGCCATACTCAGAATTCCTAAACTTATCATGAGTTGTTGTGACTTTTGTGAAAAACAAGATAAAATTGTGTTTGACCATATCATCCCCTTCAACCCTCTCCTGCAGTACTGCGTTCATAGATGAGAATTTTGTGTCTAAGTTTGTCTTTTGTTTAACTTGTCTAAGACTTGCCTGCTCAAAATCTTCTTCCAAAAGCATCTTCCCTCCGATCAAAGACAGGTAATCTTTGTAAGGACGTCTGTTTCTTTTTATCATTAAGATCTTTTCTTGGTTTTTCTCTTTTCTCATCGCAGCAACCAGAATAATAGGTAAAGGAGAAAGTTCTTGACCCACTAAATTTGAGAAAAAAGGCAAGTACTTCTCAGAATCTTTAGTAAGATAGTAATAATCTCCTTTCTTTTCAACTATCCCTTCTTTTTGCATACGTTCAAGATGGTAGCTTACCATGTTAGATCTAATCTTGATCTTCTTTTCTATCTCACTGAACTTCAGCTTTATACTGTCTAGGAAAAGTTGGAATATTTTCTCTCTTTCTTCCTTAACTAAGCTTCCTGAATACTTCATTTTAGTCAAATGAATTCGAGGAATTATTTAAATATTAGCAAAAGGTTACGTCCTTTTGCTAATTAGAAAAGGACGCTGCCCTTTTCTATATTTACAAGCATTTATAACTGACTATCGACGAGGTGGAAAATGGCAGAAATCAAAGAAAAAGCACATTATGTGGCTGTAACAGGAATAATAAGAAAAGACGGGAAATACCTTATATGTAAAAGAAGCCCGAAAGAAAAGGCATTCCCAAATATGTGGTGTGTGCCTGGCGGAAAAGTTGAGATGCAAGACTTTATCAACACACCAAAAGACACACAAGACCATTGGTTAGATATTCTAGAAAAAGTATTGAAAAAAGAGATATTTGAAGAGACTGGGTTGAGTGTGAAGAATATTGGATATGTATCCAGTTTAGTGTTCATAAGACCAAATGGATTTCCCACCATAATCATCAGTTTATGTGCAGACCATCTTGCAGGAGATATCAAGTTAGCTAAAGATGAACTAGTGGAACATGCGTGGGTGACAGTAGAAGAAGCAAAAAAGTATGAACTGATAGAAAATATATACGAACAGATAAAGAAGGTAGATGAGACACAACCTTTTTAAATCAAAAATTTAGTTAAGTGGATATGGACTTAATAGTTACTCTAGTTGTACTGGCAGTATTGCCACATCTTATCTGTAAATTAACGAGCAAAGTAAATATTCCGCACGTTATAGGATTAATAATAAGCGGGTTGATCATAGGGATTCCTCCTGTAAGAGAATACCTAATCGAACCACATTCAGATCTGGTGTTCAAACTAGGGGACATAGCGCTATTCTGTCTTATGTTTTTAGCAGGGATGAAAAGTTCATTAAAAGAGATCTATTATGAGACAAAAGACGAAACTATAATAGCATTATTTGCAGCAGTGATACCTTTCTTACTGGGATTTTTAGTGTTTAAATTGCTTGGGTTTTCTTTACTGATATCAATCATAGTTGGCGTGTGTATGACAATAACCTCAGAAGCGACAAAAGCAGAAGAACTGCTTGACTTAAGAAAAATAAAAAGCAAAGTAGGGAGTGCGATGCTGGCTTCAGGAATACTAGACGATCTAATAGGCTTAATCATCTTCATACTGGCAACAAGCGCGTTAGCAATAGTGCCTATAAACGATTATCTATTACTACTGGGAGTGTTGGTGTCTTTCTTTGTTGGGGTAATGGTCCAAAGAAAAGCCAAAAAAATAGAAAAAATAGCAGATGTAAACAATTTATTCAAACTAATAATCCCTTTCTTCTTCATCTCCATGGGAATGTACTTCAACTTTGAATCATTAATAGTAAACCCAACACTGTTACTTCTTATAATTGTAGTTGCTGTTGTGGGAAAGTTTGTGTCAGTGTTTTTAGCAAAACCATTTACAACATTCAGCTGGGCACAAACTAAACTTATAGGTTGGGCAATGAACTCAAGAGGTGCAATGGAGCTGGCAATTGCAGTTATTGCACTAAGAAATGGATTAATCCCAACAGACTTATATTCGAGCATCATAATAATGACACTAATCACAACCATACTGTTCCCATTTGTTTTAGTGAATGCAATCAAGAAAAACAGAAAAATAATGAATTAAAATGAAGATTGACAATATTTATCGAATCCTAAAAAAGGAAGTAAAAAGCTACAAAGTTCCTATTGTAGATCTAGTACAGATACAGACAAAAAATCCATTTAAAGTTTTATTAGCAACAATACTTTCTGCCAGGACAAAAGATGAAACAACAACACAGGCAGCAAAAAGATTGTTTAGCAAAGTTAAATCAATGAAATCACTTAGTAATCTTACAGTCAAACAGATAGAGAAACTGATATTCCCTGTTGGTTTCTATAAGAATAAAGCAAAGTTTTTGAAACAACTCCCTGTTGTGATAAAAGAGGAATTTGGCGGAAAAATTCCATCAACCGTTGATGAACTAGTGAAGTTGCCAGGTGTTGGCAGAAAAACAGCAAACTTAGTTGTTGCAGTTGCATTTAACAAGCATGCAATATGTGTAGATGTTCATGTACATAGGATAATGAATAGGTTTGGTTATCTGAAGACTAAAACACCTTTCGAGACTGAGATGAAATTAAGGGAAAAACTGCCAAAGAAATACTGGAAGACAATAAACTCAATACTTGTTGCATTTGGTCAAAACTTATGCACTCCTGTAAGCCCTTACTGCAGCAAATGCCCCGTAAGAAAATATTGTGATAGAGTTAATGTGAAAAAGTCAAGATAGCTATCTTCTTTTCAAATATAAGAAATCTGTAAAGTTATCTTTAAGACCGCTCAGTCCTTTCTTCAATATCTGAAGATCGTAAAGTTTTGCAGCATTTGCAGATGCAATAACTACTGTTCCTTTAGGATACTCCCCCTTAGATAATCGTTTTGCAGCCAAAGCAGTATCCCTTGCAGACACTAGCTTTACTCCTTTGAAATCTTTATCAAGAGTTTTCTTGCTCTGTTTTATCGCTTGGGGATGAGACCTTATTATTTTTACATCTTTGATGCTTTGTTCAGGTCTTGCAAGAAGGCAATGCACTGCTTTCATCTTGTGAATGTTTTCTATAACTGATGTTGACTTAGTTAAAGACTCAATAGTCTCAATCACCATTCCTCCAACAGAATTTTGAACTGCCATCACACCTCTATCAATATCTCCATACGCAAGTGCAGTTGCTACTTTATCTGCAGTGATCAAATATTTTATTTCAAACTTTTTTACCTTGTGTTTTTTCATCAGCTCTTTACAAGCCTGCTCACTGAAAGAACCTTCATCGCCCTGTATGCCAACAGTCAAAACTTTCGGATTTACTTTAGAAGGTAAAAGTTTAGCAGATATTTTCTGGACTGCCCTCAACACATCCATTCTCATCTGCCTAGTGAACTTGTTCTGAGCTTGTAAATCACAAAACAACTGCCAGCTATCTCTTGTGGTTTGTTCCCTCACCTCTAAAAGTTTCTTAAAACCTTCAGTGTCTATACTTGAATGTTTAAGGTTAAGTTCATCAAGAATTCTTCCAACAAAATGGGTTACTCCTTGAGAGTATGCTGCAATCTTATCATGTTGTTTAGGTGTTAACTCAACGACATTAAAACCTTTCTTGTTAAAATAATCATACCAAAACTTATACCTATCTTCAGATGTACGTTCAGGGTGCATCACAATCCTCAATCCTTTTATGCCTTTCTTTGCAGAGTCAGGACCAAACATGGGGTGTGTTGCGATTATGTTGATGTCTTGCTGGATGTTCTTCTTCATGTGTCTGACGGGCAGCTCCTTAACAGAACAAACATCTATTACAGTTGAACCTTTCTTAAACTTTAGTTTCTTAGTCACTTCATCCATCTTTGAGATAGGCACACAAAGAAATATGTTACTACATTTTAGAACCGCCTTTTCTGTTCCGTAATAAACTCCGATAGATTTGGCTTCCTTTGATTTGTCTGAAGTGTTGAATGCAACAACCTTAAAGTCTGGTTTGAGAATAGTTGCTAATAGCTGACCAAACCTTCCAAATCCATAGATCCCCACAGTCTTCTTCATCTTTGTTATTTTGGTGGTTGTTGTTTAAAAATGTTAATGTTTTCTCATCTGTTTAAGATAAAGACTAAGCTTTTTCTTGATCTTTTCTTTTAGCTCTTCACTGAAGGTTAGTTTGTCAACTACTTCATCCCAGTCAAGGTCTGGCATCTTTGTTAATGACCCATTAAATTTTCTTCCTGCAAGTTTAACTTGTTCTTCAACTTTTTTTGCAGACTCAGAATTAAATGCTTTAATTGCTGGGAACTTACTGATAGAGTTAGCGCCAGCCTTCAACAAGAAAGAAGTATATTCGGGTCTGTCTTCCCAAATACCAAACTGGATGTCAATCTTTGGGAATTCAATTCTTGTTTTGGCAATCCATTCACCCTGGTATTCTTTTGTGGGTGCAGGAGTGTTTTCGTAAACAGTGCCTTTATGAGGATTTAACCCATATATGTGAATCTTTTCAATGTTGTATTTGTTAATCATGTCTTTCAGATATGTGAAATCAGCTATCTTTTCACCTAACCCGCAGATCATAGTCATAGCATTCTTCAAACCTAACTCGTTAGCATACTCAAACATCTTAAAATAAGGAAGCTCAGGTTTTGAGGGACAAACTTTCTTATGCAGTTCAGGGTTAACAGTTTCTATACTTCCAACAACACCTTCAACGTAAGGTGCGTATTCAGTTAATGTTTCTTTGTCTAATGCTCCAATGTTAATCCAAAACTTTTCACCAGTTGCTTCGTGCATCTGTTGCAATAACTCTTTAAAATCTTCTTTGCTGAAAGCACCAATCCCCCCAGAGATAAAACCAATGTCCCAACCCATCTTTTTACATATTAGCAATTCTGCAAGCAAAGACTCGTTGCTTCTTCTGGCAATATTTCCTTTACTGTTCTTTCTAGGTTGAGTTGACATATAACAATACGCACAATCTCTAAGATCACAGTACCAACTAAAGAAAATAGCTCTCTCAAAACAAGTCTCATTTGGAAAGTTTTCTAAGAAAACTTTATTTGCCTCTTCCATAAGTTCGTTACTGCTCATCGTGACCCTTCTGTTCTTTTTCTTTATCTATTTCTAAGTATAGTTTGTCGTTTGCTCTTACCTTATCTTTTATCGGAATAGTGATGTCGTTACCTTTACCTGCTTCTTCTGCATCTTTTTCATTTACTTTTATAGATTCTACTTTTTGTTTTAATACTCCAGTTGTAGGACCCGTAATAATTATCGTATCACCAATCTTAATTTTTCCAGTTGTTATGTTAAAGTGTGCAACTTTGGGTTTTTCAAAATAGTTCTCAACAGTGCCTAAGAATTTCTTTTCTTTTTTAGCTTTTGATCCATACGCGTTCGCCCATTCTCCCAGTTTGTGACCTAAATAATATCCGCCTTGCCAAAATCCTCTGTTGAAAACAGTTTCAAGTTGTGCGATCCATTCTTCTGCTTTTTCTAAAGAGAATGTTTTGTTGTAATATGCGTCCACTGCTTCCCTGTAACACTTAGTCACAGTATTTACATAGTCTGGTTGCCTGCCCCTGCCTTCAATCTTCAGGATTGAAACTCCCGCATCTACAATCTTGTCAATAAATTGTATAGTGCACAAATCTTTAGGGGACATAACATATTTGTTGTCTATATTTAATTCATCTCCTGTTTCTAAATCTGTGACTTTGTAAGATCTTCTGCAAGCCTGCAGACAATCCCCCCTGTTAGCTGAGTGATTGTATTGAGCTAGACTCATGTAACACTTGCCAGAAATTGAGACACATAAAGCACCATGGATGAACATTTCTATTTTTATTAATTCGTTGTTTGGGCCTTTGATATTTTCTTCCTTAACTTTAGTGCATATTTCTTTTATTTGGGGCAGAGTTAATTCTCTTGCTAGAACAACAGTGTCAGCAAACTTCGAATAGAACTTAACTGCTTCAATATTACTTACATTAGCTTGAGTTGAGATATGAATAGGTAAATTGATTGAGTTAGCATAGTTTATTACAGCAAGGTCGTGTGCTATGACTGCTGTGATACCTGCTTCTTTTGCTGAGTTGCAGATTGTTTTTATGAGTTCAATCTCATCAGTGTAAACTACAGTATTTAGAGTTAGGTAAGATTTGACATTCTTATCTCTACAAATCTTAGTGATCTTCCTTAGATCATCTAAAGTGAAGTTATTTGCAGCTCTAGCACGCATATTCAGGTGTTCAACCCCAAAGTATACTGAATCAGCACCTGCATTAATTGCGGCCTGTAACGCCTCATATGAGCCAGCTGGAGCCATAATCTCTGCTTTCATGCATTCAAAGAATGAGGGTTGTTTTTTAAGGGTTTTGGCAGAAACATTTATATATAAGTAAGATTATCTTACTGCTATGAGAAATGAAATACTAGAAGAAGTGCCTGAGCTAACAAAAATAAGCTCAAAAGGACAGGTAGTGATACCCCAAGAGTACAGAGAAAAATTGCACATACACGAAGGAAACGTTTTTGCAGTTACCGCACCGACAGAAGACATGATTGTCCTAAAGAAGATCAAAAACCCCATGTTAAGAGATGACCTAACAACACTAAAAAAGATAGATGAAGCATGGGAAGAGATCGAGAAAGGCGAGTTTGAAAAAACAACAAAAAAAGAATTCTTGAAAAAGCTTGATAAATGGTAGATTACATCATAAGAACCAAAAAGTTTGATAAAGAACTTAAAACAGTCAAGACTAAATCGATAAAAGGAAAAATAAAAAAACAAATACTAAAAATTATTGAAAATCCAGAAACAGGCAAACCACTAAAGTATAACCTAAAAGGAGAAAGGACAATCTATGTTAAACCATACCGGATAATATATGCAGTAAAAGACAAAACCCTTTTTCTACTACGTTTTGAGCATAGAAAAGAAGTATACAAGTAATCTTTTATAAACCGCTTCGAAAAGGTTATATATTATTATGAATATATATTCATTATAAGTTATGAATAAATATTCTTAACTGGAGGCAAACGGAAAATAAATTTTCCAGGCCTCCTCGAATGAAAAACATAACTGGAGGAAACAAAATGGCAAACCGAGATGGAACAGGACCAAGTGGAGAAGGGCCCCTAACTGGGAGAAGGATGGGCATCTGTGGAAGGAAACAAAGGAGAGCGATAGACTTAAATAATGAAAAAGCAGAGTGAAAAGTATGCCTAGACCAAGACTAAGACGAAGAGTGAAAGGAAACCCAAAAATAACTTACTTCAAGCCGGCAGGAGTAAGGATGCAGGAATTAGAAGAGACAACTCTGACAGTTGAAGAGTATGAGGCTGTGCGGCTAAAAGACTTTGAAGGGTTAGGACAAGAAGAGTCTGCAGCAAAGATGGAAGTCTCACAGCCAACATTCCACAGATTATTGTTAGATGCAAGAAAAAAGATAGCAGATGCAATAGTAAACGGAAAAGCGATAAAGATAGAAGGCGGCAGTTTTAAGATAAAATGAAAACAGTATTAGTGTTTGGATCAGAGGATTTTGAGTTTGACGATGGGGCAGTTAAGCTAGTTCCAGAACTGAAGGAAAAGTTAACAGACTATGTTGTGTTTAAGCTTTCAAGACCTGAACAGATAATGGACTTCTTAGGACATGACTTTATCATACTAGATGTGGCTGTTGGCATAAAAGAGCCTTGTTTGATTACTGATCTAGACCAGATCAAGTATGGGAAAAAAATAACCGCTCATGATATGGATCTGGCAGCTTTCCTGAAAACATTAAAAGAGTTAGGACAGCTTGACTCTGTAAATATTGTGGCTCTGCCAAACGATAAAAAACCCGAGCTGGATAAGGTTATGCAGTTGATAAGAAGTGTGTAAGGGAAAGTTTTAAAAATAAAAAGGATACTTTTTGGATCAGAAGGGGTGAATTATATGAATAAATCAAAAAAGGGGCTATTACTTGTATTAACAACAGCACTGATATCTGGAGTATCAATTTTCTTAAACGGGTTTGGAGTAAAAGGATTTGACTCATCCGTATTTACATTCTCAAAAAACTTACTTGTAGGCGTATTTTTACTTGCAGTAATAATGGGAGTTGGACAGTTTAGTTCATTGAAAGAGTTAAGCAAAAAACAATGGCTACAGCTAGTTGGCATAGGATTCATCGGAGGAAGCATCCCTTTCCTAATGTTCTTCAAAGGACTGCAGCTAACAACAGGAACAACTTCTGCATTCATACACAAAACCCTATTCATATACGCATCAATATTCGCGCTTATCTTTTTGAAAGAGAAACTAACTAAATGGGTCTTAATTGGAGCGGGAATGCTTTTAGTTGGAACCTATTTAATGCTAAAGCCAGACTTCAGCTTTTCAATAGGGCACTTGTTAATTATTGGGGCAACAATATTCTGGGCAGTTGAGAATGTTTTGTCTAAGCACGTACTTAAAGAAGTTAAAGGAAATGTGGTTGCATTTGGTAGAATGTTCTTCGGAGCAGGCTTTATCTTTGCTTTCTTATTATTTACAGGAAAGGCACCAACCATAATATCAATGTCTCTCGAACAGTACTTATGGATACTTGTAACTACTGTGTTCTTGATGGGCTATGTGATGACATACTACAATGGGTTAAAGCATGTAAAAGTAAGCACAGCAACATCAGTTCTTGCTTTGGGAGCACCAATAACAACACTGCTTGGAGTTTTGTTTAAAGGCAGCGCAGTGAGCGTCTATCAAGTATTAGGCATGGTGCTGGTTGTTGCAGGAGTTATGTCAATAACAATACTATCTTACCTTTCATCATCTGTCGTAAAATCAAGAGATGTGGTTAAAGATGAATGGAATTGAGCTGGCAATCAGATTTTCTTATGTTGTTAATTCATTAAGGTACTGTGGACCAGAATCAGAAGATGATTTCTTGAAATATCTCAATGGAGAAAGTAATGAGGAAGAAGTAAAAGAGTTATTCAAAAAATTTGAAGGATTCAGACCATATATGCAGCTAACATCAGAAAAAACAGGCAAAGATATGTTTGATTATGATGTTATAGAAGCATACTGGTTAGGAAATTCTCTTCTTGATGAATTCGATGGAGAAGATATGAAGAAAATAGTTGAGATGCTGGTTACTCGAGGATTGCCTAAGTCAATTGGGGACGAGTTGGTTAAGAATATGCCTGCAGAAGCATTTCCTCACCACAGTTTTCATGTAATGTATGTGGGGCCTGGAAGAACAACAGGTACAGTTCCAACAAATATGGATACAATGAGCAAGTGTATTGCGTCAGAAGCAACAGTTGTTGAAGTTAACGAGGGAGAGTTAGTTGTTAAAACTTGTCCACTTGATAAGAAAGATGATAAATTTGTATTTGGGGAAGAGATCGAGAAAAAAGTCAAGTGGAAGAAAGAGATAACTCCTTCAATCAAAGTTGGAGATAAAGTTGCTTTGCATTGGGATTTTGCAGGGTTAGTTCTGACTGAGAGGCAGGTCGAGAATTTGAAAAAGTATACCAAACAGACACTGGATACCGTAAACAACCTATAGACAGCTCGTAATGCCACAATTTATGGGTTTTAGATGCCAGAATTCAGAGGTTTAAGACTTTCTTTACTACTTATTAGTGACGATATAATGAAAAGATTTAAATACTAGTTATGAATCACCATACAAGGCATTAAACAGTTATGAGGTGAAAAACGTGATTATCCACTTAAACAAAAATTACTCACAAGACAGTTTAGACAGACTACTTACCAACATAAAAGAAACTGGTTTAAACGCTGAAGTCAGAGAAGGTAAATTCGAGACAGTAATCGACCTTTTCGGGGACACAAAGACAAGCGGTCTTACACCAGAACAGCTAAAGAACGATTATTCTATCATAAAAGATGTTATGGTTATCCAGACACCTTACAAAAGGGTCGCAAGAAGAGATAGAAATGACAAGATAGTGAACTTAGGAAACCTAAAGATACGAAACAAGCACCCGATTATAATTGCAGGACCTTGCTCTGTAGAAGATGAGGACACCATGATCGAGATTGCAAAAAAAGTAAAGAAAGCAGGAGCTAATATGCTAAGAGGCGGCGCATATAAACCAAGAAGCTCATCCTACTCATTCCAAGGAGCAGGACTAGAAGGACTTAAGATACTAGCAAAGTGCAGGGAAGAAACAGGCCTTCCAGTAGTAACTGAAGCAACAGGACTTTTTAGGCCAATAAACGGATCAGGAAAAATTGAACACATCCTTGAAAACGTAGTACAATATGCAGACATGATACAGATCGGAGCAAGAAACATGAAGAATTACGAGTTGCTAAAAATGGCTGCACACCTTACAAAAGAATCAAAGAAACCTATCCTGCTAAAGAGAGGTGAATATGCAAAAATTAGCGAATTCTTAAACTCAGCAGAATACATAGCTGATAGCGGGAATGATAACATCATACTTTGTTTAAGAGGTACGTTGACAAACGACACAAGACCAGACAAAAGATATCAGACAGATGTAGATGACATACCAAGACTTATGAGAGAAACACATTTGCCAATAATATATGACCCAAGCCACGCATGTGGATTTGCGGAAGACGTTCCATTGTTAAGCAAACAAGCATTGATGGCAAGACCTGCAGGACTTATAGTCGAGGCTCATGTAGACCCAGTTAACGCAAAATCAGACGCAAAACAAACTATAGACATAAACACTCTGAAAAACCTCATAGATTACAAAAACGAAAACTATTCTTAGTTTTTTTATCTTCTTTTTGATAACAAGAAAGAAGTATACTCAGAAGACTATGGACATAGTAAACAAAATAAGTTAAGAATTCTAATTAAACATCTTGATAACATAACTGAAAGATATTATTGTAAGAGTAACTATCGTGATCGCATATTTATAGAACGGCCTGTACCAGTTCTTGCTTTTTACAGCTAGGAAGTATATGAAAAATGCACTAGTAGTTATCAGAAAAACACCCATCATCTGGTGAACAATTACAGGCATGCCATTCCCCCCATAAAGATTGAATGCAATAACCCAATCAGGTGAATTCTCTACCAAATTTGTTAATGGTGCTGTTGTATGAAAGAAACCATCGCCAATTATGGCAGGCAACATAACATAATCCGAAATGTTAACCTTTTTTGAAAGGATGACAAGACCTATCCCCACAACTAATGCTATAGGGATAAAAACTTCAGGACCCAAATGTAACTGGATTTTCTCATTAAGTACAAAGAATAACGAAACAAATACTGCTAGGATTATAATGTAAGAATTGCCTATCTGTTTTATGTTAACCATGGTTCAATATCTGATCTGTTAGTATTTAAATTTTTTTATTGAATATTCTACTTTTTATACCATTGAAACTTATAATGATTAAGCTTACCAAACCTAAAAGAATGACATAAGGGTTAATGCCAAGTTCGTGGTGTGCTTTTCGGTTCACCATTAAAGTGGTGCCAGAAAACCTTGTTTTCTGTGTCATTTGAAGTTCTCCTGGTATGTCTTTAATGCAGTTATCGCTTCCTCTTCGGGGATCTTCATTACAACAACCCCTCCTTGAATGATGACATAGTCCCCCTCTTTATAGATATCTTCAACTATTGCACCTTCTCGTTTTTCTACTCCGTAATCTACGATAGCTTTGTCGTCTTTTATTTCAACTATCTTTCCTGGGACCGCTAGACACATTTTTACACCTTAAACATCATCCTAAAAATCTTATCTAACCACTTATCTGGCATTATCCATTTCAAAAACATAAACATCTTTCCATCCATCGGAAGAACATATCTTGTTTTTGGATTATTTGACCTGCTTGCTTTATAGATTGCGTTAGCGATAACTTCTCCCGTAGGAGATCTTTTTGCCCTCTTGACAAAATCAGTTTTTAATGCATTAGTCAACTTCCTGTAGGGTCTAGTCACTTTAACCTTGCCTAGGTGCTGCCAAGCAACTCGGTATAGATCTGTCTTAATAAAGCCCGGCTCAATCATCACAACGTTTATACCGAGATCTGAAACTTCTTGTCTTAGTGCATCTAATAATCCTTCTAATGCAAATTTCGAAGCGTTATACCAAGTAATTATGCCTGCCGCAGCTCTTCCTGCAGTAGAAGTTACATTTATTATGTGTCCTGATTTTTGTTTACGCATATGTGGCAGGACTTCTTTTATTAATCTAGCATATGCAAAAGTGTTTGTTTCTAGTTGGGCTCTTGCTTGATCCATCGTAACATCTTCTAATGAACCATACTGAGCATACCCTGCATTGTTTACTAACACATCTATTCTTCCTTGCTCTTTGATTAATTTTTTAACAGCACTTTTCACTTGTTTATCATTTCTTACATCAGTATATAAAGTTTTACCCCCTAACTTTTCTAGGTCTTTGTCTGATTTTGCTCTAAAGTCAATGGCATATACTATATGCCCTTCTTTAAGAAACCGTTTAGCAGTAGCTTTACCTATTCCAGAAAATGCACCGGTTATTAAAACAACTTTTTTCATTCTTCCACCTCGACACTCTTCAGCACAATGTCTTCGCCTTCTAGTACCTCAGGCACTTCACCACACTTAGGACAAAAAAATATATTCATATCATGTGAATGAGCCTCTATCTTTGGTTGGCCCTCAAAACCACACTTGCATTTTACTTTTGCAGGAGTCTCAATAACTTCAACTTCAAAATCTGCATGATCTTTTAACACGTTTTCCATATCTTTTGCAGGCAGATGAGCTAAAGCCCCACACTCAACTGTAATCTTCTTAACTTTACCTTGTTGTTTAGCTTGCTCGATAATGTTATGAGCCATAGCGTGTTCATGCATCTTTCCTTTTACCTTCAAACTCTACTTCCAAGAAATGTGTTGAACATGAAAAGCAAGGATCATGAGATCTTATGAGTTCCTCTACTTTTATGATCAATTCTTCATTATTGAGATCTAGGATGTTTGGCAAGTATTCTTTTATTGCATCTTCCATGCACTTAAGGTTTTGAACTGTAGGAGTTACAATGTTAGCTTTAGTTATTGTGCCAGAATCGTCAACCTCATACTCATGGATCAAGAAACCTCTTGGTGCTTCAGTAACACCAACACCTCTGCCTGCTTTAACTTCTGCCTTGATAGGTTCCTCATCTTGAACTTTGAAATTTTCTAATCTTTTGATTATCTCTTCAATATAATGAACAGTTTCAATACCTTGCGCGAAAGGTATCAAGAAAGGATTATTCGATGGGAACTTAATACCTGACTCTTCAAGAACTTTCTTTGCATTCTCATTTAATAAGTCAAGATTATTGTTCATCCTTGCCAAAGAACCGACCATATACGACTTTCCATCTTTAGTTATGAAGTTACAAGTAGATCTTTCTTCATGATACTCCTTAAAAAATTCATCAAACTGTTCTCTCGTATAAGTTTCACCAGTTGAACAGTATAAATCTCCAGTCAGCATAGGATACGTGTTTTCTTCTTTTATTGAAAAATACATTGTTTCCCTTTCAAAATCAGGATACTCTAAAGTTCCAAACAGCTTAGCTGCTTCAATTGCATCAGGTAATGCTTCTTTCAATCTTTGAACTAACTGATCAACTTGTTCTTGAGAAGGCGTCTTGTAAAAACCTCCAACCTGTGCAGAAACAGGATGTAAATCTCTGCCAGCAATTGTGAAAATTATGTCATTCCCTAACTTCATAAGCTTTAGTGCCCTAAGCACAACGTCTTTATGGGTTTTAGCCAAATCCATACCAGACTCAGCACCCAGATAATCTGGCAAAGATAAAAAGTGCATGTGAGTAATGTGAGATCTTATCCTTTCTCCGATTGTGAATAGTTCCCTCAATAGTTTAGTTTGTTCGGTTACTTTAACACCCACTGAATCTTCAATAGCATAGATTGCTGCAATCTGGTGAGCACAAGAACAAATCCCACAGATTCTTGATGAGATCTCTGGAGCTTCATAATAACGTCTGCCTTTAAGCATACCTTCAAAATATCTGGAACCTTCTATTGATTCTAGCTCGCATTTCTTAATCTCGTTATCTTCACCAATATTAAGTAAAAGCTTAGCGTGTCCTTCGACCTTTGTTATATTGTTTAATTCAACTACTCTAGCCATTTTTTCTTAGCATCCTCTTTCTCTTTATATTTTAAACCTTCGAAAGCATCAATCCTTTGTTTGATGAATTTCTCATCATACCCTTTCTCTTTTAAAACTTTGATCATAAGTTCAAAATTAGCATCCTGAGCAGGGCCTCTGCAACCCCAACAAACTAATCCACCATTAGTGCAGACTGAGTTACAGCCCCCATTAGTTACAGGACCAAGACACGGAAGACCTTTTTCTAGTAAACAAGGATTTCCGTTATGCCTGCACTCAATACAAACGGGTTTTGAGTACATCAAAGGTTTTTTGCCTCTTAATAAGTCATCAATAAACCCAAGAATCTCTTTTTTATCTGGAGGACAGCCTTGGATGTAATAATCTACTTTAACATATTTGTCAACAGGACTTGGATCAACATCCGTAATCTCTAAAGCTTTATGGTAAATTAATGGTTGAATGTTTTCAGGAGGTGTGAAGTTTCTTAATGCTGGAACTCCTCCAGTAGTTGCACACGCACCTAAAGCTATGAAAATATCACATTGATCTCTGATCTTTTTTACCATCTCTTCATCGTGCTTAGATGTAACAACCCCTTCAAAGAAAACAATGTCTAAATGCCCGTCATACACTTTTTCTTTAATGAACGGAAAACTTTTTACATCTATCTTTTCTAAAACTCCCAATAACTCTTCCTCGTTAAATATAACTGAAAGTAGACAACCTTGACATCCTGTCACGCTATAAAATCCTACTTTAGGCTTAGTCATTTTTGAAATTCTCCAGCTCATCCCATCTAAAGACAGGACCATCTAAACAAGTATATTTGCCATGAATCATGCAATGACCACACATTCCTAAAGCACATTGCATCAATCTTTCAGCACTTAAGAAAATTTGTTCCGATTTGAAACCTTTTTCTTTCAGTAATCCTATTATCTTGTTGATCATGATAGGTGGACCGCAAAGGAATGCAACAGTGTTTTCGCTGTTTATATCTAGTTCTTTCATCCTTTCCATCAGATAACCCGTTTTCATCTCAAAACAAGCCAGGTCATCACCTTCTTCTGCTTTGTCAACAGACATCATCAAATTGTATTTATTTTTCCATTCAGGAGTTTCTCTTCTGAATAAAACATCATGAACACTTCTATAACCGAAGAAAAGATCGATGTTTTGGTAGTCTTCTCTGTTCTGGTCAACATAATCAATAATCCCTTTTAGTGGAGCAACACCACAGCCGCCACCTATGATCAAAAGGTTGTTGCCTTTTAGCTCTTGCATAGGATAACCTTTACCGTAAGGACCTCTGACCCATATCTCGTCACCTTCTTTTAGCTTTCCAAGACTGTTTGTTACTGAGCCAATCTCTCTAACGTTTAGTTTCATGTGATCTTTTGAATATGAACAGATAGAGATCGGAGCTTCACCAATACCTGGGAGAGATACTTGAATGAACTGACCTGGTTCGTGGTCAGTTTTGAAATCTATCACGATAGAGAAATTATCAGGGCTTTCTCTATAAAATTCTAAAATTTTTACCTTTTGTGGGATGTAGTCATTCATTTTTTAGCTTCCTTCTTCATTTCATTAATTTTAGTTACAAAGTCTATCTTTGTAGGACAGTGTCTTATGCATCTGCCACATCCAGTGCATAAAGTTTTTCCAAACTTATCTTTAAAGTATTGGAGTTGGTGATAAATTCTATGTTTGAACCTGTCAATCTGAGCTTTTCTGAAAATATGATCTCCTGCAACCCTGCTGAAACATTCAAGCTGGCATTCTGAAAGGAATCTTTTCTTCTCCACAGAACCGTCTTGTTTAGGAACATCTCTAAACTCAAAACAGAAACAGGTAGGACATAAAGCATTACATTGACCACATGCAAGGCAGTCTTTAACTAAAGCACTCCAACCTCTGTTGTTGGTGTAAATATCGTCTATGTCATGAGAATCTAACTTAAGCTGATTATCTATTTCCTTATCTTCTTTGGTCATCTTGTAATCAGACTCTTCAAACAAGTCTTGATTATCTTTTATTATGGTTTTACCTTTATCAGAACCTACTTCAACCAAATAGTGATCTGCTCTCTTGTAAAAGAAAAGATCATATTCAACTTCTAAGTCAACCGATTGGCAGAAACAATATTCATCACCACATTGTTTCTGATGATATCCAAAAAGAGTTACTTTTTTTCTTCTTTCGTTATAATAAGGATCTGCATATTTGTTGTTCATGGCGATATCATGCTTCTTGATTGATGCCAAGTCACACATTCTAAGTCCTAATAATATCTTTTCTTTAATCTTGGATAAATCTGGTTCAACCACTTCACCCTCTTTATGGGTAAGGATAAGTTCTCCTTGTTTTAGGAAATTATTTTTTGCTGTGTATTCAGTCAGCACATCTGCGTTAAATTCTTCCGCACTTTTTAGCTTTTCAAAAGAGGACACTTTACCTTTTACGGGCGCAAAAACATCAGTCTTTTGTATTAGAGAATCTAAGAATTTGTTGTAGTTCTCAAAACTAATCGCGTATACCATGATAAACCCCTTTTTAGTTGTTTTTTATATTTGGGATTTATAAAGGTTTCTCCTTAACAGACTGTACCAGTTTAGGAAAAGCTTTTAAACATCTTTTCATAGAATTGGTATATTGAGGTGATCAATATGAAAAAAACATTAATGATACTGTCTGTGTTCTTATTGGCTTTATCTGTAGTTATTGCGCCGCCCCCGCCTGAAGTGGTGGACTGTAGTGAGTTAATCCCTACAGAAGATTGCGGACTATACTATGGCGACCTAGAAAATCCAAATCCGAATAACCCCACAGCAGACCCTGCTGTTTGTGAAGCACACTATGAAGCAACTCTTAATCCTGAGAGACCATGTAAATGGTTCCAATTTGAGTGCCATCCTGCTTTTGGGGGATTAGTTGATAATGAGATCTGTTCATTCCCAGAACCCGCTGCAGAAGTTCCAGAATTTGGACCGGGAGCAATAGCTGCAATAGTTATAGTTGCACTGGTGGCAGGATTTGTCTTTGTAAAGAGAAAATAAACTTTTTATTTTTGTTTTTTATTTCTACAACAACCCTTTAAGGTTATCATTAAAGAAATCAATAACTTTCTTGCAATCCTCTTCAGAGTTGTACAAGTATGATGAGAACCTAACTGCACCTGGCAGATTATGCTTATTAAACCAAGAATGGACACAGAATGCACCAGATCTTACCATTATATTATGAGAGTTAAGCATCAAAGCTATCTCATGCGGGTCAACTTTTTCTGAATAGAAACTTAAAACACCTCCTCGCTTTTCTGGATCTGTGTTACCTATCATATTGATTGGGAAACTTTTAAGTCCTTCAGTTAACATTTTGTTAAGCTTGATCTCATGTGAGTGAATGTTGTTCATACCAATCTTTTTTAGGTAGTCTGTTGCTGCACCAAAACCAATCATTCCAGAATAGTTTTGAAGGCCTGCTTCAAACTTATGAGGTATTCCCTCTAAATCATAACTATCATATCTTGAATCAGTTACGGTTTCACCCCCCAACAAGAATGTGTTAAGATTGTTTAGTTCTTCTTCTTTTCCATACAACATACCAATACCTGAAGGACCAAGCATCTTGTGGCCTGAACAAGCCAAGAAATCAACATCCATCTTTTTAACATTAAGCTCGGTGTGAGGTGCTGACTGTGCAGCATCGACCAAAACTTTAGCTCCTGCATCGTGTGCTATCTTAGTTATCTCTTTAAGTGGAGCAGACATTCCATCAAGATTTGCTGAATGAGTTATTGAGACTAATCTTACATTACCTTCATGTATAAGTTTTTCAAAATTCTCTATACTGAACGAGTTATCCTCATTTGATTCGGCAATCTTGTAATCAATTTCGCCATCATCTTTTAGCCTTATCCAAGGCAACAAGTTTGAATTGTGTTCTTTGTCTCCTGTGATCACAACACCTCCTTTGATGTTTAATGAGTTTGCAACTAGGTTAATTCCTTCAGTTGTGTTTCTAGTAAAAATGATCTCTTTATCTTTCTTAGCTCCGAAGAATTTTGAAAGTTTCTTTCTTGCCTCTTCCACATTACTGGTTGCTTCTTCACCTAAAGAATGCATGCTTCTACCAACACAGCCGGAATACTCATAATAATACTCATTAGTCTTGTCTACCACCTGTTTTGGTTTTAATGACATACATGCAGAATCAAAATAAATTAAGTCTTTCTTATTTTCAAATATTGGGAAATCTTCTTTGATCTTGTTTATGTTCAATCTAACAACCTCTTATACACTCTGTATGGTTTGGGGCCAACTACTGGTTCACCATTTACAAACACTAAAGGTGTTCCATATATATTAGTTTTTAATAGTTCCTCAAATTGCTTGACTCTAAGCTCATTTATTTCTGTTGAGTTCATACATTCTTGTATTTTTGACTTATCAAGACCTACACTTTCTACAATGTCAAGTACTTCGTTAACATCACCTATTTTGACAGCGTCTGCCTTGAAAATGATATCATTAAACTCTTTAAGTTTGTCAGGGTCTGCACCATACACACAGTTGCTTATGTCAGTTACATGATCAGACTCACCTTTAACAGGGAAATGTGCAAAAGTGAATTCAACATCCTCCCTATCCCTAAGCTTCACGATATTATCATAAGCATCTCTAGTATACTCACAATGATAACAGCCAATAAAGACAACTTCGTTCTTTGCACCAAGATTGTAGTGAGGGAACAAAGCAAGATTAACACCTTCTAAAGTTAGCTCTTTCTCTATTGTAGGATCTACAACACAAACATCTTCCACACTTGAAACCTTAGAGTTTGATCCCGTAGGGTCAAAGATGCAAAAACCGTCCTCTTGAGGTCCATTACAGTTGCCATAAGCATAAAAGTTGTATCCCGCGATTGCTGTTGCAACCATACTCCATATAAATAATGCTGTGAATAACCATGACATAATCTGGAAATGTTTGAAAACAAACCTTCCTGTCTTTGGGGAGAACTTCAATAGTTTTCCAACTATCTGAGATTTAAGTTTTGTATCCAAACCAGTCTGACACTTTCTAAAAGTGATCTTTCTAAAGACACAGTCAAACGCTTCCCATGCTATCTTCCTGTGAGTAGCGCTAAAAATACCCATAACACCAAACACAAACATAGCTACAAAACATAATACCATTTAATCCCCTCAACCTAAAAAGCTTAGAATTTTATATATAAACGTTTCTGTTTATGAGTAGTTTTTCTCTTTATTCATCTGTTCCTGCTTAGCTTGAACATACACAATTTCAGCTTTAACAGTCATATCGATCAAAGTTCTCATGAACTTTCTGACAAGATCTGGTTTGTTAAGATCATATTTTTCAGATGTATTAACAGCAGCTGCAATCCCCTTCTTCTCCACTTCAGGCACTACCAAAGCTTCTTTCATCTCTTCTTCAGTATCCGCATAAAGAAGTGAAGGGTTATTTTGAATCTTCCACTCAGCAACACACCTGCCGATTCCAGTTATCCTTTCATTGTAAAGAAGAATGTTATTTGAGTCACATTTGACAGTTTCACCATACTGCTCAATATCTTCTCCAGGTTCACAAAGATAATGCAGGATACTCAGATACTCTTTTATGATTTCTTTGTCCAGCCCAAGATCAACAGGTAAAACTCCTTTTGTTGATTTTACTTCTCTTATAATTTTTGAAGGAGCCAAGTCAGTAACCTTAAATAATACCGGTTGGTTTTCTGGAAAAAGATGTTTTCCATGCCTAGAATCTACACTTTGATCAAACCTCAATCGGTCTTCAAGCCAACTCTCTCCAGTATCTGCAAAGTCGTTCAAATAAAGAGACCCGTTCTGTTTGTATCTTGATCTGTCTTTAAGGCCAGAGATAATTCTGTCATTCATCTGACGCATCTGAACTCTTAAATCATCGATATCGATCTTCATTTTGACAAAGAAATAGCTTGCCCTTTATAAATCTTTCTATATGTACTCACTCCCCAGTGGTTATTAAACTCTAATCTCAACCTTTTCAAAATAGGGCTTGAGCATATCTTTGATATCCTTTAATTCATCTTCAGAATAAGTACGTTCATCAAGCAAAGAATCATCAATCATACCTTGCACAGGTCTAAATTGCTGTAAACAATACTTCTTAGCACCATCTAACCATTTGCATATCTCAATAAAATCGTCTCTTGAGATAAAACAAGGAGCTGCAGTGGTCCTAAATTCATAATCTACCTTGCTTTTCATGATCATTTCTACAGACTTCTTTATCTTTTCAACATCAAACTTAACTTTGGTGGTTTGCTCATAATGTTTTGGAGAATTCTTAATATCCATCGCAATAAAATCCAATAAGTTTTGGTCAATCAAACTTTTTAGCATTTCAGGATTGGTGCCATTAGTGTCTAGCTTGACCTTAAGACCTAACTCTTTGATCTTTTTGATAAAATCTGGCAGGTCTTTATACATTGTTGGTTCGCCACCACTTATTACAACCCCTTCAATCAGCTTGCTCCTCCTTTTGATCAGATCAAGGATCTTTTTCTCATCCAACTCTTCAAGATCTGGAGAATTCTCAACTAAAGACTTGTTATAACAAAAAGGACACCTAAAAGTGCATCCCGCAGTAAAGACTAGTGCAGAAATATGTCCTGGGTAGTCCAGCAATGTTGTCGGTTGAAATCCTTTAATTATCATCTTTTATGGGTAAATTTGGCTAAAATAAAAACCTTTGGAATACAAATAATAAAAAAGAATTAATTATCCAGCACTTCTTCAACTTCGTCAATGTCGTGTGCTGTTGCAACCTCGTTGTCATCCTCATCAAAGAAAACAACTGTCGGAACACCCATAACGTTGTAAGTCTTAGCTTCTTCCATACCCTCAGGAGAGGTAGCATCGATAATAACTTTATCAATGCCATCTACGCCTTCAAGGTATTGTTTCATGCTTCCGCACTTAACACAGGTTGGTGTCGTAAAGACCTTGCATTTCTTTATCATTCTCTAATAGTTCGTTATCTTCTGAGCCATAGCGGAAGGTTTTCCAAGTTTTCCAAATTCGCTACCAACAGATTTGCATTCTTTGAACTCAGATCTATCTTTAAACTCTTCTTTCTTTCCTAAGTTCCAGTTTTGGACTGGCCTATGGTACCCTACCACTCTACTAAAGACTTCGCATCTTTTTCCGCAGCCTTCTTTACTGTCTGCGCTTTTTGTCTGTTCTACTTTCTCTTTTTTTTCTTCAGCCATTTTTTCACCTCTTTAGGTCCAGAAACACTTTGTTGTGCTTCTTACCTCTAACCTAAGCTTGAGTAACTCCTCCAACTTCTTCTTTCTTAGCAACATCTTCTCTTTTCAACAGAGGCTGCCCATCTATAGGACAACAATGATGTTCTCCTACAACATATCCATGATCTGGACATACACTAAATGTCGGAGTTATCGTAAAGTAAGGAAGCCTGAAATTTTCGGCAATCCGCTTTACCAGTTTTTTACAAGTCTGTTCATCACTAATCTTCTCACCCAAGAAACCGTGTAATACAGTTCCGCCAGTGTATTTTGTCTGAAGGCTGTCCTGAAGCTCTAAAGCTTCGAATATATCTTCAGTGAATCCAACTGGAAGTTGGGATGAGTTAGTGTAGTAGGGTTCTTTGTCTCCTTGCTGGATTATGTCATGGTACTTCTTCTTATCACTTCTTGCGAGCCTGTAAGACGTTCCTTCAGCAGGGGTCGCTTCTAAGTTATACATGTGTCCAGTCTCTTCCTGGAATTTTGTTAATTTGTCTCTCATGAAGTCAAGGATATCTTCAGCAAAAGCTTTCCCTTCCTTAGATGTTATGTTATATTCAGGACCTAAAAAGTTAAGCAGTGCTTCATTCATGCCCACTAAACCAATTGTACAGAAATGGTTGTCCAAAGTTCCCAAATATCTTTTTGAGAAAGGCATCAGTCCTTTTTCCATGTTATGTTCAACAAGTTTCCTCTTGATCTCTAATGACTCTCTTGCCATATCCATCAATTTTTCTATCCTTTTGAACAATTCTTCTTTAGATTGTGATAAGTAACCAATTCTTGGAAGGTTTATAGTTACAACTCCAACTGAACCAGTCATCTCTGCTGAACCAAACAATCCTCCCCCCCTTGACTTAAGCTCTCTCATATCCATCTGAAGTCTGCAACACATACTTCTTACATCTCCAGGATCAAGTGTTGAGTTGATGAAATTCTGGAAGTAAGGTATCCCATACTTAGCAGTCATCTCAAACAGAAGTTTCGCATTTGAAGAGTCCCAATCAAAATCACTAGTTATGTTATAGGTCGGGATAGGGAAAGTGAATATTCTTCCGTTAGCATCTCCTTCAGTCATAACCTCAATAAATGCTCTGTTGATCATCTCCATCTCTTCTTTACAATCACCATACGTAAAATCTTGTCTTTTTCCACCAACAACAGCTTTCTTTGTCTTCATGTCTTCAGGACACACCCAATCTAAGGTAACGTTACTGAAAGGTGTTTGACCTCCCCATCTTGAAGGAACGTTCATGTTAAACACAAAACCTTGAATGCTTTGTTTAACTTCTTTGTAGCTCAAGTTGTCTGTTTTTACAAATGGTGCTAAGTAAGTGTCAAAGCTTGAGAATGCTTGTGCACCTGCCCATTCATTCTGTAATGTACCGATAAAATTAATCATCTGCCAAAGCGCAGAAGCTAAATGTTTTGGCGCTACTGAATCTATTTTTCCAGGCACACCGTTAAATCCTTCTTCTAATAACTGTCTTAAACTCCAACCCGCACAGTATCCCGCAATCCCCATGCTTAAATCATGGATGTGGAAGTCCCCATTTATGTGAGCTTGACCTATCTCTTTAGGGTACATCTTGTTAAGGGTGTAGTTTGCTATAACTGTTCCCGCAGAATGCATCAAAAGTCCTGATAAAGAATAGTTCATGTTACTATTTTCATTAACTCTCCAATCAGACTGCATCAAGTAACCATCCATCGTCTTTTGGACATCTAAAGCAAAAGACTCTCCTTTCCTTAACTCTTCGTGCTGTTTCCTGTAAAGAATGTAAGCCTTTGCTGTCTTAGCATGGCCACCTTCAATAAGTGTCTTTTCTATTAAATCTTGAATAACTTCAATTGTAGGAATTGCATTACTCCTAAAGAAAATATCTAAAACAGAAATAACTTTATGTGTTAATTTTTTTGCCTTATCATAATCTTCCCCGCCAACTGATTTTACTGCTTTGAAAATTGCATCAGTAATCTTACTTTCATCAAATAGAACTATTGTACCATCTCTTTTTTTTACTCTTTTTATCGTATACGATTCTGCCATCCTTATCTACACCTCTATTTTATGTTGTCACTCACCCGAAACAAGAATTTTGGGTAAAACACAACAGGTTGTGGTTGAGAACTGGTTGAACCACAACATCTTGTGGTTATTAGGATTTTTAATCTTTATAAATATTTTGTATTTTGAAAGTATATTGTGGAATAAATATATTATGTTGAGACATTACAAGAGAAGAGTAACACGTGTCGAATGGAGATTAAATTAGCGTTGTTTTTTGAATAAAAAGATAAAAATAAATCTTTGAGAAAGGTTCATCACTCTACAAGAAAAACTATTTCACACCATAAATGTCATAATATTTCTCTTTCAGATAAGATAAAAAGTCCTCTGGAGTGATCAATCTGCCAGTTGCCCTCTTGATTATGTCTTTAGTAAGCATAGTTGAACCATACCTATGAACTTTCTTATGAAGCCAGTCATGGATTGGAGCTAAATTGCCTTTTCTTATGTTTTTGGTGATGCCCTCCTTTTCCATCTGGGTAAAAAGCATAGCTGAGTACAATGTACCCAATGCATAAGTTGGGAAATAACCGAAGTAGCCTTCACTCCAGTGCATATCCTGTAATGCCCCTTCAGCATCATTTCTTGGAGTTATTCCCATATACTCTTTGTATTTCTTGTTCCATGCTTTTGGCAAGTCTTTTACTTTCAGTTTTCCTTCAACTAAGTCTAGTTCCAGCTCGAACCTTATTATTATGTGAAGACAGTAAGTTATTTCATCACCCTCAATCCTTATGAATGAGGGTCTAACTTGGTTGATAAGCTCATAGAAATTTCTCATATCTGTATTTTTTAGGCACTTAAACTGTTTCTTGTAAAATGGATAATAGAATTTCCAAAAGTCTAAGCTTCTACAGACCTGGTTTTCCCAAATCCTTGATTGAGATTCATGAAGCCCATAGGATGGGGCGTCTGCAAGAATAGTGTACCTCAATTTAGGATCGAAGTCCAATTCATATAATGCGTGACCTGCTTCGTGAGCAGTTGAGGTAAATGAGAACATCGGCTGGCCTTCCCTGTATGCAGTTGTAATCCTAACATCATCTGCTGCAACAGTTAAAGTAAATGGATGTACTGAAGTTGAGATAATACTTCTGTCAGCTTCCATACCCATCAGTTTTGTTAAATCTTTTACAATTACTTCTTGAGACTTTTCTGGGAAGTCCATCTTTTTCAGCAAATCTTTTTGCTGCTTGTACTTTTTGGTCTTCTTGATATTATTTAGTATCTCGATAAGTCCTTCTTTAAGCGCACCGAATATGATCTTAATATCTTCATATTTCATGCCTTCTTCAAAATCATCCAAGAAAACATTGTAAGGATGTATTTTTGGGTTTATTAGTTTCGCTTCTTTAACTTTCAGAGCTAAAACCTTTTCAAGATAAGGTTTGAAAATACTGAACTTCTTTTTCTCTTTAGCTTCCTCCCAAGCAGCTGCTGACTTCATAACAATCTTTGAAAACTTCTCAACATGAATTGAAGGAATCTTGCTTAATTTCTTAATTTTCTTTTGATGTTTATCAACAACCAGCTTATCTATCTTTGAAAGCTTTTTGTAGTTATTAGGTTTAGATAAAGTTTTGATTACTTTCTTTAATTCATTAGAAGTTGCTTTCTCATGCATCTGCTTATTTAACATTGCTAGCTTTTCAGCTCGAAAGTTTAATCCTTTCTTTGGCATTAAAGTTGCTCTATCCCAATAAAGCATTGAAGCCATACCTTTAAGCAAATAGAGTTCTTTGTCAATCTGTTTTAATCTTTCAAGTTCTTTTTTCATCTAAACACCTCTCAATGATTTTTAGAATGATTTGTATTTAAATGTTATGTTCTCACAACGAAATAAGAAGAATACCCACAAAAATAATGGAGATCCCTATTAATTTCTTGATCAAGATCGGCTTTGAGATCGATTCTTTAATTATTTTAGGGAAAAACAAAGTAAGGAACAACCCAACACCTAAAACGAAAAATGGCTGTACCCCCAGTACAACACTAACAAGTGCTGCAGGGGCTAAGCTAACTGCTAACCTGAAAAATATATTGCCTGTAATGTCAATCAAGTCGTTTGTAAGGAATAACGCGAATGTGCTTTTCTTAGCAGACTTAAGCGCAGAAAATATCTTGACCCTTGACTTAGGATGTAAGAGCAGCAATATTGAAGGAATCAAAAAACCGAATAAGTCGTAAGGATAAACCTCAAAAAATGAAAATTTAGAGAAAAGGCTTCTTGCAATAACAAAACCAATAGAATAGAAAATTGATGACAGTATCATAAACCAAAAACCCCTTCTTAGCTTGAAAACCTTGTTAAGTTTTGCCTCGATCGAAACAAGCCAACCCCCAAAGAAAACTAAAACGAAACCTAACAACACTTTATTTGACAAAAACTCACCCAAAAAGACAAAACCCATA
Organism: Candidatus Nanoarchaeia archaeon; assembly: GCA_028279745.1. Lineage (GTDB taxonomy): Archaea > Nanobdellota > Nanobdellia > Woesearchaeales > JANQNC01 > JANQNC01. Next base: position 341,522 of record JANQNC010000001.1, read on the forward strand.
ATCAAAACAAAAACTGGGATAAACTGGAATAAAGGCACAACAGTAGAAGCATCATCTTTCTGCATCGCTTTAGCATAAAAAAGCAGACCAATATTGGATGCTATACCTAAACACATAGCTAGAACGATACTGAAAGCAGGCAATGGGCTTAATCCCTTAAAGATCAGTACAAGAATAAGCAAAATAACTGTGCCAAAACTGCTAAAGAAGATATAGTTAGCCATACCATTTACTCTTCTATCAATGATGAACTTATCCAGATGGTTTGTCAACCCCCACATAAACGGAGCAAGCAGTGCAAATAAAATCCAACTCATAATATATCTAATTGCTTATTTTATTATAAATGTTTTGAGAAAAAAAAGAATAAAATAAAAAAATAAGTTAAAACTTATTCTTCTAATGCTGCATCGATAACTGCTTTGAAGTTAGCAAAAGGTTGAGCCCCAGATACCATCACACCATTAACAAAGAAAGCAGGTGTTCCTGTAACTCCAACAGCAGCGCCGTCTTTCATATCTTTCTTAACTTCTTCAGCCATAGCATCAGAATCCAGACATTCATTAAATGCTTCTGTATCTAAACCAAGTTCTTTAGCATATTCTTTAAAGCTGTCAACTCCACCTTTAACACCATCTTCAAAGAGCTTGTCGTGCATCTCATAATACTTATCTTGTTCGCCTGCACACTCTGCAGCTTCAGCAGCTTTTTGAGCATTCTGATGGAAACTTAACGGGAAGTCTCTGAATATTATCTTAACCTTTCCAGTCTCAACATATTCCTCTCTTATCTTGCTTAGTGTTTCTCTGTAATACTTTGCACAGAACGGGCATTCAAATTCAGAAAATTCAACTATTGTAACTGGAGCATCAGCGTCACCTTCAACAGCGTCATCATCAAGGATGGATGTCATGTCTACTTTTTCAACAGGTTTCTCCTCTGGCTTTTCTTTCGGCTCGACAACTGCAGTTACGTTCTCTGTTAAGTCTATCCCAGAAGGGAACAGTAGATTTCCATCTTTTGATAAATAGCTTTCAAACTTATTGCCATTTAAGTCAATCTCAACTTTGTATAACTGTCCAACATCCTCGACAGTTTCAATCAGAACATCTGCTCCAGGAACATTACTTTCAATGTAACCTTTTACAGCTTCAGATGCATCCTCTTCAGATACGTCTGATGTAGTTGATGAACCTCCAATAACTGCTGTTATGATCCATGCTACAGCTATTACAATTGTTGCGATCATCCAAACATTAACTTTTGATTTCTTTTTACTAACTTTTTTATGTTTTACACTTTTTTTAGATTTAGTTTCAACCATACCTACCCCCTCACTGAGTTTTTTAGTCGTAATATGCGCGAATGCTTTATAAAACTTTTCTTTAAGCTTTTGCTAAACCTTTATAAATAAAACAAGGATTTCTGAAGGTATGGACGACAAAATAATCAAATTATTGAAGAAATACACAGGCCATAGGCATGTAAGGCTTACAGATAGAGGCAACAGTGCCATTTTTGCAGCCTTGCACATAGCCATGAATGCCAATAGAAAAGCTTTCTTCCTGATACCTGACCAAGGCGGTTGGGTTTCATACAAAACATATCCCGAGTTGTTGAAGATGAATGTAAAAGAGGTAAAAACCAACTACGGAGTTATTGATCTAGAAGATCTTAAGGAAAAGGCCAAGACTGGCAGCGCACTTATTTTAAGCTCATTTGCAGGATATTTTGCAGAGCAGCCAATGGCAGAAATATCAAAAATCTGCAAAGAAAACAAATGTCTATTGATCGAGGATGCTTCAAGCGCGATAGGTGACGACTTACTTTGTAATGGCGATCATTCAGACATTATCGTCGGTAGTTTCGGGAACTGGAAGCCCGTAAATGTTGGGTATGGGGGTTTTATATCAACTAACAGCGGAACATATCTGCAAAACGCATCAGTCCCTTTCTCTCTAACAAAAGTTTACCCAGATAGCCATAAAGAGATCTTAAAAAAACTAACAAACTCACCCAAACGGATAGAGCTATTCATTGAAGCTGCAAAAAAGGTAAAAGAGGATTTGTCACAATACAACATACTGCATGAGAGCAAAAGAGGCCTTAATGTGGCAGTAAGATACGAATCAGAAAAGGAAAAACAAGAGATAATTGCGTATTGTGAAAAGAATAACTTTGACTATGTAGAATGCCCAAAATACGAAAGGGTAAATGAGGACGCAATAAGCATAGAGATTAAGAGAATTTAGTCACTTTAAAGTAGTTACAAAACCGAAAGGTTTATATACTAGTTCTGCAGTTTATAACAAGATGGAATCTAAAGAAAACAATAAAATACCAGAATACACCTTAGATACGAGAATAGAAAGGGCTATACCCGTATGGGAAAAATTAGGTATGTCTGAAGAAGATGTGATCAGGACCAAAACCGGGATAGGCAACATCGAATTCTATTTTCACAAGTTCACAGATCCACGAATGACTCACATAGACCCAAAACAGCTAAGAGAAGCGATAATGGAAGAGAAAGAAGAACTGGTCGAGATTGAGAAAAAATATGGGTTGAGCGATTATGATAAAAATTTAGGCAAAGCAAAACAACTTTCGCTAAAGAACGGCATACAAGCTATGTACGACTCACTAAACGCAGGGAAACCTGTTGGTCTGATAGGCAAACCCGGATGTGGAAAATCAACACTACTTGAAATAATAAAAGAAACAGATGATGAAATAATAACAATCGATGAATTCTGGAAGGAAGGATCTCCAAACTTTGAAGAAAAGAAAGATGAGTTTGAATATTTAGTAGATGTAAATGAAAAAGTAATTGTTGCAGGCGCGCAACTTGACGATAACCAGCATATAAAAACTGTCGCTTACCTGCATCTTGACGAAAGATCAAGAAAAAGCAACATAAGACTAAGACAAAACTATACAGACAAAAATGATGATGGAGCAAGACTTGACTATTTCGAAGCGTTCAGCATAATTGACAACTTCTTATACGGACTACAAAAAATAAAAGCAAACATAATCATCGATTCAAGCAGCATAAGATACTAGAGTAACAGACTGATTAGCTTGAATAGAATAACTGGTGCAAAGAATAACAAACTTAACTTGAACTGTTTCTTTACATCTTTACCAATCAATGATGCAGAAGGCAGACCGAACAAAAATATGAATGCCGAAATCATTAACTTTTCTGGAGAAAAGAAAAAAATAGCTCCAAAAACAGAATAGTAAATTGGTAATTTGATCGGGAACTGGTACATCACAGTGCTAACTATAAATAATGCAACAGTTATAGCATAAACCTTAACATGCAACGAGTAAAGAAAAAAACTCACAATCACAAGGACTAACAAACGTTGTAAAAGACTAAAATATTTCTTTCCCGGTTCTAACTCTTCTTTGGTGTAATGTCTGATTACAAGACCAATTACAAATCCTAAAAAGACAACAATTGCCGAAAGAAAATAGTTTAACATTTTATCCTATATAGTTAGTCTCATCATCTCTGATCTTTTTTGAAAGTTTTTCCTTAACCGACTTCTTAGAAACTTCACTGAACTCATTAGCTTTCTTAACCATGTCAGTTTCTAATTCCTTAATCTCTTTATCCAGCCTCTTAAGATTTACTCCGATCTTGTACTCTTTGTCCAGAATCTTAAGCATAACTCTTGCACCATTAACACCCAAAAACATAGGATGACCAAATGTTTCTGATAACAAAGCGATACTCTTTATTCCTTTCTTGCCTGCCATGCCTAAAAGAACTCCTGTAACACCGATTATAGGACCAACAATCCCATAAAGTTCTTTTTTCACATCATGTTTTTTAGCAAATGTGTCTATAACATCAGGGTCTGTGCCAGTAATGAAAACTTTAGGCTCTTTGGGGATCTTTTGAAGACCGATACCCCCTAAAGTCACAACCTCTTTGCAGTTCAGCTTTTTCAGTATTGTCTCAACCAAAGTTTCACAGAACTGATAACAAGATTTTTCTTCTGCAGGCTGGACATCTCCTGATAAAAGCAAAATATCTCTTGATTTTCCTTTGACATAATAGATTTCAACTTTTGGAAGCTCGACCAAATTGTTTTCATTAACAAAAACTGAATGTGGAAATGAATAAGAAAAAACATCGTACAACTTTTTGGCATTTTTAGAGTCGATCATAAAATCAACTGCAACCTTACCCACATTACCAATGCCGGGCAAACCTTCTATCAAAACAGGCTTTCTAAGTTTAGGCATACGTTTTGTTGCAAGTTTAAAGTGCCAATTCATTCATTTTAGGATGAAGTAGTTATTTATAAAGGTTTGGTGAGAAAGGTTTAAATAATGTAAATGCCAAAATAAGGTCTAACTCTAATCGAGGTGATTATTTATGAAAAAAACAATATTAATGGTTTTTGTTCTGTTTGCAGTTGGTATAGCTAGTGCTAATATGCTGCCAGGATGCGATCCAGAATCTAACGTTTGCGGCTCTGACTGCACAGGTGTTTTTGAATCTGGAAGTGGGGATGCTCCCTGGAGTTTAACTGCAACCCGATACTGTAGCGATTCTGACTCCAGCAGTAAAGAATTCGTGGAATCTGATGCAAGTTGTGATGATCTATCATTAGCGGGAGTGTATGGAGAATGCGCAGGGCTTAATGAATTTTATGATGTGCCTGAAGAACAGAGGACCTACCGTTGTACTTGGTATTGCCCAAGCTTTGAAAGAAATGGTAATGTCGCAGTAACGGGAGGGGCTGAATGTGTGCTAATTGCAGGAGATGCTGACTGTGCACCAAATAAAGCAACATCAATGGCGCAATTTAACTTCAGCAACAGATTCTTTTCAGGAGTTGAAGATGAGGGTGGCAACGGTGGAGCTTACGGCGGAATTCCTGAAATCGGCAACAATATCTTATCCATCATAGGTTTAATTGTAGTTATCGCAGTAGCAGGATTTTTCATTATGAAAAAGAAATAACTATTTTCTTAATCTTTTTTTTCTTCTTTCTTACCCATCCTTCTATACTTGCCCATCCTATCATCAGGAGAATACTTAGCAGGGATTATTGCAAGAGTTTTAACCTTACATTCAGAACATTCTTCTTCCATAGTATAAGAATCGCACTTAGGGCACTTTAGAATACGTTTCATTTTTCTCTAACGAAAGAAGCTTCAGCACCTTTTGACTCAGCATAATCAATAACTGCTTTACTGCACTTATCAACCAACTCATCCATCTTCTTAAGATCTATACCTTTTATGCTGAACTTATACTTCCCACTTCCCAAATAGAAAACATTCGCGTCTTTTGCAACCTTCAAAGCCTCATTCAATGACTCTTTGACAACTTCAACACCTTCGCCATCGTAACACTCGATAGTAAATGTGCCTGAGAATTCAACTTCGGGCGGTTTGATCTTGTCTTTAACCATGTCAGTTAAAGCTTTAATAGTTTTAGGATCAAATTTGTATTTTTTCAGGTCGACTTTGTCCTGAACGATATCATTAAAGCATTCATGCAAGTATTGATAATCATTGAATATTTTTTCTGTCAGAGTATTGTAAAGTTTTTTAGCATCAGTCTTCAAGGATTTAGCAACCATCTCTGCAATCTTCTCAGCTTTCTGCTCTTGTTTAATAGAATCTAATTTCTCTCTTCTGATACCTTCATTAACTCTTCTTAGTGAAAGGTCTATCTGGTTTCTTTCTCTGTTAACTCTAAGAACTTTACAAATAATCTTTTTACCCTCTTTAACATAATCATTAAGATTTCTGATCCTTCCTGGACTAACTTCAGAAATATGGATCATACCGCTTAGGTTATCATATTCATCTAACCTTACGAAAACAGAATGAAAATGGATCTTGGTAACAGTACATAAAACTATGTCGTGCTCCTCAGGTAATCCATCTTTACGATATAACATTTAGTTTAATACCTCTAAAACTCTGGATTTAACATTAGATTTGCCACCAGTAGGCTTAGCAAGCTCTGTACCACATACAACACACTTAACCTGTGTTGACACTTTTCCAAATATAACCTGCTCGTTTTTACACTTAGGGCATCTTACCTTAACAAATTTTGAGTTTGATTCTTCCATGTTATATACCTCCTATATTGCAGAAATAAGGGTTTGTTTATAAAGCTTATGGGCTATTTAAGAAGTATTTTAAGACCTGTCTTCAACTAATTTCTCAAAACTTCTGTCATAAGTTGATTCTGCCTCTTTGCTGAAAAAACAAGCAGGGAACTCTCCTCTGTCTCTATGAGATCTGACACAGTCACAACATTTGCCTGATTTACTGCAACCATAAGTGCATTTGCAATCTTTCTTGTTTTCTTCTTGTTTGCATTCCATCTTATTTCTTATCTTTAGATTCTTTCTTCTTAGCTTCCTTCATCTTTTCAACAGTCTCTTTGAAAGCCTCGATTTGACGCTCAGAAAGATTTTCATATCTTAGATAGTTCGCTTTAATATCTCTTAAGAATGAATTTTTCTCATAGAATTCTTCAGGAATGTCAAAGAATTTTTTCATTTCAGGATCCTTTATTTCACCTTGAAGCTCTCCTTTCTGGCATTCATGACACATGACATACTTGTTTCTGTAAGAAGCAGTAACATAATTCTTTTTACATCTGAAGCATTTTTGTTTGTATTGAACTGGCATGATAAGTGAGAATGAGTGATTATTTAAAAATCTTTATAAAATCATTCAGATACATCAGCAGAATGGAGTACAAAACAATAGCTGGCATCAAAGTGCCAGCAATAGGATATGGAACCTGGACAGTTGGCGGCAAATGGGAAGCTGACACTTCTGATGATGCTAATGAAATTAACGCAATAAAAGAAGCGATCAAAAATGGGGTTACACACATTGATACCGCTGAAATCTATTCAGGAGGTCATGCTGAAGAGATAGTTGGAGAAGCGATAAAAGAGTTTGATAGAGAAAAATTGTTTATCACAAGCAAAGTTTATCCTGACAACCTGGGATATGAAGATGTTTTGAAAGCAGCTGAAGGAAGCCTGAAAAGAATAGGTATTGAGTATCTTGACCTTTACTTGATCCATGCTTACAACGAAAAAATACCTTTAGCTGAAACGATGAAAGCGATGGATGAATTAGTCTCAAAAGGGTCAGTGAAGAATATTGGAGTGAGTAATTTTTCTGTAACGCAGATGAAAGAAGCGCAAGCTCTTACTAAAAACAAGATTGTTGCAAACCAGATACAGTATAACTTGATCATAAGAGACAAAGGACTATGGTCTGAAAACATGGAATCAGAAATAATTCCATATTGTCAAGAGAATGACATAATAGTCATTGCGTGGGCACCATTACAGAAAGGAAGATTGGCAGCTTCTGGATTCGAGGTATTGGATTCAGTATGTGACAAATATAACAAAACACCATCACAAGTTGCTTTGAACTGGTTAATCTCGAAGAAAAACATTGTTGTAATATCAAAAGCAAACAAAAAAGAACATCTGATGGACAATCTAGGCGCAATAGGATGGAAGCTAGAACAGGAAGATATAAAAAGATTAGATGAGACTGAATTTAAAGATACAAAATGAAAGAGAAACTAGTTGAAGAATTAAAATTTTGTATAGACCTGTGGGAAAAGCAAGGATATTGTGAGTTTGGAGGAAAAACAAACTGCAAAGAATGTGCAACACCCTACCTTTTACTAAAATTAATAAATGGTGAAGTATTACATGGAGATATTGAAAGATTAACGCTAGAAGATTGGAAAGAAAAAGTTAACAAACTAAAATGAAAGAGATAACTGATGCCAAACTAAAGAAATACTTTGATGTTACAGGTAAGGCTTTAAAGAAAGCGAAGATCGCAGCGCCAAAAAGAACACACTTACATAAGATGGCAGAAGACTTTCTTTCAATGGCAAAAAATTATTATTCAGATGCACAACACTTCAAGAAAAAAGATGACTATGTAAATGCGTTTGCAGCATTAAACTATGCGCACGGATGGCTAGATGCAGGTGCAAGAGTTGGATTGTTTGATGTGAAACACGACAGCAAATTATTTACGGTAGATTGACATGGGAAAAGCAATGAAAAATCCAATCATACTGACTTTGATCCTGATAGGTTTTACAGTAGTATTCTCATTCATAATTGCACTGATAGGTGTTTTAGTTGGTGCAGAACTTTATGTGCCTGGGCTGGCAGGAGTATTGGGGGCATTAACCTTGAGAGCAATATACCTCAGAGCAAATAAAGAGATAGTTCCAGTAAAAACAAAATTAACAATAGTAATAATCTACTTTGCACTGCAACAAGTGATGGGCATCATAATAACCCTGATCAGAGGAGTTGATATCTTAGTAACATTAGGATTCCAGCTACTTATACAACTGATATATGCAGGAGTGATCTACCTCTGCTTAAGCGGTGGGAAAAAACTAGTCAAAAGACTAAAAAAGTAGTTCTACAAGAAAGATTTAAAAAAGGGAAAATGAGGGATTAGGGTATGGCAGACTTAGTAAGCATATTACTGTTTGTAACTTCACTAGCTCTGCTATTCTTAAGCGCTTATGGATTACTAAAAAGTCTAACAATAATCTCAAGATTCCTGAAACTGTCACAGTTCATAACCGGATTCTTAATCTTAGGGATCGGAACGTCAGTGCCAGAATTATTTGTGGGTGTGACCGCAGCACTAAAAGGAAGTTCTGCACTATCACTAGGAAACGTAATCGGCGCAAACATAATAGATTTGACTTTAGTGATAGGAATCCCTATCCTGTTAGCAAGAGGTGTTAAAAGTTCATCACCAACAATCAAAAGAGACTCATTATACATGCTTGTACTTGCAGCACTGCCAATAGCACTTATGCTTTTGGGAAACCAGCTATCAAGAGCAGATGGCGTAATATTATTAGTAGGATTCGCATTCTACCTGTGGAGAGTAATAAAACAACAATCAGCGTTCACAAAAAAGATAGACAACAAAGTATCAAGAGGACGAGTTGCAGTTAACTTCATAGTGTTTTTTGCAAGCCTGTTCTTGTTGTTTAAAAGTTCAGACTTTACAATAAAATACGCAGTACAGATTGCAGAAGTGTTTTCTTTACCTCAACTGTTTATTGGAGTTTTCATATTATCAGTTGGGACAACAATGCCTGAGTTAATTACAGGAGCGTCAGCAGCAATAAAAGGATACAAAGATCTGGCGATAGGGAATATAGTCGGGACAGTTATTGCAAATTCAACATTGATTTTGGGTATTGTTGCAATGATCAACCCAATACAAGCAGAGATGTTCTTGTTTAGCACATCAGCAGCGTTCATGATACTGGTGGCTTTCTTATTTTTGGTATTTGTCAGCTCAGGAGACGAGTTTGACTGGAAAGAAGGACTGGCAATGGTGTTATTGTATGTGTTCTTCTTAATAGTAGAACTAAACCTAAGAGGATTTTTCCTTTAGTTCTTCCTAGCAACTGTGAAATGGAATTGAGAGTTCCACTTTTCTAAATTAAGACTTGTTTCTTCAGGTTTGTAGTCTAAAACACGATAGAAAAATCTTGACGCCAAACTGATGTAAGCGCCTTCAGGGTTTAATACACGTTCAATTTCAGACTCTATTTGAGGCACTCTTTCACTATTTGGTTCTATACTAGCATCAATCCCGCAAGCACTAACACTTACAGAATCATTTGGAAGCTTTCTTAGGAAAGAAAGTATGTCATCATTAGCATAACTTGCAGGAACCTTTCTTGGATGAGAAAGTTTGGGTTCGATCGTATGATCTAGCCTGATTACATTTCGATCGTATTTTTTCCAAGCCCTTTCTGAGTTTAAGTTTTTAACTAACTTAGCTGATTTTTTATCTACACCAACATAAGCTCTTGATTCAGAAATACAACAGACTCTATACATACTAATGTCTGTGCCGCAACCAAGATCTACAACAATTTGATCTTTAAAATATCTTTTAGCTTCTGCCAGATAATCATCATCCGCTAAAATACCCCATGCAAACCTAAATCCAGGAACCCACCATCTCCTTCTTGGTCTTGTTGTAGTTGGTGTTTGATCCTTTAATTTGACTAATTCCTTTAACTCTACTGTTTCTATCATTATCTCACTCCTCAAACCACCTACAGAACCTCTTTTATGGTAGAAATGAGGTTTTTATATATAAATATTTACCCTAGAACTCTTCTTTTTCCTTTAAATACTTAATCAGTTTAGGAGAAATTACTGGTTTACCATCTTTTAGGACATATCTAAAAGGAAAGCTTAATGATTCGTTATTACCCATCTCGATGTCTATCCCATCCTGAAATGGGATGTCTTCGAACTTTTCACCATTTAGGATTTTATGTGTGACTAACACAGCAGTGTCTGTTGACATCTGTTCACTTCCTAAATTTCTTTTGTTGTTTGTTAACTCTGAAAGTTTTTTTGTTCTGTGTTTTCTTGGGAAATCTCCCAGAATACCCCCAAATAACATGAATTCAAACTCTTTATCATCTTCAGTTGTTAATGTTTTATCTGTGTTAGGATCTAACAAACACATCTTGTCTCCAGGAAACTTATCAGTTAATTCAAATATAGTCTCTTCATATATCTCACCAAAGCCTTCAATCTTCTCTTTGCCTTCCTTAACATTTGTGAAAATTAAATTATCTTTTCCAACTATTTCAGAAATATGTTCATACTCAATAACACACCAGTCATACATTTCGGGTTCCATGTGTTCGATTATGTATCTCATTTTTTCAGTTGTTCACTTTAATCTAGGATAAACCGTATCTTCCAAAAATACCTTGTCAGTCTTAATAGCAATGCCCCTCTTTGAGTTAACCATCTCTTTGGAAGTCATCTTAGCTAAACCAACACCAACTAATTCATTCTTTAATGTAAACATTGCAACAAACTCATCAACTTGAATTTCAGATTCAACCTTACTTATACCAGGCACTTTAAGATTAGTTCCATGACATAAAGCATTAACTGTTGAGTCTAGAACCCAAACTCTAGCTAAATGATTAACTGCATTTTCTACGGGTTGAATCATCTTTCTAAGTTCCTTTTCATCATCATCATTTTTCCAGTAATGATAAGCGTCAGTCAGATCATGCAAAGTAACTGCTGTGGATTCTTCAAAAGGACCTGCTTTTGTTCTTACTAGTTGAGCCATATGTCCTCCGCAACCTAAAACTTCACCAATATCATGACAAAGCTTTCTGATGTAAGTTCCGGCTTGACAACCCACTCTAAACAAAACATCTTGACCTTTAACTTCAATAATATCTATGTAGTATATTTTTCTATATCTTGACTGTCTTTTAATTGCTGACTTAACTGGAGGGAGTTGTTTTATCTTACCCACAAATTTGCCAATTGCTTTTCTAACTTTGGCTTCGTTCAACTCCTGATGCAGATGTAATATGCAAACATACTCCTTACCTGCAGGCAAAAGAAATTGAACAACTCTTGTTGCTCTTGCAAACGCAACAGGCAACACACCAGTAACTTTAGGATCTAACGTTCCTGAATGCCCTGATTTATTCATATTAACAATTTCTCTAACATAAGCACTGACTTGATGGCTGGTAGGACCTTTAGGTTTATTGATATTCACAACACCTTTCTCAAGAAGTTCTTCCATAGTTCTTTCATCGGGAGATTTACCGTACTTCTTGTCAGTACTGGATTCTTTTCTAACAAGAACTTCACGTTTAATCTTTTCAAAAGGCAATAGTGTTTCCATAAGGTTGAGAATATTTAGTTATTTAAAAAGGTTAACTGTCAGAATTACTGGTTTTCCTTATGCTTAGTCATATCTTGGTCTTTATGAGGTGCTTTAGGACTGTGTTTTTCTTCGTCTTTCTTAGCTTCAGCAACTTTTTCTTCTTTAGCAGGCTCTTTCTTTATCTCTTTCAGCTCTTCCTTCTCAACTTTCTTAACTTCTTCAGAAGGTTTTTCTTTTTCTTTAGCTTCTTCGGCCTTAGATTCTACTTTCTTCTCTTCCGGAGCTTTTGCATCTTTGCTTTTAGGAGCTTTCATACCTAACTTTTCAGCAGCCTGTTCAAGTTTTGATTTTTCTTGAGCTTCTGTCTTTTTCTTAACCACATACTCAACACCAACAACCTCAACTAAAACAACATTTTCTTCAGTCTTAATTGCTTTAACTTTAACATGGTGTGGCGGGTATTTGATGCCTCGTTTCCAGATTGCCTTGTTAATTTCAGGGCCAACCTTAATAGTATCACATTTCATGTGTTTTGATAAGAATTGTTTTAGAGCAGTAACCGCTTTTTTAGCTCTTTTGTATTTAGGAACTTTAAGAAACTCCTTTCTAAGAGGAACATTGTATTCTCGTTCAAGTTTTTCAACCTTTTCTTTAGTTTCTTTAGCCATTTTTATGCGTGAGTGCTCTGTCTTCTCCAAGATCTTTTGATAGCAGTGTGTCTACCTGGATGAACTCTTCTGTTGCTCCCGTATATTTTAGGAACTGTCCAAAAAGGAGCCCACTTGGTTTGTCTACCTTTCTTTGCAAGTCTTTGTTTCTTGCTTGGGTGTTTGTATCTTGCCATGCTTAAAAAACCTCGCGTTTTTTTGCACGCCAAAAATCCTTTGGATTTTTGTGCGTTTTTTATTTCCTTGTTATCTTAAACTCTTTTTTCGGTGCAGACATCTGCTGCAACACTTCTTTTAATTTATGATCGTCAACCATTCCCACTTTGTTAGCTTGGATCAACTGCCCAAGATAAACCATGAGTTGGATTGCCAGTTCGGGATTGGCAGCCTTAATGTTGCCAAACCTTGACAAAGCCTCATTTGTTAGTCTTTGCCTTACCACAAGTTCAAGTTGCTGAACTTGTTGCTGCAGCTTCATTTGCTCTTGCAATTTCTGCTGCTTTATCTTTTCAACATCATTCACTTTTAGGGACCTCAGCAGGTTTTTCTTCTTTTGGTTTCGCTTTAGGCTCAACCTTCGGTTCTGCTTTTGGCACCTCTTTCTTAGTCTCTTTGATAAGTTTGATAGCTTGTTTGTCTAAAATTGACATTCCTTTTGGAGTTACTATTCTTCCTTTGTGAACTCCTTTAGCGACTTGCTTAACCAGCTGAGCTTTCTCAAGCTGTTGAAGCACAACTCTTATGATTTTTCCGCTAGCTCTTCTGAATCTTTCTGGTCTAGCACCTCTGTTTTTTCTACCGCCAAACTTAACTCTTAGTTTGGATGTTCCAACAGGACCTAAATTAGCCACTTTTCTTAGAACTGCGGCACTTCTTACGTACCACCAGTCAGGGTTATCAGGACTTCGTTCTACATGACTTCCAGTCTTAACGAATGCACTCCAATCAGGAGCACTGATTCCTTCAACGTTCTTTAGCTCTACAGCAACGTTTTCTATTAGTTTGTTAGTATCACAGTCGTGAAAATTTACCATTTTTTACCTCAGTTTGTCGTACCTTGCGGCACTAGATCCGCTGATCTTATTCAGCAGTGTCTTTGAGGATTAGGAAGTTATTTATAAAAGTTTGCATTATCAAATATATATGCCTCAAATCACCCAAAAAACAAAACCAGATACAGAAAAAAGCGTTGAAGCCATTCTGAATCCAACAGTAAAGCAGTGGTTCTACTCAAGATTCAAGAAGTTTTCACTGCCTCAGCTATACGGGGTTAGTGAGATTCATTCACGTAATAATATACTTGTTAGTGCACCAACTGGAGCAACCAAAACATTAACTGGATTTTTGTCGGTGTTGAATGAACTAGTGGATTCAGCAGAAAAAGGAATTTTAGAGGATAGAATATATTGTGTATACATCTCCCCATTGAAAGCGTTAAACTACGATATTGAAGTTAACTTAAACAGACCTCTTAAAGAAATAGAAGAAATTGCGGGCAAAGAACTAGGAATTAGAGTAGGGGTAAGAACTGGAGACACAACAGCATCAGAAAAAGCGAAGATGTTAAGAAAACCTCCACACATATTGATAACAACACCTGAAAGTCTGGCTATAATGTTGGCCTCAACTAAATTTAGAGAGAATCTAAAGAATGTTGACTGGTGCATAATAGATGAGATACATGCATTAGCAGAAAGCAAAAGAGGAGTTCATCTTTCTTTAAGTCTAGAAAACTTAAGTCATATTGCCAAACATGTGACAAGAGTTGGGTTGAGTGCCACTGTTGCACCTCTAGATGAAGTGGCCAAATTCTTGGTAGGCAGTAGAGATTGTAAAATAGTAGATGTGCAGTTCATAAAAGAACTAGATCTACAAGTAACCAGCCCCGTAAAGAATCTTATCGATTCAGAATTTGGGATGATGCACCACAAGATGTATTCAATGATAGACAAGATGGTGCAAGAACACAAAACAACACTTATTTTTACAAATACCCGAGCAGCAACAGAAAGAGTTGTGCATTACTTAAAAGAAAAATTTCCAAAAAAGTACACTGATGAAAATATTGGAGCACATCATGGATCATTATCTAAAGAGTTAAGACATAGTGTTGAGCAAAGATTGAGAGATGGAAAGATAAAAGTTGTAGTTTCGTCTACTTCTTTAGAGCTAGGAATAGATATTGGATTTATTGATTTAGTTTTATTGTTAGGAAGTCCGAAATCAGTTGCAAGAGCTTTACAACGGATTGGTCGATCAGGACACCAACTGCATGCAACAACAAAAGGAAGGATCATAGTGTTGGATAGAGATGATTTGGTTGAGTGTAGTGTGTTGTTAAAGTCTGCGAAAGAGAAGAAAATAGATAGATTGCACATTCCGACAAACTGTTTGGACGTATTAGCACAACAGATAGATGGGTTTGTGATGGATGAAACTTGGGAAACAAAGGATCTTTATGAAGTTATCAAGAAAAGTTACTGTTACTCTGACTTAAGATATGAAGATTACGTTGAAATACTTGATTATTTAGCAGGAAAATTCATCTCTTTAGAAAGTCAACACATATACGCAAAGATATGGTACAAAGATAACAAGATAGGAAGAAGGAGTAAGTTAGGTAGAGTAATCTATATGACAAATATAGGCACAATACCCGATGAAACATCAGTTACAGTAAAGATAGGAGATCAAAAGATTGGAAACATAGATGAAGGTTTCTTAGAGAAATTACGAAGAGGAGATGTATTTGTTTTAGGCGGTTCGACTTATGAGTTCAAATTTGCAAGAGGGATGACAGCACAAGTCAATTCTTCCGTTGACAGACCACCAACAGTGCCATCATGGGTTTCAGAAATGCTGCCATTAAGTTTTGATCTTAGTGTTGAGATAGGCAAGTTTAGAAAATATATTGAAGAACGGATGAAGAAGAAAGAAAGTAAAGAGAAGATTATCAAATTCATCAACGATTATCTTTATGTTGATGCAAATGCAGCAGAAGCAATCTATAACTATTTCAAAGAACAATATGATTATGTTAAAGAAGTTCCTTCCAACAAAAAAATATTGATAGAACATTACGAGGAAGAGGGAAACAAAAGAATAATCTTCCATTCATTGTTTGGTAGAAGAGTAAATGATGTATTATCTAGAGCAGTAGCTTTCGCAATATCAAAACAACAACACAGAGATGTAGACATAGGAATGAATGACAATGGGTTTTGGATAGGGGGAGAGAAAAAAATAGATGCAGTAAGAGCGATGAAAGCATTGAAAGCTGAAGAGCTAGAAGCTTTAATGAAACAAGCAATAGATGACTCAGAAGTTCTACGAAGAAGGTTTAGACATTGTGCAACTAGAGCTTTAATGATCCTACGCAACTATATGGGCAAGAAAAAAAGAGTGGGAAGACAACAAGTAGGAAGCATGATATTGATAAGTGCTGTTAAAAGGATTAGTGAAGATTTCACAATATTAAAAGAAGCTAGAAGGGAGGTGTTGGAGGATCTGATGGATATTTCTAATGCGATGTACGTTGTGAAAGAGATAAACGACGGAAGAATCAAGTTAAAAGAGATCAATACAACAATACCCACACCATTTGCATTTAACTTGGCTTTACAAGGATTTATGGACATCTTAAAGGTTGAAGATAAAACCGCATTCTTGAAAAGAATGCACCAGATGCTAATAGCGAAGATTGCACTTTCTAAAGATGTAGATCATGAAACTAAGAAAATGTTTAGAGAGTATCAGAAGAAAGTAGAGAAACAATCAGAGGATTTAGTAGTTAAGTATAGAAATGAGATCGAGTTCTTGAATAAGGATAGTAAAAAGTTGACTAAGAAACAAAGAGAGATGATATTACAAGTGGACAAAGCAGATAAAAGACTGCCAATCGATGCAAAACTTGAGATCATTAAGATGATAAAAGGTTCAGAAGAAGTTGATGGTGAAGTAATCGAAAGAATAATTGAGTACAAACAATTTATTTCTAAAAGATGGCCTTCACCATTATCTAAATTCGTGATCAAAAGAGCTGAGCAGTTGAAGTTTAACTATGTGGATCTGTGGGAAGAATACGAAGAGAAAAGAGAAGAGAAAGCAGAACAGGAAATTGAAAAATTATTGAAAGACTTCGAAAAAGCAGCAAGAAAAATTGATCTGGAACCCAAAGTAAGATATGAACTTGAAGAGTTAATACGAAATAAAGTAGATAAAGCTTCATCTGTCACTCAGAAGTTCTTGGAAGGATTATTTTCTGGCGCAATACCCAAAGTATGGACTGATAGATTAATAAAAAAATTAAAAGAAATTAAAGAGAAAGTTAGTTAACGTTTCTTTTTTGGTTTATCATCCCTTAATTTCTTATATCCAATCCAGATCATCAAACTAAGTTCTAAAAATAAGACAATGACTCTAGTGTACTTTTCCATGTCCCCAAAGTATCTTATCGTGCCGTAAGCCAAAACTAAAATTCCACCATACATGAAACCTGTAGCAAGGAATGCAACACCATAATAAATACCAAAAATGATTGCCAACACACCAATCGGCGCAGTTATGAAAAATAAGTTCCGGTTGTACACTTCTGTAGCCACATCATAATCTCTGCCACAATAGTCGCAGTAGTCATACATTCTACATCCATCTTCAGTCTTAAATCTTGGATTGCCATCTTCAGCATAACACTCTCTTTCTTCAACAGTCTGTTCAAAAGAACAATTTTCATTTTTTAACGGGATAGGTTCAACATCCTTCCTTAGTTCAGAATAGTTACAATAATCTTCATACTCTGGATGCTCATAGATCGCATCAACCAAAAAGCCAATAAATAACGAAAACAGTAACGCAATGACAATAATCATCGGAACTTGTTTAATTTTTACCATATACTAATATTTGGTTGTTAAGTTTATAAACATTTTGTTTAGAATTCAACAGCTATTGCTGCAACATCATCATGAACTTTTCCTTCTTTATTGTTTTCAACTTCATACTTTCTAACTTCTTTAAGAATTCCTTCTAGACCAACTTCATGATAAAGATCTATAAAACCTTTAAAATCTTCTTTTATGAAATAAGGTGGAAGAATTAAACCATCTGTCATCAAAATTATTGTCTTTAGGTTTTCTGTGTGAAGAGTTCCAGAATCCGCATATTGTTCAACATTTTCATCTCCTGTGAGGGCTGCAAGTTCTTTACTTAAACCAACTTGTTTTCTAGCTTCAATAGGATCAGAAGTCTTATCTTGTGATAGTTTATCAGGAGCAATGATTTGTCTTATTACCTTTATTTCGTTTTCATACTCGGCGATAATCATAGTGTGCCCCATGTTAACATAATCTACTTCATCTTCTCTTATTTTAATGACTGCTGCGTCTGTGTTCCAAATCTGTTCTCTATTGTTGTAATCGATTCCTGCATTAAGTTGAGCAGTTCTAATCTTAATGTTGGAATTCTTTAAAGAATCTAAGAGGTTGATGCTGTTTTCATCAAAAGCTTGTTTAGCTAAGCTTGAAACAATTCTTCCACCAGTCTCTCCTTTTTCATTTTCATACTTAACGATAGAAGTTGCACCATCAAAAACACCAAATAAATTTTCTTTTACAAGAATTTCATCTTCGTTTAATTTGTTTGAACCTTTTTCATAAACTTGTTTAACTTTAGTTTTCATATTAGCAAATAAACCACCCCAGTATAAAAATTTTGGTATTGGTAGAGAGAGAACAAATTTTTCCGAAACATTTATATATCAAAAATTTCAAATTTTAAAGATTGTCAGAAAAAGAACGGTGTTTTGATGACTAAAGAAAAAAAATTCTTAAAAAATAAACTTTTGAGGTATTTAGAAAAGTAAAAAAGGAGGTGAAAACTATGGCGGCAAAGAAAAAAGCAAAAAAGAAAGTAGCTAAGAAAAAGAAAGCAGCTAAAAAGAAAAAAGCAGTGAAGAAAAAAGCAAAGAAAAAAAAGGCAGTGAAGAAAAAGGCTAAAAAGAAGGCAAAGAAAAAGAAAGCTGTAAAGAAGAAAGCTAAGAAGAAAAAAGCAAAAAAGAAAGCAAAGAAAAAAAAGGCTAAAAAGAAAAAAGCTAAGAAAAAGAAACGATAAGATAAAATAGGTGAGGGGTGTTTTAGATGTATGAAGACCTAGAAGAAGAGGAAGAAACTCTCGATGAAGAGATGGAAGTTGCTGATCTAGACGGCTATGATGATGACGATATGGACCAAGACATTTAAATTTTTTTTATAATTTTTTTAATTGATAATTTTTTCTATGAATTCAAACTGATCTTTAAAGATATGAGCAGAAACAGAGAATACAGTCAAAGCACCAACAGACACATTAAGCTTTTTACTGATGTAATCCTGCAAAACATGCAACTGGTAAACATTTGCAGGCCAGCCAAAGAAAATATCATTACTTCTGATAAAACCAGTCATGCACAACTTACCGTCGTGAATAATGAAATCCAACCCAACCAATCCTGGAACTTCTTTGCTTCCCGCAGTGTCTTCATCAGGGTTCCATAAACTAATGTAAGCTCTTCTAGAAGAAGGGCTATTCTTAAGTAAAGGAATAACATACTCGTTTATCTGATCGATGTTCTTGTTGAAGTTAAACATCCTTGAACCATAACTATAAGCATAATCAAGACTTAATTTTGAGGAAAGCATTATGTTTGCAATCTCATCTAATTTAGGATAGCTCCAAGTTTGGAATGAGTTCAACAGATCAATCGGCGCAGTCACTTCCTTTTCAGGATTTTTTATCTCAATCACAAGATTAAGCAGTTGTCTGCAAGTCCTGCCGTTCTGATCAACAAAGTCTGTTCCTTCTTCAAGTATCAGCCTTAATGATTTTTTCCAAGCATTCAAAGTTAATTCTTCACTGATCATTTTTTACCACCCAAGAAAGCATCCAATCTTAAATTAACTCCTTCTGCTTTCTTAAATCTATAAACAAAGAATGGGAGCTTGTAAGAAGATAACAGCAAAATCCACTCCCTTGCAATCTCCTGCGTGTCTAGAATCCCGTGCCTTACAAACTCAACCATAACACTACCTTCAAGAACATCTGACTTTCTTTCGCAAATGTTAAGTTTCTTTTTTACCTTGGTGCTTTGCAAGTTTTCATCCTGCCTGACAATCTGATTTTCAGACTCAGAATTTATAGAAGATGTGACCGCAACCTTAAAACGAGTAGGCATACCGCAACTTTTGTATATTGTTTCTTCAGAAAACGTAAATGCTGAAACCTTTTCCTCAACTTTCCTTAAAAGATCAATTGTGAAATCAACACCAAACTTTTCAGTCAAGAAACCATAATTCCAAAACCTAAGATAGTTTCGACTAAGCATAAATACTTGCTGAGTGTAAGGTTCATTTAGGTTAACCAAATAATCAAAGAATTCTGCTGCCTTCCTCCGGTGGATAGAGTTAGCTGAAAGCAACGATTCTGCACAATTTATCACAAACCTTTCAAAAGAATCACCAGAAAAACCATATCTATCATAGTACTTCTTGACATCAACACTTAAAGAGGATTGCCCGCAACTTAAGGAAGATACTTTACCTTGAACATTCTTTGAATAATCTTTCCATTCCGCACCGTTAAAACAATAAAGACCACCTTTGCCAAAACAGTAAGGGCTCTTAGCAAGAGACTTGTTCTTAATAAAAAGTGCGACACCGTTTTGAGATAGAATGCTGATAATAGTCTCAAATAAGGATGAGTCTGCACGGATCGATTTAGGACCCATCTCAAAAATAATATTTAAGTTAACATACTTATTTGAAGCAAAAGATTTGACAAAAGATACCAGCTTATCTTCATCCACATCATCAACATCGATGTTAAAAGAGATTCTCTTGCCAAAATCCCTGCAGTCATCATCAAGCTTGTTAAGATAAGAAGATAATTCATCTGCAGAAGTGTCTATGAAAACTTCAAAATTGTTTATACCAATACAATCATTAACAAGATTAAAACTGTTATTTATTATACCAAACAGCTTTTCAACATTATTGATAACTTTACACTCACAGAAAAGACAGTTTAACCTATCTATCCAGGTTGGCTCTTCTACCTTACTCACAATACCCAAATTTTCATAACCTTCGGTAGGCATCGCAGGAGTTCTAGGTTTTGAGATAGTAATCTGTCTTTTTTTGTACTTTTCAACAACCAATTCTTCACCTTCTTCCAAAGAAAGTGTAAAAAACTTCTCACCCTTACTGCCTTCCTTAACAAGTTTCAGAACACCTTCCTTAACAAGTTTAGTAAGATAATATAGTAGTTTCCTATGTAGTTTTGCCTTATCTCGTTTAGCTTTTTTTATGGATTCTTTAGTAGAATGAGCGTCTTTTAGTATAGATTCTATACTCTCATATGTTTCAGGATCCACAGATCTAACTATTTCAGTCGTTGAAAAGACCGCACTTGGGTCTTTCTTGTATAACAGCAGAATTCGCTGCTCTGACGGGTTCATAAAGGTCATATGGGTAAGGGAGTATATAAACCTTTCTTTTGTTTCAGGAAAACCCTGAACCATTCAGGATTTGGCATGAAACAAAGTTTAATAATAAGCTTATCTTATTCGATATAGGCAGAATGAGAGTTTTTCAGGAATAATCTGAAATAAGCGCCGGCTTTAGCAAATTTAGGTTATGAGAAATGAGACAAAGAAAAGAAAAATCAACTAAATTCTTCGATGCAATCGCAGGAGAAACTGAAGAGAAAAAGAAGTGGAAAAAGACAGATAAGTGGAAAGAACAGTGGTTCTAGAAACTAATCGTGATGTTCTTCTTGAGATTCTTCTTCTGGTTTAATCAGGTGTTTATACTTATTCTTTAGAGATTTAGGTTCGTTATGTGCTTCGACAAGCATCTCTTTCATCTCTTCAAAGCTTAATCTCTTTACCTTATTCTCATCAAACTTAAGATCTGCCTTTTCCTTAGCAGCCTTAACCAAGTGAGCAGCAAGATCTTCCTGTTCAGATTCAGGAATCTCGCTAAGGTGCTTTGATGTTTGATGGTGATATGTTCCTCTAGAAATGTTTTGGAATGGCTCATTCAATACCTCTTTAGTAAATCCTTTCTCTTTACCAGTGTGTTTAAGCTGATGGAAATTCACACCATACAACCTTAGTGTCTCTCTTGAAAACGCAAGATGATCTTTTTCTTCTTTGCTCAGTTCTTCGCCTCGGTTCTTTTTGTTCACAATGTCTTCGTACATCTTTCCCTGAAGACCAGAAACCTCATGTAAAACGTGAACCCCAAACCTATCAACTAACCTTTCAGCCTCGTTATCATCTTCTATCTTATAATCATTGATAAGCTTGAGAAATTCTTTGTCTGATTTATCTCTCAAATTTCCGTCAGTTTTTGACTCTGCCAACTCATAGAAATGTCTTCCCCTAATTGATTCCAGCTCGTTAATAAGTTCACCCGTCCTATCCCTATATTTATGATCGCCTGCTTTTTTAGCAAGCTTAGAATATTTATGATCATCTAGTCTCTCTTCAACACCTTCATCAGTCATGTAATAATTCCCAACTTTTCTATATATAAATGTTTCGTTGACAAAGATGTCCCACTAACTATGTTTTAATGCCAATAGTCTTTATAAATAAAAATGGACCCTTTGTCTCTGTAAAATTAAAATATCACAATCGATAAGGAGATGATAAAATGGCAGCAAAAAAGAAAGCGAAAAAATCAAGCAAGAAAGAAAAGAAAGAGTTAACAGAACAAGAGAAACAAGAAAAAGAGATGATGGATAAGCTTCCACCAGAAGCAAAAGAAAAATTACTAAAAATCAAGAAAAAATTAGAAAAATTCCAAGAAAAGGTAATGGAAAAATTTGAAGAGTACGTTATTGGGATCTCATTACTCCCACCACAAGAAGGAAAGGAAGTCAAAAAAGAAGACAAAGACAAGATTAATGTAATAATTCTGATAGATGACTCAGACAGCCAAAAGATGAGCAAGTATGAGCTGAAAGAGAAGTTATCAGCTATAATGGCATCAATCGCAAAAGAGATTGATGAGAATATACAAACACAAACAATAATCCTATCAGAATTGTGGCAGAACTGCTATGACAGCCAATATGACTTATTGCAAATGATTGCTGTTTCAGCGCCAATCTTTGACAAAGGAATGATGCAAGCATGCAAGATAGCAGAAATCCACAAGAACATGACACTAAAGAAGTTTGAAAAGTACATCGTAAGTTATGTTCTATTCGGTTCATTAGTAAGAGGAGAAGCAACTCCCGAGTCAGACATAGACGTTGCAATCATAATTGATGATACTGATGTCAAAAAGATGACTCGAGCTGAATTGAAAGACAGACTGAGGTCAATAATAATCGGCATGGGTGTTGAGGCTGGACAGATGACTGGAATCAAAAATAAGCTGAACATCCAAGTATATATCTTGACAGACTTCTGGGACTCAGTAAAAGAAGCAAACCCTGTAATCTTTACAATACTGAGAGATGGAATTCCATTCTACGACAGAGGAGTATTTATGCCATGGAAACAGTTGTTGCGTATGGGAAAAATAAAACCCTCCGCAGAAGCGATAGACATGTTTATGAACACAGGAGAAGAGATGCTGAAAAGAGTACAAGGGAAATTAAACGAGATAGGAATGGAAGATGTGTTTTGGAGTATTTTGACACCATCACAAGCAGCACTGATGATGAACGGGATAGCTCCACCAACACCAAGAGAAACCCCTAAACTTCTTCGTGAAGTGTTTGTAAAGAAAGAAAAAATATTTGACGACAAACACGTAAAATTCCTCGAAGAAGTGATCAAGCTAAGAAAAGAGTTAGAGTATGCTACAGAACAAGGAAAAGAGCTGAAAGTTTCAGGAGAAAAAATAGACCATCTCCTATCAAACTCAAGAACATACCTTGATGAAATAAAGAAACTATTCACAAAGATAGAAGAGAAACGATCTGAACAAGATGTCTTACACATCTACGAAAATACAGTAACCATCATAAGAGACATAATGAGACTGGAAAACGTAGAAAGGATGAAAGATGAAGACGAGATCAGGCTTTTCAAGAGTGAAGTTGTAAACAAAGGACTTATCCCTGAAAAGTACTTCAGGATGTTAAACGAGATCGTGAAAGCAAAAGCAGACTTTGATGCAGGCAAACTAACAAAGCCAGAAGTAGAAAAAGTCAAGAAACAGTCTGGAGAGTTCATGAGATTTATGATTGAGTACTTGCAACGGAAAAGAGGAAGGGAATTGGAAAGAACTAAGATCCGAGTTAAACATGGAGAAAAACATGGCGAGGTCATCTTGTTGGGGAAAACAGCATTCATCATCCACGACATAGACCAAGAAGAAAAAACCATGAGCAAAGCTCCAATCAACGAAGATGGAAGTCTAGGAACTCCAGAAAATGCAACACTTGAGGAATTAGAGAAAGCATTAGCAACAGTAGAGATTCCAGAAAGGGCTTACATCAAACAACCAATCTTTAATGACTTAAAGAGATTGTTCGGTAAAGACGTTGAAGTTCTAGTTCAATACTAGAATTTTATTTTATTTTTTTCTAAATAGTTTTCAAATATTTCTTTTAATTGTGTTTTTAGTTCTTCGGGTGCATCTTTACCTATGCTTTTAGAATCGATCAAATGAGCATGCACTTCATCATCCAAAACATCTTCGTGATATCCTGCTAAAGGTCTTAGTTCTTCTTTTATCTTGGTTGTGTCAAACTTAGAAAGTATATTTGTTACTTCTTTCCTGTAATCTTCATCAACATAAAAAAGACCGTGAGCAATCTCATGTCTTAAAAGCTTTGAAGTGTCTTCCATGTCTTTATGTATGCTAATGACATAAAATTTATCATTTTCATATTTGAATAATTCAAGAACCTGCTTCTCTTGATCTGAAAGAGGATCAAATCTTCCATCATAAAAAGGTTCAAGCACATACGAAGGCATGTTGAAACCGTTCCAATCCACATAATAGGAGAAACTGCCTTTGGCTTTTGAGTACCATTCTTTGTATTCTTCTAACGTAAACACTTTATTTCTGAACTCAGGAGACTCATAATACTCCTGAAATCTTAACAAAGTAGAAGTTATTTCAAGTTGGTTATCAAATTCTAAAAGAAAAATGTTTTCAGAAATCTTTTTCTTAACAATATTCAAACAAATCACCTAAAATAAACAATCTTGATTATAACAAAAATTATGTATAAAGCAATCAGGACAAGTGATTTTGGCTTGTTTATCTCTAACTTCTTTCCAAACAACAATAATGCTATAATGCTTGATACAAACCAGAACGGCAAGTCAAAGAACAATATCGAGTTATCAACTGCAAAGCCAGCAATCATAGCACCAATACCTGTTGACATTAAAGGATCGGTAATGTTAGACCCGATCAAAGTTCCCGCACTAACATCTTTAGCACCCCTCATTATACCAACAATAGCTGTAGAGAATTCAGGTAATGCTGTTGAAACACCTATGATCAAAACACCAATAAACGATTCAGAAACACCCCAAACATCTGCAAGAATCAAAGCTTTATCAACAACAACATGAGACGCATAGGTGATAATAACAAAACCAACAAGCATATAGATAAAATAAACTGGAATGCTGGAATGAGTTCCGTTAACTTTCATCTCATCCTTCATCTTACCAAGAACGTGTTCATCTTTACTAATGTAAAATAAGTATCCAATATAGATAACCAACATCAACAAACCTTCAACAACAGAAATATAACCATCAATACCAGTCAAGAACAAAAGCATGATTGAAAACAAAACCATAAACCCATCTCTAATTCTTGTCTTTTGAGTTATCTTTAATGTTCCAAGAAAAGCCACCAAACCTAAAAGCATAGTTATCTGGAAAATATCTGAACCAATATTTGTACCAATCGCAATACCTGAAGCTTCCGCATTACCTAATGCTACCCTAATACCTGAAAAAACATTAGTCATAATCTCAGGTAATGAAGTACCGATCGCAATAACTGTAAGCCCAACCAAGATCTGAGAAACTTTCAACAAAGCCGCAACCCTTTTTGCAGACTCAACAATAAGATTTGCACCTAACCAAACCCCCACAAGTCCTAAAAACAAGTACAAAAAAGTTAAATCAGCCATTGTGGATAAAAATTTGTTTGCAAGTTTAAAAAAGTACTGATTTTTTTTGTTTTAACTACCGTCCAAAAGCGAACATAACAAACATATAGATAAATTTAAAAGGGAATAAGACTTACCAATTACAAAAGGTGGGGTGATATACACGTTAAAGACAAACATAAAAGTTTGCGATGCAATGACACGAAAGCCAATTGCAGTTTCTTCAAAAGATTCAGTTAAGACATGTGTTGAATTAATGAAAAAACACAGCGTAGGGTCATTAGTCGTTAAAGAAAAAGAAAAACTACAAGGGATGATAACTTACAAAGCACTAGTCCAAAAAGTAATTCTGGACGAGATGAATGTCAACACAACAAAGGCAAAAGATATCATCAAGACAGACTACGTTACAATCACACCAGATGCAGATATCTTTGACGCAATAACAAAGATGAAAGACCTAGACAAAAGACAGATGCCCGTACTCACAGAAGAGGGTAAACTGGTTGGGTTATTAACACTAAAAGATATTCTAAAAATAGAACCGCAACTCTTTGACTTGTTAGTTGCAAGAATGGACCTAAGAGAAGAACAATACAAACCAGTCATAAGAGGAAGACAGGCAGAAGGAACCTGCGACTGTTGCGGGAAACACCACGAAAACCTGGAAGAAGAACATGGGTTACTAGTTTGCGGCAGGTGCAGAACATCAGAAGTTCACCAAAGAATATTCTGAAACTAACCGATATGTTTAAATAAGCAAAGTGGTAGTTTTAAGAACATGGGAACCTTTAATGTAGTGGACAGAATATTAATAAAAAAGTCAGGTGTGTTCGACCTGGACAAGCTGTATAAGTTTGTTTATGCCTGGTTAGATGAAAGAAAATACTTCTATCACGAAAAAGCATACAAACAAAAAGGAGTTGAGATGGAACTAGAGGTAGAAGGAAAAAAGAAAATATCAGGATATACACAATTTATAATCGGACTAGAATTTCAGTTATGGGACATGAAAGATGTTGAAGTCATCAAACACGGGAAAAAAGTGAAGATGACCAAAACAAGAATCGAAGTGAGACTTTCAGGCTCCGTAGAGACAGACTATGAAGGAAATTGGAAAGAATCAAAATTCAAAGAAGCATTAAACAACTTTTACGAAAAGTATATAATAAAGAAAACCCTAGAAGATGAATGGATGTTTGAATTATACAAAGAAGCATACGACCTACAAGAAAAGATTAAAAAGATAATGGAACAAGAGGCATCTAGAAATGGCTGAAATACGAACAATTGTTGATCACATAACTGCACAATACACTGGAATCTTCAACGTTAAAGAACTATATGAAACGATGAAGACCTGGGTAGGCGATAAAGGATACAATCATAAAGAGCTCCAAAACTTCGAAACAGTAAAAGAGAAAGGAAAAGAGATCTACATCAAGTGTGAACCATACAGAGAAGCGACAGACTACGCAAAATTCGTGATAAGAGTTCAGCTTGACATGAAAGACATCCAACCAGTAGAGATCGAAAGAGACGGAGTAAGAAAAACAATGCACAAAGGAACCGTTACAATCATTCTAGATGGATTCTTAGTTACAGACTATGAAAACAAATGGGAACAAAAACCAATGTACGTATTCATACGGACACTTTATGATAAATTCTTCTTTAAGGTACACACCTCTAAATTTTCCGCTATTGTTAAGGAAAACACAGAGAATCTTATGACAACACTCAAGTCATTCTTGAATTTGTATAAGTATTAAGGTTAACATCTGACCCTATCAGCTGGCACCAGAAGCGGGGCGACCTTCGGTAGCCCACTAGAAACAAAGGAAACCTTTAAAAGCAAACCTTTTTTCTTTTAGCCTAAATGTGGGGGTAGCAAAGTCTGGTCAAATGCGCAGGACTTAAGGCCCTAATGGTAGGATATCCTGTCACTTAGTGTGTTCGGGGGTTCGAAAGAAGTCGAGCGGACGTTCGGCTGACGAAAGTCCCCTCCCCCACATCTTTTATGCCTCCGTGGCTTAGCGGTATAGCGTTGCATTGGTATGTTTGTTTCAAAACATTTGGAACGAAGTGACAAAAATGCAGAGGTCGCGAGTTCGATTCTCGCCGGAGGCTTTCTTTAGAATCAACTATTAACTTTCTCTTGAGTGCTCATAATGTCCTTTCTTCCTTCTTTAACTCTTTCAACAATTAATTTAACTCGTTTCTTTACAGTGTCTTTTCGTTTTGCTCTTAATATCCATCTGTACAACATACGTTTAAGTGACGCAGGATACTTCTGAAAATTATCATTTGCTTTTTTGTTCTTACTCAAAGCTTTCTTTAATTCTTCAGGAATGTCAGGACTTTTAGGAATTCCAGCATCATGAGTTGGTTTTTTAAGACCTTCTTTGTAATACTTAATACCTTGAGGAGCCATCATCTTCTTTTTCAGCAACTCTTTAGCATAGCTTATAGTGTTATCACTCCACCGGCTATTCTTAGTTCGTCTAGTGAAGTTTCTAGTGTATCTTTCTTCATCTAACCTTTTTACGGTTGTGTCAATCCAACCAAAACATATAGCTTCTTCAATCAGCTCCCTATGTGAAGGAGAAGACTTACCTGTATGTTTTTTGTATAGAATAACAGAAACTTTAGTTTCTTTATCATGATTGTTCGACAACCACCTTCTGAACTCATCTCTTGTAAAAACATTAATCGTTTCCATTTACAAATTATTTTTATACCATTCAATGGTTTGTTTGATGCCGTCAATAACTCCTGTTTCAATCTCGTAACCAAGATCTTTTTCAATAGCACTAATGTCTGCTAAAGAATCTTTAATGTCTCCAGGCC
Source organism: Candidatus Nanoarchaeia archaeon (assembly GCA_028279745.1). GTDB lineage: Archaea > Nanobdellota > Nanobdellia > Woesearchaeales > JANQNC01 > JANQNC01. The sequence continues at coordinate 369,916 of JANQNC010000001.1, forward strand.
TATTGGGTTTTAGTTCAGGCTCCAAATCAGAACCAAGAAGATCTGCAAGCAGACCATATAGTTTGATTAATGAATACCTGTCACCGCAAGCAACATTAAACACTTTCTGTTTAGGGTAATCTGCAAAACAAGCATGAATGTTTGCAGCAATAACATTGCTTATATGGGTGAAGTCTCTTGTTTGAGAGCCATCACCAAAGAAAACAGGTCTTTTGTTGTTAAGTATCGCTTTAACAAACAAAGGAATAACTGCAGAATAAGGAGAGTCTGGGTCTTGTCTCTTACCAAACACATTAAAATATCTTAGACCGATAGTCTCAAGACCATAAGTTCTAAAAAAGTTATCAGCATAAAGCTCTTTAACATATTTAGTAACCGCATAAGGCGAAAGTAAGTTGCCTTTGTGCTCTTCTTTTTTAGGTAAAGTTTTTGAGTCTCCGTAAACCGAAGATGAAGAAGCATAAACAACTCTCTTTACATTGTTAAGTTTTGCAGATTCAAAAATATGTAATGTGCCGTTAATATTAGCAAAGTTAGAATCGACAGGATTCTTGATAGACCTAGGAACTGAAGCTAATGCCGCTTGATGAAGAACGTAATCAACATTTTCCATAAGTCTTATGCAAGTTTTTAGATCAGTTATATCACCTTCAACAAATTCAAAATTAGGTTTTGACATAAATTCTTCAATATTTTTCATGTGCCCTGTTGAAAGATTATCAAGAACTATGACCTTTTTAGCATTATTCTTTAACAAGTATTCACAAAGATTAGAGCCAATAAAACCTGCGCCTCCTGTGATTAGGAATGTTGAAGCTTTGACTTTATCGTTGTATTTCTCCAGTTGTTTCATGATGTTTTGGATTAAGTATTGGTATAAAAGCTTAACTAAAATTTAGTACTCATTTATATATGAAAACTTAATTTCTAACTAAAAAGAGTGTCTTTAGGTGTTTAATGATAAAAATAAAATAGAAAAATGTCTCAAGAAAATCAGAAATACAAAGCAAAAATCTCAGACCATAAAACTGTAAATATGTATCTGAACGATATAAGAACAACTAAACCACTTTCAAGAGAAGAAGAAATCCAACACATCAAACGGATAAAACAGGGAAGTGACTACCTAAGAAACCAGTTTATCGAAGCAAATCTAAGGTTTGTTGTTTCTGTTGTATTTAAGTATCAACACAAAGGTTTGCCTTTACCTGACTTGATAAATGAAGGCAATCTGGGATTGATACACGCAGTAGAAACATTTAATGAAACTAGAGGTGTTAAGTTTATCTCTCACGCAGTCTGGAAAATTAGACAGATGGCAATGAAAGCACTAAACGAAAAACCAAGATTGGTTAGGCCGTCTGCAAATGCAATCGCATTGAGATTAAAGCTAGACAGATACATCATACCAAGACTTGAACAGAAGATCCAAAGATATCCTCTTCCCGAAGAGGTGTGTGAAGAATTTACAAAATACCAAAACACAATATATGCAGAACAGTTTAAAGATAAATACGGGAGATATCCAGGCCTAAAAGAGTTAGAGGGCGAGAAAGAAGGCAAGGAAAAAATAACTTTAGATCGAGTAAAAAGAGCGATGGACGTGCACGATACACAACCTAGCCTAGACTCCCCCTTAGATGACGAAGATAACTCGACATTGATGGACATCCTAGTTGATGAGTCTGTTGACATATCTCCAGATAGCAGGTTAGAAGAAGAAAGTTTTGACATACACCAAGAAGAAGTGTTAAGAGTGTTAGACCCTAAATCTAGAGATATAATAAAGATGTACAACGGGATAGACTATGACAGAGAGTACACACTTAAAGAGATAGGCAAAAAATACAAAATCTCACGAGAGAGGGCAAGACAGATAAAAAGAGACGCAGTGGAAAAGATGAGAAAGTTGTACATAAATCCTGAAAAGCTTGAAAAAAGATTACTAGAAATTAGAGAAACTCCAGGCATGCTAAAACCAACACCCTCTAAAATAGGCAGACCGAAAAAACAGTAAACCTTATAAACAACTTATTGATTCTCAAGGGTAAGATCGAGAGACAGGAACTGTGCAAGCATTCCTGAACTGGAGATAAGAACATAATTCTATCTCATTAAAAGGTCTGGAGGAAAAATGGCAAGAAAATATTCAAGAGACAAAGGAAAAAGCGGAAGTACAAAACCTTTGAAAAAAGCATTACCTACCTGGATAAGATACAAAGCAAAAGAAGTAGAGCTACTAGTTACAAAATTAGCAAAAGAAGGTAAAGGTGCTTCAATGATTGGATTAGCATTAAGAGATTCATACGGTATTCCTGATGTAAAAAAAGTAACAGGTAAATCAATAACCGCAATCCTAAAAGAAAAAGAAGCTGCAGGAGCAATACCTGAAGACATAGCATTCCTGATAAAAAGAGTAGTACAGCTAAAGAAACATCTAGAGCTTAACCACAAAGATATGACTGCAAAAAGAGGACTGCAGTTAACAGAATCAAAAGTGAAAGCTTTAGAAAAATACTACAAAAGAACAGGTGCTTTGCCTAAAACATTCAAATACACAACAGCAAACGCAGCAATGCTTCTAAGATAAATTTTTATCTTATTTTTTTTATTTCATTTTCAAACCAGAGCCTGTTTCACCAGTCCTAAGATTATGCCATTTACAGTTATTAGTTTCTGTGTCTATTGTGTAAACCACATCATTACAACCATCAAAGTCCTTCAGCTCTTTAATATTTGTCTTAGTGAATCTGGCAAGTATGGCTCTATTAATCCCTAAATGAGCCACAATTAAAACATAATCATAATTTTTACTTTGGATATCTTCAATACAACTACATACTCTTTCATATACAGAATTATAACTTTCTCCACCTTCTATAGCTTTATCAAGATCATCAAACCTTGCGGCCAATATTTTTTTAATGTCAGGATTGGTTTCATCCTTCTCATCTGCAACACCGAAGTCCATCTCTTTTAATCTATCATCAACATCAACGCTCAAACCTTTAAGATCTGCAGCGGGTTGCGCAGTATCTCTTGCCCTGGTCAAAGGAGAAGAGTAAATTGCCTCAATATTTTCATGAAGAATAAAGTTCGCAAGGTTCTTTGAATGCTCTACGCCTTCATCTATAAGTCTTGCTTTATCTGATGAGCCTGCCACTACCTTCTGCGCATTAAAGTCTGTCTTTCCATGTCTAGATATTATAAATCTCAATTTTACCTAAAGAATATTTCTAACGTTATCAATATGTTCAGCGACATCGCCGCCTTTTTTAGTTAATGTAAGAAGTTTTAATCTGCCTTGTTTTTCAAAATTGATCAAACCAGACTTTTCCATTTCCTGTAGAACTTTAACAACATGAGAGTAAGTGCAATCAACTTGCTTAGCAAGATTAGATGCATAGATAGCTGACTTAGAATTTTTCATAATAACCAACATCATTGCAGGTTTTTCTCGGAAAAAAGCTCTAAACATTTTATCATTCACCATCTATAATATACCCCCTATAATATATCGGTTGCAGGCTATATTTAAAGGTTTCGATTAAACTTGGAGTAGTAAAACTCAGTGGACATCCTTTAACGTAAAGGATATAAATAGAGAGCTAAGAGGGTTAGAATATGAACCTATTCCCATTCTCAGAACAAAGAAACGTGCAGAAATCTATGATAGAAGACATAGAGAAAGCTTTGGAAGAGAAAAAGCACATGATCTTACATGCACCAACAGGACTGGGGAAAACAGTAGCAACACTGGCTCCTGCTTTGGCTTACGCATTAAAAAAAGACATAAATGTATTTTTCTTAACATCAAGACACACACAACACATGATTGCAGTGAACACTTTGAAAGAGATAAAGAAAAAACACGATGTTGATTTCCAAGTAATTGACATGATAGGGAAAAAATGGTTGTGTGCAGTGGAGGGAAGTGAAAAATTTTTCTCAAATGAGCTAACCGAATATTGCAAAACACAAAGAGAAGAAGGACTGTGTGAACAATATAATAATACAAAACAAAAAAGTAAGTTCACAGTAGAAGCGAAAAGATTAATGAGCGAGATACAAGACGGACCAATCCTAAACGTAGAAGAAGCAAAAAAAAGAATAGCAGACGAAAAGATGTGCCCATACTATCTGATGATGGGAATGGCAGAAAAGGCAAAAGTGATCATAGGCGATTATTACCATTTATTCCACCCAGGAGTGAGTGAAACTTTTTTAATGCAGTCTGGCAAGAAGATTGAGAATTCTATCATCATTGTAGATGAAGGACATAACTTGCCTGGAAGAGCTAGAGAGTTACTAACTGAAAGATTATCTAACTTCGTAACAAAAAGAGCAATCAAAGAAGCAAAAGACTTGAAGAATTCAGAGATTGCAAATTGTCTAGAAAAAATGCATGAGCTAATAACCCAGTTAGGAAAAGAAACACAAGATGAAAAACCTATCACGAAGGATGCATTTGTTCAATTGGTGGAGAAAGTTACTGCATACAAGTATGATGAGTTAATGGTTGAATTAGATACATTGAGCGAGTTAGTGAGAGATGAGAAAAAACAAAGTTTTTGCGGGATAATAAGTGGGTTTATGGAAAAATGGATGGGTGAAGATGAAGGGTATGTTAGAATAATAAGTAAACAAAGAGGAAGGGGTAAAGAAGATTTCATAACTGTAAGTTACAGATGTTTAGATCCTTCACTAATAACAAAGCCAGTAATTGAAAGTTCACTAATGACAATCTTGATGTCAGGTACATTAACACCAACACAGATGTATAAAGATTTACTAGGGTTTCCTGCAGATGCAATAGAAAAAACTTATCCATCTCCTTTCGAGGAAGAGAATAAACTGACACTTATGATTCCAGAAACAACAACAAAATATTCTGCCAGATCAGAAGCACAATACGAAAGAATTGCTGAAATAATAACTGAAGTTTCAGAATCAATACCCGGGAATGTAGCAATATTCTTTCCAAGCTATTACATAATGAATGAAGTTTACAAAAAATTCTTTGACAAATGCAGCAAAACCGTATTTACTGAGCAACCCAACTTATCAAAAGATGAAAAAGCTGAACTATTTGGTAAATTTGAACAATATAAAAAAGTAGGAAGTGTTTTTTTGGGGGTTGTTTCAGGCAGTTTCGGAGAAGGGATTGATTTACCCGGCGACCTATTGAAAGGAGTTGTAATAGTTGGGTTGCCGTTAACTAAACCCAATATTGAAACAGAAGCTTTGATCAAGTACTTTGATCAGAAATTTAAGAAAGGATGGGATTATGGTTATATCTTCCCTGCAATGAATAAAACTTTACAAAGTGCTGGGCGTTGTATAAGAACTGAAACAGATAAGGGTGTTGTTGTGTTCTTAGATGAAAGATACACTTGGGATAATTACTACAGATGTTTCCCAATCGAATGGAAAATAAAAATCACTAAGATGTATGTTGATAGGATCAAGGAGTTTTTTGATAAGGTTTGAGGTTGAGTTAACTTTCATTTTAATCATACTTAATCTTCTCCAAAGTTTTCCTATCAAATGTTGTTATGTTTATTCTAATTCCTGCACTGTCTTGTTTGTCATTAAGACCTTCCATACTTCCAAAGTATTCATTACCCAATTGTTCAATGCCAAGCTTTCCAAGATTAAGATCTTTCATACCCAAAGCAAACCAAGGCGGTTCTACTCTAATGCCTTCTGTTGTCAATACAAGATCAATCTTATCTTTGCCGTCAAAAGTATAACTATCAACAAAGCCTTCAATCTTTCTTGATTCAGTGACCATCTCTGTGCCAAAACATTTTGGTATTTCCTGTTCAATCTTTCCATTAACAAATATAGAAAAATGATACTTCCCTTCTTTATATCTTAAAGTCATACTCTCAAACTTATCCAGTTCAAGACTATAATCTATATCATTAGCATCATAAAACTCCTTCAAAGAAGTCATCGCGTGCCTAAGCGCATCTTTCTTTAAAACAACAGGTCTTCCTCTTTTGACGTGAGGATTCTTGTGAAATTCTTTAAATGTCTCATAAAAAATATCAACTGGAGCAATTCCAGAATAAACCTTGTCATTCACTGCTCTTTTTGCAAGCTCTTCAGCCTTTTCATTATTTACATTAATTGCGCTTTCAAGAAGAATGTCTTCAACAGTCTTTTCAAGTTGAGTTATTCTCTCCTGAGATTTTTTTAAAGCTTCATCCTGTTTTAAGTTTTGAAATATGCTAAATCCTAATGCACCTAGTACTGCCGCATAAACTATTGGTTTTAGTATCTTTTTCATTTTCTCCTCTTCTTTAATTCTTGCAGAGCATACTCTACTACGTGAGATTTGTTTCTAAACGTGTTTTCAGTTCTGATCAGATCTCTGATTAGACAGATAGTCTCTTCTTCTATTGAAACAGTGATTCTGCTTTTCATACTAAGTGAGAGAAAGTATTACTTATATATAAACATACGTTTTTTTATCACTTTTAAGTAGTTATATGATATTTGGAGTAAACAGCTTGAAAACCTATATTCTCCAATATACACATTATACAGGTATACTAAATCATAACATTTATATATGAGTATATCTATAGATACGTTAGTATACAAATTCGTATATTTGTATATGTTACAATGATAGAGGCCTGGTGGGAAAATCATATTTCTAAAAGACCCCTCACACCCTTAGAAACCCTTTTTTCACGGGGCCTCATTCATGTTCACAAAAAAAAGAGGACTTCCCAAAAATTTATTCTCAAACCGACCCCAAACCCTGAGACGGGGAGTCTCACTCTTTTTTTCTCACATTCCCTCACTCAAAAAACATACTCTCAGTTAAGGCTGGGAAAAGAGGTGTTAGATGGGATAAGCTCGCAAGAGTCTTATTCCAATAAGTACAAAAAATACAGAAACAGCAATAGCAACTACAGCAATTGAATCAAATAAATAACGGTTAAGGAGCCCTCCTCGTAAAACCACTGGATTGGGGGAGGAGATTCCTTTTTCATATTCACACATACTCACGGGGGTGACAAGATGTACGATAATAATCAAACACAATACAAACCAATCACATACGAACCACAACTTATGATGACTGCTCCAAAGAAGGAGAAAAAACCATCACTGTTGATGGAAATGTATAACATCCTAAAAGCAGGAATATACTTCAGATAAAACTTTTTTTATAACAAATATGAGAGAGAAAACAGCCATAACTCTCTTGAAAGAGAGAACTCTTGGCCTATTCAAAATATTATTAAGGCATGTGCAGAAGGTAAGACAGATTGCTGTGCAAATAGCAAAACAGATACCTGATGCAGATATGCAGTTAGTAAAAACAGGAGCATTACTTCATGACATTGGAAGAGTGAACTGCCCCCCTCAAGACAAGAAAAAGTCACACTGGCACGGAGTGGAAGGAGGCAACATACTAAGAGGATACAGATTAGAAAAGGAAGCAAGAATAGCAGAAAGACACTTGGGAGGTGGAATAGACAAAAAAGAGGCAAAAAAGCTCGGCTTCCCAGACAGAATATACACCCCACTCACAATAGAAGAAAAAATTGTTTGTTATGCGGACAAACTAGTTGAGTACGACAAAAAGATACCCATAAAAAAAACAATAGTAAGATTTGAAAAAGAGGTGGGAAAGGATGCAGCAAATAAAATCAAGAAACTGCACAACTACCTAATAAAAAAAGGAATGAAAGGTGATAAACTATGAGAGCAATACTTTACAAGAACTTATTCAGTTTGGTCTGGTGCTTTATATGCTTCACCAAAACACTTCTATCCAAAACATTAGCTAATTCATAACCAAACTTCTTTTTTATTAATTTTTTAGAAAACTCAATCATCAAGTCTCTATCAGCAAACTGTATAGGTGGAGAGTTAATAGTTTTTCTAACAGCTTCTCTGACAACCCAAACACCCAAAGGAGTATAATATTCTTCTGAGATAAATCTTAACACGAAAACAGAGGATTGTCTTTTCATCTGCTTTAATTTTTCAATTATTGGGAGTCTAGCAGCATAATATCCTCCAACACAATTTTCAGCATACTTTGTTCTTCCTTTGAATAATTCGTAATCAGTGCTGAAAGTAATATTATTTGGGTCTTTCTTTAACATTCCTTCAAATAACTCAAAACCCCAAACGTCATCAAATAAAAGAATCAGATAATAATTTCCAAGATAACTGTTGAAGAAAGCTAAACAGTCAGATTCTGGAAAATCTCTTAGTTCCTTGATAATATTTTTACCAACATTATCATCAACAGCAGTAATAGACCACTTTGTAGGCACCAGACGTCTATCCTTCTTTACTCCAATGTTGCCAATGCTTAATAGTTTAGTAAGAAAAGATTCTTCATAACCTTTATCATATAAAGTGTTCATAGCTTCATTTGCTTTGAAGTCTATATCACTAACAACTTTATCAACTTTAGTGTCAATCTTTGGGTTTGAGGTTAATTCAACCTTTTGTAAATTAGCATTTGGGCCGGTTGGAGCCATCATGTTACTAAAGTTAACATTAAACTTCATCTTCTCTTTTAGGTCAACTTCAATATCTACTGGCTTTGAGGCCATGCCAACTTCTTGACTTAGTTCTAAAAGTTTATCTGTATGCCTAATGTCTGTGTTAAATCTTGAGTTGACTAATTCAGATCTAAGTGCAATGACTTTATCGATCTCAAACTCATTTTTCCCCCAGAACCTTTGAGCGTCGAAAAGCCAGGCGTTTTTATCTAATTCAGTAGGACTCATAATCCCAACATTAACTTTAGGATAGCCATATTCTCCTACGAATACTGTTGGTGCTGAGCCTTCAAAACTATTGTCGATAATGTTTGTCTTGAAATGATTAACAGCAGACTCTTTAGATCTTAAAGGACAGTATGCTTTATCACATGCTTCACTTTTACCACACCTAGGACATCTCATACTTAAAAGAATTTTAAAGTGTTAAAAAAAGGTTTGGGTTGGCCTTTAAAAAAGGGTTAGCTTATTTGGGGCAAATAAATGAGCCCTTTTTACAAATAAGTGTTTTATAAATAATGGGTGGGTTGTTTGATAAATTACTACTAAAAAGGGGTAAAAAATAGAAAGATTTAAAAAGGGTTTTGTCTTCCAGATGATTATGAATAAGAAAAGGAACACAATTGAGGAGATCGCAGACTTTCTATTAGAGAATGGAGGGATTACTGAAGAGGGCAGAGTTCACTATGAGTTGAAAGGTGCGAGGTGTGAGGAGTTAGAATCTGCTATTGTTATGGCTGAATTGAGGGGTCTGCCAAAAGGCTTCAAGCCTTATCATGCTAGACAGATTAAATGTGTTTGGGATAATCCTGAATACGTTGAGAATGTCTTAGTTAGCAAGATTGATCAAGTGTTGGAAGAAAAATGTAAGGACAGTTTATTTGATTTAATAACTAAAACCGTCACGTCTCACTTATTTTCTCATTTTAAAGATGAAGTCAATGGTAAAGCTTTGAAGGTTTCAATGCGTTCGGTTAGCGGTAAATTTAACCAATGTGCATTTGAAATGGTCAAAAAGTATGTAGATTTGAAAGGTATAAAAGGTTTTGAAAATCTAAAACCTTATCATTTTAAGCAAGCATCTCAGAATACGTGGGATGATGAATGTATTGTGAATGAAGTCTTAAAAAGGAGAATTGGTGAATTACTAAAAGAAAATTATAACAATGACTTTGTTAAACTAATTTCAAAGGTAAGTTATGAGGAGTTAGTTGCACCTATTAGAGATAAACTTGATGGAAAAGATGTTGAAGTTTCTCTAGTTAGGTTTAGTAAAAAGTTTGGCGACAATATTTATAATATACTCAAAGCTTATGTTGGTTTAGAAGGTTTGGAGGGTTTTGAGAATTTTAAACCATATCATCTTAACAACACTACCAGAAACACTTGGAACGATCAATCTGCATTAGATGAAGTTCTTATGAGAAAGGTTGATCAGTTATTGGAAGAAAAATATGAGGGTAGTTTGGCTAGGTTAATAGAATGCACAGATAAGTTTGAATTATTTACTCCTATAAAAGATAATTTGGGCGGTAAAGATATTAATATTTCAGTTTATAGTGTAGGTCAGAAGTTTAATGATAGTCCTTACCTTATGATTAAGTCTTATATTGATCTTAAAGGTTTAAAAGGTTTTGATAACTTTAAAGCATATCATCTAGGTGCACCCGATCATGACATTTGGAGTAATCAAGATGCAGTAAATGAGGTTCTTGTTATGAAAATTGATCAATTGTTGGAGGAAAGTTATAAAGGAGATTTGATCGAATTGATAAAGAATACATGTAATAACGAATTATTGGCTCCCGTTATAGATAAACTTAATGGGGAAGAAGTTAAGATTCGGATGCGTTCAGTAGCGGATAAATTTAACACGTGCCCATTTAAAATGATCAAAGCATATATTTGTCTTAAGGGGTTAGATGGTTTTGAGAAGTTTAAACCATATCATCTCGGCAACTCATCTAAAGAAACCTGGTCTGATCAAGATGCAGTAAATGAGGTTCTTGTTATGAAAATTGATCAATTGTTGGAGGAAAAATATGGGGGTGACTTAGTGAAACTAACAACTAGTACAAATCATAAGGAATTAACAACACCTGTTAAAGACGAGCTTGGTGGAAAAGATGTTGAGATTTCAATGTATAGGTTAAATACAAAATTTAATGATAGCCCATATGAAATGCTAAAAAAATATCATGAAATAAAAGGTCTACCTTTCAACTATACCAAAAGTAATTATAAGACTGCAGTGTAAAAAAACCCGAGGATTATTTACAAACAATACTCCCCTGTAAAAACATATCTTTCTAAGTTTTCTAAAAAGATCTAAATAATACCTCCTTATTTGGTTCTAAAAATACATTCCCTTCTCAATCCAACTCATGAGTTAAAGCACCAATAACTTTGTTAGCTACGAAGCCAATGGCTAAGAGAATCAATGCAACAGCACCCATCATCAACCATTCTGAGAACATCAAAGGAACTGCCTTAAACAAGAAGTTCAATGGGCTGTAAACTACTGCAACCTGTAACGCAATTGAAGATAATACTGCCAAAATAAGGTACTTATTTGAGAACACCCCCAACTTATATTTTGCTCTAACCATGTAAACCCTTACAAGCTCTAAAACAACCAAAGTTGAGAACGCAACAGTTCTTGCCCTATCAACATCGCCAAACTCGGACAAGGTTTTATTAAATAAAAATAATGTCCCTATACAAATTAAGACACCAACAATAATTATGTTTAGAGTCATATTTGCACTGACAATATGCTCTTTAGGATTTCGGGGCTTTCTTTGCATAACATCTTTACTTATAGGATCAACACCCAAAGCCAAAGCAGGCAAACCATCCGTAACAAGATTAATCCATAAAATCTGAACTGCAACTAAAGGCAAAGGCCAACCTAGCAAAGTTGCAACAAATAAAATCAATACTTCTCCAATGTTCGATGAAAGAAGATAGTTAACAAATTTCTTAATGTTATCATAAATACCTCTTCCTTCTTCAACAGCATTAACAATACTAGAATAATTATCATCAGTCAAGACCATAGCAGAAGCTTCTTTAGCAACATCTGTTCCTGAACCAACACAAACACCAATATCTGCTTTCTTCAAAGCAGGCGCATCATTAACACCATCACCAGTCATAGCAACAACATTACCTTTTCTTTGTAATGCTTCAATAATCCTCATCTTATGTTCAGGATTAACTCTAGCATAAACCGCAATCTTATCAACAATAGAATCAATATGTTCAATCTTATCTAACTCTTCACCGGAGATAGCTTCGCCTTCAATGCCTAACTCATTAGCGATAGCCAAAGCAGTTGTTTTATGATCTCCAGTGATTACAACTGGTTTAATTCCTGCAGATTTACATCTTTCAATAGCATCTCTGACTTCAGCTCTAGGAGGGTCAATCATCGCTTGTAAACCCATAAAGATTAAGTCAGACTCATAATTCTTAGAAGTTGGGTTTTCTTTGTAAGCAAAACCCAAAACTCTTAATGCCTGATTAGCAAACTCTTCGTTCTGCTTCAAGATTTTGTTTTTGTCTTCAGATGTTATTGCTCTAATCTTACCTTTATCATAAATTTTAGTGCAAATCTTCAATATTTGATCTGGTGCACCTTTAGTATAGACAACTTTTTTATCTCCAACTTTGTTTAAGGTAGACATCAGTTTTCTAGCAGAATCAAAAGGAAGCTCATCAACTCTAGGATATTTTTTTTCTAAATCAACTTTAAGAACATTGTTTTTAGCAGCGCTAGTTATTAAGCAAGCTTCAGTAGGATCACCTGTTATATTACCTTGAGGGTCTAAAGAAGCATTATTACACATAGCACCAATACCTAAAAGCATATCAAGACCTTTAGGCTCATGAGAAAATTTACCAACTGGCTTGTACCCTTCACCACTAACTTCAACAACTTCTCCGTTAAGATATATTTTTCTTACAGTCATCTCATTATGAGTAAGAGTGCCTGTTTTATCTGAGCAGATTACTGTAACTGATCCTAGTGTTTCTACACTTGGAAGTTTTCTCATTAACGCATGACGTTTAACCATACGTTGTACACCCAAAGCCAAAGAGATAGTTACAACCGCAGGCAAACCTTCGGGGATGGCTGCAACAGCTAAACTAACTGCAGTCAAAAACATCTCGATAGGCGGATTTCCTTTCAAAACACCTGCTCCGAATACAACAGCACAGATAAAGATAGTAACAACACCCAACCATTTACCTAACCCCGCCAGTTTCTTCTGTAAAGGGGTTGTGCTTTCTGGCTCTTCCTGAATCAAAGTAGCAATCTTCCCAATCTCAGACTCCATACCTGTACCAGCCACTACAGCTTTACAATGACCCCTAGTAACAATAGTTGAAGAAAAGACCATGTTCTTTCTTTCAGCAACAGCAGCATCAGTCCTAACTACATCTAATTTTTTACCAACCGGAACTGACTCTCCAGTTAGGGTTGCTTCTTGAATGTCTAAATCTTGCAATTCAAATATTCTAGCATCAGCAGGCACCTTATCCCCTTCTTCTAAAGAGATAACATCACCGGGGACTAATTCTGCAGCATCAATCTTCTGCAATTTGCCTTCTCTCAAGACTGTTGCTTTCAGACTTGTCAATTTCTTTAATGCTTGGATGGCTTTCTCTGCTTTGTATTCCTGAATAAAACCAAATACTGCATTTAGAATAACTATAACCCCTATTACCCCTGCGTCTATATACTCTCCAAGAAATGCTGAGATGAATAAAGCAGCAATCAGAATCCAGACAATTATTGAGTTAAATTGTGATAAGAAAATTTGTAAAGCCGTCTTTTGCTTCTTCTCTTTTAGTGTGTTAGGACCATATTTTTCAAGCCTTTTCTGAGCATCTAATTTTGACAGTCCCTTCTCTGAAGAATCAAGCTTTTCAAATACCTCTTTCACTTCTTGATCAAAATACATCTAAACCCCTCTTTTATTGTTTAGTTGTAAGAGCGTTTTATAAAGATTATGTATAACAAAAACCAAAACGGTTAAAAATCAAGAGAATAAGGGGTGAGATGGTCAGCTATTAACGCTGCAAGAACTAAGAGGTGTAAATATGAATGTATTCAAATGCGAAGTCTGTGGAAACACAATATCTTTTGTAGACAACAAAGGACCAAAGATAGTATGCTGTGACAAAGAGATGGAAGAATTACCAATAAAAACAGAAGATGAAGGACAAGAAAAACACGTGCCAGTATTAAGTGTGGAAGGAAACAAAGTAAATGTTAAAGTTGGATCTGTAGAACACCCAATGGAAGACGAACACTACATACAACTTATTCAATTAGTCCAGAATGACAAAGTAATATTTGAAAAAAGACTATCTCCAGGAGAAAAACCAGAAGCAGAGTTCTTGGTTGAAAACACTGAAAATCTAAAAGCAAGGGAAGTATGCAACGTTCACGGATATTGGAGCAACTAAAATGGTCTTAACTGAGATTGCATATGCTAAATTTTTAGGTCTTTCAACAATAGTTTATGTTGGGATAATTACTTACGCTTTAGTTTTAGCAGCAGTAATCACAGGATTAAAAGGCGCACCAATAAAAGTGCATAAGACATTGGCAGGGTTCGCAATAGTATTAGCGACAGTACATGCACTTTTAGTGCTTGGCGGACAACTAGGATGGTGAGAAAATGGATAAAAAATTTTTCAGATGCACAGTATGCGGAGACATACACTTTGGCATTAATGGACCAGAACACTGTCCAACATGCCAGCAGGACAACAAGTATGTAGAAATAGACAAAGAAGAAGCAAAAAACATACTAGGACTATGAATCCAGAAGAACTAAAGAAGGCCTGGGGGAAATTTACAGAGAAAAACGAATTTATTCTTAACCCTGATGAAAAATATGTCGATGGCATAATTGATGGCGTGTTAAAGAACGAAGAGAAACACGGTCTGAAGTTATGTCCTTGCAGACTGAGGGATGAAACAAAAGAAAAAGACCTAGAACTAATATGCCCCTGTAATTTCGAAATACAAAAAAACTGGGATAAAAAAGGAGATTGTTGGTGCGGATTGTTTGTAAAAAGGAAATAGTTAAAAGTAAAGGTGTAAAAGTTATAAAAAATGGATAAAGAACAACTACTGAACTTCTACAAGAAGTTTACAGAAGGCAAGGACTTCAAACTGACAGAGAATGAAGAACATCTAGACATGATCTTAACAGGTTTAATTAATAACCAAAAAAAACATGGAATCAGGAGCTGTCCATGCAAAGCAAATAACGGAAGCAAAGAACAACTAATCAAGAATGCTTGTCCATGCAAGTTCAAAGAAGAAGAGATCTGGACCAAAGAAAACAGATGTTGGTGTGGATTGTTTGAAAGGAGATCAACAGCTGGAGCATCAGCTGACACTGCAGACGACTCCTAGTGCGTTGCACCGGAGTCCTCTACGAACGGAGGGAAATAAAAAATGAGTAAAACAGAAGAAAATCTAAAAATGGCGTTTGCTGGTGAGAGCCAAGCAAGAAACAAATACACATATTTTGCAAAAGTAGCAAGAAAAGAAGGCTACCACTACATCGCTAAAATATTCGAAGAGACTGCACTAAACGAGATGCAGCACGCAAAAGAAGAATTCAAACTGTTAAAAGGGATAGGAGATACAGAAGCAAACCTAAAAGCAGCAATTGAGGGAGAACATTACGAAACAACAGATATGTACCCAACAATGGCAAAAGATGCAGCAGCAGAAGACAACAAAGAAGCTGAAAACCTATTCAAACAGATAGGAAAAGTTGAGGCAGAACACGAAGCAAGATACAAAAAATTACTAGAGATGGTAGAAAAAGGAAACGTCTTTAAACGAGAAAAACCAATCAGATGGAAATGTTCAAAGTGCGGTTACATACATGAAGGTACAGAACCAGTTGAAAAGTGCCCATCATGCAAACACCCAAGAGAATACTTCGAACCTGAATGTCTGTGTTTTGGAGAAGGGTGCGAGGTATGTAATCCAGCTGGAGCAGATAAAAAATAAGAGGTAAAACAAAAATGGTTTCAAAAGAGGAACTGATAGAACATCTGAACGATGATCTAAGAAAAGAGTATCAGGCAATGATACAATACATACAGCATGCAGCAGTAATGAAGGGAGCTCAATATGGAGACATAATAAAGGAACTATTGGTACATGCAACAGAAGAACATAATCATGCAGTGACACTAGCAAACCAGATAGATTATCTGGGAGGTGTGCCTGTTGCAAACATGACAGAAGCACAGCTATCAGACAACAACGAAGATATGTTAAGACAGGACTTAGCAGGAGAAGAAGACGCAGTAGAAAGATACAAAGTAAGAATAAAAGAAGCAGAAGAAATAATGGAACTTGCTGTGGCTGAACATCTAAAACAGATACTAATACAAGAGCAGGAACATGTTATGGATCTAAAACAAGCTCTTGGCGAATAGGAGGAAGTTCAACAGCGGACATGTGCACCTTCGGTGCTTAGTCCACTAGCAAAAAACAAGGAGGAGAAAAAATGGTACAAGTAAAAATTTATTCAACACCAACATGCCCATACTGTAATATGGCAAAAGAATTCTTTAAAGAAAAAGGGATAGAATATGAGGATATCAATGTAGCAGAAGATCAAGAAGCAGAAAAAGAGATGGTAGAAAGATCAGGACAGATGGGCGTTCCACAAATTCTAATAGGTGAAACCCTAATTGTAGGTTTTGATAAAGGAGCAATAGAAGCTGCGCTAGCAGGATCTTCAGAAGAGAAAAAAGAGGAAGAATAAAAATGTATGATGTAGCAGTTATTGGAGGAGGACCTGCAGCAGTGACTGCTGCAATATACGCAGTAAGAAAAAATTTAAGCGTGCTTTTAGTGACAAAAGATATAGGCGGGCAGATGGCACTATCTGCAGACATAGAAAACTGGCCCGGCACAATAAAAGCTACAGGAGTGGAATTAACACAAAAATTCCAAGAACATCTGGATAATTTTGAGATAGATACAAAAACAGACCTTGTAGGGGAGATAGTTAAAACTGATGATGGCTTTAAAATAAAATCCCGAGCTAACGAATACAACTCAAAAACAGTAATAATAGCAACAGGAAGAAAACCAAGAGAACTTGGTATACCTGGCGAAAAAGAATGTAAAAAGCAAGGAGTAACTTATTGTGCAACCTGTGACGCACCTCTATTTGCTGGAAAAGACGTTGTAGTTGTAGGCGGCGGCAATTCAGGATTAGATGCTGTACTTCAGTTGATAAGTATTGCAAACAAGATATACCTAGTTGAAGCAACAGATAAACTGATAGCTGACGAAGTTATGGTAGAGAAAGCAAAAGCATCGGAAAAAGTTGAAATCTTCACAAGTGCCAAACCAAAAAAGATATGTGGAGATGGTAAATTTGTAACTTCATTCACAATTGAACACGAGGGCCAAGACAAAGAACTTTCAGTGGGTGGAGTGTTCATAGAGATAGGGTATGTAGCAACAGAAAAACCTGATGTTGAAGGTTTAGAAAGAAATGAATGGAAAGAAATCGTAGTTAATGAAAAATGTGAAACAAACATCCCTGGATTGTTTGCAGCAGGAGATGTAACTAACGTTCCCGAAAAACAGATAGTTGTGGCTGCAGGACAAGGATGTATCGCTTCAATACAAGCATTCAAGTATCTTTCTACCACAAAGTAGAAAGCTTTTTAATTCTTTAATTTTATTTGTTTTAATATGAAACTGATCGTAACATCATCCAAAAATATTGCATCTAGCAACATGTATGATCTATTTGTGAAAGAGTATGGGTTTGAAGCAAAAGGAGAATTCGAAGGCAATAAGCTGTACAAGAAAGATGACTTTACACTTATACAAATGAACAAAGAAATTGCAGACCTTGAAGATCTGCCAGATTATTTTAATCCTGAACTGTATATCATTGCTTCCACCCATAAAGCAGAGAAGGAAGTTAAAAGCTTAACAACTCATACACCAGGGAATTGGGGAGAAGTTGGATTTTATGGACAGGAAAGAAAAGTATGCTTTTCAGATGGAGTTGCGATGCGACAAGCTCTTGTTTCGTTAAAGAAGAATCAGATAGAAGGATTTGAAGTCACATTAGAAGTAACCCATCACGGACCTTCTGAGATGAACGCACCAGTTGTTTTTGTCGAGGTAGGAAGTTCAGAAGAACAATGGAACAATCTAGATGCATGCAGAGTTGTGTGCGAGGCAATACTATCGATTACCGATACAACTACCACAGAAGAAGTCTATGTTGGATTTGGAGGACCACACTATGCACCAAACTTTACTAAAGCAGTGTTAGAGAAAAATGTTGTTGTGGGCCACATAATACCAAAACACTATCTTGATTCTGTTACAGAAGAACAAATTATGGAAGCTTTTGAAAAAACAAAAGGCAATGTGAAAGCTTTGGTTGATTGGAAAGGTACAACCAGTTCTCAAAGACAAAAACTTATTTCTGTATTTGAAAAAAACAATATTGAATTTAAAAAAATTAAAGAATTGAAATAAAAAGAAAAAAAAGAATTTACTTCTTCTTTAGAGCTAATGCACCAATTGCAACAACTGCAATCAAAACAACAATTGCTGAACTATTGACTTCAGGGATTTCTCCGCCTTGAGGTTCAGGGAACCCAGCCATAGTAGTACAATCACAACCATCCTTTGTGTTACAATCGACAGTTAAATCACCCAGTCGCCGTAAATCGCATTGACCACCTGTACTGTTGCAGTGTTGACAGTAGTTAACACAACCGCTATCTACGCAAGTATTATCAGTAAAAAACCAACGATCATTAGATCCAGAACTTGGGTTACACCCATCATTACTGTTAATATCATTGTAAAAACATACACCTGCTTTATTAGTACTCACATAAGCTACCCCTCTATAATCCACGCTGCTGTATGGCGCGCATGCAGGAGCAGCACATTGTGCACTCACAACTCCAACAGCAGTTAAAGCCATCAGAATAAATATCATTAATCTTGTTTTCATCTTTTTATCACCCCACTAGTTGGTTATGGCCGTTATAGAAAAGACCACTTATAAAGTTTTCTGAAAATAAGCCACAAACATTTCAAGGATACAAATATTTATAAGTCAAACAAGTTTAAAACAGGGCATGAAAAGAAATTTGACAATAGGAATTATTGTTTTCTTAGCCGGCGCGGTTCTTATGGCATTAGAAATTGCAGGAGGTAGATTATTAACTCCCGATTATGGAGGAAGTGTTTATGTCTGGGGCTCAATAATAGGCATATTTTTGATCGGATTAAGCTCGGGCTATTTCTTTGGTGGAAAGATTGCAGACAAATACCCTCTCAAACACACATTATCATTACTCATGTTAACAAGTGCCATCTTCACACTAGTAATACCCCTAATACACAAACCAGTTGTTAAATTATTCACCATCTTACCCAATAACATCTCACCTTTAGCTTCTTCAATCAGCCTATTCCTAATACCTAGCATATTACTGGGAACTGTGTCCCCTTTTGCAATCAAACTTTCTGCAAAAAACATAACAGGGATAGGAAATCTTTCAGGAAACCTATATGCACTAGCAACAACAGGAAGCGTAATAGGCACTTTTCTTACTACTTTTGTTTTAATCTTGATACTGCCTATGAAGGTCTTATTTGTTTCGTTAGGAATCATCCTTTTACTGTGCTCTCTTCTTTTGTCAAAGCGTGTTTTATTGCCAGCTCTGATAATCTTAATAATCTCAACAACATTCTTTATCCCTTTTGGCGAAAGCTCCACAGGATTAGCCACCGACGAACTCTTAGATGTTTCAAAAGAATCATTATATGGGCAAGTTAGAGTTGCAGATTCATATAAAGCCAGAGAGCTGTTTATATCTGGCGCGCCGATGGGTTCGATGGATAAAGAAGATCCAACATCCACTCTGTCAGGGTGGGAATATATAGACAGCATGGAAAACGCTTTTCTGATAAACCCTGAAATAGATGATGTGCTGATAATAGGGCTTGGACCAGGATTGCTTGCTAAGAAGCTGCAACAAAACCATCCTGAAACAAAAGTAGATGGAGTAGACATAAACCCTGTCGTTATAGAATTTGCACAAAAGTACTTTAATGTAACCTCCACAGAAAATCTAAAACTGATTGAATCAGACGGCAGAACATTCTTGGAAAATGAGAAGAAATATGACCTGATCACAATAGATGCATACCATTTCAAAGAAACTTACAAGATACCTTTTCACCTAGCAACAAAAGAATTCTTTGAATCAGTTCAAAAAAACCTAAAACAAGACGGGATCTTTACAGCAATGTACATATCAGAAAGAGACAGTTATGCTGAGAATAACTTTCACAAATCAGAATACAAAACAGTAGACAGCGTATTCAAAAAGATATACATGTTTGATTGTGGACCCACACAAGTACTGTTTGCATCAGATAGCATACTAGACTTGAGTTCAGATGAATTCATTTGTGAATATTATAATATTGATATTGATACAAACGATGTACCCCTTTTCACAGATGACTATGCACCTATCAACCTATTTGAGGAAATAGGTGAGAATTAGAAAAAAAATTCATTTCTTCTTTACTACGAAAAACCCTGCAATTGCAACAACTATGATTATAGCAACAATTGCTGAAGCATTTATCTCGGGGATTTCGCTACTGGGCTCAAGCGGAGGGTCGCAAGGACGTTCAGGTATGCAAAAACCATCATCCCAATCACACTGAGTACCTCCAAACTCTGCACCCCAGTGATTAAGACAGGCAGACTGGTCTCCGTTAAAATTCCGACAGCTTTCATTCATTTCTCCCTCGCACTCTGCTGCACTCCCAATTCCAACAGCAAACAATGCTATCAGCACAAACATAATTATTCTTTTCATTATCATTCACCTCAAACTAATATAATGTTGATTATAGTAAACTTAGTTTAAAAATTTTACCTAAAAAAATTAAAAGGTTTAGAAAAACAACTATTCTTTCTTTTCTTCAGCAGCACCTTCAGCAGGAGCAGCTCCGCCCGCAGCAGCAGCTTCAGCAATCAACTTTTCAGCAAGCTCAACAGATACTCCTGCTTGTTCCATCTTAGTTCTGATCTGTGCAGCAGGTTTGCCACCCATCTCAGCCATAATCTGTTTAGCAGTCGCTTCTTCTTCAGCATGTCTCTTAGCGCTTTCTTCAGCTAGTGCTTTCTTCTCTGTTTCTAGCTCTTTTAATTCTTCAGCTGAAAGTTCTGTCTTTTCTGCTTTAATCTCTGCATCAAAGACTCCCTGATCAATAGCTTGAATAGATTCAGTTCCAGGAACTCCTTCAACCATAACACCCATTGAAACACAGGTTCCAACAATCTCTTTAACTCTGTTTTTCATGTTAACGCCTAGAAGGTCTCCCTCTTTCATCTTAGCAATCTTAATAACCTGCTCGATCCTTAGATCTGCAACTTTATCTTTTAATGGGTTTCCAGCACCTTTTTCGATTCCAGCTTCTTTCTTGATTAAAGCTGATGCAGGAGGTGTACCTACAGTAACCTCAACTTCTTTTGTGTCAGTATCAACAATAACCTTGATAGGAACTTGCATGCCTTTGAAAGCTGCAGTCTTCTCATTGATCTTGTTAACTACTTCACCAATATTAACCTTTAAAGGTCCTAGAGCAGGTCCTAATGGCGGTGCAGCTGATGCCTTTCCACCTTCAACCATTGCATCTATTGATTCTTTACCCATATTAGTGTTGAGAATTTGGAGGTGGTTTTTAAATGTTTTGGTATTCGAAAACGTTTATAAACACAGTTCCATAAGCAGCTAGTATGAACATAGCAATAATACACACACGTTTATTTTGTATAGATGGGGTGAGTCTAGAGGCCTTGAAGTGGATTGAAGCTTATGAAAGATTAGGACACAAAGTATTCTTAATAGCAGGACATTATGATGAAGAACCCAATTATGCTAACTTAAATGTTCCAGAAATAGATTACTCACATGAAAAAATAAAAGAAATAAAGGATTTAGCGTTCAAACAAGAGATAAATGATGATGAAAAGAAAGAATTACTTAGTAAAATAAGAAAAATGGCTAACTTTCTAAAGCCAAAAATAAAAAAGTTCATCGAAGAAAATAAAATTGATGTCTTAAGCGTTGAAAATGCTTTCAGCATCCCAATCAATCTGCCACTGGGAGTTGCATTAAAAGAAATAGTTGAAGAAACAGGGATAAAAACTATTTGCAGACATCATGATTATGCATGGGAAAGGGTAGCATACACAAGAGTAAATAATGTGCCCGCCATAGTAGACGAATACTTTCCTCCAGATTTACCTAACATAAGACACATAAGTATAAACAAATCAGGAAAGAGAGGATTAAAGAGAAAAAGAGGATTAATTTCAAAAGTGTTCTATAATGCGTTTGATTTTACAAGTGTGAAAGAAGCAAACCCCAATACAAGTAAAGTTAGAAAGTTTTTAGGTGTTGCAGATAACGAATTATTATTTTTACAACCTACCCGGATTGTTAAACGTAAGAAAATTGAAAGAACAATTAAACTAATATCAGAAGTTCAGAAAAAAGTTGATAAAAAATGCGTCTTAGTTGTTACAGGTACACCTTTGTTCCCCAAAGGCAAATATTTGCGTGAATTAAAAGAATTAACAGAAGAATTGAATGTTAAAGTAATATTCGGGATGAATAAACTAGATATTGAAAGGGATGGCGATAATTGTATAATGGATGATGCTTATTTAGCAGCAGACATGATTACATTCCCTTCAAGCAGAGAAGGATTTGGAGATCCTGTGTTTGAAGCATGCATGTACAAAAAACCATTATTTGTAAACAGGTATAGAGTGCTAAGAGAGATATTAAAACAGAACGATTTTGATTTTATTTCTATATTCAAAGAAATTTTACCTGAAACCGTTGATAGAACGGTTGAAGTTCTGACAGATTCTTCAGTTAGAACTAAAATAGTTGAACACAATTACAAGATAGCTAAAGAAAACTTTTCAATTAATGCATTAGTCGAGAAGTTAAGAAAAGTTATTGAGAGTTTTTGATTACCTTTTCTCCAACTGCAATTCATCATCCAACTCTTCTGCCATAGCCATCAAGTCTTTCATAACTCTGTCTAAATCATCCTTGATCTCTTTGACAACATTCTCTAAATTGCCTTCACGAAGAACATATTTCCCTCGGTGAGGAACAACTAAACCTGTAGAAATCAAGTTTCTAAGATGGTGGACAACAGTGCCTCTAGACAAGCCAGTCAGATTAGCTAACTCGTCAGAAGAAAGCGATTTTCCCTTACGCGTGTGTCTCAAAAGCTCGATAAAAACCCTAAAACAACTAGAATTACGATCACGGATGTTAAATAATCCTAAACTAGAGCAAAACCACTGTAAATCGTCGTTTACGTTCTTTTTAGGGGGTTTTTTAATCCTTACTACTGTTACTTTTGTGAATTCATGAATCATATTAGTATGTAGGATAGAAAAGTTTAAATAGTTTTTGTTGCTTCTAAATCAACATGGTTGACTTTAGGTCAACAAAGGTGATAAAATGGACAAGGCAAAGGCTGACAAGAAAGAAGAGAAAAAAGAACTTACCGATAAAGAAAGATTAGTCGAAATGACAGAGATGGTGAAAAGAGTACAGGCAGATTTTGAAAACTACAAAAAAAGAACAGACAAAGAGAAAGAAGAATTCTCAAAGTATGCTTGCAAAAAAATCATACTAGAACTATTACCAATAATGGATCACTTTGATCTAGCAATAAAACACAAAGAAAACAAAGAAGAGTTTGTGAAAGGCATGGAGATGATCTACGCACAAATATACTCAATGTTAGAGAAGGAAGGAGTCAAAGCAATAAAATCAGAAGGAGAAAAATTCGATCCACTAAAACACGAAGCGATGATGCAAGACAAACAAGAAGATAGAGAAGATGATGAGATTGTCGAGGAATTTCAGAAAGGGTACACATTACACGATCAAGTAATAAGACCAAGCAAAGTAAAAGTAAACAAAAAAGAGGTTAACAAATGAAGATCACAAAAAACACCCCCCTAAAAACTGTATTAAAAATTGGTGATAACTGTGAGCAGTGCGGACACTGCTGCAGTTACTCATCAGGTTTTGCAACAGAAGAGGACATAACCAAAATATCATTGCACTTAGGAGTTACAGAAAACGAACTAAAGAAAAAATACTTTGAAGAAAAAACAAAGTTCAACACAAAAATGCACAGACCAAAAACAAAAAAAGAAGGGAAACAGTATGGCCCTTGTGTATTCCTAAAAAATAAAAAATGTTCAATACATGAAGTGAAACCATTACAGTGTAGAATAGGGAACTGTTCAGAACACGGAGATGCACTTAACCAGTGGTTTGATCTAAACTTTTTTGTTAACGTAAACGATGGAAAATCAATAAGAGAATACTGGGGCGTTTTGAATGCAAGAAAACCAATAGAAGGTGGAGAGCTAAAAGATCTAGTCAAAAGTAAAGAAAGACTAAAGAAAATGCTTGACGGAGAAGATTAAAATGGAACAGAAAATAAACGTAAATGTAGACGATGGAGAAGCATTCTACTCAAATGAAGCATCAATATCACACAACCCGATGCAATTTGTTTTAGATTTCAAACAAATAACCCCAAGAATTGACATGAGGCAGCAACCACAGTTCAAACTAAAACACGATGTTGTGTTATTGGATCCAATTCACGCCAAACAATTCTCAGAAATGCTGAACCAAGCAGTGAAAGAGTATGAAGAGAAAAATGGCAAGATAGATTTGAAAAAAGCAATGAAAAAGATGCAAAAAAAAGCATCAAAGAAAAAGAAGAAGAAAGCAAAGGTGACAGAATCACCAAGCTATTTTGGTTAGGGCAACAGCTGACCCTGTCAGCTGGCACCAGAAGCGGGCATAAAGCCCACTAGTTAAGATAAAAAAAAGATAATACGGAGGAAAAAAGAAAAATGGCAAAAACAATAGGAATCGATTTAGGAACAACATTCTCAGCAGTAGCTGTAATGGAGGCAGGAAAACCAACAATAATACCGAGCGCAGAAGGAGGAAGAACTGTGCCTTCAGTAGTCACACTAAAAGATGGTGAGCAAATTGTGGGAGAGGTTGCAAGAAGACAGGCAATCACAAATCCCGAGCACACTGTAAGAAGTATCAAAAGGATGATGGGTACAAACGAAAAGATAACCATAGAAGGCAAGGATTACACACCACAACAAGTATCTGCAATGGTACTGCAAAAAATAAAGAAAGATGCAGAAGCATACCTAGGAGATAAAGTAGAAGAAGCAGTAATTACTGTGCCAGCATACTTCGATGACGCACAAAGACAAGCAACAAAAGACGCAGGAGAAATTGCTGGGCTAAAAGTTGCAAGAATCATAAACGAGCCAACAGCAGCAGCACTAGCATACGGAATGGATAAACAAGAAAAAGATCACACTATCTTAGTATTTGACTTTGGAGGCGGAACATTTGACGTATCCATCCTAGAACTAGGCGAAGGCGTATTTGAAGTAAAAGCAACATCAGGAAACAACCATCTAGGTGGAGATGATATTGATGACAAACTAATCGACTTCATAGCAGACGACTTCAAAAAAGAAAATGGGATTGACCTAAGAAGCGATAAAGTTGCATTACAAAGACTAAAAGAAGCAGCAGAAAAAGCAAAAATAGAACTTTCAACATCACAAAAAGCAACAATCAACATACCATACATAACTGCTGACGCATCAGGACCAAAACATCTGAATAAAGATATAACAAGAGCAGAATTCGAAAAACTAATCGATGATATCTTACAAAAATTAGATGGACCAACAAAACAAGCACTAAAAGATTCAGGACTGGATAATGTAAATAAAGTAATATTCGTAGGCGGAAGCACAAGAATTCCAGCAGTACAAAAGATAGTAAAAGACATAACAGGAAAAGATGGAGACAAAAGCGTAAATCCAGATGAAGCAGTAGCAGTAGGAGCAGCAATCCAGGCAGGAGTTCTTGGAGGAGACGTAAAAGATGTACTATTGCTGGATGTTACACCATTAACACTAGGAATTGAAACACTTGGCGGAATAAGGACTGCATTGATCGAGAGAAATACAACAATACCAACAAAGAAATCTCAGATCTTTTCAACAGCAACAGACAATCAAACTGCAGTAACAATCAACGTACTGCAAGGAGAAAGACCCATGGCTTCAGACAACAAAACACTAGGAAGATTTGACTTAGTGGGGTTACCGCCAGCACCAAGAGGCGTTCCACAAGTAGAAGTTACATTCGATATAGATGCAAACGGAATTGTTCATGTTAGTGCAAAGGATCTAGCAACAGGCAAAGAACAAAAGATCCAAGTGACTGGATCTTCAAATCTTTCAAAAGATGACATAGAAAAGATGAGAAAAGAAGCTGAAAGTCATGCTGCAGAAGACAAAAAGAAACAAGAAGAGATCGAAACAATAAACCAAGCGGATACTTTAGTTTACACAACTGAAAAGATGTTCAAAGAATTTGAAGGCAAAGTAGACAAGAAAGAAGTAGAACCAATACAAAAAGACATCGATGAACTTAAGAAACTGCTTGAGCCAGAACAGAAAGATGTTGAGGCAATTAAGAAAAAAGTAGAAGAGATAAATGAAAAAGTCCAAAAGATAAGCACCGAAATGTACCAAAAAGCACAACAAGCACAGCAACAGGCCCAACAAGGTCCTGCTGGCGGAGCTGAAAATGTACAAGATGCAAAGGCAAAAGATGAGAAAGTAGTAGATGCAGAGTACGAAGAAGAACCAAAAGAAAAGGGGAAGAGTTAAAAACCCCTAACTCTTTTTTAATAAAAAAGAGGAATACCCTATGGTTGAAGATCACAAAGTAGAAATATACGAACTAGAGAAGAATAAGGTACAGGAGATGCTTCATACTATAAAGAAACTCTGGAAAGAATTTCTCGTCAAAGCCAAAATCAACAAAGAGAAAAAGATAGAGAAGAAAATAAAAGAAAAGTTTGATATGCAAACTTACAAGTGAAACACAGTCACGCAGTTCCTGTGTGATAAACATCGGAGATATTTATCATGGCAAAAGACTATTACGAGACATTAGGAATAAGTAAAGATGCGTCTAAAGACGAGATTAAACGAGCTTATAAAAAATTAGCAAAAAAATATCACCCTGACTTAAACAAGGCAGACGGTAATGAAGAAAAGTTCAAGGAAATTAATGAAGCACACAAAGTTCTATCAGATGATAACGCAAGAGCAAATTACGACAGATTTGGAACTGCAGGAGAAGGATTTGACTTCAATGGAGCAGGAGGCTTTGAAGGGGGTGGATTTGATTTTGGAAATATGAATGATATATTTGACATGTTCTTCGGCGGCGGAGGAAGAAGAGGCGGCAGATCAGGACCAGTAAGAGGCTCAGACTTAAGGTTTGACATGGAAATCAAGCTAGAAGATGCAGCATTCGGGGCTGAGAAACACATAACGATCCCAAGAACAGAATCATGCAAAAAATGCGAAGGAAAAGGTGTAGAAAAAGAATCAGACATAGTAAGTTGTGACCAATGTAACGGCACAGGAATGATGAACCGAACACAAAGAACACCTTTCGGGATGTTTTCTACTTCACACCCCTGCAACAAATGTAATGGAACTGGAAGATTCATAAAAAAACCTTGCAAAAAATGTGATGGTAGAGGGGTTGAAGATGTAAAAACAAAAATCAAAGTTACAATACCTCCAGGCGTAGATACCGGAACAAGACTAAGGATTGCAGGAGAGGGAGAAGCAGGAATAAGAAACGGAGGAAATGGCGACTTATATGTTGTGATGCACGTTATGGAGCACGAGTTATTTACCCGAGAAGGAAATGATCTAAACATAGACATGCCAATCAGTTTTGTACAAGCGGCGATGGGTGCAGAGATAGAAGTTCCAACACTGGATGGGAAAGCTACTTTGAAGATCCCATCAGGAACACAAACAGATACTGTCTTCAAAATGAGAAACAAAGGAATACCTTCGCTTAGAGGGTATGGAAAAGGCTCAGAGAATGTCAAAGTTGTAGTTCAAGTTCCTAAGAAGTTAAGTAAAAAACAAAAAGAAGCACTAATGGACTTTGAAAGAGACTCAACAAAGAAAAAGAAAGGATTATTTTCATTCTAGACAAAACATTTAAAACTGCATAAATTAAAGAAAAGGTAGATGAGAGAACATTTACATAAAATAAAACATCATGTAAAGAAACAGTTAGCACTTAGAAATGTATTGATCGTAATACTTGCAATTACACTTCCTTTTGTGATATTGCTTGATAACACAAAACAAGCAATGTTCTATGAAGGTTATGATGATATTCTTGAAGAGACTGCAAGAGTAGAAAACTTTAGCCAGATAAACCAAAACATACTGAGTTTTTTTGTGTTTAGTGATGATTTAGAAGGGTTTACTGCAAGAGAAGTTTCACACATGGAAGATGTGAGGTGGTTAGTGCAAAATGGGTATAATACTTATAGAATCTTGATACTTGTAGCATTTATTGCATTTTTTGTTTTGATTACCAGATACACAATACAAGATGCAGCATATGCACTGTTTATAGCATCAATCGTCTCAATAGTAAAACTTTCTCTATTAGGATTGGTGAACTTTGGAGTCGCGTTTGATGTGTTTCATAGACTGTTTTTTGAAGAAGGCACATGGCTATTTAACCAGTTTGACTTACTGATAAGAATGTACTCATTTGAATTCTTCCAAACAATCTCAAGAAGAATAATAGTTAATACTGGGATACAGGCAGCAG
Source organism: Candidatus Nanoarchaeia archaeon (assembly GCA_028279745.1). Taxonomy (GTDB): domain Archaea; phylum Nanobdellota; class Nanobdellia; order Woesearchaeales; family JANQNC01; genus JANQNC01. The sequence continues at coordinate 398,343 of JANQNC010000001.1, forward strand.
TTCTAGGGTTTTTTGGATTCATGTTAAGACACACAGACTTGAAACGAAGATTTTAAAAATAGGGGGTTAGTTAGTTCTATTAAAATGAATACACCATTAATCGCAATCAACCTAAAGACTTACGCTGAAGCGACAGGAGAAAAAGCTGTAGCATTAGCTAAGTTATGTGAGAGTATAGACAAAGAACATATAGCACTAGCGTGCCAGGCAACAGACATAAATCGTGTGAGTTCTGTTGGCATTGATGTAATGGCAGAACATGTAGATAGTGCAAAGCAAGGACAAGGCACAGGACTGGTAACACCTGAAGCAGTAAAAGAAGCAGGTGCTGTTGGAACTTTGTTAAATCATTCTGAACACAGACTAGAAAGAGAAGAGATGGAAAAATGTATCGAAAGAGCAAAAGAAAATAATCTAAGTATCATCCTTTGTGCAGAAGATGATAAAGAAGCAGAAGAATTTGCTAACTTAAATGTTGACTTTATTGCAGTAGAACCTCCAGACTTGATTGGAGGAGATGTTTCTGTAACAACAAGACCAGAATTAGTATCTGACTCAGTTAAGAAAGTCAAAGCAAAAAACCCAGACATGAAAGTATTAGTTGGCGCAGGAGTAAAAACAAAAGACGACATAGTTAAAGCACTAGAGCTAGGTGCTGAAGGAGTGTTATTAGCATCAGGAGTAGTGAAAGCTGCAGACCAAGAAGAAGTACTGAATGATTTAGTTGATGGATTATAATGCAAATCAGCAAAGGAATACAAATCAAAGACTTAGCCCTTTTTATTGAGAATTCTAAAACGCTAATTTTAGGAGACATACATCTAGGATATGAAGAAGCCTTGAACAAACAAGGCATAATGGTTCCAAGGTTTCAGTTTAAGGACATCATGGAGAAGGTTGAGAAGATCATAAACGAGGTTAAACCTTCAACAATAATCTTGAATGGAGACATAAAACACGAGTTCGGACACATTTCTGAACAAGAGTGGAGAGATATTTTACAGTTGATAGATTATCTGAACAAGAACTGTTCAGAATTAGTGTTGGTTAAAGGAAATCACGACAAAATAACTAAAGTGATTGCCGCAAAAAGAGATATGGAAACTGTAGATCATTATTCAGTTGATGGAATCTATGTATGTCACGGAGACTTTATCCCAACAGACTTGGAATTTCATTCTTCTAAGCTTGTTGTTATAGGACATGAACATCCTGCTGTAAGCTTAAAAGAAGGAGAAAGAGTTGAGAAATACAAATGTTTCCTGAAAGGAAAATATAATGATAAAGAATTGATTGTAATGCCTTCACTAAACCCTTTAACTGAAGGGACAGATATTTTACAGGAAGAGATTTTGAGTCCTTTTTTGGAACAAGATTTGGGTTCTTTTGAAGTTTTTATCGTTTCAGATGAAGTTTACCAGTTTGGAAAGTTAAAAGAATTAATGGAAAAATAGCTTTTGTAACCATTCTGGAATGAAAACATTTTTAAATAATTTACCAATTCTTAATAATATGGAGTTGGGGGAAGTAAAAAGCTTAGAACATTCTGTATCAAGCCTTGAAAAGACAGTAAGCAAATCAAAAATAGCTAAGCTTGAACCCGATAAAGTAGTGGAATACCAAAATTTCTTTACAGCTTATGCAGTAATAAGGGGAGTAATGGAACGAAGAGTGGATGAGGAAGACCCCACAAACCGATATGGCGCATTGACAAATGAGTTCAAAAGCACAGTAAAACATGTAGACATGCTAGACAGAGGCATAAGAACGAAAAAGTTCGGACCAAAAACACTTGACACATTCATAAAAGACAAGATAAAAGTAATACTCAACTATAAATCAAGAGAAACTGAAACAAATCCAAAAAGATTAAGAAAAATAAAAGACAAAAAGTACACAAGAAACGGATTAAGATATAAAGTAAATACCTATTTACAAGGCATAAGAAAAAAGTCTGACTACTTCTCAAAACTTTGTGAGATCGGAAGCTCTGTACGAAAAGAGCTCGAAAGAGTAAAAGAAGAGAACGCGAAACAAGAAAGACTTAGACCAAACTTCTTTGCGGAGATCGGTGCAGTGTACAAAATATTCTCAAAGGACAAAAGATGAAAAAGAACAGCGCTAAGAAACGAAGAAATGGATACCGAAGGATGGGTAGAGAGATCAATCACGGATTCTTAGATAGGAGGTTCTACGATTTGGTTCCAAGAGATTATGACTTATTCCAGAGTGAAGTTAATACCGCAACAACACCAAGACATAAAGAAATCTTAGGAGCTAGATCAGTCCACGGACACGCAGTCAATGGAGATAAAGAATTCGCAATAGGACTATATGAAAAACAAGTACACCACAACTACATAAACGCAACAATACCTGACGTAGTTGACGCAATTATAAGAGCTAGACCCGAATATGCAAGAAGCGTACAAGCATATAAAGAAGAATGCCAAGCATTACTAGATGAGGTAAAAGGATGGATAGATGCAGCGCTAGACTACATTTTACACGATAAAAAATCAGATGTTTACACTTTGGATAGTTTACTTGATTCAAAAGGAGAACCTTTGATGGGGATATCAAGATTTGAACACGACATAATAAAAGATCCTGTTGCAGTATTACAAGGAATCTATCTTGGAAGTTACATGGACAGCGAGGAGTGGAGACAATATACTGAAGATCTGTTTAACAGCCACCCATACAACCAAGACCTAAGAATACACCGAGGACTATGTACTGCTGCAAATGTAGAACAACTAAAAATTGCGGGACTTAACATTCTTGACTTAGCACACATAGGAGTTAATGGTGAGCATGAAGACCCAAGAGGTCTAGCGGGTGCTTTCTCACTAAAAGAACTGAAAGAGATGGGTATTGTTTTGGATTACGACAAAGCAGATGCTAAGATAAGAAAAGAAGGCATCCCGAATATGTATCCGTGGACGCCAGTTTATGTTGAGCTGCAAAAAGGATACGGTTCAAGTGATGATGCAGCACACAACTTCGTAAGCTTAAGGCATGGAAAAGATGCAGGAAACGGATTAGTGCTGGCAGATGCAGGAGACACAATAGACAAATGCACAGTAAACATAAAAGAAAAAGGAGAAGATGAATTGTGGGGCGATCACATAAAGAAAAGACTGGGTGGAGATGAGGGCGTCAAAAAACACTTAGGGATAACTGGACAAGACGTAGCAAACACTATCTTTGCAGCAGCAATAGACAAAAATCACCCTTACGCATGGCCTTCATGCTCACAAAGAAGATTCCTAGAAAAAGATTCAGAAGGACATTACGCATTAAGAACACACATAAACTATGTAAAACACATAGGTGAAGGAACACAGATGCCAAAAAGCACACAACTTAGTATATCAAGAGTTGAAAGCTCATTATTCTACAAAGTGTTCAAAGAAAGAATGAGATCTATGATAAAGATGGGCGTTATGAGAGAAGACCAGTTCCACTACAAAAGAAGTCTTGAATATTTCATAGGAAAAAAGAGAGTTAATGGAAATAAAAGACAAAGTAGAGATCTGGGTGAAGTGAATAAAAGATCTTCTAGAAGATAATCTATTTTAATTTAGACTTAACAGCCTTATCAGAAATAATAGCGGAGTTGCCAGTAGGATCTTCTATCGTAATCTTTAATTTTTCATTGCCCCACATAACTTTTTGGAGTTTTTTAAGAAGGTTCTTTGCTTTCTTCTTATCAGCATTATCTTCAGCACTTTCTTTTGCATCTTCAATAATCTCTTTGACTTTAGTCAATATACCTTCAATGTTGGTTATTGCTCCATTAGATGCAGGACCAGGAGTTATTGTAGTGACGTGAGGAATCTTAATAGTTGCATGACTGCTTCTTACAACCCTTATCTTCATATCTTCCTCAGAAGAAACTTCTATAACATACTTAGCAGGCTCGTGCGCTTCAGCAGCTTCAACATCCGCCTTATGAAACTTACAGCTTGAACAAGTCATAGAAAAAACAAACATCTTTCCAAAGTAAGGAACTTCAGTATCTGACTCTCTTAACGTCAAAGTGTTCTTAGTACACATAGGACAAGGTTGTCCTGAAAGTTCTTCAACCTTTTCTTCTTTAGCCATATCCTGTTTGGAGATAAAGTTCCTTAAAAAGGTTTCGATTACAAGAAAAACTTATAAAGAGCAGAATTAAAAGATGGGTTAACCATATCTTATGGAGGAAAACAAAATGACACAAAAATTAAAAATTTTTGGCACCACTAACGTGGTGAGAAAACTAGTTTTAGGCTTAATGGTATTGTTTACAATTAGTGCAGTATTTGCACAAAATGGATGTCCGCATTTCAGCAGTACTGCAGTGGATTCACATGACGGATTTGAAATAAATGGTTCAAATGACTACATAGGAAGTGAAGACTGGTCAATAAGCATCGACCAAGGAGAAGGAGACACTTTATTGTTTACATCAGGACCATATCAAGGACAGACCTTTTACATACTAAATGCAGAAATACCTTGCTGGGATGAAATTCACGGGTGTATAAAACTTCAAGGTTTAGACATAACAAGTTTTCAGGGCCCGTCAGGAGATCCAATTGAGAATGGATGGCAGTTTGAAGTATATGATCCTGAATGCGAGATCATATTTGAACCGGAAGTTATCCCAGAGTTCAGCGGCGGAGCAATCGCGGGAGTGTTAGCTATCGTAGCAGTCTTAGGACTTATAGCAATAAGAAAAAGAGGATAACTCTTTTTTTATTTTTTTAATTAGTTCTTTTAAAATTATTAAGAAAAAATAAAGAAATTACTCAATACTTTCATCAGCCTGAACTGATGGAGTTTGAGTGCTTCTGTGAATTCTTGCAAAGTTAGGCACAACTACAATATAGTCATCACCGAATCCTGCAATATCTCCTTCGATAGCGTCGCAAGTCTTCTTGATCTTATTGATTGCTCTCTTTAGTTCTATCAAATCTTTTTCTTTTAATGGCTTGATGTTAACTAGAGCAATCGTGTAGCCTTCTCTTAAGTCATCAAGAACTGTCTTAACATCTGCGAAGTCTTCAAGCACAAAAGGTCTTACGATAACTTTAGGTTTTTCGCCTGCTTCTGGGCCAACCTCAACGTATTCTTGTTCTTCTGGTACGTCAACTTGTTCAGAGCCAAATGTCTTGCTCAGCTTGTTTTTGATATTTAGAAATGTTTCTTTCATCTTAACGATCCTCCCTCAGTTTAATATATGATTTCCCCTCTTTTTCTAAGGTTAACTGAGAAGAGGATATATTTAAAGTTTTCCATAAAACAAGTGATGAGAATCTTTATAAATCACACATTTAAACCAGTCTACATGGGGGTTTTCAAACTTGAAAGTCTTGAAAGTGAACAAAGACTTATACTTTTCACAATATTCTATTTTACAATAGTCAAGATAACGCTCCTTTTCAGCACTAAAATACTAACTGTTGCTGCAACCTATGTTCAAGACTGCTTTACATTGATGGTTCCATTAGTTATCGCTATGCTATTGTCACGTTGGAAGATAGTTTCAAAGATAGCCTTTTATGCCCTTTACCTCATAATATTCATAATCACATTTGTTTATAATAATCTACTAAGCGAACTATTACAGTTTGACGTAAAAGTTAACATATTCAATGTAGGGTGGGAGTCTGCAAACCACTTCTTCAACATGTTCATATCAAGATCAACAATAGCAATAATCTTCTTTTCGATAGTTGGGTTGGTAAGTGCTTCTGTTTTCATAACAAAGATAAAACCTTCACTATTCAACAAGAAAATTTTAGTTGTTCTTGGTGTGCTGTTTATAATCTCTGTAGTGTACCAACCATTGAATCCTTTAGTTCATTCCATCATGAAAGGCTCTCCCGAAAACAGTCTTAACGATCTGGAACCAGTAGAGAATATGAGTTTTGACTTTTTAGAAAAAGACATAGATGTGGAGATGAAACTCGAAACAGAATATGATAGGGTGTTGGTATTTGTTATGGAAACTGTAACACAAGATGACTTTCAGAATGAATCTGGGTTCTTTAAAACACTCAGAACAGAGTCAGTACAATACACAAACTACCACACTTTAAATCTTGACAGCCTGACAAGCCTAATCTCATTACTTTACTCCAAATTTGTACCTTACAAAGCATATGGAACTAAAGCAACATACATGGAAGCAATGAAAAACAAAGAAAGCATAGTTGAAATGTTTGAAAACAACAACTTTACCACCGTATTTGTTGCATCTGAAGAAAGACCTTGTGAGATAAGCAGGATGATAAACTGGTCTCACGTGATTAAAGAAGAAAATTATTCAATAACCAGACAAGATGTTATGTGTTTTATAGAAAGAGGCGGACAAAGAAGCTGTGAAGACATAAGTCTTCTGGATGAAGTTGTTGAAAACGTTGAAAAAAATGATAAAATATTCCTGTTCCAGGAGTTCTTATACGGACACTACCCTGGGAACGTATATGAAAAAGGAATCCCCCACGTAAAATATTACAATGATTACATGGAAGAGTTGTTTAATAGACTGGAAGAAAAAGAACTTTTGGATGATACTTTGATAATACTTGTAAGCGATCACGGCTCAAGAGAGGAGGGACCTCAGTTCGAGAAATCAAACTATAACCTGCCTTTACTATTCTGGGCAAAAGATGTTAGTAGTGGAGTTGATACTGGATTTTACTCACAAGTTGATTTTAACAATATTTTGCTTCACCACATGGGTGTGAGCGAGAAGCCTTCACCTTCAAAAGAGATATTCACTGTAGGGACAAGCACACAAAATGTGGTGTATGGCACGATCACTTCTGATGGCAGTTACGCATTCATCGAGACAGATTCGATGCGTGTAAAAAGTGAAGGGATAGATACAGACTACTTCTTAAGAAGGTTAAAAACATACCAAGATCATTTTGAAGAGTACAAAATGAGATAACTATTTAAATGCTAAATCTCAGTTTAATCTTTAATAAGGAGGTTTATCAAAATGAAACGATTAAAAGCTTTAATTTACGAGCTGATGGATGCAAACAAAGAAAGACAAAAAGACGACAGTCCTGAAGCAAGAGAGAAAGTAAGAAAGATTTCTGAAGAAATAGAGATACACTCAAGAGAGTTAGTAAGAGAATTAAGCAATGAAGCGATAGCCAAACTAACTGAGATTGCTACAGCATCAAGAGAGCTAAGAACAAGACATAAGGATTTAAAAGGAAAAGATGTTACATACATCATACAAGCGATACAAGCAGACGAGATCTTCTTTAGAAAAGAAGTGGATCACATAAAAAAGGCTGCTTGATTTTTTTTATTTTTTCATAACATAATCTACACATAGTGCTAACAATGCAGCGCTTCCCACCACTGCTGCAGCATATCCTATTTGTCTAGCATAGTAACGCCACCTAGGTATGTATTCTGTTGGTTCAGTAAGGCCAAAGTCAATGTCTTCCATATAGTTCAGTTCAATCTCTTCAGTCAGCCAGTCTTTAACTAACTTTTCTAGCTTTTTCATTTTACACCCTCAATATACCACACTTTATCATAATCCCTAAACATTTCAAAACTTCTGCAAACACACTCCAGGTATTCCATGTCTTTCTCATTGTATTTTATCCAGCTTGTTTCTTTCCATCTTTTTTCTAAATGTTTCTTGCATGTTTCAAAACCAGGATTAAGAACTATACAATAAGGAGTTAGAACTTCTTCTAGATTAAGAATCTTCAGTTTCTCTTCAATCTCCTTATCTTGTTCTTCAGTTAGCCAACCTAATTCTATCCCTGCAGCCCTATATGCTATCGCATCATAAACACTTCTATCACCTATTATCAGTTTATCTTTTTGTTTTTTGGCAGCAACCAAATACTCATAACTCTCAAATGCTCTCTGAGCATATTTCAGTGCTTGCCTATGGAACGTGTTTGTCTCTAAGACGTCTTCATCACCACCCCAATAAAATTGAGGGGTTCTAGTTTTTAATTTGGGAGAGATTGCATTAGGAATTGAGTCAACTAACTTTTTTATTAAGGTGGATTTTCCTGAACCGTGAGGTCCTGACACAAAAATTAAGTTATTCATTTTAGGAAATCGTATTTTCTTTCAGATGTGGGTTTTAAACTTTTGATTTTGTATTTGTTAACTTTTAGTCCTGTTGCTTTCTTTTGTATCACTTTAGAAAGATTCACCAAATCTAGCGCTATCTGTTTCTCTGATTCAATCATAAAACCTTTGTATGAGTCTGAAAGATAGCCTATATACTCAACCTCTATCTGCCTTTTTTTTGTTGGCTCTTTTTCTTCTCTAAAAACATCACATATATCTAGAACAACTGTGTAGAATCTTCCTGTTTTTATGGATATAAAATCTGTTCTTGCCCTGTTTCTTTGGATTCTGCCTTTAAACTCTGCACCCTCCAAAGTTACTCTCTGTATTTCTTTGAATACATCTTCATTTGAACAGCCTCTATTGACCGTTTCTTTTCTTTTTAACATATGTTTTACTTTTTCAACTTCCGCAGTCAGAGACTCTTTATACTTCAAGCGGTTGTAATCTCTTTTTTTCATTACAGTCAATATATCTTCATCATCTTTTCCATAATAGAAGTTTTCAGAATCTCTTTTTAGTATTGAGTCTTCTTTGATGAATCCTGATTTTATGTTGATTTTTTTTATAATTTTCATCAAGTATTCTTCTGGTTCTGGCTCTTGTCCTCTTTCTATCACTTGCAGATCATATTTTGTTTCGTATTCTATCCCCTTGAACTCATTCGGAAGCTTTTTAGGCATTATCCTTTCAACAAATCCTGAAGGATCTGAGAACGCTTTGTATGCCTCCAATAGATTATATGCGCAGGGGTTCTTTATGAAACTTGATAAAGCAGATCTTGTTCTATTCCTTGGCTTGCATCTTGGTTCCCTTTCAAGTAGTCCCGGCATATTAAAAAGAAATGCGCAGATTTATATATACTTTAAGTACTCACTTAGTACAAAAATGGATAAAAGAGACTTTTTCAGATCACTTGGGTTCTCTGAATATGAGACTGACTCAATTGTGACATTGATTAAACTAAAAATAGCAACACCAAAAGAGATAAGTATTGACTCGGGTGTGCCTCAAAATAAACTTTACGCAATCCTAAACAAGTTTGAGAGTTATGGCATATTATCATTAATCCCTTCAGGAACTAAAAGGTACAAATTGATCAATCTAAAAACATTTATTGATGCAAAAGTAAAAGAGAAAGAGAAAAGATTGAAGGAAATAAAGAAGAATGCAGCAAACTTAGATGAGACAGACGAAGGAGAGTTTGTGTTTTCTTTGATCAAAGGACAGAAAACTGTAATGAACAAACTAGCAGAAAATAACGTGAGGGTCAAAAAAGAAATCCTTGGCGTCCAAAGAAATTGGAAAATCTGGGGCGAAGGAATCAAAGTCATGAAAGACGCAGTGAAAAGGGGGGTTGACGTCAAGATGATCGGTGTTGTGAATGATAAAACTAAAAAAAGAGCTGAAGAATGGAAAAAAATAGGGTGTAAGGTTCGAGCGTATAATAAAAAGTTTGGAGAGTTTCCTTTAAGGTTCACCATATTTGACAACAAAGAAGCAAGGATCACAATAGGCAAACCTGAAATACAAGACCCTAAAGAGTACATCACAATCTGGACCAAATCGAAACCTTTGATAAATACTTTGAGATCTCAGTTTATGACAATGTGGGAAAGTAGCAGGTAAATCTTTATAAATATCTTATCTATATTTCTAGTAAAAGAGGTTCTATAGGCTTGAAAAATGGAAGATATAGTAAATAAAGAATATCAAAAAGTTAAGAAAAGTCCTTTCTTCATCAGAGCTATCAAAAAAGCTTATGATTACAGTTCAAAACATATTAACTACAAAATTGGAGCTGCTGCAGGAGTAATTGCGGGCGGAATCGTTTTCTACATCAATAAAGATCACAGCAGTTTATCTGCATTAGGCTCTGCAGGAAAACAATTTGCATACAATCTTTTTGTTGGAGGATACAACATGAAGTTGTGTGAGAAACTAGCTAAAGGTTATTCCAGCAGAAAAGTTTCGGTGGGTTTAGCCACATTTGTGCCTCCAGCCGTTGCTTTTCTTGTAACATACAGCATCCACAAATTTGGAGGAACTCCTGAAGCATTCAAGTCTTCAATCTGGCAAGTGCCTCTTAATCTATTTACTTCCGCAGCCTTCGGAACATATTTTAGGAGAAAGCATGAGAAGACTTTAGACAACTATCTGTAAAAAAATTTATAAATTACTTCAGGTTCTGCATCCTTGATGAAACAAAAAACTCTCAAAATTTTATTCTTACTTGGCCTGTTCTTATTAGCCAACTTTATCTTACTTCTGATAGATAACCCTTTCTTTGTAACAGTTTCAATAATGGGCATATACTTCTTAGGTCTTGCATTCAACTTCTGGAACAAAAGAGACAATCTATTTTTTGTAGTTGGTGTTATGGTAGGAACATTTGTAGAACTTTTAGGAACATTTAATGGCAGATGGAGCTACATAGAACAACATTTCTTCTACATACCAATGTGGCTACCTTTCGCATGGGGATATCTAGTGGCAGTAGTTAGTAAGATGATGCTTACGATGGTTGAGTGAAAGTTTTATAAATCTCTCTCATTTAGCCTAAATTATGTTAGAATCATTAGTTAAAAAATACTTGTTTGGAAGAAATCCATTAGCACTAAACATTTACTTGACTTACAAATGTAATGATGCTTGTTCTAGCTGCAGAGTAAGACAAGATAAAAGTCCTGAGCTTTCCACAGATGAATGGAAAAGCATCATTAAGCAATATTCAAAAAAAGGAGTTAGACTTGTTACACTTGAAGGAGGAGAACCAACATTAAGAAAAGACTTACCTGAAATAATAGACTACTGCTCTTCTTTAGATCTGAGAACAATCCTAGTGACAAATTGTTCTAATGATCTAGCACCTTATAATCCCACTGTGTTTTGGGCAAGTTTAGATGGAATTAATGGAAATGACGATTCAATAAGAGGTAAAGGACATTTTGACAGAGTAAGACAGAGAGTTTATGATAATCCTGACAAAAACATAGCTCTTCTTATGACAATAAATAAAAAAAACAAAGAAGACATAATCCCCCTACTCAATACCTTTGAAAACAACCAAGTCTTATTTAATTTCTATTATGACTTCCAATCTTCTAACGAACTCGCATTAACCAAAGAAGAAAAATTAGAAATTGCAGATAAGCTAATATACCTAAAAAAAGAAGGATACAAAGTGTTCAACACAACAAAAGGAATATCAAGAATAGGAAAAGAAAAACCCTGCTACCCCCACCTAATAAAAACAATAAATCCTATGGGTAAAGAAGTAGATGGATGCTTCATAGAACTTTTTGAGGATGATTGTAATTGTAATCAGTGTGATTTAGCTTGTTATATTGAATTGACTACATTTTATGAGCTTGACAAAGAAGCTTTGAGTACATGGAATGCTCATCTGAGTTTAGGATTACCTTTGAGAGAAGGTAGTTTGAGTAGGTGAAAAGTAGAAATCCTTTTAAATTCGTTTTGTTTCATAGAGCGTAATATGGAGCTTTACGATCAGATACTCGAAAGGTCTGAAAAAGTAGATAATGATTTTAGTAATCTGAATGGATCTGAAATCGATTCCATTAAAATTAAATTTAAAGTACCTAACTTTCACCCTAGAAACAAAGAAGTAAAAGAGTATGTTGTTTCTGCACTGAAAATAGAAGACTTAACTTCACTAGAACTGTACAAAACAACAAAAAACAAAGTTTTTTTGATTGATAAAGTTGTAAGTGAACAAGGGTTTGTTAAGGAATTCTTAAAAAATAATGAAATAGAACCTTTTATTCTTGAATCTGTTGAAAGTAAGTTAAAGACAAGAAACTTTCTAAAGAAGTTCATTCAAGAGAACAATCTTAAAAGTTCTTTAATCGTTGCAATGGGTGGAGGAATACTTCTTAATTCCGCTGCTTTCATAGCAGAACAAACATCTTCTAATCTAATCTCTTTTCCAACAACAGTGTTGGCTATGGCAGACGGCACAGGAGGCAAAGTAAGAGTAAATACGCTTGCTTTTGGAAGAGCGTATAAACACTACTACAAATCTTATTATGAACCTAATGCATTCTGTATTGATGATCGGTTTTTAGATTCTTTGTCAGATCCGCAAATTTCGGTTGGATTGGTAGAAATAATCAAACATGGGCTATTCCAGTCTCCTAAACTTCATGAGTATATTATGCAATCTGGAAAAGAACTATTCGCTGATAAACAGAAACTTAAGAAAGTGATATATTGGGCAATAGACCTAAAAAGAGTTTGTTTAGAAATTGATGTAGAAGAAAATGAAAACGGCTCAAGAAAAATACTAAGAGCAGGTCACGATTTCTCAGACAGATTAGAAGAAGATATGAAACTGGAAATAACTCACGGATATGCAGTTTCTATAGGGATAATTGAACAATTAGAATATGAAAAGGATGACAAGATGCTTGCAAAAGCGAAAAAGATATTTGACTTGTTTGATATTCCTAAAACTGTTGAAGAGTATGAGAATCTTTGAATCTAATCAATACTAACTCTAATCTGATGTTCTTCTTGGATTTTAAGAAGTTCATAGCTTGAAAGAGAGTCTCCAAACATTTCAGCAAACTGTAACAGAATATTATGCACATCTTTGATAGGCATCACTAGTTCAACATGCATATCATAAACTCCGATATGATTCATAATAAAAACGCAAGATGGAAGCTGAGTGAAATAGTTAGACACTGCTTGTTTCTTACCGTAATCACTTAAAGAGATAAAAAGATGATAATATGCTAAGCCAAGCACGTCATGATTAATTCTTACCTTTAGTTTACTAATCAATTTGTTCTTCATAATTTTCTTAAATCTATAAGATATACTTTCTGCAGTTAGACCAACTTTCTTTCCTATCTCTGCAAAAGAACTTCTTGAATTCGTTAAGAGAACACTTATGATCTCTTTGTCAGTATCATCAATCTCAACTTCCTCGTCCAAAAAATTCAGTTCAGTAGTTATTGGGTCTATCTGCCCATCGTACAAATATTTTTCATTAATATCAACTGCAGAAACAGTTTTCATGATCTGCTTATCTTTGAAATGAGTGCCAAACTTGTTTTGTAGTTCTATCATCATCTTGGAAAAAGATGCATCTTCATTTACAACAGAAGTAATTATAAAATCCCAACTGCCTTCAACAGATGCCATCCACGCAACAGAAGGTTGTGATGTTAAAAAACTGACCAATTCCTCTTTCTTCTTTAGACCAAGACTTTTATTTTTTATGAGAACTTTGTAAACTGTTGAACCACTATCAATTCTAGGGATTGCCCAATACTCTGTAATTGTATTGTTCTTTTCTAACTGTTTAATCCTGTACTGCACCACTTCTTTGCTAAGTCTTGTCTTTCTTCCTATTGCTGAAAAGGAGGATCTTACGTCGGCATCTAACGCTTGCAGTATTTTTAGGTCTTTTTTGTTCATATTTTAATCAAATGTCGATTATTATATATAAATATTTTTGTTTTTATTAAAAATTTTCTAGGAAAGTTAATATAACCAAAAAGATATACCATGTTACAGTAGTAAAAAAGGAGGTATTAAAAAATGAAAACCAACGCAGACTATTGGCAGGATTACGTGCTTAATGACATTCCCGAATCTTATAGATTATTGTTTCAGGAAGAACAAAAATATCTGGTAAAACACATCAAAAAAGGTTCTAAAGTTCTTGAAGTTGCTTGTGGAGATGGAAGATCCATAAAAGAGATCCTCAGCATAACAAATAATATCACAGGCATAGACCACGATGATAACGCAGTATCTGGTGCTAAAAAGAAGTTTCCAAACGTTAAAATCATCAATGCGGATGCTTCAAATATGCCCTTCCCAGATCAAGAGTTTGATTATGTCACATGCATGATCTCTTTCATGAACTTTGCAGATAAAAAGTATGAAATTCTTAAAGAGAAAAAACGAGTCTTAAAAGAAGGAGGCAGCATCATACTCAGCATCTTTTCTGAAGATGCATTCGAAGAAAGAATGAAAGTATACAAAGGCTGCGGAGTCAAGATAAAAGAGATAAAAGGAACAACTGTAGTTTTCGATGAAGACTTAGGAGATAACATTTCTGAACAGTTTTCAAAAGAACAACTAGTAGAGATATTTGATACTGTTGACTTGAGAATTGTTGACATCAAAAAAACAGGCATTGCTTACTTGTGCAAGTTAGAGAAGTGATTGATTGTGAAAGAGGTATATGAGAAAATATGTTAAGAATGAAAAAACCTCAGTTTTTTGGTCTTATAGTTCACTAATGGAAATATCTTTTTTCTTGCTTTTTCTTATGTAATGTCTGTAATATCCAATGAAATTACTGATTAAGAATGAACCCTCTACAACAACTCCCATCGGAGAAAAAATAATTAGATTGTATATCATTATTGTAAATGTTCCCACCATCATTAGTTTCCTCATTAGTTTGTTATCTTTTTGAAAGTTTCCGATGATAAATACAAATAATCCTGCATATACTATCAAATCATATATTTCGGCATATCTGAAAATCAAAACAAGAGTGTTCAATATCAAAAATATATACAAGTATTTTTTATTAGTGGTAAAGTAGCATGTAATAAATCTTAAGACTGAAAAGAACACAATAACTCCTGCTACAATTTTATTTAACAAGAAATAATGTGCGCTAATTAAACTCGCAGATACAATAAGGCACAAAAAAGTATATTCTCTTTTCTTAAATTGAAGACTTAGAAAATCAAAGCCCATCGCAATTATCATTATAATTTGCGAAATGATGAATGGAATGGTAAGTTGCATCATACTAAAAAAATAATAAAGAGTATTTAAAAACCTTATCCAAAAACCCACTTATTTTTTGCTTTTCTAATTTATGATTCTAAAAATCTCTGAATCGTAAAGAAGGATTATTTAGGTTAGCTTGTTTGAGACATACTTCTTCAAAACCAATACAAAAAAGAAAAAATGGTAAAAGAGATATATGAAAGAGTATGTGATAAATAGAAAAGAATAAAAGTCTTGGAATATTCTGCTGATTGTATGGTAAGAAAGAAATGGTATTTTTGGAGTTTGCTACCTAGTCGTTTGAGGCACTTCAAAAAAAGCAAAGATGCTGCAAAAAAGAAAAAATTCTTGGAAAAGGTTAAAGAAAATTTTGTTAATGAAAGAAAAGACGACTTGTCTAACATGATAAAGAGATACAGTGAATTAAAAGATATTAAATTCATTTTTGTTGAAGGAGTTTTGATGGACAAACTAAAACAATGTATTTATACTTACACTGAAGGTCGTTATTTGTCTACTATTTCTTTGTGTGGAATTATGGCGGAGGATGTGACAATAGATGTTTTCGTTTCGTCTACTATTAAAGCAAATAAAAATGTGCTTGGACAAAAGGCAAAAAGAGAAGCCTTTCGAACTCTGACGCAAGAGCACAGAACTAAATTCTTGTTTGATCTTAAGCTAATAGATGAAGAAACAGCAGGTAAGTTAAATGAGATAAGAATCAAAAGGAACTCTCATGTACATCCCAAAGGAGGAGTCTCTGAAAAAAAGGATTCTTTAACAATGCTTAATCTTTTAATAGATCTATTGCATAAGGTTTACCGACCAAATAAAATACCTTTTGATGTATTTCTGAAATCATTAGGCAAAGGTAAACAAGAAGAAGCATAATCATTATTTTTCGATTATATTCACTGCTTCATCTCGTGCATAACTCTCTCTCCATTCTTCATATAAATTATTTCTAACAATTCTGAAGATAACAACAATAACAAAGCCGAACTCTTTTTTATGCCTAGTAACTTGCCCAGTCAATCTATCTAATTCTGATTTATCTGGCTTTATTTTTGTCTCTATTGGCACTTTTTTATCCACAACAATATCTGCATCACTCTCACCTTTTTCTTCTTTGACATCTTTAAAGAATTTTCTTAGATACTCTGATAGTTCTGCCTTTTCTGCTTCTTCATACCTTCTTGTTTCAGAGGGATTCCATCCATTAATTATTTTTGTTACACCCTCAAATGTTGCTTCACTGATTGCAGACGGAAAAGCTGTTGTGGAAATGAATAAATCTGCCCCAACAACATGAATGGGCATTTTGCCCTCGTAAGAAGCAGAGTTATTAGGTTTTAACACAGAATTATCTATTTTAAGAGGCAGAAAACCATCATTAACAAGCCTGCCAGTTTCTTCCTTAATGTGATAAGGCAATACATATTCTTGCTCTGTCGCATGTTTAATATCTTCTTCTTTTGTAGCAATAAATTTGGACACTTTTGTCTTCCTATTTTCTACGCCTCTGAAATTATCATAATCGACGGATCTTTGGACTGCCAGTTCGTTTAACTTAAAGTAACTATAAACTCTCTGCAAATCACAAGCTACAAGAAAAAAATCAGTATTTAGCTCTAAAATAATTTTCTTTTCTTCCAAACAAACAACCCACATCCTTGATGTAAGTATCTCCAGGAATCTTGAAAAAGCAAACCAGTATTCTTCATTCTCTAAAACTGTTCCTTCTTTGACAAAACTGAAAATCTTGTGTATTTTTGCTAATGTCTCTCTAAACTCTTCTTTATCAGGGGTCCTTGCAGTTTCAGAAAGTGAAGTGATAGCTTCATATCTATCTTTTACATCTTCAATAACCCATTTACCTTGTTCAAAAGAATCAAGGATTTTAGTCAAAATTTCCATTCTATAGTAGCAAAAGATTTATATATTGTATATAAATCTTATGCTCTATTATGGGGGAAAAACCACTAATACAAAAAGACGGTGAACGAGTCATCATAACCCTTCCTAGTGAAGAAGTTGCAGATAGATGGTTTCATGGTTTACAAGAAACAGATTTTGAAGTCCTTGATGACGGCCAGTGCAGACATACTTATTCTGTGTGTATGATTAAATATTTTAACCCAGAAAAAACACCTGAAGAACTGCTAGATCTGATTTATAAAAAAGTTGAAGGATACATGAGTTATCTAGACCGTATGCCCTCCGACTATCCAAAGATAAGAGAGTTAGAGAAGAACCCCAAATTAGTCTCATTCAAGTTTAGTAAAACAAAGAACAAAATAATAAAAAAAGTGCAGTCCGGAATAGCTCTTAAGACACCATCAACAACATTTGATACAGCAGTTTACTTGACACAAGAAGAAGATTGCGTTTCGCTTCTTATTACAAACTTTAATAGTTCCAACGGAACTGCCCTTTTCAAGCTGAAAAATATGATGAGCTTGGCATCCAACGGGAATGAAAGGTATGTTAGTTTTAAGGATAAACTGGCTGAAATAGCCTTAAACTTTGATGTTCTAAGACATGTTGCATTTGATCCTGAGTACCCTATTCCCCCAGATCTTATGCAAAAGATACAAGATGAGTACGGGGATGCTATAGATGTGGAGAATTTCAAGATATCCAACGAGCTGAAAGTAAAGAAAGATATTGGACGAACCTTAGATCTAAAATCATATCCCGAAATTAGGAGTATGCTTAAAGGATTGATAGGTCATGAAAGCATAACTACTATAATGGGAATCAAAAAAGGAACAACAGTCAAGATTGTAGAAGAATCGGGAGAGCCCATGAAAATAATTTTTTATCCATTAACCAAAGAAGTAATAACAAAAGGGGAATACCAGTATATCCTTGATTTCATAAAAGGTCTTGGTGGAGACACAACAGTCAAAAAAGAAGCATTGCAGACTTCTTTGTCGAATGTGTTTGAAGAAGAAAAATAATTCTACAAAAACTTTATAAATGAAATGCGAATCCCAGTAGTTAAACTGTCAAAATACAGGTTTTGGTTTATAAATAACCCAAAATGTATGTAAAAACGGCAGATAAAACTTATAAAAGAAAATGGCAAGAATAAGGAAATTCGTAGCATATAGGAGATTAGAAAGACCTTACACAAGAATCTCTAAATTTAGAAAGAAGGCTTTCATTAGAGTTAATCCTAACATAAAAATCCCAAGATTTAATATGGGGAATGCAAAGAAAACATACAAAACATATTTACATTTAGTTTCTAAAGCAGACTTAAACATAAGACATAACGCATTAGACGCAGCAAGAATGACATGTAATAGACTTTTAGAAAAAACATTAACAACAGCAAACTATCATCTACTAATCAGAACTTATCCTCATCATGTAATGAGAGAAAATCCTCTAGCATCAGGAGCTGGAGCAGATAGAATGAGTACAGGGATGAAGGCTTCATTCGGGAAAGCTATAGGTATGGCAGCAAGAATAAAGAAAGGACAAGAAATCTTCACAGTTGGTGTTGACACAAAAGAAGGAGAAGAGACCGCAGTTGAAGCATTAAGAAGAGCAAGACAAAAACTGCCAGCAGGATGCACCGTAACAATTGAAAGAAAATGATGTTACAAGTTCTACCGTTGTTAGAACAACCGTTTCTACAAAATAAATATGCACAAGCGTTAACAATAGTAATAATCACAATAGTTGCAGCAACAATATTCACACTATTACTAAAGTCAGTAGTAAGAATCTTCACAAAAAAGACAAAAACAGAACTAGATGATATGCTGGTGGATAAACTAAAAGGACCTGCATGGTGGTTCATACTATTCATAGGATTACACTTTGCAATAATACCACTAAATCTACCGACAGAATATGATGGGAATATAACAAAATCCTTAATCATTCTAATAATTACAGTAATGGTAGCAAGAACACTAGATGTGTTAATAGACTTCTTCGGACAAAGGATAACAAAAAGAACAAAATCATCATTAGATGATGAGTTATTACCAATAATACACAGAACATCAAGAATACTTATCTACGTAATGGGAATTTTAGTAATAATATCATCATGGGGAATAGAGATAGGGCCTATGCTAGCATCATTAGGTATAGCAGGAATAGCAATCGGGTTTGCGCTAAAAGATTCATTAGCAAACATCTTCGGAGGAATCTCTTTACTGATGGACAAGACATTCAAAAAAGGAGATGTAATCAGGCTAGAGAACGGAACGATGGGAATGGTTCATGATATAGGGCTGAGAAGCACAAGAATCAAAACATGGGACAATCAGATAGTAACAATACCAAACGGAAACCTATCAGTAACTCAAATAGAAAACTGGAAACAACCAGATCTAAGCATAAGAATAACAATAGACTTTGGGGTTGAGTACGGAACTAAAATTGAAAAAGTAAGAAAATTAGTTATGGATTTAATCAAGAAAGACAAAGACATAGCAAAAGACCCAGAACCAAGAGTTTTATTTACAGAGATGGCAGATTCAGCATTACTGTTCAAAGCAAGATTCTTTGTTGAGGATATAGCGATAAAATTAGACACAGAAGACAGGATGAGAACTAAGATCTATGATGCATTAAACAAAGCAAAAATTGGGATACCTTTCCCACAACGAACAATACATCTTAAAAAAAGATAATCATATCTTTCTTAAAACACGTTCAAGAGCATACTGTTTACCTTCCAACCTTTCTTTGATAACATTATCAAAATTCCTGAAAGGCATAAGCCTAACATACATAAACCTCTCATCCTTGTAAAACGAATGAAAATAATTCTTCTTAATCTCCAAAATTTTCTCCCGAGTGATCACTTCTCTCTTCTGAAGCAAAAGATTCTTTAAAATCTTAAGATCATTCCTAACTTGAAGGCCCTCAGCAAGGAACAAAGGCAAAGTCTGAGGTTTGGGCGTATAATTTTTACATTCTCTCTCTAAAGAACCCTTAAACAACTCTTCCTTCGAATCATAAATCTCAATAAATTGCTCAGGCTCTCCACCATGAACAGTGTTAAACATATCATAGATGTTTTCATTAACATTGACAAACTTAACTTTTTTTCCTACATTCTGACATCTACTCTTGTAAAAATTGTTAACAGAACCAAAAAACCAGCTCTGAGCAATTACTATTCCTTCCATATCATAAACACAACTCCAGTCAACAGCATTAGAAATATTTTGTATTGCCCTATTCAGCTCCATAGCTGCATTAAACTCTAAATTTTTACCAGACCCCGGTCTGAAAACAGTATAGGGACCTACAAGAGAGATATCAAGCGGCATCTTTTTTCCTCCTGTAAGTTGCTACGCAAGTAACATCATCTTCTGACTGTTCTGTGTAATTCTCACGATTCTTCTTGAAGTACTCCAACATAGCCTGCGCAGAACCAAAAGTTTTGTTTTCAGGCTTATCAAAAATGTACCTCTTGAATAATTTACTGTCCTCATCAAAGCACTCATAAAAACCATCAGTAAACATAACTATATGATCATCATAACCAATATTAGTCAAACCATCCTGCCAATAAGCCTTATCATCTGGTACAAAATCTAAGTGTAAAAATTTACCTCTTGGCTCTTTCAAAACTTCAAAAGAACTTGTCTCGTGCCTATAGATTGCTGGACTCTCATGCCCCCCAGAACAATAAGAAAAATCTCCATTCTTCACGTTAAGAACACCGATGAAAGCAGTAAGATAAGTTTCTATATTACTAGGATGTGTGCTTTTAAGATCAAGGAAAACATTACGCATTACAGAAGACAACTTTTTGTCAACACCGAAGTGCTTCACAAAAAAAGTCTTTGCGGAAGAGGCAAACAAAGCAGCAGGACTACCATGACCAACAACATCAAAAACAATATAACCCAAATTGTCATCATCCAACCTGAACACATCGTAACAATCACCGCCAATACCTTCCATCGGCTCATACAAAGAAGCAAAATCCCACCCCTCAACAGAAGGCAAACTAGAAGGAATCAAACCTTTCATGATATGTTTAGTCCTTGACAATTCATCTGATCTAATCATATCAATAGTCTTCAAAGCTTCCTCCTTGTTCTGAATATTAAAGTAGTTATCAATGGCTAAAGCAGAATGAGTTACTGCTCTTTTAATCACATAAAAATCCTCATCAGAGAATGGGGTTTTCTTAGTCAGATGAAAATAACCCAACGGAATCTTAACTTTCTTACCTCCTTCAATCTTATAAGTTGAGAGCAATGCACTTAGATGAGCCTTGATCTCAAATTTAGTTGTTTTACTAATTTTATCTTTAACAGCTTCTTTTATTTCTACATCAGACATATTCTGAAAAACAGGCCCGAAAACATTTCTCAACACAGACTCATCAGCGGTATCACTAACGTAAACAAAATCACTTACATTAACAGTTAAGAAAGAACTCTGTTTAATATCCTCACCTAAAATCTTCAAGTCTTCAGTTGAAAACTTAGACTTAGATTTATCAATAATGTCTTCAATAGACTTTCCCATAAAAGAATTATAACTCAACCCCGCAAAATTTCTCACACCTCTTTTGAAAACGTTAATCTCAGAATGTACAAAATCACCAGTCACCCTGAAAATGTTTGCGATGTCTTCAAGAATGCCATTAATGTCCTGTCTCTTAACCATACTTTCAAGAGCAGAATCAAACACCTTGTTTGATTTAGTCAAAAGGTTAAGTTTTTTATTAAGCTCTAAGTTCTCTGTCTCAAGGGACTCTGCCCTTTGCTTATAGAGTGCATCCTTCTCAATAATCTGGTTATAGAAAACTTTCTTTTCCTCTTCAGACATATCTTCTCCAATCAAACTATCAAAACGAGAAGCTTTTTCTTCTACAGAAAGGTTTGTGCCAACTAATAGATCATACTGCCTAGCTTTCTCTTCTATACTCATATCTGCCATCTTACACCAAACCTCAAAGAAATTGAGGGTAATAAATACCTCTTTTTAATTAAAATTTAAGATTACTAATATTTAAAGGTTACTCTAAAAATTTTCCGACTTTAATCTGTAAACAGTTATTAAGCAAAACTGCCTATAAAGAGTATAGAAAAATTTAAATAAAATAAATGATACTAATTGATATCATGGAGTCAATAAATGTTCGAGATAGAAATAAGCAAGCATGCTTTCCTACAGGCAATAAAAAGAGATATAACTCCAGACTTAGTTGAAAACACATTACAAACAGGAAAACAAACAAGATTCGGAAAAAACTACATAAGATTCACCAGCAAAAAAATAAATTGTGTTGGGGAAATCAAAGGAATGAAAATAAAAATAATAACCATAACAAAAAAATGAAAAAATGCAGCTGCAATAAAAAAATGAAAGAGTTTGTAGGTAAAACTCCAGATGGAATAAAATACAAATACTTTAGATGCAACTCCTGTGGTGAAGAGATACTAGACATGAAACAGTTACATAAAGTTGCAGAAGAATACAGAATAATGAAAAAATATCACGCAAAACTCTCAAAGTGGGGCCTAAGCGTGGGGTTAAGAATACCAAAGGACATACTAAAAAAACATAACCTCAAACCAAACAAAGAAGTTACAATTATCGACGAAGAAAAAGGATTTAGGGTAATAAGCTAATATATCTCTTCAGAAATTTCTTTCCTTAAACTATCAAGATCAGAAACAACTTTTACAGACAACTTAAGTTTAGACAATCTATCATCAGCATCATCAATCAGATCAGTCTTACTCAAATAAACAACAACTGGCTTATCAAACTCCTTCAAAGAATTAAACAATTTCAACTGATCTTTCAAAGGATAAGACGCTTCTGTCAAGTCAAAAACATAGACAATAACATGCGCAACATACTTCAAAGCCAAGTAAGCTTGCTTCTCGATATCATTAAGTTTCTCAAAACGATTTAAGCTTCCAGGAGTATCTAAAAGCTGGATCTTCTCTTCATCAATAGAGGTGTAAGCCATATTAAGCTGTTTAGTTGTGAAAGCATAGTTGCTGATCTTAGCTTTACTTCCGCCAAGCTTATTCAACAAAGTTGATTTTCCAACATTAGGGAAGCCAAATAAAGCAACACTAAACAGTTTAGTCTTGATTGTAGGGAAAGACCTCATATCTCTCCTAGCCAATTCTAAAAATTCAAGATGAACCTTCAACCTCTTTAACAAAGAACTTATCCTGCCATAATAAGAACTTTTAAGTTTATTAACCTCATCTAAACTTTTAGCCAACTTGATCTTATAAGAATAGTCTTTATGAAAATCTGCAAGCTTAGTTATGCCCCAATTAACTGAAGACAAAGCTTTCCTAAAATCACCAATAGAAAAATAACACTTGATAAGATGCATGTAAAAGTCATCAAGCTGATCAATCGAAGGAAAAGTCTTAATGATCCTATTAAAGACTTCCTTAAGAGATGACTTAATGGACTTTAGCTTTGTAAGTTCTATGTTTTTCTGAATATTAAGCCTGTCACCTTTCATCTTAGAAGACCTCAAAGAAGAAGCTTCTTTAGTGGCTCTACTAAAAGCTAAGTCTAAGTAAAATTTAGCGGTTTCAACCTTTGGAATCTCATTAAAGCCCATAAAAAGAAGGTTCAGAAAGTGCTTTATAAATGTATATACAAAAACCAAGCAAACCTTTTTAAATGATGACTAAATCCAAACAGAAGAGGTAATCAAAAAAATGGTCGATTTTAAAGTTGTAATAGGACACAAGGACAAATCCTTCCAAAGGGAAGTTAAAGATGCAGACACACTGCTAGGAATGAAAATAGGACAAAAAGTAAAAGGAGACTCGCTAGGTCTTGAAGGATACGAATTTGAGATAACAGGAGGAAGCGACAAATGCGGATTCCCAATGAGAAACGATCTTAACGGAGTAAAAAGAACCAAAATTTACTCATCAAAAAGTCAAGGGATAAAATCAAACAGAAAAGGAATAGTAAAAAGAAAATCAATGGCAGGAAACACCATCTTTGATGGAACTGCACAGATCAATCTTAAAGTCTTAAAAGAAGGAAAAGAAAAACTAGGTGGAGAAGAAGCACCTAAAGAAGACGGAGCAGAAGCTGAAGCCCCAAAAGAAGAAGCTAAAGCAGAAGAGACACCTAAAGAAGAAAAGAAAGAAGAAGCTCCGAAGGAAGACAAAAAAGAAGACGCTTCTAAGGAAGAGAAAGAAGAAGCACCAGAAAAGAAAGAATAAAAATTTTCTTTTCAAACAATTACTTCTTCATTATTTAATTTACAAAAATGCCTGCTAAAAAAAAAGATATAACTAAAGAACAGCCAGAGGTAAACATAGGACTAATAGGCCATGTAGACCACGGTAAAACTACTTTAACAGAAAGACTATCGGGCAAATGGACAGACGTGCATTCTGAAGAAGTTAAAAGAGGAATTACGATAAGATTAGGTTATGCAGACACAGTATTCTACAAGTGTTCAAAATGCAAAGGAAGTGAAGCTTATGGAACAACAGAAAAATGTGAAAAGTGCAAAGGCAAAAGTGTTCCTTTAAGAAAAGTAAGCTTTGTAGATGCACCAGGACACGAAACACTGATGGCAACAATGCTCTCAGGAGCGACAATAATGGACGGAGCTCTATTGTTAGTGGCAGCAAACGAGGATTGTCCGCAACCACAAACACAAGAACATATTATGGCACTACAAATGGCAGGCATAAAAAATGTGATCGTGCTTCAAAATAAAATTGATCTAGTATCAGAAGAGCAAGCAAAGAAAAACTACAAGCAAATAAAAGATTTCCTAAAAAACACAGACTACAAAGATGCAGAAATAATACCAATAAGCGCTATGCACAATCTTAACGTAGACATTTTAGTTGAAACCGTAGAGAAACAAATACCAACACCAAAAAGAGATCCTAAAAAAGATCCTTTGATGTTAGTAGCAAGAAGTTTTGACATCAATAAACCAGGAGCAACACCAGATAACCTAGTGGGAGGCATCCTAGGTGGAAGTCTGATACAAGGCATACTAAAATCAGGAGAAGAGATAGAGATAAGACCTGGACAAAAAATAGAAAGAGAAGGAAAGATAACATACAAACCCATAAAAACAAAAATCAACGCACTAAAAACAGGCGGAAATGATGTTAAAGAAGTTCACCCAGGAGGCTCAATAGGCGTCATGACAAACTTAGACCCTTCAGTCGTAGCATCAGATAAATTAACAGGCTCAGTAGTAGGACATACAGACAAACTACCACCCGTACTAATGGAAATAGAGATGGAAGTTCACCTACTAGAAAGAGTTGTAGGAGCAAAAGACAAACTAGTTGTAGATCCACTAAAAAAATTAGAACCATTAATGCTTAATGTAAACTCCGCAGCAACAGTAGGAGTGATAACAGAGCTAAGCAAGAAAAAAGTAAAATTAAAACTAAAACTTCCAGTTTGTGCAGACAAAGGAAGCAAAGTAACCATATCAAGAAATGTCGGAAACAGATGGCGGCTGATAGGATATGGACTAATACAATGATCTTTCTACAGATAGAAGTTAACGGTTATGACAGAAATTTCACCTATATAGTTGGAGATGAAGAAACAAAAGAAGCAATAGTTATCGATCCATCAGAAGACGAGGAAAAAGTAGAGAAAGAAGCAAAAGAAAAAGGTCTGACAATAAAATATGTAGTCAATACACACGGACATTCTGATCACACATCAGGAAACGAATACTTTCTTTCTAAAGGAGCAGAACTAGTTGATGAAAACTTCAAACTAGGTTCAATAGACGTAAAGATGATAAGAACACCAGGACACACAGAAGATTCTAAATGTGTCCTAGTTGAGAACAAATTGTTAACAGGAGACACATTATTTGTAGGAAAAATAGGTGGTGTTTTCTATGAAGGTGGAGAAAAAGTGCAGTGGGAAACACTAGGTGCATTAATGAAACTAGATCCTGAAATAGAGGTGTGGCCAGGACATGATTATGGCACTTCTAAAAGTTCTACTATCGGTAAAGAGAAAGAAACAAACCCATTCATACAATGTAAAACTTTTGAAGAATTTGTCTATCTAAAAACACACTGGGCAGAATACAAAAAAGCACATAACCTAAGTTAACGATCAACAAACAGACTATGTTTATCTTTACCTTCTAACTCCAACATAACTCTTTTGATTATAGCTTTTTCAGGATCAGGCATCAAAGTAACTCTACTCTTAACATCAGCAAAGCTTTCAAACTCTTTCTCTTTTCTTTCTTCAATGATCTGCCACATATGCTTCTTACCAACTCCCGGCAATAATTCAATCTGATGCATTCTCATACTCAAAGGCTGAGACTTATTGAAGAAGTCAACAAACAAACTCTCATTTTTCTTAACAATTTCAGCAACAACATGAGGCAGTTCAGCTTTTGCAGTATTGGTTAATTTTTCAAAAGGTAGCCTTCCATTAATGTGGTGGATGTCATCTCTCTTACCTTCACCAATATAGACCTCTTTGTAAGGTTGCAAGAATACATCTTTTTTAGGAACTAATTCCAATAAAACAAACCTGTGAGTTCCAACTGCTTGAACTATTGGAGTTTTTCTATGAGAAGGTCTTTTGTCAAAAGGATAGCCATTAGGCAAGTAATCTAAAACTATTGCTACATCTTCCTTGTTCTCTTGCTCTTGTTCCATTACAACCAACCCCTAATAACTCTATTTAGCATATAGTGAGTATATAAACCTTTTGCAAAAAATTACTTAGAAACAAACTTAGCTACTGCGTCAGCTATTTTCTTCATATTATCCTGGCTCACGTTTAATGTATAACCTTGGAAAAGAACCTTAACATCTTCTAAAGTAGTTGGAAGAATATCCACAACTTTTGTGACATGTTCAGGTTTAAGTCTTGGAATAGCTAGCTTCTCAATAATTGCTTTCAGTTCTGATGCTTTCGATGCTGACAAAGAAACTGCCTGGTTAAGATAATCCTCACATTTACCTGCTCTAAAGTTTAATTCGCCATCTCTCTTCTTAATTTTAGAGAGTTCAGCCTTAACTTCAGCCATAGTCATTGGTTCTTCAGAAAGAACTTTATCGTCTGACATTTTTATAACCTCTTCAGGTGAACAGCGTGAACAAATAATGTTTTAGCCTTATCAAAATCTTTAATTTCAACTTCGTAAGATGTGTTACCTTTTCTGTTTTTTACCACTCCAACTTTACCATGGAATCTAGGTAAATACATACCTTTCTGGTATGAAGGATCTGCTTTTAATACAACTTTTTCTCCATCTTTGAATTCCTGCAAATATCTAGAAATAAATATCTTGCCTTTTTCAGAGATAGATCTCTTTAGCTTGTGTCTTGTTTTCCTTCTAAAACCACCAATTCTAGTTGTCATATCCAATAGAATTTGCAGGGTATTTATAAAAGTTATTGTTTTTATATAAGAAAAGATTTATAAATAAAAGAGTTGATGGAAAGTATAAAAGAGTTTTGAGGTAAACACAACTTCAATAGTTGCTATAATCGCAGTTATTGTTATAGGTGTTGTAGCATTCAGAAAACGTTAATTTTTTCTTAATAATCTTATTTCTTCTTCTAACAAGTCTAATCTATCTTTAGGTATGACGCCTTCAATGACCCATACAACATCATCACGTAAAGAAGGAAGTTTAAATGATGAACCTGTAATGAGATAATGTTTTGCATCAACATTCTCACCATACAAAGCATTAGTTAAACTTGAAACGTGAAATTCTTTAGTTCTGCCTCTAGCCAAATCAATTTGTTCTTGAATGTTAGATTGCGTTTCATCCAGATGATTAATATCGACACAGAAATCATGTTTGAACCCCAACATATCATTAAAACTCTGATAACCCACTTTATCTTTGTCAGAATTTTCCACAACTAAGTTTAGGCCTTCAGGAATATCTTCCAAATTTACGTAGTTATCTGCGTGTATGACAAAGTTCTGGATGTTAAGTAAAGATTGAAGTTCTTTTAGCTTAGTGTAAAAGTCTTCTGATTCTTTGAATATTGGCAAATGAACTGTGACAAAATAGTTGTCAAGTTTGTCTTTAAACTTGACAAACTCCCCCTTTAGAATTTCTTCTTCAGAAAAGTGAAGCTCAACACCATCCAAATCAAGATCTTTAACCAGTTCAAGATAGTTAAGCTGAGAATCAACACTAAACTCTTCATCCCAATAGTAAAAGTCTCCCAACGATACTGAAATTTTCATAATAAAAAATAAAACTAAGAATTATTTAAAGTTAATCATTATCATCAGAAAAATGAATCAAACCCCATCGATTTTAAAACTGTCTTGATCTCAAGAATAACCTTCTTTTGATCTTTTTTAGAAGATACTTTAACAAACTTAATCAACAAGGCAGCAAGTTCATCTTCAGTTCCAAACTTCAAAACTCTACCATCAGTAACAAAATAAAACCTAAAACCAAGATACTTTAATTCTTTAATGACTACTTCAGCAACATGACCCACTGCTTTACCTTTATTTGGACTTGCTTCTAAAGATTTCATCAAAAGAAATATCTTTTCAGAACCCGACTTGAACCTTTTGAATATATCTTCTTTAAGCGAGTTTGTTATTAAGACTTTGGCCATTTTTTCTTAGCTTGAGAGATCGCTTCATCGACAGTTATAGAATCAGATCCATCATAAAGAAAAGACATGAGCATAGTCTTTCTTGCAACCTCATACATCCGTCTTATAACCTCCTCATAAGACTCCCCAGCACGTCCAAGATTCCTTAATTTATCCTTCATATCTTCAGATATGGCTATTGTAGTTGTCATAAGTTCTATATATCCTATAATATATATAAACTTTTCGAAACAGTATAAAAACTAAACATTTAAATAATACAAAAAATGAATTTATACAAAAAGAGGTGAAATCTAGTGAAGATAGAGTTACACGAACATCCACAAAAACCAATAATAATAGAAGGTTTTCCAGGTGTTGGCTTGGTTGGAACAATAGCAACAGAATTCTTAATAGATCATCTTAATGCAAAACAAATCGGGAATATATGGAGTGACGAACTGCCTCCTTTAACAGCAATACACGATAACAAAGTCGTACAGCCATTAGGTGTTTTTTACGATGAGAAACACAACATAGTAATATTGCATGCAATCTCAGGAGTTCAGGGACTTGAATGGCAAGTGGCAGATGAACTGCTTACAATAGCAAAAGATCTTGAAGCTTATGAACTAATCTCATTAGAAAGTGTAGGCACAATGGTTCAACCACAAGAAGGACAACCAGAACCAGAGTCAAAAAGTTTTTTCTACACAAACAAAGAAGACTCAGCAAAAAAGTTAGAAGAAAGCGGTGCAGAAAAACTAAAAGAAGGGATCATAATGGGGGTTACTGGGGCTTTATTGTTGAAGGCAAAAGTAAGACACACCTGCATATTCGCAGAGACACACTCACAATTACCCGACTCAAAAGCAGCAGCAAAAATAATCGAATTACTAAATCATTATTTAGGTCTTAACATCGATGTGCAACCATTACTTGAGTCAGCACAGAAGTTTGAAGCTAAACTTAAAACTCTACTAGAACAAGGAATGCAAGCACAAAAAGAGAAAAAAGACAAAGATAAATTGAGTTATTTGGGTTAATTTCTAGTATTTTTTTTGAAAAGTGAGATTAAAGAAAAATCATCCTAATTTTTTTCTATACACAAAAATTTTCAATTTTTGGTAGCAAAAGAATTCTAAGAATTCTTTTCTATATAGAAAATAATTCCATAAAACTTTTAATTTTTGATGAATATTTTTAATCATAATTGTAACTAAAACTTATAATCAAATATTAAATGTTTTAACTACCCTTATGCCAATAACTTTTAATCAAATCTTAAAATTTATTGATAATCTTAATAACTGAAACTTATAAGCATAAGCTAAAATTTGTTAGATATTTAGACATATTACCGAAATATTTATATACTTATACCTTATCACTTAATAGTGACAATGAACTACGAAAGTGCGATTATAGGGCTGTCTATGGCTGCATTATCCTTAACACAAACGGGATGTGCGAAATCATACGTGCACGAGTCAAGAAGAGAACACAAACCGCTAACAGAACAAGAACAGATAGATCATATGGCAAAACAACTCGAAGACAGAATGAAAAAAATACACGAAGACCAACTAAAAACCATACAAGGATTAGATATTTCAGACGAAGAAAAAAAGCGTCTCGAAAACAAATTAAAAGAAAATTATCAAAAAACAGAATAAAAGGTTAAAATGTTTCAAACAAAAGTAAAAAGATCATTCAGAAAAGCAAAAAACGAGTTTGAAGAGCTAAAAAGCTCAATAAACGAGTGGGTTCTATACTTAAGACACGAGAATTTGCAGTTAAAACATAAAGTAGCAGAGCTGGAAGCTAAAATAAAACTAATCGAGTCAAGAGTACTTAACTAAAACTTACTTCTAGGCCTAATAGGATTAAAACAATAAGGACATGAATCAGGCTTATGCATATCAACACTATATTTGAAAGCATAACCACACTTACTACACTTTATTTTACCAAAACCAACATCCTTAAACCCAAACCCTTCCGATTTATCTTTCTGTTTTTGTCTATGAAGTCTTTCAATCAGTTCATCATCTTCGTCCCAACCAGGTGGTTTAGGGGGTTCTTCTTTCTCTTTTTCGTCAGCAACTTCTTTCCAAACTTCTTTTCTTTGGTTCTTTTCACGTACACAGTTAGGGCATACTGCCATCTGATAGTCTGGATCTATAACAAACTCATCAGAAAACATTTCTTCTTCACACTTATTACATTTAACTTTGATTCTATCAGTCATAGTGTTCTTATTTTGCAGGAGATATATAAAATTTGTCAGAAGGTTTATAAACAAAAAAGATTATGATGAAAATATGCAAAAAGAGGTAGATCACTTAACAAGAAACCTAATGGTACTTTCTTCACTACTATACTTAATATCAATAAGTTTCATGTCAATAATAACAGAAACAGAGCTATCATTCACATTTATCGGGATGTTACCATTCTTAATGTACATAATATCCTTCTTCGCAATATACAACAAAGGATTAGTTAAAACATCAACAACATGGATAACCCCTTTAGTATTCCCGCTAATGTTCTACATAGTATGGAACACACAAACAATTGATGTAGTAAGCAGAATGGAAGGTGGAGTTGTAGCAGTACTAAACATACTATTCTCATACGCATATAACGGCATAATCTTCCTATTCTTGAGAAAACACCATTATGGAGAGTTAAGAAAAAGCAGACTAGCACACAAAGCAATGCACTACAAACAAAAAGCAGAAGCAAACCAAAACATAATAGAAGAGTTAAGAAATGAACTAGACCACGTAAAAGAACAATCAAAAGTAAACTCAGACAACTTCTCAGTAAAACTAAGAGGTATAGAAGACAAGTGCAAAGCAATCAACTTCACAATAGGAAGAGTCTATTCAGACAAAAGAGGCGGAAGTAAAGACATAAGAGCCAAATTAAGAATACAAAAAGAACTATACAACCAATTCTCACAAATCACAGCAGATATCAAAAAACACCACATAGACTACTTGTTGGACATATTGAGCAAGTTATACACGGAATTAACAGCACTAGAACTAAAAGAAAGACAAGTACTAGGGCAAAGAGTCTTAGATAAATACAAAGATGAACAAATCATAACAATATTAGCAATAAACGACAATGAACCCGTATTAGAATCATACACAGAAGCAAAAGAAGTATGTGAAGGCCTGATTAAGTTCGTGAAAGGGGAAAATTATTAATAAAACAACAAACTACCTTATTCTATGAAAGAAAAAATAAAAGAGCTATGCCAACAAATAGAGAAAGAGAAGAATGTAAAAATTCTATTTGCAATAGAAAATGGCAGCAGAGCTTGGAGAATGGACAGTAAAGACTCTGATTATGATGTAAGATTCGTATTTGTAAGAGATGTAAAAGAATACATACAGATAAACCAACCAGGAGATGTAATAGAAGCATCATTTGATGAAAATGGCAACAAATGCGCAGCAGAAGGCGCAATAGTAGATATGGTAGGCTTTGACATATTCAAATATGCAAGAATGCTAACTTCTTCAAACCCAACAACAATAGAATGGCTAACAAGCGACATAGTATACTACGGGGAACAGAACAAAGTATTCAAAGAGTTTGCAATAAAGAACTTCAGCAAGATATCCCTATATTTCCATTACAAATCAATGGGAAGAAACAATTACCTAAAATACCTAAAATCAGGCAATCTGGTTACATACAAGAAATATCTTTATGCATACAGAGGTTTGATCAATGCAAAATGGGTTGTACACAAAGGAACCGTGCCACCAATCAAGTTTGTTGATGCAATAAAAGGAATGGAAAGCATAATTCCAGAAAACATCATGAATAAGCTAAATGAAATAATAAAACTAAAAGCAGAAGGCAAAGAAAAAGACATAATCCAAAACATCGTAAGTATGGACAACTACTTTGAAGAATTCTTGAAAAATGACGATGAAGCACCAAAAGAGAAGACTTATGCAACATTCAATGAACTAAATGATGAGATCAGAAGGATAATACTCAAATAACCAACGTCATCTAATGTTTCTTAAACGAACATTCAGAAATCTTTATATATAATAACTACAAGTTCTAGGTGTAAAATGGTAACAATGACAAATTTAACAGAAAATGACATAAAAAACATGGCACAAGAAGCAAAACCATACCTAAGAATAAGACTTCCTGACCAGTTTGAGGAATATGTTAAACTACTAAACAACCCAAACCCAACAGAAAAGGATCAAAGAATATCATTATTTCTAAAAGCAAGAATGATGACCTGGTCAATTGAGTCAAGACAAGCTTTAGCAGATTCATACGCAATAAACTACCAACTCGCAGCAGAAGAAAGCCAAGAAGACCAAATGTTAGAAAATGCAAGAAAGTATGAACTGGCAGACCTTCTTATCAAAACAAACCAACAAGAACACCAAGAAAGAGAAAAACTTGCTGAAAAACTAGTTCAGAACGAATTACACTTCAGCCAAGAACAAAACTTGGAAGAAAGCGTATTAATCGAGAATCTTTTTACCAATCACCCAAATGTTGAAAGAAAATACGCAAAAGAGTACATCACCACAGTAAATAGGCAATATGTACCAAAAGACAGAAGAACATTTCAAATGGTTGCAAACCAGTAAAATGTACAAAAAACTAGAAATAAGCCAACAAGAGATAAATGAAGGTAGTAAAAGTAACCACCTTCATGATAAAATAAACCAGGCAATGCAAGAAACAGACCATCTACTTATAGACTTACAGAACACAGACTATCTAGCAAGCTGGGGACTTGGGATGTTATTAACTGCACAAAAAGGCATGAAAGACAAACAAGGAAGTCTTGGAATAGTGAATTTATCAAAAAGAGGAAGAGATCTACTTAAAGAAGCCAACCAAGAAGGAATGCTGCCATTATATGACTGCGAACAAGAATATAAAAACAGTCTAAACCAAAACGATAAAAAAATAAATTATAATATAACAAAAGTAGAAGAAATCGAAACATCAGCAGAAGAAAAGCTACTAGAACGCCTAGAGACAAAAGTTAAAGACTCAGAAAATCTAATTATAGATCTAATAGACACAAAATACATATCAAGCGCAATATTCAGCGTATTAACACGTATAAACTACCAAATGAAAGAGAAAAAAGGCAGGATGGGAATAATAAATCCTCCCTCAACAACAGAAGAAATAATAAAAGACCTTAATCTTTACCCTTCACTAGAAATATACGAAAGCGAACAAGAATTTAGAGAATATCTAGAAACAAAACAATAAATAAAACCAGAGGTGGACTATGAAAAAGCTTGAAACAGAACTAAAATTAAGAGCGTTCAGCCAAAAAACAATACAAGCCTACATATACCACAACACAGAATTCTTAAAATTCATAGAAAAAGACGAAGAAAAAATAACCGAAGATGACATAAAACTATACTTAGCACATGTAATGACAGAAAAAGAATACAAACCTGCTTCTACCAATCTTTGCCTAAGTGCATTGAAGTTCTACTATCAAGAAATACTAGGTAAAAACATATTTGCAAAGATAAAAGCTCCAAAACTAGAAAAAAAGTTGCCAACAGTATTAACAAAAGACGAGATGAGCAAACTAATATCTGCAGCAACAAACCCAAAACACAGATTGTTAGTAGAGTTGATGTATAGTAGCGGATTGCGGGTTTCAGAAGTTGTAAACATGAAAATAGACGACTTAGACCTTAACGAAAGAATGGGAAAAGTAATAGCAGGAAAAGGAAAAAAAGACAGACACATAATACTCTCAGAAGCACTATGCGAGCATTTAGAGGATTATCTAGTTGAGAGAGATGACAACAATCCTTACGTGTTTAATATACGAGAAACACACATAACAGTAAGACAAGCACAAAGAGTAGTCAAAAGTTTAGCTTTGAAAGCAGGAATAAAGAAAAGAGTGTTTTGTCATGCGTTAAGAAGCTCATTTGCAACACACCTATTGGAAAGTGGAACAGACATACGTATAATACAAGAATTGTTGGGACATAGTAATTTGCAAACTACTGAAAGATACACAAAAGTAAGCACAGAGCAATTAAAGAAAGTAAAAAGTCCTTTGGATGATATGTGATCATTTCTTGAGTTTAGTTATTAGGACGATTAAAGCAATCTCTATCCAGAATATAAAAAGAATTTCTACAATAGCTAAATGATGTTGAACCAAAGAATGAACTAAAGTTGCTGAAATTGAACAGATCAAACCAATCATTAACGCATTGAAACCTTGCTTTTTGATGAATGAGAAGGTTGTTTTGTATATCCTAGCAAGAAGCCAGATGAATGCAGCCAATGCAAATATTCCTGTCTCTGCAGCGATAATCAAGAAATAGTTATAGACATAATGCTGATATCCTACTTGGTTTATTGCCATATATGAACCAAGACCCCCACCAAATAAAGGGTTCTGCCTGAATAAGTCTAACCCAAGATTCCAATAATGAACTCTACCACTAGCAAAATTAGAGTCTAACTTCTCATCAAATATTTGGAAAGCATTTCTGCAAAACACGTTATGAGTGCATGAACGAGTATCCTTAATAGAGAACAAAAAAACAGAAGATAGCACAACCAAAACTAAGATTATTGTTGCAATTATCTTATGATGTTTAGCAAAAGAAAACTCCTTTTTGAAAGATAAGATTATCAATAAAAGAATGCCTGCAAAAACACCAACAAGGGCGCCAGCAGATATCGACAAGATAAGTGCTATGGATGAGAAAATTGCCATAAAGATGTAAAACCAATGCTTCTTT
Organism: Candidatus Nanoarchaeia archaeon; assembly: GCA_028279745.1. GTDB lineage: Archaea > Nanobdellota > Nanobdellia > Woesearchaeales > JANQNC01 > JANQNC01. The sequence continues at coordinate 433,621 of JANQNC010000001.1, forward strand.
TCCTTATTAAAGAACGCGAGAGAGAACGCTAAAGGAACTATTAGAGTCAAATAACCCCCAAATTCATTAGAATCATAAAAGTCTGCAGAAGCCGCATAATGACTTTTCACAACCTGAAAAACAGCAAAAGAACATACAAAAAAAGCAGACAAAAGCAATAAGAAAACAATATTATTAATTTGTTTTTTTGTTTTAATCGTGTTAACGATTAAGTAGAAAAATGCAATAACCTCCACAATGTTAAACAACAGATACATGAAAAAATAAGGATCCCAAGGCTGGATGACAAGGATGTGGTTAAGCCTAGAGAAAAAAGTTCCAAACGAAGGATTAATTTTTGTGAAGAATAATAATGAGGACAACAAAATTAGCAACAGATAAGCAATTATGGGCTTATCTAAAGGTGTTTTTATGAATAATTTTTCTTTATTGGTTGCCTTTTTTATGACGAAAGCGAGGAACACAGATAAGAAAATGAGTTCTATAATTGAGAAAGGAAATGGGCCAAATCTCTCACCAAACCTTACAAGTAATGGAGCCAAAAAAACAACAAGATAAACCCCATATTCTGGCTTGAATAGAGTAATCGTGAATGATAAAAGTATGAACATTAGCGTTATCGGATAACTTAAGAAAGGAAGAATGAAAAAACCACAAAGTAAGATTAGAAAAACAATTATCAAAGAATAAATCAACGAATTATTTCTCTCAGCCATCCTAGAGATAAAATGTATGAAAGGATTTATAAATATTCTTATCAGATAAAAGAGAAACAATGAAAGAGAAAGGCAACAAAACCGCGAATATTCTGCTTGTAATACCTATAATAATCATCGCACTTGCAATACTAAGAACACCTTTGCCAGTCATCATATCATGCATACTTTTACTTGCTTTCTACTTGAAACACCCACACCAAGCAATACTAATATACGCATTAATCTTAGTGCCTTCAAAAGTACTTAACTATTATTTTGGAGGAGGGTATGTTTCGATGCCAAAAACACTATTTTTACCTCTACTAATCGGATGGATAGTTATGCTCACAAAAGGAAAAAAAATCAAAAAAACAAGGTTAGATCTGCCAATTTTGGTGTTTGGCGCACTGACCTTAATCTCGGGTTTAATCACGTTTTTCATAACCCCAAAAAGCACGACAGCATTTAGTTATCTTCTTCAAAGCTTTACAAACTTAGTGCCAATAACATCGCCTTACGCATTCATATTCTACACCACCAACACTTTGATAGGACTGCTTGCTTTCTTTTTCATAACAAACCACATAGAAGACATCAAACAAATAAAAAACATAATGTTTGCATTTCTCATTTCAGGCATACCTTTAGCAATACACGCAATAATAGAGGCAATAATCACACCTTCCAGGACTGGCGTGAAAACAATATTTTTCGACCCAAATTTTTTCATATCATATCTAAGCTTTCCAATGGTATTCTCAATAGGTATGTTATTTATAGCAAGTAGATGGAGAGCAAAATTATCTTATCTAGCTGCCGCATTGCTGTTTAGTGCTGTCTGGGTTTTATCAAAATCAACAGCAGGCTGGGGAGGGATGATAGTTGCATTAGCAATCTTCTTTTTCGTGCTAAGCAAGAATAAGATAGTAAAGTGGAGATACCCAATAATAATCACAATACTTATCATCATTTCGACCTTGTTCTTATCAACACAATACTCCGGAGAGCTATTAAAAGAAACCCCTTTATCTAACATACAAACAGAAGTATACTGGACTGTTCATTCTGATGATATAAACGAGCTTACAAGCGAAAGAGTAGAACGGTTCTGGGCACATGGCTGGGAACTGATTAAAGAAAAACCGTTGATTGGACATGGGTTTGGAAGAACATTCAAAATGCACTGGGGCACTCTGTCCCCCCTACACAACCACTACATACAGTTAGCAGCAGATGCAGGAATCTTTTATCTTCTTGCGTTCATATGGATTGTTGTGATGATCTATGTTGAAGGGGTGAGAAGGCTAAAAACATACCCTGTGCTGACTGTAACATTGATAGCAGCAATAACAACAACAATACTGCATCTAGTGGCACAAACGCTCTTTATACTGAATGAGATAAACCTATTATTCTGGATAGTTTTGGGATTATTGGTTGCGATACCTTCAAAAATCCAAAATAAAAAATCTAAGAAATGATAATAAGTTTTAATCATTATTATGATTATAAAATTTAATCAAAAAATAAAAGTTTTGTTTACTATTTTTTTATGATGGACTGGTCAAAACAATCTAGAGTTACTGTTCTAGATATGCCAAGAACATTAGATTTAGCTTGCAGTTCCTTAAACGCAGGATCTAAGGTGAAGAAGGCTTTTCCGTTTACATCATTTCTCCTGCTGTGCTTCTTTATAGGAATAGACTTAGTTATTAGATTATTAAGATAATATCTAACATAAGACTCACTTCTACCGATCCTTTCACACAGATCAGAGTAGCTCAAGGCCCTGTCTGCAGTATAGAACACCATAAACAACTCCTTCTCCTGCTCAGAAAGATTGATCTTTTTTGGTCGGGGGTTTAAGTTTTTACCTTCAAATTTGGCAGCAAAGGCAAGAACAGCATCTAACTTTTTCTCAACAGAACTCAGTCTTTCATCAAGTTCCATAAGGTAAGAGTAGTTATTTTCAATCTCGTTAGAAGAGTCATTAATCGAGCTCAAATGATCCTCAAGCTCTTCTTTTATGGAGCCCAGCTCCAGTTTCAACTCGGATTTATCACTGTCTTTTTTCACTATCTATGCACCCCCGTACGTATTATGAATGAGGTGGTTTATAAAGATATTTGTTGTAGAAAATCTATATTTTGAAGTTATGTATTCAGTGATGTGGAAAATAAATCCAACGTAAGGTTTATATAGTACTTTGGCTTATAAATGACTATGGGGTGGATATTTGGCAGTGAAAAGATAGACTCACTTAAGGAGTCATTGAATAAAAATATTTCTAAATTCACAGAATGGATCAGTTATTTTCAGCAAAAAAACAAAGAACAAGATAATAGATTGGCTGAAATAGAAAGAAAGTTATCAGAAAGACAAGATCCGGATCAGATCCAGTATGTATTTTCACGAATAAATGATCTAGAAGGTTCAAGATTTGGCGGTGAGGAAAGGTCTAGGCTGAATTATGTCTACCAAAAGATACATGAGCTTGAACAGAAAGGAGACTCAAGGGAGCATATAAGTGTTTTGAGCAATAACCAGATGCATATACTGAATAAGATAAGGGAGTTGGAGGCTAAGCTAGAAAACAGCGAGAGAAGACCTGTTCAGCAGAATGTTTCAGTGAGAAGTGCGCATGAAAAGATAGTCAAAAAAGTAGTCCAAAAATCCAAAGATTATATCAAAAATTCAGTGTTAAATTTAATCAAAAAATACGAGAACATAACAGGCTCACAATTAAAGGAAATAATAGTGGAAGAACAAGGGCTATGTTCAAAGTCATCTTTCTACAGAATTCTTGATGAGATAGAACAAGAAGAAAAGATAAAATCAGAAAGAAATGGAAGAGAAAAAGTGTACAAATTAGTGCATGTTTTGAAGTGATTCTTTAGTTTTTTAGTGAAGTTTTTTTACAATTAATTGTTAATTTAGGCAAAATTTTATTCTAAAATTTTGCTTTTTGATGGATGGTTGTTTTTCTATTGGGAAAGTCCCAAAAATGCGTTTTATCGACGGTGGGACTGTTTGGGACAATCCCTGGGACAATGGTTAATATAGGCCGCAAATATACCGATAGTCTTGGGACAGTCCCAGTTTAGTCTTGGGACAGTCCCAGAAAAATAAGGCGTTAGTATATCAGCAAGCGTAAAACAAAAGAATAACAGATTTAATTGTCCCAGAATAGTCTTGGGACAGTCCTGGGACAGTCCCAGAATAGGTGTTTGAGACAATTGAAATGGGACTACTGGCGTAAAAAACACGGTGAAAACCGGGTTAAAATTTAGCCAAAAATCGATGAAAAAAATAGGCCTAAAAATGGCAAAAAAAGTAGGGGTTTTGATGGCATAAAATCTGGCAAAAAAATTAACCAAAAAATAGTCTAAAAATATGCCCTTTATAAAGGAAAATGGGCAAAAATGAGCAAAAAAGGAGGCTAAAATGGCCTTCTTTTAGCAAAAGTGAGAGTTAATTTTGGGCAAAAACACACAAAAATCAAAGATTTTTGGTCCACTTGGCGTGGATGGCCAAAATTTGGCAAAAAGTGAGGGTTATTTTAGGGAATGATTTGGGGCAGATGCGAAAAATGGCCAAAATTGGACAAAATACAACAAAAAGTGAGAGTAGAAATAGGCATAAATTTGGAAAAAATCTAAAATATCGAAAAATATTAGATTTAATGAAATCAGCATATATTGGAAAAACGAAAAGTGAGAGTTGTGTAAAAGGTTTAATCAAACCCCCAAATTGAAAATTGAGAGCAAATATATGAAAAATAAGAGAAAGTCCAAAAATGAGGGGGTTATGGCAGTTTAAAGGTAAATAGTGAGACTAGACCAGTTAATAGATGTAGTTGGAGAGCCAAATAGGTGCCAAAAATACGAAAAGTGAGAATTAAGCCCTATTTCATAGGCTCAGAACCAACCACAAAGAACTGTTTACCGTCAAAAACCCAGCTTACCTTCTGTTTACCGTCGAGAACCTTCTCGACACGTTTAGAAATTCTTGCAACTTCATCAGTAAAACGCTCTTCCATCACCTGCAGTTTCATTTTATCGTCGGAAAGAGTCTTGTTAATTGTTTTTCCTGTTTCTTTATCTCTTGTGAACATCAAAGTCTTTTCGCCGATATTGGATTGTTTTAATTCGTTTGAGTCTTTATCAACAATATAAACGTCTGGAGAATTTTTTTCTAAGCCTTCTAATGATCCGAAAACAGCTTCAATTACCACTTCATCAGCGTCGGAAGAAGGGTTTTTTGTGTAAGCAATGCCAGAGAATTCAGCATCAACACTTTGCTGAACAACTATCGGTAATGAGATATTTTTCCAATCATAGTTATTCTTCTTCAAGTATAGAATATTTTTTGCTGTGAATATAGAAGAGTAACAAGCCTTGACATGTTTGATTAATTCTTCAGCACCTTTAACATCTGTAAAGAATTCTTGGAGTAATGCAGTTAGTGCTTCGTCTTCTACAGCAGGACTGATCTTTACAGAGACCAAAGGAGAATCTTTTTCTGAAAGGTTATCAGCAGATAAAGTGTCGTAAGCATCTTCTATCTCGTCGTTGCTGAAGTTTTTCTCCATGATCAATAGTTGAATCTTTCTAGCTGCAAATTTGATCTCATCAGGGTTTTCTGTGTCTACACCTTCCATTATACTATCAATACCCAGATTATGAACGAATGAGAAATATGTCTTTGAAGGAATAACAAAACCAATAGGCACATTAAGTGCTGTCTTGAAAATCTTGCTAAGAGTTAGAGCGTTGGTTCCAACTTCACTTTTGTCTGTGTCTTTAATGTTATTTAGCCAGTATATCATCTTAAGCACCGAATATTAAAGAAAATATCCCTCTACCAGTTAATGTAATTATCGTTACTAAGATTCCCGCAATAGTAACACCTATCGTATTTGCTATTACGAACTTCTTGAAATCTAAACCTATCAAATGAGATCCTAAAGCTCCAGAGTAAGAACCTGAGCCCGGAAGCGGGACGCTGATGAATAAAGCCACACCCAGAAGTCCGAATCTGTCAACAAACTTAGTAATCTTCTTTTGAGTTCTCCTGACAAAGAATTGGTAGATGTTATCAATGAATTTTATCTTTGTGACTACACCTACAAATTTGTTTAAGAGTATGAATATAACTGGGCCAAGAATTGCATTAGCAATTACACATGTGAAGAAAACTAACATCCAATGCATGCCAAAGCCAGAAGCCTCAATTCCAAATGGAAGGTTAACACTTCCTGCCAGAATCCCCAAAGGAATACTAAACCTTAGCTCAACAAAAGGAATGCAAGTGACTAACGCAAGAATGATTATTTCTTTAAGCATTTTGCACCCCTAACTCTCAATCTAACTTCTTCATGGGCTAAAACATCCTCAAAGAACTGTTTTGCTTTAATGAACTTTCTATCTATGTAAACTACTAGCCTATCCTCTTCAACATTGATCTTCTCATACTTTGAAAGGAATTTATGCATATTACTGCCTTGAACCCAAGCTAAAGGACCATAATGTTTTCTCTTTTTTGGGAGTACATCTTCATATAGTTCAAAGTATAAGAAGTTGAAACTCCAACCTGATGAAAAGATTCTAAAATCATTCAGCCTTAACTGCTTCTTAATATAGTTAAAAGCTTTCAATAATTTACTGCCTGAAATATCAGTTTTACCCTCGAGAGGAAGCACCTCAACAATGTATAGTTTAGTGCCTCTGTTTTTGGAGTTTTTGGATAGCTCTTTTACAGTAGTTTCATGGTGCCTAAAAAATTTAGTATCCGGGTTCAAAACGTATCTATTTGCAGCCAAAATTATATTAGAAAATGATTCTGTTGATACAGAAGCAGATGCGTTTCTATCAGGCTGAACAGGGTCTATAACAATCAAAGGAGACTGTCTTTTAGCGCTGCTTAGTGTCTTATTAGCATGGTTTAAGTCTTTATAGTGTTGTTCTGGGTCTACGAAAACCTTAGGTTTCCATAAAGAAATTGCTTTGATTAGGTTATCAAAACCACCATAGTTTATGGTTAAAAGCTCTAGTATATATCCCGAGAAACCCATAACATGACTTTCTGCTCCGTAAACACCCGCTGATTTGAAGAATAACTTAGCAAGTCTTATGTCGTCATGCATATTCTTTATGTGTTTGTTTACCCAATTTACATGTAATGGTGAAACATCTGTTATGTTAACCGCATCTTCTGCTTTCTCTATCTTTAGAACCGGGACAATTTCAAACTGGCCAATATGGAAATAATCTCTTGAGCCGTGGACTAGTTCAGGTTTGAATTTGCTCAATGTCTTTTCTAATAGTTTTGATAAGTTCTTGTCTTTGTACTTTTGGTCAAAAATAACGAAGATGTCAATATCTGGGTCATTAAGATAGTCACCTTTAGCATAAGAACCTCCAGCCATGACTTCAGCATCAATTTCAAATCTTTTGAGTTCTGTTTCTAACTGTTTAATGAACTTCTCCACGCCTTCTGGTTCGGCTATTTCTTCGTAAACGTCTTTAAGTTTCATAATCTGAGAATTGTGGTAGTATGTTTAAAAAGGTTTCTTTATTGTTGGTGAAGGCAGGATAAGTTGTGTGTGAGTGAAATGCAGTAAATTAAGAAAAACAATTATTAACCATTATATGCAACTCTTCTTATCGTTGCTTTAAAGAAAAATGAAAAGAAAAAAAGAAAGAAGAAAAACTATTTCTTCTTAGTTAAGAAAATTCCTACAACTGCAACAACTGCAACTAAGATAACCACCGCAGATACACCAGATGTTTCTGGAACCGCAGAAGGTTCTTCCTGTGGGCCTGCGAAGAACTCGTGATTCAAGTCATAAACAGTAACAGTTGCACAAGGAGAACCGCCGCACAAACAGTCTGATGCCTGCACTTCGCCACCATTCATCGCGAAACTAGGACAGTCTTCATTACTCCCTAAATCGTCTGCGCAAGGCCCGTTAGTGGAATACCCTGGGATATCCTCGTCACATGCACCAGCATTAGGATCCTGCACGTTAAATTGCCAAGTGTTATCATGACAAAATGGCGCGTCCAAAGTCCATCCAGTTGAAGCAAATGCAGTAAAAATACCTGCACAGTTTGCATCAGTACAGTCTGCAACAGTTGTATCACATACTGCACTTGCAATTCCAACAGCAAACAATGCCATCAGACAAAATATTAATACTTTTTTCATTTTATATCACCTCGAAGAGGCCCGGAAATTTATTTCCGATGTCCTCCAATATTTTTAACACATAAAAATGTGATAAGTGTAATTCTGGAAATTTCAGTATTTAAACTTTACTAAAAAAAAACATCCGATAACATCAAAAGATTAATAAACAAAACAAACTAAAAATAAAGAAAAGAGGTAACTATGGCTGACATACTAACAATACTAACAATAATAGGAGTTCTATTACTGATCGGGATATTAATATCAATAGTGTCTGCAAAGATAAAAGTGCCAAGCATATTATTACTACTTCTTGTTGGAGTGTTTGCAGGTAACATATTATACAAAGGACAACCAATAATTGATCTGCCACCATTATTCCTAACAGGGATAGGAATACTAGCCTTAATCATGATAGTATTTGATTCATGTGCTAAGCTAAACATAAAAGAGATGGAAAAGTATTCAGTGCCAGCACTGAAATTAGCAATGACCTTCTTAGTACTTAATGCGATCTTCCTATCAATAGCAACATTCTTTATCTATGGCACAACAGTACAGTTCGCAATATTGTTTGCTGTGCTAATGTCTGGGACAGCACCAGATGTAGTATTGAGCATGTTAAGCACAACAAAAAACAAAGTTGTAGAAATACTAGAGATGGAAGCAATCATAAATACTCCTCTCACAGTTCTGTTGCCATTCATGATACTAGAATTTGGAGAGATAGTTAATGTAAAATTCTTATTCACCAAGACAGTAGAGCAGATCACACCCTTCCTAACCCAGATAATTGTAGGGATAGGGGCAGGAATGCTAATAGGCATAGTATTATTTGAGGTAATGAAAAACAAATACTCAGAAAAATTAAGTCCACTAGCAATAATAACCGCAGCACTAGTAACTTATGTACTTGCTGAGAACTTATCAGGAAATGGGGTTGTAGCAGTAACAACACTAGGATTCTTCTTTGGAACACTACAAGTAAAAAGAAAAATTTCCTTACTTGGATTTGAATCAGTATTTTCAAACTCACTAAGAATACTAGTATTCATTTTACTAGGAACAATAATACAGATACCTTTAACATTTGATTTCTTCATAAAGTCTCTTTCAATATTCTTAATATTCTTAGTAATCAGATTTATCACAATAATGATAACATTTGGAGAATATGAACTAAAAGAAAGAATCTTCATGACATTAAGCGTATCAAAAGGGATAGCTGTAGCAGTTGTTACATTCTTCCTGATAACATACAACCTAGAAGGGATGAGGGAGATACTGAATTTAGCATTAATGTTTATTCTATACAGCATACTGGTTTCTTCAATAACAGCATGGTTCTCGAAACATTTAATAAAAGAAAATATCAAACCTGAAAAAATATGATAAAAATAGGACCTGCAGGATCAGGCTTGGGAAATGAAGAAGGGATAAAAGAGGTAGCTAGCAAAGGATTAGATGCAGTTGAGATAGAATTTGTTTATGGTGTTAGGATGTCATTAGACGCAGCAAAAAAACTGGGAGAGGCAGCTAAAGAGAACAAGATCCATCTTAGTATACACGCACCTTATTATATCAATCTGGCATCAAAAGAAAAAGAAAAGATTGGAGCAAGTAGAACAAGAATATTACAAAGTTGTGCAAGAGGAGATCTATTCTTTTGGGATAAAAAAGTGCCAATAGTATTCCATGCAGGGTTTTTCATGGGAAGAGATAAAGAAGAAGTATATCAAATCATCAAAGAGCAGATTCTAAAATTACAAGAAGAGATCAAGAAAAAAAAGTGGAATGTGATATTGTGTCCAGAAGTTACAGGCAAAAAAACACAGTTTGGAAGTCTAGATGAGTTACTAAGATTAATGAAAGAGACCAAGTGCGGGATATGTGTGGATTTCTCACACCTTAAAGCAAGAGAAAGTGGAAATATAGATTATGAAGAAGTCATGAAAAAACTAAAAAAGGTAAAACATGTGCATGCACACTTTTCAGGAATTGAGTACGGAGAGAAAGGAGAGATAAGACACCTGATGACAGAAACAAAAGACATCAAAGAATTAATCGGATTGTTGAAAAAATACAAAATTGACGTTACAATAATCAATGAAAGCCCAGACCCAATGGGAGATAGTCTAAAGACAAAGAAAATATTGGGATAAATAAAATTCTTTAGAAAAAATAACGATATATGTTATTTATCAAAAACATATGTTTGTATTTTTTAAAGCAGATTTGTATCAAACTAACAATATTTGCGTTTTTGGTATAGATATTAGCGGAATATGCCCGCTAAGCTTTATAAACAAAACAATAACTCTAACCTCAGATGGAACAAGTTATACTAGACACAAACTTTCTGATGATCCCTTTCCAGTTCAAGGTAGACATATTTCAAGAGTTAGAGAGAATAATGGAAACACCTTACGAAGTATGCATACTAGACAAAACAATTGATGAACTAGACAACATAATAGACAAACAGAAGGGAAAACACAGAGATATGGCTAAAATGGCCAAAAAACTAGTGGAAAACAAGAATATATGTATATTAAAAACAGATAAGCTTAAAAATGTTGACCAAATCCTGCTAGAAAAAGCCGAGAAAAATAGCTTTATAACTGCCACACAAGATATAGAGCTCAAACAAAGGCTAAAACAGAAAAAAATCAAGATCATAGTATTGAGACAGAAAAAATATCTAAAAATAGAGGCAGGCGGAAAATGAAATTTTCCGGACCTCTGAACGAGGCATAAAAAAAATGTTCTACCGAACCGAAATAAAAGACCACATAAGAGTTCCGCCAGAAGACTTCGACGCAGAACTAGAAGAAGCAGTAGTAAAAAATATCAAGAAGAAGTATGACGGATACATCGACAAAGACATAGGAATAGTTATTGACGTTCCAGGGGTAAAAGAAGTGGGTGAAGGCATAATTATACCCGGCGATGGAGCAAGCTACTACAATACTACATTCGAACTAATGGTATTTAAGCCAGAACTACAAGAAGTGGTTGTGGGAAAGATAAAAGACATTGCAGAATTTGGTGCATTTATAGGACTAGGACCAATAGAAGGAATGATCCACGTTTCACAAACAATGGACGACTTTGTGAGTTTTGCAAAAGACAAAGTTTTAGCAGGAAAAGACTCCAGAAGAACATTAAAAGTTGGAGACAACTGCAGAGCAAGAATAATCGCAGTGAGTTACAAAGACATAAACAATCCAAAGTTAGGACTTACAATGAGACAGCCTAAGTTAGGCAAACTGGAATGGTTAAAAGAGGACGGTGAGAAAAAACCGGCAGCTAAGAAAAAATAAGGTGTAGACGATGAAAAAAAGAGCATGCAAATCATGTAAAGCATTCACAGACAAAGATACTTGCCCAGTATGCAACGGGAAAAAGTTTGCAACAACATGGCAAGGAAGAATCACAATCCTAGACGAAGAAAAAAGCGACATCGCAAAAAAGATAGGAATGGAGAAAAAAGGAGAATACGCAATAAAGGTAAGATAAAATGAGCATAGAGATACAATCACAAGAAAAAAAACCACTATTACTACGAGAAGAGATAAAAGCAGCAGCAACATTCAAAGGAGCAACACCATCAAGACAAGACGTAAAAAAAGAAATCGCTTCTAAACTAAAAAAAGACGAAAAACTAGTAGTTGTAAAAAACATAATCACAAAATACGGAGAAGAAAAAGCAGAAATCATCGCTCACGTATATGAAAATGAAAAAGATCTGCAAGAAATAGAACAAGAAAGCACAATCAAAAGAAACACACCTAAAAAAGCAGAAGGTGAAGAAGCTGCAGCTGAAGCACCAGCAGAGGAAAAAGCTGAGGAGAAACCAGCAGAGGAAGCTAAAGAAGAAGCACCTGCTGAAGAAAAGAAAGAAGAATAATCAAGGTAATCAAAAATGGGAGATAAAAAAGAAGTAAAAAACAAAAGACCAACAGTGATCTGGGAAAAATACAAAGTAGAAGGCGACAAGGTCGAACGAAATAACAAATACTGCCCTAAATGCGGTGATGGATACTTAATGGCAGAACACAAAGACAGAGTTTACTGTGGGAAGTGCCATTACACCGAGATGAAAGGGAAAGATAAAGAATAATTCTTTCATTTTTATTTTTGTTAGAAATCAAAAACTAATTTTAACTCAATCTAGAAATTATTTCTTACCTTGCAATGCAATTAAATCTGCAGTTGTAAGTTTCTTGCCTGTTTTAAGTTTCTCTTCAGCTTCTTTGCCTTTCTCGGCAATCAGCTCAGACTCTTTTTTCTTTTTCTTCTTGACTTTTTCAGCCTTAATCTCACCAAGCTCTTTACCGAACTCGTTAGCTTCAGTCAATTTCTCTTTTAACTTATCGTTAAGCTTGTTGAACTCTTCCTTAAACTTAAAGAACTTCTTATAAGCTTCATCCTCTTTTAGTTTCAGCTCATCAACTTCTTTTGACAATGAAAGAACAAGTTCGTGCTGCTCTTGACTTTCAGTAGCCTCAGTCTGGATGTTTTTGTGTACAGAATCTGCCTTATTCTTAGCTTCCCTTATCTTCTTGTTAAGTTCGCTAATCTTCTCCCAAACATCACTAACCTTCTTAACCTCGTTATACTGCTTCTTCAAATCTTTAATCTGCTTCATGAGCTTCTTTTCAGCCTCAAGCTTCAAAGCTTCAGTCTCCATCCGGGTCTCTAATTTCTCAATATCTTCCTTAAGCCGTTCAGGATTTCCTTTAATCTTATACTTACTGATTATCTTTTCTTTCTCATCCTTAAGAGTTTTAACTTCATTCAAAAGAGCGTTAACTTCTTTGTTATATTTATCTCTCTCCCCCTTCTCAGTCTTAACCTTGCTGGTGGATTTGTCTCTCTTCTTCTTAGAACTCTTAACATCAGAGATAATAGAAACTATCTTCTTCTTGAAATCTTCCTTCTTCTTAAACCAAGCTTCTTTCTGGTCATTAACCTGATTAAGCTCTTTCTTAAGATCAGAAATCTCAGTTCTCAGTTCGTCAAACTTCTTACGAAGCTGTTGGTTATCTGGCATTTGTCCACTCACGTTTTAAATTTAAAAAAGTTAAAAATTGAGATTCTTACGAACCCCCTTCTAAAGTCAAAAGTTGATTTTATCCGAACAGACTGCCTAAACCAGCAGCAGCTTCTTCTTCAGATTTTTTCTCTTCTTCTTCCTTTTTCTCTTCTTTAGCTTCTCCACCTTCAGCAGGCGCAGCACCAGCAGCAGCTGCAGGCGCAGCGGCAGCAACAGGTACAGCAGCAGATTCGATAGCTTTCTCGATGTCAACACCGTCTAGAGCAGCTACTAAAGCCTTAACTCTTGTGTCGTCCACCTGAACGCCAGCAGCTTCTAAAACTTTCTTAACAGAAGCTTCATCTACTTTACCTCCAGCTTTGTGGATTAGCATTGCTGCATACACATATTCCATTTTGCTTTCCTCCATAATTAATTATTATCTATTGATTCTCCTTTTCCTCATGCTTTGTCTCACGAGGTTCATCAGCACCACCTGCTTCAGGCTGAGTTAGAGGTGCTGTGCTTTCTTCTTTCTTTTCTTCTTTTGGTTGTTCTTCGGACTTTTCTTCTGAAGGTTCTTCCTTTTTCTCTTCTTCCTTAGGCTCTTCTTTCTTATCTTCCTCTTTAGCTTCTTCTTTAGGAACCTCATCAGTTATGTTAGCTGTTGACTTAAGTGAAAGCATCTGTCTTTCTGCTTTAGTCAATAACTCTTCAGCAACAACATCTGCCATGATGTTTTGTTCTAAAGCCAAAGCCTTTGAATCTGTAAACGCTTTCTTTATCAACAACTCAGTGTTGTCTGCAGTTGGATAAGCTGCTTCAAACGCGAGGTTGAAAGCCCATCTTGAAGCTTGTGAAATGTTGTCAAGGTATTCTTGTTCATCTATTGCAAGAACTTTCTTATCGAATAAAGTGCCGTCAGCATAAACGTGAGTCAGATTAAGACCAATCTCCATCGGCTCAATACCTAATCTTAGTAAGATTGAAGATAAGTTTTCATCAATAACATCGCCTTCTTTAGCAACAGTTGCGTCCTCTTTAATCGCAACTTTACCATCCTCAATTCCTGCTTTAAGTCCAACATTTCCTAGTTCTGAAATGATCGGACCAGGTGCGAACTGTGTAGGTCCTGCTTGAACAACAATATCTTTAGGTGCAACACTTCCTGCCTTAGCAGGCGCACTACTTTTGCTCTTATCTAAAGTCTTGTAAAGCGTAAAAGGGTTATCTGATGTAAATAATAAAGCAGGCATTCCTGCTAATTTTTCTTTTAACTCTTCAATCCCTGGTTTATCTTTAACCTGTTCAAAAGCCAGTCTGAACAATCTTTTTCTGCCCATAACTATAGTAACAGTTTCTCTTAAAGACCCTCTCATCTTTGCCAATTGAGCTGCAGGCAAAGAAGTCATATCTAAAAGACCGACAACTTTAGCTTCAGAAATAAGCTTTGCATATTTCTTAACTGCATCCTTTTTCCAGTCAGCAACGTGAGCAGTCATGGTTTCACCTCGATAGGTTTTCCCATGGAAGTCTTAATGTAAACCAGATTAAGGTTATTTTTCTCGTTAGGTAAATCGTGAATCAGTGCATTGTATAATGTAAGAATGTTTTCTGCAATCTCCTCATCAGGCATATCTTCTGTGCCAACTCTCATCTGAGCCATCTGCTGTGTTCTTACAACCATCCTGACAGTTTTTTGTAATCTCTCTATAAGAGGTTTTAAGTTTGCTTTAGGAGGTACAACACAACCTGCCTTAGGGTTTGGCATCTTATTCCTAGGACCTAGGATTCTACCAAATGATTGAGCGATCTTTGGCATTATATTTGCTTGAGCAACAAAGAAATCATACTCATCAGCTAATTTCTTAACTTTTTTCTTATCTTTAGCATAATCTGCAAAACTGTCAGAGTCAACTACAAAATCCGCATTTTCAGTAGCGTTCGCTTTCAACTCAGGGCCAACTAAAGCACAAACCTTAGTCTTCTTTCCTCTATTGAAAGGAAGATTAATGAATAAGTCAACCTGATCACTAGGCTTTTTTAGATTAAGACCTTTCAGTGCAAATATTACATCAAATGATTGTGAGAACTTACGCTTCTTAGAAGCTTCCCTTACTTTCTTAATTTCTTCGATTAGTTGTTTTATATCCAATTAAACCACCTTCTTCCCTTCTATCTCCAGGATAGTCTTTGGGAAAAGTATATGTAAGAAGTCGGCAGGGAGTATTTAAAGGTTATGGTTTTTTGTATATCACCTTAAAGACATATCAGAATAAGCATATTTTTGAGGAAGTTCACCAAATTCACAATATTCACAAGTAGGATCCAGGAAAATCCAGTCATCGTTAACTTTGTATCTGTTATTTGCATCAGGAAGCCAAGCTTGAACCATGACATGTCTTGGAAAGAAAACAAATCTAGTCTTTATGCCGACGGACTGCAATAGGTTTGCCAATAAGATTGAATGACCATCACAATCATCCCCGCCAGAGTAAAGCATTTCAGAAGATGACATCAAATACTCCCCACTTTCACCCACATAGTTAAAATTGTCTCTCACAAAATAAAATAACGCTTTTGAATGACATATCTTATCACTATCACAAGCAATCGTTACAACTTTATTTGCGACTTGTTTAACAACCGGCTCTTCAGGATGAAGATTAGCAAAATAACTGGATGAATTGTATGTGACTACTTCAAACTCTGCAGGCAATACTTCATCTAAACTTGGAATCTCTTTCGGACTGGGATCAAACTTTAGATGGTAGAATGGGAATATGAATATCAAGACCATTAAAGCTAGCGCAATCGCTAGGATGACTTTAATTGGACCTTTGTATTTCGATTCTTCCTCTGGAACCAGTTCATCTTCGTCCAGTTCGGGGATGTGATGTACATGATGTTTTTCTTTTTTCATTTTTTCATAAAGTGCGAATTTATGAGCACCTATATTTGCAGTTAGTTCTGTTTTTGCTTTTTATGCTTGTGTTCTTGGGTTAGTTAATGTTGGTTTTGTTTATTCTTCCTTAAATACATATGCTAGTGGTGCTCCTCTTGTTACACCTTTTTGCTACCTTCTTTTAACATTCTTAAACATATGAACAAAAACTTCTTGAGGCACTTCTATTCCAGCCTCAACAAAATACTTAGCATACTTGTAACCATCTTCCGCACTTGATGCAGTAAATCTTGAAATCCTCTGTAAAGTAGCTTTTGATAAAAAACCATCATTAAAACCTAAAGCAACCTCTTTCTTACCCTTCAAAAAAGAGAAAGTCTTTGCATTAGCAACAACCTCTTTCTTTTTCCACAACTTTTCTTCCTTGACAAAACCATGATTATGTAATTCCCACTCAGTTAAATGCTGGAGCAGTTCTTTATTTGTAACTCGTTTACCTTCTAACCCAGAAAATTTCATGAAATCAATGTTTTTGGTCTTCTTAAAAGGAAAAACTCTACCAATATACTTAACAGTTGTTTGGGATGTTTTGCCATCAACCCATTTATTTTTAACAAAATAGGCATAAACATTATTATTAACTTTTTTAGTACGGATAAACATGTTATACTAAAAAATAAAGAAAGACCATTATAAAACTTTTTATTTAATACACGATCTGACAAACTCTTTGAATAAAGGTGCAGGATGCAATAAAGAAGATTTTAGTTCTGGATGTGCTTGAGTAGCAACAAAATACTTGTGCTTAGGAAGCTCGATAAACTCCGCTAATGTTTTGCTCTTATCCATTCCACTAATAACCAAACCTTCTTTCTTTAAAACTTCATGGAATTGAGGATTGACCTCATACCTATGTCTATGACGTTCAGAAACAACCTTCTCCTTGTAAATCTTATTCACCTTACTATCTGGAGTGATATAAGCAGTATACGCACCAAGCCTCATAGTGCCACCTTTATCAGTAATACTTTTCTGCTCCTCTAAGATATCAACAACAGGGAAAGGAGTCTTTGGATTAATCTCAGTGGAATTAGCCTCTTCTAGATTACATTTGTGTCTAGCAAATTCAATAACTGCAAGCTGTAACCCATAACATAATCCTAAGAAAGGAATATTGTTTTCTCTAGCATACTTAATAACTTTAATCTTGCCTTCAGTTCCTCTGCTGCCAAAACCACCAGGCACAATAATACCATCAACACCCTCCATCTTCACTTGAACATCTTGCTCATCAAAAATATCAGTAGTTTCTAACCATTTTAGATCAACTTTACAGTTAAGGTGAGCTTCACAATGCAAGATAGACTCAATTATGCTAGCATAAGAATCCTGCAGTGCAGTATACTTACCACAGATAGCAACAGTAACTTTCTTCTTACCTTTCTTACTCAATAGCTGATCTGTTAACTTTTCCCATTTCTTAGTATCTGGTTTTAAATTAATCTTGAATCTTTTTTCAATAGAACTTATTATGCCTTCCTTCTTGAAAACTAAAGGAATTGCGTAAACGGAAGGGACATCTACACCAGAAATAACTGCTTCTTTGTTAACGTTACAGAATCTAGCAATCTTTTCTTTAAGATGAGGTTCAATATACTCTGCGCATCTACCGATAATAACATGAGGCCTAATACCTCGCTCATTAATTTCCTTAACACTCATCTGAGTAGGTTTGGATTTTTGTTCATTGACACCAGAAGGTATAGGGATGTAGGTTAAATGTGCAAAAAGAACACGATCATTTGTCAGTTCTTGTCTTAATTGTTTAACTGCCTCAAGATAAAGCTCGTTCTCAATGTCTCCGACAGTTCCCCCTATCTCAATAAGAACTATGTCTGCCTTTTCTTTTTTAGCAACATCATAAAATCTTCTTTTAATCTCATCAGTCACATGAGGAATAAGTTGTACAGTCTTACCAAGATAATCTCCTCTTCTTTCTTTCTCAAGAACTTCTCGGTATACTTTACCCATGGTGATGTTCCATTCAAACTTGGTTGTAATGTTCAAAAATCTTTCATAATGGCCAAAGTCCATATCAACTTCACCACCATCATCTAAAACAAACACTTCACCATGCTCAATAGGGTTCATAGTGCCAGGATCAACATTAAGGTAACCATCACACTTGATAGCAACAACTTTATACTGTGATGCTAAAAGGTTTCCGATGCTTGCGGCTGCAACACCCTTACCTAATCCAGAGAGAACTCCACCTGTAACAACAATAAATTTTGGAAAATTGGATTTTTTCAAAAGCTGCATCCTAAGAATGAATCTAGGAGGTATATAAAATTTTACTGTCTGTCATAGTGATAAAAATCAGAATTATTTGATTGCCTTTACAGCACCAGAACCTAAAGAATCAATTTTCTTACTTAATCTTTGAGCTGCTTTTTTCAAAACATCTTTTGCAGATTTACCTGTTGTCTCAAGAACAATTCTAGGAACCCCAACCAAAGGGTGGTCTATCCTGTAAGCTGCTGCCTTAACTGCGTCATCATTCCATAATTCATCAACTAAAGCAGAAACAAAAGTGTGAGTTTCACCTTTAACCTCAACGACAATCCTGTTTTTCTTGTCCTCAACAAAGTTTAGCTCCATGATTGTGAGAAATAGGGGGTCATTTATAAAAGTTACCCTTTCAAAAAGTGCGAAAACCTTAAAAATCAGGTAAATGAAGTGTGTGTATGGCTGAAACAGATAAGCTTAGGTACATCAACGTTCTAAAATTCATAGCAATAATGATGGTCTTTCTATCCCACTGTTTCAAGGAGCCGTACTGGTTAAACCAAGATGTTGGAAAAATTGGAGCATTCACATTTGTACTAGTTTCTGCATATGGACTGACAAAAAGCTATCAGAACAGAGAGTTAAAAGTAGGGGATTATGTTAAAAGGAGACTGCTTAGATTATTTCCACTTTATTTAGTGACTCTTGCGATAGTAGTGGGCATAAGCGTGATGATAAAAAAGGTCGTTTGGGGGGGCTGGCACCAAACTTTAAACTTAATAACCCACATATTTGGGATACACGGCTTCTTTCCAGATTACATATGGGCATATAATGGGCCGTTATGGTTTATCACATTAATATTACAGTTCTATCTGATATTTCCCCTGCTTCTGAAACTAATGAAGAAAGGTCTTTTGGTTCCTTTGTTTTTGGTTTCTTTAATCATTAACTTCTTATCTCAACATTACTGGCCACTCCAAAAAATAACACATGGCTTAATCAATATGAACGGGGAGCCAGGCGTTCTAAAAGTACTGCCCATATTCTTAATCGGGATGTATTTAGCAACACAAGACTTTGACAAACAAAAAGTTTTATCTTCGTTAAAAACAGCTATCGTGCTTGCGATGTTATTCTTATTTGAAGTAAACAGACACCGGTCCTTTTTTGCGGTGCTGACCTTTTTATTCGTCGCATTAGCGAGCGGAATTTTGAAATTTAATGTTATGGCAAAACTAGGGACCTATAGTTTTGGATTTTATCTGCTTCATTATCCTTTCTTAGGTTTACTAAAAGAACTATTTTTAGAAAAGGTTGTGAATAACCCACTACTTTTTATAGTTGCTTATGGCGCAGTAGTGTATGCAATCTCTGCTTTGATAGAGGGAGGAATTAATGCTTTAGTTAAAAGAGTCAGAACTAAAAAATGAAAGAAACTAAAAAAAGACTGGACTATGTTGACGTCTTAAAGTTCATAGCAATAACTTCTGTGTTCATAGCACACTTCACGGGATTTAGGAGTATCGGCACCCCAGGGGTGCACATTTTCTTAATCTTGTCAGGCTACAGTCTAACAAAAAGTTACATAAACAAAAACGTAAGCTACTTTAATTTTTTAATGAAACGGATCTTAAGAATATTCCCACTATACCTGACTGCGTTAGCAGTAGTAATCTTAACCAAGATGTTTATACTAAAAACACTAACTTTAGGCTCTCTAAAAGATGGAGTTTTAATCTCCCACCTATTTGGACTACAGGGGTTTATCAACCCAGGAGCATATAACATCTCATTCTGGTTCATAACACTAATACTTCAATTTTATATCTTATTCCCCCTACTTCTAAAAATACTGAAAAAAGGTTTTATAGTTCCCTTAACACTACTAACGCTAATAATAACACAAAACTTCTATTCAAAACTATCCCCAATACTAGTACTAAACGGCCATCCTACAATACTGTACCTACTCCCACTAGTACTTATAGGCATGTACTTAGCAACCGAGGAATTTAAAGAAAAAAAAGGTTTGAGCATACCAAAACTTTTGGTTCTGCTGTCTTTACTGTTGTTTTATCGAGAATATTCATTTGTGATAGCATTAGTAATATTTGCCGTGTTTAAGTTTGGAATACTAAAGATAAATTTTAACCTACTAAAAAAGTTGGGCGCTTACAGTTTTGGGTTTTACCTTCTGCACGTATTGTTTATTAATGCATTCAACAAACCACTCCTGACCCACATAACAAATAACAAGATAGTGGTGGGGATCGTTATTTTCATATTATCCTATGCATTTTCAATGTTTATAGAGAAAAATATAAACAAACTGGTATGTTATGCTAAAAATAAATTTTCTACTCCTTAACCAAAACTAAAATCTTTCTAGTTAACGAACCGTGAACAAACCATTCGACAGTTGTTTTGATTTTGAAACCAGGGTTAAAAAGATCAATCTTGTTTGGAGCGATCATAACTAAAACCCCATCTTTCTTTAGAGAGTTGTAAGCTGAAAGAATAAAAGATTTGTAAAATGATCCTAAATCTTGGCTAACTTTTTCATTCTTACCGTAAGGCGGGTCTGTGACAATGCAGTTGTATTTGCCAGCAGGAAGTTTTAATGCATCTTGCTTGGTAAGTGTGGAATTAATGTTATAGTGGTCAAGATTAATTTTAGCCATCTCCAGTTTGTTTTCAGATAAATCTGAGCCCATACACTTTATTTTCATCATGCCGGCTTCTATTAAGATAGCACCAACGCCACAGAAAGGATCATACAAAATGCCCTCTTTTATGCCGCTCAAATTTACGCAACACCTAGCCAGTTTTGAGGTAATACTTGTAGGGTGAAAAGCTGGCCTTTTATGAGGCCATCTGTCAAAAAATGATTTGTCAATATCTGCCAGTTTTAAACCCATAAAAATACCTTCTTTTGTTACAAAAAACT
The DNA here is from genome assembly GCA_028279745.1 of Candidatus Nanoarchaeia archaeon. Lineage (GTDB taxonomy): Archaea > Nanobdellota > Nanobdellia > Woesearchaeales > JANQNC01 > JANQNC01. The sequence continues at coordinate 454,692 of JANQNC010000001.1, forward strand.
CAAAAACGTATTTTGGGTTAGTCAGGTTAACAGTTGGTTTAACTTCTTTTTTATCCTTATCTGTTAATTTGGTTAACATCTGTTTTTGGAGAGAAATCCACACCAAATCCGCGACATCTTTTTCAACTAAATGCTGTGTCTCGGGTAAATTAGTTACTCTAACACAGAACTCATCCTTGTATACTGAAAGCCAGTCAAATTCGTTTATGGTTTGTTCTAAGTCTTCCAGGTTGCAGGTGAATAAGAATCGATAGGTAGAGTGAGTAAAAGCAAGCCTATCGCTAAAGTCTTCAGTAGAGTCTGTGATTAATATTCGGTCTACTAACTTGTACTCTTTTGAGTTTGTTAAGGCTAAAACTTCTTCTTTTGCAAGTTGTACATGTTCTCCTGTGAGGAAAAATATTGTTTTCATACAATAGAGGGTTAGGAAGGAGTAAATAAAGTAGTTGGTTAACCATTTATTTTCCATACAGAAAATAAAAAAGAAAGATTTAAAAATAAAGTCACAGTATTTTCAAGTATGCCGAGAGGAAGACCTATAAAATCAGATATACGACAAAACATAGTAGAAATATTATTCCACCTGGGAAAAGGATATGGGTATGACATATACAAGGTGTACATACAAGTATTTCCAAAAGTAACATTGCGTTCAATTTATTATCACTTAAAGAAAGGAGTCGCTTTGGGCGAGTTTAAAGTCAGCAAAGTAGAGATGGAAAAGGGAGAGTACAGTTGGGGCGGAGAAGCAGAAAAGATATACTATTCATTAGGTGACAAGGCAGAAGCTAAAGGAAGCGAAAGAGTAAGAAAAGCGATCAACCAAATAAAAAAGAGGTAGATACTAAATGAACTTTTTGAAAAGAGTAACTGACATACTAGTCAAACCACACGAAGAATTCTTAGAAGTGAAGAAAGAGACAGATCTTAAACCGGCATTAGTTTACTTGTTACCTCTTGTGTTAATCTCCACAGTTTTGCAGTTGGTTACAGGATTGCCGAGCGTGATCGAGAGAACCATTGAGAGTAATGTGGGAAAATATGTTCTATTCTTTGTTAGTTCAATAATTATTCTTTACATAGTTGCGTTTATTATTGCAGGCTCACTCTACTTAGTGCTTAAGTTTAACAAACACAGAGAACACTTCAAAGATACATTTAATGTTACTGCTTACGGGATGACACCTTACTTGCTTTTAGGTTGGATGCCTTTGGTATCAATACTTGCAGTTATCTACATGATTGTTTTACAGATCAAAGGAATCCAAGAAGTTCTAAAAATATCTAGAAGAGATGCAATTGTGAACTATATTAGTGTAATAGTGTTCTGGGCAATAATATTTGCGATAGGCTCAATCATTTAATTTTCTTCAAGAAACCCATCAAAGCAAAACTTTCCCTTTTAGTCATAAATGACTTTGAGATTAAACGTTTCCAAACCTTTCTCTGAGTATCTTTCTTTTCTTTACTCTGAAAATCTAGTTTATTCATCGAAGAAGTGAGAAGTTTCATAATCTGTTGCTTGTCTTTATCAGACGCTGATTCGTGTATGTTTCCTTTATCCTTTTCTTGCGCGATAAAGAGTTCATACAACAGGATTGTTGCAGCATGAGATGCATTCAATGTGCCGTAAGTCTTACTTGTAGGTATTGTGACAGTAAAATCACACAGCTCAATCTCTTCGTTGTAAAGACCTTCAGATTCCCTTCCGATTAAAAGTGCTATTTTGTTTTTTATTTTTGCAGCTTTTTCAGCAAACTGTCTTGGCGTCAAAGGAGAACGAGGTATATTGTAAGAAGTTCCAGTTAATGCAGTTGTGCCAACAAGATAATCTGCTTTTATGTTTTTTATTGATTTGATTACTTTTGCTTTCTTCAACACATCTTGAGCGTGCTTTGCTCGCTTCTTAGCTTCTTCATCTAAGTGATCACATTTTGGATTGATTAAAGTAAGTTTAGTCAGATTAAAGTTTTTCATAACTCTAGCTAACGCACCTATATTCCCAGGAGTTTCTGGTTCTACGAAGACTATTTCGATCATAAAAGTGAAAATTATATGAGGATATATAAAACTAACTAAGAATTAAAATTTGAATGATCTTACTTGTTTTACAAACTTCGGCAAGTTCTTATTTCTAAACAAAGCAGCGCCCACAGCAAGAATGTCTGCCCCAGAAGCTAGAACTGTTTTGTAAGTGCTTGGGCCGATGCCACCATCAACTTCTATCTTTGTTTTTAGATCGTGTTTAATTGTGTAATCTTTTACAGTCTTAACTTTTTTTAGACTTGACTTGATGAACTTCTGCCCTGCAAAACCAGGGTGAACACTCATAATGAAAGCTTTGTCAATCTTTTTCAAATAAGGTAAAAGTTTTTTTATATCTGTTTCTGGGTTGATAGCTAAACCAACTTTCTTTTTCATTCTTTTTAGTTGGGAAATTTTTTTGTTTATGTTGCCAGTTTCTATGTGGAACGTGATCGAGTCTGCCATGTTGAATGTTTTGAAATATTTCTCTGGGTTAGTGATCATCAGATGAACATCCAACTTCTTTTTTGTAATTTTCTTAACTGTGTTTGCAATATCTGGACCCATCGTTATGTTTGGAACAAAATGCCCATCCATGACATCAATATGGTAGAAATCAACATGTTTGTTAACTTTGTTTAGTTCTGATTTTAAGTTTGTGAAGTCTGCTGCCAAGACAGATGCTGAAATTTTTGTTTTGTTATTCATTTTATGATTTTGGTTTACCTTTAATTGCTTACTAGGGCACTCCTCTTGTCGCACCTTTTTGCATTACTTCTCAATTCTCTTGATTTTTGTAATTCTTCTCTTATGTCTTGGTTCGTTGCTAAAGGGCGTTTCTACCCAAGCTTTGACTATCTTCTGTGCTTTTGCTAAAGGCATGTTGTTAATGCACAACACATTTGAGTTATTATGCTGTCTGCTAAGTTTTGCTTCCTTAGCATCTTTAACCAAAGCAGCATAAACGCCTTTATGTTTATTGGCTGCAATAGACATACCAATACCTGAGCCACATATCAGGACTGCATAATTACCCTTTTGTACATGTTTTGCTGCTTTCTTAGCAAAATCAACATAGTCATCTTTAGGATCTAGTTTTTTAGCACCCACATCAACATACTCTATTTCTTGTTTATCTAGGACTTTCTTTAATTTTTCTTTAAGCTTGAAACCTTTATGGTCTGCACCCAAAATAAGTTTAGTCATCTTGTCAGAATAATTGATTGGTTAGTTTAAAAAAGTATCGCTACCAAGCATTCAATAAGTTTCTACCATAAGAAAGAAGCAAAGTAAGAACCAACACAACAACGTAGAACCAACTGACTCTTTTCCAAAGCTTGTCTCCTTTTTTCTGATCGCCTGTCAAATTCCTAGCCATTAGCTGGAATATTCTGCCACCATCAACAGGACCTAGAGGAAGTAAGTTGATCAAACCAATAGCTAAACTTAAAGCCCAGATCCAGAAGAACAACCCTTCAAACCAGATAATAACATTGTAACAAGTTTCTTTCATAGTGCCTTCCACACCATCAATAAAAACATAAGAAGATGTCAAAGAATTAACACCCACATAAGGAAGCTGATCATTACTAGGATGCGCAATAGTGTTAACATGATACAAAGTGTTATTGGCTTTAACCGTTACAGTCTCCCCTGGACGGGCACGCCAAAGCTGAAAAGTAAAATCCTCATAAGTCTTGATCTCTTTATTATTTATTTCTGTAACAATCAGACCATCTCTTAACCCTGCCTTTCCCGCAGGTAATGAAGCGTTAATACCACTAATTATCACACCCTCAGATTCAAGAAAATTATCATATATTGCACTGCCTTGGAATAAACCATCACTGTTAGCAATAACTGGAGCAGTAGGTGGCAATAGTAACACCCAGATTATGAAAACAACAATCGCTAAAACAATATTCGAGAACGGACCTGCTGCAAAAACAGAATACTGACAAACATCAGACTGTTTCAATAACTTTTTCTCATCAGGCTCAACAAAAGCCCCTATAATAGGCCCAAAGAAAACAATACCTGAAGCTTTAACCTTCAAATTGTAAACTCTTGCTAAAACACCATGTGAAAACTCGTGAACAGTTGCAATCACAAAAATTGTAATAATCCCATACCACAAAGGAACAAACACTGGAGAACCAGGAATCTTTACTCCAGGTATCAAAAGTGCAATGCCTGTGCCAGGTTTTGGAAAAAATATTAAGCTGATAAGCTGGTTGAGTATAAGGATCGATATAGTAATCAAACCGATTATTCCCGCGCCAATCGCAAGATAACCCATAATCCTAAAAAATTCTCTATACTTCGTGCCTAGCTTATCCATCAATTTTAAGCCAACCTTTGTTCTAAGAATCGCAATAAATTTAGCTTCAAAATCAAACTTCTTTCTATAAATAAAAATCAGTAGAATCACAGCTGCATAGAAAATAATAACTGTGCTATATTCTGCAAAAAATGCTCCCCAGTCAACCATTTTATATTTAGGGAAATGCAGTATTTAAAAAGGTTGTCATTAAAGACAAAATAAGAAAACAGAAAATACAAATAAAAAAAATCATTAAAAGAACTATTTCTTCCTAACTGCACGCATCTTCTTAGCGTTGCATCTTCTGCACTTAACTTTTTTAGCGATAACACTCATAGGATCTGCCTTTATCTTGGTCTTGCAAGTCTTACAAACGTATACTCTTTTGTAAAGTCTGTTTTGTGCTTCTTCGAACTTAGCCAAAAAAATCACCCCTTGTGATTTTTTTGTCAAGCACAAAAATTTTCAATTTTTGTTGTTTAGCCATTTTTATTCAGTCTTAACTTGTTTGATAACTTTGTCTTCCATGATAATCCAGTACACAACTGTGCTTCCTTCAACAACTTGACCCTTCAATTCTTCAGGGATAGGCAAGTCAAAGGTTTCATAAGTTTCTGAATCCATCAAGTTAGCTGTATCATCAGATATTGAAAGAACTGACGCGTTTCTCTTGTCAAGAACAGGCACCAATACTTCGTGATCTGCTGTAACAATAACTCTTTTTTTACCATCTATCAAACCAACACCCGTAACCCTAGCTTTAGCGTGACCGTGCTTACCTGGTCTTGAAATCTGGATATCAGTTACTCTACAAGCAACGCCATCCAAAAGCATATAGCTGCCGGGCTTAATTGAACTTAATGCTACGTGTTTAGTTTCTCCTTCTGACATACATTTGGAAGATTTCAGGTTGTTTATAAATGTTTGGGTATGGGAAAGTTTATAAATAAAACAACCAAATAAATAATGAGAGGTGATGGTTTGAAAAAAAGAGCTCTAATAACAGGAATAACTGGGCAGGATGGAAGCTACCTTGCTGAACTATTATTATCAAAAGGATACGAAGTATATGGAATGGTCAGAAGATCCAGTGTAGAACACTATGATAGACTAGTCCACATAAGAGATAAGATCAAACTAATACAAGGCGACTTAACAGATGAGAACTCTTTGCTTTCTGCATTAGAAGAATCAAAACCTAATGAAGTTTATAATCTGGCAGCACAATCATTTGTTCCAACCTCATGGAACCAGCCTTTGCTGACAGGGGGAGTGACAGGGTTAGGTGTTGCTGCAATACTTGAAGCGATAAAAAGAGTTAACCCAAAAATAAAATTTTACCAAGCATCATCATCTGAGATGTTCGGCAAAGTTAGAGAGATTCCCCAAAAAGAAACTACCCCTTTTTACCCAAGAAGCCCGTATGGTGTTGCAAAAAGCTATGGACATTTCATAACTGTAAATTACAGAGAATCTTATGGGCTGTTTGCATGTTCAGGAATCTTATTCAATCATGAGTCTCCAAGAAGAGGTTTTGAGTTTGTTACACGGAAGATAACTCATGCAGTTGCAAGAATCAAGCTAGGACTACAGAAAGAGATAAAACTAGGAAACCTAAATGCTGAAAGAGACTGGGGATACGCAAAAGACTATGTTGAAGCGATGTGGCTAATGCTGCAACAATCAAAAGCGGACGATTATGTCATATGTTCAGGAGAAACACATTCAGTAAAAGAATTCTGTGAAATCGCATTTAGCCATGTTGGTTTAGATTGGAAAAAACATGTAAAATCTGATAGTGAGTTTGTAAGACCTGCAGAAGTTGATCAGCTAGTTGGAGATTACGCAAAAGCAAAAAGAGTGCTAAAATGGAAACCAAAAACCTCATTTAGAGAATTGGTTGAGATGATGGTAGATAGAGATCTAGAGCATGTAAGGAATAGTTTAAGATGAAAATTCTTATTACAGGCATTACGGGATTTATAGGAAAATATTTGGCAAAATATCTAAATTCTAAAGGACACGAAATCTTTGGTGTTGATAAAGAAGAAAAAGCGGTTGAAGGAGCTATTAAAGTTACTGCAGCAGACATTCTAGACAAAGAAAAAATGAAAGAAGTTTGTAAGGAGATTGATGTTGTGATACATTTAGCAGCGATCGCATTTGTTCCAGACGCTGCGGAGCATGAGAGGCTAGCTTATGATGTTAATGTCACAGGAACAAAAAACCTGGTTGAAGCATTTGAAGAGAGTGATGCTAACAAGTTTATTTTCGCATCAACCTCAAAAGTTTACGGAACGCCAGAATATTTGCCGATAGACGAAAATCACCCAACAAAACCAACTGGGCCGTATGGCAGTACAAAACTTGAGGCAGAACAAGTAATAGAAGAAACTGCTCCGAATAGTGGGAAGCAGTACATAATACTAAGACAGTTCAACATATACGGGCCCGGACAAGATCGCTCTTTCCTTATCCCTTCAATAATAGAGCAAGTAAAAGAAAAAGAAGAAATCAGTCTAGGGAATACATCAGTAAAAAGAGACTATACATACATAGGTGATCTAGCTGAGTGTTACTCCATATTATTAGAAAAAGATATGCCTTCACTTTCTTTGATGAATGTTGGAAGCGGGGAAAATCATTCAGTGCAGGAAGTTGTGGATGTTGTGTCTTCAATACTGGGCAAGGAAGTTAAAGTAAATGTGGATGAAAACAAAGTAAGAAAAAATGATTCTGATGAAGTTGCCTCTGTTGAAAAAGTAAAAGGGTTGGGTTGGGAACACATAACTGAGTTTGAAGAAGGCTTGAGAAAAACAGTTGAAGGTAAATAAAATATTTCTAGAACAAGCTAAAAATTAAAGGTAAGAACGCCAATAGACCCATAATGATACAGAATACTGAGAAATTAACCTTTTGGGCTAACCTCATAAACATCTTGATTGTTATCAAACCAACTATGAAAGATGTAACTACTGCAGTCAATAAGGAGTTGATATCTAGGGTTATTACTTCCGTTAAACCCAAACCAAGTTGAGCTCCAAGAACTAGCGGGATGCTCATCAGGAATGATAATTTTAGTGCTGCGTGATTCTGAAATTTCCTAAATAATAATGTTGAAGTTGTTAAGCCAGATCTGCTCAAACCAGGGACAATTGCAAACGCTTGAACCAAGCCTAAAATAACTCCATCCGCAATTGTCAAATTTTTTATGTTTCTTACTTTAGACTTTTTTGCAACACGCTGGAGGATTCCAGTAATGACTAAGAAAAAACCAATAGCTGCCATCAAGAAAGGAGCGTTCCCCTCAAAGTTAGCCAAGTAACCTTTAATTAATTTGTAGATACCAAAACCTACTGCTCCGCTGATCAATGTAGAGATAACTAAAAAAGTAAACACACTATTTTTCTTTCTAATCTCTTTCGGAGACTTCTTAATCATATCAAATAAATCAGATTTGAAATAATAGATTGCTGCAAACGCAGTGCCAAAATGAAGCCAAACAGAATACTGCAAGATCTGGTCAACAGGAATTTCTGAAAAGTTTAACAAGAACAGAACTAGCTGGCCTGAACTGCTGATAGGAAGCCATTCAGTAATACCCTGAATAATTCCTAGCATTATCGCTTCGTACATGCTATTAATTCACCTTACTTCTTTTATAAACTTTTTGATAGAAAGTTTTAAAAAACAACAAACTAGAAAGTAGATAAGATGACTACCCTAAATAATTTAACAAAATTTACTAAAAAAAACAAAATCATAATTTTTCTAGTACTGCTTGCAATCTTGGTTTTTTCCCTTAGGATAGGGAAAGTAAGCACTATGAGTTGCGATCCCGACTTAGCAGGTATTGCTTATACAGGGATGGGAATAAATGATGGAAAAGTTCCTTACTTAGATATAAGCGGAGGAAAACCCCCCTTATCATTTTTCACAGTTGGCCTGTTGTTTAACCTTTTTGGGACTGAATTCTCAGTAATATATGCAGCATCAATTTTTCTGATGATCATTTCAGCAATACTCATATTTTTTACAGTAAAAGAAATTATTAACTTTGAAACAGGATGCCTCGCGTCAATACTTTACGCTTTTTTCTCCGCAACAGAAAGTGTAAGAGGGGCATGCCCGAACTATACAACCTGGATGATTCTGCCCTTAATTGCTTCACTTTACTTTTTGGTTATGGGAGAAAAATATAACAAAAAAACATTCTACTTCCTTTCAGGGATATTCATTGCAGCAAGTATTTTTACAAAACAGTCTGCCCTGCTAAACTTGGCAGGAATATTGGGTTACTTCATAATAGCATTTGTCATAAATAAAAAAAGAGACTTAAAGAAATTACTGCACAAACTGTTTTATTTCTTTTTTGGATTACTAATCTTCTTGCTGCCTTTCCTGATATACTTCGGCAGCGCAGGTGCACTGAGCGAACTAGCCCCAAATGTTATCCCCTCTGCAAGTTACACACTAAGTTCTGAAGCATTTTCAAAAATTTCAAACCAAACCAGTTCTACCCCATTTGAACCTGTACTGGAAATAATGAGAAAAACAAAAATGAATGTTATGCCAAACATTTTATTATACATTTTGGCAGCGTCTTTCTTAATATTCCCACTAGGAAAAAGATTCAGAAAATCTATCTTAAGCAGCAACCTAATCTTACTGGCGTTGATATGGACTGTATTCTCTTACTTAGGTGTTTGTGCGGGAGGCAGGTTCTACCATCACTATTTTGTACAAATAATTCCCGGGTTAACAATAATGGCAGCTCTTACAATATACTACTTGTATAAAACAATAAAAAAATTTAAAACAGGAATAATCGCAGCACTAATAGTTCTTACACTGGTTCAACCAACAATAGGAATCTTTGGCCCCGAATCAGGACTGCACAGGAATCACACAATAACAACTCAACTGTATGAAACTGGAGAGTATGTTAAAAGTATAACTGGTCCTGAAGATAAGATATATGTATGGGGGTATGCACCAGAAATCTATGTTTACTCTGAACGATTCTCACCAACAAAACATTACAAGTTTTGGATTGTAGTTAAATCTTTAGACACTCAGAACATAGTAAAAGAAAACGTAAATGACAGTATCTTTTTGGATCACCTAAAAAATGACAAACCCTCTGTGTTTATATCAACAAACAAGAGAATGGATCCAGGTCTAGATGAGTATGAAAGACTAAATAACTTTATAAAAGAAAACTACATATTTGATAGAAACATATCCAACATTGAAGTATATACACTAAAATGAAGAACCCAACAAAAATCTCAATATTAATCCTTGTCGTAATCACACTATTCCTAAGACTATCAGGGGTAAGTTGGGGACTAGTAAATGAAGACACATTACAGATAGATGAAATGCAACATGTAGGAATAGCAAAAAATGTTCTAAGTCAAATTGATGACAACATAAACGCAACTAGCGAACAAGTAAATGCAAGAGGATTTGGAACACAGATAGCCTTAATGAGCTACCCAATATACAAAATATTTAACCCCCCGCTTGGAGGTTTATACTATTTAGGAAGACTGCTCTCAGTACTTTACTCGGTTTGTTTAGTGTTACTAGTTTACTTCATGGCACTATATGTATTCAAGGATGGGCGAGTTGCTTTTCTTTCAGCAATGCTGCTAGCACTGTTTGACCTGAATGCGACATACAGCCACTATGCACTACCAGACATACCTGTGCTCTTCTGGGCATACCTAGCAGTATTTCTCATGTTCTTATTCTTTAAAGAAAAAATAAAAGACTCGCGATGGTTGCTCTTGCTCATATCGTTATCGGTTGCATTATCTATGTCATTCAAATTTGACATAATCCCTGCCGCAATCTTTGTAGGTGCATTACTGATCACTCACTTCAAAAAGAAACAAAAACTAAAAGAAACATCTTATGTTTTCATAATCTTTGCAGTACTTGTAGCAGGGTTTTTCTACATGTCAGTAATATTTGACTATGACCTAAATGATTTCGGGAACTCAAAAGCTATATTAGTAGATGACAACAAAGAAGTTGTTAGTGGAAGCAGACATTATCTACAAAATCCATTAATGTACTTAATAGCGCTTATCTCAGGAACAAGCCTGCCAGTAATAATCGCTTTTGTTATTTCCCTAGGAGTTCTATTTAGAGAAAAAAGTAAAAAAATAAAACACTTTAACACATTCATCCTTTCTTTAATACTTCTTGAGCTCTTACTGTTATGGTCTGGAAGCTCGACATTTGTCAGAAGAGCCAACATATTCCTACCTTACATAGCAATAGTCACAGGGTATGGCCTGATTAAATTCTTAGACTCAAAAAGTATCAGAAATAAGATTATAAGATTAGCCATAATAGTGTTAATCTGTGTCTATACACTAAGCATATCTCTAGTATCACAATATAACTTTATCACAGATACAAGGTATGAAGCTAGCAGATATCTAAACGAAGAGCACTCAGTAGAAAGCAACATAGTCTATTACCCTTATGCTTATACAAAATCAATGCCTGAAGGGATAATAAAAATAGAATACAAAGAAGAACAACCAGTGGTTAATGAAAATACTGATGTAGTCGTTATACATGAAACATATTACAGAAGGTACGGGAAAAGCTTCACCACCCCATTTAGAACTCCTGCTTGCTGTGAAGAAACATTCCACTGCAATATAGAGGATTGTACAACCATACAAGGTTTACTTTCAAACTCAACAGAATTTAAGTTAACAAAAAAGTTTAGTGTAAACCATTTCCTTCCTGAAAGGACAATCTACAAAAAATTCTTTGGAACTTATGAAACATTCATAGGCGACACACTCATATATGAAAGAGCTACAAATAACTAGATCAGAAACATTTTTAAATAAAACTCTTCATATTCATATAAAAGAGGTAAACAATGAAAAAAGTAGAAGTTTCTGTAATCATACCCTGCATGAACGAAGAAAAAACAATAGGTAAAGTACTCAAAAAAGTAAAAAAAGCATTTTCTAAAAACAAGATAAAAGGAGAGATAATCGTTCCTGACACCTCAACAGACAAATCCCCTTCTATTGCAAGAAAGTTAGGGGCAAAAGTGGTTGATTCTCCAGTTCGAGGGTATGGAAATGCCTATCTTGTGGGTTTCAAAGCAGCAAAAGGAGACTACATCGTGATGGGAGATGCAGACAACACCTACGACTTTGAAAAAGAGCTCCCAAAATTTGTGAAACTATTAAGAGAAGGGAATGACTTTGTTAACGGAAACAGATTCAAAGGTAAAATGCAAGAAGGTGCAATGCCCCCACTACATAAATATCTAGGGAATCCTTTACTAACAAACATACTTAATGTTCTATTTGGGCTAAGACTTGGGGATGTACACTGCGGGTTAAAAGCTTTCAAAAGAAAACATTTGGGAAAAATGAATCTTCAGACCGCAGGGATGGAATTCGCGTCAGAGATAATGATTGCAGCCGCGAAAAATAATCTAAAAATGACCGAGGTGCCAATTGATTATTTCAAACGAGGGGGAGAAAGTAAGTTATCTTCATTCAGAGATGGATGGAGACACCTAAGATTCATGCTTATGTTTTCACCAAAATGGACTTTTTCAATACCAGGATGGATATTTATTGTGTTGGGAGGATTTATTCTTCTTATGTTATCACAAGGGTTAGTGCAACTGGGTAATGTTACTTTAGGTCCTGTGACCACCACACTGGGAAGCTTGTTGTTGATACTGGGGATACAACTAGTGTTCATGAACATGATGTCAAACAAATTCCTATCCGCACACTACAATAAAGAGAATCCTGCAACAAATCTTGAGAAAATGATCGGGTTTGGTGCTTTGTTAATATTAATAGGAATCGTGATTAACAGCAACATCTTATTAAAATGGATAAACGGCAACATGGGTGATTTGAGTTTTGGAGAGATCAACACATCAATCCTATCCTTGACAACAATAGTAGCAGGAATACTAATAATATTCCAATCCTTTATTCTTAGCTTATTTGACATAAAGGTGAAATAGAGGTCAGAGATGGCAATATTTGATTTTTACATAAACTGGAATGAATTTTTTCTGGGCTTGTTTCTTATATACTTGATATTCGAGATTACAAAAAAAGTACCTTCAATTGAAAAGACCAAAAAAAGACTTCCTTTCTTTGACATCGCAAAAGGGATAGCGATAATCGCAGTCGTAGCAAGCCACCAGATACCTTTAATTACAGAAACAAAAGCATTTAACCCCTATCTAAAATTTGCAGTTCCTGTGTTCATAATGAGCATGAGTTATTTATTGGCAGTTAGGTACGCAGGGAGGATAGATCTGAAAAAATATTACTCTAGCTTTTTCTTTAGAGTTGTGCTAATATATCTCATATTTACAGCACTACAACATGCAATAAACTATAAGCTGTATGGAGTATTTGATATCAGTAAACTATTGCTTGACTTTGTGTTTGGGTATGGGAACTATTATTTCATCCCTGTGGCAATACAGCTGTATTTGCTCTTCCCTCTATTGATAAAAATCAAAGACTGGCTAAAAAATTATTTTTCTCTAAGTTTAGTTTTCTTGTTCTCGCTTGTACTCACATACTTTAACTGGAGCTTACAAAAGCCTTACTGGGATTCTAACAGAGTATCGTTGGTTTTCTTTGGAAGGTTTCTTTTCTATTTCATAATTGGAATATATCTTTCAGAGTTTGATCTGTCTAAGATAGGCGTAAAGAAATTTTTCTGGACAATTACCCTGTTCGTACTGGGTGTGTTTTTCATATCTTCAAGCAACTATACAAATTTAACATATCTTTATCCAATAATGATATTTTTACTGCTTAGCTTTGTCTATCACCCATTAAGCAATACTGGTTTTATGACTAAATTGTTTAACATACTTGGAGAGCTAGGGAAGCATGTGCTGATAATCTATCTAATGCATACAAACTTCATATACAATTTTGTGGGCAACAAATACTTCAGATTTGTATTCCTAAACTCAAACGTGCACTGGGCAGTAAGATGGGTGCTTTTGACTGGTTTTGCAGTTATTGCTAGCTATGTAGTATCTAAGATATTCATGTATTTCTACAATAAAGTGTTGAAAAGAGGCTAAAACCCTCAAATTCAACGGTTTAAGGGCCACTCTTTTATAAATGGGTTTGTCATTCTAAAGTAGTTAAAAATAGAAAGGTTTATATAGTAGAATAAATTACCACTTACTAATGATAACAAGAGGTGAACTAACCATGAACTTAACAAAAATTTTACTGGTGCCATTACTAATAATGTTCTTACTGAGCGGCGTAATTGCACAGAATGCAAGCTTAGCAGATCAGATAAGAGACGCGATCAACAATTCTGGAGATAATTCAATCCCCACATTAATAATCAAGAACCTATCTGAAAAAGACAGGGATGAAGTAAAAGAAGTAATCCAAGAAAAACTGGATGACCTTAGAAAAGGTGAGATTAGCGGGAAAAACGCTAGAGACGAAGTCAAAGAAATCATAATCAAAAAAGCAACACCCGAAGTTATCAGAAAAATCAAAGATGAAGAATCAGTTAGAGTATGGATCAAGTATGAAGAAGGCAGTGAGAAAGCAGCAAAAAGAGCTAGCGAACAATCAGAAAGACCAGAGATAGAAACCATTCTTGAAATAAGCTCAGAAGAAGAGCTAATTGAACTTGAAGAAGACTCTGACGTAGTAGAAATAATCGAAGATCCAATCCTATATGAAGAATTATCTGTTGCATTACCTTACATAGGCGGAACAGAAGTTCAAACCTACACTATAAACGGAAACCCAATCGATGGGGAAGGACAGACAGTATGTGTCGTGGACGGAGGAATCACATACACAAACCCAAGTTTAGGCGGATGTTTCGGAGAAGGATGTAAAGTAGTGGCAGGATACGACTATGCAAACAAAGATGACGATCCAAAAGATCCAAGAGGACATGGCACCCATGTAGCAGGAATCGTGGCTGCAGATGGAAAAATAAAAGGTGTGGCTCCAAAAGCAAACTTAATTGCACAAAGAGTATGTAATGATAAAGGAAGCTGTTATGGATCAAGCATGAGTTCAGCAATAACCTGGTGTGCAGACAATGCAGAAAAGTACAACATAGTAGCAATCACAATCAGCATAGGAGACAAAGGAGAATATACCAAAGATACATGTCCAACATGGATGGACAGCAAGATGAAAAAAGCACATGACAAAGGAATCATAATCACAGCAGCATCAGGAAACCAAAAACACAAAGACGGAATAAGTTACCCTGCATGTTCACCATACGTAACAGCAGTTGGTGCGTCAGGAAGAAATAACAATAACATAAGAAGCTCAACAAACAGGGGCTATGGACTAGATCTTTTAGCACCAGGAACAAACATAAGATCAACATGTGGAAATAGTGAATGTACAAAAACAGGAACCTCCATGGCAACACCTTTCGTAGCAGGGAGTGCAGCTTTGATCAAGCAGTACTATACTGATGCAGGATACGACATAACAGGCAAAGAGATAGAAACACTATTACAAGATACAGGAGTTAGTGCTGGAGGATACAAAAGAATAGATCTAGTGGCAGCATTCGAAGCTACAGGATACTACAAGAACGTTACTTTGCCCGTACCTGAAACTTATGATATCAGCATAGAAAACGTAATGATTGCAAACAAAAACTCAATAAATGTTGAAGAACCAGTAGAGTTTTATTTTGACTTCGAAAGCAAAGAGAATAAGACTGAAGCAGAGTACACCATATTTATTGATGAAACAGTTTATGAAACAAACACTATTAACTTTAGTTCAAGTGATACTATAAGGCACGCAAGAAACATAATTTTAGACGAAGGCGTACACGTATTAAAAATAGTGGTTGATAAAGAAAACATAGTTAACGAGACTGATGAAACAAACAACGAGAAACAAATAACTTTCGATGTTAATCCAGTTATTACTTGTTACATGTGTAATGAAAACAGTTGGACAGTTGAAACAACAAAAACTGTTGGAAACAAATGTGACTCAGGATGGGAAAAAGTGGAACCAGTATGCAAAGCGCCAGAATACGACTTAGAGGTAAAAAGCATCCAAATCCCAAATATGAACCCTCCAAACACAGGAGAACCAGTAGAGTTTTATGTAAACTTTGTAAACCACAAAGATAGAGTTGATATGTTAAAATACGATCTTATCGTTGATGGAGAAGTCATACAAACAAGAACTGTGCCAGAGTTTAGTGCTGAAAGTGAAACAAGACACACATTTGGACTAATGCTAGATAACGGAAGACATGTTTTCAAGATTGTGGTAGACAGTGACAACCAGTTCTTAGAGACTGATGAAGGAAACAACCAGAAGAGCGTTACTTTTGATGTTTATGGTACAGATGTTAGTGAATGGCCTTATGTAGGCAGAAACTAATATTTTTTATTTTTTAATATCTTATAATTCTATTCAAAATAATTTTATCCACAAAAAAATCAAGTATAACCGCTGAAACAAACACAATTGGGAAGTACAATACGTATAAAAATATGGGTTCCCCCATAATTTTTATGAGCCCTAGAAGCGGGCCATGAACTAAAAATAAAGAATAAGACAAAGTGCTAAGTTTTGATGCAATTAGGTTCAGCTTGGAACTAAAACTGGAGATTAAAGAAAACAAATAAAACATAAATAAAAAATAAGTTGTTGAAAAAACAATAAAACCCATTGGCTTAAACAATTCTGTGGAAAACAAAAGACTGGTGGCAACTGAAAGTAAAAATAAAAGCAACATCGCTCTCAGCCGTTTATGCTCAATAATAAAGTACCTTAACATTAACACCACAAAAGAAAATTCAAATAGCGACGTAATGAAAACAAACTTTGCAGCCCTAGTGCCAAAGAAAAAGTAAACCACATATTTAGAAATAACACTTACGATAAATAATGAAATAAAAATCACTTTCTTATCTGCCCGATCATATAAATCTTTGAAGAACCAAAAGAAAACATAAAGCGCCAATATAAGACCAATAAACCAAGTTGCTTCGTTTACAACACCTCCTCCAAACCCAAAGTACGCCTGAACTGCAAAAATTGAAGCGATAAACTCGCCCCAAGACAAGTTTAAGGAGTTTAAAGAACCAACAAAAACAAAGTAAGAAATTATAACACCAAAAAAAACCACCAAATACTTAGGATAGATCTTAATAACTCTTTTCTTAAACCATTCTTTGAAAATTATACTTTTGTCTCTATTATACGAAAGATACAGTCCAGCCCCACTAAGAATAACAAAAAAAGAAACACCAACTAGCCCCAAATTATTAAAAAGAAGATTTAGTGGATCATACTGCAAGGGTAAAAACCCCAAAGAGAATTCTGCAAAGTTATCTGAAATTATTCCTTTTCTTTTCATACCATTAAAAAAATGGCTTAAAATTATCATAACAACCGAGAAAAACCTCAGATAATCAAGCTCGACTAATCTTCCGCTTTTTGGTTTATTGTGCATCGTAATAATTACACCAAACATCATTTAAAAAAGTTTGTTTTATGTAGCCAAGTTGTATGCAGTTAAAAAAACCAACAAACTGATTAAAAACATTTATAAAATAACTCACCACATTAACAGTCATGGTAAAAAAGAGCAATTTCACAGTAGATTTGTTAAAGATCCTGTTCATACTCTTTGTATTGTTTTACCACCATCCAGACTATTTGGGTTTTATTATATTCAACATGCCAAAAGATCTTTTTTCTGCGTTTGGCAACCTTGGAGTGGCAGGATTCATAATCCTTTCAGGATTTGGATTAACTTATAGTGCACTAAGAGAAAAAAGAAAAAAATTAAACCTTTCTGAATTTTTTAAGAAAAGAGTGGTGCGGATACTCCCACTTTACTACGTTGCACTAATAGTATACATAGCTCTACATTCTAAAATATCGTTAGCTAACTTTTTAAGTCACATATTTCTAATTAACGTGTTTATACCTGAGTTTGCACACAACCCAGGCTCACTGTGGTTTGTAGGTATAATCGTTCAGCTTTACATAGTGTTCCCTCTCCTATTACACCTTCTAAAAAAGAACCCAAAACTACTTGCAGCTTCTTCAATAGCAATATTCATAATAACAAGATACCTAATCTCACTAAATATCTATCTTAAAGATTCGCTCGGTAATTGGCTGCCCCAATTTTCTTTTGGGATGTTTCTCGCACTTATCGTTTATGATAACAAATCTAAACTAACTTTAAAATCAAAGATCAAATATTCTTTTCTGCTTTTTGTGGCCGGAATAACACTTGTGTCACTGATGCTGCTTTACAGACACAACATCATCACACCAGACCTGGCCAAGATAGGTGCGCCTTTAGTACACATACTTTATTTTATAGCCGGCTACCACATCTTAGGTAAAATAAACACCCTCTTTAAAGGACAGATTAAAAAAATACTGTTAACTATTAGTTACGGAACTTTTTGTATCTTCTTATTCCACAGACCAATATGGGCAGTATTTCAAAAAGTTTGGTTTTCTTTAGGATCTGAAAACAACACATATAAGATACTCTTTATTATTGCTGTTGGGCTGTTAACAATCTTCATTACTGGATTTTACATACAAAAGTCTTATGATTTCTTAGTCAGAAAACTCTCAAGAAAACAGTAACGCAAATACACTACTTTAGATATTTCATTGACAACTTATTAACGGTTGCTAAAGATTTCTTTCTCAACATGACCCAATTCTTTGATAATAAAGACTTCACCCTTTTTTTATTTTTTATCAGGAAATCTGCGTCTTTTAATAAAGCGTCACGGTTACTTTCAGAAACATCCCCATACACCTTTACAGGGTACTTAAAAAGTCTAAACAAACCCTCCATCTTGACTGTGTTTGCGCTTAAAGGCAAGATAGGAGTATTTGCGAGAATAGAAAAAATAGTTCCATGATACCTATCGGAAACCACCAAATCCATCTTTTTCATCACTGCAATGGTTTCGTCATGCCCAACAGGATCTAAAAATCCCAAACTAACCTTTTTAGACAGCTTATCATAAACTTTTTTGTCAAATGATTTGCAAGTGAATATAAAATATATTTTTTTATTAAATCTCTCTTTTAACAGTTTAACAAACTTAGACAAATTATTAATATCTACTTCACGATCTCCACGTATAACAAGCCCAATACTCCCTTTGATTATGTCAAATTTCTTAGCTAACTTAGAATACCCTCTGTCAGAACGAATAGCAACACTAAGTGCAGAATCTGGACAGGTAACCAATGTGTTCTTCTTTAAGCCAACCCTTAATAGATTCTTCCTAGAGCTTGACTCTCTCACTAGTTGCAGACTCACATCTTTAAATGCTGCCAACACCATCTTAATAAGAAACTTGTCTTTTATGTCAAAGCTGTGCTCCACTAGAATCACTTCTTTACCCCTCTTTAACGCGAGGTATATCTCGAATAACCTCATAGGAAGATAAAATTTATGGACGTCTGCAAATATCCCTCTGCCATTATACAAAATAACATCTGCTTCATCCACTTTATCCATAAAACTTTTTGAATACAACTTTCTAAACAAAAAAGGAGCCACAGTATCCCAAGCTCCCCGACTGTACTTAGCTTGAATAAACTTATCCAGCAAATTATAAACTGGGTTATCAAACAATCGCATCTTGGTTATTAGTGAGTAAACATGTGACTCAAATCCTGCACTGGTTGCAAGACTGCAAACTTCAGCATACCACTTATCAAAAACTTTTATGTGGCTCTTTAGATCTTTATGATACTTATCGAATTTATGTATGTTTAGATAAGGAAAGTTCTTACCATAATCATACTCGATTAAACAGTTCGAACTAGCCCTGATTAAGTTATATAAACCTTCAGATAATGCTTTGTCACCTATGTTTATCTGAGTATCATTTTTTTTATATGCATAAGGGTCGTTTAGTATCAACAATTTTTTCATTTTTAATCAACTGAAATGTTTTCCTTTCAAAAGTTTTGTAATTATTCTTGCAAACGTGCTAAAACTAAAGAAATCTTTTTTCAGTCCTTCATCCTTTATATCATCATACATCCTCATCAACTCATCTAGTCTTCTTACAACAGGAAATATTAAACTCTTGTAGTATTTACTCTTAATTCTTCTTGAGCTTTTTTCTATTCCCTTCAATATCCTATTTTTTGTTTTACTGTCTGGCAAGGTCATAACTGGTTTGCCTTTCTTTTGTAAGAGAGGCAGCACCGAAACTGATTTAACTCCCCTTTTACCAAATATAACATTAAAGATTGCAGTATTTCTCTCCCTAGCATATCTTATCCTTAGCTTGCCTTTGTTTTCATAGTTTAGATGGCTTTTCTCGTCTTTCATGTATGGAGAGGATATAAAATTGCCAATACCATAAAAAATTGGTTTTCCTCTGTAAACCTCATACCCTTGAAGACAGTGTGCATGATGACCTATAACCAGGTCTGCTCCACAATCGATTATCTTTCTTGCAGTTTCTATCTGTTCAGGCCGAGGGTTATGAGATTTTCCTTCTCCCCAGTGTAAAGATACAATCGCCAGGCCAGAGTTAAGTTTGTTTTTTACACACCTAACATCTTCTTTTATGTAACTAATTTTTATAGGTGCAACTCCTGGCATCTTCTTTGTTGCTGCCTTGACAGGTTCTACAAACTCTTTTGTAAAAGAATACGAGTTAACCGTGATTATCTTCCCTTTCTTCTTAAAAACCGCGGGCTTTCTTGACTCTTTTAGGTTTTTGCCACACCCAGCATATTTAATCTTCATCTTATCCAGAATTTTTTTAGTGTCTTTTGCGCCTTCATACCCATAATCCATAATATGATTATTAGCCATGTTAAGGAAATCAATATTCATCTCTTTAAGCACTTTAAGTGGCTTTTTTTTAGTGTAAACAAGAATCTTATTTTTTGAGGGTTTTCCACGATTAGATGCTGGTGCTTCCAGGTTGCTGATTACTAAATCTGCAACTAGCCACTTTTTGGCTTTTTTTGGAAGATAACTATTCTTGATCTTGTTAAAGTCTTCTGAAAACTTTCCCCCTAACATCAAATCTCCAAAAAAAGATATTTTAAAATCTTTATTCATTCTTTTTACCTTCAGTTATAACCCTTAAAACTTTTCTTAGTTGCGAATTATACTCTTTGTTTATCTCTTTATACCTTTTAGCTAACTCATCAACCACTTTCTTTCTATTTTTGTAAATCTTTTCAAAACGTGTTTTTAAAAATCTTAGATCAAGCCCATCTAAATCTATATGAAAATCTGACTTACCCACATAATCCATTATGGCCCTGTTCTTCTTGGCGTAACCAATACTAATCAAGGGAGTGTGCATAGATGAAGAGAGAACCAATGAATGGAATCTCACTCCAACTAAAGCAAATAGTTCTCCAAAAATCCCTTTCATCTCTCTAGGACCATACTGTCTTTTTACTACTCTGACACATTCTTTTACATCGTTATCTTCTAGCTCATTGTAAATCTCTTTTGCAAGATTTTTATCATTGTCTGGCTCATAAACATGCATCGGAAGGAATATTACGTTACACTTCTTCTTGCTTACCAAATACTCTACAAAATTCTTAATTGTGTCTTTAAAGTTATCTAGTTTTTCAGAACTAAATTTAGAGTTAAAATGATGCTTCTTGAACTCATCAGATGAAGAGAAACCCCTTAAACATATACCCACGGTTTTATCGTGAACATACATCCTTTCTTTTTCAAGTATTTTTTTTGCCTGCTGCGAACTTATAGGGACCAGCTGAGTCCCTGGATCGGGCAATAGGTTAACTTTACGCCCTTTCCCACTAAGAAGGTAAAAATGTTTAAGGGTGTCATCTTCTCTAGCACCCAAATAACAAGAGTTACCACAAATGTACTTAAGCAGATAGCTTGAATAAGACGATTTTATATCTCTCAAGCTTATAGAATAAACCACTGACTTCTTCCTGAAAATTGATGCGACAAAAGACAAAAAGGAGAAATAAGTCATGTGAAACTTATCATCATAAAAAGGTGTGCCGCCCGTAAAGAATAAAGCATCTGAGTTCCTTAACGAACGGATTATACTTAAAATCCCTGTTTTAGGCGCATAAGAACTAACTTGATACTTATCAGAGACTCTCCCAGGATATGAAGAGAAAACTGTAAACTTTACTTTGCCAATCTTTTCTATGGAATCTTTTATTCCAAGAAATACAGCATTATCACCCACATTTGAACTGCTAAGCCAAGTACCTGTTGTGCAAATGTTTAAAGTTTTATCCACCTTCTTCATTTTTCCCCCAAAACAGTTTTATAAATTTTCTCATGTTTTTCTAAGGCAGTCTTTTCATCATAAACTGATCTAACGTACCCATAAGCTTTTCTACCTTTTCTTCTCCATTTATTTGACTTTAATAAGTTTTTCAGTCCATTCTTAAAAGTTCCACTCTTACAATGGAAACCAAACTTAGATGAAAAACTATCAGGGTTTACTTGGCTCAGGATTGCGCAGCCATTACTTGCGGCTTCAATAAAAGTCAAAGGAAGACCTTCTCTTGCAGCAGTATTAATAAGAATCCAAGAAGATGCGTATACACTTCTTAATTTTTTATGATCCACATGTCCTAAAAGCTTCACATTCTTAAGCAAGGATGCTTTTTGCTCCAACATAACTTCTCTGCTTTTATCTTCTGCCTTACCCGCAATCACAAACTCGACGTCTGGAAACTTTTCTGCCAGATCTAGGACAATCTCTGGGCGCTTTCTCTTGTCAAGTCTGCCAACAAAACATACTTTGGGTTTTTTTGATTTTTTAGGAATCCTTCTAGGCATAGGTTGTAAGTTTGGAAGAAGTACTGTATCCTTTATACCATAAAGGTTGTTCACTTTTTTTATCAAGAACTTTGCAGGACAACCCACAACATCCGCATTGCGTACTGCATATGAAACAAAAAAACTACCCTCATAAGGATATACTAAGAAAGTCTTCAATCTTCTTTTCCAAGTTGCATATATGGTCTCAATAAGCCAGTCATAAGTAGAACGAGGGTCCCTGCACGTTATCACATGCTTTTTATCTGGCTGCGCCAACATAGCGATGAAAGTGCTGAAATTTGGATTTTCGCTGTGATAAACATCTGCGTCTATCTCCCTAAATACTTTTTTGCTGAAAAGTTCTAGTTTAGTAAGACCATAGATTTTAAGTCCCTTCTTTTTTTCAAGTCCTTTCTGCCCTGTTCTTCTTGGTACGACAACCGAAACATCATGCCCTTTACGCGATAACGCTTCGGCAATTTTACGAGTCATCACTCCAAAGCCCCCCTCTTTACCAAAACCTGCTATCTGACTAGATATTATGCAAATCTTCATCTTGTTAGACCTATCTTTTTGTATGCTTTAAAATATTCTTTGATTATCAGTTTCCAGTCGAACTGTTTCGCTCGCTTATAACTTTTTCTGCCATATGATTTGATTAGTGCGGGGGATTTCATTAGCCGCGTCAAGGCAGTTTTTAACGCATCTGGGCTTTCAGGTTTTACTTTAATGCCTGCGTCGCCAACTACTTCTGGGCAGCCTGTTGAATTTGTAGTTATTATTGCACAACCTGCGTTCATAGCCTCAAGTAAAACAACCGGGAAATCTTCTCTTATTGAAGGGAACACAAATATTGAGGATTCCTCATACAACTGTTTAAGTTTCTGATTGGAAACATAACCAAGAATGTTAACCTCCAACCCAAATTTTTCTTTCAGCTCTAACACTTTTTTCTTAAAGGGCCCTTCACCAACAACGTTAACTTCCCACTCTTTTAGATTAAGACCTTTTAACGATTCAATAAAATACTGCACCCCTTTACGCTCGAACATACGGGTAACAACCAGTATTTTCTTATTTTTCTTGTTAAGATTAAACGTACCCGGATTAAAGCCATTGTTGATCACTTTCACTCTCTTGAATGAATTTTTGCCAATAAGCTTAGCAAGAAATTTTGAAGGAGATGTTACCATCAATGACCTATTTACAATCTTTTTCCAGAATGGCAACAATACAAATTCTAGAAATTTGAACCTGTCAGGATTGTATCCCGGGACATCGCTGCCGTGACAAGTTATAACATAAGGCAACTTGTTTCTTAAAAAGTAAGAAACAATCGCGGTAGGGATTATAAAATGAGTGTGGTTAATATCGTAGTTATTATTCTTGATAAGTTTTTTAGTAAAGAAATATGCAGATATGACATAACTTAACATCTCATGAGGATGACAAATCTCTTTCTTGCTCCTAAGACAGTTTACTCTGTGGATGTTAATGCCTTCTTTTTTTTCAAAAGAGGGTAAACCCTTAAACCCTGCAGTAACCACATCAACAGAATGTCCTTCTTTCACCAACTGCTTAGCCATGCTATAACTTATTGGTGCAGCACCACCCCCTAAAGGAGGAAATTCATAGTTTAGCATCAAGATGTTCATATAAGAATATTGGAAAAATCTATTTATAAACTTTACTTAATAATCTCTTTAACAGAATACGTTTTCTTCTCTTTGTTAGAGTAATACAGCTTGATCACTATATCTGCCAAAATACCAAACACCAAAAACTGGATTCCCACTAAAAACAACAAAGCAGCTATAAGCGGAAGACTGCTGTTTGAAAGAGATATCATGTGCGCCATTCTTAATATAGCTAACACCAACGCTATTATTAAACCAGCTGCAGAGAACAGAATGCCAAAACCTCCAAAAACATGCAACGGTCTTGCAGCATAATGCATCCAAAATTCAAGATCTACCAAATCAAGGAATCCCTTAAACAATCTAGACACGCCATACTTACTTTTGCCGTGAACCCTTGGATGATGTTTTACTTTCACTTCACCAATCTTATACCCTTTTTCAGCAATCATTGCAGGAATATAACGATGCATCTCACCATAAAGCTCGAGACCTTCAAGACACTCTTTTTTGTATGCTTTTAAGCTGCAACCAGAATCATGTATCTCAACGCCTGTAGCTTTCCTATGCAAGAAGTTAGAAATCTTAGAGGGTATCTTTTTCGATAACGGGTCTTTTCTTTCATGCCTCCACCCAGAAACAACATCATAACCTTCTTTTATCTTACCAATCAGCTTAGGAATATCTGAAGGATCGTTCTGCATATCACCATCCATACTGATAATGATCTTGCCTGACGCATTATCAAAACCTGCTTTCATCGCAGCAGACTGACCAAAGTTCTTCCTAAGATCTAAAATTGTAAGATATTCTCCTTTCTTTCTAAAATCTTTTAGAACTTCAAGCGTCTTATCACTAGATCCATCATTGATAAAAATCAACTCATAAGGTCTTTTCAAAGAATCCATAACCTGCCTAAGCTTAGGATAAAGCTCCTTTACAGAACCTTCTTCATTATAGACAGGAACAATTACTGAATAATCCATCACACACCTCTTTTTAACTAAAAATAGATATACACGTTTATAAAATTATTGATTCAACGAGATTAAACCAAGTCAGACTAAAAAAAAGTTATTCCTTAAATATTCTAATAAAACTGTAAGTTCCTACAATTAAAGTGTAAACAATAGATTCACCCAATAACACATAGGCCAGACCAAATATTCCAAAAATCGGCGTTACATAGATATAGATAGGAAGTGACAGAGAAAAAGTAAGTATTCTCAACAAAACCAGAGGTTTAGGGTCTCCAAGAGACTGGACTACACACATCTTCAAAGGAGTTATTACAAAATCAAGCAGGTATGCTGGGAGGATAATCAAGAAAACACCAATTGCACTTACATACTTCTCACCCAACACTAAAGGTATTACCTTATAAGAAAATAGTAGGAATCCCAGATAGATAAAAATAGACAATCCTGAAAGTATAGTGAATGCTTTCTTAACAAAACTGACCCTTTCTTTCTTATTTATCAATTTAGCAGCTTTAGGAAGCAAAACTGTTTGGAACCCTAACAAAAAGAGAAAAACCCCCACAACTAACTGGTTAGCAACAGAGAAAATACCTACCTCTGCAAGTGATAAGAAGTAAGCCACAAAAAAAACAGGAACTCTTTTTGCCAGATTATAAAATGTAGACGCTAAAAACATCCATCTCCCAAAAGAGAACATCTCTTTAAACATGCTTTTTTGATTACCTTTCGCATGAACAAACGATTTAGGGATCAAGAATAAAGAAAGCAGGAAAACAAAAAGAGTGTTTATACCATAGATCATAAAAATAACATTGACATTCATAAGTTTAAATAAAGAAAAAACAATAAGCAAAAATAGTGGGATCCCTTTCAATAACAAGGATTGAACAACATATGACTTAAACTTCTCATTTGCTCTAAGATATCCAAGGTAAAAGTAGGAGAATGAAAGGAACAAAACAGTGATAAAAGAAAAGATTAATGGTGTGTAAAGCTCAGGCTTACCAAAAACCTCAAGCGCTATTGTCTTTGAAAAAAATATTCCTAACGCAGATATAACAAATATCTGGACAAAATTCCATTTAGCCAGTACTTTTATGACTAACCCTAACTTACTTTTGTTCTTTCTAGAGTACTGCCCGATAAATCTGACCATTATGGGGCTAAATGCATTCTGAAACAATACTGCCGCTAAGTTTATTACAGCAATAAAAAAAGAATATATACCAAACTCTGCAGGAGGCAAGATTCTTGTTAAAAAATATATAGCGCCAATACCTAACAAAGCGATTATGACTGAATTAATAGTGATAATAAAAGAATTCTTAACTGTTCTAGTGTGGATTAAGTGGTCTACTTCATGAATCAAAGAGTCTAAAAACATAGTTTAGAACAGGGATTGTTTATTTATAAACTTAACTGAAAAAGTATTTAGAAGTTTTAAAAAAATCCAAGTATGCTTTTTCAACAATTGAAGCGTTTTTCTTGACATCACATTTATCTTTTATGAACGTTTCATTACTTATTGAAATTTTCTTCCTTTCTGATTTTTTTAGATTCAATATTTTTATTATACTGTTTGATATTAGTTTGTGGTTTGTTTTCTGTTTTGTGGTTCTTCCAGTAAAAAAGTTATCGAAAGCAGATTTTATGTTCTTTGGTGACACCACACCTCCAAAAGAGCCCCCTTTAGGGCCTTCTTTCTGACCAGCAAGAATAACAATAGAACCAGAAGCAAGAGCCTCCATCGCAACCCTATCAATACCAATAACAACATCTGCAGAACGATAGTAATCTTGAGGGTTGTTCTTGAATCCTAACAAATTAACCGCTTTTTTCCCAATATTACGGTTTACTTCTTCAGCTAATGCCTTGACTTCTGCTTCTTTATGGCCCGAGCCAAGAATCATAAGCCTGACATTCTTATTTTTTGAGTAAATCTTAGGTATTGCTTTAATTGATTCAATAGCTGAAAGGTACTTGTCTTTAGCCAGCCTTCCAGAATGGAGAATAATAAACTCATTTTTCTTTCTTGGTAATTTTTTCCCTTTGCTATTAAACTTTGTGAGATCCACAAAAGGAGAGTAATTAACTAATTTACTCTTCTTAACACCTTTTTTCAGTACAAAATCAGAATATTCCCTTGCGTGAGAAAAAACGTTCACAACTTCACTTTTAATTTTATTTGAATTCAATGGTGGGAAAAGTTCTGAATAGTTGATTATGCCGTGGAGATTAACAAAAAGAGGCTTGTTTGTCAGTTTTGAAGCTATGTAACCCACTAAAGTTGGGTTGTTAAGATGAGTGTTTATTACGTCAATCTTGTTATCTTCCACTATCTTCTTGATCTTGTGTGTCGAGAAGAGTATCCCTGGTATGCCTGGCAATATGCTGTCTTTCCCTTTTTTTAGTAGACCCTTCAGAAAGTTCCAATTGAACTGCAAAAACGAATAGAAACTGTGATTTTTATCTGGCTGCAGTAAAAGATAAAGAAGTGATGACTCAAACGCAACAGGCAAAACATAATTCTTTATTCCTTTAATGTTTACTTTTCTTTGAGTGACCCAGTAAACCTTGTGGCCTCTCCGAATAAGCTCTTGATCTAAAGTAGATATGTGAGTTAATATGCCCCCTTCAGTAGCTTCAAGTATCCTTAATATTCTTAGTTTTTTCATTTTGTATTTGTTTTTTTATTTTTTATCGCTTTCACGTAAGCTTTCTTCAGTTTTTTTGCAAGTTGAGTCATAGAATACTCCTTCAATGCATTATTGCTCTTAACTCTTGATTTTTTCAGCTTGTTTATCAGTTTCGGGAACTCATTTATTTTTCCAACAGACACCAGATTAGATAATTTTTCATAACCTCTAATGCCAAAAGGAGTTGTTACAACATCTAATCCTGCACCCAAGCACTCAATAATCTTAACATTTGAGCCAGAACCTGACACGACAGGGTTTAAAGCGATGTCTGCTGCAGAATAGTAAGGAGAAACATCTTTTACCTTTCCTGCAACTATCACTCTTTCATCTTTTATTTTATTCATGCTTTCACATATGCTTCCAACAAACATAAATTTTACATTCTTACCTGTTTTAGGTACAACCTTGTTGATAATTATGTCCTTTGCTTTCTGATTGTGTTTCATGTTGCTTGCGACAAAAACTACAAGTTTTTCTTTTTCAGACACGCATAGTTTTTTCCTTAGTCTGTTTCTTTCATTCCTTGTTTTCTTTTTTATTCCTAAGTTATCATACCCATTTGGAACTACAACAATCTTATCTCTACTAACCCCATACTCTTTTACATAACTTTTAGCATCTCTTTCACAGCAAGTTATTGCTAAATCACATTTTTCTAGAGATTCTTTCTCTGCTTTTTTTACTAGGCCAGTAAAATAATTCTTGAATAACGAGTTATCAATATACTTCTTCCAATATTCATACTCAAAATTCTGAGAATGATACACAATGGGTTTGTCTTTTGGAACCAGATCGTACCATGATGCAAACCACGGGAAGTTAAATTGAACCAAATCGTGTTTTCCTTTGAAAAATTTTCTGTAAAAAGGTTTTGCAATCTTTAGAAGAGAATACAAAACTGGTTGAGATAAGATTTTCAAATCTATCAAAGGCTGGATGAAAAAAATACTGCTTGGAGTTCTGTTAATCGAGAACCCTTTGTTTATCTTGAACTTGTCTTTTGAGTATAAATAAGAGCTTAATTCTATAGAATCAAAGTTTACGTTTTCTTTTGCAGAGTATTTGTTAAGCAAATATATCCTTTTCTTACCTCCTGCGTTGGGAGGGATAATCCTAAAAGGGCAAAAATCTAAAACTTTCAGCTTTTTGACCATTATAAATTTGCCTCCATCTTCTTAACAATCTTTTCCCAAGAATATTTATCCTTAAACTGTTTGTTAAGTTTGTACTTTTTACTTTTAGATAGGGTTGCTTTTATTTTTTTAGGGAATGCACTTATTTTATTCTCAATTGATAAAAGGTTACCTGAAACTTTTTTATCTATCCCTTCCGCGCCTTTTGAAGTGCTAAGTACTGGTTTTGAACACATCAGGCCTTCAAGGATTTTTAATCTGGTTCCCCCTCCAGACATTATAGGGGTTACGATCATATCTGAAAGATGTATGTAATCTTCTATTACGGGCACTTCCCCTGTAACAATCACGTTATCATAAACCCCTCTCTCAATTGGGGGGCTTGGACCAACCAGCATAAAAACAGTATTACTCATCAATTTATGTTTTGAAATCTTGTTTAATATTTTATTAAACGCATCAAGATTTGGAGGATAGCTATAATTACCAAAAAACAGAACAACTTTCTTGTTTTTTAGCGAGTATTTCTTTTTTATTTTGTTTATCCTGCTTTTTACAGGAGGTTTTGGTGTTGGAGACCCATTAGGAATCTCAACTAGTTTAGTTTTAGGAATACCTTGTTTCTTTAGGAAATTCATATCCTCTTTAGATACACAAAAAATCTTATCTGCAGACTTGTAAGCTGATAACTCTACTGTTTTGAAGATTCCGTTCAACAAAGGAAACTTTTTCTGCTCCTTGAACCTTTTGTACTCAACGTTATGTAAATCCAGATAATAAGGCGTTCCTGTTATTGATTTTAGTATTTTTGCATAAATTGCAGTCCAAGGAAAAGATACAATAATCTTGTCAGGTTTTTCTTTTGATGTTGCACTCATTAGTTTCGATAACAAAAAAGGGTTAAAGAACTGAAACATCCGTATAGAAGGACCCACCGGTTTAAACTTAACATTCTTAATATTCTTTATCTTCTCTTTTGAATCTAGCTGAGCATAGTTATGAAAATAGTAATCCACTTTGTTATTTCTTGAAAGGTACTTCAAAATATTGTAAATCCTAATATACGCTCCGCAACTGACTGATTTAATATCAAATGGAGTAATGTATAATAGCTTCATTTTACCCCCTCTTAGCGTGTTTTGACTTTTCTAAATAATAACCCAACTCCTGAAAAACAAAACTAAAAAACAGTAAAGGAAAGATTAACACTATCTCTTTCTTAAACTTGTAAGTATCAAGAATATTTTTTGAAGACCAAAGTCGTAAGCTGATAAAATTCGAGACCTGTTTAACCTGCTGCTTAAAATGAAAATTAGCTCTCCCTCTTTTAATGTTCCACTTAACAAAAGAGTTCATAGTGCTTCTTGGTTTATGGAAAACAAGAACATCATTACAATACTTAATCTTTATCCCGTTGGTTTTTAGACGGTATGAAAGTTCTGCGTCTTCAGCGCCAGACTTTAGGCTGTTATCAAACCCCTTAACCTTGTTAAAAACTTTTTTCCTGAATGCACAGTTACATGTAGAAAGATGATCAGTAAAACCTTTCGAGTCTACATGCCACATCTTATCAAAACCAACATTAGCACCTCCAGGAAAACCCAGTGCAGATATTGAGTCTGCAAGCAGGTTCTTATGATGAATCTTGGTGTTGCCTGAAACAACATCGATCTTTTTGTTAGAAAATCTTTTCTTAATCTTTTTCGCCCAGTTAGGAGATGCAACTTCATCTGAGTCAATAAAAGCAACTAGGCTTCCTTTTGCAGTCTTTAAACCTTTATTTCTTGCAATTGAGAACCCGGAACCAAGCGGGACTGTTGCATATTTGAACTTAAAAGGTAGATCTGGTTTTTTTCTCGAGTTTGTCTCATTAACTAAAACAATCTCCTTGTAGTCTTGCCCCTCTAGAGACTCGAAAAGGTTAGTCATATCAGAGTCTATTCCTTTCGTTATAACAATTATAGATAGTTGAGTCATCTTCTCCTCATATCCGCCAAGAATCCAAACAAAAGAACCTGAAAACCAGTAACAATAAACAACATCATAGCAATCAAAGAAGGCACATGACCTTGAATTCCGGTAGTGAAATGCATCGTGGTAAAGTAAGCTGCTAAAATTCCTCCAACAATCAATAATGAAAAACCCGCAGCACCAAAAAATTTCAGAGGCTCATAATCACGATAGGTTCTAAGGATTGTGACCCAAGCTTTAACTGCGTAGTCAATGGGCCCTTTCATCAAATGACTTTTATCTGCTCTCTTCTTGAAAGTTATAGGTGTCTCCTTAATAGAACAACCTTCTAAAGCTGCTTCAATAATCTGTTGTTGGGTGTAAGTGTACTTAGAGGTTATTGGAAGCTTTGCAATTTTTTTGTTAAACACTCTAAATCCCGTCTGTCCGTCAGTAATTTTTAGTTTTGTTATCCTGCTCAACACTTTTGAAAATGCTTTGTTACCCCACCTTTTCATAGCAGGCATCTTCTCAATCTTACCCATAAACCTGCTTCCAAGAACCAGATCATACTTCCCTTTATTGTAAACATCCAATAGCTTGGGAATTTCAGAAGCAACATATTGGTTGTCTGCATCAAAATGAACTATTATGTCAGCACCCATCTTCAAAGCTTCTTCCATCTCTGTTCTGAATGCTGCTGCCAAACCTCTATTTCTTGAGTGAGAAATCACTGTTGCTCTTTTAGAAGCAACTTCTGCAGTGTTATCCGTACTACCATCATTTACAACAAGAACTTTGTAATCGTATTTATTAGCCATTACATCATGTATATCAGTAATGGCCTTCTCAATGGTCTTGCCTTCATTATATGCAGGAATAGTTACAACTATCAATTTCACACCTCTAAACTATTCATAAGAACAGGCATTTATAAAGATTTTGCCTCTTTTTTGAGGAAATAAGCACTAATTAGCGCAAAAAGAACAAGTATTGCTGAAATCCCCGCCAAAAGAGGTTTTGGAAAATCATCAGACAACCTAACCATCCAAAAATCAAATTTGTAATGGAGCTCTTTATCGTTAACATTTACTATTCCTTTATCAAAGACTAACGCTTTTAGAACCTTAGCGTGAACTAAGATTGGAGATGCAGCAGGATCATACTGAATATTTTCAATAAACTTATCATCTTCGTTACCATACAAATTTCTCTGCACATGAGCAGCACGTATATGATCTACAGTGAAACCAAGAACTTGAACAATAACTCCCAAGATTAAAACAAGAATAATGAAATTTCTCATCAATCTGCTGTTCTTTTGCGAGAACAAACTCGCTATAGGAATCATCATCAAGATATGAATCGGGAATGCATACCTTGAACCCCAACCATGAGTTGTTAACTCACTAACTATGAAGAATAAAAGGAAGATAAGCAGTGAAGAAATGATTAAAACTGAAACTTCTTTCTTTTCTTTGTAGAATTTGTTTATACCAAAAAAGAAAAGCAGTAATGGAGCGGAATAGAAGAAAATACCTCTCCCAACACTAAGTATCCTAACATAGAAATGATTCAGGAAGTTAGGATTTGATAAGAACAAAAGAATAACTGCTAAAAAGAATAAGTAAACTAATTTAACAAAGTGATCAGAGATAAGACTTTGCATAGACACTTTCTTGTTTTTTAGTACGAAATATAGTGCGCCCACTAATGCCAAACTCCCCACAATTAATGAAATTGATACTGGGTTGATTAAAGCAGTAACTTCACCACTTGAATAGCCTGTCTCAAACATGTCGCCATACTTTACGAAGTTATACACCACCCACATTATGAAAGATGGTAGTGCCGCTATAGAAAAGAGAGCTGTGTTTTTTAGGAATAAACCCAGGTCTGCAAATTTCTTAACATCTTTTTGTTTTGGTTTTGAAAGTAGGAAAAGAAATAAGATAAAAGCAGGAAATACAATTATTGATTCGAACTTGAAAAGGAAAATAAGACCTGTAAATAATCCTGACAACAGCAATGAAGATGTCTTGTTTGTATCTTTAAACTTAGCAGCAGCATATACTGCAGAGATAAAGAGCAACGCAACAACAACTTCAGATCTTGAAAAAGAAGAATAGACCCAAGCCATAGTGGCAAACGCGTAAGTTAAAACAGTCAATAGTGCTGCTTTGGTTGAAAACTTAAGATATCTCAAAAAAGAGTAAAGAACAAGAACAGTGAATGCTGAGACAAACACATTAATCAAAGAAAGCACAAACTTGCTTACAAGATCAACATCCAATCCAACAGTATTTGCAGCAAACTTAGTTGCAGCATAGAATGGAACAAATAACAAAGTTGTTCCTAGAGGGAATTTAGAGTAATAAAGGCCGTCTTTTCCTTCCTTAAGATGCACCATCATCTCCGAAGGTTCAACATCAAATCTTCCTTTATCAACAATAGATTTAGTAACTTGATACTTTGTTTCAGTATCCCAAGCATAAAAGTAGCCTCCTGCACATAACAAGAAAACAGAAGAAACTAAGATAAATAACAATAATATGACTTTCTTTTCCCTATCCATTTTCCTAGAAACATTTATAAAATCCCGAATTTAAATATTTTTGGGAAAAGGGGCAAATCATGACAATAAACTATCAAGAACTCGCAAGAAAAGCTTTAATTCTTATTGGGGTTATAGTTGCAGGACTTAGTTTGGTTAATATTCAAGGACTTATTGAAAAGTACTTAGGACGTGTGCCTCAAAGTATTTCACTAATTGCTTCAAATCCGCTGTTGATCTTAATATGCGGGGCAACAATAATATTCTTTGCAGTTTACTTGTTCAATGATATTGTGAATAACAAACTTCCTAAGAAAAAATTTATCTTGCTAGCTGTTTTGATAATCTTGCTTGGTGTTGGGATTCGAGGGAACCTGGCATATAACGCTTTACTGTGGCAAGATGAGGGAGAGACTGCTGTTGACTCAATCAATCTTTATGAGACAGGCGCGCCAAGGGGATATTTTAAAGGATTACCGATAAATTATGGCAGCGTTAGAGAAGAGATAGACCATGAACTCTACAAATATGATCACAGCAATACTGACTCAAATATCTATCATGGATGGTTAACTTTTGTTTTATCTGGGTTTATGTATATGCTTTTTGGATTTAACCATTTCTTGATGAGACTTCCTTTCCTAATACTGTTTGCAGTGTCTTGTGTTTATATCTTGAAAATAACAGACGTGCTTTTTGGGAAACAAGGAAAATATAATCTGTTTAAGTTGCTTGCATTGCTTCTTTACAGCATAAATCTAACCTTGATAACTCACGAGTACCAACTAAGGTATTATGCGCTTATTGTGACCCTAACTTTAATGTTCTGCTATCATGGAATACGCTTGTTTACACTTAATAAGAATAAGAACAGGAATAAAATAATGCTGTTAGTTATTATGACCTTAATGTTCCACACGCACATGACCTTATTTTTATCTTTGAACATTGCGCTGTTTGCTTACTTATTTGCATTCTCAAATCTTAAGAAATATTCTAAAGAACTAATACTCTATATCTTAATCCAAGCAGCACAAATAATCATATTCTTTACATATACAAACAAAATGAAGTATATCATCTCCGTATTAAGACAAATACTCACAACAAAACTTGCACTTGCTCTCCCCGCAGGAATAATCCTAGTGTTACTGTACTTAATACTAAAACATAAGACAAACATATCAAGACATTCAGAAAAAATAGTGCTTGGCTTACTCGCAGTTGCGGGTATGGTCACATTGAATATGACACCAAAAAAAATATTCTTACCTGTTGGGATCACAGTAGCAAATGTTTACAATGGGTTGATTCTAGCTTTGATTGTGATCCTGTTCGTGTTCTGCCTAAAGATAAGGGAGAACAAAACATTAATACTTCTAATAATAACTTCATTTTCAATATTCGCATTTACAAACTTGTTAGTAACATATGGTTTTAGCACATTTAAGTTTAGAAATGTTATAAGCATGATCCCTTTATTGATTATCTTGTCAATCTATCTCTTGATAAAGTTCTTAGGTTTTGTTGACTTCTACTTCTTCAAAGGAAGTTATGAAAAGAAAATGATATTCGCTGCGTTATTCATAGTTGGGCTGGTTTGTTTTATAACACAGGCAGCAACAGTCATAAAAGTAGAACAGTATAAAGGGTCTGCATTCATACAAGAAAGCATAGACTTTGTGAACCGCCAAGACATACAAAACGAAAAAGTATTTACCTCATACCATCATTTTCCGTTGCTTTTGTACACAAACACAAACCTACACTACATATGGAATGTTAACCCTGATTTCTTAGCTGGAACAACTGAAAAGTTTTATGTTCTTGAACAACATGAGAACGATCTAAAATATCAATGGGACTATTACTTCTGCAAACAACGGCGTAACTGCGTAGATGAACCGCACCAAGAGATAGGCTACAAATCTTTATTGGGAAACTGTTCAGTGTATGAATACAAGTCAGGAACAAACATATACGAGTGCAACTAAGTTCTTTTCTTAATAACTTTAGCAGGCACTCCTGCAACAACAGAATAAGGAGGGACACTTTTAGTGACAACTGAGCCAGCACCGATCACAGAGCCTTTGCCAACTGTGACCCCTGCAAGAATAATCGCTCTTGCCCCAATCCAGACATCATCTCCGATTACAACTGGTTTAACTGTCTGGCTTTGCTTTCTTATAAGCTCCTTTTTTTTGAAAGAATGGTTGTGATCAAATATCATAACTTCAGGTCCAATCAAGACATCATTACCAATCTTAATACTTTTGTGAGCTTCTGCAAAAAATCTTTCGTTTATCTCCACATTATCTCCAATATCGATTTTTATTGGCCCCCCAACATCACTATGAGCTACTAGGTAAGCATTTTCTCTAATCAGAACATTACTGCCTATAGAAATCATGTTTGCATTAAAAGCTTTGATAGGTGTCTTTAACATGAAGCTAGCGCCGCAAGAAAAGAAGTTTCTAGCGTAAATCACACTTAAAATTCTTCTAAACATCTTACCTCTTTTTGTAATTTTTCAACAACACATCTATCTGGGACTCCAACAGATACTTCTTTGCATATTTTTTGTTATGAGTCCCAATCCTCTTTGAAAGCTTTTTGTTTTTTAATAATTTCGTTATGCTCTTTGATAATGTGCTAATATTGCCACACTTTACCAAAAAACCGTTCTTAGATGAAACCCAAGAAGGTATTGCGCCAACTTTTGTTGTGACAACAGGTTTACTTCTTGCCATGGCCTGAGCTAAAACTTGCCCAAAACCTTCATGCTTTGAAGGTAAAACAAAGATATCCGCAACATCCATCAGTTTTATGATCTCTTTTTCTTTACCAAAAGGTACAGGACCCATAAAACTTACTTTCTTAGTTAGGTTTAGTTGGGATATTCTTGCTTTCAATGTTTTTGTAAAATCTTTATCTCTTGCACCAAATATAATCAGATGAGAATCTGGACTTTTTTCGTTTACTTCTCCGAATGCTTCAACAAGAGTATCAACCCCTTTGTCTTTGCAGACTCTCCCCACAAATAAAACAACTTTTTTACCTTTGAACTTCTTCTTTAGTTGTGTGCTGTTAACTTTACCAAAAAAGTCTTTGATTATACCTGAAGGCAAGAAAACAGTCTTTTGCGCTCCTTTTTTGATACACCAACCTTTTGTATCGGGAATTCTGTAAAAAACAGTCTTAGCATTCCTGTAAATGAAGGGGGTGTAAAAGGTATCAAATAACCAATCTTGGAAGAATGATTTTGCATTTGCTGTTCTCGCAACACCAATTGGACCAAAACTAAGAACAGAATAAGGAATTTCAAGTTTTTTTGCAAGCTTGGCAGCAGAATAGAAAAAAAGATGCCCATGAGCAAAAAACTGAATTACATCTGGGTTAATTTTCTTGATTGTTTCTTCAAGTTTATCAAGTGATGTGAACCTGTGCATAAAATGTTTCTTTGAGGGTAAACGATGTACTTTAACACCTTTAATCGATTCAAATTTCTTTTTTTTATCTGATAAAGAAGATATTACATGAATGTTGTGGCCTTTTTTTCTTAAAATGTTAGAAATTTTGTTAATGTATATCTCTATACCCCCCACAAAAGGCATATAATGTTGAGTAATGAATAAAATTTTCATAAGCAAATAATAGGATAAACTATTTAAATACCTTTTGCTTATAAATGAATAATGGGTGTTTCAGTAGTAATAGTAGCAAAAAAAGGGGAAAAATACGTGTATGACTGTATAGATTCTATCAAAGCGCAGTCTACAAAAGCTAGTGAAACCATAGTTGTTTCTCAAGAAAAAATTAATGTAAACGGAATCAAGAATGTAGTTTCTAAAGCGAATAGATCAAAGGCAAGAAACATAGGCTGGAAAAAAGCAAAAAGCAAGATTGTGTTGTTTGCAGAAGCAGACTCAATATTTGGCAAGAACTGGATAAATAACATAGTCTCTGAATTCAAAAAAGGAGCAGATGCAGTGATAGATCGAAGAGCGGTATACAAACCAAAGACATTCATACAAAAATGCGGAGATGAATTTTTTTCATTGAGGTATTCAGATTACAAGCCCTTTTGTGCGCAAGCATACAAGAAAAATGTTTTGGAAGACACAAAAGGATTTGATGAGAAGATAGAATATTCAGAAGATACCGATTTAGGAACACGTATTCTTAAGAAAGGTTATAAGATTAACTTAGCTGAAAAAGCTTTTCAGTTCCATAAAGGGGAACCAAAATCTTTGATGGGTGTGATGAAACGATCAATAACCTTTGGGAAAGAGAAGGCAAATACCTACTTTAAGAAATATCCAAAACAAGCACCTGTTTTTGATTCAATGATGATAATCTTGTGGTTCTTGTTACTGCCTCTAGTTTTTGTCACATTATGGAGTCTTGTTTTGTTTTTCTTGATAGACCTTATGCTTTTTACAATATTTATCGCTAAATTATTAAGGCAACAAAAACATTACAAGCTAAAGATGAGATATTTAGTTGGGATAGCTACAATGAACTACTTCAAATGGTTCTTTACAAGAATAGGGTTTATGTATGGCAAACTGAGAGGTGGAAGATGAAGATAACTTTTTTGGTTCCGACAGTTACAGGTATAAAAAAGATATTAAGAGCATACCCTTTTGCTAGTCTGTTATCCGAAAAAAATAAAGTTCAAATAATTGGACAAAAAAACAAAAAATCCGATAAGATTCGGTTCAAACAAACAAAAAACCTAAGAATAATCAAGCTGCCGGACAATAAAAAAGAAGCAGTAAACAAAATATTAACCCTCTCTGAGGATTCTGATGTGGTCTGTGTTACAAAACCCACTTACATAACTTCAAAAGCAGGTCTGATCCTAAAAAAGAAAGGTAAGAGGCTTGTTGTAGACATAGACGATGACGATGAGTCCTCAATCCAACTTGACAACGCCAACTTCTTGACCAAACTAATAAAAAAGATAAAAATAAAACATAACTTCTCAATAATTAAAAAAGCAGATGAAGTCGTGGTTGCTTCAACCTACCTCAAAAAAAAATATGGCGGCACAGTCCTGCCTGTACCTGTTGAAAATAAATTCTACACACAAGGGAACAAGATAAAAAAAAATACAGTATTATACTGCGGAGCCATACAAAGACATAAAGGGATAGACAACCTTATAGAATCTATGAGACTCTTAAACAATGTCAGACTGATCATAGCAGGTTCGAAAAAGGCAGGATCGCCCATATTTGCAAAAGAAATCCAAGAGAGAGCTAAAAAAGTAAGTAAAAACATAACTTTCAAAGGACATGTCTCTTACGATAACATTGCCAAACTGATGAGAAGCGCAGAGTGTCTTGTGCTGCCTTTACCAAACAATCCAGTTCACAAGGCGCAAACCCCCATCAAGCTAATGCACTACATGGCGTCGGGAAGACCTTTAGTTGCAACTGATGTAGGAGATATAAAGAAAATATTAAAGAAGGGTAAGTGCGGAGTTATAGTGAAACCTGATGACATCAATGGCTTGGCAAAAGGGATTCAAAAAGTATTAAAAGACAAAAAATTTTCAAATGCTATAGCAAAGAATGCTAGACAAGAATCCCTTAAAAAGTACTCATTCCAAGCAACAAAAAAAAGAATAACCAAGATTTTCGGAGTAAAATGAAAGTAAACTTTATACACTGGCAATACAGCACATTCCCAAAGGGATTTCCAAAAACCAGCACAGGAGGTGCAGAACTAGCAATTTGGGAGATAGCTAAAAGAGTTTCTAAAAAACATAAAGTAAGAATATTTTGTTTAAGTGACAAAAACAGCATAACCAAAACACAAGGGATTGAATTTGTTAGAATACAAGCTCCCCTCCTTCTAAGAAGCAAATGGGTAAGATCCGACTATTACTTTTTCAAAGTTATGAGACAGATAAACAAAGAAAGCGAGAGTGAAAAACAAATAGTGCACTGCATAAGCTGCATAGAGCCTGTTGCATATACAAATAACAAAGTGAGC
Source organism: Candidatus Nanoarchaeia archaeon (assembly GCA_028279745.1). GTDB lineage: Archaea > Nanobdellota > Nanobdellia > Woesearchaeales > JANQNC01 > JANQNC01. Next base: position 493,849 of record JANQNC010000001.1, read on the forward strand.
ATTGTTCTAAACATGCATAATGAAATAAAAAAATATCTGCCTTACCCCTCTTTCAAAAGAGAATGGTATGAAAAAAGGATTAACAGACTAGATTATGCAACTGGAGTATCCAACTATATCACAAAATCCTTCCTTAACTACTTTTTGTACGATAAAAATTATGCAAAAACAATCTATAACGGAGCAGACTTTAAAATCTTCAACCCGCGAAACAGTAATAAGAGAAAAGTATGTAAAAAGTATGGCCTAGACAGTAAAAAACCTTTGCTTTACTTCGGAGGCAGAATAATAAGAAGAAAAGGCTTACACCTCCTTCTAGACGCAATAGAAGGACTCGATGTGAATCTAGTTATAACAGGCATTGTAGGAAAAACAAGTTCCGACAAAGATTATTACGAAGAGATACTTAAAAAAGTAAAAAATAAAGAAAACATAAAGTTTTTGGGGGACCTGAAAAAGAAAGATAGAGGAATTATAATAAGCTCAGCAGACCTGTCTTTCTGCCCATCAATTTGGGATGATCCCTCTCCACTTATGTGCTATGAATCCCAAACCGCAGGCACGCCCATAATCGGGTTTAAGTGGGGAGGAATACCCGAACTAATAGAAACTGGAAAGACTGGAATCGTATGTAACCAAAAAGAATTAAAAAAGTACATAGTTAACTTAACAAAAAATAAGAAAAAATTAAAAGAAATGTCTAAAAATGCATACAATAAATCAAGAAAAGAATTTGATTGGGACAAAGTTGCAAAAGAATACTTGCGTATTTATGAGAGATTAAAAAATGACACTATCAACTAAACTATTCCACCTAGACAGGATACTATTCAGCTCATTCAGAAGACTTAGACTCCAACTTTTAGGTGTGAACGTGGGGAAAAATGTGTGTTTAGGAAAAGGAATTAAAGTATTCAAAGATGACACCTCCACAATAAAAGTGGGTGACAATTGTGAACTAAGCGAGTTTATATCACTTTACGCAATAAAAGGGGGAGAAATAAAACTAAATAAGTCTGTAAAAATAAATAACCATTCTAGCCTATTCTCAAGAGGAGGTAAAATACTGATCGACGAAGGAACCACCATATCCTCAAACTGTGGGATAAACACTGAAAAATCAAAAGTTAAGATTGGAAAAAACACTTCCATAGCACCAAAAGTTGACATAATGGATAGAGACCATGTGTTCAGCAAGAAAAATGTGTTAATAAAAAAACAAGGCCACATAAGCAAACCAGTAGAAATTATGGACGGGTGCTGGCTTGGAGTGAAGGTGACTGTGTTAAAAGGAGTTAAGATAGGTAAAGGTTCTGTAATAGGTGCAAACAGCGTGGTCACAAAAAATATCCCTTCTTATAGCGTTGCAGTAGGCGCACCTGCAAAAGTTATTAAAAAAAGATAGCTTATAACGATCCAGAATAAACTTTCTGCAACTTATCATTTACTGATTTAAGAGAATAATCTTTCTCTGCCTTGCTCCTTGCCTGTTTAGAAAGTGAATTCCTTAATGACTTATTTTTCATCAATAATAAAAGTTTATCTTTAAACGATTTTTCGTCACTTAGTTCGGCAGTAAATCCTGCACTCCCAACAATTTCTGGGATAGCAAACGTGTTTGATGCAACGACAGGCAGACCATAACTAAGCGCTTCCGTTACAACTATGCCAAACGGCTCGTTTAGTGTAGGGAAAAAGAATATGTCTGAGGAACCCATTAACTCTTTTACTTTTCTCTCTTTAACAAAACCAAGGTGTTTTATCTTTCTGTTACTATTTATTATCTTTAAAGTCTTCTTGCTTTTTGGAGTGCTGCCAGTTATGATAAGTTCTGCATTCACTCCTTTAGAAATTTCATCAAACAGTTTAACTGCTAAATCTCCTCCTTTTCTCTCAAAAACGGAAGCAACAAAAAGAACTTTAATCTTCTTGTTTGGTTTTTTGTTAAGTTTTGGCAGATCTATACCACAAGGAACAATATTTATCTTTTTAGCTAACTGATCTTTATCTCCCTCTGAAAGTTGGTTAAGAAAATGGGTTTTAGCAGTATTAGAACGTAAAAGGATAGATTTACAACTTTCTTGTTTAAGCGCTCTCAAAAGAACATTCCACTCACTAGGGCACGACCTTTCTCTGTCTATTATGTCTGCAGAATACACCCAATGAATATCAGAAAAAATAACATTACCATCACAATGGATCAAGTCATAATTATTATCACTGTTTACTTTCATAACTTCAGGATAATCTTTTGACCTAAAATAAGGCAACAGCTTTAGCCCCGAGTATTTGAAAAAAGAACCTAACCAGTTTATTGAAGGTTTTGTCATCGCAAGATACTCCTTTCGCATATTGTAAAGACAGGTAAAGTCTAATTTGCTGAAGTAGTTCCCTTCCCCAAACTTGTTCTTACAAAACGCAGGAAGGTAGTAATCAACTTTTTCTGGTCCTGTTGAGAATAAAGAAGAAATATATCTGTAATTTCCAGAACTCATCGTGTTAATATCCCACGGGAAAAGCATCACTTTTAGCTTTACTGAGTTGTATAGATCAGACAGCTTCTTCTCTATCACTTCCGCTGAAAAATTCTTGATAAGATATTTTTTTCCTTCCCCTCCCAGCCTTCTTCGGAGTGCTTTATTACTGATTAGTTTTTTGAGTTTGGTTTTTAGCTGTGCAAGGTTGTCTTTCTTTATCAAAAAACCCGTTTTTCCATCAACAACTTGTTCAGGAATCCCACAAACACTTGTTGCAATAACCGGTAAAGAATGGTTCATTGCCTCGAAAATACTTAAAGGAGTTCCTTCACCTCTGCTCGGCAAACAGAATATATCTGCAGACTTATAAAGCTCTGAGAGCTTTTTGTCCGATACAGATTCAAATATAGTAACATTTCTTATCTTCTCTGCCACAACTTCCATCTTTATATCTGGTTTGCCCACCAAAATAAGTTTAGCATCATCTTGAATATCTTTAAACGCATCTAGAATTAGGTCCGCGCCTTTTCGTCTTAGTTGATGGCCCACCATCAAAACAACTGGTTTTTTGTTAGCTTTTTTCTTAAACTGTTTTTCAATCTTAATAGGTTGAGGAATTACTGCAGTTTTAGACTTATCAAAGCCTGTATCTTTTATGAAACTGTCTCTTGCAAACTCCGAGAAAAAAACAACTTTTTTACAGTTGGGGTGGTTTAATACTTTAAGATATTTTCTTGAAAAATGTTTAATCCAAAATTTTGATAGCTTATGCTTATCACTCAAGCCCCAAATCCTAACTGAGTCGAAGGGGGTGTTGTCAAAAAAATGAATATTTGGCTTATTTGTCATAGCAATCTTATCGTAAACTTGAACAATGTCCACATCTTTCGGAACTCTAATATTGGCAAAGTACGAACTAAGCATCTGGAAAGGTTTGACATAGTGGTTTCCAGTTACATAAGGCACCCTTATCCTAGAAATGTCTAAGGATGACTGTTCTACCTCAACTTTTCTTAAACTTTTTATTTTTGGAAAATTTTTAGGAACAAAATAAGAAAAACTATCTGATTTAATATCTGCAAGCTTAAGAAAGTAGCCAGTGCTGCCTCCAAAATGCTTATCCGTATATCCCGTCAACAATATATTCATTTTAACAATGATTTAGTTAATCCCTTTGCGTCTTTAAATATATTTCTATCAATCAACCTAACCGAAGCAAAATAAACTAAAGCGCCAAGAATTATGAAAAGTATCAAAACAAACACTGATTCGACTGGAAGAACTTTTTTACCAAAATGGATTGCAGCCAACATAACCAAAGAAGATATCAAAGGTGCCTTTAATACTTTCATGAAATCTCCAAAAGAAGCACCGAGTACCCTCGCAACATAATAAAAATTAAGCCAGTGAACTGAAAGAGCAGCAAGAGTCAAAGCCAAGCAGGTGCCTGTAAGACCAAAAAGTTTCGTTAAAGGGTATATTATTGCAGCCAGCACTATCAGCTGTATGAAGGTGGTACGTCTTAAAAGTTTGGGCTTGCCAACTGCTTTAAAGACTTCACCAGTAGTTGCAATGAGACTTCTTGATAAACCATAAACGCACAAGATCATCAAAGGATAAACCATGGCATTCCATTTTGGGCTGTAAACAATAGGAACAAGTTCGGGCGCAAGAATAAATATCCCAAAAGAAGCAGGGAAAGCTACTAACGCAATATATCTAAACACTTTAAAGTATGCTGCTTTCAGTCTTCTCTTGTTATCCTGTATTGAAGCATAAGCAGGCAAAACAACTTGAGATACAACAAAAGTAACATTAAACACTGCAAAATTTGCTAGGTGGAACGCTAAAGTGTAAACCCCTAAAGAAACAGTGCCTAGGATCTTACCTACAAAAGCATCATCCCCCTCATTCAGCAAGAATAAGAAAATAGTGGAGAAAAACATGTACTTACCAAAAACAAAGAGATCTTTTATGTAACGAAAAGGAACAGTAAGCATCGGCTTGACAGGAAAGAACAAGAAAAACACAAAGAAATCAAACAACGCAGCAAATATGCCTCCTATAACTAAAGACCACACCCCAAAACCGAAGAACGCTAAAGAAACAACTACGATGAATGTGGTTAGATGATTAATAAAACCTAGAACAGATGCTCTCTTGAACTGCATACGCTTCTTAATCAAGGCAATTGCAGGATGCACAAAAGATTTTATTACTAGTGTCACTGCCATAACTCTTATTATGACTAAAGATGAAGGGTTACTGAAAAAATTAGAAAAGAGTGGTGCGAGAAAAAAAACTAACAGAAAAACAACAGATGAGATAAATATAGAAGAGTAAAATAAAGCAGTATAATACTGCCGCTCATGCTTCCTCTTGTTAATGAATGCGTCTGCAAGACCCCACCCTCCAAGCAGATGGATTGAGTTTATGACTAAATGCCCAATCGCAACAAGACCAAAATCTTCAGGCACCAATAATCTTGCAAGAATAATCGTGCTGATAAAAGACAGTACTTTATTAGAACCAAAAGAGATAAACCTCCACAAAATACCTTTCATAGTTTTAGCGGTTAAAGTAGAGCCTTCACTCAAAAACGATAATAAAAACTTAAACATATACACACCTCTCTTTGATATATAATTACGACCAAAACTTTAAATAGTTATCGAATAAATAATTATCAAGAGGTGTTAGAACTGAAAATCTGTTATGTTGCAACAACAATACATGTAAGCAAAGCACTTAAAGAAGGTCTGGGAGGGACTACACATACCTTCAACATAGCGCGAGAGTTTGTAAGACAAGGACATGAAGTTCATCTAGTGTCTGAGAAATACGAAGGCGATAAAGATTACGAGAAGATTTCTGGGATTCATGTACACCGATTACTTAGAGGAGTAATAAGTTCTTCAAAAAAAGTTAAAGCTAACCCGTTAAGAAAATTCTTAAGACCTTTAAAGAAAATATCAAACCTGTATTTAGGATATAAGATATCAGAAGTAGCAAATAAGTATGAATGTGATGTGATATTTGAAAGAGCACAATCACTAGGAACTGGAGCAATAGCATCAAAAATAACTGGAAAACCGTTTTACATAGAAGTTGTAGATGACTGCTTCTCAAGATTTGCGGTCAATCAAGCAAAAAAAATATTCTCATTCACAAAAACATTCTTCAATGAAAAAAATAAGAAAAAAGTGAAGATAGTAGAAACTGGTGTAGATACGAAACTATTCAGACCCATAAAAACAAAAACAAAATATGACTTATGTTATTGCGGATCGTTCAAAACAGTTGACGGAGTGGAGGACATAGTAGAAGCTGTGAAGATTCTTAGGGATACAAAGAATAAAAAAGTGAAAGTTCTACTCATAGGAAAAGGAGAAAGATTTGAAGAAATCAATGATATGATAAAAGAATACGGATTAGAGAAACAATTTTATCTAACTGGACTTAAGGGATATGTGTCAACAGCAAGTCTCCCAAAACATATGTGCTCAGCAAAAGTATGCGTTGCGCCATTTAATGTAAAAAGAGCTGTCAGAGGCAATTATGAAAAATATGGATTTTATGCATCCCCTCTGAAGGTGCTTGAATATATCTCGTGTGGACAGCCAGTGATTGCGACAAACTACGCATTAATCAAAAGGATGTTGGGAGATAGAGGCAATGCAGTCTTTAGAAGCAATAGTGTGAAAGATCTAGTGGATAAAATTAGTTTAATGTTGAAAAAGAAGAATTTGGCTGCAATAGGCAATAAAAATAGAAAAGCTTCACTAAAGTATGAGTGGAGCGAATTAACAAAGACATTTGCAAAAGAGTTCAAGGTGAAAAGATGAAAGTAGCATGGATAAGCGTAATGCCACCATCACAAGATGGGCTAGCAGAATACTCTTTAAACTTGTTGGGTGAGATGAGAAAAGACAAGAAAATAGATCTTGTTGTACTAGCCCAGAAAAAACCAAAAACAAAACTAAAAGGGCTAAAAGTTGTTAACTGTTGGGAGAAAAACAAAAAGATATCTGAACAGATCATCAAACAGTTGGAGAAAGAAAAACCAGACATCGTTCATGTACAGTTCCTAGCAGGAATGTTTGGGAAGAAAAACTTACCTTATCTTACTAAACTGTTTAAAGAACTTGAAAAGTACAAAACATTTGCAACAATACACTCAGATCTAGGGAGGATACCCTTGAAAAAAGTTTTCTCTAAGCTGTTCTTTTCAAATATAGACAAGTTTTTTGTGTTAAGCAAGAATCAGAAAGAACTGTTGGGTAAAGGATTTGGGGTGAAGGGTTCAAAAATAAAAAAAATACCTCACGGATGCTATATAAGAAAACCTTTGACAAGGAAGAGTAAGACAAAGAACTTACTTTGTTTTGGGTTCATAAGAGAGAGTAAAGGTTTGAAAGAGATAGTGAGAGTGTTTAATGAGGTTAATGAAAAAGTTCCTGATTCAAGACTTGTAATTGCAGGAAAGTGTGAAGATAGGAACTATTTGGGTGCGGTTAAGAAAGGAGTTAAAGGGAATGTTAAGATAGTCAACAAATTTCTGACTAATAGGGAAATAACAAAACAATTTTCTGATGCAGACTTAGTGATAGATTTCCCAAAAGATGAAGGCGGGCCGTCAGGAAGCATAAACATGGCAGCAGCATACGGCAAAGGAGTGGTTTGTGCAGATACACAATATTTATCAGAATATGTTAGAGGAAGTAAAGCAGGTGTGTTAGTTAAGAAAGGAAGTTATGATAGTTTGAAGAAGAAAATAGTTGTGTTGCTCAAGAGCAAGAAGAAAATTAATGCATTGGAGAAAAATGCAAGAACTTATTGTAAAAAGAACTCATTCAAAGAAGTTAGTAAATTAATCTTAAAGGAGTATAAAAGATGAAGATAGCATTCATATCAGTCTATGCAGGAATAATCGAGGGAGGTGTTGAGAGACACACCCACAGGATTGCAAAAGAGCTGGCTAAAAAGAACGAGGTTACAATCTTTACAGTCGATAAACACAAGGGTAAAACGTATAAGAATAAAACTGTCGACAAAGTAAAATATGTAAGACTCCCAGTAAGTTTAGATCTAAGCTACAGATTAAAGGTGTGGCCTGCACTTTACAAAGAGTTACTGAAAGGATATGACATAATACAAGGATTTGGACACGGACATCTTTATTTTTCAAAAGTAATCAAAGCAGCAAAGAAAACAAAAGCAAAACTGTTCTACACAATCTATGGGCCTGTAGAAAAAGAATCAAACTATTCTAATCTTGAGCGAATATTTATCAAGGTTCTTTTATCTGGAAATGACAGAAAAGTAGTTGAATGTGATAAAATATTCTTAAGAAACCCTGTTTTTGCAAAAGAATGGTTGATGGAATTGGGAGTCAGTTCTAGAAAGATTGTTGTAGATGTTGGCGCAATAGATAAAAAATATCTGGGACAAAAGAAAGTAAAGGAAAAAGAGAACACAATATTGTATAATGGAAGGATAGACCCACAAAAAGGACTTCAATATCTAATTGATGCAATGAAAGAAGTCATAAGTCATGAACCAAAAGCACAATTGGTTGTGACAGGCCCAGACCAAGACGGTTTTGAGAGACAGATGAAAGAAAAAGTAAGGAAAATGGGGCTTGTCAAGAATGTCAAGTTTTTAGGAAAAGTTACAGAAGAAAAGTTAGTCAAACTGTTTGATCAAGCTACTGTGTTTGTGTTACCTTCAACATATGAAGGGTTAGGACAGTCTCTAATCAAAGCTATGGCCAGAGGAAAAGGGTGCATAGCATTCAACACCGGCTCGATACCTTGGGTGCTGGATAACGGGAAGTGCGGCGTGATTGTTAACGATGCAGGTGATTTTTCAGACAAAATAATTGAACTCCTAAGATATAAGAAAAAAAGAGCAAGCTTAGGTAAGAAAGCAAAACAAAGAGCAAAAATATTCACACATGAACAAACATTGAAAAAGATAATCAAAGAATACAAATAACTAACTTTAGTTCTCTTCAAGAAGTGATTTAAGCGTTTCAACAATTGCAGATTCTGAGTTAAATTGAGGACTCCAACCAATATCTTTTAGCTTCTTAGCATCAAGCTGCATATGCCTAACATCACCAACCCAACCTTTATCTCCACCAGTAAAGTTGAAGTTAGGTGCTAAGTTCATTTGTTTAGAAACTAGTTCCGCTATCTTTTTTACATCAACATAGTCATCAGAACCTATATTGTAAATGTTAACCTTGTCATTTCCCTTATCCAGGCCAACAAGTATTGCATCAGTACAATCCCCAACATGAATATATGACTTTGTCTGGGACCCATCACCTAATATTTCAAGGTTTTCTGGATCTGCTCTAAGTTTCTTGATAAAATCAAATAAAATTCCATGAGATTCTCTAGAACCAATAACATTTGCGAACCTATAGATCCAAGCCCGCATATCAAAAGTGTTGCAATATGCACAGATCATGGCTTCATCAGAAAGCTTTGACGCAGCGTAAAGGGAGATTGGCACCAATGGACCATAGTCTTCAGGAGTAGGCATGACTGTTGCTTCGCCATAAACCACAGAAGATGAAGTAAAAACAACTTTTTTTACGTTGTTAATCCGCATAGCTTCTAAAATATTATGGGTGCCGACAATATTCTCCTTAAAGTCAAGATTGGGCTCTTCAGGACCTTTTCTAACGTCAACTTCAGCAGCCAAATGAAAAACAACATCAACATCCTTAATATTATCTTTACAGAACTCCGCGTCTTTTATGTCCCCTTCAACAAATTTAGCTTTTTTGTTAAGGTTCTCTTTTTTTCCATTGCTCAGATTATCTACTACAATAACTTCATAACCCCAACTGATAAGCTTGTCAACAAGATGACTTCCGATAAAACCTGCTCCACCAGTAACAATAGTCTTCATATTAAACCTCTTTTTTAAGAATTTTCTTAATTAGTTTTTATTTAAATGTTTTTATTATTCTTTAACTTCTTTCTTACAAAATGAACTGCAAATAAAGCACCTACTGTGAACATAATATATACTGCCATGTCTGAAAACTCAGGAGTGTTATAGAACTGCTGGCAAGTTCCCTCAGCACCATTAGGCCCTACAGGATAACCATTAACATCCAAACAAACACTACATTCGGAATCAACCTCGCAAGGATTATCTTCATATGTGCAAGGCAAGTTACATGCATCTTGAGCGATAACATTCGATAAAAGAACCAATGCTAAAAATAAAAATAAAAAATGTTTCATTTTACTTTTTCTTTCGTATTAATGTGAAAGCAGCTCCGCCCGCAACTATAGCCGCACCAATACCTAAAGTGGTAAGTTCCGGAACTTCTGATTCCTCACCAAAAGGCGGGTAACAGTAGTTAGTCTTATTTTCTCCTCCACAGTACCAACCCTCTCCACAGACATCATCACAGAAAAGGTCTCCACCTTCACCTGCAACACATATCTCATCTCCAGGGATACATTGTGCAAAAGCAACTGAAGCAGCCAATAATACAAAAACAAAATATATCATTAGTTTACTCATTTTATTTACCTCCTAATCTTTTCTTTCTAACTCTTAAAAATCCAACAGCACCAATAGCTAAAGCAGTCCCTGCTGCTACTGTGCCCATCTCAGGAATCTCAAATCCAAAATCAAATGGTGTTTCTTCTTCACTCAAGTCAATAACATCATTACCACAGCTAAGGCTTGAATGCACAATAACTTTACCATCTGAAGGATCAGGATTGCCTATACAGCTAAGAGGAATCTTAACCTCAATAACATAAGTGTCTTGACGACCCGCAAATATGCCTGAACCAGAAGCAGGATCAGTTCCTGAGTAACCTTCTAAAGGAATATTGTCTCGTTTAACATATGCGACTTCAGCACAGCCTTCTTGAATATTGTCACATTCGTCAACGTGAGAATGTCCGTTTTCATCTATTATAGTTCCATCAACCCAGTCAGGCTCCTCACAAATGTCACCCATTCTTAGAGATGGATCACTTCCATCCCCATAGTTTGTGTGGTTGTTCAAAACAATACCATATGTGTATGAGAAAGGATTCAAAACTTTTATTTCCAGATCCCCCATCCAGTAAGGATCCTCCCCATCATAAATTATTCCTGGAGGCATAGATGTAATTATTGCAAAATAAGCGTTGTTTTCATCATTATCAAAATAAATTGCTTCAATATCAAACTGCTCACCAAAAACAGGCTCTAAAACATTAAACGGATTGGTGACGGGTTCATCATAATCCTGCTGATTAGCACCTTTACCTTTTATGTGGATACCTGTTGCGGAAAAGTTACTTGCTAAATCCGTAAAGTATGATGGTTGCCCATGTTGTTCAGGATCTCTGTTGTTCTCAACAACATAGTCAACTGTTGAATGAGAAGGCTTCCATGCCTGCCTTGCAGTGGCTTCACTGTTTGAACAAGTGTTCGTGCCATTGTTTAACTCACATAAACCAACTCTTATATCGTTGTCATTAAGCCCCCAGTCTTCAAGATCTCCATCAACTGTATATGAGGCTGCCAAAACTCCACTAATAGAAACTACAAGCGCGAAAAGCACCATAAAAATTTTATTTTTCATATTACCTACCTCTCAAGGTTATTAAGTGTCATTTCTGGCAGTTTAAGTATATAAAACTTGTGTATTGCCCCTTACACTATTTATTGTTGATAAAATAGATAATTTTATAAACAAAATTTGTCAGGAATAGGTAAAGCAAGGAGGGTCTAAACAATGAAGATAAGTGTATTCGGATTAGGATATGTAGGATGTGTTAGTAGTGCAGCATTTGCACACATGGGACATAAGATAATAGGAGTGGATCTAAACAAAATAAAAGTAGGATTAATCAATGACGGGAAAAGCCCAATAGTAGAAAAAAACCTCGGGAAATATATCAAGGCAGGCATAAAAAACAAAAGACTAAGAGCTACAACAGACACTGAAGATGCTGTTTTAAATTCAGATGTTTCTTTAATATGTGTGGGAACACCAAGCAAAAAGTCAGGAGGACTAGACTTAAAATATACAAAAGCAGTATGCGAGGCAATAGGTAAAACCCTAAAGAAGAAAAAAGGCAATCATATCGTAATATTCAAATCAACAATGCTTCCAGGAAGCGCAGAAGATGTACTGACACCTGTGCTAGAAAAAGCATCAGGCAAAAAAGTCGGAAAAGGATTTGATGTTGTAAGTAATCCAGAATTCCTAAGAGAAAGTACAGCAATATATGACTTTTTCAATCCACCATCAACAGTAATCGGTGCTAATAACAAAAAAGCGGCAGACACAGTAGAGAAAATCTACAAAGGAGTGAAAGGGCCTTTTGTAAAGACCACCATCAAGACAGCAGAAATGGTTAAGTATACAGACAACTGTTTCCACGGATTAAAAGCAGCCTTCGGAAACGAGATAGGTGACGTATGTAAAAAAGTTGGAGTGGATGGACATGAACTAATGAGAATATTCTGCTTGGACACCAAATTAAATCTATCACCTTACTACTTCAAACCAGGGTTCCCCTTCGGAGGAAGCTGTTTGCCTAAAGATGTAAGAGGAATGAATGCAGAAGCTAAAAAAGTTGGTTTAAGTTTACCAATATTAAAAAACATAATCCCAAGCAATAGAAACCAAATAGATATCTGTACAAATATGATCCTTAACACAAAAAAGAAAAACATAGGTATCTTGGGGTTAAGCTTTAAGGCAGATACAGACGACATAAGGGAAAGCCCAATCATAGACATAATCCACAATCTAAGGAAGAAAAGGAAAAATGTCATGATATATGACAGCAATGTCTTAACAGCACAAAAGTTTGGTGCGAATAAAGATGTTATCGAGAAAGAAGCACCGCACTTAATGGATCACTTCACACATTCACTTGCTGAACTGGTGAGAAAATCTGATGTTATAGTGTTTGAAAACAAAGACAAAGAATTTGAGAAAGTTTTACCTATGATAAAAAAGAAACACATAGTTATAGACTTTGTTAGATTCACATCACCCGACAAAGTAAAAGGAGTTTACGAGGGACTATGCTGGTAAACAAAAAAAATTTATTTTTTGTAATTTTTATTCTTTCAATTAGTCTTGTTCTTGCATATGAAGAACAACAAGGCCAAGACTCATACTTGGCAATATGGGCAGAACACCCATCATTTTATGCTAACTATACCGGCGTGGGAGACTGCACAATAAGATTTTATGACTATGATGCATGGACAAACCCAGTATACATGGAAGGAACAGACGGGTTATATCAAACAGAATACGAGTTAAGTGAAGGAGAACATGACTGGACAGTTTCTTGTTATGATGGAAATGAAAACTTACTTTTAACAGATACCGTTAATGTAGGTGTTGAGGTTCTCGAAGAAGACGATTATGGAAAGATAGAATGGAAAAACGGCAATCCATTTGGAAAAGACGAGGAAGAATATACTCTGGTTGACTATAGACTGGCAGCTGCAGACTCTTCAGTGCTAGATGAAGGAGTAGACACTTCAGCAAGAATCACACTTAAACAAACCGACATATACGGCAGACCAACACTATGTTACAGACCCGACTTCAGTGAATTTTTTACAGAGGTTACAGGGAATTGCAGAGACTGTGAAGCAGACGGAATATGCACTTTGATAAGCTACTCAGATGGTGAAGTTGTTTTTGATGTTACACACTTCTCAAGCTTCGGCGTTGATGGAAGTCCTGTTGCATATGAAGCACCAGAATTTTCAGTTACAGGAATAATAGCTACAGTCATAATTGCAGGAATTGCACTATTTTTGTATCATAAAAAAACACAGTAAAAATAAGAAAAAGAGGGAAAATGAAAAAGCTAACACTGCTAATACTTGTATCATTATTCATTCTGCCAGCCGTGCTTGCATATAAAGTCGATCCTGACGAACTTACTTATACTGAAAAAGAAGTGGTGGGATATTCCGCACTAAATATAAGAGGGATAGACAACCAAGGATACACACAAGGAAAATCATTCAAATGGAAAGTTGATATGTACTTGCCAGAAGAAACTTTTGTATACGCACAACCAGTATCAAAAATAGTACTTAGGATAAGGAATGCGACAAAACCTTTCACTGTGCCGAAAGAGGCAGTGTTTACAGGGATGGAAAGGTATCCCTTAACAGGAAACTTTAGGACCGTTACAGGAATTAAAGACTTAGACGTAGTATATTACCATTCTATGTGGTCTGTTGGAGGAAATAGCATAGCTTCCACACCTCAACAAAATACTATTGCAGTCAACAACGGGAGATATCAAAAAGTTACAATACACCTACCTGAAAAACCCATACTCAAAAAGATAGGTGATGCTGAAAGACCAAAAGATGTCATCAAGATGGACGAGTCTACCTACTTCTTCCCACACATAGAACTGCCAGCAGTTGTATACTATGATCCCGGGAAAAAGTCTGCCGTGCAGAAAGGACTGATCCTAATCTTAATACTAGCAACCATCGCATTATTTACGCTAGCAAAATTCATACCCTCATTCAACATAAAATCAAAACACATGCTGCTTGCATTAATACTTACATTCTTACTTATGGCCCAATTCGCACAAATAGTCCCAAACCCAGAAAAAACAGTCCTAAACTTACAAAAATCAACAAAACCCTTTGAAACAGATAAAAAAGTGCTTTCGACATTTACCACCTATCTCTGGAACACAATAGGGTTAACAAAAACTATCGACTATGCAATCATAGGAAACAGCTACAAATGCGGGAGTAAACAATACTTCTTAACAGAAAGAAGCGCTGAAAAAATATTTGTTGTGGACAAGTATGAAAACTACAGATGTTCGAGAAACCTATTTGAAAATTTCAACTCATCCAAAATAGAAGTGATGAGCATCGAAGAGATAGAAGAAGAACTAAGCAAAGAGGGCAGCTTAAGACATCCTTTCAAAAAGTTGTTCATAACAAATGCTAAACTGATAACATTCCTATCTGCAATACTGTTCTCTTTCTTAAGTGCATATCTAATATTGCTGGTAGTAGAGATTAAGAAAACAAAAATATGGCTTGCTGCAATAATAATGTTTGTTTCATATTTTTTACTCAAACTGTTCTATACCCTCATAGGCTACATTGCACATATGCCTGTAAGTTATCACGGAAACCTTCCTTTCGGAATGACTTTAACCGCATTCTTCATGCCCGACACAGTCTTTGGAGGGAACACAGTAAGGCTTATCTTTTCTGTACTCGGGGTACTTATATTAATTTTCTCAAGAATGTTTAGAAGAAAAATAAATATTGCGTTAGTTTTTGTACCTATACTTTTTATGATACTATTGTTGGCACTGCCACAAACAGAGTTCATGGCAAAAAGAGAAGTAATAACCGTAATGTCTGGAGAAGGATTCTTGTATGACCAGAGAATAGGGAACGCCTTCTCTCTAAAAGAGATGTATACTAAGATGAGGAACGAAGATTATAAACAAGTCCAAAATTATCTATGCACAAGAGATGATCTAAAAGACTCTCTCACACAAAAAGTATTAGCATGCGAAAGTAAAGGGGATGATACAAAATGAGATTCAAAAAACTATTGACTGCACTGTTACTTTCGTTCCCACTAGTGCAAGCTCAAGGAATAAGCAGCATGCTAGACACGGCACAATACAGTAGAGGAATGATGCTGTTCTTCTTATGTTTAGCAATATTAATAGCATTCCCTTTCATCAACAAACAGATAAAAAGCATCATGCTTATACCCTTCCTTTTCATCCTGGGAAGAGGGCTTATAAGGATTGGAGAACAAGACATAGTAAAAGCATTTACAAGTGTGCTTCCAGGACTAAAAGTGGGCGTGCCGCTTGCAATTGTTCTAGTTGTAGTGAGCGCAATACTTTTTGTGCCAGTGTATCTGTTACGTAAAGCAAATATAATAAAACCAGAGACAACTGACTCTTTAGAAAAATACTTCAAAGAAGGAACAAAAAAAGGCCACGACATAGAAAGCCTGAAAAAAGCACTGTACCTTCAAGGAATATCAAAAATAGATGTGGATGATGCAGCACAAAGTGCAATATCTTCCCCATTACTTAGAAAAATAACTGAAAAAGTAAAAGGTAAGAAAAGCGTTACTTCACTAAAAGACTATTTTGACCAAGGTCTGAAAAAAGGCTACTCAGTTAGTGCTCTTAAAATGACTTTAGTTAAAAAAGGATTTGAACAAAGCGTAGTAGAAAAAGCTTCAGATAGATTCAAAAAACCAGAAAGCTACCTGGAAGAATACATACAAAAAGGACTGAAAAAAGGATTTAAGATCGAATCTTTAAAAAAAGCACTGTTAAAACAAGGTGTTGATTCAAAAGATCTTGAAAATGCAATTAACAAGGTGACAAAATGAAATTTTTAGACACTAAACTATTCGCAATCATCTCTAACCTTCCATTAATAGGCGGTCTAATGACCCTATTATTCATAATCTCAATAATAAACAATAAACAACTGCTTCCAGAGTCCACAAGGAAAGGAATAGCTATGCAGTTCTTTGCACCGCTGGTCTACTTTATAGGAAGACTGGTTTCATTCCTACTTTGGTTCTTCTTTGGGCTAATGATCCTAGAAAAAATAATATCCTGGATTTCACTAATATGGTTATTAGGGTGTTATATCTACATGCTGAAAAACGTGCTGACAATAATAAAAGACAAGAAAGCAGACTATGGTTTATTTGATGTTCCTTTAAAGGTCATAGAAAAGTTCTTATGGCACTAAATTTTAGAAGAACTTATCTTCTTCCATTCATCCTTAAGATTTTTGTTTTGCTTTAAGTCAAGATACGCACTTACCCATATGTACAAATCTAAAAAAAGATAGGGCCAAGCGTAAATGCTAGTGAATAAATATCTAAGATCTGAAACTGACCTCTGTCGCTTAATGTTCATTCCTGCTTTAGTCATCTGCCACCAACCATATCTCACCCTTTTCTTCTCAACAATATAATCATTAAGCGTGTGAGCAGGATTGACTAGAACTTTTGCATCGGGCTCGTAGACTATGCTGTATCCTTTATTCTTTATATTCCAACCCAGAAGAGCATCTTCAACAGTATTTGATTTATCAATACTAACAAAAGCTTTCTTTCTTACTGCAAACAAATAACCGTTAAGCGCAAACAAAGAACCTGCCTCTGATTCTTTTGATCTTCGTTCGTGCAAAACATCCCACCCAAACTTTTGAAGGTTAGCAAAGAAATTATCACACAGATAAGGAACTGTTCTGCCCATAACCGCACCTATTGAGCTATCATTAAAATGAGGCAGAAGCTTTTTTATAGAGCCTTGTTTTATTATCAAATCAGCATCGGTGAAAACAACAAGCTCATTCCTCGCTTTTTTCATTATAACATTTTGAGCAGAACCTTTACCAGAACGGGCAGATTCTTCAATAAGTTTTATCCTCTTATCTTTTCTTGCATACTTTTTTACAACATCCACAGTATAATCTGTGCATGCAGAAGCAACCACAATAAGCTCATCAGTCTTATTTAGTTCGGGCAAAATGCTACTTACTGCTCTCCCAATACTTTTTCCTTCATTATATGCACAGATCCCCACAGTAATGTTGTTAACCATCAAATAAAAAATGAAAAACAGACTTTAAAAACATTTCTACTGAGAACGCAACAAAATCAAGCAAAACATTTATAAATACAGCAAGGGGAAAAATAATGAAGATGATCTGGATAAATATTGTTGCAGCATTCCTAATAGCTTGCGTTTCATCACTGTTCTTCTTTAAAGTAATCACACGAAAACTTAAATCAAAAAAAATATTCAGACTAGACACAAACAAGTATTCAAAAGAAAGAAAAGTACCTGCACTAGGAGGGATAGCAGCGTTCATGGGATTCATATTTACAATAACAGTGATGATGGGTGTTTTTGCAATATTTGATAAGAATGTAATTGACACAAACATACTAATGTTTGGCTTATTGACAGTAACCTTACTTGCCCTACTTGGAATGGTAGATGACATCCTAGAGTTTACAAGAAAAAGAACGAAACCTCTGATGGCAATATTCGCAACAATACCTTTAGTTGCAGCAAACTACACCAAACAAACAATAGTCAATGTCCCGTTCATAGGAAATGTAGAATTTGGAATACTATACGCATTAGTGATAATCCCAATAATCATCGTATTCTGTTCAAATGCAGTCAACATCTTAGCAGGATTAGATGGATTGGTTCCGGGGATGGGCGCAATAGCAACATTAGGGTTACTGATAATATCATACATGAAGTTTAACACAACTGCAGTATTATTTCTGACTACTCTACTTGCAGTGCAGATGACTTTATACAAGTATAACCGTTACCCTTCCAGGATACTTCCCGGCAACATAGGAACCTTATTTATTGGGGGTGCAATAGCCGTAGGAGCAATAATAGGAAACATAGAACGGGCATTGGTAATAGTTATGGTACCCTATGGTCTTCACTTCTTGTTATACATACGAACCTGGTTTAAGTTTACACCAAAAGCGATGGGCGATTACACAACAAAAAAAGGGGTGCTGAAAACAAGAGCAAAAAAGTCATATGGGTTGACAATCTTCTTGATGAAACACTTCAAAAACATGACTGAAAAAAGTATTGTTTATTATTTGATAGGTGTTGAAACCTTATTTTCAATACTTGCCATTGCAAGCTACCTAATATTTCCATAACATTTATAAAATAAAAAATACAGGATGAATAAAGATGAGCAAAATAAAAGAGATGATAGCTGAACACAAAGGATTTGTGCAGTTAGCAGCAAAATCGGCAATTTATGTGCTGTTAATGTCTGTCTTTGTATTCTGGGGCCCAAAACTACTAAAGCAGTTCTTTTGGTCGAATGCAGAACACCCCTTAAAGGGCATAATAGGTGCTGCTTTATTTGAACTATCAAAATATGCACTGATTGCAGTAGCAATCTTTTTTGTAGCATACAGAGAAAAATTATTCAACATAAAAGGAGCTAAACTAATAAGAAAAGATATGATTGTTGGTGGAGCTCTTTTCCTAGTGTTTGAAGCATTATTCTTACTATCAAGATTCTTAACAAATTACAGAAACCTCAGCAGTTTTTCAGATCACTTGACATTACTATTCATAATGAAGTACATAGGTTTACTAGGTGCAGCAATATCCCTAGCAGTAGCAATATACGGGTTTAAGTTTTTAATTGGATTCTTTAAGGACTTCTGGAAACAGATAGTTGCAACATTTGTCATGACCGCAATAGTATACAACATGGTAATCTTCATAAGAGGTGCATGGATGTTCTTGTCAAAAATAGTCACAATCTCTGTAGCGTTCTTATTAGCACTAACCTTCCCAGAAGTAAGATACAGCCTAAAAAACCCAGCATATCCTTCGTTAGTTGTAGGAGACTTCGGAGTCTTAATCGGCAGCCCTTGCTCAGGAATAGATGGCATGAGCTTGTTCTCAATGTTATTCATCATGATAATCGTGTTTGACTGGAGCAGAATAAACAAACTAAAAGCATTCATAATATTCCCTTTTGGAGTCATAGGTATGTACTGCGTGAACATACTAAGAGTGTACTCATTAATGATTGTTGGAAAAACAATCTCAAAAGAGTTTGCAATAGGCGCATTCCATAGCAACATAGGATGGATACTTTTCATAACATACTTCTTATCCTTCCTGTACTTCGTGTATCCTTACCTTACCAAGTCTGGCAAACTAAAAGTTAAGAAATAATCATTCTATACTGTAATACTCTTTATACCAATCAATAAATTTCTTGATACCTTCTTCAACGTCATTTCCGGGATTGTACCCCAATAAGCTTTTTGCTTTCTCAATATCAGCATGAGTTTCAAGAACGTCCCCTGGTTGCATATCCATCATATTCTTCTTTGCTTCTTTACCAAGATCTTTCTCAATCAGCTCTATGAAATAATGTAATTCCACAGTTCTGTTGTTTCCCAGATTAATTACCTCATAAGGGAATGGCTTGTCAATAGCTGCGAGAACTCCAGAAGTAATATTATCAATGTAAGTAAAATCCCTTTTCATGTTGCCATGATTATAAACATCAATAGGTTGGTCTTCAGTAATCGCTTTTACGAACTTAAACAAAGCCATATCCGGTCTGCCAAAAGGACCATATACTGTGAAAAACCTTAAACCTGTACAGTTCAAACCATAAAGATGATGATATGTGTAAGCCATCAGCTCATCATACTTCTTTGTTGCAGCATAAAGTGAGACAGGGTTGTCTACAACATCAGACTCCGAGAATGGAACTTTCTTATTGCCACCATACACGGAGCTGCTAGAAGCAAAAACAACATCCTTAACGTTAAAATGTCTTGCCATCTCTAAAATAACTAACGTTCCCCTACCATTATTAGACTCATAAGAGAGAGGGTGATCGATAGAATATCTTACGCCTGCCTGTGCTGCCAAATGACAGATCTTATCAATCTGATTCTCTTTGAATATATTTTCCATCTCTTTAAAGTCAGAAATATCTTGTCTGTAAAGTTTAAAGTTTGAATCACCTAGTGCTTTTATCCTGTCTTCCTTAAGTTGAGGGTCATAATAATCATTAAAATCATCTACAATAATAACATGATCTCCTCTGTCGAGCAAAGCTTTAGCAACATGAAACCCTATAAAGCCAGCTCCGCCAGTAACAAGAATATTCATCGTTTTACCAACACAAACCTTCATAATCCATGTCGCATCTGTCCTTCACGATATCTCTACAGTCAATAACAACCTTGCCTTTGTATAGATTGTCATCTCTGAACTCGTCCCAATGAGTTACAATGATAACCATATCTGCATTTTCAACTGCTTCTCTAGCAGAGTTAGTGTAAGTGATGTCTGGGAAAACACTTCTCATATTGTCCATAGCTTGAGGATCATAAGCAAAAATCTGCTTTCCTTCCTTCAAGAACTCTTCTATAATTGGTTTAGCAGGGGTGTATCTGATGTCATCAGTTCCTGGCTTGAATGCTAATCCAAGAATAGCAATCCTGTCTCTCAATCCCTTGAACTTAGCCAAATCTACGACCCTGTAAGGCTGGTCGTGGTTAACTTCGAGAACCATCTTCAGAAGTTTAGCGTTAAAATCAACTTCACCTGCTTTGTGTATAAGTGCAGAAACATCTTTTGGGAAACAGCTTCCTCCAAAACCCGGACCTGCATTTAGGAAATAAGGACCAAGCCTATGATCGAGGCCAACACCTTTCATAACTTCATAAACATCAATACCTAACCTTTTACAGATGTCTCCAACTTCGTTAGCGAAGCTTATCTTAGTTGCTAAAAGAGAGTTTGAGGTGTACTTAACCATCTCAGCAGCTCTCAGCGAAGACATCCTCACAATCTCAGTTTCGTAAGGTTGATAGATTTCAGCAATAACATTTCCTGCATGATCATCTGACTGCCCAATAACAACTCTGTCAGGCTTCATGAAATCTTCAATAGCTAACCCTTCTTTCAAAAATTCAGGATTCATACAAATTCCGAAACCTTCACCGCATTTTTTACCTGACAACTCTTCAAGTCTTGGAATAAACCTTTCAGTTGTTCCCGGGGCAACTGTTGACTTAGTAACAACAACATGATAACCTTCTCTCTCTTTTAATGCAGGACCAATACCTTCAATAACTGAATTAACAAAATCTAAGTTTATGCTCCCATCTTCTCTGCAAGGAGTGCCTACAGCTATAAAAGTAGCATCAGATTCTTTAACCGCATTATGTAAATCTGTTGTAGCTCTAAGATTTCCAGAATCAATAGCTTCATTCAGATACTCTTGTAAACTTTCTTCGTAAATAGGTGGAATCTTACCATTAACTTTGTCAACCTTTTCTTGATTATTATCAACACAAACAACTTTGTGGCCCACTTTAGCAAAACAAACTGCCGCAATCAAACCAACATAACCTGTTCCAATAACACATATATTTGTCATCTTAAATACCTCTTTGTTTTATTAGTGTTTTTTAGGTTACTTCTTTTATAAACGTTTCGGAATCATCTAAACAAGGAAGTAAACCAAGAACTCTTCTTTTTTGGAACTCTTTTGTATCTAAGGAACGAAGCTATCTCCTTTTCTAACTGTTCAAAATTTTTAAATTTCTTTTCATCTTCTCTGAACTTCGAAGTGTGATGCCTGCTTCTGTTCGATTTTGTCTCAAACTTGTGCTTTTTATGAAGAAGTTCATGATACATAACATAATCTAGCAAATGTTCTGGTGCTTCCTTGAAAAAAGAGCTGATAGTGATAAGATCTCTAGCATACTCATAGCTCCCTAATGTGGACTTCGCAAACTTACCCCAAATAAGGTTTGGAATCTCAATGTTGTTAAAAAAATATTCTTCATTAACTCTATCAAAAGATGCTTCAAGAACTGGGTCCGATTCAGTCTTCGGGATAGAAATGTGTAAGTGTTTCGTAAAGTTGTCATACAAGTCCATCTGTATTGTTCTAACATTAGTCTTGTAAACCTTTGCCAATAGACTTTGGATCAAACCAATCTTTATTTCCTCGCTGACTGATCTCCATTTTTTACTGAGTCCAAACTCCAAAGTGTTTGAGAACTTGTTTAGTGAAACATTGGCATTGTATGCTTTGAAGTGATTTGTGTATCTTACTTTAATCTCTGGCAGTTGTCTATTGGGGAATAAGCTAGCGAATGCAGTTTCTATGAATTTCATAACTGTAAAGTTAACTAACCAGTATAAAAAATTTGTTCTGCCTATTTAAACACAAATGGCCCCTATTCGGCGCATATTAAAACTTTTTATAGAATTAGTTATCAATACTAAATCTTAAAATAGCTGCAATCTTGCCCATCTCTTTAAGTTGTACACCTTCTCTTGAATCTGTGGAAATTATTTTTACTTCAGTTCCTACTTTTTCAGCTTCTTCCTCAAATTTTTCAATAACAGCTGGATCAAGATTTTCTGAGAGAAGAAGGGTTTCTACTGCACCCATCTTTAGAGCTTCTTCAGTCTGTAAAGCACCATAACTTACCATGCCTGGCTTAGTTGAAAGTAAGTTAAAGAAACGTTGCATAATCGCTTTTTCTTCTGCAAGTTCTTCAGCAGCTAAAACGTCTTGGGACCTATCAACCAATTCCTGAACTCCAAACTCGCCAGTGTAACTTAAATCTTTTTGTGCAATAATCTTCTTCTTTAAATCTCCAGTAACATAATCCTTTTGCATGAAATTGTTTACAGTAATGCTTGGACCACCTATGAGAATTCCTTTAAGCCCTTCTAATCCCAAAAATAGTTCAGTCATGTAGTCAGCAATTTTTTTGTAATGTTCTTTTGCTGCGCCCTCCCTTAATCTTGCGAACCTTGGTGCTGATTGACCTCCTGCTCGCATCTTACCCGGAACTTCAGAGTGAGTTTTTCTTAAGTGAATAATCGCTTTTCCTTTTAGTACCGCAAAATTAGCATCTCTATTATCAAGAACAACCAAACCATAAACTTCTTTTGTTTCAACCATCCCCTCAAGAGGTTCAGTTATGAACAATTTATCACACCTGTAAATCCTAACATTTAGAGGAACAGGCGGCTCTAAAGAATAAACTTGCAGATCGCTTTTACCTTCCTGTTCAGAAACATTTCCACTAAACGCAGCTAACCCATTAGGAGGGGTTTGCTTGAATAACCTTAAATGCTGGATCATCCTTTCCAAAGCATCAATAACATTCTTTCTAGTTGCACTAGACTTAATATTGGTAGCAGTTCCTTGTTCTTGCTGAAGCTGATTAACTACTTTATTAATATCATAACCTGCAGGGATGTACACAGTAACCAATTCAGTGTGCCTACCCCTATGCTTAGAGATATCCTTAATGAACTTCTTCAAATCAAACTTTTCTTTTGATGTTATGTCTGCCATACAACTCAGTTAAAAAGAGGTGTTTAATAAGGTTGTGGTAAGCTGTTACCCTCACAGGCATGTAAGGTAAGTGAAGTTCACTAGAAAAATGGCTAGAAATCAAGAAAAACAGCTAAATAAGCCTTGTATTGCTAAAATACAAATAGAGAAAGCTTTATAAAAAGGCTCCTAATTCTCACTATAAAAAGGGGCTGTGGGGTAGCTTGGTTTAGCCTTTCTGGTTTGGGGCCAGATGACCCCGGTTCGAAACAGAATCGATCCGCTAAAAATGGGATTGACTGGCGAAAGTCCGGGCAGCCCCAGTTCAAATTAATGGAGAGCTAAAATGGTAAAACGAGGAAAAGGATCCGTAAAACGATTTGGAGCAAGATATGGGAAAACCATACGAACAAGAATATCAGACGTAGAGACAAAACCGAAAGGAAAATGCCCTTACTGCAGATCAGAAAAAGTAAAACGAAAAGCAGCAGGGATCTGGACATGTGGAAAGTGTGAATCAACATTCACCGGAAAAGCATACCAAGTGAGGTAATTACAAAATGGCCGTATACAAATGTTTTGATTGCAAAAAAGAAGTGAGCCCAGACTTGCTAAGAAAAAAAGTAAGATGTCCTTACTGTGGTGGAAAGATACTATTCAAACCAAGAACACAAGTCACAAAAATAAAAGCAAGATAAGCTGTCAGTAAGATGAAATACACGGCAGAAATCACAATTGACGAAGATCTATACGATATACTAAAACCAGAGATACAGAGCAGAAACAGAACCACAGAAAAAATAACAAAAGACAGCAAGAAAACAAAAATTACAATCATATCTGAGGATTCGACTGCACTAAGAGCAAGCCTGAATTCAATAACCAAATTATGCACAGCATATGAAAAAATGAAGGATTTATGAAAATGGAAGACGACACACAACAAAAAATACAACAACTGCAACTAGCAGAACAAAGCGTACAAACGCTACTAATGCAAAAGAAACAATTCCAAACACAACTATTGGAAATTGACAATGCACTAAAAGAACTTGAAAATTCTAAAACAGCTTACAAAATAGTCGGAAGCATAATGGTAGAAAGTAAAAAAGAAGAGCTGACAAAAGACTTGCAAGCAAAAAAGGAGACAACCGAGCTAAGAATCAAAACACTAGAGAAACAAGAAAGCACAATCAAAGAAAAAACAAGCAAAATACAAAAAGAAGTAATGGACACGCTAAAAAAAGAAAAGAAGTGAAACCGTGGAAAATGGAAGAGACAATACAAAACATCATAGACACCATCAAAGAAATCCAAGAAGACGGATCCATACCTAAAAATGTAATGTCAAAATTACAAGAAGTAAATGAAATTCTAAAAGCAGAAGAAGAAAAGTCAATCAAAGTGGATAAAGCACTTAATGTACTTGATGACTTAGCAGAGGATGCAAACATACAAGCATACACAAGAACGCAAATCTGGAATGTGATAAGCGCGTTAGAAACAGCATAATTATTTTTTCTTTGTTAACCCTTCTTTAACTAGGTGAGAATTAGGAACTACAAGAATATCTCCCTTCTTTGTCTTAACCCTTACATCAAGAACACCTACTTTCTCGACAACGCCTTCAATTCCCCTAATCTTAATCTTATCACCAACTTTAAGGATATCTTCTTTTATCGTGAACAATCCCGCAAAAAAGTTAGGTAGGAAGTCTCTCACCGACAAAAGAACAGATAGAAGAATTAAAACTACCGCGATAACCAAAATGATCTGTAAAATAAACGTTCTGACACCTAACTGGTCTAACGCCATCAAAAAAGCAAGGATGTAGATAAGCCAAGATACCAACATACCAACAAATGACTCTAGTTCTAATTTAACACCTGTCTTCTTAACAAGCATATTAACCTCAATAGTATTCAGAAGTTTAGTTACTGACTTACCAGCTATCCTTCCAATAACAAGACCGACAAGAACAATAATAATCGCAATAATCAAATTACCAACAAAACCACTAGCAATAACCTCATTAAATGAACTTACAGTCTGTACAACAGTCTCGTTTGCCATACCTTCTGTAGAGAGCACATCTTTTATAAAATTAATGTAAGATTAAGGAAAATTTAAAAAAGAAACCCCAAATAATAATGCCCAAACGTGCAGAAATTGGAAATTTCTTGCGTGCTAAAAATCAAAGATTTTTACAATGGTCACAAAAAAAGACAAAGCTAAGCTAAAGGAAAGCAGAAAACCCGCTCAAGCTAAAAAAAAGGAAGTAACGGGAAGAGTTGAGCCAGACCAAAGAATAAAGGACTTAGAAGAACAAATATCAAAAACAAAATACAACAAAAGAACACAAGGCGCAATAGGCTTAATGAAAGCTCAGCTTGCAAAACTAAAAGAGAAAAAAGAAGCAAGAGCAAGCAAGAAAACAGTACACGAAGGATATTCAATAAGAAAAACAGGAGATGCTGCAGTAATAATGGTTGGATTCCCATCAGTAGGAAAGTCAACACTACTAAATGCATTAACAAACGCAGAATCAGAAGTTGCACACTACGCATTCACAACACTGACTGTAGTACCCGGAGTTCTTGATTATAAGGGTGCCAAAATACAAGTTCTAGATGTTCCAGGAGTTGTTGCAGGAGCAGCATCAGGAAAAGGAAGAGGAAAAGAAGTGCTATCTGTAATGAGAAATGCAGAGATGACAATGGTCGTTGTGGATGCAAACTTCCCAGAACACTATGAGCAACTGCAAAAAGAGATGGCGGAAGTAGGGATAAGACCCAACCAACAACCCCCAGATGTGAGAATAACAAAAAAAGCAACAGGTGGAATAAGGGTTGCATCAACAGTCAAGCTAACTAAGATAGATGTTGAAACTGTGAAAATAGTTATGAAAGAATTTAGGATAGTGAACGCAGACATAGTAATAAGAACCGACATTTCTGTTGATCAATTGATTGATGTTTTAGAAAAGAACAAAGTGTATATGCCAACAATACTTGTCTTAACAAAAATAGACACGATCAGCTCTGAAAGATTAGATGAATTGAAAAAAATGTTAAACCCAGACATATGCATATCAGTACACAAAAAATATGGATTGGAGGATCTGAAAGAGTTGATATTCAACAAACTCTCATTCATCAGGATCTACACAAAAGAAATTGGCAAAGAGGCAGACATGAAAGAACCAATGATCATGCTGAAGGGAATAACTGTAAGAGGAATGTGCAGAAAATTACATAAAGATTTCGAGACCAAATTCAAATTCTCAAGAGTGTGGGGCAAAAGTGCAAAATTTCCAGGACAAAAGTTTATGTTGGATCATGAACTAGTAGATGGGGATGTGCTTGAAATACATTTGAACTAAAAATGTGCGGAATCATAGGGGTGTTTAACGGAACAGTTTCTGAAGTTAAGTCCGGATTAAAGAAAATTAAGAACAGAGGAAAAGACAACACAGGAATAGTTTCTGAAGGTAAAAATCATCTAGGACATAACTTACATTCAGTCGTCAATTCAGTAGCACAACCTTTACTTGGAAAAGGGAAATTTGTTGCAAACTGTGAAATTTACAATTGGGCAGATTTGAACAGCAAATATAAACTGAATGCAAAAAACGATTCTGATCTGTTGTTTAAACTTATTGAGAAAAAAGGAATTGAGAAAATAAGCAAGATTCTTGATGAAATAGATGGAGTGTATGCATTTGCATACTGGTCAGTAGATGAAGTTGTCGTATGCAGAGATATAATGGGTGAAAAACCAGTATGGTTTACAGATGAGAATGGGTTAAGATTTGCATCAGAAAAAAAAGCTTTGAAAGGTGAAAGGATTGAAGAATTAAATCCTAGAAAGATATTGCACTATGATGTTAATAGCAAGAAAATAACATTTGAAGAAAGAGAATTCTTTAAGACAGACAATCTGAAGGAAAGCAAAGCTGCAATAAAGAAAAAAACACTGAAGCTGATAGAATCTGCAGTCAGAAAAAGATTGCCCGAACGAAAGTTTGGAATACTGTTTTCAGGTGGGATAGATTCCACAACGATAGCATACATATGCAAAAAATATGGGGTCGAATTTACTTGTTATACTGCTGCACTAGAAGAGAAAGGCATGGGGAAAGCAAAAGATCTGGAACAGGCTGAAGAAGTTGCTAAAGAGTTAGGATTTAAGCTAAAGAAAAAAGTGATAAGTTTATCTGAGGTTAAGAAAAAGTTGAAAAAGATAGTTCCACTTATTGAAGACAGCAATGTTGTAAAAGTGGGTGTGGCTTTAACTTTCTATGTTGCATGCGAGATGGCAAAAAAAGACGGAGTGAAAGTAATCTTTTCTGGATTGGGTAGCGAGGAAATATTTGCAGGATATGACAGACATAAAAAAAGCACAGATATCAATAAAGAATGCGTTTCTGGATTGTTAAAAATGTATGAGAGAGATCTCTATAGAGATGATGTTATAACGATGAACAACTCAATTGAGTTAAGGACGCCATTCTTGGATACTTCATTAGTTGAATATGCACTTAAGATTCCTGCAAAGTATAAGATTAAAGATGACATGGGCAAGATGGTGTTGCGAGAGATCGCTAGTGAGATAGGTGTGCCTTCAAAATTTGCACTCTTGAAGAAAAGAGCAGCACAGTACGGGAGCAAGTTTGACAGAGCTATCGCTAAGTTGGCTAAGAAAGAAGGAAAAAGCAAATCAGAATATCTGTTGCAGTACTATCCCGAGAAGAATGTGCGTCTTGGGGTTTTGTTTAGCTCAGGAAAAGACTCCATGTATGCAATGCACACAATGCAGAAACAAAACTACCCGATTGAGTGCTTGATAAGCTTGAAAAGTGCTAACGAGTATAGTTATATGTTTCACACACCAAATATTGACTTAGTCGATTTGCAAGCAGAATCGTTGGGAATTCCACTCATTAAGGGAGAGACCGAAGGTGTTAAAGAGAAAGAACTAGCAGATTTGAAGAAGGTCATATCAGAAGCTAAGAAGAAATACAAGATACAAGGAATCGTAACAGGCGCAATATTTTCAAACTATCAAAGAGATAGAGTGGAAAAGATATGCGATAGTCTTGGGTTAAAAATATTCTCTCCACTATGGCACATTGACCAAGAGATAGAGATGAGACAGATAATAGATAATGGATATTCAATAGTTATGAGTTCTATTGCAGCAGAGGGTTTAGATAAAAAATGGTTAGGTCGAGAGATTAAACATAAAGATATTGATAAATTAGTTCACTTACGGGAATCCATAGGATTGAATGTAGCAGGAGAAGGGGGAGAGTTTGAATCATTAGTGTTAGACGGACCAGGATTTAGTAAAAGAATAGAGATATCGAAATCCGACATAGTTGAAGAAAGTCCCGAGTGCGCAAGATTTATCGTAAAGAAAGCTAAATTGGTTGATAAATAAAATGTTAGTTATAATATGCGGTAAGGAAAGAGTAGGAAAGACAACAGTTGCAGAGAAGATTGCAGAAAAAATAGATGGAATCATAATAAGAAATGATGCAGTAAGAGATGAAATAATAGAAAACCCAACCTATTCAGAAGAAGAGCTACAAAAAGTGTATGATGAATCTTTTTCAAGAGCAGAAAAATTGATTAGTGAGGGAAAGAATGTCATCTTAGACTCAACATTCACAAAAAAGTCCAATAGAGATAAAGCAAAAAACATATCTGATGAAAATATACTTATTGAGGTTGTCTGTCCTTCAGATGTTATGGAAGAAAGAATAAAAAGAATATATGGAGACAAAGGACAGGAAAAGCTAGATTATCTGGATGAAAAAAATAAGCGTTTTGAACCTGTAGATGAAGAACATGCGACAATAGACACTTCTAAAGATATAGATGAACAGATAGAAAAAATTATTTGACTATATCATAAACCACAATAAAGCACTCTTTGTGTTCTTTAACAGCTAATTTGTCTCCGAACTTCTTTGCAATGTCTTCAGCAGAAAGTTTAGGGTTGAGTTTTACATCATACTTTAAGTTCTTGAACTCTATCTTTTCAAAAGTAGAATAAGCAGAAGGATTATGAAGACAGTTTAATGAATCGGATAAGACATATTGACCGTTCTTATGTTCTAAAAGATTCATAGAATAAAACTTGTGCAGTATTGTATCAACAGTTTGGTCTGATAAAGCCATATCTTGAGGCTTGACACCACTATTCTTAACAAACTCTTCAATAAAAGCAACTTCTTGGATTGAGAAGCTTGAAACTATTGGGACAGGAAAATGTTTTCCGTTCTCAACAGCAGTAATCAGTTCACCTTTGTATAAGTCGAAAAGAAGGTTGAACTCGTTGTCTCCTTTTTCACAGGTAAGCATAACTGAAGGAACTAAAAAAGTTTTAATGTTTACATCACCATGCATAACCTTCAAATCTTTAGTGGAAGTTTTTGGTAAAATAACTGGCACCAAATCATCTTCCTTAAAATTTTCAACCTCTTTCAAAACATCAACAGCATCTTCTTCTATAACCTTAACAGCTTCACCACCATGCTTTGATTTTCTAACTCTCACATTTACCATTAAAGGAAGGTCAACAACACCCGTAACTAACGCAGAACCCACAGGTAAGTTTCTGATCTCCCTCTCCGTTTCATTTGTTATTCCTTCAACACTAGTTGAAACTGCTTTCAAATCATTAGGGTTTGTAAGTTTCAAGATAAGTTGAGTTGAACATTGCGAGATTATGGATTTTTCAACCCTCGCAGGTCTTTGACTAATGACACAAAGACCCAAACCAAACTTCCTGCCTTCAGAAGCTAAGTCTCTCAATATTGTTGATGATTTCTTTTCCCCAAAACCTCTCTCAGGACAGAAGTTATGCGCTTCCTCAACCACTAAGAAGAAAGGAGGGATTGAACCTGATTTTCTAAGCATGTAAAGATCTTTCAAAAGCTTGTACGCAACAATCTCCTGGATAACAGGATCTACACCCTTGAAATTAATAACTGAACACTTACCTGGCTTAACCAATTCAGAATAGTCCGTGCCAGCAGCAGAGAACACTTTTAATTTCCTAAGATAGTCAAGCATGTTGATAATGCTCCACTTCTGACCAGACTCTTGCTCTTCTAACTCACTTATTAATTCGTCAAAACTGAACAAGTTAAGATTCTTTAATGCCGCGTAAAGGATGCCTGATTGAGCAGAGCTAAGCTTAGCAGGAAGAATATGTAACAGTTCTACCGAGTTAAGTTTAGAATCAAGTTTCAAAGGGATTGCGTCTTTGTTAAATCTATTGTCAGGAGAATACTCCCTTACAGACTCGCCATACCCTTTAGGTGAAATGTTAAACTTAGGAAATAGATCGTTATCAGAATCGTTAGGGAACTTAAGCGAAGTATATTCTCCATGCGGATCCAGGATTATGAGAGGTACTTTCTTTTCCATGATCTCTTCTAGCAAAACCCCGACAGCATAACTTTTTCCAGCGCCAGACTTTGCTAACACTGCTACGTGCTTAGTAAGAAGATTGTTTAGATTAAGATAAACAGGAATATTCCTTCCTTCTAACAAACCAACATATGCACCAGTTTCAGCTAGTTGGATAATTGTTTTAATGAATTCATCATCTGCTAAAAGAACTTCGTCACCCGCATAAAAAGGAGTTCTGATCTGCTTTACTCTTCCATCATTATCCTTGAAACCAATTGCAATACACTTAGCTAATGTTCTGCTGTTTTCTCTTATAAGCTCCACAATCTGGCACAAAGTGTAGCCATGATCCTTATGAAATACTTGGACATAGTCAAACTTCTTCGCATAGCTACTAACGACAAAATCAAACTCTGTCGTTGACAACTTCCCAACTATCTTTCCAAGAATCATACCTACTCCAGAATGGCATCAATTTATAATATTTTTGGTGGATTTAAAAACGACGCTAATGTCACAGTAGTATATAAGAAAAAGCAGTCTTATTTATAAATAAGAAAGCATTATCTCTATGGAGAAATATAAAAAATCACACAGTAGGAGGAAAATAAAAAATGGCAAGGTAACAGCTGAAGCATCGGCTGGCACTGCAGGCGGCGTTCGCTAACGCTCAGCCACCTAGCGAAGGAGGAAAACAAAAAATGGCAGAAGAACAAGTAAGCAAAGACGAACAAGTAGGATTTCACAAAGGAGCATTAACAACATTAGCAAAAGAAAGAGAAGAGATGGTAAAAGTAGTTCAAGTAGTTGAACAGTTAATGCAGATGCACGTTAAAGCTTTGAAAGATCTAGGTGTTGACTTAGAAGAACAAGCTAAAAAAATAGCTGAAACTGCAAAATCTGAAGGCAAACCAATCGAAGATATGCTAAAGTGAAACGACAGCAATTAAGCAAAAAAGACGTTAAAGAGATAAACTCCAAACTAGAGGAAAGGTTTGGAGTCCAAAATTTTATTGATAAAAAGTCTTCTTTAGAATTAATTGATGACAAATTCTTGAAAGTGGATAATGAGATTGTGTTCTTTTATCTGGATGACGAGATAGTTCCAACACTTAAACAATTATTAAAAGAGAACTTCTTGAAAAAGATAACTGTAGACATGGGCGCAGTCAAGTTTGTTGTAAAAGGCGCAGACATAATGCGACCAGGAATAACTGAAATTGAGGAAGGGATCAAAAAGGATTCAATAATAGTTGTTGTTGATGAGAACAATCAGAAACCTCTTGCAGTAGGCAGATGTTTGCTTGGAAGTGAAGAAATTAAGGAAAGTAGTGAAGGTAAAGTGATAAAGAATCTACATTACGTAGGGGATGAAATCTGGAACAGTTAGTTCTTTCTATTCCTTCGTTTTCTTTTATGTGATTTTTTCTTTTTCTTCTTTTTCTCAGGCGCAGGTTTATTCCTAACCATGTGAACAATCAAACCACCTTTTTCTGATATAAGATAGTTTACAGAATCAACGTACTGATGCATGAAAGATGTTCCAGTACCTTGGTTTTTGTCTGGCTTTTCTTTACCTGAAAATTCGTAAAAATTCAAGAACTTTTCTTTGTATACTCCTTCCCTATGTCTCAAAACAAAAGGAACGAAGTTTGAATCTACAACACCACCTTCATCTTCAACCATCAGGTCAAGATGTTCAAGTGAATGTTTGTAAGCCAGCGTAATCTTTTTTGATGTGTCTTTTTTGTTTCCGTGCTGGTATGCATTAAGAACCGCTTCATAAACTGCTGTGAATAAGTTAGCACCATAACCTTCTTTTTCAAATTCTGTGCAGATAGGTTGGATCTTATCTCTAAGTTCAGAAAATACTTCTTCAGATTCTAGTTTAAGTTCTATTCTTTCATAATCGTTAGGGATTGCACTGTAGTTGTTTGTTAAATCCTTTAATTTAACCTCTTTATTAGTGCCGAATTTATTTCTAACTACAGATTCAAGATTATCCAGGTTAAATATGTCTGACCGGTCCATATTGCATTAGGAGGTCGGTTGAGTATATAAATGTTTCGTTTTTTTAACCACTTTACAGTGATGTCAATCTTCGCTTTTAATGCGTCTGATATAGGGTATAAAATTGAATATTTTACCCTCTCTTACCCTGCCGCAACCTAAGAAATCGTTGTTTAGTCTTATTAGAACTATTCCTTCACATGTTGTTTCTAACTCTAAATCAAATCCTCTTAACCAAAGTCTTGATAACCCTTTTGAGATATCTAGAATGTTTTTGGTTGCGTTTTTTCCTATCATTTGAGATCCTTCAATTGACAATTTTAGTTCGTCTTTTCTCCAATCCCCGAAGTAAATACCCATAGTTGCTATGTTTAGTTTGTCAAAATTTAGATTAAAAACTTCTCTGTTAATGATGTAAAGTTTTGTTTCATCGACTAATTTGAAAGCGTAGTTGTCTAGGAAGTCTAGATTGTTTATTCCCCATTGCTCTTTGATGAATCTGAAAATAGGTTTAAGATCTCTTCTGCTGAATATCTTGAGGTGTCTGTCCATACTTGTAAGAAATCATAGGTTGTTAAAAAAAGTTTCCTAATTCAATAAAGAACACTTCTTAACAAATGCTTTGAACAACTCTTTGTCCTGAGTTGAGAACTTCTTATGCTTAGAATTAACTAGACCCACAATTGTCTTTACCTTGCTGTCCTTCTTAACAGGAATACAAACTATCGACTTAACGTCCGCAGGCTGGTTAAGGTGGTTGACCATCTTAGCTGTTTTAGCTGATTCTGAAGCAACACTCTCAATTGAGGTTGATACATCTTTAACAAGCTTCTGTGTTGATGTTGAAATTTTTGCTTTGCTAGCTTTAACATCTGCAACAAAACCTAGTTCTGATTCGAATAGGTCTGCCATCTTTTTTAGTAGCGTCTTTTTTACTTTAGCTTTTGATATCTTTTCAAACTCTAATGTCTTTGCTGACTTGTCAAGTGAGTTAACGAGATCAAGCTTCTTAGAAACAAAATATATCTGTCTAGCGATTGTGGATGTTAGTTTCATATCATATCTGTTGAATGATCTTGAAAATTTCTTATTAAGTAGTATGAATGCACCCACAGGTTCGTTATCAAATACTAACGGGATGGATAGTATAGAAGAAATATTTGCTCTAAGAAGCTCCTCGTTTAAGATTCTGTTGAATATAGTTGGCTGGTTGTTCTTAATAGCATCTTTTGTTAGTTTTCCAAGGACTTTCTTGTCCATTTCACCTTCTTTTGCTTTAATTTCGATACTTTTACCTTTATTTAATATAATAAAACCTAATTCTGACTCTATTGTGTTAACACTCTTTTTAAGTAACTCAGAATATAAATCGGATGGGTCTCTGGCGTTATCTCTAATCTTATTTATAAAGTGAAGCATAGCTATCTCTTTGTCCTTTTCTGCCAATTCTAGCATTAAGTCGTTTGTTTCGCCTATAAACATTTTACCATCCCTGAGTAATAACAGAAATGAGAAATCATATATAAATGTTGTGGTTTTTAGATGGAGAAAGGAAAAGATCTGGAAACATTTACCACATATACAAAAAAATTAAATATCAGTTTTACCATAGTAATAACCAAGGTGATTGTGCTTTGACAACTAGTTCTGACGTTACCACCAACGAGTTAAGTAATCGCAAGTTTTATATAAATCACCTCACCCATGCATCATAAGATGGTCAATAAAAAAGAGAAAGATAAGGACCTAGAAGAGTATAGAGAACTTGTAGGCTCTGCCGCAAAAAACAAGTCTAACATACCCATACCCAATTCTACTGAGGCTCATGCAAAAATTCTTTATGAGACTATGATTCCTCAAGCTAAAAACTTTATCAACATACTTACAGGAGAATTTAGGGAAACATTCTACAAAGAAGAAAGCATAAAAAAACGATTCCAAAAAGCGATATGTAAAGGTGTTGAGATTAACATCCTAACAAAAAACAGAAATAAAAGATTAATAGGTGAAATGAAAAGACTATATCCAAAAATGAAAATATCTTTTGTCAATACAGACTTTGAGAACCATTTTATGGTAATAGATGATAAAATTTACAGATTCGAAGATGTTCACAAAGAAAAAGAACACAATGTAGAAGCAATAGCTAATTTCAACGATCCCGCAAGAGCAAAAATGTTGAGACAGCTTTTTAAGGAAATTTCTAAAAAAACCGAGGTGCAGTTAGA
Source organism: Candidatus Nanoarchaeia archaeon (assembly GCA_028279745.1). Taxonomy (GTDB): domain Archaea; phylum Nanobdellota; class Nanobdellia; order Woesearchaeales; family JANQNC01; genus JANQNC01. Next base: position 528,931 of record JANQNC010000001.1, read on the forward strand.
AAACGGAGACAAGAATGATGGACGCACCTCTAGAGATAATAAATAGTTTTGAACACATAATTAAAGAATTCATAGTTCCACTAGATGTGGGATTTTTTATCTTTTTCTCTTTGTCGTTTTTATTGCTTCAGCTAATAATACCTGTTGGAATCACTTCAATAGGGATAAAGCGTAGAGATAAAGACACCCGAGACATATTTGGGTTTATATTTAGAATAATAAAATACAATTGTAATGCACTACTAAAGAAAATAATGAATATCTGGCAAACTTCAATTTTTTCATTATCATTCATCTTCATATTTTATGTGTTATTTGTAACTCGTAAGTTGATTATTGATGAAGTCCTGACTCTTGTTTTTGATATATTCATACTAATATTCATCACAACCATACTTGTGTTAAATGCAAAGATGCTCTGGCTTACAAAAAACATAAAGTTCCAAGAACATTTTTCAAACATAGTTAAAACTCTTGGGGACTCAATATGGTCTAGACAACTAACATACCATAAGGGTAAGCTCCCAAAGCTACCATTAGAAATAAAACTAATGGAAGAGATGAACAAGGTGCTAAAAATAAACAGTTTGAAAAGGAAAAGAAACGTTTTAACTCACTTCTTCAAATAACGATAATGCTTGGGTTTTTTGCTCTTGAGAACAACCCATTTATCAGGTAATTTTTCTTTCTTAAGAGAATCCTTCATAGCAGAAAAACGCTTATACAAGGCTTTCTTGTTTCTCTCAAAATAGTAAGCGTTAATGTTAGATAAAGCATACAAAGCCAAAGAGACACCAGAAAGAACATAAAATACTGTAAACAACTTAGTTACATTCTTTGTAGGATGCAAATCACCATAACCAATAGTAGTTAATGTTGTTGTAGAAAAATATAATGAATCGATAAAAGGCCAACCTTCCAACAAAGAATAAACAACTGTGCCAACAAGAAGCATACCTATAATAAAAATAATGTAAGTTCCGACTTTGTTTCTTCTATCTACCTTCATAAATTAATAATAGATTTTAGAATTTAAAAATTTATTGGGATCAAACGCCCCAGACAACATTCTTTTTACGCATGATCTCTGCAATCTCTTTTAAGATATCTTTCTCTTCGGGCGTTAATAATCTTTTAAGTTCCTTAAACTTTCTAAAATCCGCCTCAGGAACAGCACTTAGCAAAATATCACCTTCATTAAACTGTCTGCCCACAGTAATTCCAGGATAAGATACTGCGACTTGCATACCTTTTTCAGCCTTTTCAACATTCTTATTTTTGTCCTGCATACCTTTAACAGATGTAAGTAAATCACCATTAAGATTCATAATAGGTGTGTCAGGCTTTAAAGTTCCAGCCAAAATCTCAGTACCGCAAATAGCAGGACCTGATTGTCTAAAAACATAGTTAGGCATAATCTGGATTTTACAAGGCTTAACTAAGTTATCCAACTCTTTCTCTTCCTCTTTTTTCATCATCTCTGCATGCCACTCTTTGTAGTCATCTAAAATCTTGTAAATAATATCTGCAGTGATAACATGAACATTTTCAGGAATGTCATCAATGACTTTAACATTAAAACCGAGAACAATTGCAGTGAAAGGATCCTTCTCAAAATTGGATTGGGCTTCCGACAGATCTTTTTTACTAATATCTCCAATTGATGCAGATCTAATCGGGATTTCAGCTTCTTTCAATAGTTTAACTAACGCTTCAACACTTCCAAGAGTGTCTGCTTTAACTATGACTCCACTTTCATCAGTCTCTATCAAAACATCTTCAACTTCTTCTTGAACCTGAGACTTAGCTTCTTCTAAAGTTTCTTCAGTTGCAGATCTTATTGGCATTCCTGCAAGAGCGTTATCAAGATCGGGTGCTGATATTTTAACTCCTGTTGCAGCCACTACCTCTTCCACTTGATTATATTTAACTCTTTTATCCATAGTGTCAGCCAAAGGTTTTGGCTCTAGCAACGATCTAATCTTTGTAACAATAGGTTCGTTTAAGTCACCAATTACAATAGTATCATTTTTCTTCAAGTGCCCATCATAGATAATAACGTCAACAGTCATACCCAAACCTTTCTCTTCTTTAACCTCAAGTACAGTACCTTTAGCAGGACCTTCAGCACTTGTCTTAAGTCCTTGTTCTAGGAATTTTTGTGTTAATCCCGTAAGAACCATCAAAGCTTCAGGAACTCCAATCCCAAACTTAGCAGACATGGGAACTAAAGCAACTTGTTTAGTGTAATCTTCAACTCTGTCAAACCTATCTGAGTTAATCCCTCTTTCATTTAGTGCTCCAACTAACTCATAAAACTTAGTCTCAAATAACTGCATAAACTTTTGGGACTGATTATTTAATTTTGTGATCAAAGGACCGTCAACATCAACCCAATCTTGGATCAGATCGATCTTATTAACAGCAATTATGAAAGGAGTCTTGTACTGTTTTAGGATTTCTAATGCTTCAATTGTCTGAGGCATCAAACCTTCATTTAAGTCTACGATCACTATAGCTATATCCGCTAAGTTCCCACCCCTCTTTCTCAAGTTAGTGAAAGCCGCGTGACCCGGAGTGTCAATAAATAATAATCCAGGAATTGTTACATTGATCTTAAGCGCGTCTAGTAATGCTCCGCAAGTCTTTCTAAGAATGTCAAGAGGAACTATTGATGCCCCTATCGCTTGAGTTATTGCTCCAGCTTCTCTTGAGGCAACAGAGCTTTTTCTGATGTTATCTAGCAAGGATGTCTTACCATGGTCTACATGACCCATAATGCTTATGATCGGTTGCCTTATTTTTTCCATATACTTTCGAATTTTAGTTTGATTAATAAAGATTACTGTTAAAAAGGCACGATAAGCAGAGTGCCACTAAACAACATAAAATGGTGAAAAAAACACCAATTACTGGATAGGCAACTCGTAAACTCGTTGCTTAATAAATAGAAAAAGTATATATAACTCCAACAGATTCCTTTGCATATGTTCGAACAGATACAAGAAGGAAATGCAACAGTAAATGTGCCAGCTGAAAAAAAGATCTCAAAAGATCTGCCTGTATTCTACAATCCAATAATGAAGTTGAACAGGGATGTTTCAGTTGATTTGTTAAAAACAGTTAAGAAAGATCTACAGGTTGGGTTGCCTCTGGCAGGGACAGGAGTAAGAGCTGCTAGGTTTTTAACAGAGCTGAAGAACATCAAACTAATTGCAATAAATGACTTGAGTTCAGATGCGGTTGATCTGATAAGGAAAAACTTGAACTTGAATAAAAATAAGATTAAGTGTAAAGACGTTACAATCTCTAATGAAGATGCAAACAAGTTTTTGCTTAATAGTAAAGGATTTGATTATATTGATATTGATCCGTTTGGTTCTCCGAACAATTTTTTAGAAAATAGCATTAGACGGTTGGCGAGAGAGGGCATATTGGCTGTTACTGCAACAGATACAGGTGCGATGTCGGGAACGTTTCCAAAAGCTTGTGTAAGGAAATATTGGGCAAAACCATTACGTAATGAGTTGATGCATGAAATTGGGATACGTATTCTTATTAGAAAAGTACAACTGATGGGTGTGCAGAATGACCGAGCTTTGATTCCCATTCTTAGTTATTCTAAGGATCACTATTTTAGAATATTCTTTAGATGTGAGAAGGGAAAAGAGAAAGCAGACAACATAATTAAACAGCATAGCTATCTGCTTTACTGTCCCAAGTGTTTGAATCGAGAATTATCTAAGTTTAATTCAGGCGAATGTTCTTGTGGAAAAGAATATGATTTTGCAGGACCTTTGTATAATGGAGATCTACAGGATAAGAAAGTTTTGAAAAAAGTAAAGAATGAATTTGTTCAGTCATTGTATAAGGAAAATGAGACGCCATTCTTTTATGACATACATGCGTTTGCTAAAAGCATGAAGTTAGCAACAGTTGGGAAGACTATTGAGATATTAGAAAAAGTCAGAAAGAAAGACAAGAAAGCCACATTGACTCATTTTAGAGAGAATTCTATAAAGACCAAACTAAGTGTTAATGAATTTAAAAAAATATTAAAAAATAAATGATTAAGAATTTAACCAACTGCTCTTCTTACGTCAGTCACTTCTGCTGAAGCAACACCTTCAAGCTCTGCAATCTTATTCTCAACTTCTTCAGTTGAACCCTTAGCTTCATCCAGAACAAAAACCAGACCAACTGACTTAAGCCCAAAAGCCACTGGTTGTACGTCAACTTTACCAACTTCACCACCAAACTCAGTGATAAGCTTAGTTGCATTTTCTTCAATACCTTTCAAATCCACTTCAGGAGAATCAGGCATAATAGTCAAAGTTATGATAACATTTGCCATAATCAAACACCTCTCTTAGTTAGGACCCTCAAAACCACATTCAGAACATTTGTACTTAGCTGCTAACTTTCTGCAATCAGAACATCTTACTAATTCGGATTTGCCACAGTTAGGACAGTTAAAAACAACTGAACCAGGGTCATTGGTTATCCTTTTTTTGCATGAACTGCATATTAATTGTTTTTCTACCATAGACTGGCGGAAACGCAGGTAATTTATAAAGCTTACCATACAAAGCTAACTATTTAGCAGTAAACATAAACATTTATAAATGCATTTACATAAAATAAAGAAAAAGAGGGGTGATTGAATGGTAAAGTCTAAATCTAAAAGTAAGAAGAAAAATAGTAGTAGAAACAAGAAGGAAATCACTCATGCACTCTCATTAATTCTACATAAAGAAGAAGATCTAAAGAAAAGAGAAAAACAGCTAAAGAAAGAACACTCCAAAATAAGATACAAAGAAGCAGACCTACTTAGTAAAGAAGCATCACTAGAAAGACAAGAAGAAAAACTGATCTCAAAAGAAAGACAGCTATTAGCACAAGAAAGAAAAGCAGTACAACAACTAAAAGATACCTCCACCAAAAAATCAGAAGTTACAAGGAAACTAAACAAAATAGACAAACACCTGATAGAGACAGAATCAAGAAGAAAGAAAGTACACAATGAACTAGAAGCAAAATCAAGAATAATCTCAGAAAACGACAAACTGGCAAAGAAAAGAAAAGAAGAACTGGAAAAAGTAATCTCAAAAGTAAAACAGAAAGAGCTGAAAGCACAAAAAGAGACAAAACTAGTAGAACAACAAAAAAACAAGATAACACAAAAAGTACACCAGCTAATAAGAAAAGAAGAAGTAATGGCTAACAGAGAAAAAGAGCTTGAAAAAAGAGAGAAAGATCTGCATAAAAATTATGATAACTTAACAAAAAGAGAAAAGAACGTAAAATCAGGCAAAGAGACAGTAGCTAAAACAGAAAGACAGATATCAGATCAGATAAGAACAATAACATTAGAAAAAAACACACTACTACGGGAAAAATCTGCACTTGAAAAAGAGAAAAAGGATTTACAAACAAAAGAACAAACTGCAGAGACAAAAGTTCAAAGTCTAACAAGAGAAAAAGATAGGCTAAAATCAGAAATGTTAAGGATAAAGAGACAGACACAACAAGATCTGATAGCTGCAAACAAAAACAAAGCAGAATCAAAAAAAATAATATTACAATCAAACAAATCAATGCAGCAAGCACAGAAAAAAGACAAAGAGTTAAGATGGCTGCAAAACAAGCTAATACAAAAAAATAAACAAATAGAATCTGATGATAAAAGACACAAAGCAGAGCTAGAACACATAGTCCTAGAGAGAAGAGCGCTTCTAAGAGAGATGAAATCCTGGGATGGACAGAAAGACAAGCTACAAAGAGACGTTAGCACATTACAGAAAGAAAAAGAAACCGCAAAGAAAGACTTAAGTGTTTTGGTTGCAGAAATAAGAAAGATAGGTGCAGAGATAAAAAGAAAAGAGACTGCATCAAAAAACCAAGAATTAAGATCAAAACAAAGCATTACACTTCTAAAAAAGCAAAAAGCTGCACTGGAAAAAGATATAGCACAAAAACAAAAACAATCAGAACAATCATACAACAAACAAACAAAAGAGCTGGAAAGAAAGAAAGCACAGATACAGCAACTGCAACAAAAACAAGAAGAAGATCTAAAAAACATAAGAAACAAGAAGATAACAGATATAAAACAGAAAGAAAGTGCAGTGAAAAAGTTACAAGAAAAGTATCTTAAGGAAACTCAAAAGGCAAAACAAGAGCTATTAGCTATTGAGAATAAGAAAACAGAAGAAAACAAGAAAGCACTTCAGATACTAAACTCAAAAGAAAGAGATATAATATCAAAAAGCAGACAGATAGAGAATAAAGTTGCAGAGATGCAAAAACAAAGCGATCTTCTAGCAAAAGAAAAATCAATCTTACAAGAACTAGTCTCAAACAGAAAACAACTACAATCTGAACTTTCAAGCAAAGAAAGAACAATATTAAGGAAAGAAAAAGCGATCAAACAAGATCTAACCACAATAACACAAAAAACAAAAGAAACTGCAAAGAAAGAGAAAGAATTTAAAGCAATGCAGGAAAAATACCTAAAAGCAACACAAAAAGAAAAACAAGCACTCTCTAACATAAAAAAATCAATGATCAAGAAAGAATCAGAGATAAACCAGAAAGAAAACAAATTAAACCAAACAAAGCAAGAAGTTGATTCCAAACTAGCAAAGATAAACAGCGAAAAAGAAAAAATAGCGGATCTGACATCAAGGAAAGTCAGTTTGCAAAGAGAGATCTCCTACAAAGAAAGAGCAGTGCAACAAAAGCTCCAAAAAGCAATAAACGATTCAAAAAGGATAGAAGCAAGAAACAAAAGAGAAGAGTTAAGCTATTCAAGACTACAACAAGAAAAGAAAAAACTACAAACAAAACAAGCAAAAATAAGCAAAAAAGAAAAAGAGATAGAATCAAGAATAAAACAGATAATCAAAGATGGAGATGTTGTTTCTTCAAAAGAAAAACATCTAGCACAAAAAGAAGAAGATCTAAAAAACAAATCAAAAGATGTACAACAGAAAGTAAGAGAAGTTCAGACACTAAAAAGACAGAAAGACAGCTTACAACAGATGCAAAAACAAGCTAAGCTGCAGGAAGCACAGTTACAGAAAACAAAATCATCAATACAAAGCCAAGAAGGAAAATTATCACAAAAACAAAGAAAAGTAAATGCTGAGAGTAAAGAGATAGAGAAAAAATTAGCAGGTATAGCACTTGCACAAAAAACCGCAGAACAAAAAGCAAAAACACTAGCAGAAAAAGAGAGTAAGCTTAAGGAAGAAGAACAAAAATTACAAGAATACATCATAAAAAGGAAAGCAGAGATAGAAGAAAACAAAAAACTATCCTCAAAACAAAAAGAAGAAGCACTGAAGAAACTAAATCTTGCAATAGCAACAGAGACAAAACAAAGAACAAAAGAACAAGAATTACAGAAAAAAGCAAGAACTGTTGAAGAAGGCATCAGAAAACAGATAGTTCTATTGAAAAATGAGCAAGATAAGCTAAAAGGGCAGCAAGCAAAAGCCATGATCAAAAGCAGCAAACTTCAGAAAGAAGTGAATGAGCTTGGAAAAAGAGAAAAACAACTTCTAGGAGAAGAACAGAAGACAACATTAAAGATACAAAAGCTAGAGCAGAAAAGGCTAGAGCTTGATAAACAAGTCAAAGCTAAACAAGAAGAGCTGGATAAGAAAGAAACACAGCTAAGAATTGATGAAAAAATACTGGGAGATAAAGAATCAAGCTTAGTGAAGAAAGTCAGTGAGTTAAAATCTGCACAGAAAATATTCGATAAGAAAGAAAAAGAGCTGATGAAACAAGAAGAGCTGTACTTGTTAGAGAAACAGATGGCGGCAAAAGCAAATTCAAGCCTAAAAATAAAAGAAAAACAGATAGAAGCAAGAGAAAAAGACTATGAAAAGAAAATAATGGCTATCATAGAGGATAAAAGCAGGGTCATAAAAGAACAAGAAGAATGGACAAAAAAGAAAAAACAGATCAAAGAAGATGTTCAACAGCTTGAAAGCAAAGAAAAAGAGCTAGAAAATGCATTAAACGCTAAGATAGAAAGTGTGGATAAAGACAGAGCTAAACTAGCTGCAATGGAAGACAGCTTACTATCAAAAGTAAGCGAGCTTAAGAGTACAGAAAAATCTCTAGATGACAAAGAAAAAGAATTATTGAAAGGAGAAAAACACTACATCAAAGAGAAAGAAAAAGCAGAGAAACAAACTGCGAGAATGCTGGTGCAAAAGGCAAAGATAGAAGAGAAAAACACTCTACTGAAAGCAAAACAAGCACAAATAAGGAAAAAAGAAGCAGAGATAAGAGCAAAAGAAAGAGAGCTAGCACAAAAGCTAAAGAAAATAGACAAAGTAAAAGAAGTTAAAGAAAGCATATCTGTACTAAAGAAGAGAGAAAGAAAAGCAAAGACCAAACTGAAAAAAGAAGAAAAAGACTATGACAAAGAGACTTCAGATCTAATCGCAAAAAGACAGTTAATAGCGGATAGAGAGACAAAACTTCACCAAAGAGAGCTTATAGACCAACAAAAAGAGATGGAAATATCAGACAGAGAAATTGCTGTAATGGATGCAAAGAACAAATTCTATGAAGAAAAAGACGAATTTGAAGACAAAGAGTTCAAAGCATACATAGAAGAAAAATTACACGATAAAAAACCAGAAACTAATGTTGAGCTACCAGATATAGAAAAAGAAGCAGTTGTTGAAACTCCAAAAAGAAAAAGAACAAACTTTGAGCTGTATGACATGATCGAAGCAGTAAGAGATCTGATAACCAACAAGGAAGTTGACAAGGCAAAAGAGCTTTACTCAGAAGTTGAAAAAGCATACAGAAACAGCAAGTTCAATGCGCAAAGCAAAAAACAAGTCTACTATGACATTCTAGAGCTAAAGACAGACATAGATCTAGCTGCACTATAGAACTTTTTATTTTTTATATACTATTTATCAAACCTTTTCTAATCAGATAATTCTTAAGAATGCCACTTACAGAGAAAACCCCATTAAATAAAGATATCAAAAGCAGATAGTAAAGACTTATGCTTACCACAGAAACAACATGTAAATGCCACAAGAAAAGAACATAATAAGCAACAGCAATAACAACCAAAGCAACCATAAGAACCTTTTTCAGCTTAATCTGATCTTTTGCAGCATAATAAAGAACACCCAGTAAACCTAAAGGCAGTAGTTTCTGAAGAGAGAAGATACTAAAACTAGACACATTAAGCAATGAATTAAGTTCAGCAGCAGCATTTTGAAATACATAATACCAAGTCATCAACCAATCCCACTGGATAAGCATACAAACCAAGATAAAAAGCGCCATTCCCTTCTTGAAGTTTTCAGATAAGAATAACAAAGGGAAAAAAGCTATGGCAAATGCAGCAATAAAAAAACAAAAAGAGACAAAACTATCGGGAAGATAGTGAAAATATATGCTGTCTATCACTGCTAACAGAGGAATCAGTAAAAGAAAAAGAAGATTTGTCCTTTTTTTTGTGAAAGCTACAAGGAAAAGACAACCGACAACCAAAAAAGCTAGCAATGAAACAACCATATTAACCTCCAAACAAAGAACCATTCACATTCTTCACAGCATAACCCAATATCTGAACATCAGATAAAAATATAAACATCAAAACTATGGCAAGCAGTGCAAGCACGATAAAAAACAGTTTATTCTTCATAATAAACTAACTAAAGAACTGCATATAAAAAAGTTTCTAAATTGTATTCTCAATCTTTTTATGAACTGATAAGAACTTCCTTAAATTTTTCTCCTGCTCATCTACAGAAAGCTTATTGAAAGCAGAACCAAGCCTTCTAGACTCAGCAATAGCATCAAAACCTGGCTTCTTTAGCTTTGAAGTTATATCAGATGCAACAGAATTAAACACATCAAGATTAGATAATTGTTTAACAACTGCTTTCTTAACTGGTTTTTTCTTAGCTGAGAACAAGCCAGACAAAATGTTTTTACTCTTAACCTGCTTAGACTTAGACATAACTTTAGGTTTCACAGGTTTAACTTTAGGTTTTCTATGGAATCTCTTACCTCTGACAGGCGCCATCAAAGACTTCTTCTCATAAAGGTAAACACCCAACAGAAGAACTACAAATGCAAAAAGTAAACCTACCGTAGATAAGATTGCAAGATCCACACCTTCATCTTCACTTGTACTTACCGCTCTTTGAAGCTCTTCAGCAGCTTTTTCTTCTTCAATATCTTCACAAGCGACTGAAATTTCATCAAATAGTGCTCTATCATCAATACCTGTTAGACTAACCCAACCATTAAAACCGACATCCAGGTTACTGCAAAAGTTCTCAACAGTACAGTCAGAATAAACATCAAGGTCCAAAGCAGAACATCCTTTAGATATGCTTGGGATAAAATTAACCATCAAACTTCCCTTGCTAGTTGAAAGATCTTCGTTAGAAACAGCCATACCTGTAACACCAATCTTAAACTGGTTAAAATCAACACTGTTCAAAGCAATGAACAATAAAACTAGAACTGACAATATACCCATCGCAACTCTAGTGTTTTGTCTCTCTTCAACAGATTCTTTCTGCATCTAACCACCTCTCACCATTATTTTTAGTAGAAAAAGAGTATATAAATGTTTCGGAAACTAATAGAGGGTGAAACCGAAATAACAAAGTATAAGAATGAGCAGAACAAAAGTATAGTCATGGCACGTAAAAAACCAAAGATAGGCATAGCGCTTGGAGCAGGTGCAGTAAGAGGCATGGCACATATAGGAATACTAAAAGTACTAGAAGAAAATGGTTTTGAGCCAGATTATGTGACTGGGACATCAATAGGTGCAATAATCGGTGCGTTCTATGCATCTGGAAGAAGTCCTGAATGGATAGAAAGATTTGTGCTGTACACAAGATGGAAAGAACTGCTTGATTTTACAATCCCAAATAGAGGGTTTCTTGAAGGAAGAAGTATTGAAGCATCATTACAAAGGGTAACAAGACACCGAAGCTTTGACGATATAGAAAAACCATTAAGAGTCGTAGCAACAGACATAACAAACAACGAAAAAGTAGTCTTCAAAGAAGGAAATGTTGCTAAAGCAACAAGAGCAAGCATGTCAATACCTGGAGTTTTTGATCCTGTGGAGATACATGGGAAAAAATTAGTTGATGGAGCGATGGTAGACCCAATACCTACTGAAGACTTGAAAGAGATGGGAGCAGATATAGTCATAGCGGTTGATTTAAGTATAAACATACATGAATACTACATGAGCAAAAAAGACGTAAAAGAACAAGGCGGTTTTACAGAAGTACTAAAAGAAAAATTAGTGACAGAGGAAATAAGACATCTTAAAACATCAATCAAGAAAAGAAAGTTTTGGGTTCCTAGATTCCTATTGTTCTTATTATCGCCCCTATTAAAACCAAAAAAGATACTTAGATTTATGACCGGAAAACAGATGCCAGAGATAATACAGATACTGCTGCAAGCACAAGACATGCTAGGAAACCAACTAAGCAAAGAGAAATTAAAGAATCAAGATATTGACGTTGTAATCAAACCAAAGTTCAAAGGAGTCAAGTGGGCAGAGTTCGATAAAACAAACCATTGCATACAAGCAGGAGAAATAGCAGCACTGAGAGCTTTACCAGACATAAAAAAAGCGATAAGGAAATTTAATAGAGGGAAAAAAGCAAGTTCTGGAAGTAAAAGGAAAAAAGGCAAATTAAAAAGTAAACGTAAAAATAAATAAATCATACCTTTGCTAATTAGAGGCGGTTCTGTTTATCACTGCTTAAATTAAGAAAAGTCTATCTTCAAAAATAATAACTTTGACATTCTTGCCAACAGGTAATTTCTTTTGGTTAACAACAGGAACAGAATCATAAGTTGTTGGATGCAAAACTTCTAACTGCGGAGTGTTCTTTGTTACTTGAGTCTTGTGCTTCTTGTCAATCTTTTCCAGTTTCTCTTTATTGTAATCAACAATAACTTTGTTTTTCTTACTTAAGTCTTCCAGTGTAATTTTAGTCTTATTAACAGAAAATACCGAATAAACATTGCCATCAAACACCACAACTTCCTTCTTCACCAGTCTTGGAAGGTTTATCAAGACAGTTTCACGAAATATCTGTTTACTGGTTAATTTGTCAATACCGTGAATCTTATCAGAGAAAATAACTTCCCCGCCTAACCTTTCCTGAACTTTTGAGGCAACAAATCTGAGGAAGGACTTCTTCTTCACGTAGAAATCTACACCCCCCCTAACAATCTTTTCCTCACTGATCATATTAGGCATTTTCTCTTTCGCAAGCCTTCTGACTAACCTAATCGAGTCATCAGTGCAATTCCTTAACTGCACAATCCCTTCATAATAACCTTCGTGCATATATTCTAGAAATGAAAAAGCTTTTATATAGTTTTGTAACAATAAGTCATTATGAGCTGGAAAAAGATTAAAAATGCAGTGGGAAAAACATGGAATTTTCTATGGAACGATAACAGCTGGCAAAGCTGGCTAGTATCAATAGTGGTTGCATTTGTATTTATCAAATTCCTATTCTTACCTGGTGTGGGGCTATTGTTTGGAACACAACTACCAATAGTTGCAGTAGTATCAGGAAGCATGGAACATGGAAAAGTAGGAGACAATGTTTTAGGGATACCCCACATGTGTGGAAAAAGTTATGTTAAAGAAGATTACTATATGAAATTTGATGATTACTGGCAGGAATGTGGAGAGTGGTATGAGAAAAGAGGCATTACCAAAGAGGAATTTAAAGAATACTCATTCAAGAACGGATTCAACAAAGGGGACATAATGTTCTTACATGGTGTTGAAGCAGAAGAAGTTGAGATAGGTGATGTGATAGTCTTTCAAAGCAGACAAAGACCAGAACCGATAATACACAGAGTTGTGAAAAAAACTTTTACAAATGGCAAATACGTATTTGAAACAAAAGGAGATCACAATGGAATGTCTGGAGCTGTAGACTTTAACATAACCGAAGAACAACTTTACGGAAAAGCATACTTCAGACTGCCATTACTAGGCTATGTGAAAGTGTTTGCAGCAGAAGCTTACTATGCAATAACTGGAAAACAGATACCAATATAGGAGGAAAAAGAATGTTTTGCCCAAAATGCGGATCAATGTTAATACCTAAACAAGGAAAAGTTGAATGCAGCTGCGGATACAAAAAAGACGAAGCAGGAGATTTCAAGATAAAACAAGAGTTAGAAGAAAAAGAAGAAGTCCAGCTGATAGACAAAGAAGTTGAGATAAGACCTTTAGATAAAGATGCAGAATGTCCTGAATGCGGCCACAAAGGCGCGTTGTACAGAACACAACAGACAAGAGCTTCAGACGAACCGGAAACAAAATTCTATGAGTGTGAGAAGTGCCATCACAGATGGAGAGATTATAGTTAGCTATTTTTTAGACTTTTTATTTGATTCTTTACTTACTTTCGCCAACGCTCGTTTAATAGCAGAAGAAAACCAAACATAAGCAAACAACAACCCTGAAAAGAAACCGATAAAGAAAAGCAAAGACTGCTTTAATATGGGCGATACAAAAGTACGATCACTTCTCTTTTCAAAATACAGATCAGTATTAGAAAGCTCTAAAGCGTACTCTGCATACAGCAAAGCAGCACCAGGATCGTTCTCTTTTAGACTTGAAGCGTACTCATAGTAACTGTAACCAAGAATAGGAAAAACACCATAATGAGTTTGTCTCCCAATGCTTTGTTCAACTGCATCAAGCTTAACATCAATAAGATCACTAAACTCAGACCTATTAACGCTGACAGAACTCATAAAACCATTAATGTTAGCTTTTAACTCAGAAGATTTCAACAAACAGAGTTCATACTCTTCTTGCTCAATAAGTTCTGTAATATCATCTAGCTCATCATTTAGAGCTATAATACTCAAAGGAAAATGAATCCTGCCATACTCAAACCTTTCCTGAGCTTCAGAAAGCTTCAAAAGACAAGCACTCTTCACTTTACTACTGTCCAAAATAAACTCAGTCTTACCAGAACCAAAAAAAGACGACCAAGATCTTACTGTGTAAAGTCTTTCAATAGAAGTTGCCAGATAGTAAAGAGCAGAATCCGTCTCGTTAATCTTAAGCCTGTCAACTGTCAGATCCAAAAACCTCTCAGCATCATAAAGCCTGTCTTTGACAATCATATAAGTCTGCAAATCAGTTATTGTGCTGTGGTTTGAGTTATTAAGCAAAGATCTAAATTTAGAAATCTGAGAGTTGGTGCTAGAAACTAACGAATTAATTTCATCAATAGAATAATCTTCTTGTACGAAATAAAGAAACTTGTGTCTTATATTATTTGAGTAACAGAAAGACGCAGCAGAATAGTGGTCATTTAGGCTTAGCGAGATGTTAGCTTTTTGAGAATCGTTAATTGAGACTTTATAGATTTCAGAAACATTAAAAGAAGAATTATCAAGCTGAACATCTGAAAATTTGTAACTAGATGACAAATCGTTGGAACGATTGCATAATTCAAAAGCTATCTTTTTCATTACATCTGCATAAGAGTTATCAACAGAAAAATTAAACACTTCTTCTTTCCTTTTTCCTGTAAGAACATGCATAACATCATCTAAAGTAGCAACCTCAATAACTGAAATGTTATACTGAGAAGCATAATCAGAAAGGTTAAGCTCTCTCTTTGTTATGTTGGTTGTGTTTGTTTCATTAACAGATACATTGATTATTTCTTCGGCATCGACAAGCGTGCTTCCTTTAGGGATCAAAACAGTAGTTATATTTGCTGCATATGCCGCGTCAACTTTCGCTTTTAATGCGCCGACATTACCTACAAAACCTCCAGAGTTGATAGTGCCTGTGATGGCAACTGAGTTATCAACCTCGTAACCTTTTAGCAATGAAGCGGTTAGAGATGCTATGCTGGCACCAGCAGAAGGACCTCCAATGATTGACGTGTCTGAAGTTATCCTATAAAAAAAATCATAGTTGTTGCAGTCAACATCAATATACCTGCAAGCAATATCTTTAGCAAATCTGGTTGAAAGTTGAGTGTCCATCTTAGCCAAAGGGAAAGTTTCCATAAACACCCTGCCCCTGCCAGGAGTAATCTCCAAATAGAGACTTGCAGGGCTTCCTTGATATTCCCCATCTACATCCTTAGCAGCCAATAAAGGCATATGACCTTCAACAGCAAAAGCTAAAGGAAACATCAAGAACACTAAAAAAAGTACCATTATCTTTTTCATTGACGGAGAATTAAAGGAAGTAGTATAAAAATATTTAGGAAAACAGCTGTCCCGCCCAGCTGGCATGCGAAGCGGGCGTAAAGCCCACTGGTGGCGTTTAAAAGCAAATAATAACAAATCCATAACCTTTTTATAAAACACATAAAACCAGCTTATAAACAAAATGGGATATGAACTTATAATCACTGAGAAGCCAAGTTCTGCAAAAAAGATAGCGGACGCTTTAGCAGACAGCAAAGCAATAAAGAAAAACAATAAAGGGATCCCTTATTATGAACTTACACACAACAAAAAAGACGTCGTAGTTGCGTGTGCAGTAGGACACGTATATGGATTAGCTGAAAGAGAAAAAGGAGCTTGGACATACCCCGTTTATGACATCGAATGGAAACCAAGCTATGAGGTAAATAAAGGTTCAGCACACACAAAAGCATACTTACAAACAATACAAAAACTAGCAAAAGGCGCAGATTCTTTCCTTGTTGCAACAGATTATGATATTGAAGGTGAAGTTATAGGGTTAAACGTAGTTAGGTTTGCATGCAAACAAAAAGATGCAAAAAGAATGAAGTTTAGTACCTTGACCAAAGGCGAATTAGTCAAATCACACGACGGCGCGCAAAAAACACTAGACTGGGGACAGGCAACAGCGGGAGAGACAAGACACGAACTAGACTGGTACTACGGTATAAACATTTCAAGAGCGCTAACACTGGCAGTAAAAGAAGCAACGGGCGGATACAAACTATTAAGTTCTGGGAGAGTTCAAGGGCCCGCACTTAAGATCGTTGCAGAAAAAGAAAAAGAGATAAAAGCGTTTGTAGCAAAAAAATTCTGGCAAATACAGTTACTGACTGAAACTGATAAAGGAATACTAGAAGCGTGGCATAAAGAAGACAAATTCTGGGAAAAAGATAAAGCAGATGAAGTGATGAACAAAGTAGAAGGACAGAAAAAAGGAAAAGTAGCAAAACTAGACAAAAAAGAATTCAAACAACAACCCCCCAACCCATTTGATCTTACTTCTTTGCAGACTGAAGCATATAAATTATTCAAAATTAAACCAAAAGAAACACTGGAACTTGCCCAATCACTATATACTGGAGGATTCACCTCCTACCCACGAACAAGCTCACAAAAATTACCTGCAAGTTTGGATTACAAAAAAATACTAAACGGGCTGAAAGGAATTGGCGACTATAAGAAAAAATGTGAAGAGCTGCTTTCTTTGAAAGAGTTAAAACCAAACGAAGGAAAGAAAACAGATGATGCCCACCCAGCAATACACCCAACCGGAGAACTTCCTGGAAACTTAAGTGCACGAGAGCAGAAAATATATGACCTGATCGTTAAAAGATTCATGGCAACTTTCGGAGAGCCAGCAATAAGAGAGACAAACACCATAACGATAGATGTCAACACAGAACCATTTGTAGCTAAGGGAACTTTGACAAAAGAAAAAGGTTGGCACCACTTCTACGAACCTTACGTAAAACTAGAGGAAGAGGAATTGCCTGTGTTAGAAAAAGATTCTGAGTTAGATATCAAAGATGTGACACAACACGAAAAAGAGACTCAGCCACCAAACAGATACAACCCTGCATCACTGATCAAAGAACTGGAAAAGAGAAATTTGGGGACTAAAGCAACAAGATCAGCAATAATAGAAAACTTATACAATAGAGGCTACATAAAAGAAGAAAGAATGGAAGTTACTGAGCTAGGGATGAAAACAGAACAGGTATTGGAGAAGTATATTCCAGACATAATAGATGTCGAATTAACAAGACAGTTTGAGGAAGAGATGGAAGAAATCAGAAAGAAAAAAACAACCCGAGAAAAAGTCCTGGATAAAGCAAAGAAAGTACTTAATGACATTCTTAAAAAATTCGACACCAAGAAAAAAGAAGTTGGGAAAGAGTTATCAGAAGCAAATAGAACCACAATAAACGTAGCAAACTCAGTAGGTAAATGTCCTAACTGTGACGAAGGGATGCTGATCATACGAAAAGGAAAATACGGCAGATTTATCGGATGTAACAAGTATCCAGACTGCAAAACAATCTTTAAAGTTCCGCCAAAAGGAATGCTTAAACCGACAGACCACTTATGTGATGAATGCGGGTATCCAGTTGTATACATAAAAGAATTCAAACAAAAAGCAAGAGAAGTATGCATCAATCCAAAATGTCCAACATGGGATCCTAAATATAAGAAAAAAAGTTAGAAAAATAAAATAAGAATTATTTCTTTTTAACAGTAATTATTGCAACTAAAGCAACGACAATAGCCAATAAAACAATTACACCAGCATCATTAATTTCAGGAATGTCATCACCTTGCTGAGAATAAGAATTATACAAACCAGAAACCTCAGACTGACTCAAAGTACGATTCCAAATAGCAACATCATCAATCAAACCATTCCAATAAACAATAGAAGATACAGAATAAGAATAAGTTTTTCCAAAAAGTAATCTCTCCCCTGAATCCATAATTCCATCATTAGTGCCTGAATTTTCTAAAACACCATCCACATAGATATAATGTGAAGTACCACTTTTTACACCAACTACATGATGCCAATCAGAATCTACATGAGAACTAGAAGAAATTCCTTGTGAAGTTGCAGCATTTCCAACAAGCAACCTGTACTCATCAGTACCTGTTCCGGTTATACCCCATCCGAAATAGTTTCCAGTGTATATTATTTTACCAATCAATTGATTAAAATCACCATTACCAGGGTCATTATTTTTAACCCACAAACTCATTGTAAAATTATCAAGATTTAAACTAGAATCATGTGTAACTTCAACATAATCAAGATCACCATCTAAATCAAAAGCTTGACCAACTATACCCGTTGCATAAGTATTAGCAGCAAAACTACCATGATTACTGCCAACAGCATCATTAGCAGTATTATCAGCAGTCCAATAAGAAACTAAACCAGTACTATAATCCAAAGGGCCCGCACTAACAAAAGCAATACTAAATAAGACAAGTATTGTAAATAGAATAGATTTGTTTGAATTCATATATTAAAAATCATATTTACAGTATAAAAACCTTTCTGTTACTAAGCAAAAATAATATATAGAAATCAGACAAAACACCCTTATGAATTCAAAGATAATAGATAAAATATTAACAAGAATAAATAAAACATCAAAAGAGAAAGCAAAATTTGCAATCATAAAAGATTACAAACCAATACCTTTCTCTGAAAACAATTTTCACAAAATTACTGAAGAAAACTATAATTGTAAAGTTGCATACATAGATGGAGGCAACACAGAAATACTAAAATCCTCAGAATTGTCTTTACAGCTAGTTCAAGTTTATGGGTGTGTACAGGAGGATAATAAAACAGTAAAAAGTGAAAAAAGATCATTCTATGTATTAACACAAACAGAAGATGTTAATGGAGACATATATTTCATAACAAACTTATTTCCACTACAAGGAGAGTTATTAGTAAAACAAGAAGATCTCTGCATAAACTCAATGGATGCTACGCTAAAGACAGGGGTTAATCGAGCTAGCATCTCTTCAATAGGAGGAGTTGCAAGAAAGTTTGCAGAATGGGGCTTGTGTAATGAGCTGATGAAAGAGATGGAATCAGGAGATATAGTTGTAAGAGATGGAAATTTAGATATTGATGTGGTGAATGAGAAAAATTATGCAGAACTTGCACTTGAGAATGCAAAGAATAAGAAAATAATCTTATCAGGGTTAGCAAAAACAAGCAAAGTTTTCTGCGATAATGGAAATAATGTAGGTGTTGAGCTAGATTCTTATGGTTTCAAGGGGAAATGGCACTATTACCCTCTGGCTGAAAATTGCGGAACACTATTTGCAAAACTACATGAAAGCTCAAAACACGTTTTCAGGATAGATTTTATGTGCGGCGATTTAGAGGTTGATAAACTGGTGAAGGTGTTAAGTGAGAACTCAAAAGATATGTCATTTCCAGGGTACCCTTACGGGTTAGTTGAAGCTGATGCTCAAGCAAGAGTATCAGATAAAGAAAAAGAATTCTTGAAAACATTACTTATGTCAAAAGCAGGAAAAGATTTGGAGAAAATTGAGAAGCTAATGACAACAGAGAATGCGCATAGCATATTGGATAATATGTAACTAGTATACGCTGTCAAGTAACAATTATAAACTCTTTGTTATTCTTCAGTCTGTATGGACATCCCAAAATATCTTACTGAAAAAGAGCTTGTTAAATATATTAAAGAGAGAGTTCCATTTTCAGAAAGAGTTAAGTCTGCAATTTCCCAAGCAAAGAAATCTCATGAAAACCAAACTAGGGAAGATGGACAACCTTATCTAAATGAACACATCTACCCAGTTACAAAGCTAGCAATTGACTATTTTGACAAAAATTTAACTGAAGAATTGATAAGCTCTGTAATCCTTCATGATGTATTAGAAGATGACGCAGAGATGACCGATTCCATCTTTAAAGAAAAATTTGGAGATGGTATATTTTCAACAGTTAAACAACTATCCAAACCAATTGTTGACGGAGATACTGAGACTGAGAGACGTGAGAAAGCGAACAAGGCTTACTTTGAAAACTTAAGAAAAGCTTCGCACAATGCAAAAATAATTAAGTTACTGGACCGGATAGATAACTTGTTCTGGGCAATGACTTTTGGAGAAGAACTAGTTAAAATATATATTAAAGAAACAAAAGAGTTCTATTTAGGACTAGCACATGAAACTGATCAACTTATTTACATAGAGATAAAAAAACTATTACACGCTTTAGAACAGAAAGCAAAACAAGCAGGATTTGTTTAATCTTCTCAGAAACCTTTAAAAAGTCAAAAAATAAAAATAAAAATATGGCAAAGTTTGATGTTATAACAATAGGAAGTTCAACAGTAGATGCTTTTGCACAGACAGACACAAAATCGGTGTCAGTAAAAAAAGGAAAGATACAATATCCCAGCGGAGAAAAAATACTTCTAAGCGATTTAAAGTTCACAATAGGTGGCGGAGGAACTAATACTGCAGTCTCATTTTCAAGACTTGGGCTAAAAACAGCATACTTAGGAAGAATGGGAGAACATTCAAACTCATCAAGAGTAATATTCGAACTAAAAAAAGACAAAATAGACACCTCACTTGTTGTAAGAGGGAAAGGAAGAACTGGCTACTCAATAATCTTAGATCCAAAAGGGCACGATCGAACAGTGCTAGCGTACAAAGGAAGTAACGACTGCCTCAACATAAACCAGATCAAACTATCTAAACTAAACACAAACTGGATCTACTTCTCATCAATGTTAAAAGAAGGATTCAAAACAATAACTAAAATCGCAGACTACGCAAAGAAAAAAGGAATTAAGACTGCGTTTAACCCTTCAAGCTATCTAGCAGGAAAAGGAAAAAGATACCTTAGTAAAATGATCTCAAAAACAGACATTATTGTCATGAACAAAGAAGAAGCAAGAATGATAACAAGAAAACAAAAAATAGAAAGCATGATGAAAGACTTATTAAAAATGGGACCAGAACTTGCAGTGATAACAAACGGAGATGAAGGTGCTTTTGCTTACGACGGTGAAAACTTAAGACAAGTAAAAGCAAGCAAGATCAAAGTTTTAGATACAACTGGCGCAGGAGATTCATTTACATCAGCATTTGTAGCGGGACAGATAAAAGGTAAAACAATAGAAGAATCATTAAAGATGGGAATGGTAAATGCGCAATCAGTAATCACAAAAATAGGAGCAAAAGAAGGATTGCTCAATGTAAGAGATCTTAACAAACTAATGAAAACTAAACTCTGTAGAATAACAAAGAAAAAAATTTAGAACTTACTTCTTGAATAAAGACTTGTTCCTACACTGCATGATATCAAACAGCTTGATTGCAGCAGTCTCAACATACTCTTCAGCAATCCTTAACCATCTTCTATAATCAAACCTATCCTTGTCAGGCATGAAATCCGCTTCATCAACACCTTCAGGAGGCGCTATCGCATCTTCATTCTGCTTCCAATATTGGTAAACAGCTTTTGCAAACTCCATCTGGAATCTTGTATCTTTGTTTAACTTGACAGCACCAGCCATAACACACTGCTTCTGCTGTTTTGGTGTTAAGCCAGACGCGCCGTGAATAACTAAACCAACATCAAGATTGTTCTCTTTGAATGCAGCTGCAAGTTCGTTAAGCAAATCAATGTTTAATTCAATCTTCTCTCCTTTTGTAACTCCATGATTAGTGCCAATACCTGGAGCAAATAGATCAACACCAGTTTCCTTAACAAATCTAACTGCTTCATCAACATCAGTATAAACTGACTCTTTACTGCTGACTTCATCTTCAGAACCTTTTATCCTTCCAAGTTCTGCCTCAACTAAAATATCATTTTGGTGAGCAAGTTCAACAATCTCTTTAGTTACCTTAATGTTATCTTCAATAGGTTCGGCTGAAGCATCAATCATAACCATCGATGCAAGCTTAGCGTTAATTATGAATTTTAACCAATCAACATGCTCAGGCGTGCAATGATCAATGTTAATAGCAACACCAGTTTCATACTGTTTAGCAATAGATTTAGCAAGACCTGCTAAAATTCTTACACCCTCATAAACATCCTGCTTCTTACCCGAAGCGAATTTACAAGATGACATTGAAATCTGAACAATCATATCTGCTT
Source organism: Candidatus Nanoarchaeia archaeon (assembly GCA_028279745.1). Taxonomy (GTDB): domain Archaea; phylum Nanobdellota; class Nanobdellia; order Woesearchaeales; family JANQNC01; genus JANQNC01. The sequence goes on from JANQNC010000001.1 coordinate 550,877, forward strand.
TAGAAAAGTCACCTGCCTGGATAATTCCTCTGGCAACAACATCACCAGCAAAATTAGCCGCAACTAACCCATATTTTTCCTTTTTTGCGTTCTCAAAAACCTTTTTCAGTTGCTTTCCGTCTATGTACATTTTAGACCCCCACATTCAATTATTATAGTAAAAAATTAGGATAGGTAGTATTTAAAGGTGTTGCTTAAATCATATATTAATAAGAAATTCACTTTTTAAATGAATCAAAGCTTATTTCAAGAGCCAAAATGCCAGGTAATTCTTCACCTGCCATAAATGCAACTAATGCTCCACCAGCAAGACTAAGATATGAAAGTTTTGATGGATCCAACCCAAGTTCTTCAATTGAAGAAACTGTGTGGCCGCCGCCAGCAATCGTGAAGGCATCAGAATCAAGAACTGCACTAAAAATTTCTTTTGTTCCTTTAGCAAAATTTGCATCTTCATAATGCCCCATCGGCCCTTTAAGATAAATTGTCTTAGCATCCTTAATCTTTTCTTTGAATAAAGCAATCGTGTTATCACCAATATCATCGATCATGCTATCTGAAGGAAGTTCTGAAATAGGAACTTCTTTTCTTCCGTCTTGGTCTAGTGCAACATCAACAGGCAACACTATCTTATCTCCTGTTTTGTTTAACAAGTCAGCTGATTCAGGTAGAGCATACCCTTTTTCTTCTAAGAATGTTTTTGCATGACCCAAATCAACACCTTTTGCAATCATTAGACTCATCCCTAAAAATCCAGCACATAATGCATATTCAATCTTATCATTTTCAAGATTGTATTTTAGCAATTTGTAGACATCTTTTGGTTTTGCACCACCAAACACACAGATGTATGGATGATCACATTCAGAAATCTTGCTTAAACCTTTTAGTTCTTTTTCCATCTGCCTTCCAGCAATATTTGGAATGTTAATGAACCCAACCACAGATGCTTGAGCCCTGTGGGATACAGAAAAAGCATCATTCACAAAGAAATCAAACTTAGGTTCAAGGTAAGAAATGACTTCATTTTTGTTATGCTCTTCTGGGGAAATTTTATCAGTCTCATGGGAAAAAGAACGCACATTTTTCAATAACAAAATAGTGCCATTTTCCATACTGTCTAAATCACCGTCAATGCCCGTTAAAGAGTCAACATATTTGACCTCTTTTTGGCAATGTTCTGAGAGAAAACTTGCATGCTCATTAAGCTTAGAAAAATCGTCCCCCCCTAAACGGCCCTGATGCCCCAAAACTACCACCTTAGCACCCTTAGAAGCCAATTCAGATATTGTAAATGATGACACTTTTAACCTATCATTATCCTGTACTTTTCCAGCCTCATCAAGGGGGCTGTTTATGTCAACTCTTACCAAGACTTTCTTGCCTTCAAAGTTAATGTCATCAAGCGTCAAAAATTTCATGAAAAGACGAGCACAAAGAAAGGTATTTAAAATTTACCCCAAAAAATATCAGTTCACTCAGCAATGGTAACGAATGTTTAAATATCCATTTATTAATAAAGAGAGTTAAGATTGATTTAACGATCGATATTTATGCCTAGTCGATTTCTAGTTGTGCGCGCGTGCTGGTTGTACCTATGAAGAACGAGGACAACACAGTATGAAAGTATTAATGTTTGGATGGGAGTTCCCACCCTTCAAGTCAGGAGGTTTAGGTACTGCTTGCTTTGACCTAACCAAAGGTCTAAACAATCAGGGTGTGGAGGTTACCTTTGTAATGCCAACCGCACCTGATGGCGCTAAATCCGACTTCGTTAAATTAGTTGCTGCTGATAAATTAAGCAGAACTAAAAAAATCAAGATAAGAAAGATAAATACAATACTGACACCATACATGACTTCTGAATCATATGATGACGCAATACATCACCACACAGAAAAGATAACAGGAACAAAAGGAAGCAAAGAAGTTTACGGAGATAATTTACATGAAGAAGTATACAGATATTCCGAAGTAGCAAAAGCGATAGCAGAAGATGAAGAATATGACCTAATACACGCACACGACTGGATGACATACCAAGCAGGAATAAACGCAAGAGAGATTTCTGGAAAACCCTTAGTTGTACACATACACGCAACAGAGTATGACAGAACGGGAGGAAATCCAAACCCATACATTGCAGAACTAGAATATAAAGGAATGAGTGAAGCAGATATGGTAATAGCAAACAGCGAGTTTACCAAAAATAACGTAATAGAAGCATATGACATAGATCCAGAAAAAATAAAAGTCGTGCACTGGGGAATAGATCCTCATGACGAAAAATATAAAACAAACCACACCTCCGCAATAAGCAAAAAAGACAAACTAGTTCTATTCTTGGGAAGGATAACAATACAAAAAGGACCTGAATACTTTGTGAGAGCTGCAAAATTGGTTGCAGATCACGTGCCGAATGTAAAGTTTGTCATGGCCGGATCAGGAGACATGGCAAACAAAATGATAGAAGAAGCAAACCATCTAGGCTTAGCAGATAAAATATTATTTGCAGGATGGTTAAAAGGCAATGATTCACATAAAGCATTCCAGATGGCAGATCTATATGTTATGCCATCAGTATCAGAACCATTCGGGTTAGTTGCTTTGGAATCAATGGCAAACGGAACACCAGTATTAATCTCAAAACAGTCAGGCGCATCAGAAGTGATACAAAACGCACTAAAAGTAAACTTCTGGGACGTAGCAGGAATGGCAGACAAAATGATCGGAGTGCTGAAACATTCAGTACTGCATGAAGAACTTTCTGAAAACAGCTACAAAGAAGTGATGAGCTTCAGCTTAGATGAGCCAGCAAGAAAAACAATAGATTGTTACGAACAAGCATTAGGGGGTGAAAGAAAATGACATCAATCTGTTTTTATTTCCAGGTACACCAACCATACAGAGTAAAAGAGTATTCTGTATTTGATATAGGATCTGGACAAAGTTATTTTGACGAAGTCAAAAATGAAGAGGTAACAAAAAAAGTTGCAAGAAAGTGTTACTTGCCAACCAACAAACTATTACTAGACCTAATCAAAGAACACCAGGGAAGATTCAAAATAAGTTTCTCAATAACAGGCACAGCAATAGAACAGTTTGAAAAATACACCCCTGAAGTAATTCAAAGCTTCAAAGAGTTAGCAGAAACAGGTTGTGTTGAGTTTTTAGCAGAAACATACCACCACTCCCTCTCCTGGTTAAAATCAAAAGACGAATTCAAGAAACAGATAGAAATGCATGCAAAGAAGATAAAAGAACTATTCGGACAAGAACCAAAAGTATTCAGAAACACAGAGCTAATATTCAACAACGAGATAGCACATGATGTAGAGGAGATGGGATACAAAGGAATAATCGCAGAAGGCGCAGACAAAATACTTGGATGGAGATCGCCAGACCACCTATACAAAGCAAAAACAACAGACAAAATAAAATTGCTTTTGAAAAATTATAAATTATCAGATGATATAGCTTTCAGGTTCTCAAACAAAGGATGGGAAGAACACCCTCTGACAGTAGACAAATACACACACTGGATAAAAGAAGTTCAAGGTGAATGTGTTAATCTGTTTATGGACTACGAAACATTCGGAGAACACCAATGGGAAGACACAGGAATATTTGAATTCATGAGACACTTACCTGGAAGGTTGATGGAACATGGACACATAGACTTTAAAACACCATCAGAACTAGTAGACAGCTATGAAGTAAAAGATGAACTGGATGTGCACCACATCATAAGCTGGGCAGACATGGAACGAGACATCACAGCTTGGCAAGGAAACAAGATGCAAGTGTCAGCACTAAATATGATATACGATGTAGAAAAAGAGGTAATGCTGACAAATGACACCAAACTAATAGACGACTGGAGAAAACTAACTACATCAGACCACTATTACTACATGTGTACCAAATGGTTCTCAGACGGGGATGTGCACAAATACTTTTCACCATATGAATCACCTTATGACTCATTCATATACTTCATGAACGTATTGAATGATCTAAAGATGAGAATACAACAGACACAAGAAAGAGTAGAGGTAGATAGTATTGAGTAAACGAAAAAGACTGACCAAAGGACAGAGAAGAAGAAAGTTAGCAAAAAATGCTAAAGAAGAACAAAGCTTTGTGCTTGCAGATGGAAACAAGATAAGAAACTTGATTGATCTAGCTGAAGCAATGGAAACCATAAGCCATGAATTATATTCCCAACACGTAAACGAAGAAAAAAATGATTTCAGCACCTGGACCAAAGAAGTAATAGGTGAGAAAACATTAGCAAGAAACTTGTTGGGTGTAAGCGACAAAACACAAGCGCAGATAACAATACTAAAACACATAGTAAAAAACACAACCTAAGGGGGTGAAAACAAAATGAACCAAAACCTAAAATCAGAAGACATCGATTTTGTGCTTTCAGATGTTGATCCAGAACACTACTTCATAACAAGAAACGGAGAAGAGATAAAAAGCATGCAGGACATGGCAGACAGACTAAGCCAGATGGATGAAGAAACATTTAATCATCACGCAAACGAAGAAAAAAATGATTTCTCAAACTGGATACAAGATGTAGTAAAAGACAGAGAGCTAGCTCAAGAGATAAAAGATAAAGGAAAAACAGAAGCGGCTGATGAGATAGCATCAAAAGTAAAAAGATTAAACAAAGTAAAAGAACATCTAAAAGTCATAGAAGACCATGAGAAGAAAGCATTTGATGAATTAGAAAACACAGTAAAATCAAAAGGAAGAAACCCAATACACGACTACGTGTATGGAATAATAATAGGAACTGTGACTGGCTTATTGCTTGGATCGTTACTGTAATAACAAAAAAAATAAAAAAGGGGTCGATAGATGAAAAAAGAGGCAGACTACTTACTAGAATCATCCTGGGAAGTATGCAACAAAGTAGGTGGAATATACACAGTATTATATTCAAAAGCCGAAAAGACAAAAGCAGTATACGGAGAAAAATATTTCTTAATAGGACCCTATCTGCCAGGCAAAAAAGTTCCCGAATTTGAAGAAAAATCCCCTCCACCAGACATACAAAAAACATTCTTAGAACTAGAAAAACAAAATATAACCTGTTATTTTGGGACGTGGGCAATAAAAGGAGAACCAAACGCAATACTAATAGACTTCTCAAGAATAACCGACCAGATAGACTCTGTCAAAACAACACTTTGGGAAAAATACAGAGTAGACTCACTAAATTCAGGTTGGGAATTCAACGAACCAATCATATTCAGCTGGGCAATAGGAAAATTCATAGAAGAATTCTCAAAAAACTGTTACGGAAAAATAATTTCTCAATTTCACGAATGGATGACAGGCGCAGGACTGTTATACCTAAAAGACACAAACCCTTCAGTCGGGACTGTGTTTACAACACACGCAACAATGCTTGGAAGATCAATAAGCGGAAGCGGAAGAAAACTATTCGGAGAGATGGAAAACATCAATCCGGAGGAAGAAGCATACAAGATAGGGGTTCATTCAAAATTCCAGATGGAAAGAGCATGCGCAAAAGAAGCAGACATATTCACAACAGTATCAGACACAACATCGATGGAAGCAGAAATAATACTTGGAAGAAAACCAGACATAATAACATACAATGGGTTGGATATGGATGAATACCCCAACTTTGAAGACAGAGCAGTCAAGCACAAAATGGCAAAAGAAAGAATAAAAGACATGATTGCAGCATACTTCTTCCCATACCAAAACTTCGACTTAGATGAAACCTTTATCTACTACACATTCGGAAGATATGAATTCCACAACAAAGGCATAGATACAACAATAAGAGCACTTTCCAAAGTAAATCAAGCACTGAAACAAAAAAAATCAAACAAAACAGTGGTAATGTTCTTCTGGATACCTGCCGGAACAGCAAAAACAAAAACAGAGATATTGGAGAATAAAGCGTTCTATGATGATATGAAAACCGCAATAAACAGACACTCAATGGACATAAAAAGAAAAATACTGAATGCAATAATAAACAAGAAAGCAATATCAAAAATAAAACTGATTGATAAAGAATTTGAAAGGGAGGTAAGAAGGGATGTGATGAACTTCACAAAAGAAGGACAACCCCCGATATGCACACACGAACTCTACGGCGAAAATCAAGACGCAATAGTCGGAACTTGCAGAGCAGCAGGATTAAATAATCTGCCAGAAGACCGAGTTAAAGTAATATTCCACCCAGCATATCTAACTGGAACGGATGGCTTGTTAGATCTAACTTATTACGAGGCGATGGTAGGCGGACAAGTAGGAATATACCCAAGCTACTACGAACCTTGGGGATACACACCTTTAGAGACTGCAGCGTTTGGCGTCAGTGCCATAACAACTGATTTAGCAGGGTATGGAAGATGGCTGATGAACAAAACAGACCAAACAAAAAAATGCGGCGTACAAGTCCTAAAAAGATATGAAAAAACTGATGAGGAATCAGAAGAAGAGCTCGCAAAAATACTGCTAGATTATGTGTTAATGACAAAAAAACAAAGAATGAACCTTAAACTAGACGCAAAAAGGATTGCAGACATGTCAGACTGGAAAACCTTGGTAGAACATTACATAGAAGCACATAATGGAGCAATGAAAAAAGCAGAACAAAGATGAACCCGATAGAACAAAAAGACATCATAGGCAATGAAATTCTAAAAAGACACGTTGACAACCAAATAAGCTTCTTACTTTCAAACGAGATAGGAGGATATTTCTCAATCCCAGTTGCAGGAGAAAACATAAGCAAATACCAAGGAGTCACAACTTGCCACTTTCACAACGGAGGGTGGGATCTGTTTAAAGTCATAGAAAACATAAAGCACAATAAACCCGTAACAAAAGTAAACAATGAACTATTCCAGCTAACAAGACTGGGAGAAGGATTCAAAGAAACATTCTTCATGCCTTACTATTATAACGCAGTTGTGTATGAAACTGAAGGCTTGGACGAAGTAGATGTTATTCTGGATATGCGGCACATACATGACTTCAGCACAGAAGGAAGACTGTATAATATTTATGAAGAAGATGGAAAAATAATTGTAGAATACAAAAAAGAAGGACAAGAAGACAAAAACAGAATATTCGAAGAATACTTTGTATACTTAGTGATTGACTCTGACAGTATTGACTATAAAAAGATAGAAAAGTGGGAAGAAACAAAATATTCCTATGATGAGTACAGAAAAAGCCACCCTTCAACATGGCATGTGTTTAACGCACTTAAACTAAAACCAAAACAAAACTCGCCAATCGTATTTTCTTACTCAAGAGATAAAGAAAAAGCAGTAAGTCTTGCTAGCTACATAAGAAGAAATCTGGAGATACTAAAAAACTCACAGAAAAAATATGTTGAAGAAGCAACAAGCACAAACCTAAAGATAGACAATCCTGAAGTAATGATAGCATACAAATGCGCACTAAAGTCAATAGATGAACTAAGTGTGACAATAAATGGCAAACACGGAATCTATGCAGGGTTGTGGTGGTTCTTTCAGTGGTGGTTAAGAGATGAAGCACAATCAATCAAAGCATTAATGATACAAAAAAAGTATCTAGAAGTAAAAGAAATCCTGTTTAGAGAAATCGAGATAATATTGCTTGATGGAAGAGTGCCAAACAGGTATCCCTATTCTGAGTTGGGGTCTGCAGATGGAGTTGGATGGGTATTCAAAAGAATACACGACTTTTTAGACATTTTAGAAAAAGAAGAATCAAGAGACAGATATATCAACATAACAGACTTATTAGAGATACAACAAAAACTAGAGCTAACAATCACAAAAGTAAGAAAACACTACATGAATGAAAAAGGACTGATGTTCAATAATGCAAAAGAGACTTGGATGGACACCACACTGAGTGACGGAAGCGATACAAGAGAAGGGATGAGAATAGAGATACAAGCACTACTGCTATCACTATATGGGCTAATGATCCATTTATCAGAAATGTTAGGAAATGAGAAACAGTTAGAAAAGTACAAAGGGTACAAAGAAGACTTCTTGAAAACTGTAAGAGAGGATTTCTGGAACGGCTCATATCTAATTGATGGCATAGAGTTTGACGGAAGCAAAGACGAAACGATAAGACCAAACCCATTCATCGCAGCATATCTGCACCAAGATATACTCTCAGATGAAGAATGGGAAAAATGTTTTGAGACAATACTTCCCAAATTATGGTGTGACTGGGGTGAATATGGTGGGGGGCTGGCAACAATAGACAAATCCTCGCCACTATTCCACGAATGTTACTCAGGAGAAAAACCTGATAGTTATCATAGGGGTGACAGCTGGTATTTTCTAAACAATCTAGCAGCAATAATGATGCATAGGATAAATCCTAAAAAGTTTAAGATCTACATAGACGCAATATTAAAATCATCAACATACGCAAGTCTTTATTCAGGAGTCATAGGACAAATGTCTGAATTAAGCTCAGCAAAAAGATTTGAAAGTAATGGAAATTTAGCACAAGCATGGAGCGCGGCGTTCTACATCGAGCTGATAAACGAGCTCTATGGCGAGGAGGGAGCAAAATGAACAAGAAAATAACATCTCTATTAATCATATTATTAATGATTCCAGCTGCATTAGCAACAGTAACACTAACATCAGACCAACAAGAATATGAACCAGGAGATAGGGTTGAGTTAGTTTTAAATTACACCAACACCGGGAAATTCAATGTAACAACCAAATTTATACACCTAGAAGTTCAAAAGTTCGGGATAACTGCAATAGCACAGACAAGAGACCAAAGGAAATCACTGATGCCTGAACAAATCGAGTCAGGAATACATACATTTTCTTTGCCTGTTTTCTCCCCACCCGGACAGTATGACATAATCGGATACGTAGAGCATGATGATGGAAGTTTAACAGAAGAGGTTACAATAGAGATAACTGCAAAAGAAAGCATGCTGTTTAAGATAGTAAGATGGGCGTTTATAATATTGTTTATACTGATCTTGTTAATTATACTGACTAAAATAGTTAGATTTGTTAAAAGAAAATCTAAAGACAAACCTCATCGAAATTCTGAACCCAAAGAAGAACACAAAGGGATGGTCAGACAGAAACCCAAAGAAAAAGATGAGATGACAAAGAAAACAGAGACAAGTTTGAGTAAAACTTCAGACGAGAAAATTCAAAAGCAGAAGAAAAAAGAAGAGATATCAAAGGCAAAAGAATACTTAGCAAAACCCAAACCTGAAGAAGTAAAAAAAGAAACGCCAAAAGGGATAGAAAAGAAAACAAAAGAGCCAGAAGCTAATGTTAATGCTGCCGCAGAATCAGATGACGATATGCCTGCACCTAACGAAGAAGAAAAACAAGGAAAGTATAATAACGAATTATAGATACTTGTCCAGTTTTTTCTTCTTAAGCTCATGAACTACTTCTTTTACCTTCTGTGCATCTTTCTTAGGGCAAACAAGCAAAGCATCATCAGTGTCAACAACAATCATATCCTTAATGTTGTACAAAGCTACAAGCTTTTTCTTGTCTTTAGAAAGAACCACATTGCCCTTAGAGTTCATAGCCAATGTTTTTCCAAATGCAACATTTCCACTTTTATCTTTTTTATGAACTTCTTCCATAAGTCTCCAGTCTCCTACATCTTCCCAAGGGAAGTCTCCTTTAACGACAACAGTCTTAACAGAGTTCTCCATAACCCCAAAATCAATTGAAACCTTTTTCAGTTTAGAGAAAACTTCATGCTTAACCTTATCACTAAAATTTGATCGCTTTATCTTGATTAGGCCTTTATACAGTTGAGGCATGTACTTCTTTATCTCTTCCAACATAACAGAAGCTTTGAAAACAAACATGCCAGAATTCCACAGATAGTTGCCTGCTTTAAGGAATTGCTTAGCTTTGGATAGATTTGGCTTTTCCTTAAACTGTTTCAGTTCTAAAACCTTAATCTTTCCCTTATTGAACTGTTCGCCATGTTTAATATAACCAAAACCTGTGTTAGGGAAAGTTGGCTTAATACCAATCAAGACAATATGGTCGTTCTTATCAGCTTCATCATAAGCGGCTTTAATGTGTTGTAAATATTTTTTAGGATTCAAATAAACGTGATCTGCAGTTTCTACAAAAATAACTGCATCTTTGTGTTTCTTCATAACTTCTATGCATGACAAACCAATCGCCGCTGCAGTGTCTCTTCCGAATGGTTCTAACACATAGCTAACCTTAGGAAGAACTTTCTTGATATGCTTGCTTAAAGTCTTGTTTGTTGAGATAAAAATATTCTTCTGAGGAATCAAGGGTTTTAATCTGTCTACAGTGTCTTCAATAATCGATTTTTTTGTAACAATCTTAAGGCACTGTTTAGGCATACTTATCCTTGAAAGAGGCCAGAACCTCTCTCCTTTGCCGCCTGCCATAATAACTGAAACTAACATATTAACCACCTAACCCGATGAACGATACACCGATTATTATCAGAGCAATACCTGCCCATTTCCAAATGTTCATCTTTTCTTTTAAGAATCTGATAGATAAAAGCTCAACCCAGACATAGGTTAAAGCAATGAAAGGGTAAACTATTGATAGCTGGCTTCCCTTAAGCGAAAGAGCCCAGATAAAGAACACTGTTGAAGCACCATAAAAGAATACTGCAGTGTAAAGACGCCAGTTAGTGATTATTGCTTTTAGTTTAAATGAAAGTTTATCTGCTCCAAACTTGAAGAATAAAGCTCCTACTGCACCTAACAAAGATGCGATTAAAGTCAATCCTAATGCTGCAATTGAAGTCATTTAGAATCACCTCTACCGATCAAACTAACACCTAACAAGATTGAAAACACCCCAATCCATTTCCAAAAGTTTAAGGGTTCCTGGAATAGGAAAAAAGCTGCAACCGTAACCCAAACATAACTTGTTGCAATAATTGGGTATAACACAGATAAGTCTCCCCCTTTTAACGCGATAACTAAAAGAACCGCACCAACACCATAAAGTGCAAGACCAAGAGCAATCCATAAAACTTTATAGTAAAATAGTTCCTGACTAACACCCGTCTTATAGATTATCTGGGCAGAGCTAGTCACAAGGGTACAAAAAACCATCAAGATAACAGCCCATAACTTAGTTGCCATAAAAGAATCCTAAGTTTTTTTGTTTATAAGAGTTTCTAATTTCATAAGCAAAGGATAGACGATAATAGCAAGAACTGCACCTAAAGTATTGCTGATCATATCCCAACTAGAATTATTCCACTCACCAAAGTCGCCAGTGCCGTAGAAAAGTAAACCTTCACCCTCACCTAAAAAAGAATAACCAACAAATTCCATAATCTCCATCATAGAACCTAAACCAGTTGCAACAAGAATAGCAAGAAGCGCTGTTGCAAGAAAATTAGTTCTAATCCTTGAGGTTGTGAAATAGTGAAAGAAAATAAGCGATAAAGCAACACCTGCTGTGAAATGCATAATCCTATCAAAAGGAATGCCTGCATAGAAGTTTCCGTAGAGTTTAAGATGGTGCATGAGTAATGTTAGTAAACTGAATATCACAATCGGAGCATTTAATCTCATCTTGTCATAAAGAAGGAATGCTGCCAGGATAGCTGCTGCTGTAAAGAACCTGTCAAATATGAACTCAACATCCCAGAAAACAATTGTGATTGAACCCCAAACAAGAAAAGCTATGAAAGTTAAGAAAAGAATGTACTTAATTGCCTGATGTTTATCCCTCTTTTTCATAGTATATTACTTAGAATTTTAGTTTATAATAGTTTCTATGGGAAAAGTTAATAAACAGAAGAATTAGTTGGTTAGTAAATGAACAAACAGATAAAGAGTTTAGTTGAAGCAAGCAAAAAAGTCCTTAAGGACTGTGCATTGCCAAACGGAGCGTTAGTTGCAGCAAATTCTACTAAAAAATATTTTCCAAAAGGAGCAAAAAATTACAAGTATGTGTGGCCAAGAGACGGAGCATACAACTGTATGGCAGCAAACATCTTAGGTGTTAAAGTTCAAGAGAAATTCTTCAAATGGTTAATTAAAGCAGAAGGATGGAAAAAAACTGGTTTGTTTTATGAAAAGTATTACGTTAATGGGAAAAAAGCATTACATCATCTTCAACCAGACCAAACAGGAAGCGTACTAATGGCAGTACACGATTATTACAAAGACAAAAAGATGCCTCCTGAAATTATGAAATTAGTTTCACACTCAGCAGAAGGACTATGTAAAATATGGCAGAAAGATCATTTTACAGTTGTCACTCAAGACTTATGGGAAGAAAGACTATGTTTCCCGGACTATAAAGAAAACTTCACATATTCGCTTGCGTCATGCAGCAAAGGGCTAATGTTAGCAAATGAGATGATACCCAACAAAAAATGGCTAAAAAAAGCATGTGAGATGAAAGAAACTGCGCTTAAAGCAAAAAGTTATTTCTTTAGAGCAAATGGAAGTGTTCCTGACAAAAGGGTTGATGCATCTTTGATTGGGTTAACGTGGCCATTTGAGATTGTTGATGCAAAAGAAAAAAGAATGGTTGCAACTATCAAAAATATTGAAGGAAAACTGGGTGGAATGAAAGGAATACATCGATATGAAAATGATGAGTATGATGGTTGGATGTACAAAAGATACGAACACAGAAAAAAGGGTGCAGGGTATTGGCCTTTGTTAACTTTCTGGATGTCAATATACTATGTCGAGAAAGGCAATAAGAAAAAAGCACTTGCTTATTACAATAAAGTTCTAAAAGATTTGAAATCAGACCATATACCAGAACAAATATTCAACAACAAAATACAAATTTCAGTTTCTCCACTGGCTTGGTCACACTCAATGTTTGTAATAGCTTCTAAAAAATTAGGATATCTAAAATAATCATCTAATGTAAGCCTTGCTTACATACTGCAGAACCATTCTTCTAGTCGTAAAGAAAGAACCATTAAACGCAATAGCATTCTTCATAATATGAATCCATTCATCACGTCTACTGTAGTAAGTAGGCAAAATAACATATTCTAACTTACTGTAAATGTCTTTAGCATCTTCATCATCAACGTTAGCATCTGCATCAAGACTAACTTCAGTTGGCTTATGACCTATACCCCAACCAGTAATGTTTTCAGCATGGCCTTCAATCCACCAACCATCTAAAACTGAAAAGTTAGGGACTCCATTGTGAGCAGCTTTCATTCCTGATGTTCCAGAAGCTTCTCTTGGTCGCATAGGTGTGTTAAGCCAGACGTCCACACCAGATACCATCAACTTTGCCAAGTCCATATCATACCCTTCTAAGAATACAACTTTAACTTCACCACCTAGTTCTTTAGCTACATCATAAATCCGTTTAATATTATCTTTACCTTCACCATCGTTAGGGTGAGCTTTACCAGCGAAAACAATCTGGATGTTGCCTGCGTTTTTGACAACTTCTCTTAATCTTTTCAAATCATGGAAAATTAAGTGAGCCCTTTTGTAGCCTGTAGCTCTTCTAGCAAAACCAATAGTGAAAATTTCAGGATCATAATCAATGTCTGTTTTTTCCTTGATAACTTGGAATAATCTTCTTTTAGCATTTTGGTGAGCTTCCCAAATCTCGTTGCTTGGAATAACAACAGCACTTCTTAGGTTGAATGGGTCTACTCTCCAGTCCTCCAAATGTTTGTCGAAAACTTCGGCTAGCTCATCACAAGTCCAAGTGTTACTATGGATACCGTTAGTTATAGCTCTAATGTTATAACCAGGGAACATGTTTTTAGAAACTACTGAGTGTTTCTTTGCAACAGCATTTGAGAATCCAGATAAGTTTAATGCAAGTTGAGTTGTGTTTAACTCACTATCTCCTGCGTATTTTTTTATTAAGTCAATCGGGAAATTTTCAGTATCAATTATAGATTGCACAAGATTGTAGTCAAACTTATCATGACCTGCAGCAACAGGTGTGTGAGTTGTGAAAACACAAACATCCTTTACAAGTTCTTCGTTGTTGTCAGAATCTTTTAGAAGTTCTAAAGTTAGTAAAGAAGCATGACCCTCATTCATATGGAACTTTTCTAATTTGTCAAAACCTAAAGATTCAACAAGTCTAACCCCTCCAATACCAAGAATAATTTCTTGTTTAAGCCTGTAGGATCTATCTCCACCATAAAGTCTCTTGGTTAACTGTCTGTCTTGTTCCTCATTGCCTTCAACATCCGCATCCAGCAAGAAAACAGGAATAATTCCACCATTAACACTTTCTATCTCATATCTCCAAGCTTTAAGTTTAACATCTCTGCCTTCAATCTTTACAGACACGTCATTTGGCATCAGTTCCATAAAATCAGCAGGATTCCATTTACTAGGTTGTTCTGACTGATTTCCATCAGGATCAACACTTTGATCAAAGTAACCTTCTGCGTGAAGCAGGGATACTGCAACTAACGGCAGTTTAAGATCTGCAGCAGCTCTTAACGTGTCTCCAGCAAGAACTCCTAAACCACCAGAATATGTAGGAATATCAGATTGTAAAGCAATTTCCATAGAAAAATACGCAATCCTAGGATGAGTTGGTTCTATAACTTCCTCAATCTTCTTCAATTCCATCTTTCACCTCTTTTTGATATATAATTCGCATATTGATTTTATAAATCTTTCTGAAGTTATGAAACTGCAAAAAACGTCCGATTATTTTATATATCTCTTCATTAACATATTAGTATGGATAAGAAGGAAGAGCTTGTTATCAAACTTTTTGATGAATTAGAGAAGAATAAAGATATTGTAACTAGTCAAGAAGTTGTATTCATCATGAATAATCATAAGCCAGATCATTTCAAAGATCAGGAAGAATGTGATAACACACTGGCAAAATTGATTTCTAAAGGGAAAATTAAAAAGAAATTTCTTATTGAAGACAAGACTTGTCCTTTTAATTTAAAATTAAAAGAAGCGATGAAGAACTAGTCCAGGGTAATTTATTAACCCAAACCTATATAAACCAATTACTTATTCATGTTTGGCATGAAGCTTAACGAAAATTTGAAACAAAAATTCATGGAAGGAGAGAACTTTCCAAGAATAATCGCACAAGATGAGACAAAGCAACAAGTAAAATCCGCACTTTCTGTAGGAAGACACATAATCATAGTGGGACCGCCAGGTATTGGCAAAACTACTTTAGCAAGAAACGTTTCTAAAATCCTACCAGATGCAGAAGTTGTGAAAGGGTGCCAGTACCATTGCACACCAGACAACCCAATCTGCCCAGAATGCAAAAAAGAAGTCAAAGAAAAAGAGACAATCAAAGGAGAACAAAGATTCATAAGAATACAAGGAAGCCCAGACCTAACAGTAGAGGATCTGATGGGAGATATAGACCCAACAAAAGCGCTACAATATGGACCGTTAAGCATAGAAGCATTCACACCAGGAAAAATATTCAAAGCAAACAATGGCATATTATTCTTTGACGAAATAAACAGATGTCCTGAGAAACTACAGAATGCATTACTGCAAGTGTTACAAGAAGGGACCGCAACAATAGGAAGCTACGAAATAGAGATTCCCGCAAATTTCATCTTCATAGGAACAATGAATCCAGAGGATTATTCAGCAACAGAACAGATGAGTGAAGTGTTTATGGACAGATTTGATGTTGTATATATGACCCACCCAGAAACAATAGACGCAGAAAAACAGATAGTGATGGAAAGATCAGAAAAAATAGAAAACATAAACTTCCCAGAAGAGCTATTAGCAGTTTCTACATTATTTGTTAGAAGGTTAAGAGATAATAAAGACATAGAAAAAAAACCATCAGTAAGAGCGACAATAGGACTGTATGAAAGAGCACAAGCAAATGCAATGTTAAGAGGAAGCGACAAAGTAGAGTTAGAAGACATCAAAAATGCAGTAATCTCTGTAATCTCACATAGAATAAAACTAAAGCCGTCAGTGAAGTATCTACAAACAACAACTGAATTCATCAATGAAGAGCTAAATGAATTTCTTAACAGCAACGAAGCACAAAGACTGATGGAAGGTAAAGAATCAGAATTGGGGTAACACCAACTGAAGAAGAACAGGTAGACGTAGAAGAATTCTCAACAGCGGAAGCACTATCAGGAAAAACAGAAAAACAGCTAGAGGAAGACAAACTGGCAAGTTCTGTAATGCAAAATGATAAAGAAACAATAGATGACGGAAAAATAATCAAAGAAGCACTAAACCAATCAGTACACTCATTCACTCCCGATCTAATGATCGAGCAACACGTAAACAATTATTCACTAGCAGAAAATCTTTATGGGCCAAAAATGTTAAGCGTATTATCAGGGTATGATGATAGCTACACAAAAAAGAACATAAACATACCAGAATTTCAGAGAGAGCTGAAAAAAAGAATCAATGAAAAACTAGATCAACTAAAAGCAAAAAAATTACTAGACAAAGATAACTCAATCAATTTACAAGGAATAAAATTGGCTGCTTTGACTATGTATACAGAAGAATTAGATAAATTAACTGCAAAAGGAATCTCTGGCGAGAAGTATCACAAAAAAGCAAACATACATGGCGACAGACAAGATATCAAAAATTACAAAAAAGGAGACAGATACAGAGATATAGCAATCAAAAGATCCGCAAAAAAAGCAATAAGAAGAGGACACAAAAAGATACAAGAAGAAGACCTGCAAGTATTTGAAAAACAAAGCAAAGGACAGATCAACATAGTGCTGGGAGTTGATGCATCAGGCTCAATGAAAGGAAGCAAGATAGAGATGAGCAAAAAAGCAGGCATAGCATTAGCGTACAAAGCAATACAAGAAAAAGACAAGGTAGGATTAGTGGTGTTTGGGACTGAAGTCAAAGATATGGTAGAGCCAACTCAGGACTTCATGAAACTAATAACAACAATAACAAAAGCAAAAGCAAGCAAGGAAACAAACTTATCAGGAAGCATAGAGAAATCAATAGAGCTATTCCCACCACGAAATGAAACAAAACATTTAACAATAATAACTGACGCATTACCTACAACAGGAAAAGATCCACAAAAAGAGACACTAGATGCAGTAGGAAAAGCAAAAGCCGCAGGAATAACAACCTCACTAGTTGGGATAAATTTGGATGACAAAGGAGTTGAGTTAGCGAAAAGAATGGTGGAAATAGGTGAAGGCAAATTTCACGTAGCAAAAGATCTAGATGACGTAGATCAAATCGTGCTGGAGGATTACTATGACGTCAAGTAAACATTTGATAAGAAGCATTATCATAATTGCAATTCTTGGAATTTTAGTCTATGCACTTGTTTTAGGTGTTATGGACATAGGTAAAGTAAAAAAGTTAGAAACACAAGAAGTAGTAATAATTACTAGTGCAGGTAATGTAAGTGTTACAGCAGAGATAGCAGATGATACACAAGAAAGAATGAAAGGATTGATGCACAGAAAAAAAATGGGAGAAGATGAAGGGATGCTATTCATATTTCCAGGAGAGCAACCACTTGCATTCTGGATGAAAAATACATTAATACCTTTAGACATGTTATTTATAGATTCTGAAGGAGTGATAGTTGACATAAAACAATACGTTCAACCATGTAAAGAAGATCCTTGTCCAAGCTATCCCGCAAAAGAAAAAGGAAAATATGTACTAGAAGTAAATGCAGGCTTTACAGAAGAACACAATATAGATGAAGGAGACAAACTAATCATTTAACTCTTCAATCAACAATTCTTTATGCATCCTTTCTTCATACGACAGATGCAACAGCACATCTTTAGTTTTCTTATCTTCAATAAGTTCACTAAGCTTAAGATAAAACAGCTCTGAAGATGCCTCGTGCTTTACTGCAAACTTGATCATATCTTTGACACTCTTAAAATCTTCAGTATGAACATGCTTAGTTATTTCAGAAACATCAATACCTACAAGATCCTCCGGAAGGATATTAACATTCATCTCCGCCAAATATAATTCTTCTAATTTTTTCTTATGCCCTTTCTCTTGTTCAGACAGTTTTAGAAATCTTTCCTTAACTTCTTTATTAGTTGACTTTTCAGCAAGCTTCTGATAAAAAACATAAAAATATTCTTCATCACTTATCGCAATCCTAAAAATTCTTTTTAGCTTATCCATAACATGTACCTCAACACACAATTACTTAAATATTACTATTTAAAAACAAAAGATTCAAAAAGAGTGAAATAATAATATTAAAAATGAAAATATACACATTCACAGACTTACACTCAGACATTGAAACACTTCTGAAAATAAAGAAAAAAGCAAAAGCAGGAAAAGCAGAACTTATACTGTGTGCAGGGGATGTGAGCATATTCGGATCAGAACTAAAAATAATAATGAAAGAGCTGAATAAGATAAATATTCCTGTATTAATCATACATGGCAATCACGAAACAGTACAAGAGATGAATTCTGCCTGCAAAGGTTTGAAAAATATCAAATTCATACACAAGAAAGTTTACAAACACGGAAACTACAAAATAATAGGATATGGTGGAGGAGGATTTGCATTCACAGACTCAACATTTGTAAAAACAATGAGAGCGATGAAAAGCAAAATAAAAAAGACAGACAAAGTAATACTTATGACACATCAACCACCTTACGGTACAAAAACAGACAAGATCTACAACGATTATGCTGGAAACAAATCTTTCACATCATACATAAAGAAAGAACAACCAAAAATAGCAATATGTGGACATTTACATGAGAACGAAGGCAAAAAAGACAAGATAGGCAGAACTCTAGTTCTAAACCCAGGATATCAGGGAGTATTGCTTGATGTATAGAAACCTTTATAAAAAATCAAATCAAAATTGACAATATGAAAAGAATAACATTAATCCTAACATTACTTTTGGCAATAACAATAGTTACAGCAGTAGAGTACAGAGGAATTAGATGTGGTGACACCGAAGACTGCGTAGAAAGATATGGGGAAGATTGGGTTTGTGTAACAGGACAAAACAACCACAACATATGCATAGAAGCTGAAGGAAAGATGGTTGTGCCAGAATTCACAGGACCTGCACTATTCGTAATGATAGCAGTAGGAATAGGCGCATTATACATGCTTAAGAAAAAGAAAGGATAGTTCTAAGATGGAATTCAAAGAAGCGCTAGAAAAACTAGAGAATAGTCAAGAGATCAAAAAATTATCTGAAGAAAGTTATCTGGCTCATGGATTCATAACACTAAACGAAAACATGGAACAGGCACAGCCATGGAATATAGGATACTACAACAAGAAAACAGACAAGATAGCAACATTCGCAGTAACAGAACACGTGATAGAAGAGTTGGGAGAAGAGGACGTGTTTAAGGAACCGGGAACAGAAGTTGATAAGTTAGATACCGACAAAGTTGGGAAAACACTTTCAGATGCTGTTGAGATAACGAAAAAGACAGTTGAGGAAAAATATAAAGCACAGATTCCAACAAAAGTACTTGTTTTGATACAGAATATCAAAGATGTAGGAATAGTGTGGAATGTAACAATAGTAACAAAACAGTTGAACACTTTGAATATTAAGATAGATGCTGAAACCGGCGAAATCAAAGAAGAGAAGCTGACAAGCCTATTACAGTACAAAGATAAGAAGTATTCAGACTAGAGTTTCCAAAAGTAGTTCTAAAAAACATATTTCAAAGATTAATATTCTTTAAATAGTAGCTCCCCCAGAAAAATAATAGGAGGGGTGATAGTAATGAGGATGAATGAAGTAAATTACAAAGAAGCAAATAAAAACCAAAGCCTAGACCAATTCTTTAAAGAAAACAAAGAAGACTGAAATCATTTCAGTATCTTTTTTGATTTAATTTCTCCCTTATTATTAACATTATAGACAATAGGAACACCAGTAGCAATCTCCAAATGAGGTATGTCTTTCTCAGAAATGTTCTCCAAATGCATAACAATAGACCTTAAGCTGTTTCCAGAAGCTACAATCAAAATATTTTTCCCATCTTTTAGTTTTGGAAGAACTTTCTTTTTGAAAAAAGGCAAAGTTCTCTTAACTGTGTCTTTTAACGATTCGCCACCAGGCGGTCTTATGCTGTAACTTCTACGCCAGATATGAACTTGCTCTTTGCCAACTTTCTTCATAAGCTCTTTCTTGTTCAAGCCTTGCAAATCACCATAATACCTTTCGTTAAGAGCTTCATCAATATGGACGGGCAAGTCACCATTTCCAAAATTAACGTGGTGACTCCAAGCTTTACCTCTGCCACCTCTATGCTGGATTATAGGAGTTAGATCTGACTTAAGATAGTCACATAATATGACTAACGTTTCGATAGCTCTAATTAAGTAACCAGAATAAGCAACATCAAACTTGGTGTTGTTTAATAGAGTTCCTGCTCGTTTAGCTTCAGCTATACCTTTCTTACTTAATGGAATATCAACCCAGCCAGTAAACCTATTCTGAAGATTCCACCAGCTCTGACCATGACGAACTAAAACTAACTTAGACATTTAATTTACCTCTTTTTACATATAAATAAGATTAAGAGTTTATAAAATTAATTGTAATTTAGAAAGAATTAGATTGTAAAAAATCACGAGGTCGTTTGGTTAGTTGCATAGCAGTTTGGTTTTAGTGTATGAGATAGTGAATTTTTTTTCACCGATGGATCCTTCAATGTTTAATAAGTCGTCTTCTTCAGGATAATATTGGGCGTAATTTCCATCGCTAGTGCTAACTTTAACAGAGTTGTTAGTATCTCTGCTTAGTTCAATCGCGTCATAACGTTCTCTAATTTTAACATCCCCCACATTGACAGATTCTTCACAACTATTTTCAATTTCAATTATTCCTCCATTGCAGTTGTTTATTCTTAGTGTTAAACAAGATGTTTCTGGTTCAATTTTGAGATCTTTGATCATTGCTTTACCTGAACAACCACCATAGCCGAAGTTAAGACCGCACCCAGGCACCATAAGTCCTAAAATAAACCCTCTGACCAGAAGAAACAATACTAACAAAATAACAAAGGCAATAATCACTACTTTTACCATCTTACGTGAAGGTCTAACCATAATAATATTTAATCAAACACAATTTAAAAAACTATCTAAACATTTAGCAAACAACCCCGCACTTATCTACAAAGCAAATCAACAAGATCTTTAGGTGTTTTGACTAGACAATCAGGGTCTGCTTTTTGTAATGCTTCTCTTGTGTTGTAACCCCAACAAGCTGAAGCAATAGGAACCTGTGCTTTTCTACAACATTCAATATCTCTCAGTTCATCACCAACATAAAGAAACTCATAATTAGCAATATTTCTTTTCTTTAGTGTTTTCTTAATTGCACTATGCTTTCCAAAAATCTTTTTTGCAGTTTCGATAAAATCAACACAATCTATATTTTCCCTCCGTAAAACATATTCTACATTCTCACGAGGGTTGGCAGTCAATATACCAACACTATAATCTTTAGAAATTCTGTATAAAGCATCTCTCATACCTTCAACAAAGTTTGCTTCTTCTCTGACCTTTTTTCTTACAATAGGTCCAAACTTCCATGCAAAATAAGGAACCTTATACCAAGGAACCTTAAAATCTTCTTTGATTATTTTCTTAGCGTTCTTATGACGGATCTTAGAAAGATCTTCTACTCTACTGTAACCATATTTGTCTGCGTTATCATTTAGAAAGTTGAGAATCATATAAAAAGAATCAACTAAAGTCCCATCAAAATCAAATACTATCGTGTTAAACATTTATGCCCCACTCTATATTATTTTTCATCAAAAAAAAACTCCCCACAAAGACCGAGGTCCTTGCGGGAGAGAGGTGTTTAGATGACTGATCATAAACCCGGCAAGGCACTCCGAAGAGAACCTTGCTGGGAAAAGAGGTGATAGATGATTTTGATGCTTTATTATGTTTATAAAGCCTAAAAATCGCTTTATAATCACCTTGAAAGTTATTTTGTGCTTCATAGAGGCAATAGAATGTCTCTACACCTCTTCAACACCATTTCCAACTGAAAATAGTATTGTATCTTACTTACTCTAGAGTAGGCACAGTTATATATAAAATTTTCTTTTTATTAGTATCTCGGAGTAGTTACAAATTCAATATATAATTTTGTTAGTCAGGTTAACAAAAGTTAGTTTTAATTTAAATAATGTTAATCAGGTTAACAATTTAAAGGATAAAAACAGAATAACTGTTAATTTGGTTAACACAACTTTGGCATACAAAAAATTATAAATGTAGTGAAGTAGCATTATAAACCATGAAAACAAAACTTATAGCGGCATGCGGGATGAACTGTAATCTATGTATTGCATATCTAAGAGATAAAAACAAATGTCCCGGTTGCAGATATCAAGATAATTCAAACTACTGCAAAAAATGCATAATCAAGAACTGCAAAGTCATAGAGAAAAACAAATGGAAATATTGTTCACCAAAATGTGAAAAATATCCCTGCAGAAGATTAAAGGATCTGGATAAAAGATACAAAACAAAATATGGAATGAGCATGAAAGATAATTTGGAGTTTATCGAGAAGAAAGGAATAAGAAAATTTATCCAAAACGAGAAAAAAAGATGGGTCAAAGAAGACAAAATCTTTTGTGTGCATAAAAAAGAATATTTTAAAATAAAATAAAAAAAATTATTTCAACATCTTTCTGAAAAGCAAACCTGCAACCAAACCATTAATATAGCTCATTATAGTCCAGGTAACAACCATCATAACTGGCAAATTGAAACTGCCCACATTTATGAAAAATGCTGGAACTGCAGATATGAAAAAGTATACACCTGCAAAAGCAAAAGGTTGCTTAGCTTTCTTATTTAGCATCTCATACAAGAATGCTAAACCTATTCCCAACGCAAAAGGATATACAAAAAACAAAAGTCCTCTTCCACCAGCCATAGGTAAAAAGATGTCTGTGTTGTTGTAGATTGCCTGGAATGCAGGGAAGATCCATGCAAAAACAAAATTAAGCAAAAAACCCACTACACTCATTGCCAATCCTGCCAAAAGACCAACTAAAACTTTTTTCATGACATCACCTCAACAATACACTTACTAATCCGTTTTTATAAACATATCGCTCGAAAACACTACGACTTTGTCTAATAAAAATTTATTAAGCTTAAAATCAATAATAAACGTATGAAACCAGCATCACTACTATTATTACTGTTGTTGACAGCATGTTCAAAACAAGTAGTAGAATACTCCCCAGAACCTGAAGTTTACTTCAATCCAGAATTACCAGAAAAACTATTCTTAATATTATCCGGAGCAGAAAAAAGTATTGAGTGTGCGTTTTATGATCTGAATATTGAAGAAATAATCAAGGTGTTGGATGAGAAGAGTAAAAAGACCCGTGTAAGATTAGTGATGGATGATGACAACGCACTAAATAGAAATTATGTAAGAGTTGATGGTAAAGGATTAATGCATAATAAATTCTGTGTGATTGATGATGTAATGGTTTGGACAGGAAGTTTTAATCCAACAGGAAATCAGAATGATGAAAATATGTTGGTTCTGTTTTCTAAATCGATATCAAACGTTTATTCACAAGAGTTTGAAGAGATGTGGGCTGGAAAATTTAAAGGTGGGAAGAGAAGCAAGGATAATGTTGTGATTTTGAATAATGCAACTTACAAGATTTATTTTTGTCCAGAAGATATGTGTGAGGAGAAAGCTTTGGGAGAGCTGGAGGGCG
Source organism: Candidatus Nanoarchaeia archaeon (assembly GCA_028279745.1). Lineage (GTDB taxonomy): Archaea > Nanobdellota > Nanobdellia > Woesearchaeales > JANQNC01 > JANQNC01. The sequence continues at coordinate 574,614 of JANQNC010000001.1, forward strand.
CTAGGAAAAGTATCTACTTTATGACATTTAGTTTCACAAGCAAGAGCGTTGCAGACAGATTATTGACAAAGAGTTATTCAGGTGTTGATGTTAAAGGAGTATGGGAAGAAAGAAGAATAAATATGGATTATGAGAAATATAGTTATCTGGTTGAGAATGGAATTGAGATAAAAGAAGATGATAACAAGTACATAATGCATCATAAAGTGTTTATCATAGATAATAAAACTTTAATAACTGGAAGCTACAACCCAACAAACAATGCAAACAAGAACAATGATGAAAATTTAATAATCACAGATGATCCTTTGGTTGTACAAAAATATCTAGAAGAATTTGGAAGATTATATAAAGAATAAAACTAATTTTACTGGGATGATAAAGAATAAGACAAAAAACATCGTATTGGTTGATGAGACAAAACACTGCAAATCTATATTATCAAAAGCAAAAGGACTGATGTTTACATCAGGAATAAAAAATAAAGGGTTAGTGTTTTATTTTCCAAAAGAACAAATCAATTCTTTGCATATGGTGTTTGTTTTTTATCCAATAGATGTACTATTTTTAGATAAAGATAGAAAAGTTGTGGAAATTAAAAGAAATTTCAAACCATTTAGTGCTTACATACCAAAGAAAAAGTCAAAATATGTTATAGAACTACCAAAAAACACAACAAAAAGTGTCGAATTAGGAAATACCATAGAGTTTACTTAGAATATTTCTTAGCAATATCATCCAAAGCTTTCTTAGTTAAAGAAAATCCTTCAGTTGACACTTTAATATAACCCATATCAACTAACTCAGGAATGTCAACATAGAATGGAACTGATTTAACAGGAACCCACTTCTTAGCTTTAGCGCTTTCAGATATTATAATTGAGGCTAACCTCTCACCCCTTCTAACACCCAACGTGCCTTTGTAAGGATTCACACCAGTTTCAATCTTGAAATCTAAAGGGTTGTAACTGTCTTTAGGTTCGAATGTTACAGTTGAATCAATAGTCTGTTCTTTAGGTTTAGCTGTTACAGTATCTTGTTTAGGTTCTGGTTGAACTGTGTCTGCTTTTGCAGGCTCTGGAGTGTAACTAGTATCTGTCTTTGTAACTGCAGGTTTGTAATCTAAAGAATCTATGGATTCTTCTGCGACTACCGGTGTGTCCACCTTAACTTCAACAGGTAAAGTTGCTTCAGGAACTACAGGAGTCGTATCTGGTTTAGCCAGTTCAGGTTTAACAGGAACGGGTTCAACAACTTTTGGCTCTGTAGATTTCGGTTTTACATTAGCAACAGGAACTGCTGGCTTAGGTTTTACAGATGAGTTGCCTGCAGACATTACAAAACCTACAGGCTCAGATTGCGGTTCATCCACTTTAGCAGTTGAATCTTCCCAAGGCTCTTTCGCATTAAGCATTGAATCAATAGAAGTGTCTAATGAAGAATCTTCAACAACTGAATCTTGTTTATTTCCATACAGTTTATCCCAAGACTCGCTAACATCTTTAGTAGTGTCATCAATTATTGCTAAAGCTTTACTAAGATTTGCACGATGTGCAGCTTTTCTAGTATCTAAAGAATCTTTCTTTGCCTTTTCAGAAATAGGATTGTCTTTCTTGTAAAGTGAAGTGAATAATGCAATAACATTATCTTCATAACCTTCTAGATATTCTCTTATACCTCTTCTGAATGCAAGAGCATAATCAGTATCTTTCTTAGAAGGCATGCTCAAGTTTCTAAGCTTGTTCTCAAACTCTCTTAGCTTCTTCAAGCCATCTTCATATTTGGGTTTTTGTTCCATCACTGTGTTTATCTCTCTAATGTAAAAGTCAAACCCTTTACTGAAGAAACTGCCTTTTCTTATGATCTTATCATACGTTTTAGTTAGATCTTTCAAAGATTTTTCAATGGTTTTTGCTTGTGTGACATACAACTTATTAATCTTGAAATCTTTACTGGCCCAAAGGTTATATCTTGCTAAAGAGTCTTCAATCACCCTAATCTTTTCGGTGACATTCTTAACAGTTGTATCATAATTATCCATAGAAACACCATCTAAAGCAAGAGATGCTTCTTTAACTGCAACCGCATAATTCTTCTTAACTCTGTCAGTTGTGAATTCTTCAAGTTTAGCTATGCTATCATGATAGTTAAGCTCAAAAATAGCACCATCATCACTCTCCTCCTCGTTTAGGTTATCAACAGGATGATATCCACTCCAACTCTTGATAAGATTAAAATCAGAGACGCCAAGATATTTATTGTCTTTATGTGTTTTAAGAATCTCACTTGTTTGTTTATAGAACTTGTTAAACTGTTCATCATGGATAAACTCAGTAAATTTTAAAGAATCGTTTGAGAATACATTCCAAGCAAGACAAACAACTGCTGATGTAGTTAATATTAATTTCCTAATGATTACCAACCCCCACTGATAAAAATATTAAAAATAAAAAAATTTAGTAACTGAAATCCATGTCTATGTACTTTCTGTCCATAGGATCTGTTTCGATAAAGTTCTCCTCAGTTATCTTAGGACTTGCTACTGCAACTTTACACATAACTTTAGCCCATAAGTCCAGTTCTTCTGTGTCTTTAATCTTTGAACCTGTTACTTTCTTCTTGAATATTGCAACATACCCGTAGAATTCAGGAGTTGCAAACATGTTTTTACCATTATTATATTCAGAACTCAAAACACTATCTTGTTTGATAAAAGCTTCAAGTTCACTCATGTAATCTGGTGTGATAACTTCATTCTTAACAAAATTGTAGAATGTTTCTGCCATATCATCTCTTCCTACATAAGTTCTAACTTTTCCGTCTCTGCTTAATATGTACTCTTTGACCATATCAAGTGCGTTGTTGTGTTTTTCTTCGAATGTAGCATAATCAGTTCCAGGAACTGCTTTTGGTGCCTTAACTTTCAGAGGATCTATGAATTTGTTAACATTTTTTCTTGTTCTAGCTTTTCTTCTCTTTGCAGCTTCTCTTTGTTTTTTAAGTCTGTCTGCTCTAGCCAGGTCTGCTTGTCTCTTCTTATCAAGAGCTGCTTCTCTTTTTGCTTTTGCTGTTGCTTCATTGATTGAATCTAATGCTTTTGACATGTCATCTGCTTTTTTGTATGAAGGATCTTGCTGAGTAACTAGGCTCTTAACTTTTCCTAAAGCTTCATCAACTATGTCTCTTGTTCTGTTTAACTTGTTTGATACAAAATAAGAAACTGCGATAAATGCTGCTAAACCAACAACATATTTTCCTTTGCCTATAATGTGTTTTCTGAAGAATCCATGACCTTTGCCTGATTCAAGAGCTTCTACTCTATTCTCTAAGTCTTCTGTCTTCTCTTCAACACCTGCAACACCAGTTACTTTTTTAAGTGTCTGCATTGCTTCATCGCCTGATGGCTGTGTGCTTTCTGGAGTACCTTCTGGCGCACCAGGTTTAGAATTTTGTTCTTCTTCTTCCATTTTCTAAAATACCTATTAATTTATAGTGTAGTGTAAAACATAACTGGTATATAAACCTTGCGATTTATTACCATTGGACAATAGTAAATCATTTTCTGCATGACAACGAATAAATTTATAAACCACCAAAAACCTCAAAAAAAACAACAACGGGGCCGTAGTATAACCTGGCTAGAATAGTTGGCTCCAGTCATGGAGCGATGAGGCGAAAGCCGATGATATTGCCAATGGAAGATACCAACGGATCTGGGTTCGAACAGCCGGTTACGCTCGGCTGGCGCGCAATAGGCGACATGCGCACCTTCGGTGCTTAGTCACCTGGCAAGTGCCAAGCAAAATGCGGAATCGTGTCGGAAGTCCCAGCGGCCCCACTTAATATTATAAAAAAGAGGTAAAATGACTAAATCTCATCTGTTCGGAGCAGCAGCAACAATAGTGGGAACTGTAGTAGGAGCAGGAATTCTAGGAATACCTTACGTAATATCACAAACAGGAGTAACAATAGGAATGATACAACTATTAGTGATTGGGTTAATATTCATATTACTAAATCTCTACATGGGAGAAATAGTACTAAGAACAAAAGGAAACCATCAACTAACAGGATATGCAGAGAAGTACATAGGAAAAAAAGGAAAAATACTGATGACACTATCAATGGTGCTAGGAACTTGGATCGCGCTAGTAGCATACGGAGTTGGAACAGGACAGGTAATCGCAGGAATCTTAGGATGGGGCAACCCCATAACTTACGGAGTTATACTCTTTTTAGTATTGTCAACAATACTCTCATTTGGAATAAACATACTAGAAAACATGGAAAAATTACTGGTTACAGTGATGGTAGTGATAGTCGTAGTAATAATTCTACAAACAATACCTTTCCTAAGGATGGATAATTTAACGACAATAAATTATACACATACTATCAGCTCGTTCGGAGTAATATTCTTCGCATATTTAGGATCAGTATCAATAGTTGAAGCAAAAGAGATACTAGGAAAGAAAAGACACTTGCTAAGAAGAGCGATAATCCTGGGTATGACTATACCAATGATAATTTATGCATTATTTGCATTCTTTGTAGTGGGAGTTACAGGAGCGAACACAACGGAGGTAGCAACAATAGGACTAGGACTAATGTCCTCAAAATACATAATACTGATAGGAAATATACTGGCATTGTTTACAATGAGCACATCATTCTTAGCATTGGGATTTGCGGTAAAGGAAATGTTCCAGTTTGATTACAAATTGAAAAAAAATAAAGCACTATTCTGCACTCTTGCAGTGCCTTTTATAATAGTCACATTAAACTTAACTGGTTTCATAAATGCACTAAGCATAGCAGGAGCGTTAGAAGGAGGAATCATAAGCACGCTAATCATTTTCATGATACTAAAAGCAAAAAAGAAATCAGACAGAAAACCAGAATTCACAACACCAATAAACAAACCCGCAGCAGTATTAATCGTGTTATTTTTCGCAGCAGTTATGGTCTACCAAGTGGCAAAAACGTTTGGTCTAGTATAGCGAATATTTTATAAATAAGCACAGAAAAAGACCAAAGAAAAAATGGATAAAGAGTTATTAGAGCGAGTGAGAGAAGGTAAGATCCCAGAACATATTGCGATAATAATGGATGGCAATAGAAGATGGGCGAAAGAAAATAGTCTTATGCCTTGGGAAGGACACAAAAAAGGAAAGGAGACACTGCACAAGCTAAGTGAGTTTCAAAGAAGTGATTCTGCGTTACCAATAAAATCGATAACATTATACTCTCTATCAGAAGACAACAAAACAAAAAGAACCCCAAAAGAAAGAGAAGAGCTAATGAAACTTTTTGAGGCAGGATTCAGAGGGATACTAAAAGATAAAAACATATTTGAAAGCAAAGTAAAGATATCTGTATTTGGAGATTATACCGAATTACCAGAGAATGTAAGTGCTGTAATAAAAGAAGCGATAGAAAAAACAAAAGATCACGATCAATTCTTCCTAAACTTCTGTATAAACTATGATGGACAAAGCGAGATTGTTCATGCCTGTAAAAAAATAGCTTCAGACTTTAAAGAAAATAGGCTTAGTGATGAAGATATAACAAAAGAACTAGTCAAGAAAAACATATTTACTTCAAAGTTCAAAGCACCAGAACTAATAATAAGAAGCGGAGGAGAAAAAAGGTTATCTGCATTCATGTTATGGGATTCAAGCTATTCGGAGTTTTATTTTTCTGACAAATACTGGCCAGACATGACTGAAGAAGACATAGTCAAAGCAATTGATGAGTTTCAACAGAGACAAAGAAGATACGGACAGTAATTCTTTATCGATTTAACCGACGGTAAACTTATAAAAACAAATACACAAAATTTTATATACTAGATGCATTACTCCTAAATAATATAGATGTGTAGTCATTATAAAATGGCAAAAAACCGCGAAACATTTATATATTAGTTAGTACTCACTAATGGTTACAAATCAATGGTGATTTAATGGGGGTTGGTTGATAAAAGAAGGGTAAAAACTCTTTAGATTAATTGAAAAAGCTAAAAGAGGCTAAAAAAATGGAATACAAACAAGAAAACATGAAACAAATCTCTGAACAAGCTAAAAACCCAAGTTATATTTCTAAAATCGGAAGCAAAATAAAGAAAGGATTAGGGTATATCGGAAAAGGAACAATGGTAGCACTTCTAACATACATGCTAAGCAAAGGAGCATCAAATGTTGCAGCTCAAAACACTGCTGGAAACCACATCGTATCCGGGAATTACAGAAGCGAAGGACAAGTTGCTAACGCAGGATACAGCTATTTCAAAGGAGACAAGACAAGAGCAAACGCAACAGTATCAAACACAGGAACACAAGGAACAACAGGATCATTAGGACTAAACCACAACTTCACATACCTTGGATTTGGAGGTAATGTAAGAGGCGGAGAAGACATGTTTGGATGGACGCTTAACTCATTAATAAGAACAGCAGACAAAAAATACAGATTAAGATTAAACTATGGACAAAGCGATGAATCAAGCCAAGACAACGGCATAGTTTCAATGGTAAACACAAGAGAGATGGGTGCAGGAGCTGAAGCAAACTTCAAGAATGATAACTTTTCTCTTGACTATCAAAATATAGATGTAGATGTTGACGTAACAATACCCGGAATGCCTGCACAAACAATAGATGCGTTAGTACACGTTGGAGTTGGGGCATACACACACGACTTTGGTGACAGGTTACTTCAAAACGCAACATTACTAGGAATCTATGTTGATGACCAAACAAACCAATCATTCACACTATTGGGAATACTTAAGGAACAGTTCGGCAAGAAAGTTGGACTAGTAAATGGCCTTGGTTACAATTTCCAAAACGATGAATGGAATTATTTAGCAAACCTAATCATTGGATCACAAAGCAACAACCAATCAAAAGACGTTAAAGACAATGAAGTAAGAAGAAGAATTAGAAAGAACTCAGTTTTGACCAATGATGACTTAAGGAGATTAGCTAGAGAAGAATCAGGACAGTATCTACTAAACTCAGTGATAGCAGTGAGCGGAAGCGAAGGACCAAACACAAGCGATCTAAATGCTAACTTCAGAGTAAACTTCGGAGGATTAGGAAGTTTCTTACCTCTTATAGGACCTGAAGTATTCTACATGAGCTATAACTTTCAAGTACCAGGCACAAACCTGAACTTAGAGCAGAGCAGAGTAGGAGGAGGCTTAAACTTGTTGTTCGGAAGAGGTTTTGACGCAAAAATAATGGGTTACAAACTTACCAAACAAGATGGAACAAGTGAAAAGCACGCGACAGCACAACTAAGAAAGAAATTTAGAACAGGTAAAAGAAAAAACCTGAGAAAAAAACAATCTAGATAAAACAAAACCACACAGGAGGAAATAAAAAATGATAAACAGAATAAAACAATACGCAAGCAAAGCAAAAAACTATGTAAAAAAAGCAGTTGTTACTGTAACAACATTAGCTATGTTATACTCACCAGCTAGCGGAGTAACAATGAGTGCAGGAAACGACAAGATACCTGAAAAGCTAGTACCAGGTAAAAAGTACCAGGTTATAATGGATGATCACTCAGACCTAGGAAGAGAAGCAGCTGATGATTTATATAAATCAAACTCAAACGCAGATTTCATAAAAATATCAAAAATGAATAAATCATTCAGACAAACAATGAGAAACTTCAAAAGCGAATTCAAAAGAATGTTAGGAAGAGATTACAATAAAGTAAAGAAAAATGAGATTTTTAATGTTGTTGCAGACCAATACGGTAATGGACACTTGGAAGGCTACCAAAACGCACCTGCACAAGCAGCTGCACCGACACCAGCACCTGCACCAAAACCTGCAGCTAAACCAGTTCCAGCAGCTGAAAAAGCACAAGAAGGAAGATCAAAAAGCTCAATGACTGAAGCAGGAAAAGAAGAAAACAAACAAACAAGAGCAAACGAAGCTCCAGATCTACTAAAAAGCAACTTATACCTGACTGTTGAAGACATGTTGAACTCAAATAACCCATACGCTACATCATTAGCAAACAAATGGATCAAAGAATTCGGAAGAGACACAACTGCATCAGTTCTATACGATGGACTAGTTGCACACGTAGCTAACGACACAGCAGATGTTTTCGAAGAGAACATAAACCCTGAACAAGGAAGAGCTCTAGAAAAAATAGCTAAAGAATAAATAGTTTAACCAAGGTAGGATCTCAAAAGAGATCTTATCTATATTATTATAACTAGAAAAATGAGCGGAACAAAAACAATCAAAAATGGTGAAGGAAAAATGAAAACAAAACTAATATCAATATTATTCGCAATTTCACTAATGATTTCAATCTTTCCTGCAGCATATGCGTCAACAAACATATTGCCAGTTGTAACATCATTTACAGTCACACCAATATCAACAGAGGTTCTCAAACCTGTTGCGTTTGTAGCAACAGCAAGCGATAGTGATGGGTTCATATCAAACTATGTATGGGACTTTGGAGATGGAACCTCAGACACAACAAGCCCAGGTACAACTAGCCACGTATATAGAACCCCCGGAAACTATCTAGCATCAGTTACAGCAGTAGACAATGACGGCGGAGCTGCATCAGACACAGAATGGATCATGATAAAACAAATAGGATTAGCACCATATGTATCACTACAAGCATCACACAGAACCATAGAAACAAACAAGCCAATAACATTTATTGCAGTAGGTGAAGACCTAAATGAAGGGGGAAGCATAACAACATACATGTGGGACTACGGAGATGGAAGAGAAGATACAGTAACCTCTTCAGCTATAACCGACACAAAAACAAAAACATTCTCAACACCAGGAGATTATCTGGTGACAGTAACTGTAGTAAATGAGATAGGAAAAGCAGCATCAGACACAGAATGGATAACCGTAACAAGACCATCATACCAAAACCCAATTGCAATTGTATCAGCAACACCGATAAGCGGAGAAGCACCACTAACAGTAAGCTTTACAGGAAGCGGAACTGCATTTGGCGGAGCGACAATCACAAACTACGCATGGGACTTCAACAATGATGGAGTTACAGACAGCAACAAAGCATCAGACTCTCATACATATAACACACCAGGAAACTACAAAGCAACACTAACAGTTGTAGATAGCAACAACAAAGTAGGAACCAAGGATGAATGGATCATGGTAAAAACACCAGGAAAAGCACCATACGTATCACTACAAGCAGACAAAGTATCAGGAAACGCACCAATGACCGTTAATTTCTTAGCAGTTGGTGAAGACGACGATGGAACTATTGTAAGCTATGCATGGGACTTCAACGGAGACGGAGTTACAGATAAAACTGGAGCATCAGCAACTGAAACATTCAGCACACCTGGAAACTACCTAGTTACAGTAACAGTAGTTGACAACAGCGGAAAAGCAGCATCAGACACAGAATGGATCATGGTAAAATCACAACCAGTAGTTACAATAACTGCAAGCCCAATAAGCGGAGAAGCACCACTAACCGTAGACTTTAGTGCAACAGCAACAGGAACAACAGGCGGGATTGCAAAATACGAATGGGACTTCAACGGTGATGGAGTTACAGATAGCACATCAAGCAATCCAGAATACACATTTACCACCCCCGCAAACCAAAAAGTAACATTAAGAATTGAAGACGGCGCAGGAGCTGAAGCATTTGGTGAAGAATGGATCATGGTAAAAGCACCAGGAAAAGCACCATACGTATCACTACAAGCAGACAAAGTATCAGGAGAAATTCCAATGACAGTCAACTTCAACGCAATAGCAGAAGATGATGATGGAACAATCGAAAGATACATGTGGGACTTTAATGGGGATGGTGTTACAGACAGCACATTACAAAACCCAATCAAGACATACAACACACCAGGTAACTATCTAGTTACAGTAACTGTAGTTGATAACAGCGGAAAAGCAGCATCAGACACAGAATGGATCATGGTAAAAGCTAAAGGAAAAGCACCATACGTATCACTACAAGCAGACCCAATAAGCGGAGAAGCACCACTACAAGTATCATTCAATGCAATTGCTGAGGATGATGACGGAACAATCGAACAATACATGTGGGACTTTGACGGAGACGGAAGTACAGACAGCGAAGTACAGAATCCAGTCAAAACATACCAAACACCAGGAAATTACTTGGTAACTGTAACAGTAGTTGACAACAGCGGAAAAGCAGCATCAGACACAGAATGGATCATGGTAAAGGCACCAGGTCAAGCACCTACCGTAACCATGACAGCAAATCCTAAAGAAGGAAAAGCACCATTAGATGTGAATTTTAACGCAATCGCAAAAGACACAGACGGAACAATCGAACAATACATGTGGGACTTTGACGGAGACGGAAGTACAGACAGCGAAGTACAATCACCAACCCACAGATACAACACACCAGGAAACTATCTAGTTACAGTAACAGTAGTTGACAACAGCGGAAAAGCAGCATCAGACACAGAATGGATACTAGTAGAGAAATCAAACATAGCACCATCAGTTGCAATATATGCTGACCCATCACAAGGAGAAACACCATTAACCGTATCATTCACAGCAGTAGCATACGATGAAGACGGAACAATCGTAAGTTATGAATGGGATCTAGATGGAGATGGAAGCATAGACAGAACAGGAAGACAAGTTGAGTACATCTACACTGAAGTAGGAGACCACTTAGTTGAAGTAGTTGTAACAGATAATGATGGACTAACAGCTTCAGACGATCAGTGGATAACTGTAACAGATGAAACTTACGAGCTATTAGTACAGTTGAATGCGGACAGAACAAATGTTAACATACCAGACGATCAGGTAACATTCACAGCAGTAGCAACAAGTTCAAGAGGACAAACTGTTGACATAGCAAGATATGAATGGGACTTTGACGGAGACGGAAGCATTGATAGAACTACATCAACAAATGTGGCAGTACATCAATACACATTACCTGATATGAACTATGCAGCAAGAGTGACAGCATTTGATAATAACGGTCAATACGGAAGTGATGAAGTTATGATAACAACACAAAGAATCATTGTAGATGGATACAACTGGGAGTTCTTCACAGGATGGAACTATGTGCAACTACCAGCTAGAATCGTGCCAATAAGCAATGATATAACATCAGTACTTTCAGACCTAGACTACGAAATTGCATGGAAAGACAACAGCGGAACATGGCAATTTTACCTGCCATCAGAAAGCGTGGGAGAGTTCAACACAATAGACCATGGAGTAGATTACTGGATCTTATCAAATGAGAATAAGAACGTAACAGTTCCAGTAGTGGTCACAAGCTGAGGAGGACAAGAAAATGAGAAAAGCACTAATAACATTCGTGATGATCGCATTGATGCTTACCGTAGCAACAGCTCAGCAGATGACAAGACCTACAGAACTACCAACATTGGTTTATGGAACAGTTGAGCTAGCTGACGGAACAACAGCAGATGGCGTAACATACACAATCACATCAGAAGATGCGACAGGAAATACACTATCAACAATTACAGGGACAGTAGGAACAATGAAGTCAGGAATGATTTTCGAATCACAAAACCTGGCTATAAACGAAGGAGACAAGCTAATAATCGAAGCAGGAACGGTTAATGAAACTGGAAGAATGGAACACCTATTGACATCATTAGAAAGTTTCAAGTCATACTATGACTTTGGAATAATGAGACTTTCAAGCAACGTAACAGTAACACCAGTACCAGTAGTCAAACCAGCAGACATTTACGTTAACAGTGTAAGGTTCATAAGCGACGAATACCTAGAAGTAGGTGAAGAACTAATAACAAGAGCGATTTTAGACAACATTGGAGAAAAAGATCTTGAGGGAATCAGCGTAGACATACTTGTACCAGATTTGGGACTGCATAAGACAGTGGGACCTTTCGACATAGATGCGGACGGAAGAACTACAGAAAGACTTTATGTAGAAATACCTAAAGATGCAAAACCAGGAGAGTACGGTGCAAGAATAGAGATTAGCAACGAGAAACTACACAGAGTAGTATGGAGAACATTCGTCGTAAAAGAACAATAGATACTGCTCAAAATAAAAAAATAAAAACAACCGTAAAGGAGGACAAATGAAAATGAAAGCAAAAATATTCGGAATAAGCATGCTAGCATTACTAATGGTTAGCTTATTTGCAGTTGGAGCTGTAGCTCTAGACCTGCCAAAATCAGTTGACATAAACGGTAAAACAGCAGAAGACCACATGAACATAGAGAGAAGCGAAAGCATAGACATCGAGGTACAACTAAAACAGCTAACAGTTGATGCAGAAAATGTTAGATTATATGCAGAAATAGAAAGCCACGACTCAGATGATGTAATAACAGACAGAACATCAATCTTTGACATGAAAGCAGGAAGCATCTACACAAAATCATTAACACTAGATCTACCAGCAGACATGAAAGAAGGATCATACACATTGAGACTAGAGCTAACAGACAAAGACAGCCAAGTTGAAGATGAATACGTATTAGACATCGGTACAACTAGAAGAAAACTAGTTATCGATGACATCAGCATGGACGACAAAGTTAAAGCAGGAAGTTCAATGTATGTTAAAGTAAGAGTAGCTAACATGGGACAATTTGATGAGAAAGACGTTAAAGTAACAGTAGAAGCAGACGGAATCGACTTCATCGGAAACAAAGATGATTACATCGACGAAATCGAAGCAGATGATGAAGAACCATCACAAGCAATCTACTTAAAAGTACCAAGCTGCCAAAAAGCACAAGAGTATGAAGTAACTGTAAAAGCTGAAAACAAATACGCAAAAGCTTCAGAAACAGTAACACTAGAAGTTGTTGAAGGAGACACATGCGGCGTAGCAATGCCTAATGCATTCGTTACAGAAGGAGTTACAGCTCAATCAGTTGAAGCTGGCAAAGCAGCAATCTTCAAACTACAAGTAAGCAATGCTGGATCAGCAAGCCAAGCTTTCACAGTGGAAGTTGACGGCGCAGCAAACTTCGCAGATGTTGAAGTTTACCCAGGAAGTGCAATGGTAGTAGAAGGCGGCCAATCTGAAGATGTATTCGTTTACGTATACGCAGATGAAGATGCTTCAGGAAACAACCCATTCTCAGTAACAGTAAAAGCTGGCGACAAAGTTGTAGACACAGTTGATATGACAGCAAGTGTTGAAGCAGGCAGCAAAGGATGGGACGGCGTTAAGAAAGCTTTGGTATCAATCCTAATAGTTATCGTAGTTCTTTTAATAATCCTAGGTCTAATCATAGGATTCAACAAAATGAAAGGCGATGACGAAGAAGGAGAAGAAAGCCAAACATACTACTAAACGTATTAACCTTTTTTTATTTTTTATTATTTCTTTTTTTAATTATTTATGACGAATAAACGACCCTTAGTGAAATCAGCTTAAATCATTTATAAATGGTTTATAAATTAAAGGGTCTTAAACATATATAAAAAAACGAAACCTTTATATACTAGGTGTGTATCACTCCTACGTAGTAAGTACAAAATAAGAGGTCATGACAAAAATGAAACACAAAACAATCATATTCACAATATTGCTTTTAATGCTGCCACTAGCAACAGCAATAGTGGAGGATTTCTCAGCATATTCAAACTTTAAAGAAATCACAATGGATCAATGCGCAACAGCAGCAGATGAAATAACAATCACAAATCTGGCACCAATCGCATCATTCTATGAAGTGACATTATCAGGCAGCGCAGCAGAGTATGTGCAAACACTGCCACCAAGATTATCACTAAAGGCAGGCGAGAGCAAGACATTACTTAACATAATCACTGCACCATGTGGCACAAAAGGAACTAAAACACTAGTTACACACATCGAAACAACAACAGGTGTAGAAAAAGAGATAAAACAAGAGATCACATTCAAGAAAAGAAACAACCTGAAAGCAGAGCTAGAATTGACTGAAATAGAAACATGCCCTGCAGAACCAGGCGTATTCAAATTAAACATAACAAACTCAGGATCATTCAAAGAACAATACGAAATATCAGTAAACAAACATGCTGAATGGGTAACCACAAATTCTAACGAAACAATCAAGATAGAAGAAGGACTATCACAAGAAGTTGAAGTATACTTTGAAACACCATACGACCAATATGGAGAGTATGAATTCAAAATGTACGTAGAAGCTATCAAGAACAAGCTAGAAATTGAAATACCTGTAAAAGTAAACGTAACAAAGTGCTATGACTTTGAACTTGTTACAGAACAGCCAAGATACGAAGTATGTGACAACGAATGGACAAGCACACCAATCATACTAAAAAACACAGCAAAAATAAACAACTCATACGAACTAGACTTTGAAGGACCAAAATGGTCAGGCCTAGAAGTTGAAAGAGTAAGCAATGTTGCAGGTGAAGAAGAGACAACAATCAGCCTAATAACAACACCACCAGAACACTTCGAAGGAGGTGATTATTTTGCAACAATTACAGCTAAAACAACACTAGGAGACATAGAAAGAAACATAACAGTTCCGCTATATGTAAATGAGTGTTACGAACTAGGATTAAAATCAAACAAAGAAGACACAGTATGCCAAGGAGAAACTGTACTATACCCAGTAATAGTTGAAAACATGGGAGTATATGATCAAACTGTACATGTATTAGCAGAAGGAACAATGGTTTCAGAAACAACAGTATTTGTTGCAGGCAATAATGAAACAGAAGCAGAGCTAATGTTTGAGATACCTGACGACAAGAAACCAGGTAAATTGTACTTCACAGCATCAATCGTAGGAAGAAACGACACATTCGCAAAATCAAAAACATACTTAGATGTAGTAAGTAAAGAAGAGTGCTACATGGCAGATGTTGAGATAGAAAAAGACATCGAAACAAGAGAAGAAGAAGACAGAAGAATACCAATCATAGTAAGAAACGATGGAATAAGAGTTGCGGCATACACTGTAAGTTTAGAAGCACCTGAATGGGTAGAAGCTGATAAGACAGAAGTTGTACTTGCACCAGGCGACGAAGAAATCGTTTATTTAACAGCTGAACCTACAGCAGAAACTGAAGAAGGAAGATACGATGTTGTGCTAGGATTAGTTAAAGACGATGTAATGTACAAGAAAACAATACCAATTGAAGTAGCAGGACAAGAAGCAACAGTTAAAGAAAACAAGTTCTTGAACTTCCTGAAAGACTACATGTACTACATCATAGCAGGAATCGTAATATTAGCAATACTACTTATTGTTTTGAAAATATTCTCAAACGATAAGTAAAATTCTTTTTATTTTATACTTTTAATTGAAAGCGCGATAGGTAGAGCGCCATAGAAATTCTTTTATCTTTCAGAATGACCTCCACCTATAAAATTAGCCAATTCTATTACAATCCAGACTGCTAAAACAAACAGACGCAGCCCCCAGTTACCGCTGGAAAATCCCAACCATAAAAGAACGTAGCCTACTAAAAAAATAATAAGTACGAAAAAAGCTATAATCGCAAGACCCTTCAAAATAGAATTTTCAATACTGTCGTCAATTTCTTCCATAACTAAGTTTATTAACTTTAAAATAGCTAACTGATTCCAACCCATTTTCAATACCTCCTATTAAGACCTCTTTTTTGGAGAGTAGGAATAACTAATTTATAAAACATTGGTTGTAACCTTCTTAGCTTCAAAGCCATGCATAACTAAAAAAACGCACACATATTTCTTACCCTTTCTAAGTAAACCTTAAATAGTATACTAGACTACACAAAACGTAAATGATAATCTTAAACTCAGTTGAACTAACCAATTTTTGCAGTGTTAAAGGTGGCACTTTGAAAGGTTTTAAAAGTTTGAATATTATTTATGGTCCTAATAATTGTGGAAAGACTTCTTTTTTAAAGAGCATATCTCTTCTGAACACACTTAATATCAGTCCAAGTATAAATTTTTCTTCGATTGAAAAATCCAGATTGCTTGGGGGTTGGAACAGCGGATTAGAAAGAAAGGAGTACCCTCTTTGCGGAATACAACTGGCACTTAATTCGGAACAAGTGTACCTAAAAGGGAAACGTAACTTGAAGATTAGATATGAACTCAATAAAGACTTAATAAACGAAGTGGTGAAACGATCTAGCTTACCTTTCGAGCCCGATCAGTTTACAAGCTTAATAAGACATGTTTACCCAAAAAAATCAATAGACCTAAATGAAGAATTTAAAGAAGAAGAATTTTATTCAATTAATCTTGAAAAAGAAGGTGCACAAAACTATGCTTTGGCAGCTAACGTATCACTGCTCAACTTCTTAGAAACAGGAACTAAACTACAAAATGTTATTTTTTGTGATGACTTACGAATAGATAGTTATAAAGGTACAAGTTTGACTGATTATATAACTAAAAAAAGGTTGAGTGGTGAACAAGCTAGAAAACTTATTTCTTTCATCAAAGATATAATAGACCCAAATATAATAGATTACAAACCCCCCTTCAATTTGTTAAAAAGTGAACTTTCTGACTTTGAGAGCACAATACAAGAGCAAGGTTCAGGGGTGAGATCTTTAATATGTTTAGCTACAGATATTCTTTTTGCTCAAAACAGCTCTATAATCATAATCGACGAACCCGAACTTGGTCTAAACCCAAATGTCAAACAAAAATTCTTAAAATTTTTATCAAATCAATCAAAAAAGAAGCAAGTGTTCATTGCAACACACGATCCAACATTTCTAAACCCCTTGTTGTTAGAGAATCAAGAAGTTGCTTTATTTCAGTATTCTTCACACCATAAAAAGTTTGTGATGATAGACTTACAAGACATAAAAAAGTCAAGAAATACGTTTGGGGGTTATCTGCCCCACACTACATCAACAAGAAAAACACACATATATGTGGAAGGATGGATTGATGTTCTGGTTATACAGTCTTTTTTAATAAAATACTTAAAAGAAAAGTGCGGGGATGATTGGTTAGAACCATTTAACAAAATTTCCGTATTTCATCTAGGCGGGGATTATCTACAACATATAGTCCATACTATCCCCCCCTCACCATACAAAAAAATAATTATCTTAGATGGGGACAAATCAGAAACGAGTGATGGCTTGATTGAAAAGTTAAATAACTCAAAATCAGACTGCTCAGTTGAATTTAGGCATAGGAAACAAAGTCAACAACATTTTCTTAAAGATGATATTCACAGCAGGTTTTTCTGCCCAATATGGTGCCTTAAAGAGAAAAGAATAGAAAAATACTTAGACCCTTATCCAACCAAAAAGAGGGACGGGCCAGCTATTGCAGAAAAAATGGAAAAAGTACCTGATGAATTTAAAATGCTATTTGAAAACATCATAGAATAAACCGCACCAGTCACTTTTTACCTAACCTAAATCTTAAACTCAACATGTAAGGAACCATACTTAATTCCTTAAAGAAACTCAAAGCAGACTTCTCGCCAGCTTTCCATCTAACAGGTATTTCTTTAATCTTATATCCTTTTCTTTGAGCTCTGACAAACATCTCAGTATCCCAAAACATCTTTCGTTTGAATTTATTGTCATAACCCATGTCTTTCAAAAGGTCCAAAATAATGTCTTTTTTGAAAGCCTTAAAGCCACATTCGTGATCATTAACTCTAGAACCAAAATAAAGCTTAGCAAACCACTTGAATAATAAGCTAATTAACCATCTTGAAAAGCTTCGTTTTACTTTGGAATTCTTTAGATGTCTGCTGCCAGTAACAATATCAAAACCGTCGCCAATCCTTTCAACAAGCTTAGGCAAGTAGGTTAAGTCAGTCGACAGATCAGAATCCATAAACATTATGGTGTCTCCTTCAGCTAGCTGAAAGCTTTTAGCTAAATTTTCTCTCCTAGAAGGCCCATTTGGATACCTTACAAACTTAATCTTATTGTATTTTTTTGCTAGTTTTCTCCCAATATCAGGAGTTGAATCTTTAGATGAATCATCAACTATGAACAGTTCAAAGTTGTATTTTAGCCTATTCAGTTCCTCGTAGACTTTCAGTATGTTCTTTTCCAGTATCTTTCCCTCATTGTACGCGGGAATAAAAACAGATAATTTAACCATAACCACAAAAAGTGTTAAATGTTTTATATAGATTTCCCTTAACAAAGCCTTTAAATAGTATAATACTGCTCTTAATACCATGTTAAAAGAGATAAGCGCACTAGAAATAAAGCACCTGTTAAAGGAAATAAAGATCTTAGTAAATGGAAAAGTAGACAAGATATACCAACCAGAAAAGGATCAAGTAATATTACAAGTGCATGTTACAGGAGAAGGAAAGAAACTGCTTAAGGTAGTGTCTGGAAAGTTTCTTTGTTTAAGTTCTTCTAAATCAAGTTCAGCACAACCAAAAGGTTTCTGTATGGCATTAAGGAAATATCTAGGAAATGCAAGAATAAAAGACATAAAACAAGTAGGGTTTGAGAGAATAGTTGAGCTAAAATTAGAAACAAAAGAAGATAAGTTTAGCTTATTCTTGGAGTTTTTTGATAAAGGGAATATTATTTTGGTTAAAGATAAATTGATCTTGTCTGTGTTGCAGCAACAGAAATGGAAAGATAGGAATTTAATGGCAAGAGAAGAGTACAAATATCCTAAACGAGAGTATGACACTTCTAAAATAGACGAAGCGACGATGAAGAACGTTTTGAAAAACAGTTCACAAGAGAAAATAGTCAAAACATTAGCAGTTGACCTAGGATTAGGGGGAGTATATGCAGAAGAGGTATGTCTAATTAGTGATATTAACAAGAATGAAAAACCACAAACAAAATTTGCCCCTAAATTAGTTAGTGGGTTGAAGAAAGTTTTAAGCAGCAGAGTAAATGCTGTAGCTTATTCTAAAAACGGACAGTTGAAAAATGTTACACCTTTCCCCCTAAAGCAGTATGAAAAACTAGAAAAGGAAGAATTTGATTCATTCAGTTCTGCGATCGACAATAAAATAGTAGTTGAAAAAGAAGAAGAGACAACTTATGATAAAGAGATTAAAAAAATAGAGAAGATAATACAAAAACAAGAGAAACAAATACATGAAATGGAACAAAAAGCAGAAGATAACAAAGAAAAAGGAGAAAGAGTATATGAAAAGTATCAGTTAGTTGAGGAGATAAGTAATGAGTTAAAGGAAGCTAAGAAAAAATACTCTATAAAAGAGATGAGAGAGAAACTTAAGGGGCATAATGTAGTGAAGGAAATCAACAACAAAGGAGAAGTGATTCTAGAATTATAAAATGAGCAGCGAATACTTAGTCAATAGATACATAGAAATATGCAGAGGATTTGAGCTAGCAGATAAAAATAAAAATCCATCTCTAAGAATAAATACTCTCAAGATTAGCGAAGATGAAATAGAAGAAAGGCTAAGGAAAAAGAAAGTTAGACTTGAGAAAATAGATTTTCTAAAAAGCGGTTACTATTACAACTCACCATTCAAGATGCCCTCATCACAAGAATATTTACAAGGTTACGTTTATCTGCAAGATGTAGCATCACAAATCCCTGCAGAAGTTTTAGGGGTTAAAGCAGGAGATAAAGTGCTAGATATGTGTGCAGCGCCAGGAAGCAAAACAACACAGCTAGGAGCTTTAATGAAAAACAAAGGCGTGATAGTATCAGTTGAGAATATGCTTGGAAGAGTTAAGGTATTGCGTAACAATCTAGAAAGATGCGGAGTAAGTAATTGTTTGGTGTATAAGAAAGATGCAAGATTCGTAAATGAGCTAGGGATCGAGTTTGATAAAATATTATTGGATGCGCCGTGTTCAGGAAACTACACACAAGAAGAAACCTGGCTAAGAGAAAGAAAAGTAGAAGATTTCAAAGCAAACGCAAGAACACAAAAGGAGATGATAAAATCAGCAGTTAAGTGTTTGAAAAAAGATGGTGTGCTAGTTTACAGTACCTGTTCACTAGAACCCGAAGAAAATGAAATGGTCATACAATGGGCTTTAGATAAATTAGATGTTGAGTTAATGGATATCAAGCTTAAAGTGGGTGATGAAGGCATTACAAATCCATTTGGGAAAGAATTGGATGAAAATGTTAGTAAATGTGTAAGAGTGTGGCCGCACAAAACAGGCCTGCAAGGTTTTTTTGTAGCTAAATTAAAGAAGAAATAGTTATTCTTTAGGTGAGATTTTGATTAATGTTTCGTTGGTAGGATCTAATAGTTGATCTGTGTGCAAGTAACCTTCGAAAACAGTAGAACCAACTTTAGAAAGTTGATAGTTAGAATCAAGATAATCCAACAATGGCTGACCACCATAATTTATTGCAGAACTCCAGGTTGTATAAACAGGTCTTCCTTCATCTAATGCGGCGGTTAGTTTTGGTAATAGCTCTTCAGACTCAACCAATACAAACTCCCTGTTAGCATAGTAGTCAACAAAAATCCAATAATACCCCGAGATCAAGATCAATGAGTTAGGCTCTGTTGTTTCTTCCATATACATAAAGAACTCTTTAGTTCCAACAGTGTCATGTCTGTACTTTATGACGGGATAAGCTGTTGCAAAAGTTGAGATTAAGATGAATAGCAGTAAGATCATGCCTATCAGTCTGGACTTTTTGAAAATATGTTCAAGACCGATTGAGCCTACGAAAATGAAAGGTAAAAATAAGACTAATAACATTCTTGGTCGGTAAACTGCGTTGGCAGTCATAACAAAAATGAAAACTATCAATGATGCAAGGAAATATATTGATATCTTTCGGTATACTTTTTTGAAGAAGATAAGATATAAAGCAAATATGAATGAAAGAGAGAATACCATAGTGAAAATATTATTTAGATCAAGCAATATAGGAGTAAGCATAGTTCCGTAAGAAGTTTTCTGGCCGAAAAGCATGGTCTTTATTGTTGTGCCAAGCCAGAACTTAAGTTCTAATAAAATAATTATTAAGAAAGGTATGAAAAGATAAAGGAAATTCCTTAACTTGAATTTCAAGTCAGGTATCTTAAAAGAGAACTTCTTATCCTTGAATGAAAAATGAGGGAAAATGTAAAAAGCAAAGTATAATGGAAGAAGCATAAGTTTTATTTCCCTTGTCCCCATACAGAGAGCAATGGTCCCTCCTGACAAGGCTAAGAAAAGTTTTGACTTGTCTTCCAAGCCTTTGAATAAAAGATAGAAAGCAAGGATAAGATAGAACTGACTAAACCCATGTTCTTTACCTGAAGTGATTGCGTTAAGCAGAACATAGTTAAAACCGTAAATCAAAGTTACTATTGTTGCAAGAATGTCACTCTTTGAGATAATCTTGGTTAGCTTGTACATGAAGAATACTGCTAAAGATGCCAAGATAATATTTAGGTATATGTATAAGAATTCTGCAGATGTGTTTCCAGTAATAAGCTTGAAAGGTGCAAAGAAAATCATAGTTGTTAAAGGAACAACACCTCTCCAACCAATCTCATCAGTTTCTCCCGAGAGAAGGTTTTCAGTTTTCCAAGGCCAACCAGTACTATCACCATGCAACAAACCATTAGCTGAGAAAGAAATACAGATTATCAAGAACAACGCAGTTATTATGAAAGGGAGAAATTTAACAGGGATCTTAATCTTGTCAACAACATTATTCAACCTACTATTTAACTTAGAAAAAACCGACAAATTCACGTTTAGCTCTTCTTCATCCGGCAAGATACCCCTCCTCTTTTTTAGCCATCACTCTAAGGACTTCTGTATTTAAATGTTTGGATAATGAGAATTTATAAAAAAAAGAGGACAGCTTCCAGCATTTCCCGTTCATGAGAACAGTACAGTACTGAACGGAGGATTGCTTAACTTCCGTGTTCGAAATGGGAACGGGTGGAACCAAACCCCTTTGGCCGTCCATTATTGAGGAATAATAAATCCTTTATAAAGATTATGGATAGTATATAAAAAAGCTTATAAATGGAGTTAGGTGAATGGATGAAGGGGTGTGGTAATGAGCTTATTCAGCATAATACTGTTTTTTGTATATCTGTGGGGCTTCGGGTTTTCTGTAACTCGATTTGTGAAACACTCTGAAAACTTCTGGGAACGAAACATAATGTACTTAGGGGTTGGGTTAGGAGTTTATTCTTTGCTTGTTATAATCTTAAATTGGATACACGTTCCATTAAACTGGTTCATATTCTTAATCTTAAGTTTAATAGTTCCTGTTGTTTACTTGGTTAAATCTCTAAAGAAAGAAGAGATAAACTTTGACACTAAAATGTTTAAGTTGACAAAGTCAAACTTAAGGGTTTGGGTGTTGTTAGTTCTAGCTTTTGTATTATTTTTAGTTTATGTCAAAGGATCATTCAGCTATCCTTGGGTAGAAGATGGAGATCCATTTGAGCATTTACTTGGGATAGAGTATGTTGCAGAAAAACAAACATGGTTCTTTGAAGATAATGTACTTGAAAAAAGATCCTTGATGCACTACCTAGAACCTTATCCGCCAACCTATGACGCAATAATAGGAATACAACACCAAGTAACAAACTCAATAGTCTGGACAACAAAAATATTCAACGTTTTCTTAATAACTTTAGGACACATATTCTTTTACTTCTTTTTAGCAAGGTTTATGGAGAACAAGAATAAAGCGTTGTTTGCATCATTCTTACTAATCATAATACCTTGTTTCTTAAGCCATTTCATATGGTCTTCAACATTAGCAATTACATTATTCTTCCCAGCATTCTACTGTCTGGAAATGATAAAGAAAGATAAGAAGTGGATGTATCCATCTATTGCATTAATAACTGCAATAATGATCGCACAACCAACTAATAACGTAATATTTGGAATAATGTTTGGCATTTATTGGATAGTAAAATCGATATATGAGAAAAAGTTTTTAGTTCCTGAATTCTTAGTGGGAGTGGTTGGATTGATTGCTTCTCTGATAATATACTGGATACCTATACTTCTCAGATTTGGATGGGAGAAGTTCAAAATTGGATTGGTAATAGTCCCAAGTATAGGTTTGGATGTTAATGAAGGTAACTTTTACGGGTTAAGTGATTTTATGAGCTCAGCATTGAATAACAAAATAGACAACCCTATTGGATTGGGAATTGTTTTATTTTTACTTGTTGTTGTCTCTGCAATTATTGCGCTTGTAAGATTGAAAAAGTTAGCAAGCAAGAAAAATTTATGGGTGACAATAACCTTACTTTGGCTGTTGTTTGCATTCTTAGGATTGCATCAAGCAAGACTGCCACTTCCATTCACACTATTCGCATATAGGTTCTGGGCAATATTTGCAATACCTGCTGTGATGATAGCTGCAGAAGGTGTTTCTCAGATAATACAGTTGTGCAAGAAACTTAAGTTTTCACATTATTTTGTAACAATACCTTTATTTGTGTTGTTATTGGCAACTTCGGCTTATCCAAAATATTCAGTACAAACAGCGATGTGGCCAGCACACGCTTATGGATCTGTAGAGGAAATGATGTCTTACGAATGGGTAAGAAACTCTATACCTCAAAATAGTTATGTAATTCCATTATGTAACGACAATGACTGGAGCGACAGAAAAATAATAGGTCTAGATATGATGGTTGAGTTCTGGGATTTAGATCTAAGAGATTTC
Source organism: Candidatus Nanoarchaeia archaeon (assembly GCA_028279745.1). GTDB lineage: Archaea > Nanobdellota > Nanobdellia > Woesearchaeales > JANQNC01 > JANQNC01. The sequence goes on from JANQNC010000001.1 coordinate 598,246, forward strand.
AGAAGAGGGTGGGTCAATAAATCAACAGACGAGATCCATACAAGACTGAAAGAAAAAGGATATGAGTTTACAACAATAGACAGTTCATGCGTAACACAAGGATATGATCCTGAAGAAGTACAGAAAAAAGCAGAAGAGATGATCGGAACAGGAAAATTCCAACTAATCCATCAAAACACAGGACTTCTTGTCTTTAAGATAATATAAAATGGAAGCAAAAGAAAGAGAGAACTTGATTTATTCAAAAGGGAAAGATAACCCTATCGAAAAAGAAGAAAAGATAATGATATCTTTATTGCCTGATGCAGATAAAAAAAAATTACTTGATATTGGATGTGGCGTAGGAACAATCTCAAAAGAGCTGCAAAAAAAAGGATTTGATGTTATAGGCATAGACTTTTCTGATGTTGGTGTGAAGAAGGCAAAAAAGAAAGGAGTGAAAGCAAAAGTATGTGACGTTGACAAAAAAGGACTGCCATTCGATAAGAATAGTTTTGGCGTAGTGTGGGCAGGAGACGTTATAGAACACGTGTTTGACCCAATAAATCTATTCAGAGAGATTACAAGAGTGATGAAACCAAAAGGGAATGTTTTAGTTACAGTACCAAACGATTTTAATCTTCTGATGAGGTTATATGTGCTAATTACAGGCAATACACCACAATACTTAACTTACAAAAATCTGGAGCAGTGTAAACATCATACAATGTTTAGCTGGAAGCTATTGAAATATATGCTGAAAAAAGGGAAGTTAAAGGTAGAAAAGTTTAGATCAATAGTGCGAGTGCCTTTCACAAAGATAGAGTTCAGTACAAGATTAAAGATAGTTGGAATACTATTTGGGAGAATCTTCATAGTTAAAGCAGGATATTTAAGATAAGAACATAGCATTTTTAAATTAGATAAAACACTTAACAATCATGACTTTGATCAATTATATATTGGACATGTGGCAGAATCCATATGTAAAAAAAACAGTAAAAGGATCTGCAGCAGTGTTCTCAATGGCATTACTGACCGGGTTAATAGGTTATGTGATTAGGATTGTATTATCAAGACAGTTATCGCTTGAGGATTTTGGGCTTTTTTATGCAGTATTCACTTTTGTAATCTTCTTTGATATGTTCAAAAACTTAGGTTTAAACCATGCATTGATGAAGTTCATACCTGAGTTTAAAGTAAAGAAAAAATACGGTGAGATAAGGTCAATAATCAAATATGTGTTATTTACAAATTTAACAGCAGCAATAGTTATATCTGCAATCTGGTTAATATTTTCAAATTATCTTGCAGCAAACTATTTCAATAATGTAATATCCACAGAGTTATTATTCATATTATCAATCTACTTTGTCATAAGTGTGTTTTTAGACACTCTTGCATACAGCTGTTTAGGATTTCAGAGAAACCTGTTCTTTTCATTAAGGTTATTTTTAATCAACGTGTTTGTGTTGGCAGGAATTGTTCTGTCTAAAAATTTGGGAGTTATTTCCCCTGCATTATCTTATGCTGGCGCAGTTATACTCACAGGGATAGTTTTTGTGTTTCTTTTCAAAAAATCTTTCAAAATACCAAAACGAAAAAGCAAGTTTTCATCAAAACTGTACAAACAACTTTTCAAATTTGGGATCCCCCTAACTTTAACAATAGCGGGATCTACAATAATCGGCTACATAGATGTTTTAATGCTGACATTCTTCAGAAACTTAGAAGAGGTGGGAGTGTATAGCGCAGTTTTACCTTCAGCAATATTCTTTTCAGTGATCGGACGAGCAATAGGAACTGTGTTGATTCCAGTTGTATCTGAAATGTGGGCAAAAAAGAAATACAAAGAAGTCAATAGAGGAGTAAAACTAATCAATTATTATCTATCATTACTACTTGCACCTTTAGTTATAATATTCTTCATATTCTCAAAACAGATAATCACAATACTCTTTGGTGAACAGTTTGCAATAGGACATATAGCTTTCAGAATACTCATAATAGGGGCGGCATTCCATTCACTGTTCTCAATTAATGGGAACTCAATAACCGCAAGAGGTAAGCCTCAAACCGTGACAAAAATAGTTTTATTTTTAGCAGTTGTTAATATAATAGTAAACTTACTGCTAATTCCAAAATACGGGATGGTGGGTGCAGCAATAGCAACCTCTTTGAGTTATTTCTTGGGATTCTTACTGATAATAAGAAAATCAAGGTCACCTAAGTAAAGGTAAGAACCTTTTTAGGAAAGTTTCTGGGCTGTGTTCTTTAAGGACTTTTGTTTTAGCATTCTTGCCAAAAAAAATCAGTTTCTTGAAATTTATCTTTCCGCCAGATATGAATGACTCAATCGAGTTCGATAAAGACTCTAGACTGTCTTTTTTGAATATAAACCCGTCTTTTCCGTGAGAGGTGTAACACTTAGTCCCATTATCAGAAGATAATATTACAGGAATCCCATAAGACATCGCTTCTAGATTTGAATAAGAAGCAGGTTCGTTATTGCTTGGAACAATGTAAAGATCTGATTTTAGGAATAGTTTTTCCATATCTTTGTGAGCCACATTTTTATGGATCTTTATATCTATTTTTGCGGAGTTGATCTTCTTCATGACCGCATCATAATAAGCGTTTTTGTAAGAAAGAGCGCCTGCAATAGAGAGATTAAACTTTATCTTTGGGTATTTTTCTTGAAGCTGGTTTAATGCTTCAATCAGCAAGATATGATTTTTTCTCTTTTCGTTAAACTTCCCAATGCATAAAATGTTAAGTGTGCTGCTTGTTTTGAAACTTTTAGTTTTTGAGGATTCAATAGGGCAAGGTATGTAGTGAACATTCTTTAATTCCTTCTTTCCAGTTATGTAACCTTCTTTCACACTTGCATAGATCATTGTTCTTTTTGGGATAAGCAAGAATTTTACAATAGGGTAAGCTAGTTGATATAATGGGTTCTTAAGGTGCTTAATCTTCTGAACGTTAACAATGAACTTTAGGCCTTTTAATTTGCAAAAAAACATAGCTAGAAAAGTTGACGGCACATTTATCTCTTTGAGTACAACAAAATCGTAATTCTTCTTGATATTCTTCCACAACTGGAAAATGTTTGGAAAAAATAGGCTGTTAATTATTCTTGATTTGATCTTTATAGACTTAAATTCAGCTGGAACCTTTCTTTGTCCTATAGATAGAAGAGTTACGTCTGCAACTTTGGACAATGATTTCAAAGTATGGTAAACATTAGGGTGGTAGTTCTGGATAAAAAGTATCTTCTTTTTGGAATTCATTTTTTCTTAAGTATGAAAAGCAGTTGAGGAGCATAAACTTTTCTAAAGAATGAAAAGAAACGTTCAACAAAGTACTGCCAGTTTGTTTTAGGATCAAAGTAGTAATATACTGAAAGAATTTTTAGGTCAAATCTCTCAGCCAACTGTTTTAAAGTGTAATAATCATAATAACAAGAATGGTTCTTATTTGGTATAATTTTACCGAATAAAAGATTTCTTAAAACAGTTCTGATTCCAAAAGCGTTAGGTGTAGATAATGCAATCTTCCCATCTGTTTTTAGGTGTTTTTTGATGTTTTCAATAAAAAGGCCGGCATTTGAAACATGCTCAATGAGTTCACCTGCAACGATAACATCAAATTTCTTGTTTAGCTTAAAGGTTTCAGCGTTGCCTGCAACTATATTATAGCCTTTACTGCTTAGTTTCTTTACCTCTTCCTTAGCCATATCAACACCCGTGACTTCTTTTGCGACTGATTGGATCAATTTATGCAACCAGAAAGGATTTTTTTCAGTAAGGGCTTTATGATCAACACAACCAATATCTAGAACTACCTTATTCCTGCAAAGAGCCATTATCTTTTCTTCTCTTCTTCTTATTATTGTTGGTTTCACTTTCTACAAATATCCACATATAACTTTTCAGTTTTTGAGACTGTGTGTTTTATATCAAAATATTCTTTAACTCGCTTATAAGCATTGTTGCCTAGTTTAGATGCAAGCTTCTTGTTTTTTATAAGTCTTATTATTGAATTAGCGGTTTTTTTAGGGGAACTTACTGGGACAAGCGATGCCTCCTTCCCGTTTCTTGCGACTTCAGCATTTTCAGGAATGTCGGTTGTAATTATTGCTTTTTTCATGGCCATCGCTTCAATCAGACTATTGGATTGGCCTTCTGTAAGTGTTGCGCTTATCCAAATATCAGATATGGAAAGAAGATTGGGAATGTCGCCTCTATAACCTAGGAATCTTACGTTCTTAACATTCAACCTTTTAACCAAACTCTTTATCTTTTTTGTTTCATCTTCATAATCTGTGCCCCCACCAACTACGAGGAAGTTTAAGTCTGTCTCTTTTTGAGCGATCTTCACAGATTTGATCAATGTTGGATAATCTTTTTCTTTTCTTAAGTTTGCAACAGAGATTAGGGTAGGGATGTTTTTCAGATTAAGTGCTCGTTTAATGGTTGAAGCTTTCTTTGTTGGTTTTAACTTTCGTAAATTAACACCATTATAGATCAATTTTATCTTATTCTCCTTAATCCCATACCCCTTAACAAATCTCTTAAGATTTAGTGAGTTCACAGTATGAACATCTACCAGGTGCTGAGTGAACCCATCAACAAGCCTCTGGAAGGCATTAACTAACTTACCTCTGACTGATGAGATTATTTTGCAATTCGTTCCTTTAGCGGCAAGTCTGCCCACAATATTAGCATGATACATGAAACAGTGCAGTATGTCTGGTTTTTTTGTTGTGATTAATCTTCTTAACTTCTTGATTGCTTTGAAGAACTCAAAAGGAGTTTTAACATTAAGGGTGTAGACAGATATGCCTTTATTTTTCAGATTTGATGCAATCTTGCCACCTTTAATCATGCTACAGACAGAAACATCAAACTTTTTCTTGTCTATACTGTTAACTAATTTCTCAAGCATGCGTTCTGCTCCACCTACTTGGAGGTCGGTTATGAAATAAAGAATTTTTTTCTTTTTCATTTTAGTAAGCCCATAAATTTCTTAACACTTAGCTCCCAGTCAAAATCTTTCACACTTTTCTTTATGCATGTTGATAAGGATTTTCTTAGTTTTTGATCTTTGAGTAAATTTATTATGTTTTTTCTTAGTGTTGAAGAGTTATTGGGAGTTATGAGGATCCCTTTTCCTTTGTCGCTTAATATTTCTCTTGTTCCACCCACATTAGTAGCAATTATGGGCTTGCCAACAGCTGCTGCTTCTAAAACAGATGTTGGAAGGCCTTCTGCGTAAGAAGGGTTGACAAATATATCTGTAATGTTTAACACGTTGATTATCTCTTTTTCTGTATTTTCACCCATGAAAAGAATTTCTTTTCTGTTTTTTGCAAGCTGTTTTAGTTTGGATTCATAAGGACCTTTTCCAACTATCAAGATTTTTATGTTATCTATATTTTCTGTTGCTTTTAGCAAGTCTTGGACACCTTTTGCATGAATCAATCTTCCTATAAATGTTATTATCTTTGTATCTTTTGGGATCTTTAGCTTGGTTTTTAAGTTAGTCTTCACTTTCCTGAATTTTTTAGTGTCAACACCATTATGTATCAGTTTTATGCTCTTAGCACCCATCTTTTTAGAAAAATTACAGCACGCTTTGCTTATACCTACAACTTTCCAAGCGTTGCTTATCACTTTCTTTCCGAGAGTCATATCGTATAAAAATGAGAATAGCTCTACTAGCTTATTAGGATGGTTTACAAATGAATTCCCATGTTCTATATGGATGAGCTTCAAATTATGCTTTTTAGCAAACTTCAAACCCATATTAGAAGTGTAGAAAAACCTTGTTTGGGTGATGACGCAGTTGTATTTGTTGTTTTCTATCTCTTTCATAAGTTTTTGGAACTGGTTGTTCTTTTTTGGAACTGCATAAGTGCCTTTCAGAATATACTTTGAAGGCAATCTGTAAATGTTTATGCCTTTGTACTTTTCTTTTGATTTCTTCTTTTCAGTGTTTAAGGTTACAACATCTATTTTTATCTTTTTTTTAGCAAGTCTTGTTGTTAATTCAATAAGGTACTTCTCTAGACCTCCCTGAAAAGGGTAAAAATGCGTAGAAAAAAACAAAAGTCTCATTTTTTCAGTGCAACTTTCCTGACAATCGTCTCTACTCGCTTCTCTGTCTTTCTCACACTCTTATAAAGGTAGAATATTATTATCGTAAAGAACATAAATCCACCAATAACAAAAAAGTCAACTGTTCTTTGGATCTCAAGACTTTCCATAATGCCATAAACCACTTTTGGGAAGATGGTTATGAACAAGAAAAAAAGCCAAACCAATATCCACAATGAAAAATCTTTAACATCGTAGTCTTTCTTTCTAAAACTTAGAAAAGTCAAATAGATCATAATCAACCCAAACAAAATACCTAATATCTGAACTCCTGGAATCATTTTACAAACCTCCACCAAATCATACTAAACACTATCTTTATACCATCAAAAATTGTTGTTCCTTTATACTTATCAGAATATATCGTTTTTATAAATATTTCTTTACATTTAAGCTTATTCTTGCCTGCCAAAGCAATCATTTCAGACTCAACACTATAGCTGCTTGAAGTCCATCTAATCTTCTTATATGCATCAGCAGTCATAGCACGATATCCTGACTGAGTATCATGAATGTTAATGTTAAATAAAATCTTGCTCATAAAACTGATAAACCAGTTTCCGAATTTGTAAACTATTGGCATGGTTCTTGTTCTTCTCCTGGATCCGAAGATGATATCTCTCCCTTTAAGCACGTTCAAAAATCTTGGAATTTCGTGAGGGTCGTGCTGATTATCAGCATCTAGAAAAACTATGTTGTCTGCTTTATTCCTCACTGCAAATTCTGCACCAGTTTTCATCGCTGCACCTTTACCCAAGTTGATAATGTGCCTGATAACTTTAACCTTCTCTTCTTTAGCCACTTTGGAAGTGTTGTCTTGACTTCCATCATCCACCACAACGATGTCTTTTGAATATTTCTTAACTTTCTTAATTACCTTAGTGATGTTTTTTTCCTCATTATGGGCAGGAATTATTACAAAAGTTTTCATCTTAATCAACAAATCTGTACTTTACCAGATACCAAATAGCTAAAACACCATCTGTCCATCTGATCTTTTTACCTTCTTTAAAATCTCTGCACTTGTAATAAACAGGGACTTCTATGATCTTGTGATGTTTCTTTAGAAGTTTAGCCGTCACTTCGGGCTCAAAATCAAATCGTTTAGATCTTAGTTTTATGTTTTTGATTATTTCAGATTTGAAAACTTTATAACAAGTCTCCATATCAGTTATCTTACTGAAAAATAAAAGATTTGTTATGAAAGTAAGAAGCCTGTTGCCAAGATAATATGAGAAATACCTTGCACTGTGTTTTTTCATAAACCTGGAACCAAAAACAACATCAGTTTTTCCGTCAACAATAGGTTTCAGAAGTTTTGGGTATTCAAAAGGATCATATTCAAGATCTGCATCCTGGATAAGAACGATATCTCCTGTTGCTTCCTTAATTCCTCTTCGTAAAGCAGCACCTTTACCTTTGTTTTTTGGTTGAAGTATCAGTCTAGTGTAAAGTTTTCCCTTGTATGGCTTAAGAAGCTCCACAGTATTGTCTTGACTACCATCATCAACTATAACAATCTCTTTTTTTAGTTTAAGTTTAGATAAGTCTACTTTGTTAACTGTTTTCAAGACTGTTAAAATGTGCTTCTCTTCATTATAGGTTGGAATTATTATGCTTAGTTTCATTTTTCGTATACTGTATAATCTGTGAAGTCTCTCTTTATAAATCCATAGCTTGATAATGCTTCATCTATCTTTGCAGGCGTTTCTATCTCTCTACCTTTATTTGCTATGAAAACAAATACTTTAGCTTGAGAAGATATTTCAACCAATCCAGGCAGATCATTAGCCAAGAAAGGATTAAGATATGCTCCAGGAATAAACCTAGAGTAAGTTCTTACCTTCTTAGGTTCAGATTCCTCTTCAAGAATGAAAGTATTAAACATAAACGAATCGGGACTGTACTGGAACTGAGGTCTTGAAGGATCAAACTTGATGTAACTTACTGAATACCTGTTTTCCTCAAGTTTGGCTTTCTTGTATTGTTTTAGTTCTGCTGCTGTGTTAAAAATAGGCATGCTATCTTTATTTTCACCTTTCATCTTTGCAATTAAAGATTTTGTCAGAGAGATTGCTGCAATCTGAGGTTTTTCGTGAATAAAGTCTCCGCTATCATAACAACATTCTAGATTAACAAGGAAAATAGGGCCTGCGGCAGTTGAAACATATTCAAATGCATCCCTGTTAATGTCTCCTTTTGCATGTTTGATCACAGAGGTAAAACCTATGTTAAGCAATAGCAAAAATATTGTGATTAATATAAAAAATATCATAAACAAACTCTTCAGATTAATCTTTTTACCAAGCCAAGAAAAGAAAATGTGCATTCCTTTAACCGTAAATAGGGCAACAAAAGGTATAACATGCATTATGTATCTTAGCTGTCTGTTTGAAATCAAGAAAGTTGAAAGTATAATTATGGTTAGGACAAGGAAAACCATCTCTTTATTTTCTGATATGAAACTGTCTTTCTTCTTGAAGAACAGTATGAAAGGAATCAAAGCGAATAGTGCCAGGAAGAATGTTTCAAAAGTTAGCTGTATTGGGAAGTGGAAAAGCCAAGCAAGACCAGAACCTCTCCCTTCAGATACCCCCTGCCAAAGAAGCTGCTTGTAAGTCTCGAACTTGATAAGACTAAACCAGACCCAAGGCAAAGTGATTATGAAAGTAATTACTAATTGAATTATGAACTCTTTTATCAGCTTAAATGGTTGGTGTTTCCTAATGAATAAGAATATTGCATATGCTAAAATGAATGCAGCTGCAAAAATAATTGATTGATACCTTATTAGGAAGGCCAGTGCTAAGAATATCCCTCCGATGAATATTGAAATGCTTCCCAGGCTTACTTTTTTGTTGTTTATGTTGATTGCAATCCTTTTTGAGCCTTTAATAAATGTGAAATAAAACCACCCCAAGAAGATGTAACTTACTGATGTATCAACCATAGAATCTCTGTTGAATAAGAAGATGTAAGGAATCAAACTGCATAGGATGACTGTGCAGTAAGCTAGAAGTTTATTGTTGAAAACTTTTTTTGATATAAGATAAAGGAATATTGAACCTATAACGAAAAAGAACATCGAAGGCAGTTTTGAAGCGTATTCATTGGGGCCTGCTATAAGGAAGAAAAAAGATTGTGCTATTGCGTGTAAAGGAGGATCATGTAATACATAAAAACCTATAGCTTGCTTTTCATTATATGCTTCCATAAAAGATTCAACACCCATAAAATTACCTTGGAGTATGTTTGAAAAATACTTATAGAAGAAAACACCTTGGTTTGCGTGTCTTGACTGATCATAACCAAGATTAGAACTTATATTAATATGAAAAAGACCCACAAAAATAACTAAAATAAAAAATAAAACTAAAAATTCTTTTTTAATCTTCATTACCTTTTACCCTCGACCAAAATCAGGTGATATCCGAATTGAGTCTTGACTGGCTGTGAAATTTCTCCCACCTCTAAGTTAAATGCTGCCTGTTCAAAAGGAGCAACCATCATACCTTTACCGAACCAACCAAGGTCTCCTCCTCTCACTGATGAAGGCCCTTCAGAATATTCTGTTGCAAGTTCTGCAAAATTCTCTTCAGTTGCATTTTCTCTTATCTCGTTGATAAGGCTTAATGCTTCCTCTTCAGTTCGGTTGTCTAAGTTGATAAGTATGTGTCTTGCTTTTATCTCATTCTTTAACACTTCGTTATATGCTGTGCCGTCCCACTTAACCTTGTAGATGTAGATTCCTCGTGCTTTATGGAACAGTTGGAAATATTTAGAGAATCTGCCTTCAAAGAAGTAAAGGTGTGTGAAAACTGACTCAGTCAGAGCAGGATCAGACACAAGAACTCTTTCGTTTTCCATATCGAATAGAACATCATAAGGAATTCCTGAATCGTTGTACTCTTCTTTAAGAATTCCTTCTTCAAAGAACATCGTTCCATTCTCCGCAGACACGCCATTAAACCCTATTTTAGCAAAACCTGCAGGTCTTAAAGAAGAACCGCCAACTACTGCGCCAGTATCTGAGTTTTGAGTAACTAGGTTGAATGTAGCAGACTCATTGATTATAGAGACTGAGTCAAGAACCAAATTATTAACTCCTTGTCTTCCAAGGCCAATAGATAATCTGCAATCGTAACCTTCTTGGGTCTGTGAACAACTTTTCCATCCCCCACTTATGTAAGAAGGCCAAGGACTTATCCACTGATCTGCATTAGTATTTTTTATGTCAAAGTAAACTTTATTTGCGGTATTCTCATCTAACCCATATCTGTCTTTCAAAAGCTGTATGCCTTCACCAACTTTTAATTTTCTTACTTGGTTGTGCATCTCTGCTTTTGTGAAATTCCATGAACCAAAGTGCGCCCAAACACCTGACTTACCAATCATATCGCTTGAAACAATATAGTAATTTTCCCAAGGCTCGCAATGTGTACTTTCGATTATAGATGAGGTTTGTTGTGATGTGAAACCTTCATCAGATAACAGCTGTGCTGCTTCATCTTCATCTAGAAGAATCAGTTGGTTAAGTATTTCTATAGATTTTACAGTATCGTTAGCTGTGAAGCTTTCTAGTTTTACTGAAGCATTATTTTGGTCACAGTTAAGCATCCTAAGTATTGCTGCAGATTCTTCTTCTGAATTAGTCAGTAATGATTTACCAACCCAATGAATCCTTTTTCCTTGGTCACCACCATCGAAAGTTACTGGTCGTTCAGCAATTGCTTTAAACCAATGACCAAAGTCCCACCAGCTTGTTATAATTGCATTGTCAACAGTTGAATCTTCCTTGATCGTTATTAAAGAACTGTACCAACCATCATTCATACTTGGTGTTTCTGAAACTGCAACTTGATATCCTCTAACTGTAGGGAATAACACAATGAAGAAAATTATTATTACAATCAAAGAGGTCATAACCCACGAAGGCATGTCAAGTTCTTTTTTGGTCCATCTTCTAAGCGGTTCGTATATTGTTCCAATAAGAACGCCTATAGCTAAAGCGAACCCAGGAACTAAAATTGCACTAAACCTTATACTTTTGATAGCAGCATAAGTTCCTGAAACAAACCAGACTGCAAGTAAAATTGCACTAACCATGTAAAAACTCCAAAGTTTGTCTTTCTTTACAAGTTTTAGGATTGCAACAGTGAACAAAGCTACAACTCCCCCAATAGCTACAAAGAATAATAAGCCTCCCATAGAGTTCATAACACCTGATATGCTTGAAGGATTAAGCTCTGCAACTGTCGTTAAAACGTTAGGCCATAAATTAACTTCAGCAACTGCCTTAAGATTTATGAACCATAAAGGTTTTCCTAATGCGCCAACAACACTTGTGAACCCTTCAGAGAATTTTCTTCCAGATACTAAGAAGATAAGTGAACTGAATATTGCAGTACTTAGGAATATTGTGATCAGTCCTGATAAAGGTGTTGTTATTGAAGATAGTGATTTCTTAATGTGTTTTCTGTTCTTGATCAGTTGGATAACTAACATGGCTCCTGCAGCAGTCAGTAGGAAAACAAAGTTATACCACCAACCACTCCATAAAGAGTTGTGTAAAGCTATAATAAATCCTGAACCTGCAAACAGAGCTATCTTTTTCTTAAGATCTTTTGAAGTGTAAGCTTCTAAGAACAGCCAGATTGCCGTTACAGGAAGCAAGAAGTGATAAGCGTCAGTGTCTGCAAAACCTGCTGTAGTTCTAGTCATCAATGCAGGATGGACTGCTGCCAAAGTTGCTGAAATGAACCCTCCAACATTGCCTGCAATCTTTCTTCCCAAAAAGAAAAGAGGGATAACCCCTAAAGTACAGATCAATAACGGAGATAGGAATGCTGCCTGCATAACGGTGTAGTCTTTGTTGAATATACTCATTATTCGATATATCCAAGATTCAAATAGAGGGTGGAAGTTACCTTCTTGTTCAACCTGCCATCTTCCTTTTTTTAGGATGTCATAACTTTTTCCGTCAATCTCTATCTCTCCAATGTGGCCATTGTTAACATAGTTTAAAGCGTGTTTGTACCAAAGATAGGGATCTATAGCTAAAAGATATGTGTTGCCATTTTCATCCTGATAGAAAGACCTTAAACTATTGGCTTGGTCTTTGATGGCTTGCTCTATAGCATCACCTTGTTCAGCCTTAACCTGCTCAAATTTTTTCAAAGCTTCAGCTCGTTTTTCTGCAGCAGGAAGGAAAGGGTATTGAGATTCAATCTCAGATTCATAGCTAGATATCAAATTATTATAAAGCTGATCTCTTACTCTATCTTCAAAACCAGACAGGTAAATTGGTTGAGCTCTTAGAAAGATACTCAAAAATATTGGGATAAGTATCAGTAATATTAAACCAGATTTTTTGAAAAAGCTGGTTACTCCTTTAAGGTCAACAGAAACTTCTTCATCTTCAGACTTAGTTTCAACTTTATGTTCTGGTTTTTGTTCTTTGTGCTTTTTAGATTTTCCTTTGAAAATTTTCTTGAAATCTATAGTGATCTCTTCCTCATCAGAATCAACTTTTTTATCTTCTTTATGCTTTTCGCTAGCTTCAGAATGCTTTTTATGCTCTTCAGTACTCAATGTATGACACCCCCAATATTTAGCTAAAATATCGACACTGCATTTATAAAGGTTATGATTGGCATATATAAACAATTAGCTTTAAATATTAGCTAAAGAGCGTCAATAATATGAGACGAAGAAACAAACCAAAATTCGGATGGGTCATGCCAATGTTTATAGTAGTAATCATGGTAGGAAGCACATTTGGAATAATGCTTGGAGGGGACTCTGGAGTCAGCACATACTATAATGATCACAAAATAAAACCTCTAGAAGAAGGTTATGAAATTAAAGCAGGCGATCTAAAGATATATTCTTCGTTTCATCCGGAACAAGTTGAAAGCATACCTTCACCCGCAATAAATAGTTTTGATTTTATAGGGAAACAAGCAGTCATTGCATTTGATCCAGAACAAGAAAATCCAATGTATGGAGATTATGCAAGATTCCAGCTTGGAAAATTTTTGAACAGCTTACAAATTCCAGTTGGTGCTGGAGCAACAAAAGAAGGGAATCATACACTACCTATTGTGAGTTGTGAGAATGCAACAGAAAACACCGTAGTGATTGTCTTTAAAGAAGGAGAGATTACAAAAATAGTACAAGAAGATCTTTCATGTTATGTTCTAGAAGCAGCAACACCACAAGATATGATAATGGTGCAGGACAGGTTTAAGTTAACACTTGCGGGCGTTATGGAAGGATCAAACTAAATTAATCTTTATTTCTTTTATCAATTCGTTAGGAGACCTAGTAGTTGTATCTACAGTTATTATTGTGTTGTGTTTTAACTCTCTAGCTTCATTCAAGCAAATGTCAAATATTTCTGCATCCAGATTTTCTCTTACTTTTTCTTCATGATACTCTCTGCTCTTTAGTCTTTTTTCCAGTTCTTTTAGACCACATTTTGTTACGATACACAAATCTACCTTGTCTTTTGGTAAATTATGAGAAAGATGAGAGTCAATAACTGCATCTTTGTTCTTGTCTATTATTTTTATTAGCTCTTCATTTAGCTTTTCTGTGTCAATAATATCACACTTTCTCTCATTGTCGTAACCTTCAGAAAGATTCTTTTCTTTGATAAGTTCTGAGACATCAACGTACGTTAATTTATGTTGTTTTGCCAAAGCTTTAGCTAATGAAGTTTTGCCGGTGCAAGGTGTGCCTGTAACTATTATTATCATGTGGTTAAGTATTAAGAATTAGTATAAAAATGTAGGTGAAAATCAGTCTTTTTTCTCTTTTCCTTCTTCATTATCTTCTTTCTTATGCTCTTTCTTTTTATCTTTCTTCTTCATATCTTCTGCAAGCTCAAGACCTTCTTTCTCTGGCTTCTTTTTCTTCTTTTTAGAATCCTTCTCTTCATTCTTTCTTCTTTTGAACAAGCCCAACAGACCTTTCTTCTTCTTAGGCTGATCTTTTAATCGTTCAATAAGCTCTTTTCTAGTCTTAATCTTAGCAAGCTCTCTTGAAAGAACACTGTTCTTAAGAACATACTTAGCCCAGTTAGCAAAATCATTCTTATCTCTGTTTGAGTAACGCCTAAATGTCTTATCATCCATGTACTCCAAAGCTTCAACCATATCCTTAAGGCTCTTGATTACCGAACCATCATCAAGCTTAAAGTACTGTCCTGGTTTGATAGCATCAAATGCAGAAGATAACTTTCTTTCCAGCTTTTCTTTATCTCTGTTTCTTACAGCTTTAGCCGCGTGAAGGTGCAAGAATCTTAACTTCATAACCTGCTGAAGCAAAAGCATCAATATGAAAACTCCCGCAGCATAAGCTAATAATATGTAAATCTCATTTGAGAGAGTGTAAAGATCAATTCCAAACAACATTGACTTCTTGATAAGCGCTTCACCCATCACAAACGGATTAAAGTCTGCTATCTGCTTAATGTAATCAGGCATGCTTTCCAAAGGCAAGATAAGATTTGATAGGAATAATAAAACTGAACTAACAGACACTGCAGCAAGCATAGCTGTCTCTTCCTTATTGAAAACCGTTCCAATAAGCATCCCAAGGAATATGAAAAGAATGACAAGAATTGCAACTATCAATAAAGTAACACCGAAATTGTTTAAGATATTAATGTTGAATCCCCAATAAGCGACTGAAAGTATTATTGCAAGCTGAAGAACCAAGATAAATAAAGAAGATATGAAGTTTCCAGTCACAAAAGTTATATTCTTAACAGGCGCTGTAAAGTTCCTAAAGAAAGCGTTGCTTGTCTTTTCTCTGATCACAATACTGCAAGAAAGCATAACTGAAACAAACATGACTAAAAGTACGAGCAAAGCAGGAAGTAAGTAGTTCAGATGAGTTGATTCTGTTGTGATGGGTTCCACTTTAGTCTTGATAGGGCTTACAATACTTGAAGCAGAAGTGACACCAATACTCTCAATGCTGTTGTTAAGCTCTGTGTTTGCATCCTGCATGGAATTCAAAAGATCAATTGAAGATGATATATCTGAAGAGATAGATGAAGACTTTGATATAATATTGCTTTGAGAGTTGCTTATCTTACTGACTAAAGAGTCCATATCTGAAACGTCCAAAGCGTCAATGTCTGTTTTCATAGTCTCGAGCTTAGTTGTTGCAGCAGTAAGAAGATTTTTGATTTCTGTTTCTTGGGAAGATGCCTCAGATGGAAGACTATTTGCTTTTGAAGTAACATCATCAATCAACTTATCAAAAGTCTCTGCTAAATCATCTGCAATGTCTTTTAGTGAGGTGACATCTTCAGCTAAAGCATCAAGGTCATTTGAACTAAAAGAGTTCGCGCTTGACCTTATAGCGGACGTAGTGGATGTAAGCTGATCAGCTTTAGATAAAAGATCGTTAACATCTTCACTCTGGTTTGAGAGATGCCCCCTAGTCAAATCAATCCTACTCAGCAAAACATTAGTCATATCAAGACTAAGCTCTGAAGATTTGCCAACCGCAATGTCTGAAACGCTCTTACTAACCATCCATGCTAAGTTAACATTGGACTCATCAAGATGGAAAACTATCTCATTCGAGACATCATTGATAATCTCCATATTTGCCGGAAAAACAACACAGGCATGAATAGTCCTGTGCTTTACGTCAGCAACACACCTTTCAAAATTATCATAAGTGATCGTGTTAAATTCTTCATCCAGCTCAGAAACAAATAAGTTAGAAGTTTCACTGAATGAATCTGAGTAAACCCCCACATTAATATTGTATGAGCTTGCGTTATTAAATGCAAGACCAACAAGAAGCATAATAATCAAAGGACCAATTATAACTATGAAAGCGCTCCTTTTAGATCTAAGCAAAAGCTTCAAATTCTTGCTTACAATCTTCAAAAACTTATTACTCATTCTCCTTCCTCACCAAATAGTTAAATGCTTCCCTAAGAGACGGCTCGTTAACCCTAATATCTCTAAGTGTCTCATCAGAGTGTTTCATTGCTTTCATAAGATCTGAAAGAACCTCGTAAGGTTTTTCTGTATGAATCGTTAACCTGCCATGTTCCTCAACAGACTTGTTAAGATCTTTTTTGTTCAAGCTTTCCAGGAGTTTTTTGTAATTTCCTGGTTCTGATAATAATATAATCTCAGTATCTTTAGAGAACCTTCTCTTAATGTTACGTGGAGTGTCTATGTTGCATATTCTTCCTTCAAACAGAAGACCCACTCTGTCGCACAATATTTCCAGTTCATCTAAAAAGTGAGATGAGATGATAATTGTTGTTCCTTTATTGTTTATTTCACTTATAATATCCCACATCTGCTCTCTCAAAACAGGATCTAAATCAGCAGTCGGCTCGTCCATGATCAAAACTTTAGGGTCATGGATTAAAGCACAACCAATATCAAGACGCTTTTGCATGCCTCCTGACAAATTTTTAGCTAATGTTTTCTTTGCAGATTCCAAATCCAAGAACTTCAATAATGCTCTAATGTTGGAAGTCCTAGCCTCTTTAGAAATATTATGCAAACATCCAAAATAATCAAGGTTTTCGTAAACTGTCAATCCCGGATAGAAAGAAGGTGTTTGAGAAGCAAACCCCACGATTTTCTTAACATCCATAACATTACCATAAACTGACCTAAAAGTAGTCTCTTTATCAGAGAGCTGTAAAAGATGATCCATCCTGAAACTTATGTCTCCTTCATCAGGCCTTATGAAACCAACCGTTGAGTTAAGCAAAGTAGTTTTACCTGAACCACTCATACCAATAATTCCAAAAATCTCGCCAGAACGAATATCAAGGTCTATCCCATCTAAAACTATATGGTTGCCAAAACTCTTAACAACCCCCTCAATCTTAATAACTGTATTATGACCCGTCATCCTAATAATAAATAGTATAAAGCATTTTTAAATGTAATGTTTTTTGAAAAGATTTAAAAATTATCTAAAAGATACTGTCTGTAATATGAGATGCGAAATGTGCGGAAAAGAAGCAACACTAGTCCGAGCTAAAATAGAGATGGCAGAGATGGACGTATGTGAAAAGTGCGCAAAACACGGTGTTGTGTTGAGAAGACTTGATGTTCCTTCCGCTAAAAAGAAAGAAAGAAGAGAGATAAAACCACAAAAAGAGATCATAGAAGAAGTTGTGGAAGATTACGCGCAAATAGTAAGAAAAAGCAGAGAAGACAAAGGGATGAGTCAAGAAGATTTTGCAAAAAAACTAAACGAGAAAGAAAGCGTGATACACAAAATAGAAACTGGCGGCCTGATTCCAAGTTTGAAGCTGGCTAGAAAGCTAGAAAGGTTATTACACATCAGATTAATCGAGATTGTTGAAGAACATCACAATGCTGCTCCAAGTTCAAGCAAGAAAGGAAGTGAGTTGACACTTGGCGACCTAATAAAAATAAAGAAAAAATAACTATTTCTTAAACACTGCAAAGTATTCAAAAACACTTGAAGTGTTGTATAATAATTCTGAGCTGTCTGAAAGACGATTGAACTCTTCTCTTTTCATCACTTCACATTCTTCATCCACACAAGGGAAAGTGGAGCTGGAGAAAACAAAAAGATTATAGGAACTAGATTCGTTAAGGAACAGGTCTACGCTTGTAGGCAGATCAAAATATCTCCCATAAAACTTTTGATCTGTGCAAGGCACAACAATGGCAGTTGTTGAGAAAAGAGAATACTCTTCATCGTAACTGCTGAAAAAACTGCAAAGGTTTGTGTGAGCAGTATCCATCTTTCCAAGGAAACCATACCCTAAAATAAATGAGTTAACCAGTATAAATACAACTACTGCGAAGACCAGCAGGTTGCTTATCCACTTAGACTTCCTTTTTATGAAAAACATGAGCTCATCCAAAGAGTGAGCAACCATTATCGTAATGAAAGGAAGGAACAATAAACCATACCTAAACTCTTTATGAGACAGCCAAGAAAAGTAGACTGTCAAAAATATTGCCGCAGTGACAAACAAATCAAAAGAAAAATCTTCGTGGAGCTTATTTTTGAAATAAAAGAAAACAAAAGCGATAAGAAGAATAAAAATCCAGTTATTAAGGAAAAACTGAACAAAGTAATAATAAAACGGCTGGGAATAGATTGCAATATTGTACCTGGTTATGTCTGCGTTAGCTATTATAAACGGCCTTATCATTGAGTCAAAGAAGTTTGCAGTCACATCTCTGTAAAAGAAAATATTGAAAATGAAAAATAGTGAAGCAGGAATTGAGTAAAAGATTATGAATTTTATTATCTTTCTTATCTTAGCTACTTTGAAGATCATGAAAATTAACAAAGGTATCAACATCAAACCTGACGGAAACCTAATCATAAAAGCCAATCCTGCAAACAAGCCACACAATCCATACTTTTCTTCCTTAAAGAAGTAAATCGACGTAAGTAAAAGAAAAACTGCAGGTATCCCAGTAAGAAGCCTATGAGAAAAAGCAAAGAATAGAGGGAATGAAGCCAACAGTAAAACAGACCAGATTGCCGTATTTTTGTTAAAAAACTTCTTTGATAACATATAAGTCATCGATAATGCACCAATCGCAAATGTAAGAGCTATCATTCTTCCAAATAAAACTATGGGAATATTTAGTTTCCAACCAACACCCAACAGCAGAGGGAATAGTATAGGCCTCATCTCAGAATAAAAACCCGTCTGACCTAAAGAGTATATGAATTTAGCAATACCTATGTATTCATATTCATCGAAAAATAAAGAGTTGTAGGTTGTAAGAAGGATAATTTTTGCAGTAAGAAAAACAGCTAAAATAGCTACAAAAATCCAGTTTTCCTTGAACCAATTATTCTTCTTCATTTTCTACTTCACAAAAATCAGGCTTTTCAACATAATCATGACAGATTATATTAGCAAAATTTTTCTTGCTTATCACGCCTTGATAAACTTTATCATTAATCACAAGAGACGGCACAGAAGTTATGTTATATCTTGCTTTCAAGACCAATAAAGATCTTTCCTCTTCTTCATTGTTTAAATCGAGTGGGAAGATAAGCAACTGCTTATCCAACTGTTTCTTGTAAAAAGTCAGAATAGTCCCTTGAATATTACACTCAGTGCATTTATCATCAAAGAAGTAAAGCACAGTAACTATATCCAAACCACAATCTTTCTTAGCCTGCTCAGCGAACAACCAATATCTTAAATTATCCAACGTGTACTGTCTTGATAAAAGATCAAACTTGTCTTTATTAAAATCAGACTCCTCGTTATATGCTTCGATATCTGCCAAACTCTCACTCAAATCTTTAATTATATTTTCAAGTGTTGACTCAAGAACTATACAAGCTTCTGCACTGCTATTAAGAGTGTTCATAAAAAGGTACTGGAACTGCATGCTATCATAATCAAGATTCTGCATCTTGTTCTGGTTTTCTATGGATCTTACACGCTCGTTATCAACAACCAACCCAACTGAAAGACCCAACGCAAAAACTAACGAAGTGATAAAAAAAGCCACAATATACTTCTTATTGCTTCTTGCTCTAAATGAATTCTTTACCATTTCTGTTTAACCCCCAACACCAACTCAAACAATGAGATAAAGCATATGAAACTTATAAATATATTGTAAAAAAACAGATAAGCTAATAAGCTGAAAGAACCGTGCTTAAATAGCTTCTCCTCTGCATTCTTGTGAGAGAATAAAAGCATAGCGACCACCAAAAGGAATGCAAAATAAAGGATCACTATCGCGCCAAAACGAATATCTAAAATGTTAAATGAAAAAGACAAAGTAGACATGAAATGGAATATGTTAAAATTCAGTGCGGCAAGATTTGAGAACAGATGATACAGTGGTTTGAACGTAAAATATGCTGTGAAGAAAATAACTGAAAATGTAAGCATAAATGAGAAAACATTAAATGGTAGCTGAAGAAGACCAAAATCACCATATTTCTTATTAAGAACCAACCCCCTATTCTTTAGGACAGTCAAAAATCCTCCCTTAAACCATCTTCTTCTCTGCTTAATAAGACCTTTAGGTGTGTCAGGAGAAACAGTGTAAACATATCCATTAAAACATTGCTTTATCTGATAATGTTTGCTTTGAAGCCTGTAAACAATCTCTTGGTCCTCAGTCAAGCTTTTAGTGTCAAAACCGCCAACTTTCTGTATAACATCTGTCCTATAGATACTGAAAGGGCCAGGAGCAACAAACAACATATTAAGCCTGGACATCATCCTAGCAAAAAACATAACTGTGATGTACTCAAGCCTTTGCATCTTCTGAATAAGTGTTTTTGGTTTAAAGACCTTCATTGCAGGAGTTATGATCGCAACTTTCTTATTGTTTAACTGTTGGTATAAAGAGATCTGCTTCTTTAATGTTAAAGGATCAACAAAAGAATCCGCATCCAAATTTGCAAAAAACTCGGTTTTAAGAGTGCTAAGAACTTTATTAATAGATGCAGCTTTACCCATATTCTCATGATGGATAACCTTCATGTTTCTGTCTTTGTATTTTGTTGCTGCTTTTTTCATAACAGCTAAAGTGTTATCTGAGCTGCCATCATCAACAGCGTACACTGAAAGTTTTTCTTTTGGGTATTCTAGCTTCATAATCGAGTCTATAGTCTTTCGTATTGTAGAACCCTCGTTAAATGCAGGGACAATAACTGCGACTGTGGGGAAATACTTTAACTTTGTAGATATTTTCTCCTTCTTGAAAATGTGCTCTTTATCTAAGAAGGTCAGCATCCAAAATA
Organism: Candidatus Nanoarchaeia archaeon; assembly: GCA_028279745.1. Taxonomy (GTDB): domain Archaea; phylum Nanobdellota; class Nanobdellia; order Woesearchaeales; family JANQNC01; genus JANQNC01. The sequence goes on from JANQNC010000001.1 coordinate 619,152, forward strand.
CAAAAAAGTAAAGCGAAACAAACTGCAAACTCCACATCAGAATCTTTAGCGCTATGTTAATTTGAATTCACCCCCCTAACTGCCCAGATCTCATTTTTACTGTCAGAGTAAGCAAGCTTAAACTTGTCACTCTTTTTCAATAAAAATAAAAGCCCTTCTTCATCTCTACTCCAGATAAGACCTTGCTTCATATCTTCAGTTATCCAGATATACTTTATGCTATTATCTTTTAGAATGTCTAAAGTCTGGTCTAAGTTTCTATTACTGAACATATTGCTTGAAACCGACTCCATCTTGTTGTTATCATCTGAAAAAGGTTTATTGGATGTATGATATGAAATCCAGAACCCATAGCTGTGGTGAGTCAAGATTGTGTTATTATCTGAGTTCTTGTTTAGCCAATCCAGTGATTCTAGGGCTTCTTTTGATGGTTCAGAAAAGGAGGTTCTGTGTATGTAAGAAAGTGATGAAAAAAGCAAACCAAAAATAACTGCAAGCATAGTCAAAGATTTAATCAAGTCTACAATATACTTTCTTTTCATTATTGAAGAGAACGCATAAGTAGAAAAGACGATTATGAAAATGTTAACAAATATAAAAACCCAGCTTGCAAAAAATAAAGCTGTGAGTGCAAGAATAAGCAAACAAACATACGCAGGGTATAACTTAAGCTTGTGTTTACTTGCGATAAAAATACCTATTATGAACAACAATACAGTAAATATGCTGAACCCCAACCAAGAACCTAGGTCAGTTATCACTTCTGAAAGTATCAGTGAAAATGAAGACAGGTTATTTGTTGAGGGGATTGTGAAAGATTTAACAAGTGATGCAACAATCATGAAGATTATCGAAGGAATTAAAATCTTTGAAAGCTTTCTATTGTAAAAAATAAGTGAAATTAGACATATTAAAATTATCAGGGTTTCTAAAGTTCCAAATAACGAAGAGGTTATGAGCAATAAAACAGACATGATGTTTAGCAGTTTGTTTTTTGATTGCAGCAACAATGTAGAAAGTAAAAACAAGAATAAAAGCATAGAGTGCGGTGTTGGAAATACTACACAATAAATCAATGCAGGGGATATTGCGAAAAATAAAGATGCAAGTAGTGAAAACTTAACATTTGCCTTGAACTTGATGAGTAAACGGTAAAATATTATAACTGATAAGAATGTGAATATGAACGATAAGATGAAGGGGTTGATGAGTTGTGTTAAGAAAATGAAGGGGTTGTTAATATTGTAAATGAGATGATAATAAGGATCTGAACCAGGGAACGACCCTTTAAAGATAATCGTTCTAATCATAACAGGGAATAACAAGATTATGAGTGAGATGGGTGTTAGTGCAAGTAATGCTTTTGAATTAGTCCACTTCATCCATAACACCCCACTTCGTAAATTAACACATTCTTATTGTAAACTTTTTCAAAACATTCAGAGTTAAGGTAATCTGGAGGCGTATCTTCCAGATATATGTAATCCACATCGTACTTAGCCAATAAATCTAAAGCTATTGTTTGGAACTTAGCATTGTATACTGTGTTGACATCATCTAATCTTATTTCTGCATCAGGTATGTTTAAAAAATTAGTATCAATAACATTTTTTCTATCTGCAATTGACGTGATAAGATGGCCTTTATGCACATCAGCCAGAACTGTTGTGTTTTCTTCTGTGTTTTCACTTATCCATTCTAGCGCTTCAATAGTATCATCAGAAACAGAACTCTTAATGTTAAGATCCGAATAAACAAAAGATGGAATAACTGAATTGAATACAAAAATTATGAATATCAATATAGCAAATAAAGGGATCCTATTTGAAAACTTAGTCTTTGCAACATATTTGAAAATAAAATTAAGACAAGGGCTTAATAATACTACTAGCGTGACTCCTAAAAATACTGCACCCAGTTCTGGTGTGAGCAGTTTGAAAAATAAAAGAAGGAAAATAGTTATTGCTAAAGATGTAAAAATGTAAACAGGTCTGCTTTTTTCCACAAAAAAGTATCTATATACTGAGTAAACTCCGCAAACAAAAGGGATAATACCAATAAGAAGCATCAACTCTATCACATTTGCTGATGTGAAATACTGATTCAGGAGTAATTCAGGAATGTTTCTCCAGATTATTGATGCTCCACTTGCAAGGAACGCATCCTTGAAGAAAATGATGTATGCCCAAACAGATATGAAAATGAAGAACAGTATCGATTCTAATCTTGCTTCCTCAATCTTGACATCTTCAACTTTCGCCAGTATAAGATATATCCCTAAAGCTAAAGCAAGAATAGATGCAACAGGACTTATTAGTGCTAAGATAAAACAACCTATAACAAAAAAAGTTGAGTGCTTATTTATTTCTAAAAGCAGATAGACAAGCAAGAAGAAAAAAGGGATTAAGAGTGAAAGGGTTGAAACTTTGTTAATTGTTTCGGTGAGGTAGATTGGGATAAAAATAGATACAAAAGATGTGAAAAGAGATATGTTTTTGCTGTTCGTAATCCTTTTTGATAAAAGAAAAATTACTAAGACTAAGCTTGAAGCCAGGATGTTTGGAATTATCTTTCCAACTAACGTTATCGGCAAGAAAAGATTAAAGATGGCTAACAAGTAGTGGAATATAGGTAGGAACGATAAAGTCCTTCCCCCATAGCTCAAAGGGTCATCGTACAATGGGATAAAGTTTTCTTTTATGTTTTCTACCTGTCTTAAGTTAAAGTAAGCTTCATCCCCTGTGAATGAAGGAGTTTGGAAAGCAAAAAATAACCTAAAAGACAGAGCTATAACGAAGAAAAGAATCAACCATTTATACTCGGATTTCATACTGGTTTGAGTTTCAGAATCATATATAAATAGTGCGGAAACGGTTTATAAAACTTATAAATAGCTTCGGGAAGTGCTAAGATAAGCATATAAATGAGTTAGAACACCTTATAATTATGAAAGTAAGCTCAGGAAATGAAGCAATTGATAGATTATTGGAAGGGGGGGTTGAGACAGATGTGATAACTACTGTCTATGGGCCTGCTGGTTCAGGTAAGACAAATATTGCTTTGATAATGGCAGTCAAAGCTGTTTCATCTGGCAAAAAAGTTGTGTTCATCGATACAGAAGGTGGTTTTTCTATTGAAAGGTTAAAACAGGTCTGCCATGACTATAAGAAAGTACTTGATCAGGTGTTGTTTTTCAAACCGACTTCATTCAAAGAACAAAATAATGCGATCGATAAGTTGAAAGGGATACTTAATAATAAGATTGGGTTAGTAATAGTTGACTCAATTGCTCATCTGTATAGGATCGAGATGGCTGAAAAAGAAGCAATCTATTCTGTAAACAAAGCGATGGGGAAGTCGATTGGGATATTGACTGAAGTTGCCAGACTGAATAAAGTTCCAGTTTTAGTTACAAATCAAGTTTATTCTGCATTTGATGAAAGAGAGAAAGTAAATATGGTGGGTGGAGATTTACTTAAGTATGGAAGCAAATGTTTAGTTGAGTTACAGAAAACACCTGAGGGCAATAGAAGGGCTGTTCTTAAGAAACATCGGAGTCTTGCTGAAGAGAAAGACATCGTGTTTAGGATAGTCAATGATGGGATAAAGGTTACAAAAGAAGGTAAAGGTTTTGGTTTGTTTAAGTAGAGTTTGGGATTATTTTGTTTTCGAATAACTGTTCTCGGATGTAATGTCTCTCCCCTTGTCTACGTGAGGTGTGAATTTGATATCAATCCATTTAGACTTAACATTAATGGAACCATCAGGCATGTGTTTCACATAAGAATCTTTAGGAACGAACTGATTATCAAGATGGAATACTCCCCCTGTTGAATCTAAATACTGCTTCATATCATCAGTGAATTTATAACGAGTAACACCATGTTCAGAACAAATACCTGAACTGAAATCAACGCTGGAGTCTGCCTTCCTAACACGATTTAAGTTGATTATTCCAGAAACCATGTCAACAACAGATACCCTTGCAGTATGTTTGCCTTTGAAAATAGAATGCATAACTTCAGAAGTCTCTTTTTGAGAATTATCATGGTATGCCTCTCTAGCTTTTGTTTCAGGCATTTTAGATGCCTCCTGTTCAAATACCTCAGGATCGCAATGAATATGCCAACCTTCAACCCTTTTATTGCCCTTAGCTAACTTTGCCAGATAGTCTCTATCCACTAACACTTCAGCTCTTATAAAACTAGAGTGGTTGTACAATTTTTCACGATATCCAGTTTCATGCCATTCTTTTTTGTCAGGCAAGTAGACCCAGTTTTCTTCAAGAGGCTGATTTAATAAAGTACGCATGTCTTGTATCCCTTCATCCATGCCTTTATTAACAACCTGCCGCGTTTTATTTTCAGTGTTTAACGCCAGCTTATCTACTAATTCATTATCACGTTTTGGGATTCTATACTCATAATATTTTATATAATTGTAAAGTTCTTTATGGGGAATTGGAACATTAGGAAATAACTTTTCTACTGCCATTGAGGCTCCAAAGTAATAAGATGCCACAACCCATGTCCAAAATAATTTCTTTTTGAATCCCATATTATACTCCCAAAATCTCATTAACTGCAAATTCGATAGCGTGAGATTTATTTCTAAATACTCCTTTGCTGACTTGCTCTTTAATTCTAAAAAGGGTTTCAGTATCTATTGAAACGCATATTTTTTCCTTCATACAGGTATGACTAAGTATAACCTATATTTAAATCTTTTGTTTTTTAGCCACTTGCGAGTAGTAACATATAACTAGTTACTGCTGTTTATTACGTAATTCTATTCCCATTTAGGCACCAGATGTGTACCTATTATGTAGGTATTTTTACTTACAATTTGAGTTATTTTACTTACTAATTAAGTATATTTACTTATTTTGTAGGTTTTTTACCTACTTAGTAGGTTTAATTACTTACATAGTAGGACAAATACTTACATGGTAAGTCTTTTTTACTTACATAGTAAGTACAATAGAAAGTTTTATAAAGGATTAAACTTACAATGTAAGTTATTATAAATAAATAACAACTTACATAGTGAGTATTAAAACATGATGGATGAGTATGGGAACGAAATAGAGACTTCTAAAATATTTATACCTATCTCGATCTTCGAAGATAGAAGACTTTCTGCATTAGAATCAATCGTTGAATATCTCAAAGAAAAAAGACATCTAACACTACACCAAATTGGAGTCATGCTCAACAGAGATGACAGAACAATCTGGACAACATACAACAGAGCAAAACAGAAGAGGAAGAAAAGATGAAACATCACATAAATAACGCAGTCGCACTAATGTCGGTCATCCTAATACTTACAAGTTCAGTCTTAGTATACAATAGTGCAGAAAACATGCTAACAGGCTATTCAATCTATGATCCTGATGCAGAAATCTGCCACCAAAATATTGATTCATGTATTGACTTAGATGGAGATGGAATGGTCGGATCCGGAAGTAATGACGAAACAATATTCTCCTGTTTAATTGATGAAAATGGACTGGGTTGTCCTGCAAACGATGCTGAATGGATTACTTTATTTGGAAACAGCAAAGAAAACTTCACAATACTAGCAGACTTTGACAATGATGGAGGAGTTAGCCAGTTAATAGACTTCCAAAGATGTTACGTGACAATGAGAGACAGAGCGATAGATGAAGGCACTTCCTATAATGTAACATGTAACCTACCACAAGACGCAGTTAATGATGAAGTCTGCAGGTTTGGATGTCCAGACCTAAACGGAGATGGATTTGTAGACAAGTATGACTTAGCAATCTTAACCTCAGACTCAGTATGGAAAAATGATAGTTTCAACCAAACATATCCTATGGCAGACATGACAAATGATTCTGTTGTAGATTGGGCAGATAGAAACTGTATGAGCCTGTACTCAAATGAGTATGCACTATGCAACTTACCAAGACACTTCGAACATGAAAATGTGTATGTGTGTCCTGACTTAGAAAATATTACAACAGACTTAGACAATGATGGATTTGTAGGAGTGAATGATAAAGCGTTGTTTGACTCTTACTTCGATGATGGTTTGTCAGTTGTTGACTTCACAGGAGAAGGAGACATCAACTGGAAAGACAGATGGGTCTTTGATGAATATTACAACTACAAAGCAGGAAGCGAATTCAATCAAAGCGTATTGAAAGTTGTAGGATGTAATTTGTACCATGCAGCATGGCACACAGGAGGGTTGGATCAGAACATTTCATGGGGGTTCACAGGAAGTGGAGGAATGCCGCAATCGATAAACTTCACCGTATTCGACAGTCCTGCAGATAATTTCGACTCGATGGGCACAACATATGGATGGCTAACAAAAGCAAGAATAAGAATAGAAGGAAACCCTGCAAATACCAAACCAATAAATGTAACGCTAATAGAACCTTCAACAGGCAAGACATTAGCAAGAACAGAAATACCTCCATTCGGAGATACAAGATGGGCTACAGCATACTTTGCATTACCACCTTACACAAATCCAAGACTAACCAATGGAAGTAATTACACTTTGGTCCTTGATAGTCCTGTAACTGAGTTCTATGAAATACAAGGAGGACACAACTTCCAGACCTGGATGACAACAGCACATGGAGACTTGAATGGAGATGGAATAGTTGATAGTTTAGATGATCTAATCATATCTGCAATAAACGATAATCTGCAGTTTAATGGGACAAGTAACTGGAGTTCAGATTACGATCTTAATAACGATTCAATAATAGACAATCTAGATCTGCAAATATTTGTTGATGCTGTTGGAAGCCCACCAATATCTTCACAATCAACAATAAGTGTAGGAAGCTATTCACAAACTTTGCTGAATGGAGGAGGAATAATTCCAAACGGAGGCTTTAGTACATCTAACGGCACGGGTTGGCCACACAAATGGGTGGATAACCAACCAGATGTGGATGTTCCAACTGACATAAGTGTTGTTTCAGGAGAACTAAACATAACTGTAAACAATAACACAGGCAGTTTTACAGGTGTAAGAAGTAAAAAACTAAAACTAAAACCAAACACAAAATACAACGTAACTGCAAAAATAAAAATCCCAACCTCGATAACACAATTAGATGGAACTTGGGAGCTACACCGACATGCACACAATGGGTTCTGTTCAGGAACGCCCGCTTGTCACGATTACACCTTATTAGGCGGGGACTACAGCTGGGATAATAGTACTTCTAGAGGGGTATGGCACGACAAATGGTGGACAATTGAAACCGGCGAGAATGTCAAAATAGGCTATGTGTTTGTTATAACAGATGTAAATGGTGGAAACGGAACAATACTTGTTGATGATGTAAGCCTCCACGAAGTTCCAGGATACGAATGGTTCGGCGGAGCTATAAAACTAAGACAGAAGTTTACAGCAAACACAGACTCACCAATAAAAGTTGTTCAGCTAAATCTTGCGATGGATAAAGGAAATGATGATGACATCACTGTCAAGATCCTAGATGAAACGTTCACCCCAGTAGGAAGCACAGTAATACCTGCACTACACAACAGTACACCAACAATCTACAACGCAACGTTCACTCCTGCAGTTGCAGTTACACAAGACCTAGATTATTACATTGAAGTAAGTTCGCCAGGAGAATATACAGATTACAGATGGTTCGCAAACTATGACTAAAAAAACACAAAATAAAAACATGTTGATGCTTTTGATAGTTGCAACACTATTTGCAATAACCTCTGTAGATGCTGTCCTAAACTGTACTTCGACAGATCCTTGTGAAATTCCTTTTACAGGCGGACACCCACCAGGATTCCCCGCGCCACTAGAAAATTTACAATGTGGAGAGACGTTCTATTATGAATTTGAACTTCCAAGAAACCATAACTGCCAAGCCACAGTAATATTTGATGTGACTGATGGAGCAAACACCTCAAATAAAATAACATTCGGAGGCGATGATTTATTACAGAACTGTCAGAGAGTAATAACTTCAGCAGACTCACAACAATGTGAAAACGTAAACATAAATGTGCCCATGGGAATAGATGAACTATTCACAGTAACTGCAAGCAGACCTGTAGAAGGGACTGAATGTAATAGCAGTGTAGAGATAGATTACACCTTAGCATATTATGCAACCTGCGCAACTACAAAAGACGGGTGGGGAAAGAATGGAAGTTTTGTAAACACAACTGGTGGAGAATTTTATTTTGAAACACTAATAGGTGAGGGTGGTAACTTCTCAGGACTGTCTATCTTTGATGTTAACAGCGATAATGTAATAAATGATACAGACTACTATGACATACTTTCAAGAGATGGTGAGCGAGACGGAACATTCTGGACCCCACTTATAGACTTTAACGCACAGTTTGGGGTATATGAAGTACTGCTTGATTATACGCTGGGATTCAGAGCATACTTAGGAAAAATAGTAAATGGAGCGATGCCAATAAGGTGGTTTATAACACAGGAAAATGATGGACGATGCTCATACGATGAAGATAACACAAGCACAGACTGCCACTATTGTAACAACGATGGGTTCTGCGCAATAAACGAATATGAATACTTAGGAGAATCATGCCAAGACTGTAACGGGACATTCCCACTAGAACCACAGATGACAGAGTTTGATTCTTGTAGCGAAACAACAGACATGGCAGACGTATTAGATATAGAACACGCAGAAAACTTCACAATAGAAGGAGAAGAACCAGGATGTAATGACGGAAACATCATGTTCACTCAAGAAATTAATCTAACAAATTCAGGATCAGGATACATACCATTAGACATTAACACTTCAATAGACATAATTGACAATTACATAAGCGTAAATACAATAGAAGCACCACAGTTAGAGAAAGAAGCACAGCTGACAATCTACAACAGAACATGGTGCCACCCAGGAATATTAAAGAATGGTGCAGAATGTGTTGATTGTCCAGTACAAGAGTATGGAGATAAAATAAAATCATTAAACGCAACAGGAATAGCTGATGCAGACTTACTAACTAATGTAACAGGGCAAAGCTTTACACTAGAACTACAAGCAGAAAACTACACATTTGGGAAATTAACACAAAATAATGTTTACACACAGCAACAAGTCGGACAGGATAGCCCAATAAGTGTTGAGATAGTATCGGGGGCATTAACAACCAACGCAAGAATAAATATAACAGGAATAAACAAAATAATCTACCTGCCAAAGATGAACTTGGGAGGAGGACCATCTAAAGTTTATGTTGCAGAAGATGGAAGCACTTACACAGGTGCGGCACTTACAACAATATCAAAATCTGCAGCAGATCCAATAAAAGTAACTTCACTTAGTGCAGTGAACACTTCAGGACCTCATGGAAAATCATTCTTCTGGTTCTATGCAGGAGAAACACCTACACTATTCGCAACAATAAATAATGATGGGATCTTCAATGCGACAGGCACAACAACAGTTCCAACACAGGTAAAAATTGTGTATACTGCAGAGTATCCTGTTAATATCACTCTAGACGGACACCATCTATTCCTACCTTCAACATTCCCCATATCTAATGCTGCATATCCTGCAACAAACAACATAACATACAAAGAAAGAGATTTAGTGAATGTTAAAAGAACTCCTGAAAAAGATCTAAGCATAGTAGATAAAGATCCAACTAACTTAACATTTACAGTTCCAGCATTCGGATCAGAACTAATAACAGTATACGAATCAGAAGACCTAGTCCCAAGCTACAGTAACTTCAACGGAAGCACAACAAACTTCTGTTATGCAAAAGATGAAACGACAACACGAGAACTATCAATATTTAGAGCAGTCATTGAAGATACATCAAATGCAAAACTAGGATTAGTAAGTTATGCAAACTTTACAAAACTAGACCTTAATAATGAAATCATCATGGGTGGAAGCAACAAGACAAAAATAATCTGGATAAACGGAAGCACAAGCGATGAGTTTGAAGGAAAAGCTGCAATAATAACATTCCACAGAATGGATATAGTGCACCCACAAATAATGGGAACTGTAACAAATGTAGTTCCAATAAGACATTACGTGCCTCCAGGAGAAACACTATCAGAATTCATATTCTATGCGGAACTAACTGGTAGTTCACCAATAAACATAACAATAGTAGACGCAGATAATCCAACAGAATTCCTAAGTGATATAGATAATATCACAATAAGAAATGGAACACAAGAAGTAAGAATTAATGTAAGTGATCACTTCAGTGATGACGATGTTAATGTGACTGACTTAGAGTATGGGGTTGCGAACCAAACAGGAAGCATCAAAGTAACATTTGAGAAAGCAGCAAACGTAGTGACAGCAATAATAAGACCATTAACAAGGTTCTTCAATCCGTTCAGTTTCCAGTTCTTCGTTTATGAACCTGGAGTAATTGATGGAGAGTCTGCATTCTCTAATTTCCTATTTGGAAACATACTGCCAGACAGACCACCAATACAAACACAAACAATACTAGACATAGTGTTCAATGAAGATGAAAACGGAACAATAGACTTATCTGACTACTTCGAAGATCCTGACAACCATCCATTACATTATACTTGGACACCGATAGATGCTGGCGGAAATATAACAATACACAAACAAGGAATGGCACAAAGCTTATGGTGGAACATAACTAATGCAACTTACACAGGGAATAACAGCATGACATTCCTACAAGAAGTTATTGCATTAGTTCAAACAAATACAACCGAACTACTTGCATCTCCAGGAACTTACGGATACATAGTGGCAGCAGGTTATGCAGACCAGACAGCTGAAGAAGGAACAGACCTACTTAGAATAAACTTCTGGAACACAACAGGAAATGGAATGTCATTCCCAGAAGGAAACATAAGCATAACATATGACAACGGAAAAGATCTGAAGATATACATACCTGAAGTTACCTATACTGATAGGAATAACTTCTCACTATTCGTATCAAAAGACGGATCAACATACTATGATGAAGGACTAACACAGATTGCAAAAGTCTCACCTAACCCTATAGTTGTTCCTAGCTTAGTAATAGAACCAGATAGTGATTGGCACGGCAAGAGAACAATAGTCTTCATAGCAAACGACACAATACACAAGAAAACAAGCAACAACGTAGACATAATTGTTCATAACCTAAACGATGCACCAAGGAAACACAAAGACATTGATGATATAGTAATGCTAGAGGGAACTGTTGAGTTTGTTGTAAATGTAACACCCGACTACTTATTCGATATAGACATACCTACAGACACCGAGTTTGAAGCAGATGATGAACTAACATTAACATATTCAAAACAGGGCGGCGGTGATGCTGAGTTTATCAACTTAACATTCAGCAATAACGGAGTTTATAGCGTTACAGAAGATAAACCAGTTAATATAACAGTTAAAGCACTGGATTTCCCATACTGGAACGGGTATGAAGCACTAACAGTAAAAGCAACAGACTCATACGGTAAGAGTGTTGAGACAAACTTCACAGTATACATAATAGAAGTACCAACAGATCTTAACAGAACAATACTTCCAGCATACATCCCAATGGTTGAAGATGAAACTTATCCATTTGAACTGAACAACAACTGGTTTGTGGATGTGGAAGGAGATGCAACCTACAGATACTTCGGATTAAATTCAACAAACATAACAATAGAACTGAATATCGATAGTGGAAATGGAACAATCAGAGCAGATCCAGACTGGTTTGGTGTAGCTGTAGTTAATTTCTCAGCATCAGACGCGACAAGCAACGTATCAGATATGTTTGTGATAAATGTAACACCAGTAAATGACGCGCCAAGATTATATGGAGACATAGAAGTAAAACCATGGCCAAAAGATGAAAGTTATCTGGTTAATTTATCAGACCACTTCTACGAAGCATACGGAGAAGACACAAACAGTCTAGTGTTCTCAGACATAGACATAATACCAACACTAAGCACAACCTATCATGAACTAATCGCAAACAGCTATACTAGTGAGACTGCAAACATGACCCCTGACACAGGATGGTACGGATCAGGATGGATAACCTTCTGCGCAGACGATGGTCAGTATCAGACGTGCAGCAACATAGTAAGACTAAACATAACATCTGACAAACCGCCACAGTTAATATCACCATTCAATAGTCCGGAAATATGGCCAGAAGATAATGTTAACTACATCAACCTAGAAGAACACTTCTGGGATGAAGAATTAGGAAGTGAGTTAGATTTCACACCATCACTAATAGGACCATTTGATGGATTCAACATAACACCATACGGGGAGTTGATTAACAGTAATGTATTACTTAACTTAAGCAACGTAAGAAAAGCAGCATACAACTTAACACTGGGAGGAGGATTCACATTCATAGCAGCAGACAACAGTGGAAGATACTTAACAACCGCATATGGAACAAACGGAACACAGACACCAATCTTCCTATTAAGCCCACTACAACACAATGCAAAACCAATCAAGATATACAAGACAAGCATGAAAGATCCAAGCTTTGAACTACCTGAAGAGACTTATAATTTAACAGGAAACGCAAACATTAGTGTAAGTTACACAGCTTATGAAGGAGATAAGTCAAGGAGAGTAGAAAGAAACATCGGAACAGGAATAACAGGAATAACAACAATAGATCCTATACCTGTAGTCAGTAACCAACAGTACACAGTATCAGCAGTAATAACAACAGAGAACATAAGAGATCCTGGTGAGTCTGTAACAGTGGCAATAGAATGTGATGGCATAGCAACTGAAGTAGCAATACCAGGAATGACAACACAAAAACAAGGACTGACAGATTGGGAGGATTGGGACACAATACAAAGAGTATACAACGTAGGATCAAGCACAGAATGTAGACCAAAATTAATAATGGGATCTGGAACACTAGGTACTTTCTGGGCAGATCTATTCAACTTCGATAAGTACTACCCTACCAACACACCTGAAAGAGAGATGTCAATAACAGAATCAAGCTTAGAATCAGCAACAGGAGGAGTAGAAGTATTCTTACCTGAACTAAACAACACACTACAAGCAATATACTTAGGAATAGACGGAACAACATACTATGATGAAAACATGACAGTAGTTGCAAGAAGATCACCAAACATGGCATTAGTGCCAGACGAACACTGGTACGGCAACAGAACAATGGCAATAATTGCAACAGACGGAATGTTTAACAGAACATCAAACAATATAAAATTAAGAATAGAACCAGTAAATGACATTCCAATATTCAAAGGACCAATCCAAAACATACCAATGAATGAATCTGAAAGCAGAGCTGTAATACTAAGTAACTACTTCGAGGATGTTGAAGACAAAGTAGATCTAGATTACACACTTATCACAAACACAGAACCAGGAAACATATTTGTTACCATAAATAAAACTGAAAACGAAACAAACGCAACAATAACGACTGCACCAGGATGGGTTGGGTTTGGAGAACTACAATTTAAAGCAACAGACTCAAAAGGAGCGTCCAACGAGAGCAATGTGTTCATAGTATATGTTGGCGAGTATTCAGACAAAGTATTCGCAATACCTGGAGCAAATACAACATACTTCCTGGTAGAAGACCAAGGACCAAAACAGTTCCCAGTCAAAAACAAATACTTCAATGACACAGATGATGATGCAGTTTATTGGTACACAATAGATGAAACCAAGTTTAATATGACTGCATGGGACGAAGACGCAGGATTCGGATTCATCAAACCATTACCAGACTATTGTAACTTTGTAAGCTGCACAAACACAAACGGATATGACAATATAACATTACATGCACAAGACCCAATATCTGGAATAGTAAACACAACAGTGCAAATGGTTGTGGAATGTGTACCGGACATACCAAGAATAGAAGACGACATATACATAACCTTCCCAGAAGATACAAACTATTACACACTAATCGAATATGGATATGACCCGGATAAGATATGGGGTTGTGATAATGTAACTGTAGAGTATCCAAGCTACGCAAATGTAAGAGTGAATCTATCAACATTCGATGGATTCAACATGAGCTTCCAGCCAGAACCTAACTTCAACGGAATAGAGATAATCAATGTTACATTAACAGATGCTTATGGACTACAGAATTCAACAATCGTAACAATAAACGTTACACCAATAGATGATCCAACACAACTTAACTGGACACCTTATGGATATACAATACCTGAAGATACTAACTTAACAGAAAACGTAAGCGACAAGATATGGGATGTTGATAACGTATTAACATTAAATGCTACATACGATCCGTCAGTAATTGCATCAATAATATTTGAGCCGACCATGACCGTAGTCCCACTGATACAGAATTTCCTACAACAGATGATAGTGACACCAGTAATGGATTGGTTTGGCTTAACATTCTTCGATGTATATGCTACAAACGAATCAGGAGATGTTGTTGCAAATGTTTCATTGTATCTAAATGTAACACCAGTCAACGATGCACCAGTATGTGACGAGCAGATTGCAGATCAGGTAATGTGCGAAGATACCTTGCTTGACATACTGATAAATGGAAACATAATAGATGTAGATAATGAAACATTAAATTACTTTGCACAAAATTTGACTGCAGGAATTGATAATGTGACATTCTTCAACGGGTGGAGAGATGAAGAAACATTATCAGAAAACATACACTCCGTTACAGAATTTAATGATGTGCTTTATGCAGTAGGAGATGATGGATACATTGCAAGATACTATGATAAAGGTAATTGCACTGCAGAGTATGGATGGGAGCAGGTAGAAAATACCTCAACTGCCAATGATTTACGAGCGGTCCATGGATACAACGGAATGTTGTTCACAGCAGGAGACAATGGAGAAGTTGATGTGTATAATGGAACATGGAACAATGTAAGTAAATTTACAAGTTTAGATCTTCACGCACTGGAAACATACGATAATAAGCTATGGGTTGGAGGAGATGAAGGAGAGATATGGACATATAATGGAAACAACTGGACCAATATGACTAACTTATTCATCAACAGCCACGTAAGACATCTGAAAGCATTTGACGAAATACTGTATGTGGGACAGTCATCAGGAACACACGGAGAAAAAATAGATTATTACAACACGAGCGAATGGAGAAACATAGTTAATGAACCATTAAACGGAAGCATAAAGGCAATGGAAGAATATGACGGAAAACTATTCGTTTCAGATGATAATGGAAGTATCGCGCACTTAGTTGAAGAAACATGGACATACCTAACAGGAACAAATGTCAATGACATAGAAAGTATGACTGTCTTTGATGGAATGTTATATACCGGTGGCGCTAGTGGAGAGATCGATAGATTTGATGGCACAGTATGGGAAAACGTGACAGGAACAACAACAGGGTTCACAACAGAGATGATACCATATAAACACTCCAAATATAACAATAATAGAGATTACCTATTCACATTCTCAAACGGAGATGTAGATTCATATACAGGAGGATTCACAGCAGTAATCAATAGTTCAGACAACTGGTTTGGAAATGCAAATGCAACAATAGGCGCGACAGATGGTGAAATGAACGGAACATGCGACCCAATCAATATAGAAGTGACACCAGTTGAAGATAATCCAACATTTGTCTCAATGTGGCCATGGATCAACACAGTAAGCATACTGACAGAATCATATGATGTTGATAACTTGTACTCATACCTACAGAACTTAACATTAGATGTGTATAATGCAACCATCGAGAACAATGGAAGCTTATTATGTAGTGGTGTAAATGTTGAAAATGTAAGTTGTGAGTTCCCACAACCTGAAGATAACATGACACACACCGTGTTCGGATACTTATACGACAGCAACGGAAATGAGGCAGATAACAATCCACTAAATGCAAGCTATGAGTTTAATCCACCTACTGTTAACACAAATGCAGATGAAAGATTCTGGTTCATAGGGGATAATGGAACAATCACAATAGGAACAACAGATGATACCGGATTATTGAATATTCAGTACTGCGTAGCAGATTATTATGAAGATGACTGCACAATAAATGAAACTGTTGCAGCGAGTGGAACTGTGAACTCACTAATACTAAGTGTAGAATGTGCACCTACAGATATAATGTGCAGAACAAAAGTCAAGTTCACAGCACAAGACATCTTCGGAAACTATGCAGAAGAAGGAAGTGGAAGAGTCAACATGATATATGGCTCAGAAATCTATAATACCACCGTCAATGAAACAAGAAACGGAGAAAAAGTAGTTGTGTTAAATGGATCAGTAGTAAACAACTCAAACATAATCAGAAGTCTAGTAAGAAACGTAACATACAACGAAGTGACAATAATAGACAGTGAAGACAAGAATAGTGTAACAAGTAATGCTATGATCTTTGTTGATCCATCAATACTAGAAAATAACACATACATAGGACCTAACACTTTGATCAATGCAATAATCAAACACAGCACAATAGAAGATAGCGATGTAAGAGACTCAGAAGGATGCCACATGATAATAAATGAAAGCACCATAATAAATGGAGCGATAATAAATGGAACTGTGACCTGGAACGGAACAGTCTATAGTGCAGGTGAGCTAACAATAAAAGATGAAAATACAAATTGTGTATTCGATCAGTTCGAGCAAATACAAACACCACCTTCCGGAGGCGGAGGCGGCGGCGGAAGCTGCACACCTAACTGGGAATGCACAGAGTGGACAGAATGCGGATATTATAGCGGCATAAGGACAAGGACTTGCATAGACACAAGAAATTGCAACAGAGACAGACCTGTAGAAAGAGAAACTTGCAGAGGAATACCTGCATGCTCAGACGGATTATGGAACAATGGAGAAGAAGGAGTAGATTGCGGAGGCAAATGCACGCCTTGTTCAGGTGAAGAAGAAATAACCGGCAGACCAATCATAGAAAGACCTGTAACTCCAATTGAAGAACAACCAGACACAATAGAGCCTCCAGTAGAGGAAGAAACAAAAGTTCCTTGGTGGTTCTTACTACTATTACTATTGTTCATAGTTGCAGTAATAGGATTCATTGCAGCAGACATGAGAAAGAGACAAACAGTAATCCCAACAGTTAAAGAATCAGTTACACCAGTAGCAGTAGCTGAAAAACCAAAACAAGGAGTGTTGATGGTTGAGGTAGAAGAGTTAGAAAAATCAATACAGTCAGTGTTAGGCAGCGGATTTACTGTAGAAGATGTCAAACAAGCACTAATGAGAAAAGGATGGGACGAACAAACAGTTAACTTTGCATTGAAAGAAGCAGTTATCAAGAAGTATAAACTGCATGAACCTCACGGTGAATTAGAGAAATTAGAAAAATCAATATCATCCGTAGTTGGACACGGATATACTTGCCAAGACATCAGGAAGTCATTAGTCAAGAAAGGCTGGCCAAGAGATGTGGTAGATGAGGCATTACATGAAACAGTAGTAAGAAATGAGAAACTACATGAAGTACATAATGATGTTGAACAACTGGTTAACTCTATCAAAGCAGTAAGGTGTCATGGATATGCTAAGGACGCAATCAAGAAAAAGCTATTAGATAAAGGATGGCCTCTTGCTAAAGTGAATGAAGCTATGAAAAAAGTTCCTTAAGTCAAAAAATGGAAGACATACACAATAAATGGCCCCACAGATGGGTAAATTCAAAAGCAGCATCTGAAAACTCTAAACTGCATGGTCTTGGGGTATTCGCTAAAGAAGAAATAAAAAAAGGAGAACTAATCTGCATTCTTGGAGGAGTTATAGTTCCCAGTTCTGAAATTAAAGAATACTGGGGCAAGATGAGTCATGTGGGGATACAGATCCACGAGGACTTTTTTATGGTTCCCACAACAAGAGAAGAGTTAGAACAAAACGGTGTATTTAACCATTCTTGTGAACCAAATATCGGCTTCTTGGAGGATATCCAGTTTGTAGCAATAAAAGATATACAACCTGGAGAAGAGTTGGTTTTTGATTACGCATTTAGCGAAACTTTAATGGACCCTTTTGAATGTAAATGCGAGTCTGACAAATGTAGGAAAACAATAACTTCTAACGACTGGAAAATCAAAGAAATACAAACAAAATATAAAAAATACTTCTCTCCTTATTTAAGAAGAAAAATTTAAAAAAAATTATTCTTCTGTGAAATCTTCAACAGTTGGTTCGAATTCTTTATCTGAAGAGATCATACCTTTAGCTTTTAGGAACTCTCTAGTTAAAATCCAGAATATCAAACCTAAAGATTTCTTACCTTTGTTGTTACACGGAACAACCAAGTCTAAATTGTTTGTCTGGTTATTGGTGTCACATAAAGCGATGACTGGCACACCAATATTCATAGCGTCATCAACGATGTTCTTGTCAGGCCAAGGGTCTGCAACAAGAATAACTTTTGGTTCTATGAAGTTTTCAAGTTGAGCGTTAGTCATAACACCTGGCGGATAACGTCCTGCAAATATCTTAATCCCTGTGTGCTTACCTGTTAGTTTAGCGGGCTTCCAAGCATTCTCCCTTCTAGCTGCAATAACAATCTCTTCAGGTTCATACTGAGCCAAAAGCTTAGCTGCTACATTGATTCTTTCATCAATCTTTTTCAAATTAAGAACTGATAGACCATCTGGTCTTGTCTTATAGATGAAATTCTCCATGTACTTAGTCTTAAACTTAGTACCTATGTGGATACCTGATTTCAGATAAACATCTGAGGGTATCAACAAATTATCTTCTTCTGCCATATTTTATACCTTCTGCAAAGAAATCTTATGTTTCATTGCACTTTTTTTTGCCTCATGCAAATTCGGCTTTACAGCTAATAGTTATAGGTTTATTTATAAATCTTTACCTTATCAGATCTGCTGTGACAGCGCTTAAACTAGCAGGTAATGCAAGTATTATAGACCTCTTAAACGCAACAATGGGGTGTAATTGCCAAGGTGCTTTCTCAATCATCACCAGAAGAAATGTTACAGTAGCAAAAATGACCACATAAGAAGAAAGTACTTTTTTCCAATAACCCCAATCTTCCAAAGTTACAACAACATGTTTATACCCCGTGTGGAAAGTTGCAACCGCAATTATGAATAAAGAAAAGATAAATATTATTCCAACATTAAATTCTTGTATTGTCTCACCAATACGCCAAACCTCTTCAGTAAAAGCCACAGGAACAGCCAATAAACAAGAACCAAAAATTAACTGCGCAATATCCTCAGGATGAATCTCGTGTGCAGTCTTCTTCCTTTTGTGATGGTTATTGAACAAATTCAAACCTCTTTTTAGGATTTATTGGTTTTTTGATTTATAAATGTTACTGAAAAGAATTATTTACGCTTGATGAAAACAAATCCTGCTAAAGCAGCCACTAAAATAACCAGAATTGCTGTTAAATTGAATTCAGGGATCACCTCTTGTTCAGACCCTTCAGGAACACACTGACCTAGATCACAAAAGAATCCTTCACTACACTCAATAGGAACATTGCTGCATCCATCTTCTTCTGGAGAACATGAGTCTATTGTACAAGGGTCTTGATCGTTACAGCTCCAATCTTCTTCAGAACCAACACTACAATAACCATCTCCTCCCACTAACAGCTCACAAGAGCCAATCCTATGAACTAAAGTAAGGCCATTACAGTAATAACCATTACAAATCTCTTCAACACCTATAGGTTCTGCAGGCTGACAAGAATCAAACCCATCACACCTAAATTGAAAACTTACAAGAGTGTCAGGGTCACCACATAACGGAAGTTGACCACAGGGTGTGCCTGCAGACTCGTTTGAACAATCATCAAGTGCATAAGCTAAACTAATCGAGAAAAGAACTGCAAATAGTACTGATGCTTTCTTCATAGTATGCTTTTAGGTTTTGTAGTATATAAATCTTTTCAAAAAAGAAAATAATAAAAAGAACAAAAACTAAGATGAGTTTATGAGACTATTTATAGCAGTAGAAGCAAGTGAAGAAGTTAAAGACTATCTAAAAGAAATTCAAAACAAAATAAAGAAAGCAGGGATAAGGCTGACAAAAGGATTTCATTTGACTTTAAGATTTGTTGGAGAAGTTCCGGATGAAAAAGTTGATCATCTGAAAAAGTCTCTTTCTGATATGAGATATGAGCCGTTCAAAGCTAAGCTAAATGGGATGGGTTATTTTCCAGAAGAAGGAAAGTTAAGAGTTGCGTGGGTTGGATTGCATCCAGAGGATAAGATAAAAGAGTTGCATGAAAAAGTAGATGATGCAGTTGCAAAAATAGGATTCCAAAGAGACACAAGATTTAAGTCGCACATAACAGTTGCGAAAGTTAAGTTTATGAAAAACAAAAGAGAGTTCAAAGATAAGATATTAAGCATAAATGTTAAACCAATGGATTTTATGATTGATAAGATAAAGTTGATAAAAAGTACTGCAACTGATACAGGTCATGTTTATGATACGATTGCGGAATTCTAGAATAAGAAAAAAAGTAAAAATAAGAAAAATAAAAGAAAGGAAAAATTATTCCTCTTTCTTCTCTTCTTCAGCCGGTTCTGGAAGGTCGTCAGGAGTTTCAGGCTCTTCTTCTACTGGAGCTTCTTCCTTAGTCTCTTCTTCAGCTGGCTCTTCACCAAAGTCATCAGATGCAGGTTCAGGTTCTGCAGGCTCTTCAGCCACAGGCTCTTCCTCTGCTGCAGGCTCTTCACCAAAATCATCTGAAGGTGCTTCCTCTTGAGGAGCTTCTTCAGCTGCAGGTGCATCTGCTGCGCCAACAACTTCACCAAAGCCTACTTTTCGCAGAACTCTGCTGATCTTAATCTTAACGTTGTCTCCTTCATTTACGTTAGGGACAAAAACTACAAATCCCTTAACTTTTGCGATACCATCACCTTTCTCGCCTACTGCTTCTATATTTACGTCATACTCTTCCCCGACCTTAACAGGGACAAATCGCGGTCTTCTGTCAAAACCGCCTCGGTCATTTCCATATTCCATATTGTTTACCTCTGTATTTAATAGCTGCTTAGCTTATAAGCAACGAGCCATAGTTAGTATATTGAGTATTTAAATCTTTTCTTAGAAGTATATAATAAAAAAATAAAGACCTTAAAGGTCCTTAATTCCAAGCTCTTCAATCATGAAGTTGCACTCAGCATCTGGCAAGTTTGGTGCGTCAACAAGTTTTGCAACTCTTGAGCCTTTCTTACCTTTTCTCAGATAAATCCTGAATGTTGAGTTATGACCAACAATATGTCCTCCGATAGCTTCAGTAGGGTCACCAAAGAATTGATCTGGCTTTGACATAACTTGGTTTGTAACGATAACACAAACGTTATACATCTGAGCAACTTTAGCTAAGTCATGCATGTGCTTGTTTAGTTTTTGTTGCCTATCCGCTAGTGTTCCTCTACCCACAAACTCAGCTCTGAAGTGAGATGTTAATGAGTCTACTACTAACACTTTTACGTTAGTTCCACTCTTGATTAACTCTTCAGCTTTGCTAACTAATAACATCTGATGATCTGAATTGTAAGCTCTAGCAACCTTAACGTTTTTTAGAACTTCATCAGGATCTAAGTTTGCACCTTCTGCAAATTGTTTGATTCTTTCAGGTCTAAAGCTGCCTTCAGTATCAATATAGATCGTTTCTGATTCAGGATCTTGAAGCTGAGCAGTTACTGCAATTAAGTGTGCTATTTGAGTTTTGCCCCCACCATAAGGAGCGTAAAGTTCTGTGATAGACCCAGTTTCAAAACCACCACCCATGATATCGTCAAAACTTTGACTTGATGTGGATAGTTTAACTATTAACTCTCTCTTCTTAAGAAGTTCATCTCCTGATTCGAAACCCATCTCCAATGCGTCTCTTGCAGAAGATATCATCTTTCTTGCAGTTGATTCTGTAACGCCCGCAGCGTCTACCATCTTTCCAGGAGTAGATACAGCAATGCTCATTAAGTTGTCAAAACCTGCTCCGACAAGTTTCTCAGCAGTTGCAGCCCCTACACCAGGCAATTCTTGAATTTGTTGTGCTTCAGTCATATTATCACCTTTTTTTTCTTTTTTCATTTTATTATACCTTGATTTGTTTATATACTCTATTTTAGGCCATGTCCAGTGACCAGTGGTGTACGGAATGCATTCCTACCAGTAGTATAGTCGAGGAGTTTAATAAACTTTTTTATGCAATTATCGGAAAGAGTTATAAAGGCTACAGTATTCCTAGTATATAATGGTGGTAAATCTCCCGAAATATAAGAAGAAATGCAGAGGATGTGACAAGTTTAAATTCATCAAACCAGGATGGAGCTACTGCATGGAATGTTACGAGAAAAACTACGGAAAATACAAGGGAGAAGACAGAAAGTTATTTGTTAATGCAAATAAGTAAAATCAATTTGACTTCTTTAGAGCTTCAGCAAAATCTTGTACTGTTCTGTAAAAGAATATGTGAGGCAATGAACCAACTTTTGTAAGTTTTACAGTTTCTTCAACAAGAGGTGTTGTGATAACTCTAAGATATCTTTGAGAGCCGTTGATGTTGTTTAGAACTTTAGCCAACAACCCAATTTCAACAGAGTTAATCTTATCTGATTTGCCAAAATCAATAACAATATCTCTAAGAGAATCTTGTCTTAAACAGCCATGTACTTCTTTCTTAAGCTTATCCCACTCATTACCATATTGCTTGTCATATTTCAAGTACGTAAAACCAGGATAATCCTTTCTAATCAAAGGCATTGTTCTATCAGAAAAGAGGTTTTTATTTATAAATGTTTCGTTTTTTAACTACTTTAAAGTAGTTACTTCTTTTTCTTTATACTTAAACCAATCACAAAGAAAGCCAACCCAATAATCCAAATACCTGTGTTAGGTTTTGCTATACCCACAATAAACCAAACAGCACCTAACGTAATGAAGATCTCTCTGTCAACTTTCTTAACTTGTTCTAACGCTTTTTTCATTTTAAGATAAAAAAGATTATTCCCAAGATTAAAGTCAGTGCCAAAAGTGCTCCGACCACCAAAGCGGTTACTTTAGATTTTTTAAGGTTTGTTTCAAACTTGTTAATGCTCACCAAACCATAGATGAAACAACCCATACCCACCCCTTTTATCAGATCCTGGATGACCTCTTTGCTTGAACCTGCAAAGAACCACATCAAAACACCTGCAATAGTTAAAGCGATCGCTAAAACTTTTCTATTTTTTTCTACTTCACTCATCTTTTATGTGCTACGAACAATCCACCCAATACAAGAGCAAGAACTATTGCAACAATGCCTCCTGTTGATAACTCTGGAATCTCTTCAAATCCTTCTGGCACACACATCCTGCCTTCTTCACAGAATTCACCATTCCACTGACACTGATAGTACGGGTTATCTCCCACAAAACGATTTGGGCATTCTTCAAATGTGTAAATTCCACACGCTTCGCCAGGACCTGCCTGGCTAGGATCAAAACAAGTTTCTATTGCCAGTGCAGTTGTTGTCAATAATAAAGTCATCATCAGAAAAAATAGTTTTTTCATTTTCGTTTGCCTCTCTTTTTTGATTTTTTACCTTTCATCTTTGAAAACACAAAAATGTAAAGTATAGGTAGAATACCTAACGTGTTAAAGATAAATATGCAGATGAACCACGCTAACTTGTTATTCTTTGCAGCTTTCCACATCGCAATACCTTTCCAAACTGCTTCCCAGATCATCAAAGGTATAATCGCAAGTGATATGCCTGCAAGTAAAGTTTCGTATGACATTTTAGTGCATAATGGCATTGAGAGTATTTAAATATTTAGAAAAAAAAAGAAAAAATCTTACTTTTTACAGTAAGCATGCTTCATAGGCACTATGGCAGCAACAACTGCAATAACCAAATACCAGTACCATTCAAGGTAAAGTATTCCTGACCAAAGCTTTGCAACCATCAAGATAAAAGCTGCAGCTGAAAGTTTAGTCAAACTTATATCATACCATTTCAAGTTCTTTATTTTTTTATTTAAATTTTTGAAACACATATTATCACCTCTTTGTTTTTGAAATTGCCATAATAACAAAACCCGCACCAAGACCAATTAACGTACCTGCAGGAATATTACCTGTAATAAAACCAACACCAATACCTATCAATAGACCTCCAGGAATAAATAAACCTGAAGGATCGTCTTTATCACTTTTCTTCTTAACCATAACAACCACCTCTAAGGGTTTTTTGTTCTATGAGTTTAAAAAACTAGCGGTAGAATATTACTTAGGATAAAATGCTTCTTTTAGTTTGTTACTAAAATCGGATCTGAACTTATGACCGCATTTCTTGCAAGTCCAGCCACCCCACAAAAACTGATCCCAACTGTCAGGAATTCTTATAAGAGGTGGTTTCTTGCCGCATTTAGGGCAAGGCTTTCTGGTTATGTAGTTAAAGATCAACAAAATAATAACTATTGGAACACAAAATATTGCAACTACCGCAACCATCATAATGAGTGTGATAACTATTTCTGAAACCATATAATGAAGGAAATTGAAGAAATATATAAATTATAGCTAAAAAATGTTATTTGTTAATTTCAAAAAACCTAAAGTGATAAAAACTCCCAACATAATGTAATCTGCAATGCCTCCAGATTTAAGGAAGCCTTTGAGTTTTAGTTTCTTTAGTGGGAAAAGGAAAGCAATGCCTTGATGGTTCAATGCGTCAAGTATTAAATGAGACGAGTAACCAACCAAGATCGCTATGATTATTAATTGATTACCCCATGCAAGATAAGCTAAGATAGCGAATAAAGCAACCGCCAATAACGAGTGAAAGAAACCTCTATGACTGAAAAGCCAACCCAAAGGCTTAAACCATCTGCCAAGTTTAGAATCCGGGTGATCAATATCTGCAAATATCGAAGACACAAGAACAAAAAACATGAACAGAAGTTCTTGGCTGATGTTAAAAAAATCTATAGCATATAACCCAACTAAAAAACCAAAAGCAAGGTGAGTGAAGAATTTCATTTTAGCGCTTTTGCTTCTTCCTCAGGATTAGGGTTGGTGAAAACCAAATTAGAAGTGAATTCAAGGTCATTACTCATAGGATTCCGTCTTGTCTTGCCAACAACCTTAATTATAGAACCAACAACATCATTTCTAAGTTCTTCAAACTCTTCAGGATTATCCTTAATTTTTAAGAAATCATCATTCTTTGAATTGAAAAGTCTAAGAACCTGGTTTCTGTAAAAAGCAGTTCTTATAACTCCAGAACCATCATCAACTGATGCATTTAGCACGTATGAGAAAATAGGTGTTACTTTACCATGTTGTTGGCAGTTGTAATCTTCTTCAGATCTAACCCTTCTACCACATTGAGGGCAGACCTCAAAAAAGTTAGGATTAAAAACTTGAACAACATGTCCCAATAAGTCTATGTTTTCGTCGTTTTCTTGTAATTCACTAATCTTCTTTCTAGTAGATGGTGCAAATGTTGATTCTTTAACTTCAATTGAGACTCCTTTTGGATTCATGACCATATCAGACTTATCATTAAGATGTAGTTCTCTAAAACCTTGGTTCTCTTTAACCCTTGCATTCTTTATCTTGATTATATCTCCTTCCTTAATCTCCCTTAATTTGTCTGCTTGATCGTTCCATAAAGTGATCCTTATCTTGCCAGTCTCATCACCTATGAAAAATGCGCCAACTTGGCCTTCCCGATCATTTTTTGTTTTGAACTTTCTAACATCAAAAATTCTAGTAACTTTACCAACAGTATTAACACTTCTTCTGTCAGTAGAAATATTTTTTATCTTAAGCTCTCCCTGCGGAGCTATTTCCTCAAAAAGCTTAACACCTTTCTCATTAGCAATTATGTGTGCTGCGCCCTCTTTTGAGATCAAACCAGATAATTGCTCAAGCTTATCTGCAACCAATTCATCAATCTCTTCAGTAGAAATCTTTGTTGTTTCTGAAATCTTTTCAACTATCTCCGAATATGTCAGTCTAAACACTTTTAATCCCCCTCCCTAACTTGTAGAGCGGAGCAGATCATATAAAAAAGTATCTGTTAGCTATTTAAAGAAAAATAAGACCTTCTTAAAGAATATCAAAATTAGGATAATCACAACAATTGCAACCAGTAATAAAGTAGTCAGATTAAAACCGAATTTAAAAATACGTTTACTCTTAATATTTTCTGGATTTTGAAACAAATCTGAAACTTCTGATCCAGTCAGAACTCTGTCCCAAATCGCAGCTTCATCGATTAATCCTTTAAACGCATGAAAATTATCCCAAGGCTGAGCACCAAAGTTTAAGTCTAAGTCTGGAGACTTTCTCCAACCATTGCCTGTTGATGAGTTGTCTTCAATCTTACCATTAACAAAAAGTTGGGTTCCTTCAGAAGTATCCCAAGTTATAGTTATATGATACCATTGGTTTAATAGAACCTCTGTAGTTGATATTAGTTCTGTTGGTGTGTTATCTTTCATCATGTGAAAATGGAATCTATTGTCCTTCTCTTCTCCACCTACAGAAACATATTCATAATCACCATACCTGCCGATAAACCTTGGCGAATCATTTTTGTTAGAGTTATAGCTCATAGGGTAAACCCACATAGAAATAGAACCCCTTTCCATATTATCCATATTGTTTAGCTTGTTGTTAAACCAAATCTTTTCTCCATTACCCCCAAATCTTATTGATCCACCCACTTTACCGTTAGGCTCATACCTTGCACCTGAAGAAAGAACTGCGTTGATTGAACCCCAATCATCTCTTACTGGATCAAACCTGCCGTCAAAACTCCAATAGCCAACTAAACCTTCTTCATGATCAAGAGGGTCTGCACTGACTAAGCTTATTGTGACTAATAATAGTAGTGTAAAAGTAAATAGTTTATTCATAAGTGAGCATCTTAGTGCATTTTATAAAAATGTTTCTAAAGAAATGGTGCAATGTCTTTCTGTTTAGGTATATGATTAATGAAATAAATGTGTCTAAAGGAAGGGTGAGAGTAAAGTTTAATTCTACCCGAAACTTTGTACTCCAAGACATCTTCACCATGTATCTTGCACGGCTTCTTTTTCATCTGTCTTGCACCATTAAGTATGTTGCCATCGCAAAAACTCTCAAGATGAGATATGCAATGCTCCCAAGTCTTAGCAGAGTCTGTTGCATTTGTGACTAAAGTAACGATGGGGTAATGATAGTCTGCACTACGGTCTAGTGCATTGTCAGTTACAATAACCGAGTAATAATTATCAATATCAAGTTTCTTACATATGTCTGTGTAGATTTTACCCATAATAAGTTTTGGTTTGTTTGTTTTATTCACAAAATTTAGATCAAATGTATTTACACCTAATTTTTTACAAACCCCCTCAAACACATCATCAAGAGTGAGATTCTTAAGATTTAGCTCGCCATCAAAGGTTTCAATATCACACCCCATCATGTTCAGCAAGTCCCTATGCTTCGCCATCACTTTAGGACGTCTTCCTTTATTCAAACTTTTAATATATGAACTGAACCCCTTAGTTAATTCAGCCAGGTGTTCATCCATTTTTTCACTTAGTAACGGAATGTATTTTCGATTCATGACCTCCAACGTCATATGTTCACGTGCATTCGCTATTAGAGGGACCGAGTATGCGGCATCAAATAAATCCCTAAACCTTCTTTTTGCAGTATCATATTTTGTGGTTCTACTGCCCCAATCAAAAGTTGCTGAAGAGATTATAGTTGAGTACTTTCGTTTTCCCCTTTTCTTTTTATATGTGTTAACAAAATTAAATAATCCTTTTCTAAGATTGTTGCTTATTTCACAAGTGTCATCCCAGTCTAAGAAAATAGCTGTTTTATTCTCATTGGTCTGTTCGTGAGATTTTGAAATAGAATAAGATCCAACAATACTCCACTCCCTCATCGCTTTTTTCGCAGACTCTTCTACACTTAACCCACTTTTTTTCTTATTGGTGACACAGTAATAAAAGAAAGCCACATTGAGCTTGGACCTTGCAAGGAAATGTTTATAGATACTTTCAAGTTTTTCTACAGGAAGTCTGCAGTTGTACTTAACTTCTTTACTCCCATCAAAAAGTTCTGTAAAAACACCTACTGCTTCCATAGGGTGCATCTCAATCTTATCCTTAAAGAGGTTGTCACTATCTACATGGTTGACTTTGTTAAAAAAAGCCTCATATTCCTCAATAAACTGCTCTAAGTTTGCCATTTTTAGTTGAAATTACCAAGAACCACCTCTTAGGTAGTTTAAAAGGGATAGTGGGTTATATATAAGGGTTTAGAAAAATATTTAAATAGATTTAATTATTTTCTATATAGAAAATAAATAGGTGAAGATATAAATTTTATTTTAATTTTTGGCATAGTTTAAGGGAAAAGCCTTACTGAGAAAGAATCCAAATCATATAGTTGGTTGCCAAACTTGTCAACGCCAACAACAGCGAAATGATAAATCTTGCCTTCAGTTTCAGTTAAAGAAACTTGTATAGGTTTGTAATATGTCTTGGTTTCCTTGTCAAAATAGAAAACATCTGGATGAGTTACCATATCTGATTCAGTTGTTGCATCTTGAACAGTTGAAAGAACAAGTTTTTCCTCCCTAAAAGCATCACTAACTTTCTTAAGATCAACAAGAGGCTTGTAATAAACAACATAGTGATCTATATCAGGGGAAGGACTTTGCTTAAATGATAGCAGTGCTGTTCTTGGAATTGTTTTAGGAAAACTAACTTCTATTGCAGGAGGTGGTGAAGAGTCATTAATGTACAAAGCAAAGTTAATTGACACATTCTGTATTCCTTCTGATGTTAAAACTTCATTGTAAGTTGGGATACACATCTTAAAGGTTCGATCATCAAGCCTGCATTCGTTATCAACAGAGTTAACACTTGATAAAATATTATTTTCTTTATGGACTACAAGCTTGTCTTCAACATCAGAGATGAAAAGATTAGAGATGAAACCTCGTTGAACATTTTCAATATCCGTAATCTCTATCTGTTGATTTGCTAAGACTGCAAAAGTCTTTGAACCATTTTTTATTATTTCAAACTCACTACCTTCAACAAAAATCTCACACTCACAACCATCATCTTTTGAATTTAAGCAAGAGTCAAGCTGTTCTCTGAAAGATCGTAATGGATCTAGTTTGTCACACTGATAAGACATTTGCCAGCCATTAAAAGCAGCTTCGTTAGCTACACACTCACTAAGAGCATAAGAGTCTGTTACTGTCAGATCTTGTTTTGAGTTACATGTATCTGATAGCTGTTTTGCCAATCTTACATAAGCAGAGTAGTTTAATGAGGATTTTTCAAAAGGAATATTGAAGTAAGGCATCCTTGAATATAATCCAACAGTCCCGAATGTTGTCTCGACATCTCTCCCCAATGATTCTTGCAATGCGTTGAAAGGGTTTACAGCTCTTCCGTTGTACTGATCTTGATAAATTCCAAAATGCAAGTGGGGTTGAGTGTTATCAGGAATTCCGCAAGTGTTTCCTGGTTTAGTGGAGTCGCAATCAGTGTAACATCCTAAATTATCACCTACCGTGCCAAGAATTTCGCCAGCGTTAATTGTATCTCCAACTCTCCAAACTCTGTCTTCATCAGTGTTAATACCATACTTCTCTAAATGAGCATAATAGAAATAGTTGCCTTCACTATCTCTTACGCCTATCCTATTACCACCCCATTCATTACACCCTATCCGTTCAATCCTTCCTGAGACTGATGCTATTACAGGTGTACCCATAGGTGCAAAAATATCTGTGCCTTCGTGAAGTCTTCCGCCGGGCCTTTCATAACCCCAATCGTTCTCAAAATAATATTTTTCTTTAACCGGGAAATATTCTAGTTTGCCATCATAGAAAGCACCTTGACCAACCTTAACTGTTATAGGTGCGACAGGAGTTGCTAGAATTCTGTCTTCTGTAATGTTTATCTTATAGTTATTTTTCTTTAACCTGAAGTTAGCCTCGTAAATATCCAAAGGACTGTTAAGGTTATTGTTGAATATTGATACAAAATTGTTTGGAATATTATCTAAGTTGTAAACCGTGGATTCGTTTGACCATAATGTGAAACCATAATAACTATTTTCCATTTCTGCACTGCCGCCCTGATTTCCCAAATCATACAATGATTGCTGAGATGAAATAACTGCAGAATCTGTAATGTAGTTTACTGCTTTCTCAGCATCTGCATATCTGTTAAAAAGATCTACCTGTCTCTCTCCAACATACCCATCTTGAACATAATCAAACTGTTTTACAGAAAGAACCCTATAACTTGCAATCATAAAAACCAAGAATCCCAAAACTAGGAAAAGATTGAAAAATTGGGATTTCTTATTTAACATTTTAGTTATACCTCTGCAACTCAACATAAGCAGTCTTATTTATTGAAACAGGAACATAAGCGTCAACTGAAGTTGTTGGCGTACCACCAGCACCAGCACCAGAACCTGCAAAACGATCAGGATACCCTTTTTTTTCGTAAATACTTATTTCGTATCCTACTTCAATCTCATTACTTCCCTTTTTGTAAATATAGATTGCTGAAGACAGCGCTTCGGTTGTCTTATTGTCAAGAATTCCTCTTAATGATCTATCGTTATAGGTTAAGGCAATCAACTCAGACATCTTAATTGTTTTATTGTTTACATCAACGGGCGTCCTAAGATAGTTAAGCAATACTAAGTTGGATGAAACCTCATTTGCTTTGCCCTCAATAGCGACTTCTCCCCTGTCACCTTGAACTGTAAACAAGACAAAGAAAACTGCTGCAATAGACACAAATGCAAGTATTGAAAATGTGTCAAGGTAAACATTTCCCGCCCAAAGTCCTTTCCTATTCAACTTCTACCACCACATCTAAATCTAATCTTCCCTTCTCAAGACTATTGTCTTTATGATACAAAATATAATATGACTTCTGAATATTTTCATACTGCTTGAAAGAAGTCAGAGGAATCCACCTATCATACCACAACTTATTGAAGTAAGAAGTCGAGATTATATTGTTGTTTTCATCTACTAACTCCCCTTTGAAAGCAATCAAAGGTTGTTGTCTTGCGGTATAGTTAAAGGCTTTTGAAAGTCTATCGTTGAGCACTGTTTCGTTGCTGAAGTATTGATAGTCTATGATGCCCGGGTGACAGATCTCATCACAGTAAGTAAAACCATTATTGCTAAATAAGACTCTTGAAACCATAATCTCAGATTCTGCCTTGGCAGTATCAAATGCGATAGTGAAAAAAGAGCTTATGAAAAAAATAACAACAAAGACAACAATAGCAAGGAAAATAAAATTAAGAATAAGGTTTGGTTTTTTGAATCCAAGCAACGCTTTCTTATCCATAATACTCCCCCACTGCATTCTTAACTTTCAGAGCAAATTCTTTTCTTTTTTCTAAGTTGTTATATGGGAAGTCCTTGCTGACTTCTACCATAACTGAAACATCTGATTTACTGTTCTTTATGAAAGATTTTTCAGTGATAGTTATGTCCCCTTTGTCCAATTCATCCATTTCAGAAAATTCGTTGATCAAAAGACAGGCAAACTTCTTGTTCTTTAACGAATCATCTTTGATCTGGATATTAACTTTGTCTTCTTCAGTCAGAACGAAAGAAACTGTAAACGCTTTGTCTTGAGTAATACTTAACCGCGTAGTTTCAGAAACTTCCACATTATCATTCCGAGTCATAAAAACAGGATCAGGGATAAGTTGTGATTTAACTGCATTAGCTAAAATCCAAGTCACATTAGCTTCACGATTCTGCTCAATAACCATGCCTGGGAAACTACCTTGGTAAGAAGGATCTAAAACGACACCTTCCTTTTCTTTTCTGAAATTCTTATTTAGTGCTTCTGCGCAACCTAGTCTGTCTGATACGAATTTTATCTCTCCACCACTTATTGAAAGTGTGTTTGATGATTTTTTGAAGCTGATATCTGAATTGTTTATGAGATTTAGATGAGTGTAAGCTACAGATTGTTCTAGATTAGAATCAGACACGTAGGGAAAACTTATTCCATTAACGGGTTCTTTAAAGAAAATAGTTGCTTTCCCACCTTCAAAGCTAGCGCTGAAATTATTTATCCTGCCAGTGTAAATATAATTTACATCACCTGGTGCACCATATATGGATGTGGTCATCAAACCTACTTCCTTAGCAAGATAAATCTTATCAAACAAAATATCATTCTTAATATCACTAAGTTTAACTGAAAAAGAGATAAAAACAGTAAGAACTAACGCAATTTCCATCAAAACCCACAACATACTATGGGTTTGTGCTCTTTTACCTAACCCCTTTTTCATATATACAATATTATATTACCGTGTTTATAAATGTTATTCCTTAAGAAGAGAAAGTCAGAGTTATAATCTCGTTAGATTCCTTCTTATTAATCATGAACTCTTGACTGCCGAAATCAGATGTAGGATAAAGAATAAAATTCAAGTTTCCTGATGATTTGTAATCTTTAGCATTACTGAAGAATTTTGTCAAATCTTTATTTACAACAAATACAACCTTCTTATTGTAACCAACACAATCAATAGGATCTTCAAACCTACGATCATTTTGCTTGAAGTAACACAGACAAGATTCCTGCAGACCACAAAGCAAAGGTTTAGGCAAGAAATCATCGACAGTTCTTGAAGAAGGACAGTCATTATCAAACTTATCATTACAATCATAAGAATAAGCAACAACTTTCACACTATTATCAAAACTGACAATTAGTGAGGAAGTGAGTTCTTCTTCTGACCTAATCAACTCATCAACATTTGTTGAGAGCCTATCAAAATTATTCTTAGAAAGCTCTGATACTTTACTTCCAAAAAAGAAATCATAGATCCCTCCAAATAAAGGAGTGAAAATCCCTAAAAGAATAACTGCAAAAATAGCCAAACCTATAACCGTTTCAGTAGGAATCTTAATACCTTTCTTATTCATTTTAACCAAAGTTCTGACATTCAGGCAAACCAGGATTATTAATACAAGTAGAAAGATTTGTAATAGTCTCATTTTTAGGAGTTAAACCCGCAATGTTTTGTAAAACGTTACCAATCTGTTCTCTAAAAACCCATGCCATCAACGCAAGAAACAATAAAGCTAGGATAAACATAACCATCCAAAACTGAAGTTCTGCTCTCTTATCCATCATATATCACCCAAATATAGGAATGCAACACTGTCCATCTTTGTCTTGATCTGTTGTTGTGCCAACATATTTACAACCAGGAGTCAGAAGAACTGTTTCGTTTGAAGCGCACCTCTTATCATCCTTATCATCCATACATGTACCTTTCTTAGCCTCACAACTGTTCAAGCCCTGTGAAAATCTTCCAGACTGAGTTGAAAAAATCCAACCTATAACCACTAAAGCAATCAAAGCTAAGACTGCGATAACAATAACGTTAATGGGCATTCCCTGCCCATTCTTAGAAAAAAACATTTGTTTACTCTCCTATCTTAAGACAACAGTACTGCGGTTGATCATCCACATTTCTACAGTTAAGTCCTGTTGTGTCTCTTATGTATCCGTCAATCAAATCCCCATCTGCGCTTGTCTGACATCCAGAATCAGTCGTACAGATGTAGTTTCCCGGCTGGCTTTCACAATCACTAACTTGTGTGCTAAAGAAACCTAACCTTGACATGAATATAACACCAACTACAACTAAAACAAGCATAACCAAAATAGCGATGATAATAACATTCATCGGCAAACCTTGAGCTTTTTTATCCATGATAATCACCTCTCTAATAGTATATGAAAAATGGCAATGTTAGTTTATAAAGGTTTCTACTTATTCAGACTATCTATATACTTAACTCTAGAATCTACATCAGAAGTTCTTGAAGAGATAAAAACTTCAGTGTAACCAGTTAGTTTAGTTTTTTGCACAAACAGCTCAAGTCTTGATCCAAATTCTGGTTTATTCGTTCCGCCAGTGCCGCCATTAAAGATCACAAGATAAGTTAAAGGATCTTGACCAACTCTCACGCCGTGATTAAAAGGGTCTTCAGGAGATGCTCTGAAATTAATATCACCATCAAAAGTTATACATGAATCAACAATAAAATTGTCATTGTGGTCATCACCTTCAAAAGTGTCACCCCAACCATCATCCTCATAGTTACAAATACATGCTTTGTCTCCGCATTCAGCAGGTTTAGGAATCTTAAAATTCTTATCAGCATCAGTTGTGCCCCCACTAGGACAGAGATTAGGAGATGAGGCTAGACATCTGGTGTCAAAACCAACCATGGCAGTCTCTTTATCAAGCCAGAACTCATCAATAGACCTGTAAGATTCATCTTTATCATCTGTCAAAAGAGAGTTAATCGTGGTTCTTAGGTTTATGATATCTGTGGTTTTCTTTGTTGCATTCTCATCATTAAAGAAGTTAAATTTCCCAGCTAACTCTCTTATCTTTCCAGGACCTATCGCAATTGAAACTATCAAAAGAAAAATCATCAAACCTGCAAAAACCAGCTGCCAACTTAAAGCTCCTTTTTTCATCATCCACCACCAAAAGTAAGAGTTTCGGCAATCTTTTCTATGCCTCTACCGATCTGATCACGGAAAAAGAACAAAACAATAAGCAAGACAACTAATAAGATAATTACATAAATCCACTTACCCAATTTGTCCCACATATTCTGTGCTTTTTTATTCATAATAACCCTCTTAGTCTTCTTATTATATAAAATTTGTCTTAATCAATTCTTCTTTGTTTTACTAACTCTTCACAACCAATCTCAGACATGTGATCATAAGGACTTACAAACACCTTATACTCTGCTTCTGCAATCCCTGTAGCTTCAGCAAACTTTTTAGGAGCGTAACCCATCAAAACAACAGCGTAGTCATTATTCTCATGACCAGCATCTATCAAACCATCCATAGTGTAAAATACTTGTTCAGTGTAAACATTAGCAATCTTACTGACATCAATTCTCTCAATAAACGGTTCATCTAAAGGAAACGCTTTGACGAATTTTCCACTATAACGTTTGTCTGTGTAATTCAAAAAAGCCTCTTTCTCCAAAACATAAGTTTCATCACCTGAGAGCTCAGTTATCTCATCAAAATTAACAATAAAACGAGAACAGACAAAACAATAAAAATCATTAGTCAAGATATGGTTCTCAAAAGGATCTAGTTTTCCTTCACCGAACTGGACCCAGCATTCTCTCATCAAAGGAGTTATTTGGTTTAATAGCTCTTCGGTCTGTTTTTCAGCGTCCTTTTCTTTAACAGTAAGGTTTTCCCTCCAGTTAGTTTCACACATCAAAGGAACGTTAGTGCCGGAAACAAAATAAGAAAGCAAACTTCCCTGTTCTTTATCCATCGCTTGAATTGTCGCTAAACAAGAAGCTGCCTTCTGACCAGAAGGGTAAAGAACTTTTCCAGAAAGCTGAACGAAAAATATTACAAAAATTAGTACTGCAACTCCAAAAACCCACCATAAAACCTTATTTGCTTGTCCTTTTCTCATCTTCTAGTTATGCATGTAATAACAGACATTCCCCACATTAGTAACCTCATCAGGCAAACCTTTAGTTCCTTGCACAGTTTCAGTTATATCAAAACTGCTAAGTATTAATCTATCAGTTCCAATCCAGATAGAAGAGACAAACTCTTCATCATTCAAATCTGTATCAACATTAATGACAAAACCAAAAAAGTCTTTTCCTATAATGAAAGCTTCATTAACAGTATTACCTAAAAGCCTGTATTCATAAACTGTATTGTCTCTTGTGGTTAACACCAGAGGATTGTTGTCTCTTTTTGCCTGTAATAGTTTATCCCAATAACCTTTCTTATCCACTTTCCAAAGTACTGAGTAGTTTTCAGAGGTGTCAACAACAGCGAGATCATTCAAATCCATAAACTGCTGAACTAAAACCCCAGATGCAGTGTGCTGAGTCATACGATCGAAAAAATAATCTGTCTTGGAACCAGGAACAAAATTATAGGTAGACCAATAAGGGATTTCCCTTATCTTTTCTTCCTTTTCAAAGTAAAGCTCAGAACACACCAAACAGTTAGACTTACCTCTATACCTATCTTGTATGTAAGGGTTTTGTTCACCAAAACCAACACCATTAGTGCAACTTACTAATCTTGTCAAAATCTTCTTCTTCAACTTATCAATATCATCAAAATCAGTCTCCTTGTAATTTGTGGGTTTTTCCCTAGGACAGTTTAGTTCTCCCTTCCCCTGTGAAGATAAAGCAATCTGCGCAGTACAAAGACTGGACGTTCTTGTCCTGTCAAAAAAGTTAACAATACCTATCGTGATTATAAGAAGAACTATCGCAATACTAACAAGCAAGATAAGATTCTTTATCGTGTTCATGCCCTGTGCTTTTTTGTTCAACTTAACCCTCCTGCTGTGAGAATCCTTCTCACCACTATAAATGCAATTATCATAAATATCAAAATAGAAACAATAATTATTATGGGATTAATTCCAACTTCTTCTCCTTTTTTATCCATTTTATCTACACACCTCCAAATATAAAGTAAGCAATGAACCATATGTGGTTCTTAAAGGTTGGTAAGCGTTTTCTCGTTCACCACGACAGCCACTATTAATACCAACAGGTAAACTTTCTCCATCCACGTCTGCCTCAAACACAAAACTCCTGTCCTGCACAGTGAGTGTTTTATCTAAAATATAAGCAATCGTACGGTTGACATAAGAGCAACTGTGCTCGTTATCACAAACTATTGCACCCCTAGTAGCACAATCAAGCAACAAGTCCTGAATATTAAGGCCTCTGCAAGTAGTAGTTGTGTACTGCAATGAATTTAAGGTAGAT
The DNA here is from genome assembly GCA_028279745.1 of Candidatus Nanoarchaeia archaeon. Lineage (GTDB taxonomy): Archaea > Nanobdellota > Nanobdellia > Woesearchaeales > JANQNC01 > JANQNC01. The sequence goes on from JANQNC010000001.1 coordinate 656,039, forward strand.
GAAGCAACAACACTTGTCGTAACTCTTTGCTCAAGCTCTGACTGAGGTCTCAAAACAACAAAAGCAATGAAAAACAGCAGACCTACCGCTATCAAAATCACAACAACAACCATACCCATAACTTCTGTCTGTGCTTTCTTCATCTTAACCCGTCCTAATCGTAATCAAACCCATGTGATACTCATCCTCAATAGGATACCATAATGAAACTGGAATAAACGAGGCAGTTCCTATCGTTGTTCTGTTGTATAAAATACGGGACCAATTTCCAGGATAAACCTCTTCAACAATCACAAGACTGTTTCCTAACTCATCACTATAATAAATTCTGTTAGTGCCATTAGCCATAACTTCTGATAACGATTCCAGTTTCAGTACATCAATGCAAGTAAAAACATCATCTCCCCCACCACACTGAAGCTCAGGTAAAAAGAGAAGCTTTTGCATGTTCTCAATAGCTTTCAAATCTCTATACTTTTTAATATCTTCTTTGGCACTTCCAACTTGAATGTTAGCATAAAAAACTAACCCGATCACTAGAATGAAAAAGAAGACTATTAAAACCATCATCGTCTCCATCATTTTCATCTGTGCTTTTCTCATTTTCAATAAACCAACGGACAAGACTGCCTTCTAATATAATTATCCTGATACGAGTCAAGACTTAAAGCATTAGTTGTTAACGTGTCCCTTACAGAAGGACTGTAACCTAAACTTGCAGTCACAATCATCTCATCAATAATTGAGTCAGGCTGGAAATAATAATCACGGCAGTACTCAGGAGCAAGATTTGGGTTTTGTTGAAGCTTTAACATCCTGTTCTTGTACACTTGAGCAACTATGCTGAATGTATTTAACGCTTTATTCATGTTGCAATCATAAGTATCTTTAGAATCTGCAAATATAGCAGCATACATGGTGGCTTCAGAATCAGAATCAGTGCCGAAGAAAGGGGATGTGCCTTCAGAAACTAAAGATTCCTGATCCATTACATAAAAATTAACATTGTAAGGTGGAGAAGATGTTATGCTTACTGCCCTGACATCAGGGTCAGCAAAATTATAAAAACGAGACAGATCAAGATTTTGGATATTGTTATCACAATCAAAACATACAATCTTAATCTTATAACCACTACTTATGTCAATAGTATCAACACTGTTCTCATCAACCAAATCAACATTCAAAAACTTGTTAGCCATACGCTCATAAACATCATTAGTCAAAAGCGAGTTGGTGTTAGTGTCAAGAATAACATATTTTGCATCAGGACTTGTGATAAACAAAAGATTTGTGACCTTAAATGGAATGCTCCAAGGCATGCTCCACAATAACATAGTCCTGCCTTTAACACGGTCAGGAGTAAAAATGGCCCGGTAGTTAATGCTTTCAGACACTCCCTTGAGCCTATAATCCTCACAGCTGAAAAAGATTTCTAAATCATGAAGGTTAAGCTCGGCAGCACTTCCCCCGCTAACTCTTGCAGAAGTAATCTTAGTCTCTAAATCTTTAATTAAGGAAGCGCTAAGCTTCTGTTCAGAAGCTTCCCTCTGCTGCAAAACAAAAACAACAAAGAAAGAAAGGATTATTGCTCCAGCTACTAAAACAAACATCCAGTTAAACTGTATCTCTATCGCACCCTTCTTCCTCATTCTTCCCATTCTGTAACCTTAACTCCTCCTCTAACACCCTCAAACTGGAGCTCCACATAGCCACTAATAACTTCAGAACAGAAATAGTAAGGATGTTCAAGCTTTACCTTGCCAACTGACTCAGCAGAAACAACACCATCACTGTCTATAAGAAACAGATTAGTGTTTGATTCTCTAAGCTCTGGAGATATATCGGGGCCAGAAGGCCTAATACTAATTTCATCAAGAATCAAAGGGTAATCTGAGGTAATTATTCCACCTGAATCAGTATCTGCACTTACAAAAGTGTTATAGTTAACTTCATAATCAACTAAACATACCGCTGAGTAGTCTGAAGGAACCTTGTATTCTACCTGGTCAATACTCCTAAATCTAGTTCCATCAACAGCATTCGACACACCATTAACAAATCTAGTGTACAAAATCTTATCTTGGTTCTCAAGCTGTTGACCAACAAACCTAACACCAAACAATAGCACCAAACCAGCAATCACAATTGCCATGATATAAATAAAAATCTGTCCCGATATCTGAGCTTTCCTCACAAAAATCACCTCTTACTTTTCTTTTTAGTATTAATCAACTTATCTAACTTATCGACAAACTCGTTTCTCTCTGCTTTCTTACTTCCCACCGCAGTCAATGAATCAAATACTTGTTTGTCTGAAATTTTCTTATCCTTAATCAAAGTATCTAACTTATCTAAATGCCTTTCATCCAAACTCTTGATCTTTTTGAAAACGTCCTTCTCCTCTTTTCTTAAAGAACCTAACTTATTAAACACGCTTTTCCTATTTACAAAATCAGATAAACCTTTGAATTCAGGAGTCTCTTTTCTAACTGGGGCTTTTCTTGCTTTCCTTAAAACTCTGCTTCCAACAGGTGAAATTTTAGATTTCCCAGCAGGCTTTGGTTCCTCTTTTGGTTTTGATGTGCTGAACACATCAAACAATGAAGATCTTTCTTTTGATTTTCTGACCCTCTCAAGATCTCTAGTTTTTCTAGCAGCAATCTGCCTTCTCTGTTCGGGTGTAAGACCTGGAGTTCTAGGTCTTGCAGTTGGCGCAAATCCTGGTGTTGCCCTTTGTTGCACTCTGCTTGCTGCAGGATATGCAGCTTTACCTTTTGGCTTTTTTGAAATAAAGTTAGAGTAAACATAAGAACCTCCTAAACCTACAAGAAGCAAGATTATAACGATGATGATTATTAACATCCAATCAAAGCCTTCAGGCTCTGGCTCTTCTTGCCTTTTAGGAACTTGAGGTTTTTGTACAGATGAAGATGAGCCTGCAGAAGTAGGATCTGAATTAGCTCTATACTCATCCAAGTTAGAAATTCCATCATTATCTGGATCAGCAGCAGAATCATCAAAACCACTATCTAAACTATTTTCATTCTCCCAACTATCATCAATCCCATCACAGTCATTATCATTACTGCAACCAATACCTGTAGTGCAACTTCCTATGGAATCACTGCTGTAGTCATCACAGTCAGGACCATTCAAACAACCAGGACCATAACCATCCCCATCAGTATCAATCCTGCATTTATTGGTGCAGCCAAATGAAACTGTTGAGTCTAAATCATTACAATCACGACCATCAAAACAACCCACGCCATAACTATCTCCGTCGCTATCCTGGATACAACCATTGCCACAATTAGCTAAATTACCCGCAGGGTTAGTGTCATCACAATCATAGCCACTAACACAACCAAGACCATAACCATCACGATCATCATCAACGATGCAACCTGCACGACTTACTTCGGCAGTCTCATTATCAGTAGTTGTGGTTGGAGTGTATAATGTATCAACCTTAACACCTTTGCTTACTGACTCTGTGGAATTCATACCTGCACCATTCTCTGCAATGGCTGTGAAGTAGTAGGTTAAACCGTTAGTAAGGTTTAAGTTGGAAGCTGAAACTATTGAGGAAGTTGCTTTTGTCCAGTCTTTAATGTCAGTGGAAAATGCTGACGAACCAATAGCAAAATAGTATGATTCAATGCCTGACTCAGGATCTGCTGCGTTGATAGTTGCGCTTAATGAATCAAGAGAAGCAGTTATTCCTTCATCAGTAACATTTGTGATTACAGGTGGAGTTATGTCAACAACAAAATCAATATCTTCAGTAGCAAAACTGTAACCTGTCTCGTTGACAGTTACTTTAAGATAGCTGCAACCAACCTGATAAGAATAACTTCCACCAGCAACTACAGAAGTGGTATAGGTGTGTGACGTGCCGTCACTAGATGACAGAGGGATACTAAAATTATTATTCCCTGAAGCCAAAGAACACGACGCAGACTTGCTGGTGGAAATTATAAATGGGATCGCTAAAGAGGACATAAATGGTTCTGGACTTTGAACATCAATCCCCAATCCAAGACCTGTATTAACTTCAATCTCAATCCTTTCTTCTTCAGACCAAAGCTCAGCTTTATTCATACATTTAACATCAAAAGTGTGAGTTGAGAAATCAGCCAATCCTGTGAACTTCCTTGTGTTTGTTGTTGAAAAGTTATCGCTAAATCTTTCAAAGCTTGCTCCGTTTTCGGAGTATTCACATCTTGCATCTTCATCAGTGATAACTTCTAAAGTTGCAGTCCTTATGGGCTCAACAACCTTATTGTTCCAGGTGTCAGGTGCAGTTAATGAGTTTATGATTGGAGGAGATGTATCATAGCTAATCAAAAACATCCTAGCTGCAATATCATTGTATTGATTTTTACACTTAACATAGAAAGGATATTCCACATTCTCGTTAAGAAGCTGATAAGATGAAATAGAATGGATGTTGTTATTGTCTGAGAAATCATATGAGTTATCAAATGAAGTGTCAACATTATTGTACTTACAAGAAGCATTAACAAAAGTGTCTATCGTTACTGGAAATGTGGACGAGGATGCAACCCCATTTGAAGGATCCACCATCGATACATTAAACGGAAGCTCAACTATCGTAAACTTAGAATAAAAAGTTCCAGAGTTACCGAAAATATCTTCTGCAGTTATCTTAAATGTAAAGTTTCCTTCTTCAAGTCTTTCTACAGGCTCAAATACGAATGTGTTGTCAGTCTTGACAGGAGGGTTAAGAGCTACAAAGTTTAAGTTAGAAGAGTTAGATGTGTTGGTCTGACTAAAAAAGTCAACAAAACCCCTAACTAACGCGTAAGAAGTTACAGAAACATTTGTAGGATCATCAAAAACAACATAAACAACCGGCTCAGGAGTGTAAACTTCTCTGATGTTAGGAGGAGCAAGAGAGCTAACAAAAACTGCACTCAATAAAATTATTAAAACAAATACTATTTTTCTCATCTTCAAAATCATTCATACTCAAAATCTGGCTCTTCAGGAGCTTTCCGATCTGAAATCATCAGTAATTCCTGAACAATCTGGTTGCCAGAGTAATCAACACCAATTAGGTTTATACGGTTCATGACCTCTTCGCCAGGGTCAGTTTCAAGGAAAAGCTCTATAGTGAAAGTATCATCAACTATTGAAGCTTGATCATTCAATATTTCTTCAAATATGAAATCAACATCTCCTCTCTTGAAAGTGCCGTGAGCTATTACACTATTCTTATCAGTCCTGTAAACATTATCACCCATCCATAAAGCATCTTCAATGTAAGTTACCTTGAAAGGGGGCTCTACAACCAGAGGTGTTAATGTGTATTGTATTTCTGCTTCATTTCCTGCTTTATCCTTTACTGAAACTTTTACATTAGACGTATTATCAATACTTATCACTCCGTTAAAGAATCCTTCTGTGTAAGTGTTTTCTTCAACTTCTGCCATGAACTGGTTAATGAAAACAGACTCCAAACCATTAGTGTCTGACCATGTTCCCCTAACTGTTGGAGTGTAAGTTGTTGTTATATTTCCAGATGTTACCTGGATAATAGGAGAGGTTGTATCAACAATAAATTCTCTGTTAGCAACTCCCGTCTTTGCACCAGAGATCGCTTCAATTTTCATACTATGTTTTCCCTCTGTTAAAACAGGTGAAGAAACAGTGTAAGTTCTTAGATCGACAGCAGTTGTTATTGCAGGAGTGTTGTCAACTGTAACTGTAATTCCCCCATCAACATCTTTATCGAAAGTTAGCGTAAAAGTTGGGGTTGTTGAATTAGTATATTTTGGAATTGCTGAAGTTAAAGTAGGTGCGTCTTTGTCGTATGTGAAAGACCAAGCAGTTGAAGCAGTGTTATTGACTAAATCAGATGCTGACAAAGCCATGTCAAACTCTTCAAAGTCTACAGCTGGCGGTAATGATATAATATAACTTAAACTTCCACCCTTACCCAAAGGTGTGAAAATATTTGATTTTAAAGAACCGTCAACATCTAAGAATACAGACTCTGCGTCTACTCCAAAATTATCAAGAACTTCTGCATCAATAGGTTTTAGTGTGCCGATAACATCTCCATCATGAGGAGTTAAAGATGATAAGATTATTTCAGGAGATACATTATCGTAGAATGTGTATTCCCATTCACTTCTTCCTTTGTTACCAACAGGATCATAAGCAGTTATTACAACTTTATTCCTTCCAGGAATTTCTAATGGGATGTTAAGGAAGAATCTTCCAGTCTGGGTCCCAGTAGATGAAACTGCAATCGATGAAAAATCTTCACCAAATGCAGGACTTACGACAAATCTTGTGTTTGATCCTGAAGGGAACGAGTCCACAACTTCGTAACGTCTAGGTGTATCCGTTCCTGCTGTTGAATCATCATAATTTTGTTTTGACTGCACAAAGTCTCCTTTCTGCATATCTGGAGTTCCTGCTAAATCAAATGAATTAGCTCCCGATACAACAGGATTTGTTAATGTGAATTCTTGTATGTCTTCATAACCTCCAGAACTAGTGGTTGTTATTTCAATATCATTAACTGAAACTTTTAAGGTTATATCTCCTTCAATAGTGTTATCTCTTCTGGATTTTTGGGTTATTCCTGAAACATCTAAGGATTTTGATGCAACTTTCGGTAAAGGACTATCTAAAACAAAGTTAGGGCCTTCGGTGTCAGAGTAAACAGTTATCTCGTCACTTCCTTGCCCTAAAGAGTAGATTGTAGCTATAACAGTGTTAGGGCCTTCTTCCAATGGGATATTTTTTGCAGTCCATGATGTTCCAGTTATTACTGCTTCCTTAGTTGAGTCTCCAGACTGCACCCTTATGACTTCAGGAATACTAAACTTGTTTTCAAATGTGCCTGACAAATCAACTATGTTATCTGTCAAAGAGAAACCATCAACAGGTTCAGTTATTGTAATTGAGGGACCATCACTGTCCACATTAACTCTACCGCACTTAGTTTCTTCAAAGTTGTTACCTTTATCAACAGATCTGTAACAGATCGACTGGGATTCAGTTAATGTCATAGGTTCTGCTGTTTCAAATGGTTCACAGTTAACACCTTCACAAACCTCAACCCTGTCGCAACCAAACTCTATGCTTCCATTTTCCATCTCAGGATCTGAGCAGGTGAATGTAAGTAATGCTGTGTAAAAGAAATCACTGTTCCAGTTATCAGTATTTGTGAAAGACTGATTAAATGTAAATAAACTATCTCTGATGTTGACAGTTGTTGAAGGTGGTGTGATATCAACTGTGAATACGATGTTTTTGACATGACTTTTTAGAGTGGAGTCAAGACAGTTAACCTGATATGAATAAAGACCATCCTCCAAATTTCCTATTGACTGCATATGAGACAACCCATCTGTCTGGGACATTTTTGTAAATGTTTGATGCTGCGTTCCGTATGCACAACTAGCCGCATCTTCAGTGTTTAGCTCTATAACTGCGGGTTTATCAGATGTTGTTACATTAGGTCTTACAACTGTAATGTATAAATCTCTTGCAACATTGATTAGTGTAAATTCTGTAAGGTTATTTCCTGCAAGATCTGTGCAAGTGACTTCGTAAGGGTATGTTCCATCATTAACCTGGTAGACTGCACTCCACAAATTACCTCCAACATGACCCAATCCAGATTCACCCATAAAGTTGTCTGTGCATGATGCTGTTGAATCTGTGGAAACTCCAATGTTAAGAACTGATTTTAATTCATCTTCTGTGTGGTTGTTAACTTCAACATTAATGAAAACTTGAGGAGGGGTGGTGTCAACTAAGAAGTCAAAAGATTTTGTAACTTCGTTGTTATTATTGTTATCTTTAGCATAGTAGTACATAGTGTTCAAGCCTTCAACTGTTTGGTTTAACGTTATAGGAACTGCAATCTCTGGAGAACCGGTGCTTGCCCTAACATTACTCGGACAGTTATCGTTAATGCTGTAATAAAGTTCTGTGACATCTTCATCCACCAAGAAAGTAAACACATAACCTTCTGAGCTTACAACTTCAGGGATTGAAGAAACTTCTGTTTCAGGAGGCGTTGTATCTTGTTGTGTGCCATCATCAGGCAAACCATCACCGTCACCATCCTTAAAGCATATACCTTCACTCCATCTGCATACATCTAAACCGCAAGGGTTTGCACCTCTATTGAAATTGTTACAAGATGCATCTTGTGATTTTTGTATTCCTCCAGTACACGCAACTTCATCAATAAAGTCTGAACATATTGTATCTTCACATGAAACACATAAATTATTTGTTGAAACACAATCACCTAAAAGATTACAGACAGGTTGCGTGCATCCAAGATTGCTAAACACATCACTCTGAGCTGAGCAAATTTCACAAACATCTTCTTTAACAGTTGCAGGAGCACATATACCTCCGTTAAATTCTTCAGTGTTATTGATCGGGTTCCACTGGCAGTTTTCAACACCACAGTTATCTACTTCACATGCGTTCTGGCTTGTGTAGTCAAAGCAAGTCATGTTATGTCTACAATCATAACACTTGTCGATTGTTGTGTCTGAGTAATCATAGAAACAGAAGTTGCTGTCATCTGTACCTAGACAGGTGTTTTCTTCGTAGAACAAACCAGCCGGGCTTCCTAATGCTTCACATAAAGATTTCTTCTTACATACTGCTCCACCCGTAGTCTCAGCACAAGTTAAATCATAAACTGAACAGTCATCAATGACTGCGGGGAAGTTCTCTGAACAGAACACAATAGCGTTTAGGTCTCCCTCATCTGAGAACGTTCCTCCTTCATTGTTCAAACAGAACTGCCTATCTGTAAATCTGCCTTCACAGTACTGGCTGCCTGGAGAGACAGAAACATTTACCCAGTCAGATTCGAAATTGTTTCCTGTGTAAATCGCTTTTATCTGATAGTTATAATTAACATCCCAAAAAACTTCTTCGTCGACATAGAAAAGCTCATCTGCCAATAAAGAAGTTGTTAGCTGCCCATCAGTTCGTTTTAAAACATAACTTTCAATGTTAGGACATGTTTTAACCCAAGAAAGTCTAACTTTTTCCTCACCAGGAACTGCTTCACCTTCAAACTGAGCTGGAGCAGGTTTGGTTTCTGCGTCACAATCAACATCTGCATACTGTAAAACAATCTCTTTGTAAGATCCAATACCTATGAAAACATTTGAGTCAAGGAATTCAGCATAACCAGGAGCTCTTGCAGTAACAGTCAAAGTACCAAGAGGCAAACCAGAAATTGAAAACGTGCCATCTTCAACAGTAATATCTTGACCAAACGGATAGTAAATGCTTCCAACTATAACAACTGCACCCTCAACTGGCTCGCCTTCAATATTTGTGACAACACCCGATAATGAACCTCCAGGTACATCACAGTCAGGATCAGACGGGCAGTTGAACAAATCACAATTGCCATCTAGAACATCACATGCACTACAATCAGAGTCAGCAGGACAGTTAGAACAGTAAAGACCTCTGCTAGCAGGGTTGTTGACATCAAAAGATATCATCGTGTTAGCAGAAGAATCACAAAAAACGTTATCAACAAAGTTACATCCATCCGCACCTTTACATAAATTGATTTCATTACAACAAACTTCGCTGCCAGGACAACCCAAAGTGCCTTTATCACCACTGTAACAGTTAGCGCTTATGTCACAAACGCCACCCGCAGATGTACAGAAAGAAGAATCAGGAAGACACTGACTGTTTTGGCAAGTTTTGTAATTACCACAAACTTCACCATCACATTCAGGCTTTAAACAATCTTGAGCAGTAGAACACTCCAAACTAGGCTCTTGACATACACAGTTTTCATCATAAAACCCATTAATTCCGCATTCATCCCCAATAACACATTCTAAAAAGTCTAAAGTAAAGTTAACACTTTCGTCATCAAAATCGTAAACTCTAGGGAAAACTTCAGATACATGGTTAGGTGCAGATACTTCAAACACCATACTTCCAGGGACTAAAGAAGAAAGAACATACTTTCCAGTTGAGTCTGTACCAACAATAGTAGACCCAACCTTAACCTGAGCATTATCTACAGGATAACCTTCAGAGCTGATAACCCAACCTTCAATCTTTATTAATTGTTCAAAAGTTATACCATCACAGTAAACAGTCTCGCAAAACAACTCAGTCATTTCAGGAGATGCAGGCTCAAAAGTTCTAACAGAATATTCAGGCAAGCCTAAAGTGATAGGATCACAACTACCTTGAGTTATATACTGACAGTTAACAGATGAAGCTGATTGAAGAACACAACATCCTAGATAACATTGAGAAACTCCCTCACATGTAGGCGCTGAAAGATTAACAAAGGTAGCATCACAATCAACTCTTTCAGAAACTTCAGAACATCTGTCATCATAGACACAACAACCTACTTCAGTAGCTGCAGGAATCAGTTCACACTCTCTCGTGTCAAAAACAACCCCTGGCCTACATTCACTCTGAGATGTAGCATTGTAAGAAGGGAATGATGTAGAAGGGTCTAAACAACAACCCGCGATAACATTTTGAGATAGTGCAATCAAGAAAAATAAAGCTATTGATATCACTAAACCCCTCTTATTCATCTAATCACCTATACCTACAAAAACAACCTTTTACAGGTTGGTTTTTGTTGTACTCAGAATTCTCACTAGAATTCTGATATTTAAATAAATCCATTCTTCCATTTAAATAGTTTGTGGTTTATACCGAGGGAAAGCCTAGTTAGGGATAAATACCTTAAATCTTTGAGAATCATTTAAACCTTGAGGGTCAAAAATAGTTATGTTAGCAAAGCAGTCACTGCCAGTACAATTAACAGGTGCAGGGGACAATCTTCCATTAGGATGAAGAAGACCGCTGCTAAGAGGATCCCAAATTACTGATTCAGTTAATGCATCTTCATCAGGATCAAAAGTAAAAACAGGGACAGTGATAGAGGATAAAACATCCTGATCTTCAATAAAAGAAACTACAGGGGGACGATTTTCTCTAGCAAAAACAAAAGTATAATCTTGAGCGTATAGGGAGGAGAGAGAATCATTAACTACCACTATATCTGTCGTGTCAGAAACTTCTGTAAGTTGTAATGAGAAACCGTGCTTCCACGAAGCCAAATCTTCATAATCTCTAGCCATGTTAAAAGAAAGGAATGAGTTATCTTTACTTATGAGCTCATTTACGAATTCATGCAAACTGTTAAGCCTTATCCGCTTTGTGACTTTGAAATCTGTCAACTCTGCTAAAGGTGTGCCTTCGATAACTACTGTGACATTTAAGTTAGATGTAACATCAAACTCGTTAATGGAAGTTTGAACAGTGACGTTTCCTGCAGTTACACCTTCTTGGAAATCTGTGAAATCTAGACAATCTTCAACATTAGCCTTAACAAAATTATCAAGCTGAACCTCCCAACTGAAGTCGCTGTCTCTTAAATCAGGCAGGGAAGATCTTCCGTAGTTACCTGTTGATTCCCCTGTTTCAGTAAAGTTTTCAGAAGGGTAATGGGCAGGGTGAATACGATTCTTTCTAATAAGGTATGTAACTGAATAGTTCAAAGATTCGTTACATTTGTTTTGTGTTGAGTCATAAAAAAGATTTTTTGGTTGAATCGTAAGATCATAAAGTGGTGTAGGAAATACTTCAAAGACATTACCTTTACATTCTCTTGTGATATAACCAGACTGTCTTCCCAAAACTTCCAAACCCTCATCCAAAGATCTTGACAAGCATTGAGTTACAAAAGCCTTAACTCTTGTGGATGAGAAAAGTTCTTTAGCTGCTTCTTCAGTGGTGGCTTGAGAAGTCTCTTCTCTAGCTTGACCAGAAAAGTAAAACATAAAAAAAGCAGCAATAACAATAATCACACCAAGAATAAGAAAAAAAGTTATTTGACCTTTTTTCATCTTTCAATTCTGGCAGAAACTACAGCATCCTTCCACAAATTCTCAAACTCGTAATCAGGCAGACCGTACAACCAGCTCCTCCTCGCTATAAAAGTTGTCTCATTATTTATTTCATTACAAGCAATATCAAACTCACCAGGGTTTGCTCTGTATAAATCAAAAATGTGGGTTGAGTTACAGATAGTTGTGTTAAATCCTGAATAAGTAGCAGTTATGAAAGTCTGTTCCTGTTCAACTTCATCATACTTTGTCTCAACAATACCTTTAATGTTTTTGCCTTCTGTGTCTTTTAGATAAATTCTGTCAAAGTCGCCAGTTCGATTTATGAATTCATAACTTCCGTAAGGAACTGTATATTCTCCTACTAAAAGAGTTAATATTGATTCGACAGGATCAACAAAGAAATCATAAAGTCCATCCCACAATCCTTCAAAGAAAGACATAGGCATACCCTCAATATCTTGAGTGGAATAAATAACTGCTCTTGTCTTATTATCCCACCAAAGCTGTCTAGAATTGCATCTTTCAAACCCAATAGGGTTGTCTAAAGCATCGCTACAAACATCGTTAAAATGAGATATGTTGAAAGTGTTCTTCATAGCAATAGGCAAATAATCTTCCATAATAAATTCATAATCATCATTAACCGTTGTACCAACTACTGTTTGGTCTTCGTACGTTAATACACAGAAGTTATTGTAAGCATCAGGATCGATAGATCTAATATAAGAAGCGGTTTCCTTAGTAACTCCTTGTTGTAATGTTTCTGCCTCCCAATAATTCAAAGCATTTTGAGGAATATCACAATGTAAACTATACTCATCTTCAGGCAAGTCCATCATCGTTAGAGCTAAAAGTTTAGTTCTAGTAGTCCATGAACCATTCTGACAGTAATGATCTCTCAAATACTGATCATCTGACACACAGTCAGGCCAGTCCGCTCTAACACCCTGACTTAGGAAGTAAGAGGTTGTGTTATAGTTATTTTCAGGATTTCCCAAATTAGTAACTAAACAATCCTCTACGTTAGGACAATAACCTGATTCACTAAAATCCCAGTTATGCTTAAGTCTTGCAATCGCCCAGGCACCATCAATACATCTGTAATCTTCATCATTATAGTTGAATGGAGGGCTCTGATCATATCTTTGATTGGGAGTACATTCATTGCCATTCCAACACCAAGTGCTAGGACAACATTGCGGGTTAGAACCGTCAGGTAAAGTTTTAGTTGCTGAAATTAAATCTAGATCTGAATAAATATCTGCAGCTTTCCATTCATTAGTATACTCACAATAGCTTGTTCCAATATTCTGACATCTGTCTGCTACTTGAACATCTGATGGATCTGCAAAGTATGTTGCGAATTGTGGAGACGATGCTTCACTACATTCCCAGAACTTACTTTGACCAAAAATAACTTGAGTTTCAGTGCACTCTTCATCAACTTCACCATCACAGTCGTCGTCTAAATAATTACCACAAACTTCATCTGGGACCGTGCCACAATAACCGCACTTGTTTAGCAATCCAAACTCGGTTCCTTCTGTGTTTTCGTCTACCTGAGTGTTACAGTTATCATCTATATTGTTACAAGTTTCAGTTGTTGGAGTTACTCTGAATGGTTCATAAGCACATTCACCAATACCTTCTAGAATATTATCATCTCTGTAAATGTTAACAAAAGCTGTGCCGTTATCTGCTTGGGGGATTACACCATCACATTGATCAATAGTTCCATCTAAATCTGAGTCTAGTTGGAAAGAATCTGTTTGACCGTTGCTGTCACAATCTTCATCACAAGTGCTAGTCCATGGCGCTGCACCATCTTTACCTTCACCAACAGGACATGATGTGCCTGCAGATTCTGTACAATCAGCATCTTCTTCATCTCTATAACCATCTCCGTCGTTATCAACACCATCAGAACACCATGCTGAGTTTGTGTTTTCCGGAAGAGGTTCAGAATTCATCCACTGGAAAGTTTGATTTAGTGTGTTGACCTCAAAACGTATAGACGTTCCCCCCGGGTTTGTCAAGTCCATGTTTCTTAGATAAATCTCCACCTTGTTAATTCCTGCAAAGAATTGTAAACTATCAAAGTCTGAATTGTAAGATCTAGAATTTCCTCCCCCATACTTCGTTATCTTAACTAAAAATTCAGTTAAAGAACTCGTAGAAAAGTAAACAGGAATATCCCTTGTACTATAAGAAGAAACATACGTCTCAAGCTTGACAGTACTATTAAATCCAGTTATAACTTGAGGTGATAAAAAGTTCCCAGTTGTGATATCCACCGTCTTAAAACGAGTAAGTGTCAAGTCACCATAGTCAGACTCAAAATTAGAAGTTCCTTCAGGGACTACTTCCGCAGCCCACTGATTATTTGGTAAAGGGGAAGTTATTTCAGAATCTGAATAACCTGTGCTTTTGCAAGCACCATTCGCACACATCTCATCAGACCCACAATCATGGGGGTTCCCCCCATATTTATCCTCTAAAAATGCACCAACCAGATCATCCCCGTCATCAAAAAGTTCCCATACCCCTACCAAACTACATTCATAAACTTCTGAAGAAGAATCACAAAAGTCAGATTCTGATTTACCAGTTTCATAGTTATAACAGTAACCCTTAACATTAGTGCTTGATGAGCCACATTTACCTTCAGTGCTACGATCATCAGCCCCACCATAAATAATAAACTCACTCAAACTACAGCCCTCTTGGTCCGTGCCTTCGTCATAAATCTCGCCAATGTCTCCCGTGGCAGTACAACTACCATCTGCAGACTCTCTTTTGTAAGAGTTAGTATCAACATCATCAGCACCATCACCTTCAACATCCTCATCAAGACTGCAATAATGCTTAACCGTTGCAGCATATGCAAACGAAGTTAGGAAAAGACAAAGTACTGTAAACAACATAACTAAAGTTAATCTGTTGGATTTAGTAAGTCGCATTTATCAACTCCCCCTCTTCCAGGTATAATGAATTCCAACATCCACCAACAGTGTCAGCATAATAATTATCTTTTGTCAAGTCATCTCCACAACAGGCAGTTCCGCTCCACCTGAACGCTTCAGAGTTAGCCTCACAGGATTGACCTTCAAAACCTTCAATGTTATCATCATCTAAGTCAGTTATCCATCTGAACACTCCTTGTTGACCCGGTGCACAATACTGTAACTCATTATCAGCTGTAAGATAGAATGTGTTTGCTAATTCTATATTTACTTGAGTCACTTCAGTATCAAACGCTGCAGGCGGAACAAAGAATGCAACTTTAGTGACTGGCATAGTCACCACATCAGTTGGGATCTTTACATGAACCCATTCACCCATTCTAGGTATACCTGTTAAATAATCTTTAACAACAATTGGTTCTTCTGCACCTACGATATTCATATTCAATAAAACATTATCTAAAAATTTAACATCAAACTCAACATAATCATAAATACCCCAGTTTCTAGAAGACAAATCTTCAAACCAATAGGCATTAGTGGTCGGAGAAAACTGTAAGTTTCCAGAAGTTTCTGCATCAACAAAAACGATCCTGTTGGATAAATCATCACAGCTAGCAATATATTCTTGCTCGTCTGAGAGATCATTCAAGTAACAAAGTAAATCACCCCTTACACCTGAAAAAGTTTCCCCACCAGTAGCACCAAATGTGCCTTTACTATCTCTATCACAACCTAACCAGCTAAACTCAGTAGAGAAAAGTTGGTAAACTCCTTCATCCTGACTGTCTCTTCTTATTGTTAATATCTGTCCAGTGTCTTCTGTGTACAACCCAGCATCAACCCATTTACTCTCGTTATTCTCATCAAAAATACAAACATACTCAGTTGAACCAATCTTCACATATTTACCAAAGTCAGATGCTTCATCACCACAACAACCTTGAGTCAAAGCAGGTGTTGAATTACAATCAATAAATTCGTTACAGTCAGGATCAAACATATCAACAAAACCATCCATGTCATCATCTAAACCATTCTCGCAACCATCAACATTTGCTTCATTAAAATTATCATGATTCATCCATTTGAAATATGAAGATAAAGCATCACTAGCAGTTATTATAAGACCTTGAGTTTTAACTGATTCATTATCGTTATAAAAATAAATGTTGATCTTGTTCAAACCTTTAGTGAACAAAAGATTTGCAGCGCCAGCACCACTATAAGAGGATACCTCGCTATCACCAGAACCATAATCATTCTCAATAAGAATCACAATATCTGTAGTTTGGTCATAAACATTTGTTATAGGAACCGATATATCATTCTCAACAAAAACATAAGTCTCTAACTTGTAAGCAGAAGGAAGAATGTTAAGACCAGGAACCAAATAATCCTCTGAAGGATCAGCATAAATGTAAAGATCGCCTTCAGTTCCTGAAGCATTACCAAAAACATCAACAGGGTCTGACAAGTCCTCATCCAACGTGGGAAGTCTATAAGTAAACTTCCACATCCAGTTTGGTGCAAAAGAAGGAGTTTCAATAACAACACTCTCCTCAAGGTAATGATCTTTCAATTTATGACATACTTGGTCTGAACAAACAGCACCAAGAGCAGCACAATCTACTCTAGCATATCTGTTAACATCATCACTATCATCATCATAGTCACCAATTACATAGCACTCCAAGGAGTACTGTACATCTTCACACTGATCAGAAGCATATTCAAACGCAGGTTCTTCATCATTCCAACAAGCACCTTTGACATAAACACTTCTTTGATCCGCAACCCACAAATCATCATCTGCATGGTAAACTATATCCCCCCTAATACACCCGTTAGGTGAGACATCAACAGGTTCAACTTTGTAAGAATCCTCATCCATAGAGTCCAAGTTCAAATCGTCTTTTCCATACCACCCGTCTGTTATCTCATAATCATCAAACCATCTGTTGATATCACTAGGCGTATCATCTAACTTTGAGTTACACTCAATATGACAACCATCACAACCATCATCTTCATCAAACTCAACAGCATATGCAAAGCTAGTCAAAAAAAGGACAGTCACTACAAAAAGAAATAACTTAAACAGCTTTGAACTCATCATCTAAAAACCCCTTTTTACCCCGCTTGACTATTAATATAGTATGATAAAGAAAAAATGCAAAAAAGTATTTATAAATGTTTTGGTACAGCTGCAATATCAGCTGGCACTATAACCGGGCGTAAGCTCACTAACGTTCGCTTAGCCCACTGGCTATTATCTTTTCAGTCTACTAACTCAACACCTTCAGCCAGGTAAGAAGTAGATTTCTTTTTCAGATTATGAGAAATCTTGTTCTTGATTGATTTCAAAGCTTTACTTGCTTCACTAGGATGCGCACCCAAAGTTATCAAAAAAGCTTTCAGATCATGAGGAGATCTCATATCTTCTGGCTTAGTTGCAAATGAAGCTAAAGCTAAATCAAACTTGTATTTTCTAGCAAAAACAATGTTTTGCATGATTCTTCCCAAAATGTTTGCTCTTTCAGTGTCTTTTGAATTAAGGATCAATGAAAAATCAATTGTGATAACCTTGCCTTTTTCTTTTGCTAACTTGCAAAGCACTTGATTTAGACCTGAGCTTCTGTGATGCATGAAATCTTTAGGTTGTTTTTCTAAATTGATCACTAAATCTCCAAACTTAGATTCAAAAAACTTCCTTCCACAATCTTTAACGACAGTTAAGTCAGTGTTAAACTGCTTAGGTTCGTCGGTTAGGATCCCTGCGTAAAGATTAAGTTCTGATTTTGATCTTAAAGATTCTAACTTTTTTGAATTTAACTCTTTCTGATTCTTATAGAGAAAACACAAACCAGTATAGCCTAACTTTTCAGCCATGGCAACAAATCTTTCTTCGTTATCTTTTGAAACTACAACATCAAACATAGTAATAATCTCCTGAAGACTTTTGCTCAGAATCTTTTTGAGAATCTTCCTTATTGGCTCTTGGCCTGTGAGATTCTGGATCACGTCTGAAAGTCATATTCAGATCTTTCAAGAAATGATTCATCCCTTCACGCATATCAAAAGGACCTTTAGCAATACCTTCAACTGCTGGCTCGCCATCAAACACCAATAATCTATTACTAATGTAATCTAAGAAAAGTAAGTCGTGATCGACAACAACCGCTGTCTTTCCAGAAACTTCCATAACATCTCTGATTATTTTTGAAACTAACAGTCTTTGTTCTACATCTAAGTAAGCAGATGGCTCATCTAATAGATAAAGTTCTGCATCCTGACCCAAACAGATTGCGATAGCAACTCTTTGCAACTCACCACCTGAAAGTTGGTTAAGTTGTTTGGTCATCAAAGGCTCCAAGTTCAAAGGAGCTGCAATCTGATTCTTGAATAGAGTAGAGTTAACATCTTTAACCTTCAACGCCAAAACACTCATAACGATATCATCTGAGTCTCCTTCTAAGTACTGAGGCTTGTATGCAACTTTAATCTGTTCATCAACTTCACCTTCATCAGGGTCTAAAACTTTAGCAAGAATCTTAATGAAAGAAGTTTTACCGATACCATTTTCCCCCATAACCCCTACAACTTCTTGAGAGTTAAATTCTCCTTCTGGAGCTTCCAATTTAAATGCATCTAGTTGTTTTTTGATATTTTTCCAGGATGTTAATTCATTGCCGCTTAGTTTTGCAGCACCAGACTTTTCAATGAACTTAATCGGTCTGTCCCTGAATCTAATGTTTTCTTCTTTTAGGTAACCTTCAAGATAAATATTGATTCCTTTCCTTGTTGATTTGGGCTGGGAAACAATACCGTAAGCAGTTTCTTTACCATACATCAGGTGAACTAAGTCAGTCATGTAATCTAAAACTATCAAGTCGTGTTCAACAACCATAACTGCTGTGTCTTCATCAGCCAAATCCCTGATAAACTTACTGACACGCATCCTTTGCTTAACGTCTAAGTATGAAGTGGGTTCGTCAAAAACATAGAAGTTTGCTTTCTTCAGAACTGCTGCAGCAATCGCTAATCTTTGCAACTCACCACCAGATAAATTCTTGATATCATTATCCAGGATTTTAGTTAAAGAGAGTTGTTCTGCAATCTCGTTAAGTTTTCCTTTCTCATCTGCTTTCTCTAGCAAATCTTTAACTTTTCCTTCTTGAACTTTAGGGATCAAGTCAACTTGTTGAGGTTTGTATGAAATAACAATCTCTTCCTTCTTAACTTTTTCAAAAAATATCTGAGCTTCGGTTCCTTTAAAGTGATCAATCAGTTCATCATAGTTAACTTCTTCATCTTTTCCTAAGTTAGGTCTTAAAGCACCTGCAAGAATCTTAATCGCAGTGGATTTTCCAATTCCGTTTCTACCCATAACACCCACTACTTTTCCGAAGATAGGGATAGGTAAGTTGTAGATGTGAAATCCATTTCTTCCATAACGATGGATTGGCGTATCACCTAATTCTTGAGGCAGATTAATAATATCAATTGCCTTGAATGGACATACCTTTACACAAATGTCACATCCAATACAAACATCTTCATGGATGAATGCTTTATCTTTCTTTTCGATACAATTAATCCCTTTACGATTAACAGGGCACTTTCTCTCACAAAGAAAATCTCCGCAACCTTCAGGATTGCAATCTTGTCTCCTAACAACAGCTATTCTCGACATAAAAACCTGTTTTTAAAGCAAAGTTAATAAATGTTTTGAAGAATACTCTTCATATGAAAAAAGTAATAGCGTTTGGAACGTTCGACATATTCCACAAAGGACACGAGTACTTTTTACAAGAGGCAAAAAGGTTAGGAGATAAATTAGTTGTTGTAGTTGCAAGAGACAAAACCGTTGAAGAAGTCAAAGGAGAAAAGCCTCATAATGATGAGGAGAAAAGGTTATCAGTTGTTCAAAAGGAGGAGTATGTTGATAAGGCAGTTTTGGGAAGTGAGGGCGAAGATAAGATGAAAGTAGTTGAAGATGAAAATCCAGACATAGTATGTATAGGATATGATCAAAATTCATTCACAGAACATCTGCATAAACGATTTAGAGAAAATAAGTTTAAGATAGTTAAAATCGGGCCTTTCCAGCCCGAAAAGTATAAATCATCAATTCTAAAGAAAAACAAGGTTTGAGAGCTCCTAGAGCTTCAATTTAGGGGTTTGAAGTGGTTGAAATCTAAGGTTATAGAGCTTCTACTATTGGTTTAGAATAGAAACCTTTATATATTATTTACCACTTATTAGTGATAAACTAATGGAGGTTTTATGAAAATGAACTCATTTGAAAAATACACACTAGGAAGACAAAGCGAAAAATTAGGAGTTACAATGACTCCAGAACAGGAAAGAAAATTTGAAGTGAAAAAAGCAAAAGTTGCAGAACCGAAACTGATGATGAATGCAGGCGATGCAAAAGTAGCAAAGACAAGCCTGAAACAAGCAATAGATTCAGGAATGTTAAGCGGAGCAGGAGAAAAGCTAGTTTCACAGTACTCAGACGACATCAAGTACTTCAAAGAATGAAATCTGTTCAGATCTTAAAAAATTTGCAAAACAGTAAAGGATTATTCTTAGCTAGCTCGCAGAACGTAACAACAGGTTATGATAGAGCTTGGATAAGAGATAATATCTATGAAGCATTAGGTCTAGAAGCAGCAGAAGACAGTGAAGGCGTGATAAAAACATATCATGCTTTGTTAGACATAATGCTAAAACATGAATACAAGATAGACTGGGCGATCAGAAAAAAACCATCTGACAAAATGGAGTACATACACGCAAGATTCCATCCAGAAGAATTAACAGAGATACCTCATGAATGGGGAAATAAACAAAACGATGCAACAGGTGGATTTCTATTTAAGATTGGAGATTTAATTGAGAAAGGAGTTAAAGTAATTAGAGACCATAATGACATTCGGATCTTAAGAAAATTAGTTAAGTATTTGGCAAGCGTTGAATACTGGCAAGATATGGATAACGGAATGTGGGAAGAGTACGAAGAAGTACACGCTTCATCAGTCGGAGCATGTGTTGCAGGCTTGAAAAAGATTTCACAATTTATCGAAGTTCCTACATGGCTAATTGAGAAAGGACAAGAAACACTTAATGAACTATTACCTAATGAATCAGTTACAAAAAGAGTTGATCTATCTTTACTTTCTTTGATATACCCTTACAATGTTGTGAGTAAAAAACAAAGAGAACAAATCTTAACAAACGTTGAAAATATTCTTGTACGTAATAAAGGAGTCATTCGGTATGAAGGTGATGTTTACTATGGTAGTGAGAATGGTGAAGCAGAGTGGACATTCGGATTTCCATGGCTAGCAAAAATCTATAAAGAAATGGGAGACTTAGTTAAGTATCAATTTTATTTAAGAAAAACAAAAGAAGCAATGACTTCAGAAGAAGAGTTGCCTGAATTATAT
This sequence comes from Candidatus Nanoarchaeia archaeon, assembly GCA_028279745.1. Lineage (GTDB taxonomy): Archaea > Nanobdellota > Nanobdellia > Woesearchaeales > JANQNC01 > JANQNC01. The sequence goes on from JANQNC010000001.1 coordinate 677,387, forward strand.
TATGCTGGAACTAACGAGTATAATGAGAATACCCCTCTTGGTTGGAGCCAGGCGATGTATTTGATTGCGGTGAGTGAGACGTCATAAAGGTTTAGAAAATGAACAAAAAAAATAAAATCATAGCAACATTGAGTTTGGTTGCATTAAGTTTTTTTGCAGCTAAAAATTACGAGAAAATTAAAAATGATGTTTGTACTTGGTATCACTTCCGTAATTTCGACAAAGATATGCTGAGAGCTTTTGGCATGGAAAATAAAGAAGGCATACAAAAAAAAGACATTAATGGTGATGGCTTAGAAGACCTATTCGTTTACAGTAAAAAAACAGGTATGCACGTATTTTTAAAAACACCAAACGGAGAATACCAAATGTTCAATGTAGGTGTGGAAAATCAGGACACCCCCCACGAAAAAAGGTTGTTAATCCCTAGAAAAAAAGGGCCTGATGTAAAATTACCAAAACTCGGCGATACTCCAAAAATCAAAGAAGAAAAAAAACAAATAGAACTCAGATATCTAATATAATCTGAAATATTTCTAAAAGAAAACCTTATAAACAATCAAGTAACTTCCTGATAGCATGAAGTGTGAGATATGTAGTGCAAAACTGGGAGAGACATTCTTGAAAAAGATAATAGGAACAGTTGTGAAGGATGAGAAAGGCAAAAAGCACACAATCTGTTTTGACTGCCAAAAGAAATTTCCCACGAAAGAAGAAATTCTAAAAAATTTATAGATGCCTCGATGGCTCAATGGTAGAGCATCGCTCTCGTAAAGCGAAGGTTGAGGGTTCGATTCCCTTTCGAGGCTTTTTTGAGCAAACCTTTTATATAAAATACCTAAAAATAATACTAATATGAATGCAAATCAGTTATATGAGTTTTTTACATCAGATGTTTTCTGTGGGAAACTGAAGAAGATAGCAGGTCATGCTATACATACAGGAAGAAGATCTGCTTGTGATATAAACAAAAAAGATAATGAGTTAGAGTACGTAAAGATGTTCCACGAGTTTGAAGACTTTAAAGTAAATGCAAGCGAAGGATACAAAAGCATAATCAGAGTTGACATATATCCAAAAGAAAACCAGTTTTACATACCAACACAAGAGTCATTCGAATACATAGAACACCCAGGAGACAGAATTCTTTTGTCAGGACACGCAGATAAAGAAATGAACATTGAAGTTTTAGCGATGAGAAACACATTCGAACAAAACTATGAATACATAATGAACCTGTTAGAAGATAAACTAACAAAACTGCCAGACGTAACAGAAGCAGACAGAATATTAGAACAACAAGGAATACATGTAAGAAGATTCAACTACAAAAGAGAAGGAAATAGGTTAGTAATTGCAGACAGCAACAAATATTTGTTTAATAAATTCTAGAATCATTCGTATCTAAGCGCATCTACAGGCTTAAGTTTAGATGCTCTATACGCAGGGATTATTCCTGATAAAGCACCAACAACAAAACTAAACACTAAAGAGCCCACAATCAGGTAAGGTGGGAAGTAAGCTTGTAATAAAGTGCTTTCTAAAGCAACTGTTGCAAAAACCTCAATCAACTTAGCAAAGCTAGCACCAAATATAATCCCAATAGCACCTCCTGCTAAACCTAAAATGCCAGACTCAATCAAGAACAAGATCATAATGTCAGAGTTTCTAGCACCAACAGATTTCATAATGCCAATCTCCTGAGTTCTCTGAAGAACTGCAGTAAACATAGTGTTCATAATACCTATACCCCCAACAATCAAACTTATACAAGCAATACCAATAATTACAACTTGAACAACATTAAATACTGCCTTAAATACTTCAGCATACTGCGCAAAAGATACTACATCAACATCTTCACTGCCTTCCTCTTTATCTCTGTGCTTCCTTAAAGTTTCCTCAATTCTGTCTACAACAACCTCTGGTTCTTCAGAAATATCTGACTTAGCCAACAAATAATCATACTTGTCATCTTCAACATCAAATAAGTCCAGATAAGCTTCACGAGTTATATATGTCTGGGTATCATCTGAAGGATTACCTATAATCTCATAAAAACCAATTACCTCAAACTCTTCGTCGTTAAGCAAGATCTTATCCCCAACTTTAACATTCTTTTCAAATAAGTTCCTGTCTAAGAAGTAATGGCCAAGAACAACCTTGTTCTTATCACCTTTCTTAAGGTTTCTTCCTACTTCAACATCATAAGAAGTAAACAATTCATAAACAAGTTTGCCTTCTTTACCTTGAGGAATACCTATATTGAAATAATAACGAACCTGATCATTAAACTCTATCTTGACAGTTCCATAATTCATACCCGTGGCATCTACCACTCCTTTAGTGCCCAACACTTCCCTAAGATCAGAGTCATCAATCTCAACTCCACCAACACTAACAACACCTCCCAAAGTTCCTTTGGGTTGAATAATAATCTTATCTCTACCAAGTTTAGCAAATTCTTCATCAACATACTTTGTCAAACCTTGACCAAGACTAACTAAAGCAACAACTGCCGCAATCCCTACGAAGATACCAATCATGGTAAGCCAACTTCTTAGTCTTCTCTTACCAATATTTCCAGCCCCATACTTCAAAAAGTCCCAGATCATTTACGCAGCGCCTCCACAGGTTGCAATTTACTAGCTTGATAAGCAGGAGCAATACCTGAAATGCTTCCTACAATAAATGAGAATAATAATGAACCAATAATAAGAGTCAAACTAAAATCTGCCCTCAAAAGTTGGGAACCAAGCGCGATCTGACCGATAACCTCGACACTCTTTCCAAGTATGAAACCAAGCATCAAACCAATAAGCCCGCCAACTACTCCCAAAAGACCAGATTCAACAAGGAACAACAAAAGAACATCAGAGTTCTTAGCGCCAACTGATTTCATAACACCGATCTCTCTCTTTCTCTCAAGAACTGAGGTAAACATAGTATTCATAATACCTATACCTCCAACAAATAAGCTTATACCTGCAATACCTGCTAACACCCATTGAACAACATTCAAGATTGAGTTCAATGCTTCAATAGACTGTTGCGCAGACTCAACAGAAAAATCTTCCTTACCTTCTTCAACGTTCCTGAACTTTCTCAATCTTTTTTCAACAGCTTCAATAACTTTATCCATATCTGTTCCAGGTTTTACCCTTGCAGCAATCAAGTCAACTTCATCACCAACATCAATAATCCTCCTGAACTCTTCATCATTAAGAAGAACCAAACCATTCAAACCAGGATTTCCAGTTCGTTCTGCAATGCCTATAACCTCAAAAGTCTTATCATTCAACACAACTCTTGAACCAACATCGATCTGTTTTCCATATCTAGACTCCAAATCAAAATTGTTCCCTAAAAAAACCTTTCCACGATCACTTTCCTGAAGCATCCTGCCTTTTTCAACTTTAAGGTTAAGGACTTCAATCATCATATCTCTGGCTTCACCTTCAGGGATATTAGAGATACTTTCAAACTTCTCCTGATCATTATACTCAAACCTAACTGCACGAATCATCCTCTCAAGAACAAGATCAATGCCCCTTACTCTTTCAACTTCTCTAGTAACATCTTGTGTCAGTTTGTTTGCAACAGTAGAACCAGGAGGGCCAAAAGGAACGCCCGCTGCCTGAACAGTTATCTTATCTGTGCCCAGCGTAGCAAACTGTTCAGTGATGGCATTCTTCATTCCCGAACCAAGACTAATCAAAGAAACTACTGCAGCAATACCAATAAATATACCGAGCATAGTAAGAAAACTTCTTACTTTCCTCTTCTTAAAAGTACCAATGGCAAGCCGAAAGTAGTCAACAATCATTCTTCACTTACTTTTTCTTTTTCTTCTTCCGCAAAAAGTAGATCACTAATCCAATCACAACAATCGCAACAGTAACTATCGGCCCTGCACTATTACCGCCATTAATCCCTAGTTTTTTAGCTTCGGAAGATGAAAATATCTTCAACTCAACATTTCTTGTCTCTCTGAATAACTTATTGTTTGCATCCCTATACTCCAGCTCGAAAGGCAGCATAACTTTACCATCATCTGAATCAGAGACGTATACCTCGAAATCAATCGTCTCATAATCATCAGAGTCAACATTACCAATGTACACTTCTGAAGGAGATATTATGTCTACCTGTTCAGTTTCAGCAAGCTTAACGTTTAAAAGCTTTATGTCAGACAAACCTTTATTTGTAAACTTCACATCAACCTTACCTGAAGATCCTGCTTTCTTAACTTCGGAGTTTTCAACTAAAACTACAAGATCCGGTTCAGATCCAACAGTCAATCCCACTATGCCTTCCCTACTGAATGTAGCTCCTGAACTGTCTAAGTAAGATAAAGTTATAGGTACTTTGTAAATCCCAGCATCTGCATTGGATAATGCAATAACATCTATACTTATTGATGCGCTCTCACCACCTTGAATATACTTAACTTTTTTCTCAGCAGTTGATCCTAGAGGTGCAAGAGGAATCGCTGAATCAGTAAGATTAAGTGCAACAGTAACGTCTTTCAAAAGACCTTCTTCAATATTCTCAAGCGTGAAAGTTATAGTAGATGGTTCACCAGGCACAATAGTTTCAGGATCTGAAGTTACTGAAGCAATGTCTACTATGGCAACAGCACTTCTTACACTGATGTCAAAAGCAGGAAGCTTTACCCAACTCCCCCTATCAACTCTGTAACGAACTTCAAGCTCATTATCACCTTGGACAGCATCAACAGCAATCCTTAACCTGTATTTAACAATAACCCCGTCATCACCTGTCTGTCTTCCACCTATCGTGCTGATAGATTCAACAGCGGCCTCCCCTGGGCTGAGCGAGAACGGATATTCAGGAAGTACTTCAAACTCAACATCCTCAGCATTCTTGCTTCCTGAGTTTTCAATCTTAAATCTTACATCCACATAAGAACCTGGATCTGCAGGATCTGGTTCTTGGTTAACCAGCGTTACATCTAAGTCAACCGCATCTGGAATTGTCTGTGCTGAAACAAAAGTCATAGCAAACAAAACCATCATCACTAACAAAATTCTTTTTATCATTTCTTAACACCTCTCCTAAGTTTTCTTAACATTGCGTGGCCATCTTTTTTTACCTGGCCGTCTTTCAATAATTCGACACGATCCGCGTGCTTTGCAACATTCGCATCGTGTGTAACCATAATTACAGTTTTACCTTGATCCCTATTAAGGCCTCCCAACAAAGCCATAATCTCATTACCTGTTTTTGAATCAAGATTTCCTGTAGGTTCATCCGCCAAAATAACCTCCGGATCATTACATAAAGATCTAGCAATAGCAACCCTTTGCTGCTGTCCCCCAGAAAGCTCCGAAGGTTTGTGATGCATCCTATCTCCAAGACCCACCATCATCAAAAGTTGCTTTGCTTTTTCTATCCTCTCCTCTCTTGGCGTGCCCTGAAAAATCATAGGCAAAGTAACATTTTCTAGTGCAGACAATGTAGGCAGTAGGTTAAACTGTTGAAAAATAAAACCAATCGTTTTTCCCCTAATCTGAGCAAGATCAGATTCAGAAAGCTTAGCAATATTCTGTCCGTTCAAGAATATCTTACCTTTGGTAGGCACATCTAAAGCACCAACCATATTCATCGCAGTACTTTTTCCAGAACCTGAAGGACCCATTATAGAGACAAAGTCTCCTTTACAAATCTGTAAGGACAGCCCTCTAAGAGCTGGAACGTTAACATCACCCATTTTGTAAATCTTCCAAACATCCCTTAGTTCAATAACAAAATCGCATTTCTTAGTCATAGTTTTTTCAACTCCTTCGTAGCATTTTTAATGATTTCTTTAACTTTAGCTTTATTCTTGTAAAGTTTATCCTCATCCATAAGATTAAACATGGTTTTCTTGAAGGATACCATTTCAGGAAAGTCCTTAGAAAACTTTATCCCCTTCATGATCAAAGAGGGAGTTATGCCTGTTTTAGTAATCTTCTTAACAATAGTTTCATGTTCAGAAACTAAAGACTCAGTTGTTGATAACAATTTTTTAAATTCGGTTCTGCCTTTAGCAGTAATCTTGTAAATCTTTTTTCTATCTTTTTCACTGACACTTGTCAGTTTCTCCTTAACCAAAGAGTCAAGCAAAGGATACATAGATCCTGGAGAAGGCTTTTTACCTACTGTGAGTTTAATCTGATTCATCAACTCATACCCAGACATATCATGAGCTGTTAAAAACCTCAACACCAAAAATCGCAAGTTGCCGTGAATTATCATATTGATTACCGATATATCTAATTCCGATACCTGTTTATAAAGGTTTTGTTTAATTGGAAAAAATTTATATATGTGCACAGAAAATAAGAGGTTATGGAAAAAGAAAAAGAGCTAGGATTTCACAACCCCCAAAAGGACCCTCTAGAGAAAGCAGCAGACTCACAGCTTCAAAGAGAAGAGCTGAGGGAAGATATCAAGAACATACAAGAGGGGAAAGAGGAAGACAAGAAAGAAGCTCAAAAAAATCCACCAAAAACAGAAAGTAAAGCAAAAAAGATAGTGATCAAATCAGTGATAGGGCTAGCTTTACTTGTAGTGATAGTGGGGGTCTTCTTATTAGTAAGAGATTATAGCAGTTCAACTAACCCAGATGTGTTGACGTACACAACAGGGTTCTCATTCGTAAAAGTACAAAATTACTGGGTTACAAGAATCACAATAGATGATGTAAACTACGACATACCATTCAGATACAACCCTTATGAAGTTGAGAATATAACAACAGAAGGAAATTTAATCGATTATGCAAATGCATACAAGAGATACAAATACAGCTATCTAACCCTAGATGACTGGGATGAAGGTGGTGAAGGGTACTTGACAATGAGTGTCAACGAGATATCAAAAATATTTGCAGATGTGTTAGGAAATAAAGTTATAGCTGCATGCACATCAGAAAATAAGACCGGATCCTGTTATAATTATAACTTTACAACAAAGAACTGTGAAAACACAGACGAACCCGTAGTATACATAAAAATTGACGAAGAAACAAAACTTATTGGCGAGGGCAGCTGCATAACGGTACAAGGCAATGGCGAAGACCTGATAAGAGCTACAGATAAGCTATTCTACACCTGGTTTGGAGTAATGGACTATGAACTTACAGAAGAACCTGATTTAAGTGTAACAGAACAAATAGAAAAAGAAAATATAACAGAAGAATAAAATTATTCTTCCTTCTTTTTAGCTTCACTAACTTCTACAACTTTAACTTTGAATTTTAGTGTTTTTCCAGCTAAAGGGTGATTTAAGTCTAGAGTTGCTTCCTTATCATCAACGCTAAGAACTTTAGCATTCATCGGGACGCCTTGAGGAGACATTATTCTCAAAACAACACCTTCCTTAACCTTATCAGTGTTTTCTCCAAATGATTCTTTAGGAACTTTAACGTTTAGCTTATCATTTACTTCACCATAAGCTTTCTCAGGAGGTATAACTATCTCTTTCTCTTCTCCTTCCTTCATACCTTTAACACCTTCTTCAAATCCAGGAATAACCATCCCCTCACCAACTGTGAACTCCAAAGGATCTTTGCCTTCACTGCTGTCAAAAACAGTACCATCTTCCAAAGTACCAGTGTAGTGTAATTTTATCTTACTTCCGTCTTTTACTTCCATTGTATAAAAACCTCCAATTTAAATGAAGAATTCAGGGCATAGTATATAAATGGTTGTGTTTAAATATATAAAGAAAAGATAATATCACACACATAATACAATGGCAAGACGAAAAGAAGAATGGAAAGTGTACAAGAACGTATTCGATAATTTCACGTTAAGGACTCTAGAAAAATTAAGAAGTGAAGGGCACTACGACGAATTATTAAGTCCTGTTAGCATTGGTAAAGAAGGAAATGTGTTTACAGCATCAAAAGGAGACTCTTTAGTCGTTGTTAAGATATACAGACTTGAAAACTGCGACTTTAACAAACTATATGACTACATAAAATTTGATGTAAGATTCTTAGCTTTGAAAAAACAAAGAAGAAAAGTTATCTTTGCTTGGACACAAAGAGAATTCAGAAACTTGTTTAAATCTCGTGAAGGAAACGTTTCAGTGCCAAAACCAATCTCCCATAAAAATAACGTCTTGATAGAAGAGTACATAGGGGGAGAGATGCCCGCACCACAACTTAGGAAGTTATTGCCTGTTGATGCGAAGAAGTTCTATAAAAAAGTAATCCTTAATATGAAAAAGCTGCACAAAGCAGGACTAGTCCATGGCGATCTTTCTGAATTTAACATCTTAAACGATAACGAAAGCCCAGTCTTCATCGATTTTTCACAATGTACAGTGTTAGAAAGTACAAATGCAAAAGATCTTTTTTACAGAGACATCAAAAACATAGTAAGGTTCTTCTCAAAATTAGGGGTGGAGTGCACAGAGGAAGAACTTAAAAAATACCTACTAAAAAAATGATATTTGCAACCAAATAAGGGCAAAAGTTTAAAAAGAAGTTATAATTTTAAAAAAACATGACCACCTATTCATACGAACTGAAAATACCTTTAGAACGAGTAGCTGTTCTAATAGGGAAAGAAGGAAGCGCAAAAAAACAGTTAGAAGAAGAAACAAAAACAAAAATAGATGTTGATTCAAAAGAGGGAGATATCACAGTAACAGGAGAAGACGCATTAAACCTTTTCACAGCAAGAGAGATAATAAAAGCTGTAGGAAGGGGATTTAATCCTGAAATCGCAAAAGCATTACTAAAACAAGACAACGTTCTTGAAATAATAAACATACAAGACTACACAGGAAAATCAAAAGATTCACAACAAAGGCTTAAAGGCAGAGTAATAGGAAAAAACGGAAAGACAAGAGAACTTATTGAGGAGTTAACAGACACAAACGTTTCCGTTTATGGAAAAACAGTTGCTATCATAGGAAATCCAGAGAATACAAGCGCTGCAAGAAAAGCCGTAGACATGCTGCTTACAGGAAGCATGCATTCAGCAGTTTACCAAATGCTCGAAAAAAGAAGAGCAATGATGAAGAGACAAGAGATAGAGGATGAGTTCAATGGCTGAACAGACAAAACTAACAGAAACTAAAACAAAAAAGAGAAGATCAAACGCAGAAGAGATGGCAAAAAAGCAACGGGAAATATCTGTTGCAGAATTCTTTGAAAAAAACAGACACTTACTTGGTTTTGACAACAAACGAAAAGCTTTGTTGACAACAATAAAAGAAGCAGTAGATAATTCGTTGGATGCGTGTGAAGAAGCAGGCATACTGCCTGAAATAAACGTAGAAATAATAGACTTATCAGGAAAACAAGACGCGCAATCAGAAAAATTCAGAATAATAATAGAAGATAACGGTCCAGGAATAATAAAACAACAAGTCCCAAAAATATTCGCTAAACTTCTTTATGGAAGTAAGTTCCATTCAATGAAACAATCAAGGGGACAACAAGGGATTGGAATTTCAGCAGCTGCACTATATGGCCAGTTAACAACAGGAAAACCTGTAAGGATCATATCAAAAACAAGTGCAAACAAACCCGCACACTACTACGAACTACACATAAATACAACAAATAACAAACCCGAAATCGTAAAAGAAGACATAAAAGAATGGAAAAAAGATCATGGAACAAAAGTAGAGATCGATATGGAAGGCAGCTATCAAAAAGGAGGACAATCAGTAGATGAATACCTTATAGAGACTGCAGTTGTCAACCCACATGTAACAATAACCTACACAAACCCAAAAGCAGAACAAAGAATATTCCCGCGAGCGACAGATCAGTTGCCAATTGAACCAAAAGAAATCAAGCCACACCCATACGGTGTAGAGTTAGGTATATTGATAAAGATGTTGAAGACTACTTCAGCAAAAACATTACAACAATTTTTCACAACAGAATTCTCAAGAGTGGGGCCATCAGTAGCAAAAGAGATATGCGAAAAAGCATCAATAGTGCCAAAAGCAAAACCAACACAGATAGATAGAGCACATGCAGAAAAACTGTTCAATGCGATAAAAGAAGTAAAAATAATGAATCCTCCAACTAATTGTTTAAGTCCAATCGGAGCAGAACTATTAGAAAAGGGATTGAAAAAAGAAATAAATGCGGAATTCTACTGTTCAGCATCAAGACCTCCCTCAGTATATAGAGGAAACCCATTCATAATGGAAGCAGCAATAGCATATGGAGGAGAGTTGCCAGGAGACAAGCAAGTAACAATAATGAGATTTGCAAATAGAGTTCCGTTATTGTATCAACAATCAGCATGTTCAACAACAAAAAGCATAGCGCAAACAAACTGGAGAAGTTATGGACTAAGTCAATCACAAAATTCAATACCTGTAGGACCAGTAGCAATTGTTATACACATGGCATCAGTATGGGTGCCGTTTACCTCAGAGGCAAAAGAAGCGCTAGCGCACTATCCTGAAATGATTAAAGAATTAAAATTAGCTTTACAAGAATGTGGAAGGAAACTGGGCAGTTATGTCAACAAGAAAAAAAGGGTTGGTGCTGAGCTAAAGAAAAGATCATACATAGACAAGTACATCCCACACGTAGCAGACGCGTTAAAAGAATTATTATCATTAAAAGATGGAGAGAAAGAAAAAATAGAAACGCAACTCCGGGATATGTTAGAAGAAAAAAGAGGAGAAGTTGAAGATTTAAAATTCGATCCAACCAAAAACACAGAGTATGATGAGGAAATGGCAAAAATAAAAAAAATAGTAGAAGAAGAACACGAGGAGAAAGAAAATGGCAAAGAAGAATAAAGTAGCAGTTTTGATAAAAGAATTTGCTGACGATATGTACAAAAAGATACTAAAGAAAAAATCTCCAAAAATAAAAACTCCTCTCAGAGCACTGTCTAATGTTAAGTACGACATAAAAGAAGGCTACTTTGAGCTTTTAGGTAAGGAAAAGGAAAGGGCATTGACTACTTCAACAGTAAAATCATTTGCGCAAACCCTTCGTTTACTAGGATTATCAAAAGAAATTGTAGAAAAAGACGACATGGCAACAAAAAGAGAAGCATACTATGTAAGCAAAAACTGGGGAGAAGCGAAGTTTAACGAACAACCAGAATCAGACACGATAATGGATGACGTTGAAGCGATGATGAAAGTAAACAGAGAACAGATGGGCTTCATACCTGAAGAAAAAGGTGGAGACATAGCGGGAAAACTGGTTGTTATAGATGTGGACCCCGATACTGGAAAGGAAATCAAAATTGACTGTACCAAATTTGGATCAGGAGCATACTCAGTACCAACATCAGTAGAACATTTGAAATTTGAAACAAAGGCTAAATTTGTATTAGCAATAGAAACAGCAGGTATGTTCCAAAGACTTGTAAAACATAATTATTGGAAAAAAGCAAATTGTATACTAATCTCTATGGGAGGAGTTCCAACAAGAGCGTGTAGAAGGTTTATTAGAAAATTATCAGATGAGAAAAAATTACCTGTATACGTATTTACAGATGGCGACCCATATGGGTGGATGAATATTTACAGGACTTTGAAAGTTGGCAGTGGGAATAGTGCACATATTAACGAGTTCTTCTGTGTGCCAAAAGCAAAATTCTTCGGAATAACCGCACAAGATATCGTTGATTACAAATTACCAACACACCCTCTGAAAGATGTGGACATAAAAAGGATCAAAGATGCAATCAAGAATGATCCATTTGTACACCACCATAAAGAATGGGCAAAATGTCTAAACCAGTTAGTAAAGATGAAAGTGAGGGCAGAGCAGCAAGCTCTTGCAAAACATGGATTAAATTTTGTAATCTCAGACTATCTACCAAACAAGTTAAAGAACGCTAAGACTTGGCTGCCTTAGAGTGCATAAATCATAGCAACTAAGAAACCAATCAAAGCTCCAAAGAAAACTTCTACAGGCGAATGACCTACAAACTCTTTAAACTTTCTTGTAAGTTTTACCTTGTGCTTTTTAGCAAGACTGTTAAGGAATGCCCCCTGTCTTCCTGTTTCTTGTCTGACACCCATCGCATCATACATGACAATACAAGATACAAAAAAAGTCATGTAAAACAAAGGAGAAAATCCTTGAGCAAGATATATTGCAGTGGTTAGAGATGCAACAACTGCAGAATGACCTGAAGGTAACCCGCCAGATTCAAACAAACCTCTCCAAAACAGTTTCTTAAACTTAATAGAATAAGTAATGAACTTAAGGAACTGCGCAATAAAGAAGCTAGTTATTACTACAAGGAATATAGTGCTTGTAGCAAAATCTTGAATCCACATAACACCTACCTTGTGTAGCACAGTTAATAAATGTTTCTATGGCAAGTTTTAAATATTCAATATATGAGTTAGGTAGTAAAAAGGAGGTCTCAAAATGAAAGACAAACCACACATAATTCATTCTGTGTTAATACTTGGGCTAGTAATAACCATCGTCGTATTAGCGCTGAATCAAAATGTAAATGTAGTTACAACAGACGGAGTTTCAGTTGAAGATAAAAACACTATTTCAGTTAGTGATACTGGAAGAGTTACAGTAACACCAGATATTGCAGATTTGCACATTAAGGTGTTGACAGATGCAGTTACTGCAGAAAGTGCACAACAAAACAATGCTGACTTAATGGATTCAGTCATAAAAGCATTGAAGAGAGAAGGCGTGGATGAAGATGATCTAGAAACAACAAACTTCAGATTAAGCCCAAAATATGACTGGGACAAAGGATATACTGAAATTGTAGGTTATACTGTAACACATAATCTAAAAGTAACAACCAACAAGATAAAAGAAGTTGGAGAGTTGGCAGATGTTGCAGTTGGCGCAGGAGCAAATGGAATAGATTACATCAACTTTAGATTATCTGACGATATGCAGAAACAGGTAAAAAATCAAGCGATTGAGAAAGCAGCGGATGCCGCAAAAGCTAAAGCAAAAACATTAGCTTCAGCAGCAGGTGTTAGTTTGGGAGATGTAATAGGCGTTTCAGAATCTTCATCTTACTATCAACCATACAGATACTATGGATTTGATGCAGTAGCTGAAGGTGGAGCTCCAAAGGTTGATACTGAAATAAGCCCAGAAGATGTTGATGTCACAGCACAAGTTACTTTAACTTACGAGTTGAAGTAATTATTTTTTTATTTTAATTTATATTTAGAAATTATCTTTCTGCAAGTAACACCATCACCGACATGACAAAAGGCAATAGTGTCTACTTTGAACTTAATAGGTAGATCAGCTTTAGCATCATAACAACCCAAAGTGATATGAGGCCAATAGTTTTCAAATGAAGTTTTTTCACTGTGCGTATCTAACCAAACTTTTGTTTCATCCTTCATCCCTGTTTCTTCACCTTTGTATAACATATCCACAGTTGCGCCTTTTTGCAGATACTGTTTGATTTTATTTAGGATGGTCTCATGCAATGATTGTAACTCTTCAGTATTTGTTATCTCAAAAGAAGACTTATTCCCTTCAGGAGTTTCTTTGTATTTTATATTTTCAATAGATAGCTCAATAGGTGATTGCTCTATAGCTTGCAAGTAATCTTGAATTGGTTTTACATCTTTTTCATCAATTACACCCATAGCTAAAGTGATGTGGGGAATATAATCATTTTTTCCCAAAGGTCTTATACGTTCAGAATTTTTATTGAGTTTTATACATAAATTTTCAATATCATCAGGCAATAATAAGGCAATATCAATAGCTATCTTTGCCATACTACGCTCTACCTCTGCTTTCACCCTCAACGACACCACTTGCCATCAAGTGAGCAACTCTGATCGGTTCAGGCATCAAGCCATTTGTGGTTGAGATCTTAACCATCTTATTTGCCTCTTCAGGAGTCAAACCATAAATCTGAATATAAATCTTGCCTTTCTTCTTGCCAAAATCAACCTCATAAATCTCGCCAGCATCACGAATAAGCTTCTCTTTGTACTGATGATTTTGAACATTCTTCAACGCTTTAAACACTCTTTCTAAATTAGGATATTTTCTCATAACAACAATAACGGGAAGTTTAGTCTTAACAGACAATTTCTTTATGTCAAGAACATTAAAACCACCCATAGCAATACCATCAGTCATGACTGCTTGAAGCTGATCTTTGTGTTTGCTATTGTTTATCATCTGAATAAGTTTATCAGTAGCATCACTACCATCAATCTCAATATTAGTAGAAACAATACCATCTAAAACCTTCCCACCTCTAAAAATAGTGCCTATCGCAAGAATCCTCCTGTAACCTTTATGTTTTCTAAATGGCGAATCATCTATACCAATGATTCTAATCTCTTTCCCAATCTTTCTCTTTCTCTTAAAGAGCCTGCTAAAAATACTCATTTTTTCCTAAAAAACACCAAAAATGCTGAATGCATCAAACCCTGTGATTTGGGTCTTACTTTCTTGCCTTCAACATGCCACTCACGCTCTATAAGCTCTAGTGTCTTTAGGTGTAAGAAATCAGAAGAATTATTTAAAGCTTCTTCAACCTGAGTAATACAAGGAAGATAAAGCACTAAAAAACCCCCTCGTTTAAGGATCTTATTTGCTGCTTTTAAATGATTATTAGGGTCTGGCATATCAAGGACAACAACATCTTGATTCTTTTCAGAAGCTTCTTTGAAATCTTTATTTTTTAAGGTTGCATTTTTTATGTCAAGATAATCTAAATTCTTTTTAACAACATCAAAATAATCTTTTCTTATCTCATAACTTGTAACTTTTTTCGCAATGCTTGCTAAAAAACAAGTCAGACCACCACTTCCTGCTCCAGCTTCAACAATTTTAGAATTCTTATTTATGCCTGTGTTTGCTATTATTGCACCTACATCTTTCAAAGGAGGAATTTGTGCAACCCTTAAAATGTTCTTGTAGTTGTCAAAGAAATCAGGATCAAAAATGAAAAAATTTTCATTCCTTATCTTTTGAGAATCTTTTGAAAGTTTTAACTCGCCAAACTTAGTATGGAACGAAGTTTTGTTTTCTCTTGCGTAAAAAGTCTTACCAGATTCACTAACAATAACTTTCTTAACTTTCTTAGGCTTTCTTTGTTTAACATAGTCTTCAGAAGTAGGTAAAATGTTAACTGCCTTGTTTGAGGGTAATGACATCTTTAATCCTTCAAAACTGATTTAGCCAACTGCACACCACCAACAACTTCTGGAAGTACAACATACTCTGCACCTGCATGATAAAGTTTCTTAACAATCAAGTCATCCATAGCTCTCGCGCCAATCTGAATATCTTGGTTTATCTCTTTAGCTGTTAACGTTAAAAGGATATTATCACCATCGTTATCCAAGCAAGCAATAAGGAACTTAGCCTTTTCAAGATTTACCTTTCTCAAATTAGCTTCGTCCAAAGCATCACCTTTAAGCAAAGGTATGTGAGAATTTTCAATCCTTTCAAATAAAGTCGGATCTTTCTCTATGATTATAACTTTCTTCTTATGCTCAGATAATTCCTTAGCAACATTAAGCCCAACACGACCACCGCCACAAACAACGTAATGGTTCTTTAAGTTTCTTAAAACACCCATGTTTTTTACACCTCTAAAAATCTTATTCATTTTACCCTCCAAAATAAATTCAAACATAACATAAATAATATAAAAATTGATAACTACTCCTGCTGCAGATAAAAACAAAATACCATACGACTGCACACCATCAGGAGTGCTTGCGTGAGTAACTATCGAAAAAGACTCATAAAAAGAAGTATTAAGCTGAGACACATCTGGGTTGATCATCAAAGCTCCCCAGAATATCAAAAGCGTCAGGAAAAAGATGGCTGCGCCAATCTTTAACAAAAACTTACCTTCTTCAGGAATATTAACCTTACCCATCTTTGACCTCTTTTAAGCGTGAATGTGGGGGGAGAGATTCGAACTCTCGAACCCACTAAGGGACTAGATTCCTCATAATGGGCACCTAGCTTATCATTGGCAGATGCCTCAACACTCAAATAACTTGAGTCTAGCTCGTTTAACCAGACTTCGGTACCCCCACATCTAGTATAGGGAAAAAAATGAGTGTTTTTTAAAGGTTTGCTAAATCATGACAAATCTTTAAGTTTTTTCTCAATGTAACTAAGTTCAGCGTCAAGCTTGTCAACTTCAGATGTTCTCAAAGAAGTATCAACAATTTCATTCTTTTTCTCTGCGACAGGCTTTTCTTGTCTTAACCCATGCTTAGGAAGGTTTCTTCTAACTTTAGCAACAAGCTTAGAAATTTCATCAATATTAGTTCTTAGCTTCTCAATGTTTTCAACTTTCTTAACTCTTAACTCTTTCAAAGCCTCGTACCTTCTAAGAAAACTTATCGTGCCTTTTTGGGATTCCAAAATGCTTCTACGAACTTCATTAGGGTATTTTACCCCAACAAAGAAACTTTCTCCTTCATCAGTCTTCTTTTTCGCCATTCTCATAAAGCTTCAGGCTCGAACAAAGCCTTGTCAACGTAATCCATCTTTTTCTCAACTTCTTCAAGATCAAAGTGCCATCTCTCTAGTTCTGAATCTTCTTCATTCTTGATTCTGTTAATGTCTGCTAAAGTACCTTTAGCTTCTTCAAGCTTGTTCTTGATCATGTTAATTACATCAAGCACATCCTTGTATTCTTCAATCCTTACATATATAGGCATTTCTTTATCCACGCATACCACCCTCAAATAATGTTTTATCAACAAACACTAGTTTTCTTTGAACATCTTCCATCTCGGTTCTCCAAAGTTCATATTTCTTATCCATCTCGTTCTTAAGTTCATTAACCCTGAATAAAATGTCTTCGCTGTTCTTTAGAACATTTTTCGTTTCGGATAATTCCTCAAGAACACATTTGTAGTTATCTACCAAAACAAACAGAGGCTTACTAAAGTCTAAACATCTAGTCTCTTTCAATGAATCTAACATGTCTTGTTCAACTTCAAACTCATCCTCTTCAATCTTCTGTACTTCTTCACCTACAGCTTCGTCAAACTCTTCACCACCTAAAGGAACTATCTCTGGTTTAGATATAGAATCTGCTTGCTGTTCAACCATCTGATCCATATCTTCAGGCATCACATCGACAGCAGGTGTTGAAGGAATATCCGGATTAACTGGAGGTAATTCAGGCTCATAAGTGTACTCTTTCTTTCCAGGAAATTCAGGTAACTCGTCAGGAGTTTCAGGAAGTTCTGGAAAATCAGAATGTGATCCAATATGTGGAGGCGGCGGTGTGTTCTCCAAGTGTGGAGGTAACGGCGCTTCAGGTAAATCTGTACTTTCCAAACTAGGTGGAGAAGGTAAATCCTCTTTCTTTTTATTAAATAAAGCCATTAAAACATAACACCCCCTTATTCACTTCAAAGTGCAGAAGAGTTTATTAAAAGTTTTCTTAGTATTCAAGAGTAGTAATGAATAAAATAAGGTGTAGAAGGCCAGTATTTACGAATTCTGGCTGAGAACTTCTTTTAAGGATAAACGCACTATAACACTATGAAAAAATCAATTTTGATCTTGTTGATGATGATAAAATTGTCTTACGCATTAGAAATAAGCGAGATAATGTACAATCCAGAAGGATCAGACAACCATTACGAATATATTGAACTTCACTCAGATCAACAAAGTAATCTTAGCAATTATTACTTTGAAGGTATTGACCTAACTTTTGATGACACTGATTTTGAGGGTTACTTTGTTATCTGTAAAGATAAAGAGAAATTTAGTGAAAGATACAATGTGAGTTGTGAAGAAGAATACTCTGGGAGTTTGTTGAATTCAGGTGAAACAATAACACTTTACAATTACTTGGGAGAGATCGTGGATGAAGTTACATACACAGATGTAGCGCCGGAAGGGAAGAGCATCAGCAAAGAAGTTGCCTGGCAACCTAGTTCTGCAACACCTCATCAACCTATGCTAGGCAACACTGATGACTCTAACATAACAGTTGTTAATAAGACTTTTGAAAATGTTAGTGTTGAGAATGTTACGGTTATCAATATGACAGAAGAGAATGTGACAGTTCATAACTTGACTGTTGAGAACGGGACTATTAATGTAACTGTTGAAGTTAATGTTAGTACAAATGTTAGTGTGAATTTAAGTATTAATGCAACAAACCACGCCAACTCAACAAATGTAACTATTGGAGTTAATGAGACTGACATTATTCTGAAAATAGACACTAACAAAGACACTTATGAAAATAGTGAAAAAATTTCAATCTATTTCTCACTAAACGAGGAAAATAGTAATTTCACAATAGAATACAGGATAGAAGACTTGTTCGGGAACATAGTAAAGAAAAAATGGAATACAACAAACCTTAATACCAAACATTACACCCCAAAAATAGAAGAAAAAGATAAGGTGCTGGTGATAAAAGGGTTTTTGTATCTAAATGAGTTTGATGTCAATACATCAAATAACTATTTTGAAAAGAAAGTGTTTGTTAGGAATGAAGAGTATGAAGAAAAAAAAGTTGAAGTTAAATCAGTGCAAAAAAGTTCAGGGAGTTCTGGAGGAAGTTCAGCAGTAAAAGTTACGCCTGCAAAAAAAGAACCACAAATAAAATCATTCTACACAAGAACTAAACTATTTGAAGAAGGAAAAGAGATAACACTTACAGGGAGAGTTGATGAAGGAGTTGAAGCGTTTGTTGTTAATGGGAATGATAGTGTATCTTTGAGTGTTGTTGATGGGGAGTTCAGTTATAAGACAAATTTAAGCAGTAAACATCCAGGATACTTGTTGGAAATCTATAGAGATGGTAAAAAAGTGGAAGAGAAAAGGTTGGAGTTCAACATAACAACTACAGAAGAAGAAACAAAACCATTACTGGCTGAAAATCTTGGAGAACAAATCACCGAAAGCGTTATAAACCAAAAAAAATCACAGATGACAGAGCCTCACAGGATCGAATTATACGAATCTGACAACGAAGGAAAGAAAAAAATAGTAAACTATATAATACTGGGGCTATCTGTATTATTTAACGTAATACTGATATGGAAAAGATGACACGCGCAAAAATCTAAAGGATTTTTGGCGTACAAAAAAACCAGAGGTTTTTTAGCATGAACGAAGAGATAGATGAAAAAGAATTAGAGAAATTCCAGATACACTTCAAAGCAATAAGTGAGCTAGTGGGAAAACCAAAAGAACACATAGATAACACACTAAAGATGTATCTAGAAAACATAAAAAAGAACGAAAACTTCAAATTCTCAAAAGTAACATTCTTCGAAGCAGAAAAACAAGAAAAAACAGGACTTTATGCAGCATTTGCAGAAATGGAAGTTGTAGCAAAAAACATAAACGATGTAATGGGGTTTTGTTTTGACTACATGCCATCAAGCATAGAGATATTACAGCCAAAAGAATTCAAAATGAAAGAGATTGAAGTCTCAAATTTCTTGAATGACCTGCAAGACAGACTACATAGAATCGAGATGCACTCAAAAAACCTGACTGCACAAACAACTAACCTAAAAAAACAATTTGTACAGGTGATAAGATATGTTGTTCTGTACCATATGCAACAAGATGAAAAGTTAACAGAAGATGACATCTCAAAAATAACCGGAATAGAAAAAGAGATGGTAATAAAGTACATGGATGCCTTAGTAAAAAGAGGCGAACTAGAAAAGAAAGACGACAAGTATGTTCTAACAGACAAATTCAAAGCATAAAATGACACAGAAATCAGAGATTTCTGGCACCACCGACGTGGTGAAAGAAATAAAAGAAAAGGTGGAAGCAGTCCTATTCGCAGTAGGAAGAAAGATAGACCTAGAAGAAATATCAAAAATAACCCATGTTGAAGACAAGACAAAAATAGAAGAAGCTTTGAAAGAACTACAACAAGACTATTCTAAACGAGAAGGATCGATCTCTCTAGTACAACAAGGCACGTACTGGAAAATGGGTGTCGCAGATGCACACATACCAACAGTACAAGACATAATAAGCGAGACAGAGCTAGACAAACAAACAATGGAAACATTAGCAGTTATCGCTTACAAAGCACCAGTACTACAATCAGAAGTAATCAAGATAAGAACAAACAAAGCATACGATCACTTGAAATTATTAGAAGAGATGGGATACATAACGCGAGAGGTAAGCGGCAGGACAAGACTGATAAAGTTAAGCCAGTACTTCTTCAAATATTTTGATGTTCCTTCCGACAACATGAAAAATATGTTCAACGATGTAAAAGAAGCTGAAGAAGCAGTAGAACAAAAAGAAGAAGAACTAAAAGAGATAAAAGAGCAAGTTAAAGAACTAGAAAAACAAAAGAAAAAAGAACAGAAAGAAGAGAAAAAAGAAGAAAAAACACAAGAAGAAGCAGTTGCAGAAGTAGAAAATGAGCTAATGGAAGAAGGAATAATCCAAGAGATAGAAAAAGAGGAAGAGAAAAAAGAAGCTTATGAACTTGAGTTAGAAGAACAAGACAAGATCGAAAAAGAAAAACAAAAACTGAAAAAAGAAAAAGAGAAACGGAAACAAGAACGAGAAGCTAAGAGAGCTGAGAAAGAAGCAGCTCAACCAGACAGTGGAGAACTTGGTGAAGAAGAAAAAGGAGATAAAACAGAAGTAGAAGAAAGCAAAGAAGTTAAAGACGCGCAAGAAAAATCTGAACACCCCTCAAAATAAAACCAAAAAATAGTTTATTCCCAAACTAAAAATGTTAACAAAAAGAAAGAAAATAGCAAAAACACTAAGAAAACTGCATCTTGCAATACACAAACCTGTAAAAAGAAAAACTAAAACCCCTCTTTTCATATTTGGCTGTCCGAGATCAGGAACAAACATGCTAACCTTCACGATCGCAAAAGATAAAAGAATTGAACTATATCTTTATACCGATGAAGAAGCATTTTCAGACTTTAGACTAAAAAACAAAAAAACAATCGACAGGTTGATTGATAAAAGCAACGCTCAACTAATCGTATTTAAGTCTATATTAAACAGCCAAAACGCAAAAGAGATCCTTGAAACATACCCCAACTCAAAAGCAATCTGGATTTATAGGAACTATAAAGATGTTGTGAACTCAATGATAATCCAGTTTCCAGATGATAAACCCATAGAAGAGATAATAGAAGGTAAACAAAGCTGGAAAACAGAAAAAATATCAATAAAAGACAGAAACGAACTGAAAAAGATCTGCAACACCAAACTAAACGAACATGAAAAAAGGAGTCTCTTTTGGATAATAAGAAACAATCTGTTATACAAAGATAAAATTGAAAAGAGCAGTAAATTGTTCCTTACAGAATATGAAGAACTAGTTAATAATCCAAAAAAAGAAATGGAAAGAATATTCAATTTTTTGGGGTTGACCTTTAATCCGAGAATCACAAAAGAAATACATACCCGATCAATTAAAAAAAATAAGTTTCCAAAGATTAAAGAAGAAATAAGAAGAGAATGTGAAAAACTAATGGAAAAACTGAAAAAAACAAGAGCTAAAAAACTAAAAGATGAATAAAACATTCCTGCTAATGTGCCCGAAATGCGGCAACAAAATGAAGTACCAAACAGACAACCCAACAGGGAAGAAAAAACGGTGCGTTTATTGTGGTAAATCATTCACAGTACACACACCACAAAAAACACAAATCTTAAGGCAAATATAGGCGTTCTAAAGCCCTTTAAAAGAAGCGTGAAATAGCCAAATTTAATACTTAGAGAGCCTGAGAAGGTGTTTTATAATAGGAAGATATATAAAGGAGAGCGCATTTTGTTTATATAGAAAAAGACGTAAAATGGACCCAAATTCTGACGAAAAAAAGGACATGGAAAACACACAAGAAACAGCTCAAAATAATGATAATTCTAAGAAGAAAGAGCTCATAAAAGATAGAGAGATAGAGGAAGAGATGAAATCTTCATACCTTGATTATGCAATGTCAGTAATAGTATCAAGAGCACTGCCAGATGCAAGAGATGGGTTAAAACCAGTACACAGAAGGATACTATATGCAATGCATGATATGGGCATGCTGCATAACAAGCCGTTCAAAAAAAGCGCAAGGATCGTAGGGGAATGTTTAGGTAAGTACCACCCACACGGCGATTCTGCAGTTTATGATTCTATGGTGAGGATGGCACAAGAATTCTCACTAAGATACCCACTAGTACATGGACAAGGAAACTTCGGAAGCATAGACGGAGATAACGCAGCGGCAATGAGATATACAGAAGCAAGAATGCAAAAGATAGCAGAAGAGATGCTTCAAGACATAGACAAAAACACAGTAGAATTTGTCCCTAATTTCGACGGAAGCTTAAAAGAACCGTCAGTAATGCCATCAAAATTTCCAAACCTATTGGCAAATGGAAGTTCGGGGATTGCTGTGGGGATGGCAACAAACATTCCACCACACAACATGGCAGAAATACTAGATGGTGTGATGGCTTACATAGAAAATCCAGAAATAGAAATCGTAGAACTGATGAGGCTAGTTAAAGGGCCTGACTTCCCAACGGGCGCAACAATCTGCGGAAGAGCAGGAATCAAAAGAGCGTATCAAACAGGAAAAGGACATCTAAGAGTAAGAGCAAAAACAGAAATAGAAGAAGGAAAGAAAAACAAAATTATAGTTAAAGAAATCCCCTACCAAGTAAACAAATCTTTATTGATAGAAGAGATTGCAGACCTTGTCCGAGATAAAAAGATCAATGGGATAAGCGACATCAGGGATGAGAGTGACAGAACAGGAATGAGAATAGTTATCGTTCTAAAGAAAGACGAAAGCCCAGAAATAATCCTAAACCAACTATACAAGCACAGCAGACTACAAACAACATTTGGAATCAATATGCTTGCACTAGTTAACAACGAACCAAAAGTTCTAAACCTAAAACAAGCAATAACCCAATTCGTAAAACATAGACAAATCGTAGTGAGAAGAAGAACAGAATTTGAGCTGGACAAAGCAGAAAAAAGAGCACACATCTTAGAAGGATTAATCATTGCACTTAATGACATAGATAACGCGATCGAATTAATCAAGAAATCCAAAACAGCAGAAGAAGCAAGAAAAGGATTAATGTCCCAATACACATTAACAGAGATACAAGCACAAGCAATTCTAGACATGAAGTTACAAAGACTTACAAACCTAGAACAAGACAAAATAAGAAACGAACAACAAGAACTAATCAAGTTAATAGGAGAACTAAAAGCAATACTTGCAGACGAACAAAAAATACTAGACATAATCAAAAAAGAAAGTGAAGAGCTAAAAAACAAATATGGAGATGAAAGAAGAACAGTAATTGAAGAAGCAGAAACAGACGACATAGAAACTGAGGACCTGATAAAAGAAGAAGATATGGTCGTTACAGTAAGCCATGCAGGATACATCAAAAGACTACCAATCGACACATACAAACAACAAAGAAGAGGTGGCAAGGGCATTATTGGAGCAACCACCAAAGAAGAAGACTGGATAGAAAACTTATTCATTGCAAACACACACGCTTACCTACTATTCTTTACAGACAAAGGACAAGTATACTGGCTAAAAGTATACTCAATACCTGAAGCATCAAGACAAGCAAAAGGAAAAGCAATCGTTAATTTGATCAATTTGAAAGCAGATGAAAAAATAACTGCAATCCTACCCGTAAAAGACTTTGATCCAGAAAAATACATAGTGATGGCAACAAAACAAGGAGTCATAAAGAAAACAAACTTATCAGCATACTCCAAACCAAGACAAGGCGGCATAATCGCAATCAATCTAGACTCTGGAGATACACTAGTTGGCGCAATGATAACAGACGGATATCAAAAAATAATGCTAACAACACAAAACGGGATAGCAGTTAAGTTTGACGAATCCGAAGCAAGACCTGTAGGAAGAGCTAGCAGAGGAAGCAGAGGAATCAACTTACGAGAAGGAGACAAAGTAATTGGGCTAGTAAGAGGACAGGACGAAAAGACACTATTTACAATCACCGAAAATGGTTATGGAAAAAGAACTAAAATCCTGGAGTACAGACAGGTCGGAAGAGGAAGTAAAGGAGTCATCAATATAATCTGCTCAGAAAGAAACGGGAAAGCAGTAGCAACAAGATCGATAACAGATGATGACGAGTTAGTATTAACAACACAAAAAGGAATCACAATAAGAATACCTGCACACCAAATCAGCACAATAGGCAGAAACACACAAGGAATGAGAATAATGAAACTCTCTCATGGAGACAAAGCAGCAGCTGCAGCAAAAATAGTCTCAGAAGAAAAAGAAGAAGTAGAAGAATCAGAAGAATAAATATTTCTAAATCACATCATTACTAGCTAAATAATCATAGATCTTATCTACAGACTCTTGAACGCTCAGCTTAGAAGTGTCAACTGTGATCTCGGGGTTCTTAGGCGCTTCATACGGAGCAGAAACCCCTGTGAACTCTTTAATCTCGCCCTTCCTCGCTTTCTTGTATAACCCTTTAGGATCTCTCTTTTCACATTCATCGATAGCACATTTAACAAACACTTCAATAAAGTCATCACCCAACCTATTCCTGACAATATTCCTATCTTTTGTGTAAGGTGATATGAATGCTGCTAACGTAATCAAACCAGAGTCCACAAATAAGGTTCCAACTTCACCGATCCTTCGGATATTTTCTATCCTATCCATCTCAGAAAATCCTAAATCCTTGTTTAAGCCGTGCCTTACATTATCACCATCAAGAACATAAACCATCTTGCCTTCTTGAATCAGTTTTTTCTGTAACGCAACCGCAACAGTACTTTTACCACTACCTGAAAGTCCAGTAAACCAGATCATCTTAGATCTATGACCTAAAATCTTAGATCTTTCTTCTCTTGTAATCTCCCGATCATGCCAAACAACATTCCTCTTATCTTCAACAAAACCGGTAATTATCCCTCCCCCCGCAATATCATAATCATCGACAATGACAAATCTTCCTGAAGCGTTTATCTCACTAAACATATCGAAAGCAGCGCTCGACTTACACTCTAAGAGACATTTTGCAACATCATGCCTGTTAATCTCATTTCGTCTACAACCATCTAAACTAGACGCATCTAACACATCAAAAACTTTTTTTAACCTTACAGGAACTTCTAAAGTTCCTAGTTTTAACTTGTACCACCTATCCAGAACCATACTTTCCTTTCCCATCCAGAATATATTTGACTTTATAGAAGAACTAACATAAGGAGTTCGTTCATCTTTTCTGCACATAACTTCTCCTCTGTTGATGTAAACCTGCTCCTTCAAAGTAAAACCTGTGGAGTGCCCTGCAGAAACTTCAGTTCTTGTTGAATTCAGACACTCTATACTGCTAACTTCTGAACTTTTGTTAGATGGAAAGAAAACAACCTTGTCACCTACTTTGATAGATCCTGAATCTACCCTGCCCGCAATTATCCTTCTACTGTCTCCTTTCCTTGTAAACTTGTAAACACCTTGGACAAACATCCTAAAAGGCTTTTCTTCTTCAGACTTTTCTTTTTTGAATGAGTCTAAGGAAGATAAGACACTGTTTCCTTCAAACCAAGAAAGACTTTCAGAACCCTTTATTATGTTGTCCCCTTTAAGAGCTGAGATAGGGATGAATTCTTTTGGTGTTATTCCCACATTACCAAGAAACTCAGAATAATCAGACTTAATCTTATCAAATACAGACTTACTATAATCAACCAGATCCATCTTATTCACACAAACAACTACTTGTTTTATCCCCAGCATAGAAAGCATATAACCGTGCCGTCTTGAATTTTCCTGAATGCCTTCATCAGCGTCAATAATCAATAAAGCTGCTTCTGCCCTTGCAGCACCAGAGATCATATTCTTCAAAAATTCAATGTGACCTGGCGCATCAATTATGATGTAATCTCTAAGACTGCTTTTGAAAAAACACCTGGCAGAATCAATAGTGATCCCTTGACTTTGCTCATCCTTTAATGCATCCAACAAAAAAGCGTATTCAAAAACTTTAGACTCCCTCTTACAGTTTTCTCTAACTTGATCCAGTTTTCCTTCTGGAAGCGAATTCGTGTCAGCCAGCAATCTACCTATCACTGTGCTTTTACCGTGATCAACATGACCAACAATAACAATATTCATCTGCTCTTTCATGTTACATGTAACCCTCTTTTCTTAAAGTCTCTAAACCCCCATCTTCTTTATCTTGGGCCCTGCCAGAACGTTCAGCGATGTTGGAAAACTTACCTGATTCCAACTCTTTAACTATCTCACTTACGGTCTTTGCATCAGAATCTATTGGATTTGTACATGGGTAACAACCAAGAGACCTGTACCTTTTGCCGTTCTTACTCAAATAAAGCTCAGTTATAGGAATCTTTTCTCTCTCAATGTATTTCCAGATATCAAGTTCAGTCCAATCAAGCAAAGGATGTATCCTTATGTGTGTGCCCGGAGCAAAATCTGTCTTAAACTGGTTCCAAAGCTCGGGGGGCTGATCTCCAACATCCCAGTCATTATTCTTATCCCTGGGTGAAAAATATCTTTCCTTAGACCTGCTGCCCTCCTCGTCAGACCTAACGCCCACAATAACCCCTGTGTAAGGCTCTTTATTTTCATCCAAAATGTATTCCTTCTTATTATGATCAAGTCTGTACCTGTCCCACTCACCTGAAAGAGTATTTCTTAAAGCTTCAGTCTTAAGATTCTTACAACAAACTAATCTATTAACATTGCCATCAGGAAAAGTTTGTTTATCGTTTAATGCGGCTTTGTTTTGGCCAACCACCATGTTAACCTTAAGCTTCAAAGCCAATTTATCTCTGTACTTGATCATCTCAGGAATCTTATAACTAGTATCAACATGAACCAAAGGAAAAGGAACATGATTAAAGAAAGCTTTTCTTGCCAACCACAAAAGAACAGTGCTATCTTTACCAATAGACCACAACATACATAAGTTGCCGAACTTACTGTATGCTTCCCTTAAAATATAGATAGACTGACTTTCTAACTCATCTAAACGGTCCAAGATAATACCACCAAGTCTGGAAAAAATCAACTGGTTAATAAAAGTAATCTTTCTTATTTAAAGAGAAAAAGTAATAAAAAAAAATTATTCAGCAGTGTCTTCTTCTTCGTTGTAAGACGGAACTGCTGCTTTACTAATAATCATTATGTCACCAATCGCTTTAACAAGCTGGTGCGGCACTATAACTCCTTTAGCTGAACCTAAAACTTTAGCCAAAAAAGAAGCCTTAGAAGCCTTAACTCTCCACCCGCTTATCTTGTTAGGTGTTAACATAGCTTCCTCAATATCGCCGAAATAATCGCCTGCGTCAGTAAATACCTTCATATCGTAACATTCCGTTACATTTTTCATCTTTAACATCTTTATTCCCCTCCTAATTTTAATTGGTATTATAACCAGAACATTTTATATATAAATAGTTTTCTATTCTGTTTAAGAATGAAGCATAAAAACCTAATACTGATAGGAACCAGCCATATAGCAAGACAGTCAATCAATGAAGTGGCCAAGACAATAGAGGAAGAAGATCCGGACATTGTGGCACTAGAACTAGATAAAGGCAGACTAGTTGGGTTGATTAGTGATAAAAAAAGAGGACCCAGGCTGCAAGATATTAGGAGAATTGGTTTGAAAGGGTATTTATTTAGTTTAATAGGTGGATATATAGAAGCAAAACTAGGAAAGTATGTAGGAGTTAAACCTGGCGAGGAAATGGTTACTGCCTTCAGACTAGCGCAGAAGAACAAAAAAAGGGTAGCACTAATTGATCAAGAGATACAAATCACACTAAAACGATTCTCAAAAGCATTTACATGGAAAGAGAAGTGGCACTTAGTTGTAGATATATTCAAAGGGATATTTTCAAAAAAACACAGGATCAAATTTGATTTGACAAAAGTGCCTGATAAAAAAATGATAAAAAAAATGATAGACCAAGTAAAAGAAAGATACCCTTCACTGTACAAAGTGTTAGTTGAAGAAAGAAATGAAGTGATGGCAAAAAATCTGCATCACTTAATGGGTAAATTTGAAGGTGAAAAAATAGTTGCTGTCGTGGGAGCAGGACACGAAAAAGAGATGATCGATATAATAAAGAAATTAGAAAAGCAAGACTTATAAACTCAAAAAACAAGGTAAATAATATGAGAAGATCGGTAGGACATAACTTCAAAAAATATTTCACATTTGATCAAAAAGAGATAAGAGACATAATAATAACAGTTCTAGTAATAGGGTTCATATTCAGCTTCAAAGAATGGGGAGAAGAAACCTTCGACATGATAGTTGGGTTACAAAACTTGTTTAACTCAATCGTTATCGTAGGTTTAGCATTCTTAGTGCATGAAGCAGCACACAAAGGGTTTGCGATAGGAAAAGGTTATGAAGCAAAGTACAGAATGTGGTTTCCTGGATTAATGATAGGATTATTAGTTACTGTACTGTCAAATGGTGAGCTGTTCTTTTTGGCTCCAGGGTTCGTAATGATAAACGCAATATCATTCCACAGAGTAGGACATTACAAACCATTCTTGACGTATAAAGACAACGCAATAATATCTTATGTCGGGCCTTTGGCGAATATTGTGTTGGGGTTATTGTTTAAGGTGTTAGGTTCATTCCCTCTGATAAATGAATCATTAGTTATGAAAGCGATGATAATAAATGCGTGGCTGGCTGTGTTTAACATATTACCAATCCCACCTTTAGATGGAAGCAAAGTGTTCTTCGGATCCAGACTGTTTTACTTCTTCGGAGCAGGATTTATAGTTGCTGCAGCAATACTGATGTTTGTAGCGAGTACATTGACTACAATACTGGCTTCAATTGCACTTGCATTAGTTACACTGGGAATAGGCTATTTCACACTAGAAAAAGGAAAATAAAATGGGAAAAGACATAACAGACTTTGTAGACTCTTTGAAACCTTCAACTAACTGGGTAGAAATCAGCATGATTGTACTTTTAGTTGTTGGACTATTTGTTTCCTTATTAATGAAAGATGCAATGACAAGTTATGTCGTTATATTTCTGATTGGGATAATAAGTGGGAGGACAGTCTATAAAAAATTAAACTCGTTACAATCATACCTGTTAATATTTGCAGGGTTTGTTGTAGGATATATTTTAGGTGTAAGATATGGAAGTGTTTTCCTGAATATCATTTTCTTTATTTTAGGTAATGCAGTTAGTTTTATGCTGCACAAGAAACAGATAATTGATTAATCACTTATGTAGAACTTCTTTTTCAAATAGTTATTAAGAACTTTCTCGCTGGGAAAGTATAATGGAGAGGGTAAATCTTCCAAATCAAACCAACCCCACTCAGTAATCTCATCAGGCTCCATAACTTCAGGAGACCCTTCAAAATCAGTGCAAAGTAAGCCAATAGTAATGAAATGCGCAGTCTCAACAATATCGTTGTTGATACAGATAACACTTGTGTTCTTTATTTTAATACCTGTCTCCTCTAAAACTTCTCTAACAGCACCTTGCTCGAAACTTTCACCAAAATCTAACTTGCCGCCAGGCATAGTCCACGTCCCGGCACCATTTAGAAGACTATCTGCTTTCTCAGGATCTTCATGTCGTTTACCTAATAACACTTTATTATCTTTAAGAATCATAACTCCAAAACCAACACCGACCTTGCCCGTCATAAATAGTACATGTTCTTCATAATTTATAAAACTATTCTCCAAAAAGTATTTATACTGCTTTGATACCCCAACCAGTATGAATATAGTGGTGTGCGGAAGTACTGAGTTTGCAACGGATATGGTAGAAATAGCAAATCAAATATCTAAAAAAGGTCATGAAACATCTTATCCTGAACCTGTACTTAAAGAAGAAGACTTTGCAAGAGAATACAGTAGAGAAAAACTACTTGAGATGAAACCAATCTGGATGCAAGGACACTTCAAAAAAATAGAAAACTCAGATGCAGTCTTTATACTCAACAAAAAAAGAAAAGGCTTTGATGGGTATATAGGATCAAACACATTAATGGAAATGACAATTGCACACTATCTGAAGAAGAAAATATTCATAATGAATCCTATTGAAGACGGACAACCACACTACGAAGAATTAGTAAGCATAAAACCAGTGATACTTGATGGTGATTTGGAGAAGATAAAATGAAGATAACAATCTGCGGAAGCATAGCATTTACAGATGAGATGCAACAAGTAAAAAAAGAACTAGAAGAATTGGGACATGAAGTAAAACTGCCACCACATGAAGTGATGGACGACAGTGGAAAAATGATTCCCGCAAAACAATACTATGCTATGAGAAAAGCGGAAACATCAGACGATAGCTGGATATGGGACCAAAAAGAAAAAGCAATGAGAAACCACTTCGAAAAAGTAGAATGGTCAGATGCAGTATTGGTTCTGAATTATGATAAAAACTATGTTACTGGGTATGTTGGCGCAAACACCTTGCTAGAGATGGGGTTAGCATTTCATTTTGGAAAGAAAATATTTTTGTTGAATAAGATACCAGAACAAAACTACAAAGAAGAAATCATAGGTATGAAACCAGTTGTTATTGAAAACGACTTAACAAAATTAGAATAAAGTCACAAGACAACAAAAAATTATCTGCATTTTTTGAGCCCAGCGCTCGCCAAGCTCGCACTGGACACTAGACATTCTCTCACGAGTTGTTTATAAACAAATAAAACAATATAAAAGATATGAAACAAAACCTTGTATTAGAGATGATAAACGGAATAAAACCAAGATTGTACCAAGAAACAATCTTTTCTACAGCAGCAATAAAAAACACACTAGTAGTATTACCAACAGGCATGGGGAAAACAGTAATTGCACTAATGCTTGCAGTTCAGAGGCTGAAGCAGTTTCCTGAATCAAAGATTTTGATATTATCCCCCACACGACCACTTATCAATCAACATATGCAAACCTTTTCAGAATTCTTGAATGTGGATGAAGACAAAATGACTGTGTTTACAGGAATGATAAATCCCAAAAAAAGAGAAGAACTATGGAAAGAAAAACAAATCATATTCAGCACACCACAAGGACTAGAAAATGATGTTATTTCTAGACGGATAAAACTAGAAGAAGTAAGCTTGTTAGTTTTTGATGAAGCACATAGAGCAACAGGAGATTATGCTTATGTATTTGTAGCAAAACAATACATGAAAAAAGCAAACTTTCCAAGAATTTTAGGATTAACAGCTTCACCGGGCTCAGATGTCGAAAAAGTAACAGAAGTTGTAAACAATCTTTACGTAGAAGACATAGAAGTAAGAACAAATGTGAGTCCCGATGTTAAGCCTTACATACAAGAAGTAAAAACAGAAATTGTTAAGGTAAAATTACCAGAAAGCTTTAAGGAGATAAAAAAATATTTAGACTTGTGTTACAAAAATAAATTAAAACAAATCAAAGGATTAGGATATTTGAATTCTATCGGTTTGACATCTAAAACTGAATTGTTAAAATTACAAGCAGAACTAAGATCAAGAATGATGCAAGGAGAAAGAGATTTCGAAATAATGAAATCAATCTCATTAGCAGCAGAGGCAACTAAAGTTTCGCACGCGTTAGAGTTAATTGAGACACAAGGAATAACTGCACTAGAAAAGTATTTCCAAAAAATAAATGGAGAAGCTTTGAAAGGAAAAAGTAAGGCAGCTAAAAACTTAGCAGCAGATAACGAGTTTAAGACCGCACTACATAAAACAACACAACTCATACAAAAAGGAGTCGAACATCCAAAAGTAAGTGAGCTAAGAGAGATAGTGAGGAAAGAAATAACTCCTGACTCCAAGATAATAGTATTCACACAGTATAGAGACAGCGCAACAAAAATACAAAAAGAGCTTAGTGAAATAAAAGGAGTTAAATCAGTAGTTTTCGTAGGACAGGCAAAAAAAGCAGGCACAGGTTTATCACAAAAAGAACAGATAAAAATTCTAGATGACTTTAGAGAAGGCGTTTACAATGTTGTAATAATGACTTCAGTTGGTGAGGAAGGCTTGGATATACCCTCAGTAGACTTAGTAATATTTCATGAACCAATACCTTCAGCAATAAGAAGTATCCAAAGAAGAGGGAGGACTGGAAGACAGGAGAAAGGGAGAGTGATTATGTTAAGTACACAAGACACCAGAGATGAAGCATATAGGTGGACTGCTATACACAAAGAAAGAAAGATGCACAAAATATTACAGGATGTGAAGAAAAAGATCAAACTAAAAGAAGTAAGCTCACAAACATTAGAAAAATATATTCCTGAAGAAGAATATGTTGTTTATGCAGACCACAGAGAAAAAGCAAACGTAGTTGTAAAAGAACTAATAGATATGGGAATACAAATCAATCTGAAACAGTTGCCAGTAGGAGATTATGTTTTATCAAGAGACTGTGGAGTTGAGTTTAAAACAGTAGGAGATTTTGTAGACTCAATAATTGATGGACGTTTGTTGAACCAGTTAAAGGAATTGAAGAGGAATTTTGTTCGTCCGCTTGTCGTAATAGAAGGCGGCGAGGAATTATACGCACAAAGAAATATACACCCAAACGCAATTCGAGGAATGTTGGCAACAATAACCGTAAGTTATGGAATCCCATTAATACAAACTAAAGATCATAAAGATACAGCTTCATTGTTTAGCGCAATCGTTAGAAGAGAACAAGCTGAGAAAGGAAAAGATTATTCTTTGCATACAAGCGTAAAACCAATGACAGGAAAAGAACAACAAGAATATATTGTTGGTTCGTTGCCCAATGTGGGGCCAAAACTGGCAAAGGATCTTTTGAAAGAGTTTAAGACGATTAGAAAAATTGTAACTGCTTCTAAAGAAGACTTACAAAAAGTAGAAAAAGTCGGGAGTAAGATTGCTTCCGAAATAAAAGACAGTGTTGAGAAAGAATATGAAGAGGATTAGTTCTTCATAGCTCTTAATTTCTTAACTCTCTCCTTGATAGGAGGGTGAGTTGAAAGTAAATTCATCAAACCTTTACCTGACAAAGGATTTGTGATAAATAGATGAGCAGTTGCAGGGTTTGCGTCTTTCAAAGGCATCATCTTATTACCTTGTTCAAGCTTTTCTAAAGCGTCAGCAAGATAAGTTGGATTGCCTGCAAATTCAGCGCCGGACTCATCTGCAAGATACTCTCTACTTCTAGAAATTGCAAGCTGAATAATCATAGCAATAATAGGTGTGATAATTGCAACAGCCAAAACACCAATAATATTATTATCACCATCTCTGCCACCAAAGCCACCAAAGATAGCAGACCATCTAGCCATCATAGCAACAAAAGAGATAACTCCTGCGATAGTAGCTGCAACGCTGCTGATTAAAATATCCCTGTTTTTAATGTGACCAACTTCGTGAGCGATAACACCTTTCAATTCATTGTGGCTTAGAAGGTTAACTAGACCTTGAGTAACTGCAACAACGCCGTGCTTAGGATTTCTTCCAGTAGCAAAAGCATTCGGAGACATTGTTGGGATTACATAAACCTTAGGCATAGGAAGCTTAGCTTTCTTTCTAACTTCATCAACAATCTTGTATAAATTAGGAACTTGTTTTCTTGTTACAGGCTTAGCCCGGTACATCATCAGAACTATTTTGTCCGAGAACCAGTATGAACCAAAGTTCATTACGATTGCAAAGAAAAATGCAATTATTAGTCCAGATCTTCCACCAAGCAGTGCTCCAACAACTAGCAATAAACCAGTTAACCCCCCTAAAAGAAGAGTTGTTTTAACATTATTACCAAAAGCCCCCATTTTAAAAGGTTAAAAGGACAGGTGGTATAAATAGTTTGTCGTTTATAAACAGTATTTCTTGAGACAAGGAAAGAGTTATATAAAAAACACAAATCCCCTCCAACAATGAAAAAAGTATATGATGAACGGATAGAACAGATGGGTAAAGACCCTGAAATGGAAAGAGAACACATCAACAGATACAAGTTCGCAAGCCATTACGTAAAAAACAAGAATGTTCTTGATATTGCATGCGGAATAGGATATGGAAGTAAGATACTGGCCGATGCAGGATGTAAACTTTGTACGGGTGGGGATGTGGATGAAAATAGTTTGGAAAAAGCAAAACTAACTTACAAAGACAAAAATCTGAAATTCAAAAAAATGGATGCTCAAAAAATCCCATTAAGTAAAAACTCTGTTGATGTTGTTGTGTCTTTTGAAACAATAGAACACATAGATAAACCAAAAGAACATCTTAGTTCAGTTGTAAAAGTATTAAACAAAGATGGAGTTTACATCTGCTCAACACCAGTAAGAAAAAAAGGATCCTTAAAAGATAAGCCGAACAACCCATTCCACGTGAGAGAATGGAATCTGGTTGAGTTCAATAGACTGTTAAGAGACTATTTTGGGCAAGTTGAACTTTTAGGACAATCATTTTATTTCAAAAAAACCACAATTCCTTTTGGCAGAACAATACTAAATATATTATGTAAACTTTTATTCAGTAAGGAATATTCAAAGATCAATAAAACTAACGTTGGAAGGTTTCCAAAACTCCTAAAAGGCATGAAATGTTTACCAGAAAATCAAATCTTGGTGTGTAGAAACCCCTTAAAATAGTTATTTATAAGTTTTTACAACACAAAAAACTAACAAATAAATAAGACCAACATATACCCTCGAGCATGATAGCTAAATCAGAACTTCTAATGTACTACAAAAGACCAGAAGTACAGGAAGCAATAGTCAAATGTGCAGAAGATAAAGAAATTGCTGTTAAGTTTGGAGACAAAGGATTTGGAAAAAGACCAGATATGCTAAGATATTCTGCAGACGTAATGGAACTAGCAAAACAAGGAGCAACAAGCTTTCATGCATCAGAAGAAATATGGATGGATCCAATGCAGTTAGGTGCTGGACTTCGTTTGAAAGAATTAGATGAAAATAGAAAAGCATGGGATTTAGTTCTTGACATCGATTGTGACTTTTTGGAATACAGCAAGATAGCAGCCGATATGATCATTAAAGCACTGAAGTTTCAAGGCGTAAAAAATATTTCATGTAAATTTTCAGGACGATCTGGTTTTCACATAGGAGTAAAACATTCAGCATTCCCTGAAAAAGTTGGTGATAAAGAGACAAGACTTTTGTTTCCAGATGGTCCGAGAGCAATCGCATCTTACTTGAAAGGCATGATAAGAGAACATCTGACTGCTTTGGTTTTGTCATTTGATACACTAGAAGAAATTTCTGAGAAGATAAATGTTAAAGTTGAAGACTTGATGACCGACGGAGATTTTGACGTGTTTAAAGTTTTAGACATAGACACAATCCTGATCAGTTCAAGACACTTGTATAGGATGCCATACAGTTTTAATGAGAAAAGTGGATTAGTAAGTGTGCCAGTGAACCCTGATGAAGTGTTGAGTTTCGATACAGTAGATGCAATATCCAAAAATGTTGTTGTAAACGAATATGGATTCTTAGAGAAAGGAGAAGAAGGAGAAGGCAAACAGCTGCTAATACAATCATTAGATTTTGCATCAAAACAGAAACAAGACGAACAACACAAGGAAGATTATAGCATGAAAGAAAAAAGAGATTATGAGGAAATAAAAGAAGCAATACCTGAAGAATGTTTCCCGCCTTGTGTTAAGCTAGTATTGAATGGATTAAAAGATGGAAAGAAAAGATCGATGTTTATTCTTACAAATTTCTTAAGTTCAGTTGGATGGGATCCTGAAATGATCGAAGCAAGATTGCGAAAATGGAATGAAAAAAACCCAGAACCTTTGAAAGAACAGTTAATAATTGGCCAGGTAAGATATCATAAACAAAGGAAGCAAAGAATACTTCCCCCGAATTGTGATAATGAAATGTACTACAAAGGAATGCAAGTATGCGTTCCGGATAACTTATGTTCTAAAATAAGAAATCCTACAAACTATGCTGTGCGTAAAGCAAAGTATATTAACCAGGTTAACAAAAAGAATAAGAAATCTGTTAAAAAGGTAAAAAAAGTAGAAAAGAAGGATTAATGTTAGTTTGGTTAACAGTCATCATTACAGGGATAAGAAGTATATCTAAGATCAAATGAAACTATTTTCTTTACTGTTTTAAGAGTGTTGTCAAATGCTTCTTGTTCAGTCATGTTGTTTCTTAAGTTGTGCAAATAGGCTTCTTCGACGATAATCTTAGTTATCTCAGGGTTTTTTCCTTCAGGCGTCGGTAGAAGAGCCATAAGTTTTTTGACATTAACTTTCATGTTTTTAGGAATAGATAAGGAATATATAAAGTTATGTTTTTTAACCACTTTATAGTGGTTACAAAAGGAAAGGTTTATATATGATTAGTCTTTCCTACCGTTAATAATTTACTCTTTTAGATAAAAAAGAGGAGGTATAAGACAAAATGAACACAATAAAAAAAATAATGTACACTGCATTGCTAACAGCATTAGGATTTGGAGTATTCCAAGGATGCAGTAAAAACAATCCAGTTTCTGGAACAATAGAAGACAAAGCAGACACAACACAAGTTGCAGATACAAGCGGAGTAGATACATCTGCAGTTGATACAACAGCAACAGACACAAGTGCAACACAAGATTTGGGAATGCTAACATTTACCGCAAGCAACCCATCAGGAAAAGCACCACACACGGTAACATTCACAGCATTTACTGACGACACCCTAAACAAACAATATGATTTTGACTTTGACGGTGACGGTGTTGCAGACCTAACTACAACAAATAACGGACCAGTAACAGCATCAAACACATACACAGAACAGGGAGTTAACGCTGCAACTGTAACTGCAACAGATATAGCAAGTGGGAAACATGCAAGAAGTGTTGAATGGATATCAACATCAGGATACAAAGCAGACTTCACAAACTTTGAAGCACTATTCTTACCAGATGGACAACCTAACTTTATTACCGCAGTAGGAGCAGATGCACCAGCAACCGCGTCAATGGCAGCAATAGATGTTCTGACAGGACTACAAAGCTACATTTCACAAGACACAACTGCAAGTGATACAGGCGTCGGTGTTATCGATGTGGAAAGCGCTGTACTTGACAATGAAGTAGCAAGTCTATACAACCAAAACACAATCATAATCGGAAATGCATGTGAGAACACATTGGCAGCGGAGTTTGAAAATAATCCTGCACAATGTATCGAAGGACTAGTTGATGGAATGGGAGTGATTAAGATGAAACAATTCGGAGATCACTATGCAGTATTGGTAGCAGGATACTCAGCACAAGACTTGAGAAACGCTGCACAGGTACTTGGAAGTTTTAAGAACTACGCTCTTTCAGGAAATGAAGTTGAAATTTCAGGCGTTTCATTAGAACCAGCACAATCTGTAGTGCAAGTACCTGAACAGGTAACAGAAGAATAAATTTCTTCTTTATTTTTTTCTTAGTTCTTATTCTACAATTAATTTATTTGGTAAAAATTTATATAATTGTTAAGTTTATCACA
This sequence comes from Candidatus Nanoarchaeia archaeon, assembly GCA_028279745.1. Taxonomy (GTDB): domain Archaea; phylum Nanobdellota; class Nanobdellia; order Woesearchaeales; family JANQNC01; genus JANQNC01. The sequence continues at coordinate 714,875 of JANQNC010000001.1, forward strand.
CCATATGAGAAAGTTTGCTTTAGCGATTTTAGGATTGGCCTCAGTAGGTGGATTGCTTATTCTTATTTCTTCAATAATAAGCATAACATCTTCACTAATTAGGCGAGGTATCGTAGTTGATACCGATCATTACATCAACATATGGATAGTGCTTCCAGTGGTCTTATTATGTTACTTGACTTACAAGCTATGGAGCGATCCAAGATTCTACAACAGATACAAAACCACAGTAAATATGGCTACGTGGACTATTATTATCACAGTAGTACTGGCACTTCTTATGACATTAGTTCTCATAGTAACAAAATCAGATCCTATGGGATTGTTAATGGTTGGTACAGTATTGTTAATGGGTGCCGTTCTTTCATTTATACTTGCAATAATTGGATTTATGATAGATAGAAAACGCGTTAGTTCCAGATAGTTCTCTAACAATTATATTGAATTACACATAAAAGTACAAAACAACAACTTTTATAAAGCCCCTAAAGATTTCTGACGTCACTTGAAAAAGGTGTTTAAATCGAAAAAACAAGGATTTAAACATGGTAAACGGGCGTTTAGGCACCATATAAAGAGTGGAATTGTGGATGGTTGAGAATTCTACCTCAGAAAATAAAATAAAATATTTTCAAAGGAGTTGTATCAAAATCCATAAGAAACAAGGCTCTAAACAGACAATAATCAAAAAATAACTGCCTAAAACACAATAAGGAAAAGATAAACTCCAGGTTAAGGGAGAAAATAGGCAAATTAAAGCTTAAAATCACAAAAATAGAGTAAAAAAATGGCAAAAAGAAGAAATCCAAGACATGGAAGCATGCAGTTTTGGCCTAGAAATAGATCCAAAAGAGAGTATGCAAGAATAAGATATGTCGCAGGAGAAAATGATGTCAAACTAGTAGGCTTTGCAGGCTACAAAGTAGGAATGACACATGCTACAATCATAGACAATTCTAAAACAAGCCTAACAAAAGGAAAACCAATCAGTATGCCACTAACAATTGTAGAAACACCACCACTAAAGATAGCAGGTGTAAGGGTATACAAACAAACTGATGATGGACTAAAAGCAGTGACAGAAAAAATATCATCAAAAGTAGATAAAGAATTAGGAAGAAAAATCACAATACCAAAAAAAGAATCACAAAAAGAAATCAAAGCAGAAGAATCTGACGAAGTAAGAGCAATAGTATACACACAACCAAAACTAACCACAATAGGAAAGAAAAAACCTGAAATCTTCGAAATGACTATCGGTGGAAAAGATAACAAGGCAAAATATGATTACATAATAGAAAACATCGGAAAAGAAATCAAAGTAAATGATGCAATCGCAGAAGGACAATCAGTAGATATCCATGCAATAACAACTGGAAAAGGTTACCAAGGCGCAGTAAAAAGATTTGGAGTAGGAATAAGACAACACAAATCAGAAAAACAAAAAAGAGGTCCAGGAAACAGAGGACCTTGGAAAGGCCAAGGACACATAATGTATAGAACTGCATATGCAGGAAAACAAGGATACTATCAAAGAACAGAATACAACAAATGGATTGTTAAAGTTGGAGACAAACCTGAAGAAGTAAACAACAAAGCAGGATTCAGAAAATACGGAGTTGTAAAAAACCAATACATACTAGTAAAAGGTTCGGTGGCAGGACCGAAAAAAAGAATCATAAGAATGGTTCCATGCTACAGACCAAATAACAAAATACCATCACAAGCACCAGAAATCAAATTTATTAGAAAATGAAAGCAAAACTACAAACACTAGAAGGACAAAGCACACAAGAAGTAGAACTACCAAAACAGTTTGAAGAAGAAATTAGAGATGACCTAATCAAAAGAGCAGTCCTAGCAATACAATCACACAATATGCAAGCAGAAGGAGTAAATCCAGAAGCAGGAAAAAGAGCATCTGCACAATTATCAAAAAGAAGAAGAAAATACAGAGGAATATACGGAAGAGGAGAATCAAGAACTCCAAGAAAAGTAATGAGTAGAAGTGGAACACAGTTCAACTACACAGGAGCTTTCGCACCACAAACAGTAGGTGGAAGAAAAGCTCATCCATCAAAATCAGAAAAGATACCTGCATTAAAGATCAATAAAAAAGAAAAACAAAAAGCAATAAGATCAGCAATTGCAGCAACAGCAGACCTAGAACTCGTAAAAGCAAGAGGACACAAAACAGATTCTGCACCAATCATAGTAGAAGATAAAATAGAAGAACTAAAGAAAACGGTTGATGTTAAAAAAGCGCTAAAAGCAATCAAACTAGACAAAGAACTAGAAAGAACAAAAGAGAAAAAAGTTAGAGCAGGAAAAGGAAAAGTTAGAGGAAGACCATACAAAAAGAAAAAAGGACCTCTATTAGTAGTATCCAAAAAATGCGACTTGGTAAAATCAGCAGTAAACATACCAGGTGTAGACATAATTAACGTTAAAGAACTAAACACAGAAGCACTAGCACCAGGAACACAACCTGGAAGATTAACAATATACACAAAATCAGCAATAGAAATAATGGACAAGGAGAAACTATTCAAATGAAAACCACAATCCAATATCCATCCTCAACAGAAAAATCAATCAGGCTGATGGAATCAGAAAACAAACTTGTGTTTTTCGTAGACAAAAAAGCAACAAAAAAAGAAGTAAAAGACACATTAGAAAAAGAATTCAAAGTAAAAATAGATGAAGTAAACACAGTAATAACACATAAAGGAAAAAAGAAAGCATATGTAAGATTATCACCAGAAACACCAGCAATAGATCTGGCAACACAACTGGGACTGATGTAACAATGAAAAATGAAACTTTTCAGTGCACAAAAACCAGGGGTTTTTGAAGAATGGGTAAAAGACTAATACAACAAAGAAGAGGACGAGGAAGCATATTCCAATCACCAAGCTTTAGATACTCAGGAGAAGCAAAACACATCACAGTATCAGACAAAGAAACAACAGGTGTGGTGAAAGAATTGATAAAAGTAGCATCACATTCAGCACCACTTGCAAAAGTAGTTTATGATAACGGAAAAGAAAATTTGATGATAGCATCAGAAGGAGTTAAACTAAAACAAAAAGTAAGTGTAGGTAATAAAGAAATCAAACAAGGAAACACAATCAAACTAACAGACATCCCAGAAGGAACAACAGTATTTAACATAGAACTAAAACCAGGAGATGGTGGAAAACTAGTTAGAACTTCAGGAACATCAGCAAAAATAGTTGCAAAATCAAAAAACACAGTAACAATAGTACTGCCAAGCAAAAAACAAAAAATAGTAAACGCAGAATGCAGAGCAACAGTCGGAGTTGTTGCAGGCGGTGGAAGAACAGACAAACCACTAATGAAAGCAGGAAACCAGTTCCACAAGAGAAGAGCTAAGCAACAGTTATACCCAATCACAGGTGGATCCAAGATGAGTGCTTATGCGCACCCACTAGGAAACAAGAGAAGTTCAAGAAAATCAAAGAACAAACCTACACCTAAGAACGCTCCACCAGGAAGAAAAGTTGGAATGATCGGAGCAAGAAGAACAGGTAGGAAGAAAAGGTAAAAATGGCTAAAAAAGAATTCAGATTCCAAGGAAAAACAATAGAAGAGCTGAAAGCAATGGACTTATCAGAGTTTATGCAGCTAACACACTCAACTGCAAGAAGAGTGCTTAAAAAAGGATACAGAGAATCAGGAAAAATACTGATGGAAAAAATAAACAAGGGCGAACAAAACATAAAAACCCACAACAGAGAAGTTATCATAATCCCAAAAATGGTTGGAATGCAAATCAGAGTACACAACGGAAAAACATTCGAACCAGTAGACATCCAACCTGAAATGGTAGGACACAGACTTGGTGAATTTTCACTAACACGAAAAAGAATAACACACACATCACCAGGAGTGGGAGCAACAAAATCATCAGCGAACACAGGTAAGAAATAAACATGACATACAAATACGCAACCCAGGATAAAGGATTAGCAAAAGCAGTTGGAACAGACTTACCTATCTCAACAAAAGCTACAAAAGAAATATGTAGAACAGTAAAAGGCAAAAACGTAGAAAGAGCAAGAAAGATACTACAAGACGCAGCAGAAAAGAAAAAAGCAATCCCATACAAAACACACAATGGAGATGTAGGACACAAAAGAGGAATGGGGCCTGGAAGATACCCAATAAAAGCATCACAACACATAATGAAAATAATCGACTCAGCTGTTGCAAACGCGAGATTCCAAGGAATAAACACAAACAACCTAATAATCAAAAACATACTAGCACAAAAAGGTGCTGAAACATTCAAGTACGGGAGACAAACCCGAAGAAGAACAAAAAGAACACACGTTGAAGTTGTTCTTGCAGAGGGAGCAGAGAAAAAAGGCGCTGCAAAGAAAGAAGAGAAGAAAGTTGAAGCAAAACCTGCTGAAAAGAAAGAGACAGCAAAAAAAGAAGTAGTTGAAAAAAAAACAGAACCTGCAGTTGCTGAAAAAAAGGAAGTTGCTGAGAAACCAAAAACAGAACCTGTAAAGAAAGAAGAACAAAAACCAGCAGTTGTAGAAAAGAAAGAGGTTGTGAAAGAAGAACCTAAAAAAGAAAGTAAAACTCAAGATCAAAAAGAAAAACCAGAGGATAAAAAACAATGATAGAAAGAAACATCATTAAACAAAAGAAGAAAGAACTGTTAATCCAAGAATACATAGAAGCAAATGTAGGAAGAGCAGGACACTCACACACAAAAATAATCAAAACACCTCTAGGTGACAAAGTAGCGATAAGTGTAGCAAGACCAGGACTAATCGTAGGTAAAAAAGGTCAGAACATCAAAAAACTAACACAAGACCTAAAGAAAAAATTCAACCTTGAAAATCCACAATTGGAGCTTAATGAAGTAGCAGACATAAACTTAGATGCTAAAATCGTAGCAGAAAGAATAGTTAACTCATTAGAAAGATTCGGAGCATCACAGTTCAAAAGCATCGGACACAGAACAATGAGTGACGTGATGAATGCAGGCGCTCTAGGAGTAGAAATACTAATAGGTGGAAGAGGAGTTCCAGGAAGTAGAGCAAAAACATGGAGATTCTACCAAGGATACCTAAAAAAGTGCGGAGATGTAGCCGTGTCACAAGTACTAAGCGCAATATCAGTAGCACACCTAAAATCAGGAAGCATCGGCATCCAAGTAAAAATCATGCCGCCAGACCTAGTGCTACCAGACAAAATTACAATCAAAACCTCAATGGACGAAGAAGTAAAAGAAGAGGAGCCAAAGAAAAAAGCTAAGAAGAAAACAAAAAAGAAAGCGACAAAGAAAAAAGCAGTGAAGAAAGAGAAAAAGGAAGACAAAAAAGAAGAAGCGAAAGAGGAAGCAAAAGAAGCTCCTGAAGAAAAGAAAGAAGAGGCTCCAAAAGAGGATAAAGAATGAAAGGAAAAGAGTTCGCTAAAATGACCGCAGAAGAACTAGAGAAAAGACTAGACGAACTAAAAAAAGAAGTAATAAAACAAAATGCTCAAAGATCCTCAGGAACAAACCTAAAAAATCCTGGGCAACTTAAAACAGTCAGAAAAAACATTGCAAGAATACTGACTATACAAAACAAAAAATGAGTGAAGTATGCACTAAGTGCGGATTACCAAAAGAACTTTGCGTTTGTGAAACAATCGCAAAGGAGAGCCAAACAATAACTGTAAGCATAGAAAAACGGAAGTTTGGCAAGAAGTACACCATTGTCGAGGGAATTGACGACGGACAGATCAACCTGAAAGAGCTGACAAAAAACCTGAAAAACAAGTTTGCCTGCGGAGGTACACTTAACGGGAAAGTGATTGAGCTTCAGGGCGACCATAAACAAAAGGTAAAAGAAACCTTGATGGAACTTGGATTCGGTCCGGAAACAATCGAAGTCAAACAATAGACAAATGCACCTGAAAAACATAGTAAGGGCAGAGCTCATAGGAAAAACCGTAAAGGTACATGACGCAAAGAACCCCTCAATAAAAGACATGGAAGGAAAAATCGTTGACGAAACGAAACACACACTCAAAATACAAACAAAAAACGGAACAAAAACAATCATGAAAAATCAAGTCGTGCTCGACATAAAGCATGACAAACACACAATAAGGATACAAGGCGAAAAAATAACAGGAAGAAGCGAAGAAAGAATCAAAAAAAAGGTTAAGTGAAATAAAATGGCAACAGAAGCAAAAAACATCGGAATTGAAGTAAACAAACCAAAAGAAAACTGTGGAGACAAAAACTGTCCTTTCTGCGGTAGCGTAAAAATAAGAGGAAAGATCTTCGTAGGTAGAGTTATATCCGATAAAATGAACAAAACAGCAACAATCGAATGGGAAAGAAAACATTACATCCCAAAATATGAAAGATACGAAAAAAGAAGAACAAGAGTAAAAGCACACAATCCAAACTGCATCAAAGCAAAAACAAACGACATAGTAAAAATAGGTGAATGCAGACCACTAAGTAAGACAAAACGATTCATAATACTAGAAAAACAAACACAAGAGGAATAAAATGAAAGCAGTAGACTCCAACATAGTAAAATCATTACCAACAGGATGTTTGGTATCAACTTGTGATAACTCTGGAGCTAAAATGTTGAAAGTGTTTTCAGTTAAAGGCCACAACACAGTAAAAGGAAAATCACCTGCAGCAGGAGTTGGAGATATGGTGATGGCATCAGTAGTAAAAGGAAGACCTGATGTAAGAAAAACCGTTGTAATGGCGGTAATTGTAAGACAAAAGAAAGAATACAAAAGAAGTGATGGAACAAGAGTCAAATTCGAAGATAACGCAGCAGTTGTACTAAAAGATGAAAAAGGAAACCCAAAAGGAACCTTATTCAAAGGAGCAATAGCAAAAGAGGCAACTGAGAAATGGCCAGGAATCGCAAAGCTGGCGAGGATAGTGGTATAAAATGGCAGGAATATTTAGCACAAGCTGGAAAGCAAGCAAAGATCCAAGAAAACAGAAAAAATACAGATTCAATGCTCCAACACAGACAGCAGCAAAAATGATGTCATCAAGATTAGCAAAAGAGCTTAAAGAAAAGATAGGTAAAAGAGCCTTACCCGTAAGAACAGGAGATAAAGTAAAAATCGAAGTTGGAAACTTCAAAGGAAAAATGGGAAAGATAGAAAGCGTAGACAGAAAAAACATGAAAGTCTACATAGAAAAAGTAGAATCCACAAAAAAAGACGGATCAAAAATAAGAATCCCTGTAGATCCTTCAAACCTAACAATCCTAGAATTAAACATGGAAGATAAAAGAAGACTAAAACGAACGGAGAAAAAATAAGATGGTAAAACAACACCTAAAAAGAATAAACGCGCCAAGAGAATGGCCAATACCAAAGAAATCAACAGTATTTGTTCCAAGACCATTACCAGGAGCACATAACATTCATACAGGAATGCCATTAGTAATCATACTAAGAGACTTGTTACAACACGCAAAAACAAAAGTAGAAGTAAAAAAGATAATACAAACAAAAGAAGTTTTGGTGGACGGCAAAAAAGTAAAAGAAACAAGGCACATAACAGGACTTATGGACGTAATATCTTTACCAACAATCAAAGAAAGCTACAGAATAATAATCGATAAAAAAGGAAAACTAGCAGTAATCAAAATAGACGAAAAAGAAGCAAACACAAAATTATGCAGAGTAAACACCAAAAAAATGGAAAAAGGAAAAATAAAACTAGGACTGCATGATGGAAGAAGCCTAATCACAGACAAAAAAGAAATTGCAACAGGAGACACACTTGTCTTGAATGTACCAAAACAAGAAATCAAAGATGTCATAAAAACAGAAAAAGGAAATACCGCTTACCTGATCAAAGGAAGATACAAAGGAGAGATTGGAAAAATAGAAGAAGTAAGTGACAAGGTACTAGTTAACATAAACGGAAAACAACTAACAGTAACTAAAAACTCAGTGTTCATAATCGGAAAAGATAAACCAGTAATAAACATGTAAAAATGGCAGACGAAAACGTAATGAGAACAATAAGACTGGAAAAAGCAACCGTGAACATCGGTGCTGGAAAAGAACAGTCAATGCTGGAAAAAGGAATCAAACTAATCAAAAGTCTAACAGGAAAAGAACCAGTAAAAACAATCACAAACAAAAGAATACCCACATGGGGACTAAGACCTGGAATACCTATCGGGTGTAAGTTAACACTAAGAGGAAAAGAAGCAGAAGATATACTAAAAAGAATGTTAAGCGCAAAATCAAACACACTAAGTGCAGCAAAATTCGACAACGAAGGAAACGTATCCTTTGGTGTGCCCGAATATATAGATATAGAAGGATCAAAATACGATCCAGAAGTGGGAATCATCGGGTTACAAATAAGCGCAACACTAACAAGACCTGGATTCAGACTAAAAAATAGAAAAGTAAAACCAAAAACAATACCTAAACAACACAGAATCACAAAAGAAGAAGCAATCAAATTCATGAAAGACAAATTCAACATAAAAATCGAAGAAGAGGAACAAGAAGAATGACAACATCAGACTACACCAAACTATTCAAACAATTGAAAGCTAAACCAGTAAAACTAGCTAAATACAAAAAACACAACAGTCCAAAGAAAAGAAAAACAGGAAAAAACACAAAACACTGTGAAAGGTGTGGAAGGACTGGAGCACACATAGACAAATATGGTCTTAATTTATGCAGACAGTGCTTTAGAGAAACTGCAACAGAACTAGGATTCAAGAAATACAGGTGAAAATAAATGCTTAACGACCCACTATCAAACACACTATCAAAGGCGCAAAACGCAGAAAAGATAGGAAAAACAGAGATAACTGTAAAGATATCATCGAAAACAATCAAAGAAACACTGAGAGTAATGAAAGAAAACCACTACATCGGAGAATTCAAAGAAACAGAAACCGCAAAAGGGAACATACTAAAAATAAACCTAATAGGACAGATAAACAAATGTGGAACCATAAAACCAAGGTTCTCAGTGACAAAAGATAACTTCGTAAAATTCGAACAAAGATATCTACCTGCAAGAGGTTTCGGAATACTAATCATATCAACATCAAAAGGAATAATGACACACGAAGAAGCAAAAAAACAAAAGATAGGAGGAAGCTTGATTGCATACTGCTACTAGAAAATGTTAGGAGAAGAACTAGTTAAGGAAGTTGAACTTCAAGAAGGAATTCAGACAGAGTTCACAGGTAAAGAACTAGTTATGAAAGGGAAAAAAGGAGAAGTAAAGAAAAACTTATTCGACCCAAGAGTCCAACTTAAAGTAGAAGGCAACAAAATCGTGTTGTCCGCAAAAAAACCATCAAAAAGAGAAAAAAGAATGATCAACACTTACGCAGCACACATAAAAAACATGATTCAAGGCGCAAATGAAGGTCATGTATACAAACTAAAAATATGTTCAGGGCACTTCCCAATGAATGTTGCTGTAAATGGGAATGAAATAAGCGTTAAAAACTACCTTGGAGAAAAGATTCCAAGAACAAAAAAGATCAAAGAAGGAGTTAGTGTAAAAGTAAACGGAACAGAAATCGTTGTAGAATCGACAAACCTGGAACTAGCAGGACACACAGCTTCAGACATAGAGCAAATGATGAGAATCACAGATAGAGACAGAAGGATATTCCAAGACGGAATATACATAATAGAAAAAAACGGAAAATCAATATAATAAAATGACTGAAACAACCGGAATCCAAAAAAGAAAAAAACCAAGTTTCATTAGACATGACGCCCACAAAAAACCAAGAGTGGGAACAAGGTGGAACAAGCCAAAAGGAAGACAAAACAAGATGCGGCTTAACAAAAAAGGTTACAGACGAGGAGTTAGCATAGGATTCGGAAGCGACAAAAGAATAAGAGACTTAGTAAAAGGACTAATGCCTGTAAGAGTACACACAATCACAGAACTACTAGAGGTTAACAAAGAAAAAGAAGGCGCAGTAATAGCAAAAAACGTAGGACAAAAAAACAAACTAGAACTAGTAAAAAAAGCAAAAGAATCAGGAATAAACGTACTTAACGTAAGAGACATTGACGCTTACATCACAAAAACAGAAGAACAGTTCAAAAAGAAAACAGAAAAGAAAAAAGAGACAGAAAAACAAAAAGAAGAGAAAAAGAAAGAACTGGAGAAAAAAGCAAAAGAAGCTGAAGAGAAAAAAGAAGAAAAAACAGAAGACGATAAAAAAGAAGAAGAAAAGAAAAAGAAACAAGAGATAATGAAGAAAGGACAATAAGATGAGATTAACACTACAAAAAAGACTGGCAGCGCAACTGCTTAAATGTTCACAAAAAAAGATCCAGATAGATGAAACAAGGCTTGAAGAAGCAAAAGAAGCAATAACAAAAAGAGACGTAAGAGGACTGATACAAGACAAAGCAATAGTCAAAAAAGACACAAATGAACAATCAAAAGTAAGAGCAAGAAAAAAACAAGCACAAAAAAGAAAAGGAAAACAAAAAGGGGCAGGAAAAAGAAAAGGAACTGCAAACGCAAGATCAAACAAAAAAGACGAATGGAAAGCAAAAGTAAGATTACAAAGAGAACTAATCAAATCACTAAAAGTAAAAGAAAAAATGGACAATAAAACTTACAGAACACTATACAACAAAATAGGCGGGGGTTTCTTCAGAAGCAGAAGACACCTTAAACTATACATAACAGAAAGAGAGCTGGCTAAAAAATGAGAAAAAGAATAAACGTGCAATACAGACGGAAAAGAGAAGGTAAAACAAACTACCGAAAAAGATTAAAACTACTCTTATCAAGAAAAAACAGAGCAGTAGTAAGAAAATCTAACGGAAACGTATCAGCACAGATAGTGAGCTACGAAGAAAAAGGAGATAAAATAGTTGTAGCAGCAAGCTCAAGAACACTAATCAAACAATACGGCTGGAAAGCAAACAGAAGCAATGTACCCGCAGCATACCTAACAGGATTACTATGCGGAAAAAAAGCAGTTAGTGCTGGAGTAAAAGAAGCAATACTAGACATGGGCTTCCAAACACCACACAACCAAGGGATCGTTTATGCAACACTAAAAGGACTTATCGATGGAGGACTAAGCATCCCACACACAGAAGACATAGTACCAACCGAAGACGCAATCCAAGGCAAGAAAATTGAAGAGTACGCAAAAAAACTAAAAGAAGACAAAGAAAAATACGACAAACAATTCTCATCATACATAAAAAACAACGTAAACCCAGAAGAAATATCAAAACATTTCACAGAAGTCAAAAACAAAATAATGAGTGAATAAAAAAATGGCAGAAGAAGAAAAACACAAGGAAGAAGAAACCCCAAAAGAACCTATCGAAGAAGTCAAAGAAGAAAAAAAAAAGGAAGAAACCAAAACCTCAAAAGACGATAGAAGAAAAAAGAAAGAATTCGACATAGAAGGATGGCAACCAAAAACAGAACTAGGTAGAAAAGTAAAGAATGGGGAGATAAAATCAGTATCAACAATACTAGACAAAGGAATAAAAATACAAGAAGCAGAAATAATCGACGCATTAATACCTGACTTAGAAACAGACCTGCTACTAATAGGACAAGCAAAAGGTAAATTCGGCGGCGGACAAAGAAGAATATTCAAACAAACACAAAAGAAAACAAAAGAAGGAAACAAACCATCATTCGCAACATATGCAGTAGTAGGAAACAAAAACGGATACGTAGGAGCAGGATACGGAAAAAGCAAAGAAACAGTACCTTCAAGAGAAAAATCACTAAGAAACGCTAAACTAGGAACAATCAAAATAACAAGAGGATGCGGAAGCTGGGACTGTCAATGTGGAACATCACACTCAATACCATTCAAAGTAGAAGGACAAGAAGGCGGCTTCAAAATAACACTTATGCCAGCACCGAAAGGAACTGGATTAACAGTAGAGAAAGAGGCAGGCAAGATATTAGCAATGGCTGGAATAGAAGACGTATGGAGCAAGACAAAAGGAAAAACAAGAAACAAAATCAATGTTATAAAAGCAACAATAAAAGCACTAAAGAAAATAAACGAAACAAAAGTACAACAAAAATTCAATGACGTTTTAAGCATAAAAGAAGGAAAAATAGGAGCGCAAGAATAATGATGAAAATTAAAAATTTTCAGCATGCAAAAACCTTGGGGGTTTTTTAACATGGCCGAAGAAGAAACAAAAAAAGAACCTGTACAAGCTAAAGAAAAAATAGCAGTTATAAGAATTAGAGGAGAGACAGGAATAAAAAAACCAATTAAGGATACTTTAACAATGCTAAACTTAGGAAGAAAAAATGTTTGCGCAATAGTGCCAAAAACAAAAGATTACCTCGGAATGTTGCACAAAGTAAAAGATTATGTTACTTATGGAGATGTTGATGAAGCAACAATAAAAGAACTACAAGAAAAAAGAGGAAAAGAAAACAGAAAAACATTCACACTAAACCCGCCAAGAGGTGGATTTGAAAGAAAAGGCACAAAAAAATCATACACACAAAAAGGCGCACTAGGATACAGAGGCGAAAAAATAAAAGAACTAATCAAAAAGATGATTTGAGGATTATAACATGGTTGTAAACAAAAGAAGCAAAGGCAGCAGAGGACGAGGAAGCTGGACCCACGGATGGGGAGAAAAGAAAAAACACCGAGGAGCAGGAAGCCGAGGTGGAAAAGGAATGGCAGGCTCAGGTAAAAGAGGAGACTCCAAAAAACCAAGCGTATGGAAAGATAGAAAATACTTAAGCAAACAAGGATTCACATCAAAATCAAGAACGATACCTTCAAAAATAACAAACGTTGGTAAATTAGACCAAAAACTGAAAGTTCTAGCTGAATTAAAAGTAATAGAAGAGAAAAACGGAGTATATGAAGTGGACGCATCAAAAGTGGGCTTCACAAAAATACTAGGCGCAGGAAAAATAAACAGCAAAATAAATCTAACAATCGACACAGCTTCAAAAACAGCAATAGAAAAGATAGAAAAAGCGGGTGGAAAGGTAATCTTACCTTCACTAGATGAAGTAAAAAAAGAAGCTCCTGCTGAAAAGAAAGTTGAAGAAAAACCAGCTCAAGAACCCAAAGAAGAGGCAGAAGCTGAACCTGTTGCTGAAAAAGAATAAGCTTTAAAAACACTAATTCCTAAATATCAAAAAGAGGGGGTGCAAGGTGTCATTTATTGATGGAATATTAAACAATCTACCAGAAGTAGCAGGACCAACACAAAAAAAGCTAGCGTTTAAAGAAAAACTAAAATGGACGCTGATCATTCTAATCATATTCTTCACAATAGGAAGCTTTCCACTGTTTGGATTGCAAAGCAACGCACTAGAACAGATGCAGTTACTAGCAACAATTATGGGGGCTAGCTTCGGAAGCATAATAACACTAGGTATAGGACCAATAGTAACAGCATCAATCGTATTGCAGTTATTAAACGGGTCAGGAATCCTTAAGTTTGACTTACAAACACCAGAAGGTAAAAAAAGATTCCAAGGGATACAAAAAATACTGGCAGTTGGTTTCATCATATTCGAAGGAACAATCTTCGTAATAATGGGTGGATTAACACCCGAACCAGGAATACACCCATTCGTACTAGTATTCCAACTAATCCTGGGCGGATTATTAATCATGCTTATGGATGAAGTAGTAAGCAAATGGGGATTTGGGTCAGGGTTAAGTTTATTCATAGCAGCAGGAGTAGCAAAAGAAATCCTAATCCAAGCATTATCACCTTTACACGTAGTACAAGCAGGAGTAGCAACAGAAGGTTTCGTAGGAAGAATACCAGAAATATTCAGAACAATTGCATCAGACCAAATTACAGCAGGATTAGCAATAGCATCAATAGTGGCAACGGTACTAGTATTTGTAGTAGCAGTATATTCACAAGCGATGAAAATTGAGATACCTTTAAGCTTTGGTCGTATTAGAGGGTACGGAATGAGATGGCCTCTAAACTTTATCTACACTTCAAACATACCAGTAATATTAGTAGCAGCACTGATGGCAAACATACAGCTATTTGGAAGAATACTTCAAGAAAGAGGACTGCCCATATTCGGAACATTCTCATCATCAGGAGTTCCAGAATCTGGGTTAGTGGCATTCTTATCATCACCAAACATAGTAGAAAAAGTAATTCTAGGAAATTTAACAGGACAACACATACTACAAGCATCAGTATACCTAGGCTTCATGGTAATAGGAGCAGTAATATTCTCATGGTTCTGGGTACAAACATCAGGAATGGATGCAAGATCAGTAGCAAAACAAATAATGGGATCAGGATTACAAATCCCAGGATTCAGATCAGACATAAGAGTACTAGAAACAATACTGAAAAGATATATTGGGCCTTTAACAATAATGGGAGCAATAGCCGTAGGTATTTTAGCTGGATTGGCTGATTTGACAGGCGCCTTAAGTAGAGGTACAGGAATACTATTAGCAGTAATGATCATATACAGAATGTATGAAGACATAGCAAAACAACACATGATGGACATGAACCCAATGATGAGAAAGTTCATGAAGACATAAAAATGGCATTTGAAGGAATGATGGATGTATTACTAGGATGGTTACTTAACTTTGAACCAATCTGGGCACTATTGATAGTATCGGTGATATTTTCTGTCATTTCCAACATAGCATACAAATTCTTTACAGACCAACATCTTATGAAGGAATTAAAAGCTGACCTGAAAAGATTCCAAAACGAGATGAAAGAATTCAAAGATCATCCACAAAAAATGATGGAGATCCAAAAGAAAGCGATGTCAAAGAATTTTGAGTACATGAAACACTCAATGAAACCAACACTGATAACATTCATACCAATCATACTAATATTCGGATGGTTAACAACACACCTAGCTTACGCACCACTAATGCCTGGAGAAGACTTCAACACAACAATTACATTTAAGGATGGAGTTACGGGCAGCGCAATAATAGAAGTTCCGCCAGGAATAGAAGTTGTAGGTTCAGATTCTATTGAAATAGAAGAAAAAGAATGTAAAGGAGCATTCTTCTCAAAAAGAGCATGTGGAGTGGCAACGTTTAATCTAAAAGGACTGAATAATGGAGAATATCCACTAGTGTTCAAGTATGAAGATGAAGAACAAGACAAAAATGTGTTAATTACAAAAGATCAAGAGTACCTACCTGTAGAAAAACTGATTACTGATTCTGACAACTTTGAAAAGATCCAAGTAGGAAATGCGAAGTTGAAACCATTAAATCTATTTGGATGGAAAATTGGTTGGTTAGGAACATATATCATCTTTTCATTGATCATATCTATGAGTCTGAGAAAGATAATGAAATTGCATTGATAAGCAGTAAAACGTTCTTATTATCATTATAAACTGTGGGAAACCTTTATAAATACCCTCAGATTTCCTCGATGTATGGTAGAAGGAAAACGAAAATCAGGATCAAAAAGGAAAATCAAAGTAAGAGTGCCTAGCTCAAAGTCAGTCACTCAATACAAGAAAAGAAAGCCAGCAAAGGCAAAATGTGCAGAATGCAGCGCAGATTTGAAAGGAGTTGCACGAGTAAGAGCAACAAAACTCAAAAAAATGCCAAAATCAGCAAAACGACCATCAAGACCATTTGGTGGACAGTTATGCAGTAAATGCACAAGAAAAGAAATAGTCAGAAGATCTAAATAGATCTTCTGGATTTCGTAAAGCATAAATGCTTTACAAAATAGTCAAACGAGCAAAAGAAGGATCTCTTAAGGGAAAAAGGCGACTATCCCAACAAAACAAGAGATTGGAGGAAACAAAATGAATGTAGGAAGACTATGTGTTAAGATAGCAGGAAGAGACGCAGGGAAAAAATGCGTAATCGTTGAAGTTCTAGAAGGAAGCTTTGTAACAATAGACGGCGAAACAAGAAGAAGAAAGTGCAATATAAGACACTTAGAACCACTAAAAGAAGAGATAAAAGTGGGAAAAGGAAGCCATGAAGAAGTTGTAAAAGCGTTCAAAGATTTGGGTATTGAGATAAAAGAAAAGAAATCAAAACCTAAAACTGAAAAACCCAAAAAACAAAGAAAAATTAAAGTAAAAGCTGCAGCAGAACCTAAAGCTGTTAAGAAAACAGAGAAAAAGGACACAGCAAAAGCAGCTGAAAAGAAATCAGAGGCTAAAAAAGAAACTCCCAAAGCAGCAGAGAAAAAAGAAGAAAAACCTGCAGCTGAAAAAAATGAAGTGAAAGCTGAGAAAAAGGCTGAAGCTAAAAAGCCAGCAGCAAAAGCTGCTAAGAAATAATGGTAAAACAAATACAATACTTTGAACTATTGAAAAAAAGTTGGGGCCAATTTAGACAAAATCTTGTATTAATAACACCAATTCTTTTAGCAATAATATTATCACTAGGAATGTTTGTACTAGTAGCATTAGAAGCACTAATAGTAACACTACCAGTAGGACTATTTGACTTCCAAAGCTTCATGAACTCAATACAACTAATAGTTTTAGCAAGTCTATTCGTAATACTAGACATAATAATCGTATTTGTAATAGGCGCAAAAATACGAAGTATGATGATAGGTGGATTCTACGATGTTGCAAAAAAAGGAAGTACAAGTTATGCAAGCATGAAAGTTTACGCAAGAAAACTATGGAAAAAAGTATTAGGAGTAAGCATAATACAGATGGCGATAATACTAGTGCCACTACTAGTTCTTGGAGGAATAGCTTCACTATTCCTACTAGCTTCACAAGAAGCATTTATGGTGGCGGCAATGAGCCTAGGAATAATATACGGCATATACTTTATAGTTGCAGCAGTCATCCTATACTTTGGATTATTCTTCATAACCCCAAAGATAGTAACTGAAAATAAAAGACCTATAGACTTAATGAAATCATCATTACAATACACAAAAGAAAACCTAACACATGTCCTAATAACCTGGGCAGTAATGCTTCTTGCAGTATTCTGTTTTGCAGTAATACAAACAGTAGCATCAATGCCTCTGGCAATAGTGAATATGATGGCATCAATATCAGGAGCAACAGGTGCTATTATCGGGATAGCTGTAGCTAGGATGGTCATAGGGTTTGTTTTCGGAATACTAAGAATGATATTACAGCTAACACTACAAGTATTCATATTCAACTCTTATTTCGCAAAGAAATAAAACTATAATTTCTCAAATAACTCAGTAAGATTAAGCTCAAAAGCAGCAACAGGCATCTCTAAAGCCCAATTACCCAAAACTTCAGGATTAACCTCACCAATGTAGGCAACATCCTTACCCTTAACGCTTACTCTGCCAACTCGTCCTGAGATAAATGAATTGTTCTCTACTTCTTTAATCTCATACTCAACATCAATCATACGCATCAAAAAGTCAAGAACCTGCTTAATCTTAGTATAATCAGCATCATCACTACATAACGTAACTGCTAATCTTTCTTGCTCTAAAACACCCGTATCAGTATCTTTACTCTTGAAAACAGTGCCAATACCAAAAATATTTTGCGGGTATTCTCTGTTAAGGTTTGTGTTCAATACTTCTAATAAAGAAGGCAACACCCAATATCTTAAAACATTAAACTCTTTATTCAGAGCGTTGTGTAACTTAATAGGCTTGCCTTCAGCAAGCATCATCTTATTTTGATTAGTTTCAGAAGTTAAATTAAAAGTTTCAACCTCCAACAATCCTAACCCAACTAATAAATCACTAACTTTGTCTTTGAACTTCTCAATCTCAAGCTCTTTACCCACTGTGGAAATTTTTGGAATTATTGGTGTGAAAGTTTCATAACCATACGCAATGGCAATGTCTTCAACTAAATCAATAGGATGGAGGATGTCTGCTCTGTAAGCAGGCACTAAAGCATTCTTATCTTTAACACCATAACCCATCTTTTCTAAACAATCATTAATTTCCTTTTCTGAAATGTTTGTTCCCAACCTTTTGTTGACATAATCATAATCAATCTTCATCACTTCAGGGGATAAGTCTGGAGTGATCTCTTTCGCATCATACTCAAGCTCTAAAGAGTAAATCTTGCCACCCATGTCCGCCAAAGCAGTTACAATCATGTTAAGACATTTTTTCAAGACTACAAAATCAAAACCACTGCACTCTACAAAAACATCAGTAGTAGACTCAGAAATCTTACCAACATCATGACTGTTAATAATAGGAGGCATGGACAAAATATTATCATCTGCGTCTTTAAAGAAAGCAAATTTAGTTAGACCTTCTAAAAGATGAGCATAATCTCTTCCAGTTGGGTGTTTGCTCAATATCTGCAAACCAGTCAGTTCCTCTTTAGATTCTAACGGTTGGAAAGTAACTTTCTTAGGATCTTCAGCAAAGTAAGTTATAGGGAACTTAATCTTTTCTAACGGATACACCCCAATTGCTGCCTTTTTTCTTTTCCTTCCGTATGTTATGTGTAATTTCTCTTGTATCTGAATAATTTCTTTTATAGTTTCATCATCAAAGTTGATACCTTTAACAATAGCGCAAGCAGTATAAGGTCTTACATCTTTAACAGATTTTTCTACAATTAACTTTTCACCTGAAGACTCAACCTTGTACTCTTTCAAACCTTTATTAACACCGATAAAAGAGCTGAAAGCTCTTGCAAGACCTTGTTCAGAAAGCTGATCAGGACGGTTAGGAAATATTTCCACATGGATTTCTTTTTCATCAACACTTTCTAGATCCGTGCCAAGCATAGGGATCTTTTCCTTAAGTTCTTCAATAGTTAAACTCTTTCCGACCAGTTTTTCAAAAACTTTTTTGTTTAGTGTTACAGTAGGCATTTTATTTCAACCAACATTTTATATTTCTTAATACTTCAAGATCGTTCTTGTAAAGATCTCTTAAGTCTGATAAATTATAATAAGGTAATAGTATTCTCCCGAGACCGAAACCCCACGCCAAGACAGGAACTTCTTTACCAATGAGTGTTTTAGTTACCTCCGGTCTAAATATGCCGCAACCACCAAGCTCAACCCACTCATTCTTAACAGGATTTAAAACTTCGATTTCTGCACTTGGTTCTGTGTAAGGGAAATGTGCGGGTCTAATCCTAACATCAGCATACCCCATCTTACCGAAAAATTCTTTTAGGAAACCCAGAAGATGGGAGAACGTAGCTTCTTCACCAACAACAATACCATCTACTTGATTAAACTCAAATAAATGTTTCCAATCAAGAGCTTCATTTCTATAAACTCTGCCGACCTTGAAATATTTCTTAGGAAGATCTGACTCTTTTAATTTTGAGATTGTGTGTGCTGAGAGAACTGTGGTGTGAGTTCTAAGTAAGATTTCTTTTGCAACATCTTCACTCCACTTATACTGCCAACCTTTACTTCCAGTATCAGAACCATCTTCATGAACTTCTTTAACTTTTTTTGCAATGTCTTCTGGAAGTTTAGCTTGTGCAATATTTTTACCGTCCGCTAAATAGAAGGTGTCCTGCATCTCTCTAGCAGGATGATCTTGAGGGACAAACAATGAATCTAAATCCCAGAAAGCGCTTTGGACAATATTTCCTTCCATCTCTTCAAATCCCATCTCTAACCAGATCTGTTTAACATACTTTATTGCCTCTCTGATAAAGTGTCTTCTTCCTGCTGCAATCTTAGGAACATTAATCTTAATATCATAAGATCTGAACTCTTTACCTTTCCAGCTATTGTTTTTTAACATTTCAGGAGTTAGTTGCTCAAGAAGTTCTACATCGAGATCTTTTTCTTTGACTAATTTTTTCCCCAACTCTGTAAGTTCGTAAGATTTAGTTTTTATCGTGTCTACTTTTACAATCTTTTTTCTCTTCTGTAAATTTTCCAATGAAAACTGTTCTTCCGGTGCAAGTTCGTCAAAAGGTTTAGGTGTTTTTAGAGATATGATAAATTTTTGTTCTAATGACTCCGACTCAACCATCTTTTCTCCTGCAGGGAGAACTTTTACCTTCAAAGGTTTGCCTTCAGCTTGGATAGCTGCTTTACTTTTTAATGTGCCAATGCATATACCAATCTCTTCTTTCTCTATCTTGGCTTTCTTAGCAACATCGTTAACATCCATCTCTTCTTTGATGGCTTTAAGGAATCTAATTTCCGGCAATCCTTCATCTGCGTATTTTTCCCCATTCTCATCTAAAGAAACCATCTGGGTTGAGGATTCTGACAGTTTTAGGACTTCTTTGTTTTCAAGCCACTGCAAAGCTCTCATAACTTCAACGTCTTTCATCATACTCTTTTCCACAAGGTCATAAAAAGTCTTACAAAAAGTAAGAAAAGGAATGATTTTCCTCTCAAGAGGATGCAAAGTTTTCACTAATGACTTAATGTCCATACTGTTCAGAGTTAGAGCCTTTATTTATAAAATTATAGGAGAAATTATTTCTTTTTAACTGTAAATATAGCAACTAAAGCGACAACAACCGCTAACAAAATAACCAAAGCAGAAGAACTAACTTCAGGTATGGTTTCACCCCCTTGGTTATCTGGATTATTGTATAAATCTAAAACTTCAGTCTCGGTTAAAGCTCTATCCCAAACTGCAACTTCATCTAGTAATCCATTATAATAATGCTGAGGAACGGGGCTGGCACCATCATATCTCGCACGACCCATCTCAAACACACCATAATTGGTATTGAAAGTATTTCCGCTAACAACCGTATATTTAGCACCATTAATGTAAAAATCAATAGTCTGACCATCTGAATTAAGAACAACAGCAACATGATTCCATTCGTTGAAGTTTCCAACATAAGCAGAGCCTCCACCTGCGTCAAATCCATCAACAACAATTCTAAAATCACCACTATCTGGATCGTTATGATCAATCAGAATGTCAAAAAGCTGATGAGTTGAAGCAGAACCCATACCTAGAATGCCGCCCCTATAGCTGTATATCCCTTTAAACTGCTCAAGCTGGTAATCAGGGTTAATCCAAAATGATATTGTTCTTTCAGCACTACCTGAAGGAAGATCTGTTGTAGTCATGGAAACGTAACCCGCATCAGTGCCGTCAAAACTAAATGCATTATCTACTTTTCCAGATACACCTCTTCCTACAACACCATTAACAGTTCCGTCATTAACACCTTTTTGATCAATAACATCTCCTGATAACTGATCAAGCTGATAGTAGGATATTAACCCAGTGTCATGATCAAGAACGCCTGCGCTAACAAAAGCAGAACACAGAAAAATCATAAATGTAAACAAAGTTAGTCTCTTCATAAAACAGTTAATAGAGTTCCAGTTTAAAAAAGTTTCTAAAAACGCTAGAAAAACGAAGTTTTTTGTGGAAAAAATGTAAAAATTAAGAAAAAAAAAGAAGAAATCTATTTCTTCAATGCTGAACCAGCTGCTTTCATGTCTTTCCAAGCAAGGTCAAACATGTCATTCATTGCAGATGCAAAGAATGGTGTGTTAACCCAGATTCCCACATCGTAGGTAGGGTGAACATCAGCGTCGTTCATAACCATAAAAGTTAGTTCTTTGCCGTCAACTAATGCAAATCTTGCATTCACGTTGTGAGCGTTTCTAACTTCCGCAAGTCCTGATAAAGACTTAACTGCACTGCCGCACTCTTTTGTTATAGGTGCAGCAATCCTAACCTTAACACCTTTTTTCTTAAGCTTTTCAAATACTGGCTTAAGTTGATCAGCTTTTCTGATGAAACCTTGTGTTGTGGTCATTATAGCAACTGCTTTTTGTGCGTTCTTAACTGTAAGCTCTAAGTGGTCGTATAGGTTTCTTCTTCCTCGGACACTTCCAGATAAATCTGAAGGATCAACTAACTCGATACCTTGTGTGTGCAGTAAGTTTAGCTCGTTAAGAACATCTGTCTTCTTTAGGTTATCAAGTCTTGATGTTTTCTCTTTTGCATCCTCAGCAACATTTTTCTTAACTCTCTCAACAACTTCTGTCGGAGGAACTGCAACATACTTGATAGGCTTCCCTAACTTCATCACAACAAAGCCTTTCTTTTCAAGACTTTCAAGAACGTCATAACTTCTACTTCTTGGAACTGTAGCAATATCTGACAATTCACCCGCAGTAGAAACTCCTCTGCTCAAAAGAGCAGCCCATATTTTTACTTCGTATAGATTCAATCCAAAGGATTTCCTCAACTTACTCAAAAATTCATCTTTAACAATCATTTTTTCACCAACCCCCTTTTTTGTTAGGGACAAAATCAATTTGCAAAACCTCTTTTACCCCTTTTGGATAACTATGAGATAGAACTAGTATATAAATGTTACTCTATGGTAAGGTCAAAATCGAACAAAAAAATTTACCGTCGATAAAATTGAAAAAAAGAGTGTTTTGAGGACTCCAGAATGACATAATTATATATGAAAAAGGTCGCTTAATTAAAAGAGAAAGATATAAATAAAGAAAAAAATGAAATGGGGGAAAGAGGTAATCATAATGATAAAAGACAAACTAAAAGAAAAAGCAAAACTAAACCCAAAAACAATCGTTTATCCAGAAGCAACAGAAGAAAGGATACTGCAAGCAGTCTCAAAAATATTAGAAGAAAAAATAGCAAACGTAATCCTGTTAGGAAATGAAGAAGATATAAGAAACAAAGCAAACGAGATGGGGATTAATGTAGAGGAAGCAAAAATAGTCAATCCAGAAACAGACGAAAGAAAAGAACACTACATAGATTCATTGTATGAATTAAGAAAAGATAAACTAGTCAATAGAGATGAAGCAAAAGCAATACTAGAAAATTATAATTATTATGGAACTATGATGGTGAAAGAGGGTGATGCGGACGGCATGATATCTGGAAGCACACACTCAACAGCAGACACGATAAGGCCTGCACTACAAATAATAAAAACAAAAGAAGGAACAAAAACAGCAAGCGGTGCAATGATAATGGAGATAGAAGGAAAAGAGATGTTGTTTGCAGATGTAGCAGTAATACCTTCACCAACTTCTGAGCAACTAGCAGACATAGCTGCAGCAGCGGCAAAGACAGCACAGATAATGGAGATGAAACCAAAGATTGCAATGCTAAGCTTCTCAACAAAAGGAAGCTCACAACACGAATCAGTAGAAAAAGTAAGAAAAGCAACAATACTTGCAAAAGAAAAAGGACTTAGTGTGGATGGAGAGTTACAAGCGGATGCAGCAATAGTAAAAGAAGTTGCAGAGATGAAATGTTCAGGAGGAGATGTGTGTGGAGATGCAAACATACTAATATTCCCAGACCTAAACTCAGGCAACATAGGATACAAACTAGTTGAAAGACTTGCAAACTGTGAAGCAATAGGACCAATAATACAAGGGTTAGACAAACCAGTAAACGACTTATCAAGAGGTTGCAAAGTAGAAGACATAATAGACTTAACAGCATACACAGTTGTTGAGGCACAAGAAAGATGAACATATTAGTCTTAAACGTAGGAAGTTCTTCAGTAAAGTACTCAGTCTTCAAAGATGAAAAAGAAATCTTAGAAGGGCTTGTAGATAAGATAGGTGAAAAAACCGGAGAATTCAAAGATCATGAAAGCGTTATTGAACATATCGAGAAGGAGTTAGTTAGCAAAAATATTTCTATTGATGTTATAGGACATAGAGTAGTACACGGGGGAAAAGAGAAGGAAAGCAAAGTAGTAGATAACGAATTCCTAAAAGAAATAGAAAAATATTCAGACTTGGCACCATTACACAACCCTCACGAAATAAACGGAATAAAAATATCAAAAAAATTAGGAGCGTTACAAGTTGCAGTATTTGATACCGCATTCCATTCAACCATTCCTTCAAAAGCATCGACTTACGCTTTACCAAACTCATTATGTAAAAAATATGGAATCAAAAGATATGGGTTTCATGGAATAAGTCATAGTTATATTGCATCAGTTACAGAAGGTAAAGTAATCTCATGTCATTTAGGGAGCGGATCAAGTGTTTGTGCGATCATCAACGGAAAAAGTGTAGATACCTCAATGGGATTCACACCCGCAGAAGGATTAGTCATGGGAACCAGAGCTGGAAGCATAGACCCAGGAATAATACCTTTCTTAATCGAGAAAGAGGAGTACAGTTGGCAACAGATAGAACATGTGTTGAATGAGGAATCAGGTTTGAAGGGATTAAGTGGAAAGAATGATTTAAGAGAGTTGTTAACAGATGACTCAAAAGAAGGGAAACTGGCAGTTGACATATTTGTTTATTCGATTGTGAAACACATCGGAAGTTACGCAGCTGCAATGAATGGCGTAGATGAAATAGTTTTTACTGCAGGCATTGGAGAAAACAGTTCTGAAATTAGAAAAAGAGTGTGTAATAGTTTAAGTTATCTGGGAGTTATTGTCGATGATGAAAGAAATACTGAGGGTGATATGCTAATAAGTTCTGACAATTCTAAAGTTAAAGTCAAAGTGATAAAAACAAACGAAGAACTGATGATAGCAAAAGAGGTAAAAAAAGCAGTGACTAAATCTCATATCTAAGTATGGAAGCAATACCTCCCAAACCATCTAACTTCTTACCTGCATCATGATCAGAACTAATAACGTGAACTTCTGCTTTAAGAGAATCTGCCAGCTTCATCAAGTTGTCTGTTTCTTCATAGTTATGATCTTCAGATCGTATATAGTTATCAGTGACTAACAAAGTTTTGACAGCACCTGCCTCTATTGACTTCTTTACTTCATCTAAACCATAAGCTGCAAGCTTGCCTTTAGAAATTTCTGTTAATAATTGCTCAACAACAATAGTCTCTTTGGCAATCCGATCTTCCTTCAGGAGAGTTTTAACTTCATCTCTTTTTAAGACTTCATCCACACCTTTTCTTCCGGAATCATTACAGGTAGCATAAAATATTTTTTTAGGAAAATCGTCAGGAACTTTTTTCTTAAATTCTTCCTTCCAAAAACCAGGACTTGCAACAAGAACGCTGTTAACTTCGTACCTATTTAGGTAATCTTGTAGAAGTTTAACAGTTTCAGCAAAAAAATCACCTTTGATTACAGAATCATCACCTTTTTTCTGAACATCGCCCCTAGTTTCAAGCAAGATATCATAACCTGAACTTTTTAGAAGTGCGAAAGTTGCAACGTCACGATCCAGTATGAGAATTAATGTGTTAGATTTTTGTTTACAAGCTTCATCAAGTTTGTCTAACTGGTACTTAAGCCACTTTTCCTTCGTTATTTTTATTTGTGTGTTTTCTTCAACATTGAATGAATGGTGTGAGCCAGAAGGAACATCTTCAGGACCTTCTCTAACAACACCCAGAATTTTTAGAACATTTGAAGATTTAGTAAAATCAACCTTTTCAACCTCAATTGTGATAAAAACGGGTTTACGAACAACCTTTGCATTTTCAGAATCACCAATCTTTACCTTCCTCATAGTCTTACCACTAACTAAATCTTTAGGTTCGACAATGTGAGAAAGGTACCACAAGTCATCTAAGCTTTCAGTAGTAAGCTTAACTTCGCCTTTCTTCAAATCTTTATGAGTTACTTTCATGATAGTTAGTTTAGGGTTGAGGTATAAAAAGGTAGTGGAAAATGGGGAAACAAATAAAAAGGACAGAAAGAATTCACATAATATGAAAGAGTTATTAGATTCTTTAGAGAGAGTTAACAGTGTTGACAAATTATTTGACACCTGCTTTATCCTATATGAAATAGAACACAACAAAGGAAACAAGCTGGAAGGGGGCATGACAAGCTTTACAGCACAAGAACTGATACATGTAATGCACAAAGTAAAACCAGAACTAAAGCTAAAAGCAAGACACTTCTTAAAAAAATGCAACCTCAAAATTATTGAGATAAATGTTAATCCTGGAAATGCTGAACAAGAAAGAAACTTCACAGAAACAGTAGACAATGAGCTATTAAAAGAGGTTAGAGATCCTTCAGATGCAGTGTTAATAGCAACAGCAATACAAAAAAAGATAGATAAAATATATACAAGGGACAAACACCACTTATATACAACAGAGCTAGAAAATTATCTTCAAAAATATGGGATTACAGTATATAATACAATATAATAGTATTAGTAAAAACATTTATAAAGAGAAAACTCAATAAAAGTACTCAAAGGTGACAATATGAGAAGAAAAGGACAATCTGGGACAGGCACTGCAACATTAATCACAATAATAGCTGCATTAATCATATTATATATATTATTCATACCGCCAGCAGAACGAGCAAAACTTCTGGGAGATGACAACGAAACAGTAACCGAAAAAGACAAAGACACAGCAAAAAAAACAGAAGAGCTTGAAAACGAAACCTTGTTGCTTGAATATCCTGGAAGCATAACCTATCAACAATCATCAAGAAAAGAGTATGCTGATTTTCCAACAGTCTACCTGTCTAGCCAGACAACATCTGGAGTTATAGGAGAAGCAAATGCAATATTCGTAGAAAGAAACATATTCAAAGAAAAAACAGAAAGTGTTAGGTTTGACATAGAAAACACAGAAGAAGTAGACAGCATATTTGTAAGCTTCAAAGCAAAAGAAAGAGATGGGATACTAGTTCTGAAAGTGAATGGACAGACATTCTACGAAAACAGACTAAGAACAACCGCAGTTAACCCGATCAACATACCAAAAACTGAACTAGTCAATGGAGAAAATGTATTGGAGATAACAACAAACCACCCAGGATTACTGTTTTGGGATTCTAACAGATACATACTAGAAAACGTACAAGTAATCACAGACGTGAAACAACTGGGAAATCTAGAAGCAGAAGTAAGCTTCTATGTTGGTGAGGAGAACAGCAACGTAAAAGATGCAAGAGTAAGCTTCTTCCCAGACTGTCAAACAGGAACAATAGGCAAACTAAACATCGAGATAAACAACAAATTGCTGTACTCAGCACTACCTGATTGCGGAATGGCAAAACCGATAAGTTTTGATCCAACATACATAAGACAAGGACAAAACAACATAAAATTCACAACAAGCAAAGGACTGTATGTTTTGGATAGCATGAGAGTAGAAACAACATTAAAAGAACAACTAAACCCAACATACTACTTCAAAATAAGCTCTGACTTAGCTGAAGACATAGAAGGAAACTATTATGATGCAATATTAACACTTAACTTCGCAGATGACGATGAACTAAAAGTGGCAGACATAGTAGTTAATGGTGACTATTTCCCAATAAGCCAAAGAGACTCAAAATACGAGGAAGACATCTCTAACTATCTACAACAAGGCAATAACGCAATAAAGATAATCCCTGAAAGCAACATGGACATTATCGACATAAGAGTAGAACTAGAGGAATAAGTTGCTGACACACTACTTAAAAAAAGAGAGGTAGACGAAAAATGAAGTTTTTCGAACCTCTAAGAATAGAGGTGTTCTGAAAATAGCAGTAGATCAAGACGTCTTAGAAAAAGAGAACAAAGTGCTCAGGGAAGCAATAAGAAATAACAGAAATAATTCTTTCGGAAACTTAAACAGAGAAGAACAGATAAGACAAAAAGAGCTAAGACTAGAAGAAGAAAAACAAAGGCTGGCTGAAAAACAGTTTCAAGAATCAAAACTAGACAAAGCAAAAGCTTACGGAAGTGCTGCCGCAGGAAAAGCTGCATTTGCAGGTAAGAAAACAATAGGCGCATTAGACAAATTAACGAACGCAAAATACATGGGAAAAACAATCGTGCAAGCACCCATAAAAGTAATAGGTGGAATAGCAAACAGAGGTGGAGGAATAATATTTCTTGTAATAATCATCATGCTTGTATACGGAGCATTTTCTTTAACGTGGGCAGGACAAGAACCACTACAACAACAAGCAGGACTACTGTGGGAAGGAATAAAGAACATAGGGTCAAAACCATTCGAAATCTACAACAACTATCTAACACAACTAGAACTTCAACTAAATGGAAGTTTCTATAGAGGTGTCCAAGAAACCAAAGGAAAAGATTTTGGGATAAAGATAGTCAACTTACAGACACCTGTGCTAAAAGACACATTTGAAGACCAACCAATAGAGATATGGGGCGACATAGATGGAGAATTTAATGAAGATTTAGTAGAAAAACTAAGCAGTGCAGGAGATATAATGCTAACATGCAGGACAAATGACGATGAAAACGGAACAGTAAGCCCAGAAACAATATCAATGTGGGATCTATATGCAGGAAGGCAAGGATTTACATGCGAGATACCTGAAGCAGAAGAAGGAGTCAAAACAGTATTCATAGAAGCAACATATCCTTTCAGAACAACAGCATACAAAGAGGTGCCATTACTGGAGAAAACACAAAGAGACATACTACTAAAAGAAGCACCATCAGAACTAGACAGGTTTAAGCAAGATCTGGCAGTGTCAAGCGGAGGACCTGCAACAATAGGACTCCACATAGACTCACCTTTCCCCGTTGTTGTTGATAGCACAGTATGTCCAGGAGAACCCTATGAACTAACAAGTGGATGTTTTGCATTCGCAACATTCTCGATATACCGAGAGACAACATCAACAAGTGAACTCTTTAAAGAGATACAGGACATAACAATCTCACCAGAAAACGAAGGGATGATACTGCAGGAATGCAGCCCAATAAGGTTCAACAAAGTAGGAACTGAATGGAAAGCAGTTAGTGAAGATCTAGAAAAATATAAAGACTACACAGGAACAATAAGTTCAAAATGTGACGTAATATTCCAAGATCCAGATTTATTACTTGGGGAAAACAGAGCAAATGCAAACTCAGTTCCGATAAAAATATCAGCAGATTACTTATTCACGAAAAAAATACCAAAATCGATCATAGTAAAAGAATCAACATACAACCTAATAACTGCAGAAGCATCACAAGTAAAAAAATACTTTGAAAGCAAAAACTCAGAGTTAACAGATTCGGTCGGGTGGATGGAACGAGAATCCCAAAGAACAAACATACCGCTAACTGTAATAGCAGGAGTTGCGTCACTAGAAAGCAACAATGGAAAAAGCGGATTATCAACACAAAGCAAAAATCTTTACGGGATTAAATGTACATCTTCATGGGAAAGTCAAGGAAAGCCTTGCAAAGACTACCCAAAAAGCGACTTAGATAAAACTTACGAACCAGACGCGCCAAACAAATATAGAGAATATGGAAATTGGGAAGAATCCATAACTGACTTTGTAAACTTAATAAGCACAAGCAGCATATACTCTGAAGCAATGCAACACACAGACAATGCAGCAGAAATGCTAAAATACATACACGGATACGAATGCAGAACAGACAGCACAAAATGCGTATACTCCACATACCCCCTATGGGCAAGCGCGATAACAACCAGAATCAAAGACATGAGTGAAGAAGAGGTAACAGTAGCATGAAAAAAATATTATTTGTTTTGACACTGCTATCAGTACTTATTCTAGCAGGATGTGGACAAAGTAGTGAGGGTGATGTAGCAGTAGACGAAAGAGTAAAAACAGGAACAAGAGGAATGCAAATGGAATTCATAAGAGACATCCCTTATAATAACGAAGCATACGAACAAGAACAATTTCCACTGGCACTAACAATACGAAATGAAGGGGGATACGACATAACACAAGGATGGTTGGCAATGACAACAGAAGGACCTGTAGACGTCCTTTCAGTAGAAAGAAGTGGAACTGTCTACCAATTTGCAACACCAAACGACCCCTTGGGCGGAAAAGGGTTTGGAGAGACAGGGCAGAGTAGAAGGATAGAAGCAAACTTAAGAGCAAATGAAATAGCATTAACAAAAGAACAACAAGCAACAATAACAACAAAAGCATGCTATCAATATCAAACAACACTAGTACAAAAAATATGCATCGACCCAGACATAAACCAAGAATTCCTAAGAATCAAACCCTGTAAGTACAAAAAAGACACAGGTATAAGCGGAGGACAAGGTGCACCGGTAAGCGTAACAAATGTAGAATTCAAAAGAATACCTTATGGAAATAACATACAACCAGTATTTAAGTTAACAGTAACAAATAATGAAGGTGGAAAAATAATAGAAGAAGGAAACACTGGGGGAGCGTGCAGTACAGGAATAATTGCAGGAGCTTTCAACAAAATAAAAGCAGAAGCAAAAATAGGAGATGAAAGACTAAGCTGTATACAAAAAGATGAAGACAGCCAAATATACATAGAATGTACAGGATCACAAATATCACAAAGCAAAACATCAGGCTACAAAGACATAGTTGTTGATTTATACTACGGTTATATAATAGAAGACGAGAAAAATATAAGACTGCTAAAAAAAGAGTAAAAACAACAACATTATATAGAAAAGTTTAAATAAGCAAATAGACGGATTTAATATACAAAAATGAAAGGAAAAAACATACTACTAACACTAGCAATAATCGCAGTAATTCTAGCAGGATGTGAGCAAGGAGGACAAGGAACTGAAGGAGACACATCAACAGGAGTATACATAGGAACACAATCAATAGAAATACAATACAGAGAAGGACTACCCTATAGTCCAGTAACAATAGATGATAAAGTAGATATAGGTGTTGAAGTAAAAAATTACGGCGCTGAAGATTTAACAGGTGGAAAAATAATGGTTGAAGGGATAACTTCAACAAACGTAGCAGTACAATCATTAACTGTTGAGGGAAAAGACACATCAGGAAGAAGTTATGGTGGGCCAGAGTACATAACATTCGAAAACATACCAATAGAAGGAGACCAATCAATCATAGTAACCGCATGCTACCCATACAAAACAAAACTGGTAAAGAACTTCTGCTATGATCCAACCATAGGAACACAAACAAGAGAAGAAGTTTGCTCATTCCAAACACAAAATGCTATTAAAGACGGACAAGGAGCACCAATAGCAGTAACAAACGTACAGATAGACAGAAGAGAAAGAGGAGACAAAGCAAAACTCATAATAACACTAGAAAACAAAGGAACTGGAAATATAAGAACACCATCAAAACCAACAATAGACTGTGACGGACAAGTACCAACACAAAACGACATAAACAGAATAAGGATAGATAAAGCAACATTCTCAGGAAAAACAGGAAATTGCAATCCAACAGTTGGTGGGTTGGTTGTAATGGAAAACGGAAAAGCAGTAGTAAGTTGTGAATATGCAGGAATGGGAACAACAACATCACAAAGACAGCTAGACCTAGAACTATCATATGGCTACGTAAGCCAATCAAAAATAAAAGAAATCAAAGTTGAAACTTAAAGGAGGACAACAAAATGAAAAAAGCAATATCACTAACATTCTTGTTGGCATCGTTAATGCTACTAGCAGGGTGTGGAGAACAAGAAGTAACAACAGATGCAACAAAAACATTCATAGGTGGAACAACAGGCTTAGTAATGAGCTTTGAACCAGGCTTCCCACCAGAAGAAGTATTTGATGCAGGAAACTCACCATTCGACATAGATATCAAACTAAAGAATGAAGGAGAATACACAGTAGCTTCAGGCGACGTAGAAGCAAGAATAGTTGGGCCATATGCACCTGACTTCGGCGTAAGTGAAAATGACTTAGTAAAATCAAGTGCAGAAAGCATACTGGCAAAATCAACAAGCACAGAAGGACAGGTAATAGAGGGTGGAGAAAGCCACATAATCTTCACAAACCTAAATTATGGACAAGAGCTATCCGGAAATGAACTGAATAACTATAGAGCAGACATCTGCTACACATACGGAACAGAAGCAGTAACACAAATATGTGTGCTGAAAGATCTACTAAGAACAACATCAAGCAACATCTGTAACGTAAATGAAGAAAAGGAAGTGAGAAATTCAGGAGCACCAGTACAGATAACAAAGATAACAGAAAGCAGATACGGAACACAAGACATTGGGATAACCTTAGACATAGCAAACATAGGTGTTGGAGAAGTATACCAAAAACAAATGAAATGTGATGCTACACAGCTAAAAGAAAAGAACAAAGTTTGGGTAGAAATAGACTCAGGATTAGAAACCCAACCAACATGTTCTGGATTAAAAGATGAAGCAGGAAGCACAATAAGCGGTAATGCAGGATATGTAACATTAAGCCCAGACACAAAAACAACAAGATTAACATGTGTGCAGAAAGCAACAACACAACAAGACTTCATAAAAACAGTCAACTTCAACTTAGAGTATGACTATTATGAAACAAAAGACTGGCAGTTGTTAATAAAACATCTAGGATAAATTTTTATCCTTTCTTTTTTATTTCTCTTATTATTTTCCTAAAGAAATATCTTCGTCTTCTAAATTAGAAAGTTCCGTGAAATCTGAGGCGAGACGCTTAATAATCTCCTGTTCTTTCCTTTCTTTAGCTTTAATTACACGATTAAGATGATCAACATGATCATTTAACTCAGAAATTCTAGACTTATAATCTATCTCTAGTTCCACATTGTCTTTGCTCATGCTGCTAATTTCTTGATTGAACTTTTTCTTAGCAGACTCAAGACTGTTTTCAAAAAATAGCTGTTTGTCTAAAAGTTCCTTATTTTTCTTCTTCAAAAGCTCTTTAAGCTCAGAAACAGTCAAATTGAGATTGTCAACCTCTTCGATAAGGTGCTTATTTTCTTTGTCAAAAACAGATAATCTTGCCTTAGAAGCGTCAAGCTCATCCTCAAAGTTCTTGTTCTTTCTTTCATCAACATTAAGCCTTTCCCGATAAGAGATCATATCATTATTAAGATGGATTATCTGCTGTTCTTTCTCGATTATATTTCTTTTAAGCGAGTCTATATTTACATTAAGTTTTTCAACCAACTGATCTCTCTTTTTTAATTCAGTATGAAGACTTTGAAGCTGCAAAAGCTTTTCCTTAACATTACCCTTCAAAGAATCAACATCAGTATTAAGATGCTTAAGCTGCATATTCTTTTCAGTGTTGAATCCAGATAACTCTTGGTTGAGCTTGTCAAATTTAAGGAGTTCATTTTCTAAAACTCTTATTTGCTTCTTTAAACCATCTGAAGCAGAAATCTCATAGTCAAGTCTATCGGTAATTCTTCCTTTCTTAGCAGATAAAAAAGTAAGTTGTCTCCCTTTAACTTCCAAATCTTTAGAAAGCATGTTGTTAATCTTATTCATCTTAACAACTTCAGAACTCAACAGGGCAATCTCTTTCTTAGCTTGTTCAGCAACACTTGCAAAAGTATCCTTATCTTGAGAACACATCTTCAGCTTTTTTTCAAGGAAGTCACATCTTTTAGACAAGTCTTTGATTGTTGAGTTAAGTTGTTTAGTATCTTTAGATAATAAAGTGTTTTCTTCAAGAATATTAAGATGTTTGTCTTCTTTCTTTCTTTGTGTGGATAACTCTTTAGTTAATCTGTCATTTAATGAGTTTAATTTGATTAAATCTTGTTTGAAAAGACTAACTTGACTTCTAAGCTCTTTATTTTCAGCCAGTAAGTCATTAATTTCAGAATCAAACTCTTGTTTTCTTCCAAGTTTTGATCTAAGTTCTTCCAATTCGGAATTCAACTTATTAAAAGACTCAGAAATAGGATCCAAAACCTCTTTTTTTCTTTTCATCTTAACTTATTTTAGTACAAAGTTAGCCAGTAAAGCTTCAAGCTGTATGAATTCGTCACTTCCTTCAACAAGCCTAAATTCAATCTCTCCACATTTATCAACCAATGCAACTTTCTGTCTTCCATCCAGATCTAAATCCCAGATCTGCGCTTGAATCTGTTTTATCACATCCAAGCCCGAAAGACCATATTTCAGCATAACATCTAATAATAAGGATCTTGCTTTTATAAAATCACCTTTAATTGCCACTTCTAACATAGTTTTAATCTCTGCAGGCTTAGCGACAGAAGCCACACTAAAAATCAAAGACTCATCAATATTTTTTGAAACTGCTGCACAGCTCTGCATAATATTCTCTAACCTTCTGCAATCCCCACCAGATACTTCAAACAAAGCATCTTTAGCTTTATCATCAACCTTAATACCTTCCTCTTTTGCAACATGATCTATCAAAGATATCATATCTTCCTTTTCTAGATTTTTAAATCTAAATACTGCACATCTTGACTGGATAGGATCAATTATTTTTGAGCTGAAATTGCATGATAGAATGAACCTTGTAGTCTTAGTAAAATTTTCCATAGTTCGCCTTAATGCTTGTTGAGCATCTTTAGTCAAAGCATCACACTCATCCAAGAAAATTATTTTAAAAGGAACATCACCAATTGCTCTTGTTCTTGCAAAATCTTTAACTTTTACACGTACAACATCTATGCCTCTTTCATCAGACGCGTTAAGCTCTAAAAAGTTTTGATGCCAAGAATCACCAAACAATGTTTTAGCAACAACCAAAGCTAACGTGGACTTACCAACACCTGCAGGACCTGCAAACATCAAATGAGGAAGATTGTTCTGCTTAACAAAAGCATCAACCTTCTCTATAATGTCTTTCTGACCTTTAACATCATCAAAAGTCTGAGGCCGGTATTTTTCAGTCCAAATAGAGTCTACCATAATAATGAATAATATATGTTAATATAAAAAGGTTCGGGTTAGATTCAAATACCCTCAAAATGCTTTTCTAGCTCGTCAAGAACCATGTGATCCCCTTTGGCAATGTTAAGGTTTCTTGCCTCTTTCATTGAGAATAGTTTCATACCATCCCCTTCCTGAAGATTAAAATCCTCCAAGTTAACTTTCAAAGGTGCAACAAAAACATGACCAACTAAAAAAATGTCTGGATACTTGACTGATAACTGTTTAAGATAATCAAAATCCTCAAGATGATAATCTAATTCTTCTTTTATTTCTCTTATTATTGCTTGTTCGGGAGTTTCTCCTTTTTCCATGCCCCCTCCAAAGAAACCCCAACGTTCCCCTCGTTTGTTTATAGTTTTTCGGTCTTGCAAAAGAACATTCTTATCAGAGTCATAAAACGCAACTACAGCAACATCTCTACGCTCCATTTTACAAAAAAAATTTAAAAAGAAAAGAAAAAAGATCTAAACTATATCTTCTTCAGCAATAACTACAAAATCACCTGTAGCGATAACTGCACTGAAAGGTATCAGAATACTTCCTTCTTTATCTTTCTCAAGCTCAAGCTTATCAGCATAACTTGTAGGACTAGCAAGAACCATGTGGATAAGTTCACCGCTTCTTGTCTCAAATATTATATCTCCCACTTCTCCAAATCTTTTACCAATCTTACTTACAACAGTCTTTCCAATCAGTTGTTTTGTGAATTTTTTTTCTTCTTCTGCCATTTTATTACCCCTCTAACAATTTTTTTAATTATGAAATCATTACAAATCTATCAGCCATAATATATAAACTTTTCCAAAAGAATATCATAAATCTGTATATTTCTACAACGGAACGGGCGTAAAAAAGGGTCCGTTTAGGAAAAATAAAAAAGCTTTTTATATAGTGGATGATAAAATAGGGAATAAGAGGTATAAAATGGATACAGACAAAAAAATCGAGCTAATCAAACAAGTTGGAGAAGAAATAATAACAGAAGAAGATTTACGTAAATTATTAGATGAAAAGAAAAATCCAATAGCTTATGATGGGTTTGAACCCTCAGGAAAGATCCACATAGCACAAGGAATCCTTCGTTCAATTAATATTAACAAGATGACTTCTGCAGGATGCAAGTTCAAATTATGGGTTGCAGACTGGTTCGCACTAATGAACAACAAGATGGGTGGAGATCTTGAAAAAATTAAAATTACTGGAGAATACTTCACAGAAGTATGGAAAGCATCAGGAATGGACATGGACAATGTGGAGTTCTTATGGGCATCAGACGTAATGGACGATAAAGAATACTGGAAAAAAGTCATAGAAATAGGTCGTAAGAATACTGTAAAAAGAATTACAAGATGCTCACAAATAATGGGAAGATCAGAAGATGAAAGTTTAAGTGGAGCACAAATATTCTATCCTTGCATGCAAGCAGCAGATATATTTCACCTAGAAGCAGATATTGCGCAGTTAGGAATGGATCAAAGGAAAGTGAATATGCTTGCAAGAGAAGTAGGTGACAAACTATTCGGATACAAACCCGTAGCAGTACACCACCACATGTTAATGGGGTTAGGGCAGCCTCCTGAGAGTGACTTGAAGGGTGCAGATAGAGGGATAGCAATGAAGATGTCAAAAAGCGTTCCCGACAGCGCATTATTTATGACAGATAGCGAAGATGATATCAAAAGAAAGATGAAAAAAGCATACTGTCCTGAGAAAGAAATTAATGAAAATCCAATATTAGAATATGCAAAATATTTGGTATTTGAAAAATTTGATAGTTTCAAGATTGAGAGAGATGAAAAATTTGGTGGAGATGTGGAGTTCAAAAGTTATGGTGAGCTAGAAGAAGCTTATGGTAAAGGGGAGTTGCACCCGATGGACCTAAAAGCGGGTGTTGGGAACTATTGTAATGAAATGATCAAACCAATAAGAGAACACTTTGAAAAGAATTCTAAAGCAAAAGAGTTATTAGAACAGGTAAAAAGCTTTGAAGTGACACGTTAGAAATACTTGTTTAGTTCTAGGAGAGATTTAATTTTGTAATCAACATTACTTTTAATTTCTTCATCAGAAGACTCAATAATATCAACTGTTGTGTCTTTCACACCCGTAAGATCAACAAGAACTGTTTTTGTCCCTATTTTTTTCCCAGGAATCAAGTCTTTGTAAACATTATTACCTACAACAACTGTTTCTTCTGAGGTTGTGTTCCAATCCTTAATTATCTCTTGATATGGTAAAGAGGAAGGCTTAGCTTTAGCAAACATCTGAGAAGAATAAGCTTTCTTAAAAAAATCCTTAATACCTAAACAATCTAAAACATTATTGACAGAATCTATAGACGAACCAGAAAGAACAACCAATTCATGCTTCTTACTGAAATCAGAAAGAAAATCAGCCAACTCTTTATCCTCCCCAATAATGCCCTCTGCTCGGACTGCATTCAAAGTTGCATAAAAATCATCCTTAGAAAAACCTAAAGCAACATAAGTATAAGTGGATGAGGCTTTCTCACCGTTTGCAGCGAGATCTAACTTAGTCTGATTATACTTATTAAGAGCCTCATCAAAACTAAGATTAAACTTATCTGCAACCCTACCAATTATAGCCTTGCTCCTAGCTTCCCTAAAACCATCAGAATAATATAGCGTATCATCCATATCGAAAATAAATAAAGTCATAAATCTGGGATAAGACGCATGTTTAAAAAAATTCCCATTTTAAAAGACAAACATTTATAAACATAAAAACTAAGGAAAATAACATGGTAGACAGCTCAAAAAAAGACATAGATGAATTAACATATGGATATGACACAGATGTCAATAAATTGGAAGACGAAAACAGAATACTCAAAGAGACAATAGACCAATTAAAAGAAGAAATTGGAAGACTAAAGACTCCTCCTTTGATCATTGGGGAAGTAAAGGAGCTGGAAAAGAATAATGCAATTGTCAGATTGAGTAATGGTAATGAGTTCTATGTAGCAGTAAGCAAAGAATGTGAAAAACTAGTGGCAGGGGATTTTGTATTATGTGAACAGAAAAACTTAACTGTGATAAAGAAGGCACATACGTTGAAGAGTTTCAATGTAGATAAATTTGTAATGATAGAAAAGCCAACAATAAAATGGACAGAAGTTGGTGGATTAAAAAAACCAATCAAAGAGATAAAAGAAGTTGTAGAATTACCTTTGAAGAAGCCCGAGCTGTTTAAGAAAATAGGGATCACACCACCAAAAGGGATATTATTATATGGGCCACCCGGAACTGGAAAAACCTTGTTAGCTAAAGCCGTTGCAGCTTCAACTAACAGCACATTTATCGAAATAGTAGCATCAGAACTAGTTCAAAAATTCATAGGGGAAGGAGCTAAACTAGTAAAAGAAATATTTACACTAGCTAAAGAAAACGCACCAGCAATAATATTCATAGATGAGATTGATTCATTAGCGGCAAAAAGGATCGAGATAGGAACTTCAGGTGAAAGAGAAGTACAAAGAACATTTATGCAATTACTGGCAGAGATAGATGGATTTAAGGCATTAGGAGATGTGAAAATAATAGGTGCAACAAATCGTAAGGATATTTTAGATCCTGCAGTTACAAGACCCGGCCGTCTTGATAGATTAATTCATATAGATGTTCCAAAAGGTGAAGAAATAACACAGATACTAAAAATACACACAAAAGACATGAAATTAGAAAAAGTTGACTTGAAAAAACTAACTTTGGAAATGGAAGGATTCTCGGGAGCAGAAATAAGAGCTTCATGTGTAGAAACAGGATACCAAGCAATACGAAAGAACAAAACAAAGGTTACCCAAAAAGACTTCAAACTAGGCATACAAAGAGTAAAAGAAGCAGAAGAACAAGAAGGGGAAGACTTTATGGGAATGTTTGGCTAGAATTTAATATCTAACTCTTTTAATTTATTTTTTAAATTTTCAACATCTGTAAAAAGTATTGTTTTCATACCCAGTTCTTCTGCAGGAGGCAGATTTTTTTCTAAATCATCAACAAACACACAATCGGCCGGTGCTGAAGAAGTGTTTTTTAGCGCAACCCTATAAATTTCTGGGTCTGGTTTATTAACACCAACCTCATAGGAAACAACACAATGATCAAAATAAGAACTTACATCGTACTTAGTGTTTAGAAACGGCCACCATTCTTTAGTTTGATCAGACAACAAAATAAGATTGTAACCTTTCTCCTTTAAAGAAGATAACAGTTCAGGCATACCTTTATTAGGCTTGAATAAATTTAGCATTTCATTCCTAAGTTTTTTCCAGTCTTCATCTAAATCAACCCCCTTAAGGTAGGTTTT
This sequence comes from Candidatus Nanoarchaeia archaeon, assembly GCA_028279745.1. GTDB lineage: Archaea > Nanobdellota > Nanobdellia > Woesearchaeales > JANQNC01 > JANQNC01. Next base: position 753,739 of record JANQNC010000001.1, read on the forward strand.
CCAAAAATCTTCCTCTGAAATTTTACCTGAAAAATAATCCTTATAAGAACTTAAGAAAAATTTGGTTGAAGTTTCGTTAGAAATACCATACTCTTTTTTCATGTAGTCCCAAAAACACCACAGACCCCTATTAAGAACTACTCCCCCCAAATCAAAAATCACCGTTTCAATCATAAAACAGAGAGAGATACACCCATTTAAATAACTATCCAGTTAATGTTTATAAATAAAAGCTGATTTCTAAGGTTATTATGCACAAAAATCAAAGATTTTTGGCACCATAAAAAATGGTGGCTAAAAAGATAGAAAAGTATGAAGACCTTAAGACCATGAATTTTAAGGTTGAGAAAATCAAAACACTAGATGATTTTCCGCCAATAAAAGGGATAAACTTCGAGAAAAAAGTATCAGTAGGTAAATTAATTGATTCCATGGCAACAACAGGATTTCAGGCTGCTAATCTAGCTAAAGCTGTACACATAATAAAAGCGATGCAGCGGGAGAAAGCTAAGATTTTTTTGGGTTTCACTTCCAATATGATAACCTCGGGTGTTCGTGAGATAATAAATTATATGTGCAAACATAAGATGGTGCATTCTATAACAACAACAGCAGGCGGAGTAGAGGAAGATATTGTTAAATGTTTTAAACCATTTGTTGTTGGAGAGTTTGATGCAGACGGAAGAGGATTATTACAAAGCGGGATAGCACGGACAGGAAACATCTTTATCCCAAATGACAGATACTTGTATTTTGAAAGATTCATGGAAAAATTCTTCGTAAAAATGAATGCAAAACAAAAAAAAGAAGGTAAAGTGATGGCAATAACAGAATTTACAAATTTACTTGGAAAAGAGATTGATAATAAAGACAGTTACCTGTATTGGGCACATAAAAATGGAATTCCTGTTTACTGCCCACCAATAATAGACGGTGCAATAGGGGATATGTTATACTTCTTCAAACAAAAACACCCAGAATTCCAACTAGACTTGGTTGATGATGTTAGAAAAATAGTCGATTATAGTTTAAGCGTAGAAAAAACAGGCGCCATTATTTTGGGTGCAGGAGTACCAAAACATCATATTTTGAATTCTAACATTCTTAGAGGTGGATTGGATTATACTGTCTATGTGAATACAGCACAAGAATATGATGGGTGTGACTCAGGAGCAAGAATAGACGAAGCAATAACTTGGGGAAAAGTAAATCCAAAAGGTATGGATGTTAAGGTTTTCTGTGACGCAACAATTGCGTTTCCTTTGATAATGAGTGCAGTGCTAGAAAAGTAAAGGTGCATGCTCATCAGTTACTTCCGGAGGTCACAGCCCGAAGGCTACCCTGGTGTTCACTTAATCATCGCACGCACCGATAAGAGAAATGTCTGAATCCTATATAATCATTGCGCCTTTTTTGTTCCCATAGATATTTAAATCAAAAACACAAAATAAAAAATATGTTATTTAAGAAAGGAGAACTGGAACTATTGTGGCCATTTTACATTTATTACCTTGTGTTTGGATTGTCAACAATGGTTCTACCTTTCCTCATCATCTACTTCAAAAACTTAGGATTTTCTTTTCTTCAAATAGCGATAATCACATCCACCATGGGAATAAGTATGTTCTTATTTGAAGTACCGACAGGTGCGTTTGCAGATGGGTTCAGCAGAAAATACTCAGTAATACTTGGGTTTGTCATTACAGGTATTTCAGTAATACTAATCCCCTTAACTTCAAATTTTTATCTCTTACTTTTGTTTTGGGTGCTTGCAGGGATAGGTATGACTTTTGTAAGTGGAGCAGAAGAATCATGGGTAATAGATAACCTCAATAAATTCAAAAGAAAAGATCTTCATCATGAATTCTTTATCAAAGCCCAAAGTCTGGCTGCATTTGGAGCAATATTTGCACCTTTTGTTGGTGCGATAATAGTAAAATCATATTCAATAAAACTTCTCTGGTTCATATTTGGAATGGGTTTTTTGATAAACTCGTTAATTCTTGCATTGTTTGCGAATGAAATGTACAAACCAAAAAGACTTAAACTTACGAATGCAATAACCGAAACGTACAAAAACAGCAAGAAAGGACTAAAATTTACAAAAACACACAAAACAATATTCTTGCTCTTATTAGGGAGCATTTTTACTTTCATGATGGTAATAGGAGGCAATGGCTGGCAACCGTTTTTAGTTTCACTTTCAATGCCACAATACCAACTAGGATATGTTTATTCTGCATTTGCTGCTTTCACTATGATAACCCCGTTCTTATCCAAATTATTCATAAGAAAAAAAGTAAAAAATGTAGTATCATTTATCGTATTAATAAGGATGGCACTTCTTTTATCCTTACTTTTTATTTATCCTCCATTTTACCTAATCGCAGCAATAGTTTACATAATGGAGGGAACATTATCATCAATAAAAGGACCACTATTACAACCATACTTCCACAAATTCATACCAAGCAAAATAAGAGCGACAGTAATATCTGTCAAAAGCATGGCTACAACAATAGTAATCTCTCTATCAGCTATAGTTGCAGGTGTTTTCTTAGATATATTTGGAACACAAAAAGTTTTAGCATTCGGAAGTCTTTTCGGGATACTCGCAATAATAGCATATCAAAAAATAAAAGACTAATTAAGAACCTTGAAATCAATACATACTCTAAAAGTTCTAGGTGAATAAGTACCACACTTCACAACATCTAAGACTTTAATCTTCTTTTTAGATTTCCTAGCTGCTTTTTCAACCATCTGTTTGGCTTTAGAAGGTATTTCTTCCTCTTTCAGGAATGTGTATAGATGGATGATTGTGCCTTTTTTACTAGCAGCAAATGCTACGTCCAAAAATGTTTCAGCAGACTTAGGCAAAGGCATAACAATACGATCAAATAATCTCTTTTTTGAAATTAGGGTTTCATAAGAAGAGATCATCTCAATAGGATGCATCTCATCTTTAGAAGTCACTTCAGCAACACCACGTCTAACATAAGGAAGAATCTTGTTAAAATTTATTTTTCCTGAGCCGATAGGTGTGCCGTGAGACTTACCGTTAGAGTCCGCTAGATGGAAATAAAGATTAAAGTCTTTCAGTTTTCTTATATGTTCAAGTACTTTTTTATTACTCTTATGCACAAGGAAAGAATGACACACATCAAAACATAAATTTTTCATACCTGTGTCTTGAGCAACATGCAGTTCATGATCTGCATCACCAAAGAATCCTCCACTATCATTCTCAAAAAAGAAATAATCAAAATACTTTCTTAACTTTCTGATATTTCTTATGAATAAAGGACAATCCTTGGTTGATTCGTCTGATTTTTGGAAAGGATGAACAACAGCCTTAATATCATGTTTAATGCATAACTCACCTAAAACAGCAAATATTTTTAGTTCGTCTTTGATGTTTTTCTTGTCTAAGCTCAACCTTTCTCCTTTGAAATTATAGAAGGGCATGTGGAGAATAATATCTTTAATGCCTTTTTTCTTTAAAGATCTTATCTCAACTTCAAGTCTTGCTTTTTTCTCAAATAAATCGGGCAGATTAAGATGAAACTCAAAAATTCTTGGTTGTTCAACCAATCTTTCACTTAGTTCAGCAAGCTGAGTGTCACTTTTTAGACCTATTAGCTGATTGTAAAATTCAGGAGTTATCTTTCTAACATCACCCAAAATAACTTTTGCATTATTAAGATTGTTTAATTTTACATTTTCTTCTGCATATCTGTGCGCTTCGGGATTTAACTCAACACCAAAAACATTCCTAGCATCTGAATTTTTAGCAATAGAACAAACAAAAGGACCACACCCAGAAAACATAACCAAAACATCCTCATCTTTCTTAACCTGTTCAATCACTCTTTTTCGCTCATATGATGAACGTGTGCTAAAATAAACATCCTCTACATTAAGCTTCAGTTGAACATTGTTTTCCCTATGATTTGTTTCTTTGGTTCTTACACCTGCTAAGTGCTTCATTTTCTGAGTTCTAAATCTACCTTTATGAATCCCTTCCTTTCTAAGAACTGTTTTAATATTATTTTGAGTATCTAATAATGTGTTTGCAATTATTTTTTCTTTTCTCTTTAACGAGTCAGGAACTTCAAGAATGGCAACATTCCCCACAACATCATAAGAGGTAATAAGTTGTTCGGATTCTTTCTCTGACAAATGTTTTGATAATGCTTTTTTTAGATCTGTCTCTTTTCTTACTTTCTTCTTTAACTTCTTTTTTGAGAAAGACAGCAGTGAAAACTTATCTTTTAGATCATCTTTTTTAGTTGCAACAAAAAAAAGAAAATCGTTTTGGGCTAATATCTCATAGTTATTATCAACTAGATCCTTGCCTCTTGCATAGTTCAAAACTTTTTGCGCTTCCTTAACTGGGACTTTGACAACAATCAAAAGAAATCACCCAACCCTTTCTGCTGTTTAGCTTTTTGATTCTTAGTAAGTTTATTTAATGTTGTCTCTACCCTAGAAACTCCAAAATCATGCTCATCGCAAAGAATCTCTTTAACTTTTTCTGCATCGACAGGACCCCAATTAAGATCATAATCATCAGTAGAAGGTGAATTCTCAAATAAATCATAAGCTTTCTTCCAAGGGAAATCAAAATAATCTTCCCACTTCACTTCCTCAAATAAAGTGTCAAAGTCATCACCATGTTTTTTTACTAATTTGATTGCATTTTTAGGCCCAATACCTTTAATTCCACCAATATTATAATCTGTACCGACCAATAAACCTAAAGCTATCAACTGCTTTCTGTCTATCCCCAAATTATTTAGAACTTTGTCCAATTTAATAAGTTCTGGTTTAACAATATCATAACTAAAACGACCAGCTTTTTTTCTTTTACCAGTAATTGAAAGATTTCTTATCAAAGTAGGAGTTCCAAATAATAAACAATCACTGTCTTGAGATCCTAATGCATAAACTTTGTTTTGCTTAACCATGTGTGCTGCTTGAGCTTCTCCCTCCCCAGGTGCTTGAATCACAGGGATCCCTAAAGCAGATAATAGTTGTTTAGCTTCATCAACCATTTCTTTCGTTAATCTTGAAGTTCTACCCGCATATTTCTTCATAGCTTCAATATCTTCCTTTTCAACAGCAATCTTGTGCTTAACTTCAGCTTCTCTCTTCAAAGCAGCTCTTCTTTCTCTCTCCTTTTTCTTTAAATCGGGAGTTTTACCATCAAAAACAAAAGCAAGCTTAATATTTTTCTGCATAAGATTTGTGGTTCTAGCAAAAAGGCCAGTTAGATGTGAAGTTACTCTTCCTTGTGAGTCTGTTAATAAAGAGCCATCTCTCTGCCTGATGGTTGTAATAAACTGATAAAGCATGTTAAAAGCGTCAACAGAAATCTTCTTATCACTTAGAGACTCCAACGTAATCTCATCTCTAACCAATAAATCAGTTATTTGAACACCCATAGTAATACTTAATAAGGTCTTTATTTAAAAATTTATACTTTCAAGAAGAAAACTTGGTTCTTAAAATCTTCATCAAGCATAACTTGTGCTTTCTTAGTCAAGTCGCCAGGACCAACAAATAAAGTCTGTAATTGTTTGGATTGGCCTTTAACAAATGCACTGCTTAAATCACCGTCGCTGAATCTCTTCTTGTTTTTAGCTTTACAGAAGAAATCTGTTGTGCCAATAGCAGAAGGCACCGAGATAACACATTCAAATTCATTATTTGCCTTAATTATATCATACTCTATAACCGCAATGTCTTTTTCTTTAAACTTATCAAATGCTGTTTTGAAGAATTCATCTTCTTCATCTTCAGGTTTTTTTATTTCAGGGGCTTCAGGTTCAAGTTCTGCTGTTTTTTGCATCTCGTGCTTAATCAACTCTTTAACTTTAGCCATTATGTCTGCATCAATGTTATCCAAACCTTTAGTTTTCTTAGCAACCTCTTTCTTTAGTCTTTTCTGAACGTCCTGTTTAGGTTCTGGCTGCTTTTCTTCAACTTTAGGTTCTTCTTTCTTAACCTCTTTTTTCTCCTCTTTAACTTCAACCTTTGGTGTTTCTTTCTTCACATCTTTCTTTTCTTCTTTAACTTCAACTTTAGGTTCTTCTCTCTTTACTTCTTGTTTTCTCTCAACTTTCTCTATTTTCTTTATTTGAGGTTTGTCTTCCTTCTTAGATAACAGATCAGAAATAATCTCTCTAACGTCACTATCTGAAGTCAAGAAAAATTTCCAGAACAACTCCTTATTGCCGTTAACAGTAACATTCAAAGGCATAGCAAAATCTCTTAATGTCTTAATAACAACCTTATCAGAAGCGCCAAGATGAGCGTCCCTTAAAACTTTTTTCTTCTTGAGCTGATCAAAAATCTGCTTCTCTTTATCAGTTAGGTAGCTAGTTAAATCTAATAATTGTTCTTCCTGACCTGGAAGATAGTAAAAAGGGCTTCCCCCTTTCTTAACATGTGTAATCTTAAGCTTTTTTGCATCTACTAACTGTGATAGATGCGCTCCAGCAAACAAAGTATCTAAGCCTGTCGGCTTGGTTATATCAGAGGGTAAAACAGGTCCCTTATTCTTTACAATCTGCATAATCTTTTCAATCATAATAGAAATCTTGGAAGGGTAGTATAAAAAACTTTTTATCTAGCTTTTAAGGCCTCATCCATCTAATCTCATAGTAAGTTACAGAATTTTCCTCGTCAACAATACCTATCAATAAACGCTTCTTAGTTGAGTGTGCAACCCTATTTTTAGCAGCGAATTCGTACCAAGTAAGACCTGACGTTTCCTGAACAGGGTATACAATCCACCTAGCGTGATCTTCCCCGGGCTTAACACCCCTGTCATACACCCTAAAATCCGCACCAAATTTAAGTGCAGTCTTAACAATATAACCTCTATCCCTTAAATCTGCAAAAACACAATATCTCGTCCAAAAGTTTGGTTCTTGCTTTTGAGCTTTCTTCAGAAATTTTTCTTCCTCAATAGGTTTGTTCCTGCCATCAAACAGTTCAATCTTTTTTTTCTTTAATAGGAAAAGGACTTCGATAAGTGAAAGCTGCACCTTATTGTCTTCCGTAGTTGCACCAAATCTAGATTGATTATACAACTCTCTAGCCAAATCAGATTCCTCTGTTATTGCTCTGTCTTTTGAAAAAGTTACTTTCACTTTTTGTTTCTTCATAATATTTTGAGGGTGAGGGATTGTTTAAAAAGGTTAATTATTTTCCATATAGAAAGAAATTCAGTTGGGAAAGCATTTATAAAAAAAGTTCAATTTGTAAAAAATATGGAAATTACAATATTAGGAACATCTTCAATGATACCAACTAAAGATAGGAATCACACTTCAATATTTTTATCGCATAAAGGAGAAGGTATCTTGATGGATTGTGGAGAAGGAACACAAAGACAGATGAAACTAGCAGGGATAAGACCCTCAAAAATAAAGAAAATTTTGATAAGCCATTGGCATGGAGATCACACCTTAGGATTGCCAGGGTTATTACAAACAATGGCAGGAACAGCATACGAAGGAACTGTAAAAATATTTGGGCCTTCTGGTACTAAAGAACATTTTGAACATATGATGAAAGCATTCCCAGGAGATTTAAGAACATTAACATACGAAATAAAAGAAGTTGAAGATGGAAAAATATATGACGGAAGCGACATAATCATCAAGTCTTACAAACTAGATCACAACATACCTTGTGTTGGTTATAGAATTGAAGAAAAAGATAGAAGAAGAATAAATGTAAATTATGTAAAAAAAATAGGTATTGGTGAAGGACCTTTAATGGGAAAATTACAAAAAGGAGAAAACGTTAAATTCAAAGGGAAAGAAATTAAGGCTAATGATGCAACTTATATCGTCAAAGGAAAAATTGTTGGATACATAGCAGACACAAACTTATGTGCTAATATGAGTAAGATAGCAAAAGACTGTGATGTTTTGATCTCTGAATCCACTTATGAAGAAAAAGAAAAAGAAAAAGCACTTGAATACGATCATCTAACTTCTGTTAATGGTGCAGAAATTGCATCAAATAACAATGTCAAAAAATTAGTTTTGATACATTTTAGTCAAAGGTACAAAACAGTAGACAAGATTGAAGAAGAAGCAAGAACAATATTTCCAGAAACTGTGTGTGGGTATGACTTTATGAAAATAAAGGTGTGAGATGAGAGCAAAATCGAAAGGAAGTAATGCAGAAAGAGAATTAATACACTTACTTTGGGAAAGAGGGTTTGCAGCAATTAGAATAGCTGGAAGTGGAAGCATAAAATATCCCGTACCTGATGTTTTAGCTTCAAATGGCATTAAAACAATTGCTGTTGAATGCAAGGCTTCAGGAGATTCATATAAATATCTAGAAAAAAGAGAAGTTCATGAATTAGTTGAGTTTTCAGAAAGGTTTGGAGCCGAACCTTTGATAGGAATTAAATTTAACAATGTGGCTTGGAGATTTTTTAAACCATCAGAGATGAAAGAAACGGGGAAAAATTACATGATAAAAAAAGAAGAAGCCAAAGAAAAAGGAAGAGATATAGATCAGATAATTCTTTAGAAATACGGCCTGAAATGGCTAAATTTTGGTTTAAATATATTGTTTAAAATATATATTATACAATTATTTTCTATATAGAAAAAAATGTTTTTTAGCGCTTTTTAATGGTAGAATATCAAGTGTACACGACTTAAGAGTAAAGAATTCAGTTTATAGACGGTAAAAAAGTAAAAATTTATAAAGCTAAAAAACGGGTATAACTATCACTGGATTGGGAGAAAAAACAGTGAAAACAAGTAAAAGATAGATGATGGAATGTGATGGATAAATGAAACTATCCAATAAACTAATAGATGAAGTAATAACAGAAACTGCAGGAGAAGACGTAATCAAACTAGTTCACAAACTAAAAAACAAAAAGAATTTCTCAGAATTTAAACTTGCAGAAGCAATAGAACAAGAGATAAACCAGACAAGAAATCAATTGTATAGGTTGCTTCGTTTCAACTTAGTTTCTTTTAATAGAAAAAAAGACAAGAAGAAAGGATGGTATATCTACTATTGGACATTCAACTTGAAGAGAATTAAATATCTATACAAACAAGTTAGAGTACAAAAGATAGAAAGACTAAAAGACAGACTAGAAAGAGAGAACAGTGAGACTTTTTTCAAATGTACAGACGGGTGTATGAGACTTAATTTTGATCAAGCTAGTGAATTTGAGTATAAATGCCCAGAATGCGGTGATTTGATAGAACAAGAAGATAACGAGAAAAAGAAAAAAGAGATAGAAAAAGAGATCAAAAAGTTAGAAAAAGAAGTTAAAGCATTAAAATTCTAATTTAATTGTTTATTTTTACGAAAAGAAGTTCTAAATCTTAATTAAACTTGAAAACAATATAATTCTAGAGGGAAAAAATAGGCCTTGAAGTCCTCATAAAAACTAAACAAAAGAAAAACTTTTGTTGGAGGAAAAGAAAATGGAAGGAAACAAACCAGAAAAAAAATTTACAACAGGACTAATAGAAGCAACAGTATGGAAAAACAATATAACAAATAAAGAAGGACAAGAAAGACAGTTTAGAAGTATAAGCTTCACAAAAAACTACAAAGATCCAAATGATGAATGGAAAACAACCAGTAATTTGAATATAACAGATATTCCAAAAGCAATGGTTGTATTAAGTAAAGCTTATGAATATCTAATTCTAAAAGGAGAAGAAGTTGAAGCTTAGATCTTTTTCTTTTATTTTTTAGTTTTTCAATATAATCTATATTATAATCTAGATTGATTAAATCATTAGAAATGTGCTACCCCTATATTGCATATGGAAAATGTTATTTGAGAATTGAGGTTTGGTTGTTGTTTTTTGTATATCTATAAAATATATTTTATATTATATATTTTATAAAATTTATTAATTTTTGATTTTTAGTTTTAGTTTTTAACTTTTATTTTCTATATTGAAAATAATTGATATATGATATAATAAATAATATAAAAATAATAATATAATAATAATAAATAATAAAAAGAATAATAAATAAAAAAATAATAAAAAAAATAATAAAATAGAATTTAAAATTTAATTTTTATAGACGATAAAATTAATAAATAATATAAGTAAAATATGTTAAATTGATTTTTATAGTTTTAAAATAAATTAAAATTATATATGAAAAAAAGTTAATAAATAGTATAAATAAAATTAATAAAGAATATAAATAAAAAATTGATCATGTATTTTCTAGACTTTATGTTAAATTCTATAAAATGATATAAATTAGATCTTTATTGATTATTAAATTAAATGAAAATTGATGGTTCCAAAAATTTTTAAAGAAAGTTCCATAGGAAATGATGGGGTGGGTGTGAAGCACTAAAAGATAAAGTTTAAATATACCTTCATTTCAATTGGAAATAGGGGGTAGGTTTAGATGAAAACAAAAGAAGAGTTAGTTAATTTTTTCGAGGATTTTCTACAAAAAAAATCTTTATTCAAAAATAAAAAGAATTTACAAGCAAATCACACACCAGAAGAATTACAGCATAGAGATGAGCAAGTAAATCAAATAGCAGGAATAATGGCATCATCACTAAGATTAGAAAAACCATCAAACTTATTTGTATATGGAAAGACAGGAACAGGAAAAACAGTAACAATCAAATATACAACAAATAAAATAAAAGAAGTAGCGGAAAAAAAAGATATACCCCTAAAAATAGTATATGTAAACTGTAAGCTAAAAAAGGTAGCAGACACAGAATATAGATTAGTAGCACAACTTCTAAAAGAATTTGGCAGAGAAGTACCAATAACAGGATTACCAACAGACGAAATATACAAAATGTTCTATGAACTAGTAGATCAAAAAGAACAACTAATAATATTAGTACTAGATGAAATAGACGAACTAGTAAAAAGAATAGGAGATGAAATATTATACAATTTTACAAGAATAAATTCAGAACTACAAAAAACACAGATAAGTATGATAGGAATATCAAATAATCTAACCTTCATAAATGATGTAGATCCAAGAATAAAAAGCTCATTATCAGAAGAAGAAATAATATTCCCACCATATAATGCAGTACAAATACAAGATATTCTGAAAAACAGATGTAAAGAAGCATTCAAACCAAATACATTAGAACAAGGATTAATAGAAAAATGCGCAGCATATGCAGCAAGAGATCATGGAGATGCAAGAAGAGCGCTTGAGCTATTAAGAGTGGCTGGAGAAGTAGCAGAAAGAAAAGGACAAGAACAAATAATGATACAACAGCTAGATGAAGCAGAAGAAAAAATAGAGAAAGATAGAGTAATAGATGGAATAAGAGCACAACCAAAACAATTTCATCTAACACTATACTCAATATTGCACATAAATAAGAAAAAAGAGAACTTCATTTTCACAGGAGAAATATATGAATTGTATAAATCATTATGTGGACAGACTGGTTTAAGGCCATTAACACAAAGAAGAGTTTCTGATATCATAGCTGAATTAGATATGTTAGGAGTAATCAACGCTAAAACAATCTCAAAAGGCAGATATGGAAGAACAAGAGAGATATCTATGATGTTACCACCACAAATGGTAGATAAAGTAGAAACAATAGTCAAGGAGACATTAGACCTGTAAAAATGCAAGAACAAGTAAATAAACAACAAATAGTGGAATATTTTTTAGGAAAAGAGATCTTAATAGAGGAAAAAACAATAGAAAAAATAGATGAAAATAATTTTGACACAATAAAAAAATTTGTAGAAGCTAAAGAAGGGGAAGACACCTTATTCTTAGATGAAGAAATAAATCAAGTTATAGACACGCTAAAAGAAAATGAAACTAAACCAAAAACACAAGGGAATGAAATAACACAAGAAGAAAATAAAGAAGAACAAAAAAAAGAAACAACTAAAGAAAAAATAGAAAGAGGAACAATAAAAATAATAAAAAATTATGATAAGGAAGTGACAGAAAAGAAAACAGTACAACACTTTGTTGAAAGTTTCAAACAAAGATACAAAAAAATAGAAAAATTATTGAGAAATAGACAAGAGTTAAGATCAATAACCTCAATAAATCGAATTCTACAAAGAAAAGAAAGAGACAGCGTATCATTAATAGGGATAGTAAGAGAAAAACAAGTAACAAAAAATAATCATATAATATTAATCTTAGAAGATCTAACAGGAGAAATAAAAGTTTTAGCAACAACAAACAATGAAAAGACACACAAAGTAGCAAAAGAAGTATCTTTAGATGAAGTAATAGGAATAACAGGGATGAATGGGGAGGAAATAGTATTTGCATCAACAATAATAAGACCAGAAGTGACAATAACAAGAGAATTCAAAAAAGCACCCAAAGAATCTTATGCCTTATTTATGGGAGATCTACACTTCGGATCAAAAGTATTTCTAAAAGAAAAATTTGAAAAATTCAAAAAATGGCTAAAATGCGAAGCAGGGACTGAAGAACAGAAAAAAACAGTCAAAAAAATCAAGTACTTATTTTTAGTGGGTGATCTGATAGAAGGAGTGGGAATATATCCAAGCCAGGAAGAAGATTTAGAGATAAAAGATGTTTATGATCAATATAAAGAGTTAGAAAAATTTGTAAAAGAAATTCCAGATCATATACACGTTGTAATAATACCTGGAAATCACGATGCAGTAAGACTGTCAGAACCACAACCACCATTAGCAGAAGAGTATGTACCAAATTTGTACCAAATGGAAAATGTACATCTATTAAGCAATCCAAGCAGAGTAAATATAGATTATTCGGATGAGTTTCCAGGATTTGACATATTACTTTATCACGGATTTAGTTTTCCGTTCTATGCAGACAGCGTAGAAAAAATAAGAGAAAAAGGTGGACAAAAAAGATCAGACCTAATAATGCAGTACTTAATGGAAGTAAGACATTTAGCACCATCACACACATCAAACCTTTACTCACCAGACAAAAAAGAAGACGCGATGGTGATAGATTCAGCACCAGACTTTTTTGTAACAGGACACATTCATAGAGTAAGTGCAGTAAATTACAAAAACATGACACTGCTAAATTGTTCGTCTTGGCTAGAGGAAACAGAATATCAACAAAAAGTTGGACTAATCCCAGAACCAGCAAGAGCAATAATTGTAAATTTAAAAACAAGAGATGTTAAAATCATAAAATTTTGAGATAAAAGAATGGAATGCAGCAAGCAAATACAAAAATACTTCGACAGGATCGAAAGAGAAACAAAAGAAGCACATGAAATAGCTACAAAAGCAAGAAAAAAAAGCTATGATCCAGAAGATCAAGTAGACATAAAACTAGCTAAAAACATGGCAGAAAGAGTAGAAGGACTAATTTCTACAGTTGCACCACAAATCGTTGGAAGTGGGATGACAAAAAGAATTCTAGAACTAGAAAAAAAATATGGAACTTTATCCTGGGAAGTAGCACTACAAATAGCATTAGAAGTAGCACAAGAAAAATTCTGCAAATTTAAAGACAAAAAAGAAGCGATGGAAGTGGGTATAAGGGCAGGATTTACATACCACACAGTTGGGATCGTAGCAGCACCCCTAGAAGGTTTTGTAGAATTAAGAATAAAACAAAGACAAGACGGAAAAGAATATTTTTCAATGGTATATGCGGGCCCAGTAAGAGGAGCAGGAGGGACAGCAGCATCAGTATCAGTATTAATCGCAGACTACGTAAGAAAGAATATGGGTTACTCAGAATATGACCCAACAGAAGAAGAAACAAACAGATACTTTACGGAATTAGATGATTATCATGAAAGAGTCACAAATTTACAATATCACCCATCAAAAGATGAAGTATTATTCTTAGCAAAAAACTGCCCAATAGAAGTAAATGGGGATCCAACAGAAGAAATAGAAGTAAGCAACTACAAAGATCTGAAAAGAGTAGAAACAAACAGGATAAGGGGAGGGATGTGTTTAGTATTTTCAATGATGGCGCTAAAAGCACCAAAACTATGGAAAAGAATAGAAAAATGGCCAGAAGGTTCTGAATTTGATATGGGACAATGGCAGTTTGTCAAAGAGTTCATGAAAATACAAAAAACAATCAAAGCAAAAGAATCATCAAGCGGAGAAAAAGGAGGCAAAGAAGAAAAGCTAAAACCAAACTACACATACATATCAGACTTAGTTGCTGGAAGACCAGTACTAACAGACCCGATGGCAAAAGGAGGATTTAGATTAAGATATGGAAGAGGGAGAACTTCAGGATTTTCAGCAGCATCAGTACATCCAGTAACAATGCTTCTTTTGAACAATTATATAGCAGTAGGAACACAACTAAAAGTAGAAAGACCAGGTAAAGCAGCAGCAATAACAACCTGTGATACAATAGAAGGACCAACAGTAAAACTAGAAAACGGCAACGTAATAAAAATCAAAACAGAACAAGAAGCAAGACATTATCTTCCAGAAATAAAAGAAGTACTATTCTTAGGAGATATGATGTTCAACTACGGAGACTTTTCAGAAAACGGACACAAATTAGTTCCACCAGGGTACTGTGAGGAGTGGTGGATACAAGAGCTAGAAAAAAAGGCAATAGACTTGTTTGGAACAATAGACTATGAAAAAATAGCAGAGACAATAGGGATAGATGTTGAGAGAACAGAACAACTGCTAAAAAATAACTTGAATGGGATAAAAGCAGAAGAAGCAATAAACATCTCAAAAACGTTAAACACACCTTTACACCCAGAATACACATATCATTGGAAAGACATAACAAAAGAAGAATTTTTACCCTTATTTGAATTAATGAAAAAAGCAGAAACAAAAAAAGAAGAAGGCAGGGTAAGAAAAATAATAATCCCATTCAAAGAAAAAGAAAAAAGAACACTAGAAAAAGTAGGAATACAACACGCTTTAGCAACTAACGAATATATAGTGATAGAAAAGGATCAAGCAGAGATAATACAAGAGCTGATTCTTAAAAACATGGATGTTGATATCAAAAAGGAAACAAGCGTTAATGAAACAACATTAGATATATTAAATTCCATAAACGAAATAAAACAAAGAGACAAATCAGGAACCTACATAGGATCAAGGATGGGAAGGCCAGAAAAGGCAAAACAAAGAAAGTTAACAGGCAGTCCGCAAGTATTATTTCCAGTGGGAAAAGAAGGCGGAAGATTAAGATGCTTCCAATCTGCACTAGATGAAGGAAAAATAAACGCACAATTCTCAACACACTACTGCGACAAATGTAAAAAAGAAACAGTATACAGAAGATGTGAAGATTGTGGGACTAGAACAAAAATACAATACAACTGTAAACAATGTGGTGTGAAGTACGAACCTTGCATACACAATCCACAACCATACAAAGATATGTCAATAAACATAAAACACTACTTTGAACAAGCCTTGAAGAAATTAAAAACACGAAACTATCCAGATTTAATAAAAGGCGTTAGAGGAACCTCAAACAAAGATCACGCACCAGAACATCTAGTAAAAGGAATACTAAGAGCAAAACATGATATTTTTGTAAACAAAGACGGAACAATAAGATATGATTGCAGCGAGTTACCAATAACACACTTCAAAGCAAAAGAACTAGGTGTTAGTGTAGAAAAACTAAAAGAATTAGGTTACGAACTAGACATAAAAGGAAAACCATTAGAAAACGAAAACCAAGTACTGGAGTTAAGACCGCAAGATATCATACTGCCTGCAGCAACAGAAGGAGTGGATGAACCATGCGATGAAGTGATGTTCAGGGTAGCAAACTTCGTAGATGAAATGCTAGAAAAATTATACGAAGAAAAACCATTCTACAACCTGAAGAAAAAAGAAGACTTAATAGGACACTTAGTAATTGGGTTGGCACCACACATATCAGCAGGAATGATAGGAAGAATAATAGGATTTTCAAAAACACAAGGGTTCTTTGCACACCCAATGTATCATGCAGCCATGAGAAGAGACTGTGATGGAGACGAGGCATGTGTAATATTATTGATGGATGCTTTCTTAAACTTTTCAAAAAGTTATCTACCAGATAGAAGAGGCGGAAGAACAATGGACGCACCATTAGTATTAACATCTATATTACTGCCTTCGGAAGTTGATGATATGGTTTTAGGACTAGACACAGTATGGAAATATCCTTTAGAATTTTATGAGGCTGCTTTGGAGTATAAAAACCCGTGGGATGTCAAAGTTGAACAGATAAACAATCGTTTATTCACTGAGAAACAATACGAAGATATAGGATACACACATAAAACATCAGACATAAATGATGGTATAACATACTCAGCATACAAACTCTTACCTTCAATGCAGGAAAAACTAATGGGGCAGATGGAGATAGCAGAAAAAGTAAGAGCAGTAGATGAAGTTAATGTGGCAACATTAGTAATAGATAAACACTTCATGAAAGATATTAAAGGTAATTTGAGAAAATTTTCACAACAACAATTCAGGTGTGTTAAATGCAATGAAAAATTTAGAAGACCTCCTTTGATTGGAAAATGCATAAAATGCAATGGAAAGATAATATTTACAATAGCAGAAGGATCAGTTATTAAGTATTTGGAACCTAGTCTAAGTTTGGCTAAAAAGTATAATCTAGACCCGTATCTGAAGCAGAATTTAGAGTTAACCAAAAAGAGGATAGAATCAGCATTTGGTAGAGAGAAGGAAAAACAAGAAGGATTAGGGAAATGGTTTGGGTAACAGCTGACACCCTCAGATACAGAATAACCGCAACATTTATTAAATCTGAAACCATTCTAGAATAGTAAAATGAGGTTAATAGGTGGTCTGTTCAGGAACAAAACAGTATACTTTCCAGGATGCACATCACGTGCAATAGTGAAAGAGATAAAAGATAATTATGAACAGATCCTAAAAGAACTAGAAGTTGAGCACATCAAACTAGATGAAGAATTCTGTTGTGGGCAACCCGTAAAACAATTGGGATATGAAGAAGAGTTTGAAGACCTTAAAAAAACCAATAAAAAAATATTAAACAGAAACAAAGTAGCAAAGATAATAACGAATGACCCGCATTGTTACGTCTGCTTTAGAAAAGCATACAACAGAGACGCAGAACACATACTGAACACAATCCTAAAAAATTTACATAAGATACCAAGACAAGACAGGGGGAAAATAATGTATCATGATCCCTGTTTTTTAGCAAGACATTCAAACATAGTAGAAACACCAAGAAAAATACTAAAGGCAATAGGGTATGAAGTTGTGGAAATGAAATCAAACAAGAAAAACACAAAATGTTGTGGTGGTACTTTAAAATTAACAAACGCGCCTCTCGCAAACAAAATGGCGAATGAGAGACTGAAAGAAGCCAAGATAAAACGAATAGTTACAACATGTCCAACGTGCTACAAACACCTCAAAGATAATGCAAAAGATGTACAGGTATATGAGTTAAGCCAGCTTCTAAAAGGGACGGTAAAAAAAGAATGAGTAGAATAACTGAAATATTCCCACAAGGGCAGGTGTCTGAAGCACAAGAAGATTTAGAAGCTTACTCAATAAAAGATCAAAAAACAAAAACAATAGTCTGGCCAACAGATGAAGAACAACTAAGACAGTTGCTAAGATATGTTATAAGAACAGACACAACAATACTGATAAAAGGTAGTGGAACAAGCCAAAGGGTAAAACAAATACCGCAAAACTCAATTATATTGGACACAAGCAGAAAAAACAAAATAATCAAAGCAGACCTAAAACAAAAAACAGCAACAGTTGAAGCAGGATTACTGATAAAAGATCTGAATGATTTCCTTTTAGACTACGGTCTTGAATTTCCAATAAAACCAGACAACCCAACATCAACAATCGGAGGATTGATTGCAGTAAATGGAAAAACCAGAAGAACAGCAAGATATCCAGAACTAATAGACTGGGTGGAAGAGCTTGAAGTTATGGATGGTTCAGGAAAATTATACTCTACAAAAACAGTGAAAGACTTCATAGGTAGTGAAGGAGTAAATGCACTAATACTAAAAGCAAAAATAAAACTAACAGAACCGATCAAAAAAACAAGAATACAATCATACGCATTTGACCATTCACTAGATGTTTTGGAAAAAATAAAGGATTTAGAACAAGATCCAACATTACTATCTTTAGAAATGATAGAAAAAACTTCATCATCAATACTGAAAGAGCCAGAAAGATACTTTTTGTTAGCAGAATTCACAACAGAAGACTTAACAAGCGCAGAAGACATGAAACTATGGAAAGAGGTAAGAGATTTACACTCGATATTATGTCAAAAAGGATACGATGTTATTGAAGATGTTAAAATACCAAGAGAGAACATACCAAAAATACTGATGTGGATAAGAAAAAACAAGATACCTGCAAGAGTCGACATGTCATTGGGAATAATATACCTCTACTTTAGAAAAAATCAAAATACAACAATAAAAGAACTTTATCTACAAACAAAAAAACTAGAAGGAAATGTAAATGGATGTTATGGAATAGGAACACAAAAGAAAGAATATATAGA
The DNA here is from genome assembly GCA_028279745.1 of Candidatus Nanoarchaeia archaeon. Lineage (GTDB taxonomy): Archaea > Nanobdellota > Nanobdellia > Woesearchaeales > JANQNC01 > JANQNC01. The sequence continues at coordinate 772,294 of JANQNC010000001.1, forward strand.
AAAAGAGCTAAAAGAAGAAGTAAAAGAATTAAAACAGATATACGACCCAGACAACACACTAAACAGAGGAATAATACTATGATACACGATTGCAACGAATGCGGATATTGCAAAGAGGCATGCCCAATGTACAGAGCAATACTAAAAGAAACAGAAAGTCCCAGAGGGTTCATAAAACTAGAAAACAAAGAACAAAAAACAACTAAGTTTTTCAACTGTGCAAACTGCAAAGCTTGCAAAGAAGTTTGTCCATCAAATGTGGACTTTGATATAGAAAAAATAAGACAAAGAGTGATATATGAAATAGAGACAGAGTCTTCAAGAAGAGTTCTAGAGAATGTTAAGAGATATGGAAATCCTTATGGTGTAGCTGAAACAGAAGAAGAAACAAATAAACAATCAACAGATTCTACGAAAGATTTATAAACACCCAAATCCAAGAATTATATATTATATTTAAAAAAGGAGGTGCATTATATGGTATTAACAATAGAACAAGTAACACTTGCAATTATAGTAGGAACATTAGCAGCGATCGTATACAGCATGAGAGTTCTGGTCATACTTGAAAGAAGAATAGCAAACATGGATAAAAACATAGAAAGAATGACCTACGCTATTGCTCGAGAAGAAAAGAAAATAGAAGCAGAAGAGAAGAAAATCGAAAGAGCAGTAAAAAAGATAACAAAAAAAGTTAAGACAAAAAAAGCAAAGAAGAAAAAGGTCAAGAAGAGAAAAAGATAAAATCTCTTTCTTTTAATTTTTTTATTTTAGATTATCCCAAGTGTTATCAAATAAGTTTTCTAAAGACTGACAAAAGAAATTTGAGTTAACCCAAACACCAGAGTCATAAGTTGGATGGATTTTTTCATCATCAGTAAGCATAAACATCAACTCATTACCGTCAACAACAACAAATCTTGAACTAATATTATCTGCGTTTTTCACTTCCGCAAACTTGGAAAGTTCTTTAACAACATTCTTGTTATTTTTTGTGATGGGTGCGATTATCTTGACTTTTGCACTGGTATTTTTACCGAAAGCATTCTTTAACTCGTCAGCCTTTCTCACTAAACCTTGTTCAGTTGTCATCAATCTAACTGTGTTTTTAGCATTCTTAAGCTTAAGAGCAAAATGGTCATACATGTTGCTTCTTCCTTTCAAACTTCCTGAAAGATCAGAAGGTTCAACATTATCCATGCCTTTTTCATGTAATGTGTTTAATTCCTTAACAACATCAGATGATTTTAATTTGGTAAGTGTGTCCATCTGAGAAGCAGCTTTTTCATTAACCTTTTTCTTAACCCTCTCAACAACTTCTGTAGGTGTTACTGCAACGTACTTGATGGGTTTACCAAGCTTCAATGTTATGAACCCTTTCCTTTCCAGAGATTCAAGAACGTCATAAGTTCTACTTCTAGGAACGTTAGAAATGTCTGATAACTCACCTGCTGTAGATACACCTCTACTTAACAACGCAATCCAAAGCTTGGATTCGTAACTATTAAGACCAAAGTCCTTTAACTTCATCAAAAAGTCATTTTCAAAAATCATTCTGATTTACCCCCAGTTTTATGTGCTTCTTTTTTGGTAAAGAGCTCAAAAAAGCTTTTTTTACCTAAAAAACACTAAATAAATGCTTTTTCTACTATTTCCCCATATATTTGCTAAAAAAGCCCAAAAAGACTTCTTTAACACCCTCTTTAACTGTTTATTTAGAGAATGAAATTTAATATATAAAACATTCCTTTTTTAGTATTCTCCAGTAGCAACAAAAGGGAAGTTTTAAATAATAAACCAATTTGATTTTACAACAATGGTAAAACATCCGACAAGAATGGAGAAAAAGGAGATGGAATTAGAGAGAATCATAAATAATGCATGTAATAAATACTTACGACGAAAAAAATTAACTGAGTTTCAAAAATTTCTACAAGAACTAGATCCGCCAGAACATGCAATAAACCATTTATACGGCATTTTCATTGGCCAAGAGGACCTTACAGATTTTACAAACCTCATGAAAACATCAAAATACCGCCCCCCCGAATTGTACGTGCAGGGACAATATCAAAAATATTTAATAAAACTTAAAACAGACAAAATTGCTGAGATTAAAAAGTTAACTGGTTATATCCCTAAAGTAAGTAGAAGGATGAGTATTTTTGTAACCGGTAATAGATGTTTGAAGCAAAGAAAGTTCATACAACTAAATGAATTCATTAATCTATACGAATTAAATATGCCTCAAGACATGGAAGATGAAACTATTCAAGTCACCTACAGAGGTATGATTCGGGAAAACGACATACCAAGCTACAACAAAGCAGTTGACATAACTAAAATTAAGCCGACTGCAAAACCCTTAATACATTAGAAAAATACATGAATAGGAAGCCAAAACTTTAGGTTTTTTTAATTTAATACAAGAATTCCGAAACAGCATCTATATCTTCGTTAATATTGTTGGATCAAAGCTATGTGTATAAGATTTAGTAGTAAAAATAGGAACTACAACCCCTTAACAGCGTGTCTACTGCCACAAGCAGCACACTTAAGATAAAGAACTTTACCTTCTTTAGTAAGTTGAGTATCTGGCTTTCCACATTCAGTGCAAAAAACATACTCATCACAGAACTGCTTAATCTTTTCATTAATTCTTGAAGCAGGGATCTTAGCACCAAAAACAACATTATTACCTCTTTTTTCACCAGGTGTTGCTAGACCCTTGAGAACATATTTTAACATCTGATCAGGATCACGATGTAAGTGACTGGCAATTTGAAGAAAGTTAACAATAATTGTCTTATTACCTTCAACCCTTCCCATAACTTTAGGAATTTCAAATCTTGACTTTTCATGAACAGACTCTGGCATTGACTTCTGAGCTCGTTTCAATAATTTATCATAATCCATACTAATTGAAGTTAAGTGCTAGTATATAAATTTAGAGGAAAAATATAGCAAGAATTAACAAAAAGCTTTTTAAAAGAACAACTGCATAAAAACTATATGGTGTTTGAATCTTTACTAAGCCCAATTAAAGCAGAAAAAAAACCTTGGGAACTATTCTTTATGGGTGCATTCTATTCATCACTAGCAATAATACTAAGCTTATGGATATTCAGAAAAGAGACAAGCATAGTCATGGTGTTATTAACAGTGGCAATGTCAATACCGCTAATTTACAGAACAATCAGATATGAAGAGAAAAAAGATGTAGTGATGAAAGTAGGAGAAAAAAGATTATTGGAAGAACATGGAAAAGCAATAGAAGCATTTGTAATGTTATTCTTAGGATTTTTTATTTCATTTGTACTATGGTATGTTTTTTTACCTGCCGGAACAACAGAAATAGTGTTTAGTGTACAGACAGAAACAATACGGAACATCAATGGAGTTACAGGAAGAGCAATAGATCCAGTAGGGCCAATAGTCAAAATATTTTTGAACAACGCAAGAGTGTTGGCATTATGTATATTATTTTCATTCTTATGGGGTGCAGGAGCAATATTTATCTTGACGTGGAACGCATCAGTGGGGGGAGCATTCATAGGAAACTTCATACGTACTAGACTGTCTGCATTTGGAGATGGTGCATCAATAATGAACTATTTCCAAGTATCTTCTTTAGGTCTAATAAGATATTTGCCGCACGGGGTTTTAGAGATGGGTGCGTATTTTGTCGGAGGATTGGCAGGAGGAATAATATCTGTATCAATAATAAGAAAAGACTACAAAACACCAAAATTTGAAAAAATATTATTTGATGCATCAGACTTAATCTTAATTGCAATAGCAATACTATTAGTGGCAGCATTTGTTGAGGTGTTCATAACACCTGGCTTAGTGAATTTCTGGGAAGGGATCTTCTTAAAATGAAATTAAATAAAATTGTTACTTTAATATTAATAGCGTTAGTAATATCCTTTGCTTTCAGAGTAGGCTTTTCAGTATATGAACGAAACCAGTATGTAGGTATATGTGGGATAACCAAAGAAAGTTTATCTGTTACAGGGGTAGATAAAGCATGGAAAATAAAAGTTGATGGAGTTAAGTTAAATGGAGAGGGTAATTCTGTTTGTGTCATAGATACGGGAGTAAGATACACAGACCCAGACTTGGGTGGGGAATGGGGTGAGATAGTCATTGGAGGATATAACTCAATAGATGAAGTTGAATGTTCAACAAACCATTCCGCATGTGACGAAGACGGAAATGTTTACCCCTACCAACATGGAAGTGGTATGGCAAGAATAATAGCAGCAAATCAGCCTTACGATAGAGGTGTATCTTACGGTTCAAAAATAGTAGCAGCAAAATTTGAGCACAAAGATGATGTTTTTGAGATGGAAGATTACCTAGAAGCGATAGAGTGGTGTATAGATAATTCTGAGAAGTATAATATTACTGTACTTAGTATGAGCAATTGTTATTTGTCTAGTTTAGAAGAAAGAAGTTGTTTAGAAAAATATCCTCAGTATGAAAATTATTCAAGATTATTACAAAAAGCAATAGACAAAAACATAGTTGTAGTGGTGGCGGGAGGAAACTCAGGACCAGGAATATGCCATCCAAACTGTGCAGCACCAGAAGATGTGATAATTGTAGGGGCAACTAATAGTTCAGGGAGTATGAATGGAGAGCTAGCATGGGGCCCTAGTGTAGATGTAGTTGCGCCTGGAAGAGTAACATCTTGTTCAACACCCTTTGTTTCAGGAGTTGTATCTTTAGTGATGCATTACAATAAATTATTAGGAAATGAAGCTTTAACTCCTGGAGAGATAAAAGATATACTTATTAATACAGGAGATTCTGTGAAATCACCACACGAAAACGATTCAGTTAAAGAATATCCAAGAGTAAATGTGTATAATGCAGTGAAGTATTTAGAATGAGAAAGAAAATATATGGAAGTTACCAAGAAAGCAAGTGCCCTTTTTGTGGGAAAACAGCAACTGTAAAGAATAAACAACAAGTTCCAGTATGTAGGGACCACACTAATTCTGTATTGGAAGACATTAAATGTATTTGTGGGGAATGGATGAGTGTTAGAACAGGAAAATATGGAGCTTTCTTTTTATGTGACAAATGCGGGCCTATGAACTTGAATAAAGCTTTAGAGATAAAAGAGATGACACAGAAAAAAGAAGAAAAGAAAGTACATGAAGAATACCAATCACCCAAGAAAGAAAAAGAAATCACAATAACAACTGATGATGTTGAGTATTTCTAAAGAAACAATTTAAACCAAACAGTGTTATCACCATCAATCCTATCATTTTTAATGGTTCTATACTTCCTAAAGCCCAGTTTTTCTATAACTAATCTAGAAGGAGCATTTTTCTCCCAAGTTCTAACAATTATTTGCTTGATATTTTTCTTTTTCAGATTATTGATTGCTTTTCTGTACAGTTTGGTTGCTAAACCTTTTCCCCTATATCTTTTATCGACCCAAATACCCCTGATGTATCCTCCTTTCTTGTATTTATCATCATAAGAGATGTATGCTATGAAGTTGTTTTTGTCACTGACTAAAATCATGTGTAGATTATCTTTAACAAGGTAATCTTCTAAAGGATTGTTTTTTCTCTTTTTTCTAAAAGGAACAAAGTCTTTTTCAATAGCCTTAACTCTCTTTTTCAACAAAGGAATATTTTTGCTATTAATGTTAACAAACTTCATACACTTTAATTAAGTTAGTTTAATTATAAACTTTACTACTCAAGAACTTTAACTCTGCCGGGCTTGACTTCAAATAGTTCACCTTCACCAAGAAGGGTTGTGATCAATGACTCTATGTCATCACCTTTTAACTTTACTAATTCATCAACATCAACACCATCACCTTCGTCTAACTTTCTAATAGTCTTAAGAAGAGATTCTATAGGATTATCATCACTTTCTTCATCTTCAATAGTTTCTTCTTCTGCAATATTACTTTCCTCATCATCAGCTTTTTCTGGAAGTTTAGGTTCTTCTTTAACTTCCGTTTTTTTAGTCTCTTCAATAATCTGTTCAGTAACGGGTTTTTCTACGACAAGGTTTTCAGCAGAAACAAAATCATCACCAACTAACTCTAACTCCTTTTTTCTATAATCCAACCAATCTTTATCAATAGTTTTACAACTTTCACAAACAACATATCTCATACTACCATACTCTTTAACTTTACCGATTATATTGATACAGTCGCCAACATCAAAATTATCCAAAAGCACAGAACCAAAATTTCTCACTTCAATTACTGCAGTACCATCATCAAAACTTAAAGCTTCAAAATTAGCTTGGATGTTTTTCCCAACAACAAAACCCATCAGATTAACTCTAGAAACCTTAATACCATTAACTGCAATAAAATCAGGCTCAAACTCTTGAACACCTTTAGAAAAATCACCATTAAGAAGATCAACAACTCTTATCTTGTACGCTATAAGTCTATCTACCATGATCATATCCTCGAAATGAAACCACGCTTAGGCTCAAAAATATCCCCACTACGCTTTAATTTCTCTATCACCTCCTCGACAGTATCCTCGCTCACGCTTTTACTGCCAGCCTCCCTAATGATATCATCTATGGGGATAACTTTTCCTAACTTGTTTTCTAATTCATTAATCAACTCTTTAACAACATGAATGCTGTTACGTTGGGTAGCACTAATACCTGTGCTAATCCTATCAATATCGATCTGACCAGTCTCAGAATCAGTAGCAACTTGCGCAAGGCAGTATTCTAAAAGTTCAATTGCCTTCTTAGCATCTTTCTTAGTCGCAACACTACTTAGTCTTAATCTTGCAGCAGCTTCAGTAAGTCTAACTAAAGCTTCTAACTGTCTTGCAGAGATGGGCATAGCTTTAACACCACCATCTTCACTGCTGCTTCCAGACCTCATCCTTACGAAATAAGACTGTAATTCTTCAAGAGCAGAATCATTAATCCTTGGGTGAATCTTTTGTTTAGCATAAGCAAAATATTTTCTTATAAGTTCAGTATCCAACTCAACATTTAACTCAGGGTTTTGATGTAGTTTCAAAATAAAACCAGCCAGTTTAGAATCTTTCTCAGCAGAAGGTAAGTCTTTAATCGGGAAAATAAGATCGAACCTGTTAATCAATGCAGGAGGCAAATCAATCTGGTCAGCAATAATACCGTATGGATCAAATCTACCAAACTTAGGGTTTGCAGCCGCTAAAACTGTTGTCTCTGATCTTAAAGTAGCTTGAACATTAGCTTTGGAAATAGAAACTGTCTGCTGCTCTAAAGCTTCGTGCATCGCACTTCTATCTTCATTACTCATCTTATCTAACTCATCAATCATACACATACCTTTGTTAGCAAGAACCAATGCTCCTGCTTCTAAAGCCCAACCTTTCAAGAACTCATCCCTAACAACAGCAGCAGTTAATCCTGCACCGGATGCACCTTTACCAGAAACAAATCTAGCTTTGGGCGCTACTTTCTGCATTCTTTTAATTAATTGGGACTTACCGCAACCTGGATCTCCCACCAATAAAACGTGAATATCTCCTCTAGTTACTACACCATCAGTTCTTTCTTTTTGAACTCCACCAACTTGTTGATAGATTAAAGCTTCCTTAATCTTTTCATGACCATAAATAGTTGGAGCAACACACTTGATCAGTTTATCATGAAGTTTAGGATCTTTAGCAAGATCAAGAATCTGTTTTTCTTCCTCATCACTAATCTCAATATTACCAAACTCTTCCTCAACACCTTCAACATGGTTACATTCAATCAGCAGATCAAATCTTGTCGATTGTGCACCCGTTCTCAAGGTGATAGGAACTTCCTTAACAACACCAGAAACCTTAATCTTAGAACCGGGGTTAGTCTTTTTTTCACCCAAAGGACTAACTAAATCATTTTTCAAAAATAAGTTCATACGTTTTGGCTGTTCGCTACCTTCAATATCTTCAGGAGACTCTTCTAAAATAATTGCTTGCGCATCAACTAACTCTTTGTTTAATAGCCTAAACTTACCTTTCCGACCACAACCACATCTAGAAGGCTCTTTGAATGATGTGTCTAGTTGTAACACATTAATTGTGTTACCGCAAGAAGGACATTCAAACTTAGCAGATGTAACTTGAGGTCTTACATCTGACTTCTGTCTGACAATACCATTAATCTCTAAGAATTTATTGATGTGTTCACTTCTAATATTCCTAATCATGATCTGTTGAGAGTTAGGAATGTTGAAGAATCTAACAAAGACATTTTTGCCTTCGAGACCTTCTGCTGCAATTTCGGCTGCTTTAATAGAATCGTCTGGGAATTCTAATACAGACTCAGCTAGGTCAATATCAAATTTAGATAAACCAATAAAGTCAATGTTAAGACTTTTCTTCCCCGTTCTTATAGCTTTAAGAAGATCAGAGTGATGTTCTGATTCTAAAAACTCCTGAAACTTCTTAATCTGCTCAGCAGCATCCATGTTAATCTAACCTTATATTACTTTTTTAAGGTTAACTATTAACTTTTCAACTGCCACGTGAACTTCGTCTTCGCTTTTGGTTCCTGTACAAACTATTTTTCCGTTACTGAATAACAAGAAAGTAGCGTTAGCATCTTTCAACTTGTAAACAAGTCCAGGGAACTGTTCAGGTTCGTATTCTGTGTTATCAAGCTTCATAGCTAAATTGTTTAGGTTTAAAGCCATACCAATATCGCCATGAGCAACCATGTTCTGAACATTCACAACCGGTTTGATTGTTATCTTTATGTTGATCTTTTCTAGAGCTTTGATTACTTGCTGAATGCTTTTGTCAACTTCATCCAAGTTTCTTGCTCCGGTACAAACAATTTTACCAGAACTAAAAATCAAAGCAGATGTCTTTGGCTCTTTTATTCTTATTACTAATCCTGGAAACTGTTCCGGATTGTATTCTGTGTTTGGTAAGGTTGCTGCCATCTTCTCTAATGGAATATCGTGTTCCAAAGATGAAGAAATTACTATGTTTACTACCTTAGTTTTTGGCTCATCATCACTCTTTTTCTCAGCCTTTTCAGCTGTCTTTTTTTTAGCTTTTTTCTTAGGTGCCATTTTTAATTCCAACCCCCATTTGGTTTGATCGTTAATTTATAAACAAGGGAGTAGGTAAAAGTTTATAAAGCTTTTTAAACAAGTATATACTCCAGAATATAATAGAGACCCCCCTATTTCTTATGGAGTTCTTAGTGTTAATACGTGGATTTTTTGTTTTGGGTTGTTTTTACGCTTGTTTCGCTCCATACGAAAAAAAGCATTTCTATTTAGTTAGTTTATAAGCAAAAATTCCCATGGAAAACATAAAGCATAAAAAGAAATTATGGTTTTTTCTTTCAAAAAGAGGTCTTGAAGGAGTTTAATTAAAATGGTAAAGATAAAAATACAAAAGATAAGAGAGAACGCAATAATTCCTAAATACGCACATAAAGGAGATGTTGGGATGGACTTATATTCTACTATTTCTGTTAGGATCAAACCGGGACACAGAGCATTGATCCCATCAGGGTTGAAGATAGCATTGCCTAAAGGATATGAATCACAAATAAGACCTAAGTCTGGGTTGGCGTTGAAAGAAGGAGTAACTGTGTTGAATTCACCAGGAACAATTGAGGCTGAGTACAGGGGAGAGTATGGGATCGTTTTGATAAACCATTCAAGTAAAGATGTGTTAGTTGAAGAAGGACAGAAAGTAGCTCAGCTAGTTGTTAAGAAAGTAGAAACAGTTACAGTGGGTGTTGTTGAATCATTAGACAAGACTGCGCGGGGTGCTGGCGGTTTTGGCAGTACTGGCAAAAAATAGTCGTGTTTAAATAAAATAGATTTTTCTTTTGTTTTAATGAAAGCAGCAATAACTACAGCAAATGGATTAGAGTTTTCAGCAGAAGCAGAAGTGAAAGAGATATTAGGTGTTAAATCTGTTGTTGAAGAATCTATCGTAAAATTTGAAGTTAAGGATTATTATTCTTTGGTCAAGTTAAGCTATTTATCACAATCAGCACATAAACTAATTGTGTTATTGGAAGAGATCCAGTTTAAGTCAATAGATGATTTTTCTTCAGTGAAATTGGATTTAACTGATTGGGTTGGTTCTGAAACTACTTTTGCAGTCAGATGCAAAAAAGACACAGAAGAAAGCTTTGATTCAGCAGATGTTGAAGGGGAAGTTGGGAAGAATATCGATCTCAAAGTAAATTTAGATAATCCTGATCTAATTGTTTATGTCCATGTTCATGGAAATAAAGCTTATTTTGGAGTGGATATCACTGGAATGGACTTAAGTAAAAGACAATATAAAATCTTTAATTCAGTAACATCATTAAAAGGCACGACAGCGTATTCACTGTTAAAGTTTTCAGGTGTTAGTAAAGATGGCAAAGTTGTTGACGTAAATTGTAGAGATGGAACGTTAGCAATCGAGGCAGCATTGTATTCTTGTAATTTTCCAGTACGTTATTATGAGAAAGATAAATTTTTATTCTTAAGAATGAAACCTTTTTCAGACATTGATTGCGAAAAAATATTTTCAGAACTAGATGAAAAGATTTCTTCTAATGAGAATGTTTTTGCGTTAGACGAATTACAAAGAAACGTAACTGCAGCACAGAAGAATTCAAAAGTAGCAGGTGTAAACAAGAATGTCAAATTTACTAGAGTAGAATTAGATTGGGTTGATACTAAGTTTAAAGAGAAAGAAGTTGATTGTATTGTGACAAACTTCATATGGCCAACAAGACACGTTTCAGAAAAAGAAATTGCGAAAAAGACAAAGGAGTTAATGTATCAAGCAAAATATGTACTGACTGCAAAAGGTAATTTAACTTTAATCACGAGACTGCCTGATATGATTAAAGAATTTGCATTGAAAGAAGAACTTAAAGTTAGTGATGAAAAATTTATTGAAATTGGGGATGAGAAGCTAACTTTGATGAAGATTATAAGGTAATTTTATATATAAAATGAGGTTTTCTATGTTAAAAAGATGTTCTAGATGAGGAGAAAATAAAATGACAATAGCACCATTGAGACTAATGCATTTAAGCCAAGAACATATGGAAGATATGTACAAAAGGGCTGAAGAAAATGAACGTATCTTTAGAAATATTCTTGTTACCCTGGCAGATAAGGCAGAAGAAGCAATCTTTTTCAAAGCAGGAAAATTACAAACAATTTTTGACAGGTATGTTTGTGTTAGTGGGTATGATCCAAGAGTAAGTGATTTTAGGGTCGGACCTTTTGAATCCCAAGAATTTATGTATCGAAGGTTTAGAGATTTTACACCTACACATATGAAACAAGATAACGCTTTAGTTCTAGTAGAACACTCAAACAATTCTAAAATAGAGATATACCAAACATTACCTGAGTCACTAGTTAGAAAGCTTGATACTAAAAAGTATTATCAGCACTGATCTAGAGGGTATTTTATCCAGAATAAACCGAAGCATTTAAATACAAAATTCTCAATTCTTATTTAAAAAGAGGTGTAATATAGATGCAACACAGAAACCCAAATGTATTCGAAAAAATACTCCTAATAATTGGTGTGTTGATAGTAATAATCGGATACAGCTTCATACACAGAGTGTATGTCTTGGATGGATACGCACTAACGTGGCAATTATTGCAGACCATGTTCCTATGGTTATTGTTGGCAGTAATGCTGATAATGTTAGCAGTTAACGAAAACGTAAAAGAAGAGTTAAGAATAATAATAGAAGAACACTTGCAAGAAATAAAGCTTATGAGAGAAGAAATCAAAGCTACAAAAAAAGTTGCAAGAAGGACTTCATCGCGTTCAAAAAAGAAACGGTAGGAGAGAAACTTAACTCACGGCCTCGGCTGAGGAAAGTCCACCCACTACAAAAGACACTCACACAAGTGAGTTCCTGAAAAGGAAGGCAACCACTCAGAAACGATACCGTCATAGCTTAGAATGATATGGCATGATCAAAGGTGACTTTGATATGAGCTGTTGACATTGGTTATGGAACGGATGAAACGGTGAGCCCTGTCAGTGCAAGACTTTAAAGTCGCTTAGTAAAATGTTAAGACAAACCGTTCTCTAAGAGAGGTTTGACAGAAGGTGGCTTATTTCTCTTCTACCTTTTTTTTAATTTCTTAAAAAGTTAGCCTTATATAGGGCCTATTTTTTTCTTTAAATATGGAAGCAGTAAAAAAAGAAAAAGTACTGGTATTTGATGATTGCCCAGATACAAGAATGCTCTATAACATATTGTTAAAGAAAAAAGGATATGAGATTGTTGAAGCAGGAACCTTAGAAGAAGCAGAATCACACCTAGAAAAGAGTGTATTAGGACTATGTATAGTAGATTATAGACTTGGGTGTGGGGGATCAACAGAACCTTTTTGTAGACGTGTAAAAGCAACATCAGAAATACCTATCTTAATGATAACTGGCAAGGAAAGAGACCCTGCATTATACAATAGTTGGTTGTTAAAAGCTAGTTATCCTACTGGAGCTTTCTTAGATATAGTTGATAAACTTTATTTCAGAAGTAATAATTAAAAAAAAATAAAAAGAAAAGAAGAGATTATTTTCTTCTTTTTGCTTTCTTACCAGCTGTTTTCATACCCACAATCATCTTCTTAGATTCATCCTTAAGTCCACCAAGGCCAAATCCAAGTCCGAATGCTAGACTGCATGCAAGAACAATTCCACCTAATAGTATTAGGAATGTGCTTTCTGCAATGTCAACTGCAATACCTACTTCCTTCAAAGCAATGTCTGCCACGAAGAATATTATCAGTAGTCTTACAAACAAAGCAGCTGCAGGAACGAACTTACCTTTCATCTCGTTTATCTTATCAGCTACGTAGTCAGCTCCAATCAGACCGAATATTACTATAATTGCAGCCCCGATTAAATTAGGTAACCAAAGAACTAATGCTGTTAGCAAGTCAGATAAATGACCTAGCTGAAGCATACTGGCTGCAGGCACCAAAAATGCTACAAATACATACCACTTAACAACTTTTCCAAAAAACTTGGATAGTTGCAGATGTCCAATTGCATCTCCTCTTCCACTCTCTTCAATTTTCTCGTCAATTTTTGTCTTAGCCAGAAAACTTCTAACAACCCAACCAATAGCGCCGGATATTATATAGCCAACAATAATAACAATTATTGCAGCAACAATTCCTGGTAAAACTTCAACAAGACTATTCCAAAGACTAACCAAAGGAGTAGTCACAGCTTGTCCAGTATCGCTAAGAAAATCTGCCATATCTTATCACCTCTTTTTTTTTACAGACCCCTAAAATCATTATGAAGGGAATTAGTACAAAAAAGGCAGAATTCATTTATAAATGTTTTTATTTTTTTGCTTAATTTCAAAACCTTTTTATACTCAGTAAAAAATCAAAACACAAAATGGCACAAAACAAAATAAGCATGCCTTCAAGCACAGCAGGCATAACAAGATTTTTTGATGAGTACAAAAGCAAAATAACAATAAAGCCAGGGATGGTAATATTCATAGCAATACTAGTAATGATAATTGAAATAATTCTATACCTGTACGGATACAGAATACTGGGGATAAACTAAAATGATGCCTGGAATGAACCCAAGACAGATGCAAAAAGCAATGCAACGAATGGGAATACAACAACAAGAAGTAGACAATGCAGAACAAGTAATAATAAAATGTGCAGATAAACAAATAGTGATAGACAACCCCTCAGTAAGCAAAGTAAACATGATGGGGCAAGAGACTTGGCAAATTCTAGGAGAAGCAAGAGAAGAAAGTTTAGACACAACACCTGAAATAAACGAAGAAGACATAGAAACAGTAGTAGAACAGGCAGGATGCAGCGTGGAGGAGGCTAAAAAAGCTCTGGAAGAGAATAACGGAGACATAGCGGCTACCATAATGCAACTAAATCAATAAAAATACAACAAAACGCTTATATATACCAACAATTTCTAAATTTTAATTATGTATGAGGATGAGGAACAAACTCTGATCGAAAACGCAAGAGAAGAGCTAAAAAGAACAGATCACCTGATCTTTGTAAGTCTAAAATACACTAGAACCGTAGACGTACTAAAGAACATAGTGGAACGGATGATCAACGCAATAGAGTTCGGAGTAGAAGCACTGTTAGAACATTGTATCGACAAAAGAAAAATTCCAGACATGCCTCCAAGCCACAAAGAAAAAATAAGCACAGTTCTAGAAATATTTAAGGAAGATGAGAACGTCATTAAGTTCATGGAACTCTACCAAATGCTCAGAAAAATCAGACGAGCTAAATACCAAAAAAGAGAAGAGTTCAGAAGACATGTAACAATGATAGCAACCTTAGATGATGGAAAAGTGATTGATGTAGATATGGATAAAGTAAAAGAATTCAATGATCAAACAATAGAGTTCATAGATTATATAGAAGATACGACTCTGGGAAAAAAAGAAGAATAAAAAATGACACAATTCTTAACCATAACATCTGGAAAAGGCGGAACTGGAAAAACAACAACAGCAATAAATGTGGGGACTGCCTTATCACAATTTGGAAGAGATGTTATAGTTGTTGATGGAAATTTGCATAACCCAAACATTTCTTTACACTTAGGAAATCCTATGCTGCCAATAACACTAAGAGATGTAAGCAAAGGAACAAACTCAATAAGACAAGCAGCATACCAACACCCATCAGGATTAAAAGTAATTCCAGGAAACATAATAGACGAGATAGAAAAACAAGACTTCAAAAGAGTAGAACATTCATTCTTAGATCTGATGGGAGCAACAGAACTAGTATTGATAGACACATCATCACAACCGCACGAAGAGATAATGAACGTTGCTGGAAAAACATTAGTCGTAACAACACCAGATCTAACATCTGTGACTGATACTTTAAGAACAATAAAGAAAACCGAAGAAAAAGGAATTAAAGTTTTAGGTGTGGTAGTAAACAAAATAAAAGGGAAAAACGAGTTGTCTGTGAGTGAGATAAAAGCAATGCTGGACAGACCTATAATCGGAGAAGTACCATACGATGAAAAAGTAGAAGAGTCACACGCATCAAAACATCCAGTAACTTATTTACACCCAGAAGCAGAATCTACACAAAGCTTTAAAAGGATTGCAACCAATTTAATAGGAAATGCCAATCAGTGAAAAACTAAAAAAAACACTAGAAGAGAAAGGGTGGGAGACAAAAGACATAGAAAAAGCAATGAACATAATGCAAAAGTCTCCAACTTATGACAAAAAAAGGGCTTCTAAAATCAGCACACTTCTATACTGGATGACACTAATACTGATTATTGTGGGAAACTTATTACTTTCAGTAGTTCTAGTTCCATTCTTATTAGTGATGGATGGGTTTGTACTATACTTGATGATCTTTATTGTAGCACTAATATGGGGGCTATTGTTTAATATTGTATTAAAAGATATAGAAGAATTAGATGTCAAAAACCACATAATAGCAGGAATCTTCATACCCTTCATAGCAGTATTTAACGTATACATAATCGCTAGTCTATCAAACCAAGTAGAAAGAGCACTAGACATAACTCAAATACAGCACAACCCAGCAATAATAGGTGCAGTATATGTATTTGCGTTTATGATACCTTTCTTAATAACAAAAATAAAGGAAGCAAGAACAAAAAAGAAAGTAATGTAGGGCGACCGCCGGGAGTTGAACCCGGGACTGAAGCTCCACAGGCTTCCATGTTACCGTTACACTACGGCCACCATATTCTTAGTGTTTTATCAGTCTTTTATAAATATTTATCTTATCAAGAGCGGTTTAAAAAATTATTAACTGCTTCTTGTTGTATTGTGAAGTTGTAATCAGCACTATCCCCGATTCCATCAACCTCAAAATAAGTTTCATAAATTTTTAAGAAACTTGATTGAGGATTTTTTCTTGTTCCGCCGGGCAAACCTATATACTGATATCCGTTAAGACTGCGGTGGAAGTTGCCGTGTCCGTGCCCATGAAATGTCGCGATAAGAGTGTCATTATTACTATCCATTATCTTTCTAAGAACTTTTGAATTTGGAAAGTCGCCCGAGTTTTGGTGAACAAAAATTACACTATACATTTTGTTAATTGAAGCGTTAACTAAAACTTCATTTAACCATTCTTGTTCAATTAAAGGAAGGTGCCCGCTGTGAGGACTATCTAGTACAGCTTTTAGTTCGTTATAATAATCAGAATCATAATGTCTACTATCATTTACATATTGAACATCAAGAAAAATAAACCTTACGTTACTATAATCCATGTAATAATAATTGTTTGGCATAAGTTTGTCCCATATCGTCAACATATTGGTGTAATTAATTATGCATCCGCCGTCGTGGTTCCCAAATATGGCATAAGAATCATAACTTAGATTATCTGTCAATAATTTTTGGATGCTCACCATATCAGTTTTCAGCGTAGACTTATCTAGAAGTGGAGAGTCAACAACCGAATCACCCAACGCAACTACCAAATCACATTTACGGTAAGTGCACTCTTTAGTGAATTTCTCAATCCTTTCAGAGGTATCAGTTCCAAGAGAATTATTTAAATTTAAACTGAAGTGCAAATCAGCAACTAAGCCCGCAGTGACTAATGAGTTATCATCAGCATTTAGATTTGAGAGCGTTAATGTGCTAAAGTTTTTACTTTTGTCTTCTGTTTTGGTTATTTCTTTAGTTTGGGAGCAGCTTGACAGAATGAATGCTAATCCAGCTAAAAATACCAAAAATAAAAGCATTTTAAACTTTATTTTTATTAACATTTAGTTTACTCATATAACGCTTATTTTTATAAAAATATGCTTTTATGAATAAAAACCTAAACCTTTAAATAGGGGTTATTGGTTCTTTCAGGTAATAAGCCCGAGTCTAATAAGTTAAGGCGTCGATAGGGTTCATAGAAAATATGAATTCTTAGTGGTTTATGACAAAAAAATGGCAGAAAAAGAATTTAAACATTTAGTAAGGGTGGCAAACACCGACATCAAAGGAGAAGAACCAGTCTTCAAAGCTATGACAAAAATAAAAGGCATAAGCTTCATGATGGCAAAAGCAATCTGTAAATTAGCGGGTGTGGACCTGCAGAAAAAAGCAGGAGTTATGGAAGACTCAGAAGTAGAAAAACTAAACAAAGAAATGGAAAGTATGGAAAACGTACCTAACCACATGTTAAACAGAAGAAAAGATTACGAAACAGGTGAAGACAAGCACCTAATCACAACAGACCTAAGATTCGAACAAGATAACGATCTAAAAAGACTAAAGAAAATAAAATCTTACAAAGGACTAAGACACGCATGGAAGCTTCCAGTAAGGGGACAGAGAACAAAAGCACACTTCAGAAAAGGAAAAACATTAGGAGTAAGTAGAAAACCAGGCGGTAAGAAGTAAAAATGGGAGATCCACGAAAACAAAGAAGAAAATACAACAAGCCAGCACATCCGTGGCAGGCAGAAAGAATAAATGAAGAAAGAGGAATAGTTAAAGAGTACGGAATAGGAAACAAAAAAGAGCTGTGGAAACAAGTATCATTCTTAAGCAGATTCAAAGCAAAAGCAAAACAACTAGCAACAGCAGAAGGAGAACAAGCTGAAAAAGAAAAACAACAGATGTTTGAAAGACTAACAAAATACGGATTATTACAGGGAACACAAGACTTAGGAAGCATCCTAGGTCTAGACATAAGAGACGTTTTGGAAAGAAGGCTACAAACGATAGTACAGAAGAAAAATTTAGCAAAAACCGCAAAACAAGCAAGACAGTTCATAACACACCAACACATAAAGATAGGAGAACAAACGATAACTTCGCCATCTTACTTAGTTACTGTTGAAGAAGAACCACAAATACAATTCTCACAAACATCACAATTAGTAGACGAAATGCACCCAGAAAGAGTGCAGAAACAAGTAGAAAATACAAAAATTGTAGAAGAAAAAACAGAAGAAGATCTAAAGACAGAAAAGCCTAAAACAAAAGTAGCGAAGAAAAAAGAAAAGAAAGAGAAAAAGGAAGATAAAAAAGAAGAAGCTAAAGAAGCTCCTGAAGAAAAGAAAGAAGAAAAACCTGAAGCTAAGGAAGAATAAAAATGGCAGAAGAGAAAAAACCCGAAGCAAAACCTGTTGCAAAAGAAGCACCTAAAACTGCTGAAGCTCCAAAAAGAGAATTCAAACCAAGAGAAGGAAGACCTGACAGAAGACCCGACAACAGAAGAGGAGGATTCTCAAGAGACAGACCAGACAGAAGACCAAGAGAAGATCTAAAATGGGGGATCTGCCACATATACGCAACATACAATAACACAATATTACACTTAACAGACATCACAGGAACTGAGACATTAACAAGAGCGACAGGAGGAATGATGGTAAAGTCACACAGACTAGAATCAAGTCCAACTGCAGCAATGGAAGCAGCAAAAAAGATAGCTGAAGATGCAAGAGAGAAAGGAATAAATGCAATCCACATAAGAGTAAAAGCAAGAGGTGGACATTCACAAGAGATGAACCCCGGACCTGGAGCACAAGCTGCAATCAGAACACTATCAAGAGCAGGACTAAGAATAGGGGTCATGGAAGACGTAACACCTGTGCCGCACGACGGATGCAGGAAAAAAGGCGGAAGAAAAGGAAGAAGAGTCTAAAAAATGGAAACAAAACTAATCCAACACGAAAAAGACAAAACAATACTATTAGTAAAAGGAGTAACACCTGCACTAATGAACTCAATAAGAAGAACAATCACAGAAGAAGTTCCAGTAATCGCAATAGAAGACCTAGAGATAAGACAAAACAACTCAGCATTATACGATGAGATACTATCACTAAGACTAGGACTGATACCATTAACAACAGACCTAAAAAATTACAATTTACCTGATGAATGCAAATGTAAAGGAGAAGGTTGTGCAATGTGTCAGTTAAAATTAACACTAAAAGCAAAAGGACCGGGAATGGTTTATGCATCACAAATAAAATCAAAAGATCCAAAGGTAAAACCAGTATACCCAAAAATACCGATTGTTAATCTTTTAGAAGGACAAGAGTTAGAAATAGAACTAACAGCAATACTGGGAAAAGGAAAAGAACACGCAAAGTGGTCACCAGGAATAGCATACTACCAACTAGTACCAGAAATCACAATAGTGAAAGATGATGAAGCAGAAAAAATAGTGAATGCGTTACCAAAACAAAAAGTACTAGAGAAAAAAGGAAGCAAAGTAAGTGTGAATAAAGATGAGATACTAAAAGACCCAAAAATAGCAGAGATACTAGAAGGAGCATCTGACGCAATAAAGGTGGAATACCAAGAAGACAATTTCATATTTACTGTGGAAAGCTGGGGACAGCTAAGCACAAAAGAAATGATTGCAGAAGCAACAAAAATACTAAAAAACAAATCAGACGAATTTGCAAAAGAACTATAATATGGCAACCGACAACGTAAAATTACAAGGATTGATCCAACAACTGAAAAAGAAATCAATAGATGAGAAAGCAAAAATCTGGAAAAGATTAGCTGTTGATCTAGAAAGACCAACAAGAATAAGAAGAGTTGTTAACCTAAACAGAATAAGCAGATTCACAAAAGAAAACGAAACAATCATAGTGCCTGGAAAAGTACTAGCAACAGGAAACATAGATCACAAAATAACTGTAGCGGCATTCAAATTCTCAGAACAAGCAAAAGAAAAAATACTAGAGAAAAAAGGTGAGTGTTTGAGTATTGAAGAAATAATGGACAAAAAGCCAAAAGGCATGAGGATCATAGGATGATTATCGACGCAACAGACCTAATAATTGGAAGAATAGCAACAGTAGCAGCTAAGAAAGCACTATTAGGAGAAGAAGTTAAGGTAGTTAACTGTGAAAAAGCAATAATCACAGGAAACAAAAAAAGAATAATTGATGATTTCAAACAAAAAAGAGAAAGAGGGATCCCACTAAAAGGACCTTACTACCCAAGACAATCACACATGATACTAAAAAGAACAATAAGAGGGATGCTTCCATACAAAAGAGAAAGAGGAAGAGAAGCACTAAAGAAAATAAAATGCTTCAACGGAGTTCCAGAAACACTGAAGAATGAAAAACTAGAAACAATACAAGGAGCAAGCATAACAAAATTACCAAACACCAAATATATTGCATTAAGTGCAGTAAGCATGAGGTTAGGAGCAAAATAAAATGAAACCGATAGTAGCAGCAGGAAAAAGAAAAACAGCAATAGCAAAAGCAACACTAAAAGAAGGAAAAGGAAAAGTAAGAATCAACAAAGTTCTATTAGACTCTTATGAACCAACAATGCTCCAACTAAAAATAAAAGAACCATTAATGATAGCAGGACCTATAGCAAACAAAGTAGACATAGATGTAACAATTAATGGCGGCGGCGTAAGTGGACAAGCAGACGCTGCAAGACTAGCAATAGGAAGAGTTCTAGCTGAATACGACAAAAAACTAGAAGATCCATTAGAAGATTACGACAGACAACTATTAGTAGCAGACGTAAGAAGAAAAGAACCAGGAAAGCCGAACTCACATGGAAATGCGAGAGCTAAACGGCAGAAATCATACAGGTAGGTGGAAATCAAAGATTTCCAGACCTCACAAAATAAAATTTTGCAAGGTGATTCGAAAAAATGATAATACCAATAAGATGCATGAGCTGCGGGAAACCAGTAGCACATTTATGGGAAACTTTCAAAGAAAAGAAAGAAAAAGGCGAGAATTTGAAAAAAGTTCTTGATCAATTAGGCCTGGAAAGATACTGCTGCAGAGCAATGCTACTAGGACAAGTTGATCTAATAGATACAACAGCTAAATTCAAGAAATACTAAGCTATTTCAAAAGCAACAATCTTTTTACAATTTGTTTATCATTAGTTCTAAGTTTGTAGAAGTACATACCAGAAGGAAGACCTTGTGCATTAAAAGGTGTTTTGTACTGTCCCCTATCTTTGTTTTTGTTTACAAGGTTTTTAACTAACTTACCTTTGGCATCATAGATGTCAAGTTTTACTTTGTTTTCTTTAGGGATACTGTAAATAATGTTTGTAATATTGTTAAACGGATTAGGATTATTAGATAAAGAGTAAATGTAAGTTTTGTTATCTACTTTTTCAATAGCGATAGGAACTTCAATTAAAGTTGAATCTAACGTTTCATTATTGGCAGCGTCAATAGCTCTAATCTTAACTTGATAATTTTGATTGTTTTCCAGCCCATTAACTTCAAAACTGTCTGGAGGGATAGTTGCCCAATCATTATCATCTATTTTTACTTCAACCCTGTTAAGGTTAAGATCAGATGCACTGTATCTAACAACTGCTGTGTTGTAAGTGCTGTCTCTAAAGAAGTGATCAATTATGTTTAATGCAGGTTTAGTAGCATCAATATTGAAAGACCAGTTTTCAGTTGTTTCATTGCTGTCTAAGTTTCTTAATGATAAATTAATGTTGTATAAACCATCAGGAAGACTATCTGTAAGGTTTAAAGATAGAATGCTGTCTATTAATGTTAGTTCAGGACTGGTTAAATTGTAAGGTGTTGAGTTTAGTAATAACTCAATTGAAGAAGAATCAATACCTTTAGCATCAGAAACTTTCGCGCTGATAATTGGGGTGTTGTCGTTTAAGTAACCCACCACATTTGGTTGTAGGTTGCTGATACTTGGTTTTGTAGTGTCTCTTAGAACGTTTACAATAACTGAATCTATACTTTCATTGTTAGCATCATCAACAGCTCTAACAATTAATGTATGAGATATTCCTTGAGCTAAACCGCTGAATAAAACAGAGTCTGCAGTAGCATTAGACCAAGGGTTATCGTTAAGCTTTACTTGAACATAGCTAAGATTAGGTTCTGTGATTAAGTACTGTAGTAAGACTGAAGTTTCACTTATATCTGAGCCATTTGTTGGGCCTGTTATGTCAATGATTGGGTCAGTTGCATCTATCCTGAAATTCCAGTTAGCTTGTGACAAATTATTTAGGGTGTCTCTTAGTGATAGAGCAACAGTGTAAGCAGTATCTGGAAGTGTTGAAGGTGTTAAGATTAAGTTGCTGTCGGTTAATGTTAATTCGGAGCTTGCTAAAGTGTATAAAGTTGAATTTAGTAGAAGTTCTATTGAAGAATTGTTGATTCCTCTACCATCCTTAATTATTGCACTAATGGTTGGTTGGTTGTTATTTAACAATCCAGTGGTTGAGGGCTGTAAGTTTGATATCGATGGGCCATCAGTATCAATACCAAAACTCCAGCTCTCAGAAGCTTGATTATCATCGTTGTCTTTTGCTACAACTGTTACTAAGTAAGAACCTGAGTTAAGTTTAGTTGAAGGTGTGAAGGTTAGTAATCCATTTGAGAATGTTAGTTCTGTATTGGAGATTCTGTAATCAGTTCCGTTTAAAGTTAAAAGTAAACTGTCCAAGTTTAAGTCATTTAAGTTATCGGTAATGTTTGCTGTAATGGTTTGTAATGAATCGTTAGAGTAAGTGTTGTTTGCGGGTAATGTGTTAGATATAACTGGTGCGGTTAGGTCAGCATTATCTTCGAATAAGTTGAAGTTAGTTACAAAGTTTTGTAGGTCGGATTGGTTACCGAAGTAGTGGATTGTTGAGTTGTCTTGGCTATCATTTAGTGCATTTGCTTGATCTAATGCATTTTTTATTGTCTCTCCAGTTCTTGATAAGTGCACAAAATAATGACCTAAAGCAAGACCTGTGACGCTGCCTGTTCCTGCAGAGAGCGCAATAACTTTTGATAAGTTGGTTGTATTCAAACTTTGATCTCGGTTTAGATATTCAGCAATATTTCCTGAATTACAAGCATCTACTAAGATGATGCATCTTTTGAAGTCAACCATGCTTAATGCTTTGTTTAAGTGGTAGTGGTATATTTTACCTTGATCTAAAGGGAGACCTTGCCATGTTGAAGCTCCTGCAGAAGTAGCAACTCTCACATAAGTGTCTTTTGGTGCAGTTCCTGTGCTTCCATGACCTATCATGTAGATGTAAAGCAAGTCTTTGTTTGTTGTACCTGCATTAACTATATCATCTAAGAATGATTTTGCGGTTACTTGACCATCTGTTCTGTCGATATTAACTGTGGTGGGTGTTGTAAGTAAATCTTGACCTGCCCAGATGTCATCTCCGGTCCAACTGCTTGTTTGATCTGGCAAAGGGAATGAAGAGAATAATTTATTTGATAGACAGCTTATGTTTGCATCAGTAACTCCATTTGTCTTTAGAACCTGATAGTTTTCTAAGAAGGGTAAGAAAATCATGGCTTTTTCTGTATTGTTGTTTGGATTTGTTGCAGGGCCATTTATTGATACTGCTTTTATGTTATCATATCCAAATAATAGAGACTTAGCTAATAGAGAAATCATTAATCCTTTCTTTACTCCACTCGTTATACTGCTAAATAGGCCCATAAGAGGTAAAAATCATTAATAATATATAAATCTTTCGTTACTCAACAGTGAATACAAAAGATAAAAATTATTTTTTATGGAAGTGTCCTTTGATTAGGAATCCACCAAATACTAGTATTAATAGGCCTGCAATAGCTGCGCCGTTAATCTCAGGTACTGAACCAATTCCTTCTTCGCCTAAATTTGAACAGTAATTATTGCACTCTTCAGGTCTTTCTGGGTTAAATATATCATTACATAGACCATCATCTTCACATAGACAGAATGGATCTGCTAATGGGCCATCTATGTAGTTGTTGTATTCTTGAATATCTGTGCAACCATCGCCATCAGTGTCTCCTGGTAATTCTTTTGGGGGGCAATTACAAATCCAGCTATTTACTGGTTCACCAATATATTCTTTAGTGCAGCCAATTACATCTACGGCATACCAGTCAGGCATACCTGAAATACATATTACGTCTGTGTCTCCACCAGGACTTATGTCTGCAGGTTCTGTACCTGCACCATTCCAACCTCCGTGTGTTGCAGGGTCAACTGTAAAACCTCCACCACCTTGTGCCATAACTGACACACTAACAAAAGAAAGACATAAAATAATTGTTAAGTATCTTAGTATATTCATAATTATCACCTCTATAATATTATATGAATATAATCCGAAGTTCAGTATTTAAATGTTTTCATAAAATTTACTTAAGCCATTCCTGCTTTATCGGGGTCCATATCTTCTGCACATAGAATCCAATTTCCCATCCGTTATTTTTATCTGCAGGTTCATCTTTAAATTGTTTTTCAGTAGAAGACTGTTTTGCATAGAATCCTATTTGAGTAAACCATTTAGGCAAATATATTTCTGCACCAATTGTGTTAGATCTTGAAATTATTTTTGAAGCTTCAATGGTAGATAGTAACGTATCTTCATAGCTAGAATTTGTACTTGAGTATTCAATTGTATATGAAGGTGCAAACCTGAAATGTTTGGTGTTAATTAGTGTGTGTTTTATTTTTATCTTATACTCTTCAAGAACATGTTTTTGGTCCCAAGGTTGACTTGTTTCTGCTTTGTAGTTAAGGGATAGTTCGGTTTTAGGGATTGGTGAGTACAGATACCAGTTTCTTCTATGTTTATCAATTCCTAAAGTTTGGTCTTTTTGTTCTTCTAGTATGCTTACAAACCTTCTGAACAGTTCACTTTTTATCAATAAGTTTCTTGCCCAGTTGTTAAATGGCACAAGTAGTTTGTACCCCAGCTCAAAACTCTTGACATCTTCATGCGCGATTTTAGGATCAAATCCTGTGACTAAAGTGTCAAGGGTATCTCCTATCTCTTCGTGGAAAAAATTGTCTGTTTTGAAACTAATGTTATGGATGAAGTTCTTACCAAACATAACATTTCCTGCATGGATTTGAGATCTTGTTTCTATATCTGATTTTGCTTTAGGTGGCGCAAAGTTATCATTTTCAAAATCAGTTTTTCCTTCTCCATTCATGTTTGAATAGAGATAATGCATTTGTTTAAGTCCATCTTTAAGAGTTAAGTTGGCCACTTTTCTGTTTAGCTCTTTTTCTGTACTGAAATTATTATCAAATAGAGTTCCCTCAGGATTTGTGTTATCTACGAAAAGATATGTTTTTAGATATGTTTCAGTAAATTTAAATTTCTCAGCAGATAGGTTTAAGTTTAATTCAATAATTTTTGTTAAATTAAGATTTAGTGAATATTTTTCTTCGTCTATGTCGATTATGCCATTTCCCGGTTTGTCCCACCACTTATCTGCTGTGTCAACTATGCTATATTCAGGGATTATCCTTATCTGATTCTCGGTCTTGAATGTAGAATCGTGATAGTTTATTCTTCTATTCTCTTTTTCAAACATAAACTCTAATATTTTGAATAAATTCTGTTTGAAGAAGAAACTTTTGTTTGTTTCTGTTTGGTTGCTGAAGTTATTCTCTTTCTGTTTTAATAGTAAATCAATAGTGTAAGTTTCATAATCATAAAATAGAGAAGTGTCAACTTTAGTAGAGTCTTCACTTTCGCTTTTTTTCTCACCCCAGTTAAAACCTAAGCTGTTCCTGAATAAAGGGTGGGTTAAAATTGAGTGTTCTGCACTGATCAAATTTGCACTATTCTTGTTTTGTTCATCTTTTTCCCAGTTGGTTCTTTCTAAAAATAATTTTCCATATCCAAGCAAGTGTTTTTTATCTAAGTTAAGATAACCTTCGAATTTAGCCTCTTCATTTTTGTTGAAGTTAAGGAAAATATCATTTTTATCTAGCTGTCCGTGTACGAGTAAACTTTTGGTTGTAACAGAATCATTTGAAGTGTAGCTAGGAGAAATTTCCGCCTGTCTGAAACTGGGCTCAAAACCTAATGCTGTATAAGCTAACATGCCTAATCCAATCAGAGTGTTCCTAACTATTTTTAGAGGTTTCATTGTTTATCCTCCAGATCTAACTTTTTCAAAGGATCTCCAACAAATATGACTCTACTATAATCAGTTCCATTAGGTTTAGCATCTATGTAAAAGAAAGGTTCTACAGCAGATCTAGGATTAAAGTAAGAACCTTTTGTAACATCTCGGTTCTGTAGAGCTTCAGCATAAGTTGCACCATTAAGAAGTGCGATAAAAATATCAGTAGGAGTATTAAAGGCACTCCTATCTGGTTCGGAAACTGCTCCCGAAAAGATAAGAGCGCCAGTTCTCAATACTTTCCCCCCGATCGTATGAGCGTCATAAGGATTAGCGCCAGCGTATGAATGTGGATTAGCTAAGAAAATACAAGGATGACTAAGAGTTAAACTACTAACATCACCTCTACCATCATTATCAAAGAGAGTTTTTTGTGAGAAAGTTAAGTGGTCATATAATTTTTCAACAATGTTTTTGTTTCTGTAAACGGTATAGCCATTAGGAGTACCTCTGGATTGGAAAAATACTAAATCAGGATTTTTCTTAAGCTCTTCCATTAAGTTTTCTTCAGTACAGTCCGGTCTAATCAGCCTGGAAATGTCCATGAAAGACTTAGCAAACTCAGCACCATTATCTGAATGGTGAGAATGATAAATAGATCTCCAGATTGCATCAAAGAATAAAGCTTTCTTTTCTTTAAGGAACATAGAACCCATTGCCTGATACAAAGATTCTTTACCTGTTAATCTGCCGTGAATTCCCCATTTCTTACCGTATCTATCTCTGATCAATAAGTTATCAACTGCATACTTGTAATCCATGAAATAATATTTTCCTTTGAATGCAAAACTAACATCACAAGCCACAGTTAAGAAATCTATGTTGTTATTGTTTTCTTTGTCTATTCCTTTGTAATTGATTCCTTCGCTTTCTAACTTTTTTAATATCTGTTCTCTAAACTTTTTAGCTTGATTTTCAGAGATAAGCTTATCAGTTGTATAAAGTCCTCTGTTAACAAACAGTAGTTGTTGTTTGTGATGGGCTGCTAAAGCTAAACCACCAATCATTGTGTATTTATCCTCGAAATCAGCAATAACAACACCTTTCTTATCTAATCTCTTTTCTAAGCCTTCTTTGAGCAAATGATTTTGTGGAAATAACGCTTCAGTGTTGTAAGCATTTTCTTGACCTAAAGAAGCATATAGACATTTTAGTATTTTATTTTCATCAAGATGATTAAGAGGTGTTTTTTCTTTTACAATAACTGTGTCTTCATCATAAGCTTTCAAGAAAAGATCAGTTAAATGATGATTTTTCAAAAGAATAGGCCATTTATTCTCATTATCCCATAAAGACATCTCAAAAACAGCAGTCTGCCAATCTGGCACAATAACAACTTTACCTTTACCTTGTTCTTTAACCTTAACTTTATCTTTCTTATTGTAAGCTTCTATTGTGTTTTTAACCCAGTTCTCAACGACTTCTTCCAAAGGAGTTCCATATAACTGGTTGATCCTTTTACCGTCTTTGAATAAAACCAAGTTTGGAGATGCACTTAAACTGTGTTCTTGAACAAAATTAGAACATTCTTTCTTTTGATCTCTCCATTTAGTGCTTGTGCTTTTTTTATTGTCATTAGTAATAAAGTCTGTTTCATAGGTTTTAACACTATCAATATCAACTTTTTCAAAGATTGGCTTGAACTTTTCACAGTCAGGATCATTGTCAACCTTGTAGTTAACTAAACTCCAACCTTTGCTGATTTTATCATAAAAGTCAAAATTATCAATCTTCTCCTGACTAAACAAAAGCTGGCTTAACATTCCCAATCCAAGTAAAATCTTCTTAATCATCTTCCAATCTGAACAAACTGGTTCTTAATCAGTAAAGCCCTCCACAAGTCATTATCATGAACAATAAAATCATCATACTTAATATCATTAAAGTTTTGATGAACATCAAATTCTCTTTTATACTTTCCAACTTTCCTTTCGTTTATTATATTTTCTGGTTGGAGTGTTTTGTAAGTGTGAATGTTAGCTTTATCTTTACTTTTTGAGTGTCTATTAAAAGAGAAAGCACCAACTAATTTAGCATTATTTTCACTGACCCTGAAAGTGTTTACCAGATGTGATTGTACTTCGCTGTAGTGGCAGTTAGGGTTTTGTTTGATGAATTCTTTAGCATTCCTTAAGTAATTGCTTAGAGCAGGCCTATAGTTAAAATTCCCAGTTCTTAAAGCACCTAAAGTGTCTGTGGTACACACATTCTTAATATTTACCAAAGCACAAACAATAACTGGATCAAATAGTTTGCCAGCTTTCTTATCAACCAACGTAATTCCTTCATCATAACTTAAAGCAGTTCTTTCTTGTTCGTCATGAACTAGACCGAAGAAATAATCAGTAACCCTTATGATTTGAGATTCTAAAGGGGTTTCATAACCTGCTTTTCCCCTTGGGCCAGAACCATCGTAATTTTCATGGTGGCATAGAACTATATTTTGAATGTCTGGAAATTCTGCAGACAAACCTTTAACCATGTCAGCGCCTTTTTGTAAGTGATCTCTTTCAACCTCTTTTTCTATCTTTTCTATCTCACTAGGAAACATGTTTTTCTTCATAAGATAGAAATCTGCCAATCCTATATTACATAATCTAGCAGCAGTAATTGTGGAGATAACTTTTTCTTCACTTAACCCAAGATCATAACAGATTGTTGTGGCAGTATTGTAAACAAACTCAGCATTCTTAGCAAGATAAGGGACAGATTCAATCTTCCTGGCAAGTCTACTAAACTCATCAATCTTCCCAACTTTGTTTTTCATGATTTTTGGGATTCGTTTTTTACTGCTGTTTGAAAAAATATCCATCTTGCGTCTCCTCATTAATCTCCCGGTTCATAAATGTGTTTTTCAGATCCTTTTGACTGACTTTTTTTCTCAGTTTTATTTTTCCTGTGGGAATACTGTAATGTGTTTCAAACTTACCTTGCGAATGTGGTGCTTTATCAACACCGATCCAACTAGAGTTCTCAACAGGATTAACCTCAACAGTCTTTATATTGTATTGATTAACACTTTCTTTCTTACTTCTTATACCATTATATCTGAAGACATTAATGTCTAATTCATCTCCAAACTCGCTCTTTGGGATTGTTATTTCATAACAATTTCCTTCAACTGTACCTTGCCATTCAAAACCAAGATCTTTTTCCATCTTGTCAACGAAAGAGTATATTTTACCGTCTTTACCTAATCCAAAGTAGAATTCAACTTTTTTCTCTTTACCAGTTGTTTCATCTTTGATTGGTTTATTTACCATGAGTTCAATACCTTCATTTTCCCAGAAAATACTGCTCCTGGCTTTTTTACCACCTATCTTATTATCATAGCTTATTCTGAAAATAACATTCTCCCTGTCTTGAACAACTTTCATCAAAGTGGGGTTGTGGCTTAAACCATTATCGCCTTCAACAACGAAACCAGAAGTTGGATTAATCTCATCCCAGTTAACTTTGCCTTTTATGTTTTTCGCATAATACTCTCTAGTTTCTTTTACAGGATTAAGTTCTCTAAGAGCTTCTAAGAAATAATAATCTCCCCAAACAAGACCGTTCTCGGGATCTCTTGTAACATCCCTGCAGCCTTTTCTTAGTAGTGCATCAAATTCATCACCCAGATCAAGATAATGTGTAGTAATTGCTTTAAGGACGTTTATACCTATATTTCTATAGTAATTCTTTTCCCCTTTTTCTTTACATCTTTGACTTAATTTTATAAAACCATAAGCTAGCATACTGTTGCCTGCAGAATTTTCAATTGCTTCAGCTTTAGGATCATTAAATCCAAAATTAATCAAATTATCTTCTCCTAATTCTTTAATTGCAACACCTGCAATTATCTTAGCATTTTCTAAGTATTTTGGATCCCCAATTTTTTCATCTAAGTGACTTAGACCAGAAATTGCAGTTCCGTAACCATAAGTGTAACTACCTTCTTTATTGAACCCACTCATGATACCTAGTTTGACCTTTGGGGTTCTCAGATCTGGTTCAAACATCATATGTCTATATAATGAACCGTCAGGTTTAACTAGATGTTTTAAGAACGCTTCAGCGTTGTTAATCCAAGCTTCTAAGTAGCCCTTATCTCCAACTTCTTCATAACCTGTTGCCAATATTTTTGTGTCTGTTAAAGAAAGAACGCTGTGTTTGTCTTTCCACTCATCAGAGTTAAGAGTATCTTCCCAAGGTATGAAATTTCCGTTGTATCTTTTCATGAAAGAATCACAGATTACTTTTAGGGTTTCATAATCCTTAACTTTGTTAACAAAAGCAACTTCACCTATATCAGTTCCGATGTTTGCTTTACTTATGGATCTGTAAAGTGACAAAGGAGGTTTCCAAGCATCAGTCTGATCTCTAACAACTGCGTGCCAGATAAGGCCAATAGGTTCTTTATTAATGTCTTGACTTTGCCAGTTACCTTTATTGTCTGTAACTGAGTAATATTTTGAAGGATCAAGTTTTTTACTTATCCTTTCAACTTTAGATTCTTTAGCATATGTGTATAGTAAGTTTAGATCTTTTGCAAGAACTGCAGGATCGTTTTCAGTTTCTATCTTTTCTTTAAGTAAGTTTGCAACTCTTTTTTCTAAACTGTTATCTAACCTATCTATTTCTACAGCTCTTTCTTTGAAACTTTCAGAATCTGGCCAGTTTAAGATGTGGTTTTTGTTTTTTCTTCTGGTTTCATCGATCTGTTTATCTGCATTAGTTAGTTTGTCTATTGCGAAATCAGTTTCTAGCTCTTCAGAATTCTTAAGGGACAGTCTAACTTCTTCTATATTGTTGTCTATACTTTTGATTGCTTGAGCTTCCTTTGCAAAAAGATTCCAACCAATATAAACACCCCCTCCAATTATGAGTGCGGCAACAGTTGAAAGTGCAGTTACTGTAACTTTTTTATACAAATCCCATGCATAATGCTTGATAAGATTTTTTATTCCGTATCTTGCATTAACTTCTCTGCCTTCTTTTAATCTTTTAAGATCTTCATGAAACTCTAGACCAGATTGATATCTGTCCCGTCTATCGAATGAGATTGATTTTAAGATAACTCTTTCAAGGTCTTTGTTGATGCTTGGGTCAAATTCAGATGGCCAAAAATGTCTTATTTTTGGGTCGCTGATACGTGCCATTAGTCTTCGGTAGTCTGCACCTCTAGTGTCATAAGGGAACCCACCCCTTGTAACGCATGTAAATAAGGTGACACCTAAAGAATAAAGGTCATCAGAAGGCTCTAATCTTTGCCCATCACAGTTCTGAGGGCTCATGTATCCGGGGCTTCCTAGAACATCACCTTTCATCGTCAGGGATCTTTGCGCGTCATCTCTTGCAATGCCGAAGTCAGTTATCTTATATCTGCCATCGGCGCCTTTACCTACATTTGCGGGTTTGATGTCTCTATGTATCAAGTTTAGATTGTGCAAATACTGAAGGCCTTTTGATGTATCCATGCCTGCTTTAAGTATGTCTTCTAAAGGTATTGTCAAAGGAATTATTTCACTTTCTTCCAGAAGCTCCATCGCATAAAACATAAGATCTTTTGGATTTCCCGTATCTTTGTCTATCAAGTTATAATTTTCGTGAGAATCAAATATTTGGACTACATTCAAAAAACCATAACCTTGTCGTTCATCTAAATTTTTACCTTTAAGCAAAAGTTCTTTCATATCCTTTCTTGCTTTTTCTGATTGGTCAGATACTGTTTCTAATGATCTTCTCTCACTGTTAAAACGTTCAAATCGTTCATCATCACAAAGCTCTTTATAAGAATCTCCTACTTTTTTATAACTCCAGTTTTCAAGTATTTTACGTTCAAGAATTTTAACTGCAAATAACTTGCCGTCTTTTTCACCAAGATAAACTTGGTTAAACGCTCCAGCCCCCAGCCCTTTAGTTAACTTATAACCTTCAAGCATGGTATTTTCATAAGCAAAATTAATTTTTTTCTTTTTTATCATGCTTTGCTGCATGGTATTACTACTGATTGTCTGATCGATTATGCCCTTTGGGATTTCATAAGTTCGGATACCTAAGAATTTCTTAACAGATTCACTTTTTAGTAATTTTTCTAGGGGGGGAAACATTTTATTCAACTCTCTTTCTTTCGATACTCCAAAGCAGGCACTTTTTCACTAAACCCTTTACACTCAACAGGATCTATTTTTGAGAATTTATCAAGATACTTGGGGGACGCACCTTCTTTCTCAACCTCATCTTTATATTTTTCCATCAATCCTTCACTGATTAGGATACAGTTTGCGTTTGCATTTGAACAAAGCCTTGAAGCTAAGTTAACACTCTTACCCATAACTGTATATTCTGATTTTCCGGGCGAGTCTGATAAGAATAATTCGTCGGTAGGTTGTCCTAAGAAACCTACGGCGGGGGTCCCGTAAGATATTCCTATGCTCATGTCTGGAAGAACCTTACCTTCAGCCTTTAGTTCCTCTTGATATTTGTTGTGGGCATCTATAATTTCAAATGCGGAATCAATTATTCTGTAAGCTAGACTTGTCTTGTTTAAAGGAGGGCCAGAGAAGGCCATTATACAGTCTCCTGGTTTTTTGTCAATAACAACTCCTTTTTCAGTTAATATGCTTTGAAGACGGTTATAATCTTCGTTTAAAATGTTAAAAACATCTTCGGGGTTTTGATCTTCACTCCAACCAGTAAAATTTATCAGATCTCCAAACAAGATGCCTGCTTTTTCTTTTCTAGCTTTTCTACTGTAACCATCTGATTGAACATATTCTGCAATAAGCGGACCCGAAATGCTGTTCAATTTTTTTCTAAGTTCTTCTTCAGGTTTTTCTTTAACTATGAGTCTGTAAGCTTCTTCAACACCCTTGAAAACTTCAAATTCAACAGTGTATTTTGTTATGGGGTGCGAGTAGATTCTAGCAACTCTTTGTTCTCCATCATCTATTCTATTGCATAAATTATCTAGAATATTTTTAACATCTGGTTTATCCTGTAGATACCCTGCAATTGCAAAATTCATATTTTTCTTAGCATCGAGCTGCAGAAGTTTTCTTGTTGATTGGTCTCTACCTTCAAAGTCAAAGTTTAACCTTCTATCTTTTGTGATTGTTATTCTATCTTCAGCTTTGTTGCTGTCAGATTTAGAAAGTTGATATTTTAACCCATCGATTGTATCTGTATTCCAAGAGTTATAATCGTAGTAAACACCTAGTCCAAAGCCTAAACTTGCGGCTATAAAATCCCAAGCGTTAAATCTGCCATTCGTTAAAGGATCTAATGCAAAGTTTAATCCTGCACCTAGAAGTGAAATTAATTTTCCTTTATTGTGGCCTAAGGCTTCTGAAATCTTTTTCCCCATACTGTGTTCCCCCGCAACCACCAATACGTTACTACTCATAAATGAGAAATTATTTATAAATGTTTTGGTTTTTATTTATAAATGAGCCTCAAAAGCTTTAAATATCAAGTTATAAAGGCTGATACTAGAATGGCTGGATTTTTAGAAATACAAGACAAATGGCAGAAGAAATGGGATGAAGCTAAAGTATTTGAGGTAGAAGAAGACACACAGAAATCAGAGATTTCTGGTGCCGATAAAAGCGGTTCAAACAAAGAGAAGTTCTATGTCTTAGAGATGTTCCCATACCCATCCGGGGAAGGATTGCATCTGGGGCATGCACTAAACTACACGATAGGAGACATATCTGCAAGATTCAAAATAATGCAAGGTTTTAATGTACTGCACCCAATGGGATTTGACTCATTAGGCTTGCCTGCAGAGAATGCAGCAATAAAAGCAGGAACACACCCAAAAGAATACACAGAAAACTCAATAAAGAATTTTGTTCTACAACAAAAGAAATTAGGGATAACTTATGATTGGAGCAGAGTTGTAAAAACTTCAGATCCTTCATACTACAAATGGGATCAGTGGATATTCCTAAAAATGTTTGAGAAAGGATTAGCGTACAAAAAATCATCACCAGTAAACTGGTGTCCTGAGTGTAATACTGTATTAGCAAACGAACAAGTACACAACGGAAAGTGCTGGAGACATACAGATACAGATGTGGAAGTAAAGAATTTAGAACAATGGTTCTTGAAAATAACAGATTATGCAGAAGAGTTGAATGACTTCTCTAAACTAGAACAGTGGCCTGATTTGATTAAAAAATTACAGACAAACTGGATAGGAAAAAGTTATGGGACTGAGATAGACTTTGAAATCAATGGAGAGAACTGGAGAATATTCACAACAAGGCCAGACACATTATTTGGTGTAACATTCATGGTTGTTTCTGCACAACATCCTAAATTGAATGAATTGGTGACTGACGATCAAAAGAAAGCTGTAGAAGACTTTGTAAAAAAGTTACACTCAGTAAGTGCAGAAGATATTGAGCAATTAGAAAAAGAGGGAGTGTTTACTGGAAGTTATGCAATCCATCCTTTAACAGGAGAAAAAGTTCCAGTATATGCAGGAAACTTTGTTTTAGCAGAATATGGATCAGGAATGGTTATGGCTGTGCCAACACACGACCAAAGAGACTTCGAGTTCGCAAAAAAGTACAATATTCCTCTGAAAGTTGTAATCAATCCAGATAAAAAAGAACTTAATGCTGATGAGATGGAAAGAGCTTATACGGCAGACGGGGAACTGGTAAATTCGGGAGAGTTTGATGGATTAGGAAACAGAGAAGCGATAGAAAAGATCACAGAACATTTAGAAAAAACAGGAAAAGGCAAAAAGACAACAAACTTCAGACTAAGAGACTGGTTAGTGTCAAGACAAAGATATTGGGGAACACCAATACCTGTTGTTAATTGTTCAAAATGTGGAACAGTAGCAGTTCCTGAAAAAGACTTGCCTGTGGAGTTACCGCACGATGTAAAATTCGGGGAAGGAAACCCGTTAGAAACAAATGAAGAATTCGTAAATACAAAATGTCCAAAATGTAGTGGTGAAGGAAAAAGAGAGACAGATACAATGGACACATTCGTAAACTCATCATGGTACAACTTCAGATACACAGATCCAAATAACGATAAAGAGATATTCAGCAAAGATAAGGTAAATTATTGGCATCCCATAGATCTTTACATAGGTGGAAAAGAACATGCATGTATGCACCTAATCTACATAAGGTTCTATACTAAATTCTTAAGAGATTTAGGATTATTGAAAATAGACGAACCGGCAATCAAGATGTTCAACCAAGGGATGTTACATGCTGAAGACGGCAATAAAATGTCAAAATCACTAGGGAATGTAATAAACCCATTAGACACGATAAAAGAAGTGGGTGCGGATTCACTAAGAGTATATTTAGTGTCAGTAGCAGCACCAGACTCAGACTTTAACTGGAGTACTGCAGGATTGCAAGGTTGTCATAAGTTTGTAAACAAAGCACAATACTACTTTGAGAATGTCAAAATAGGAAAATCAACAGAAAGAACAGAAAACAAAATTAACAAAGGAGTAAAAGAGATAACTGATGACATAGAAAACATGAGATTTAACCTAGCAGTTATCAAGCTGAGAGAATTATTAGATAATCTTGGTGAGGAAGAGAGTAAAGAAACACTAGAAAAATACCTTAAGTTGTTAAGTCCTTTTTGTCCTCATATGACAGAAGAGATGTGGGAAAAAATAGGCAACAAAGAATTCTTATCAAAAGCAGAATGGCCAGAAATTGATGAAAGTAAAATAAATCCAGAGCTAGATGCGGCAGAAGACTTACTAAAAAACACAAAAGAAGACATAAGAAGAGTGATGGAACTAGCTAAAAAAGAAAAACCAGAAAAAGTAATCTTGATAGTGGCTGATGAGTGGAAGTATGATTACATCACAAAATTAAAAGCGCTAATGGAAAAAACAAGAAACCCTGGCGAGATACTGAAAGAACTGATGAGCGGAGACTTGAAACAATATGGGCAACAAATCTCAAAACTAACACCTAAACTAGTTAATGATCCATCAAAAATGCCAGCATACTTATTATCACAAGATAAAGAGATAGAAACACTAAAACAGTTGGACATAGAAAACATAGAAATCATAAAGGCAAAAGACTCAAAAGAAGCAAAAGCAACACAGTCGATGCCAGGCAAGCCAACAATAATAATACAATGATTGACAAGAAAATATTAAGATGGGTGCCGGCCATCTTATACGCAATACTAATATTCTATCTATCATCATTACCGCAACCGATAGCACCAGAAAAAGTTATAGGGTTGAGTTTCGGAACATCAATAAAACATTTCATAGAATACTTTATCTTTGGAGCATTATTGCTTTTTGCACTATGGGAACATAAGAAAAGAGTTATGTGGGTAGTGATTATAGGAGTTTTATATGCAATCTCAGACGAAATACATCAGAACTTTACAGGCAGAGCTATGGAACTAAAGGATGTAATGGTAGATACAATAGGAATATTTGCAAGCTTAGTGATAGTAAAATGGAAATCAAACAAAAAGCACAAAAAATCGAAAAAGGCCTCGAAGAAGAGGTAAAAAGACATAAGTTCTTTTTCTTCTGGGATCCAGTAATAATATACTTTGTGTTAATCATAATAATAAGCAACTGGCCAAGGACACCAACACCAGAACTAGCAATGTTAGGATTTGTGGTTTCAGATAAAATAAAACATGTAATACTGTATTTTGGATTTAGCTTTTTATTGGGAGTTGCGTGCAGACACTCAAACTTCGTTTTGTTGAGACAAAACCACTTCTTTATCGCACTAACAGCAGCATCATTAGTTGGGATATTAGATGAAGTAAACCAACTAAGAGTAATAGGAAGACACTTTGGAGCAGATGAAATAGGATTCAACATAATGGGAAGCATATTAGGACAGGGTGTAAGGGGAATATTGAGATTACAGAAGAGTTTACTCAGACGTATTTTTTAGAAAACATTAAAAAACACTAAATTGTTAAGTTTAGAAAAAGAGGTGGTTTAATGCATAAGTTCATGCAAAAGTATGGTGTAAAGATAGAAGAACTAATTCTAGTGTTATTGATCATACTAAACATAATGGACTTTCTAGAAAAAATACCCTCAGAGATAGACTACATAAAAAAAGTAATAAGCTGGACGGTACTGGCATATATGCTATATAAAGCAGATTTAACAAACATATTCTTTGGCCATTCCCACAGAACAATGGACTTAATGTTAATACTGTCTTATTTCATGCTCATAATAAAAGACTTCACAGCATATGCTTTGGCAGAGATACAACACTCAACACTACTTAGAGAATTCTATACATTCGTAATTGTCAATGCCAGCATGATAGAAAAAATAGGGTTTTATGTTGGGGGTATAATGTTAATATTGATTGCATTCTATTACGCAGCAAGACATGAAATAAGAAAACCGAGCCTGATGCATGTAATACATGAAGAAGGAAAACCACCAAAAAATCCAATAAAACTATTAGTAAGGGGAGTAATAATATTGATGGTGTTAGTAGCATTCTTTGTAATAGTGTTTAACTTAATGATGGAATGGTTGGCAATTGCTATAGATGCGCCGATAATCATACTTGCATTATTCTTCTACATCTTCCACGCAAAAAGATTCAATCCTGAAACTTTAATATATCAGATAGCAGAAGGGGGAGAAAAGTTTTATGAGAAATTCGTAGAGATGTTCCAATACAAAAGGTCAATACTTATGGGTATAGTGGGGATGTTGGTATTACATATAGCAACAGACATAGGAACGTTTATCGTACCATATGTATTTGCGGTGGCAGACCCATTGTACTTTAGTCAGTTAGGAGCATCAACACACCAGCCACTGTGGGCATTATTCCAACAAAGCATACCTGGATTGACAGAACAACAGATAGCAGGGTTAGCAGCAATGTACATATTGAATACTGCAGCACTTGTATTTCTTTTAGTAATGCCGATCTATTTCTGGTATGAGTTGTACAAAGGAAAACATATAGCATTCAAAGAACACTGGATAGCTCTATTCGCAACAGCGGTTGTAGTGCTAATACAAAAACCAATATTTGGTTTTGGACAGATAACACAGAAAAACTTGGCAGGTGTTGATATAACATCAAACATAATATCAATATCAGGAATGTGGCAAGTACTAAAGTTAGCAGCAATAGTTGGAATAGGTGTATTTGTACTTTCGTTCTTCTTAAGAAAATTATTGGAAATATTGATGATGGTAGTAATACAGGGGGTATTTGGGTATTATGTATATCTTTATTTCATTAACTTAACAGGATACTTCATAGACTCAATTATAATATTATTAGGAACACCACACAAATTTATAGCAGTATTTCTGTTCTTATTCTTCATGATGACAATAATATTCTATGTTGGGGGATTCTTTATTTTCTTAATCTCAACAGTAAAATCATACTTTAAAATCTGAATCGTCTTCTAAATCATCAAATACTTTATTTACGATGTCCCCATCATAACCACGCATCTCAAGATTACTTCTGATACTTTCTTCAGTGTCGCCTTGAATTAATTGGTTAACTACAAAACGTTCAACAACATCCTCATCAGTCTCTTCATCAATCTCTTCTTTACTTTTAACATCTAAACTTTTACCAAACTGTGAGAAAAAAAGTAGAACAAAAATAACAAAAGGGATAACTAACAAAGGTGCAGTGATTGCAACCCTCTTATCTTGCATAATTCCTGTAGCGTAACCTGTGATTGAATTAGTGGGGTGAGGTTCAGTGTCGTTATGATGTTCTAGTTCGTATGAAAGGTCTACTTTAGTATGAACTTCATCAAAATGCCACATCAACAAAGGCGCAGAACAGATAGGAATACTTAATATGAATAGTAATGCAAAGAGTATAATGTTTAACTTCATACTAATTTCTTTAATTATTTTTTTTATAAACCTTTGTATAAGAAAGTGGACAAGCACATAAGACTCGACATACAGCTAATGCACTAGCTACCTTAGAATATCCTCAGTTCCGCTACCCTGACAGCATCAGTACAAAAAGTTAGGGCTGCTCCATTCCTGGCCTGACCCGGTTCCTTGAAGTACCGATCCGACAGGACAGAACGTCAACGTCCATCCTAAGACCAGCACACCAAAAGCATACCTTATCTTATGCATCAACTCTGCCATGAAGCCCATTTGCAGTAACAAGGAAGGGCTACGTCCCCAGTCTAGCTTGTCCGAGTTCCTAGAAGAAGGCCTTTTTTAAAAATGTTATCCTTTTTCATCACCAAATGGATAAAATAAACCCCCAGAAAGGTTTATATAATTAGTAACCACCTTTTAAGTTATGGTTGATAGAATACTGTTCTTAGGAACTGCAGGATCAAAAGAAGCAGTTGGGAAACAACTAAAAGGATCTGGTGGAATAGTAATAGAATCAGGAATGAACCAGTTTATGATAGACCCGGGACCGGGTTGTTTAGCTAAAGCAAGATCATTTGGAATAAACCCAAGAGCAAATACAGCAATAATCGTAACTCACACACATCTGGGTCACTGCAATGACTTGAATGCGTTAATTGATGCAACAACATTAGGTGGAGAAGATAGACATGCAGTACTATTATGTTCAAAATCTGTTATTGAAGGCACAGAAAACTTGAAACCTTTGCTTTTGGAGGAGTATAAAGAACAACTAGAAAGAGCTATCGTTTTAGAACCTGGAAAAAAGGTTGGGATAAATGAAGTAGAGATAGTATCAACAAAAACGAAACATTCAGATGAGACCTGCATAGGGTTTAAGGTATATGCTCAGAATTATACTATAGGGTACACTTCTGATACCCAATTTTTGAAAGAAGTAGCAGAACAGTACAATGATGTTGACGTTCTTATAGTAAATATGAAAGAGCCTTTGATGGGAAAAAACAAAGATTGCTTGAATGGTGAAGATGTTGTTAAGATTCTTGAGGTTATTGAACCAAAGTTAACTGTTCTTACTCATTTTGGAACAAAAGTTCTTA
The DNA here is from genome assembly GCA_028279745.1 of Candidatus Nanoarchaeia archaeon. GTDB lineage: Archaea > Nanobdellota > Nanobdellia > Woesearchaeales > JANQNC01 > JANQNC01. The sequence continues at coordinate 812,192 of JANQNC010000001.1, forward strand.
TGGATCCAATACAACAAGCAAGAGAAATCCAAAGATCAACAAAGTGTCAAGTTGTAGCTGCAAAAGATGGGATGGCTATAAATCCAACTGGATTTGCTAGATCAATGAGACAGCAGAAGTTGAAACAGTTTAGTGAAGAAACTGAAGAAGGAAGTGAATAGTTTTATCTAGTACTTGTCAGGTAAGCTAGATAATCTTTTTTTGTATCAATATCTTTTGTGAATACTGCATAGTTAGGATTGTTTAATTCAACCAGCTTTACGTCTTCACCATTTAGTTCGGAACCGATCTCTTCTAAGTTAGTTATAGATAATTTTGAATTGCAGTATTTTAAGAAGATTTTTGGAAAAATTGAGGGCAGATATTTTAGTGCATTTAACTTTCCTTTAAGACTTCTAACCATCCTTATGTTATAAAACACTCTCACAAACTCAGGGTTTATTTTGGTCGTATCTGCGATAACAAAGTCTAGAGCTTTGTAATTCTTGAAACTTCCATTATTTCTAAGTTTAGCGAAAAAAGGTCTTTCCCACGTGCCACTGTATTTTTCAAAGAATTCTTTAGTTATTACAGGAAAAAAGATGCTGTTTTCGTAACTTTGGTTAGCTAATATATCATTTGCTGCAGAATCTATGGAATATCCATTTACATAGGGAAGGTCTGGAAGAAGTATAAAACAATATCCTGGATGCTTAACGTTTTCAGAACCTTTAGATATGGTTTCACCAATATGTCCTTCAGCTTCTATAATCGAAAAAGGTTTACCATTTGAATGCTTCAGAGCAAGTTTTTCCAATTCTTCGCACTGATCAGGATTAGAAACAATAACCACATCACTTATAGTCTCAGCTTCAGACATAGCTTTTATTGACGAAGAGATTAAAGGCTCCCCGTTTAATAATCTAATATCTGGAGAAAGAATCTTGTGCCGCATAAGATATTTATTTCCACCATAAAATGGAATATCGATTATATCAATCATTCCTTTTTTGTTTTCACCATCAGAAGCAACAATCATACCACTAATCTTCATACTATGTGGTAATGGTCTGTTATTTATTAAATCTTTCAAAAATTTAGAATAACAAACTGACCAAGAAACCAACTAAACATCCTGTGGTTAAGAAAGGCATTGCAGGATAGAACTTATCCTTCTTACTTAAGAATAACAAGAAACCTAAAGCAGCAGTTGAGAAAATAGGGACAATCATAGCGTTAACAAATCCTACTGTGTAAAGAACTGTGCCTGTGAATAATAAACAGAAGCCGATATCTCCACCACCAAGTACTGCGTTCTTAACAGCTTTCTTTTTAACTTTAGCACCCTTAGGAATTTTCTTAGGGAGTTCATAAGGAACAAATAAGCCAGCAAAAACCTTACTCTTAGATTGGGCCTTAGCCAACTTAATCATGTGCTTAGATTTCCAAACCGCCCAAGCGTCATAGATTGAGATTAGTACTAGTAGTCCGAATGCTGAAAATAAACTCATAACTGGAACGAATATGGCAGCAATCCCGCCATAAACAAATAACTCAGTTAAATTATGAACAATAAAGTTTCTTTTGAAAACCTTGAAGTAACCTAAAATTACTGCAATGATAAAACCTACAACTGATATGATCTCTTCAGTAATTAAAGGAAGTATAAATCTAAGGATTGGTGCAAAAGCAATAGTCAAAGCTAATGAAACTGCTAAAAAGAACCAAACTCTCCAAAGATTCCATACTTTAAAGAAAATAAGCAGGAATGCGATACCTGTTCCAATCAATATTGCCATAACAATATATACAAAAGAAACGTTTGCATCGACTTCAGGTCTTTCTAACTCAACACCTGCCACAAAGATGGGTTCGAAGTTGCCTTCTGCAGCATTAAAATAAGAATTAATGATGAATAATCCAATAAATTGTGAAAGTAAAAATAGTATAATCAGAATTACAGATACATTAATCTTATGCTTCATAATATATCAGTTCCAAAAGCATTATATAAACCCTTCGATTTAGGAAATCTTTAAATAAAGAAAAAAGGTAAGGGGTAATATGAATCAAGTAACACCTTGGGAAGTAAAAGGCGATATAGATTATGACAAACTAATCAAAGAGTTTGGGATAAAAGAACTGAAAGAACTTCCTAAAGAATTTAATGATAATGTATTGTTTAGAAGAAAAAAAATATTTGCGCATAGAGATATGCAAAGAATACTAGAAGCAATAAGAGACAAAAAACCCTTTGCAATGATGACTGGGTTAATGCCAACAGGAAAATTCCACATAGGTCATGCAATACTAGCACAACAGATGATATTCTATCAAAAACTAGGTGCTAAAGTGTACATAGCAGTAGCTGATGTTGAGGCTTATCATGCAAGAGGACAAAGCCTTGAGGAAAGTAAGAAGATTGCGATAGAAGAATACATAACAAACTATATTGCAATGGGGCTAGATGTAAAAAAATGTGAACTTTATTTCCAAAGCAACAGATCCAATGATTCAAAAAAATCAAACGCATTCTATAGGTTGCAGAACTTGTTGGCAGGACACGTTACGTTCAATGAATTCAAAGCAGTGTATGGAGAAATAACTCCTGGAAAAATGCTTTCAGGATTAATGCAAGCAGCAGACATGCTACACGCACAACTGCCAGAGTTTGAAGGAACAATGCCAGTAATCGTTCCAGTAGGAGTAGACCAAGACCCACACTTAAGATTAGCAAGAGATATGACAAAAAGAATAAAAGCATACAAATTTGTACAACTAAGCTCAACATACCATGTATTCGTACCTGGATTAAATGGGGGAAAGATGAGTGCATCAGATCCTAATTCCTATATTGCTTTGACAGATGATGCGAAAACAATAAAGAAAAAAGTGAACAAGTATGCGTTTAGCGGTGGAAAAGAGACTGTGGAAGAACACAGAGAGAAAGGGGGAGACCCTGACATAGATGTCAGTTATCAATGGTTAACCTTCTTTGAAGAAGACGATGATAAACTGAAAGAGATTTATGACAAGTACAAAGCAGGAGATTTACTGTCAGGTGAGTTGAAAGCGATACTTATCGAGAAGCTAACTGAAACTATTGGTGGTTATCAATCAAAACGGACAGAAGCACAAAAAACAGCAGAAAAATTATTCAAAATTTAAACTTATTTTTCTTTTTCTTAGCAAGATACTCATCAACATCTTCTATAGTTCTAAATAAAATCTTATAGAATTTACCTTCCCCATTCTTAATACACCCATCAGGATCGTGTTTGTGACACATAGTGGGTCGTTTATCATATATTTTACATCTGTTTTTTTCATCAAGCTGATCACAGGGTGTGTGGAATTCAATCAGCCAGTCATCTTCATTATCTAGGTATACAATTATGTTTTTGTGAGCAACCTGCCACCTAATATCTTCCCAATCTTCTTTAGTGGTAGGTTCATCAATCTCAATCGCAACTGCTTTACAACAAGCAGCATCGCATTCTTCACATGTAATCATTTTAACAGAAAAAGTTTTTAGGTAGTATAAAAACGTTTACTTTTTGAACAAAGCATCAAATTTTTCTTTAGCCTTTCTTTCTTTATGGTAAACAGAATGGGATGCTCTTTTTTCAAATAGGGCAACACCTGCATTAACGATGTTAGTATCATTACCCAACAAACCTTTTTTCATCAGCAATGATTTAGCATCTTCTAAACATTGGTTTAATAGCGCTAGATTTTCCATTCTAGCAGTATTATCAATGTCTTTTTCTTCTTCATCAGTTAAAGTGATCTCTTCCCACTCAGGATAGCCCGTATCTTTTTTCTTAGGAAACGATTTTGAGAAAGTCATTCTTCATCAATACCCTTCTTTTTAGGATGGACAGCTGTTGGAGATTCTCCTCCATGCCAGGTAAACCTAGGACGCATCCTCATAGGAAACATTCTTTCGTTACTATCATCTAAAATGATAGCTGCACCCATAACTCTTGGTAGTTGATTAAGGAAAGTGTCAAGACCTTCCCTCATATAAGATTGCATCATAGTACCAAGAGCATCAGTATCCATCTTAGCAGTAATCCTGTGAGAAATTAAAGTATCTGACTGAGTCATAACATCTGTGTGAATCTTACCTGGCTGTTGAGTTGCCAATATTAACGAAATTCCTGGCTGTCTACCTTCTCTCAATATTGTAACTAATGCATCGGTTGCAGAAGTCTTACCTTCTCTAGGAAGGAACTCGTGAGCTTCATCAATAACCAACCAAACTAAAGGCATCTCTTGTTTCTTCTTTTCTTCTTCACCAAAATAATGGACTGTTTCATGAATCTGTTGGTATTCCTCATTCTTCCTAGCAATCATCCGTTCAATGAATAAATTCTGTGCAATCAACCCAATAGCTAATGATTTAATGTGCCAACCACCGCCAGGCATAGTAGCATAACAGCTAACATCCAAAACAGTGATGGTGCCTCCCTTAGCTAACTCTTTTAATGGAGTTCCTTCTTCAGAAAACAAACCCCACTCTTCACAATTTAAGAATCTATTTTCAACAGCATCCTTAGTATTTTGATCAGCTCGTTTATCAGTCTTAACAGCTTCGATAATATCATCAATACTGAAATCACCTTTTGTCTTTTTTAGTTGGGTAACTATTCTTTCAATCAAAACACCAAAAGAACTAGTCTTATCAATACCAAAACTCATACACCATTGATCAGGATTAAGTTCAGAAGGTTTGATGCTAAACGGGTGGTCTGTAGGAATACCTTGTTCTTTGTAAGTTTTGTGATAAGCAGCAGGTGTGTAGATTTGAACATCCAGACCTTTACCTTCAAGACCCCATTGAGACAATAAAATATCGTCTTTTTTATTTGGATACTTCATAGTCCAATAAATACCCATCGTGTCTAGCAATATGATTGAGAGATTTTGAGAAATTTCCTTGGGCATATCAGCCAAGCCTTCAGCAATAACCCCCATAGTATAAGATTTACCTGCACCTCTTTTACCGCAAATGTAAACAACGTGGGCTCTAGCTATGTCAAGATAGATCCTATTTGATAAAGAAGTGGTTTGACCCATTGTTACATACTGCTTACCTATTAAGATGGTGCCAAGCATGCCAAACTTTTTTCTATCAGATTCATTCCTGCCAATAACAATATCATAAGCCATACATTTTAACTGAAAATTCTGATTTAAAAACTTATCTGAAATATGGTGGATATACAAAACTTTTTAAAGTAAGAAATGAAAGTATAACTTTAATGGTAAAGAAAAAAGTAAAGAAGAAAGCTACAAAGAAAAAGACAAAAAAATCTTCTGTACACAAAAAAAGAAAAGCAGTAGCTAAACAAGTAAAAGAAGTACAAGAAATAAGAAAGAAAATAAAAAGTTTACACACAGTAATAACTGCAGCAGTAGTTCTTTTAGTGTTCGCATTCATACTTTTATTGACACAACCAGTTTCACAAGGCAAAGTTGCAGCAGTTGTAAATGGAGATGAAATAACTGTTGACGAAATCGATCAGATGTATAACCAAATCCCTGAACAGTATAGAAGTCTTATTACTGAAGAGCAAGTGTTGAACCAGTTAATAGATGAAACTTTACTTGTGCAGAAGGCAAGAGAGTTGGGTCTTGGGGTATCACAAGATGAAGTGCAAAGTGCAATCAGTGATGCAATAAGCTCAACAGGAATGTCACAAGCACAATATGATGCATATTTAGTTGAGATAGGACTAACAAGAGAAGACATGTATGAATATTATGAGAAACAAATTATATTATATCAGAAGTTACCTAAACAAGTTGTGGGAGAAATTGTAATAACTGAAGAAGAGATAGATAAATATCTAGAAGAAAGCCCACTAGCAAATCACACATTAGACATGAGAGGAGTAGTTAGAGGGTTCTTAGAAGCACAACAGGAAAAAGTATTGTTCATGCAGTATCTAGCAGATGTTAAAGAAAGTGCAGAAATAGAAATATTCTATGGTTCAGAAAGCGTAACTGGACAAGCAGTAAATGAAAAGTGCAGCGCTAAATATGTTGAAGAAGAAGTAATATTCTATTCTGAAGACTGGTGTCCTAGTTGCAATAAGATCAAACCTTTATTAGAAGATTACAATGTTGCTTATGTTAGTTCTGATAGTCCAGTTATGAAGAACTGTTACTCAAATAAGATTGAAGAAGGGATGCCTCAACTAATATGCACAAACAACTGGAAAAGATTAACAGGAGATGTGACAAGCGAAGAGGTAAAAGAATTTATTTCTAAATGCTAAAATGACAAAAGTAGTAATGATCGTAGCAGCAGAAGGATTCAGAGATGAAGAATTATTTGACACACAAGCAGTGTTAGAAAATAATGGTGTTGATGTAGACACAGCTTCAGTAGGTGTGAAAGAAGCAAAAGGAAAACTTGGCGGTGTTGCGAAAGTAGACTTAGAGGTTGCAGCAGTAGACGCAAAAGACTATGATGGGATTGTTTTTGTAAGCGGGCCAGGATGCACAATGTATTTTGAAGATCCAACCGCACACGAGTTAGCAAATGAGTTTTTCACATCAGGAAAAGTGGTTGCTTCAATATGCATGGCAGGATCAATACTGGCAAATTCTGATATCTTAGTGGGTAGAAAAGCAACAGCTTACTCTTCTGAAAAGCAGAACCTAATAGATAGAGGGGCAGAGTTTACAGGAGACTCAGTAACGGTAGATGGAAACATAATTACAGGAAACGGACCTGATGCAGCAAAAGAATTTGGAGAGAAAATAGTGGAGGCACTAAAATGAAATTTATGATATTAGTGGGAATATTAGTTTTAATTGTAGGATGTACAACTGTGGAAGATACAAAAGATGAAAGTCTAGTTGGAGAAACTCAACTAATCACAGTAGAAGAACTAGAAACACATAATGCCGAAGAAGACTGTTGGATAGGATATGAAGGAAAAGTATATGACTTAACTGGTGCAGACATTCATCCAAACATGGCAAAAACATTCTGGAGCCATTGTGGAACTGTAGACAGTTTTGAAATTGCAGCAAAAGCAAGACATTCTGGAAGCAGTGAGAACCGAGTTGCTAACTATGGAGACTTAGTTGGTGAGATAGAGTAATAAAAAAAATAAATAAAGAAAAACCCTGGAAAAACGAAGTTTTTCTGGGCACAACGAAACTAAGTTTCGTGTGCAAGAAAATTTAAAATTTTCTCTGCACAGAAAATCTTTCAGATTTTCTTGTGAATCTATAACTGGTTAACAGTTAAGATATTAATTCTTGTTTCTTGTGGTTTGACTTTTGAATCTGAACCAATTATGTGCTTAACAGATGTTCTTTCTGCAACACCAATCAATGGTTTATCAACACTGCCATCCAATACAACAGCATAGATTCCAGATCCTAAAGATTTAATCGTAGATTCAAGCTCAGTAATAGGAACTTTTCCTAAAATGTTAAGCTTGTTGTCCAAGATATAAGCACCTTTAGTTCCGATCAAGTCTTCAAGCATCTCTTTAAAAGCTTTCTTTTCACTCTCTGAAACAGCAACTCTTCTAGGTGCTGCAGCTTGATAAGGTCTTCTTGCTTGAGGTGCAGAAGATCTTTGCGGTGCTGTCCTTTGTGCAGGTGCAGCTCTCTGTTGAGGTCTCAAACTAGTTCTAGGTTCAGGTTTCTTATTGGTAAGTTCCATCTCAGCTTGTTCAGCAGAGATTCTTCCTCTAAGAGCTTTATGAATCTCTTTCTTAGTTATTTCCTCAACTTCTTTACCGTCAGGAGCTTTAGCTACGAAGTCAATCTCAGCGGCGTCAAGCAATCCTTTGATTATAAGGTCTCCACCTCTGTCTCCATCAACGAAAACAGTTATGGTCTTCTTCTTGCTTAACTCAACAATTGTCTTAGGAACTCCTGTGCCATTCAAAGCGATTACGTTCTTGAAACCATGCTTCAATAAGTTAAGAACATCCGCTCTTCCTTCAACAACAACTATCTCATCAGATTCGTCAATAGTTGGGCCTGCTGAAAGTCTTTCAGTTCCGTACTCTGTAGCTTCCATAACTCTAACTGAGTAAGCTACTTCGTCTGCCAATTCTTGTGAATCAGGCATAGAGCCTTCCATCAGTTCTCTAAGAAGCTCTTTAGCTCTTGAAACAACTGCTTCTCTCTTGCTAATCCTTACGTCTTCAATCTTGTCAACTTTAACCTTAGCATTACAAGGGCCAATTCTTTGTATAATTTCCAATGAAGCTCCAACAATAACTGTTTCAGCCTTGTCCAAGCTTGAAGGAATAATGATTGTACCTGATGTCTTTCCTGCTCTGGTTTCAGTGTTAACTTCAATTCTTCCTATTCTTCCACTTCGTTGTAATTCTCTTAATTCTAAGTCTGCTCCAAGCAAACCTTCTGTCTGTCCGAAAACAGCTCCGATTATGTCTGGTCTGTCAACCACGCCTTCGATGTTTATTGTTGCGTGGATTACATATTTTGATGATACTGGGCTTATTTTAGCCATTTTTTTTGCCTCCTTATATTCCTATGAAGGTCGTATCAGAAAAAGTATCGTGATATAGTTATATCTTAACAGCAAGAGACTAAAGTTTCTTGATGTGATTCCAATGAATGTGATACTGTGCTTAGAACGTATAGAACCTGAAAAAATTTGTTTGGTTAATATTGATTTAAACCAGTTTATTAGTGAATATGAAGTTTAAATGTGAATATTTGTTCATTACGTCCTTATTTTCTTGATTAATGACCTTTTAGGTTTTGTTTTTTCGTTTAAATTGATTATAATGTTTTGGAGCCCGAAACACTAACTCCCAAGCTCATAGCTTGACTTTCGTCGTATGCTCCATTGAGTACTCTCGCGTCGGGCTTTAATTTGTAAAGATTTCGTCATTTACCTGCCGAAAACGGCTTTGAAGGCAAATTCAGGCTTCTTTACCATAGCTTTACGCTATAATGTTGTAATAGTTAGGTTGTTTTTAAATGTTTGTTTATCAAAATAATTTATCATAAATATTTTTTACTTTACATGCTAAGGCACCTGTTATTGCGCCTGCAGTTCCTCCAAGACCTGTTGTTATGTTTATTTTTGTAAGAGCTTCAAGGTTGGTGTGGTATTCACCTAACACTTCGTGTAAACCTAAAGCGCCTCCAATAATACAACCTGCAGCAAATCCTCTTTTAACCCACTTTTGGTAATTTGGGGTTTGTTGACTTCTGGGCACTGCATAAACTTCTTTTGTTTCCATTTTCATTACCTCTTGTTGATACTTGATTTTGTTTATCTATAATTACGTAAACTTTCAAGTGATTCTCTTACTTGAGGGGGGAATCTTTCCTCAAGCACTTTGGTGTTGCCTTGGTTAGCTATTTGAAAAGTTGATCTGCCTTTGTATGCTACTGTTGAGTTGCCTTCAAAACCTCTACCTGAAAGGTTTTTACAGTATCCAATCATCAATCCATCCTTATTTTGATGGGCTATTTTTGTTAGATTGTCCAAATTAACCACAGCAAGGCCATTTCTATTGTAAACTTCTACTTTTTTCTTTTCAGTGGTGCTGTTTTGATGGGTGTTGATTATTTTATATGCACCAACTGCGATAACTACTGCTGCTAAACTTGTTAATGCAACTCGTTTTAATGTTGATTTGTAAGCTTTATCACCGTCGTTATAGTGTGGTGTTTGATTGTTTTCTTGATCTTCTTTTAGTTGGCTTCTTTTAGAAACATAATTCTTGATTGTATCTACACCTGCACCAATACCTGCTCCAATGGCACCAATACCTCCTGCACCTATTATACCTGAGATTGTGGAAAGCATGATTCTAAATTGTAGAGGTATACCTTCTGTACCACTCCACTCTTTACTTGCCATTAATCCAAATCCAGTCAAGCCACCTAGCACACCTCCTGTTTGTGCGCCAGCAAATTCGTCTTTCTTTTCTTGATTATTTTCCATTTTTTATCACCTCTTATTATACTTTGAAAAGTTCATAATTCTTCTTAAAGTGTGGTAGTCTGATCCGCCGATTACAAATGAGTTTTTGTAGTCGTTAACTGGGAACATTCCATTGATTGTATCTATATCTTTGATTTCTGGAGAGTCAATGTCTGAAACATCGTGCTTAACAACAATTGATTCAACTCCTTTGAAATTTCTATTGAAATCTTTAATGAAATCTAGATCATCACTTTGAATTTTGGTGTTAGTGTTGCTATTTTCCAGCATCACTTCATAATTACTGATATCTTTTGCACTTACTATTACATCTTCAGGATGGTTTATTTTCTCTCTAGGATCTTGGTTTTCATAACGTATTGTCATAAATGCTCCTTTTGGAACTGGGGCGTATTCTTCAGTTCTTGATTGGCCTTGTCTGTAAATATCTACGCTATCTTTTGATGCAGATGCATTTTCAATTGCTGATGATTGATTTGTTGCACATGTAATTGGTTGTGGTGTTTTTTCCATTTTATCCTCTTGCTGTTCATTGACTATCTTGGTCTGAACGCAGTTTTCTAATGATCTTGAATCCAAAAATTCATTGACTGACCCAGTGGTATTGAGGTCTATTATTAAGTTTGTTATTACATCCTTAGGAATTTCTGGTTTTTTCATGTTTTTACCTCGTTTAATTGTTATAACCTAAAGACCCTAAAAACATTTTTCTGGTGTCTTCATCTTTAATTTTTCCACTCATCTCCGCAACAATACATTCAGAAGGTGGGCCTGCTATCTTTGAGATGTATGCAAACTCATAGAAATTTCCAGATTTACATAAATCATTGTATACTTCTGAAACTAAGTGTTGGGGAAAAATTGGGTCCACATTTGTTTTTCTAGTTAAATCACGTATTGAACAACCATCCCTTTGTTTAAGCAGCTGTTGCTGTGCAGTTCTTACTTGACCTGGCGAAGGTTCAACTTTTGGGTTAAGATCATACAATCTTTTGAACCACAAAGGTTTTTCTTCTTTTAGAAGTATTTCATACCCTCTTCGCACAGTTTCATTTGAAACTTTAACTCCGTGCAGCTCGTTAATCAAGCCACAACTGATAAGGTTTAACTGTTCTTGTTGTGATGGTTTTCTTCTCATGTTTTAACCTCGGGGAATCATTACGGGAAATTTAATGCTATAGTTGTCTTTGCTAAATTTAGAATCTGCTTTATCTGCTTCTCTAAATATCTTTTCAACGATGTGTTTTCCTTTTACCATCATTGACATGTAAGCATTTTGAGCTTCTGATAGCATTCCAGCTTCTTTCTTTTCGTTGTCTTTTGCGAAATACATTCCTGTAGTTGCATCATGGTAAACTGTGCTATTGTCTTCAAATCCTTTCTTCTGTAGACTTGTGTAAACGCCACCTAATATTTTGTGGTCTTTGATGTCTTCAAGTTGAATTTTTGCGTTTGGTTTTTCTGCCATTTTTTTTACACCTCTATCTTATCGATGGTTTTGTTGAGCTGGTAAGCAGCTAACATTCCTACAAGATTCTTCCTAGCTTCATCAGGTAGATCTCTTACAGTGTCTACTTTTGACTGTGCCATGCTGTTTAATCTTCCGAGGATTGTGTTGTATATCTTACTCGTTCTATTAACAACTCTTTCACCGCTTTCTAAGACATTATCTTCTCCGTATTGTTTTTCTGCAATCTTTTCAAAAGCTTCATTATCTGCTTCCATTTTGCTGTTTATAGAATTGATGTACTTGGGGGTAAGTTCTACTTGTGTTAGTGAGTTAGCTAACCCTCGCATAATGTCTTTTGGGTTTTCAACAAAAGTTTGTTTAGCTTTTGTCTTAAGGTATTGTGCTGTTGCTTGTACTAAGCAGGTAAGGTAACTTTGGGCCTGAATTTCAGCACCCTTGTTTTCGGATTGATTTTCCATTTTTTTACACCTCTTTTCCCTTTGTGGGATTTTCTATATGGGGTAATGTATAACTGATATATAAACCTTTCTTTTTTTAGTCACTGTTAAGTGGTAAAAAATGACCATTAAACAGCCAAAGCTTTATAAATAACAGAAAGGCTCTGAGAAGCATGATATTCACACTTAGAGAGCTTTTAGATGCAGTATTAATGGTGGCAGTCATAGGATTCATATTCAAAGACTACTTCAAAATAAGACGATTCAACAGAGAAGGGATACCGATAGAAAACAAGCAAAGATTCAAACCATTTCTAATGGCGATAGCAGTGACAGCACCTGCCATAATAATACACGAGCTAGGACACAAACTAGTAGCGATGAGTTATGGGCTGCAAGCTACTTTCCACGCACACTACCCTGGACTGGGTATTGGGTTGGCACTAAAATTGATAGGATCACCATTCTTATTCTTCATACCTGCATTCGTACAAACCTCGGGAACAATTTCAGGAATACCAACAGCACTAATAGCATTTGCAGGGCCAGCTGTAAATTTAGTTTTATGGTTGGTGTCTAAGATTGTTCTAGCTAAAGCTAAAAACTTATCAAAAGAATGGAAAATATTTTTATTATTAACAAGAAAAATTAATGGGTTCTTGTTCATAATAAACATGATACCTATCCCCGGATTTGACGGATTCAAAGTATTTACCTCAATAGCAGAGGTAATAATGTAAAGCTTTATTAATAAAAACCGAATAATCCAACAAAGATGACTGAACAACAGAAAAAAGAAGAGAAACCAAAGAAGAAAATAAAACTATACAAAAAACTTCTAATCATACCACTTCTATTACTAATACTATCGATAGCACAGATCTCATACCAAACAGCAACAACAGGAGACTTCGTAAAAAAAGACTACTCACTAACTGGGGGAGTAGAGGTAAGCGCACAAACAACACAAGAGATTGACACTGTAATATTACAAGAACAATTACAACAACAATTCCCCACTATAAGTGAAGTTAGACTATTAACAAGAGCAGGAACAACTACAGGCATTGCTGTAACAGACACAAACTTAGAAAATGCACAAGAGATAAAAAAATCATTACAACAAGAACTAACAGTATCATCAGATGAAATAAGCATAAAAGCAGTAGGGCCAACATTAGCAACAACATTCTTCAAACAAACAGTAAGAGCAATATTAATTGCATTCTTATTCATGGGATTTGTAGTATTCCTATATTTCAGAATACCAATACCATCAATGGCTGTGATCTTAGCAGCATTCTCAGATATAATAATAACACTAGCAATATTCAACACACTAGGGTTTGAGCTATCAACTGCAGGCATAGCCGCATTCCTAATGCTAATAGGTTATTCAGTAGACACAGATATCTTGTTGAGTACAAGACTATTAAAGAGAAGAGAAGGAACAATAAAAGAAAGACTAAGAAATGCAATGAGAACAGGAATCCTAATGAATATAACAACACTAACAGCAATAACAGTAGCACTAATAGTATCACAATCACCAATAATAAAACAAATCATGACCATACTTATGATCGGGCTTTTAGTAGACATGGTAAACACATGGATACAGAATGCTGGAATCCTAAGATGGTACATGGAGAAGAAGCACAATGGGTAAGCTAAAGAAAGTATTCACAAACTGGCGAATCATTATGTTGATAATCCTGCTAGTCTTATCACTATGGGCAATCAATCCACAAGTAGGAAGAGAAGGTGCAGCAATAAGGGCAGTAGAAAAAAACAGCCCAGGGGAATTAAGCGGGATATCAAATCCATTACCAAATGCACCACCAATGACAAGAGAAGTCATAATATCGTTAAACAATGAACCAATCAAAAATGAAAAAGAGTATTATGAATATCTGAGTCAGTTAACACCAAACGTAACACTACAAATAAAGACAAACAAAGATATCTACAGGTTAACAGTAGGAGAAAAGATAAATAGAACAAGAACTGGCAACCTGATTAATGAGACCACTTTTGATAACGAAACAAACACAACAAAAACAATACAAGTACCAGAGTATTCTGAAGTAAGCACCGGACAACCGTGGGTTGGGTTAAGAGTATATGACGCGCCAACGACAAACATCAAAAAAGGATTAGACTTACAAGGTGGAACATCAGTGATGTTAGCACCAGAAGAACCAGTTTCTGATGAAACATTGCAGTTAGCAATAGACAACCTAAAAGAAAGACTAAACATCTATGGATTAAGTGACACAACAGTAAGAGAAGCTTCTGATTTAGAAGATAACAAGTACATCAAGATAGAAATAGCGGGAGCAACAGAAGAAGAAGTAACAAAGCTATTAGGAAGCCAAGGAAAATTCGAATCAAGGATAGGAGATGATGTAATATTCACAGGCGGTGAAGATGTTAAATTTGTATGTAGAAGCCCAGAATGTTCAGGGCCAGACCCAAGAACGCCCTGCGGAAAATCAGGAGAAGGATATGCTTGTCAGTATTATTTCCAAATATCTGTAAGTCAAGATGCAGCAAAAAGACAAGCAGCAAAAACAGCACAGCTAGATGTGGTGCCAGGACAACAAGGCGGGTACTTGAATGAAAGCATAGATCTATACCTAGATGATGAATTTGTGGAGACACTAAAGATAAGCCCAGACCTAAAAGGAAAAGAAGCAACAGACATTATAATCACACTTGGTGGTGCAGGAGCAACAAAACAAGAAGCGGCACTAGCAGCATCCCAAGAAATGAAAAGAATACAAACAATAATCCAAACAGGATCATTACCAGTAAAATTAAAGATAGTACAAACGAACCAGATCTCACCATTATTAGGACAAAATTTCTTGAAAAACGCAATATTGTTAGGAATAATAGCACTACTGGCAGTAAGCGTAGTAATATTCATCAGATACAGAAAATGGCAGATCTCAATACCTATGATGGTGACGATGCTATCAGAAGTAACACTACTATTGGGGATAGCAGCAATCGTACCCGGATGGACAATAGACCTAGCAGCAATAGCAGGAATAATAATCGTAGTGGGGACCGGAGTGGATTCACAAATCGTAATAGCAGATGAAATAACACGAGGAGAAAGAGAAAGAATACACGGAATAAAAGAGATGATCAAAAGAGCATTCTTCATAATCATGGCATCCTACTTCACAACAATCGTAGCAATGATACCCCTATTCTTCGCAGGAGCAGGACTGTTGAAAGGATTTGCAGTAACAACAATCATAGGAATATCATTCGGAACATTCATTACAAGACCTGCATACGCTAAAGCAGTAGAAATACTGATGAAATAATACTATCTAGGAAAATAATTTCCTCTTTTAACAACATTTTTTTCATACTTCTTAGACTCAAATGCTTTTACCAAGAAGTTAGTTGCAAAATCATAATCAAAAGGTTTACAGCTAAAAAGATCTACAAAAGCATAACACTTCTCCTGAAAAGTATGAACTGAGATATGACTTTCAGCAATAAGAACCATACCAGTAATCCCTTTATCTTCAGAAACTTTGCCAGAGTAATTAAAGACGTAAGGTTGAGTAATCTTAGTCATGCCGATCATTTTAGGTAAAATATTCAAAAGATTGGAAACAAAATCTAAATCGCTCAACTTTCTATAGTTGCATTGAGATAAATCAAGAGTCAGATGAGGTCCAAAATAAGAACAAGTGTTAGTTTTAGATTCAAGACGTTCTTTTGCATTTATCAATTCAGAAATATTTACAGAATTAGCGTATTTAAAAGTTTCTAACATCAAAGCAAATAAGAAAAAGAGCAAAAGTTCAGCCGAAAAGCCGAACCGATGCCCCTCATCATCTATCGAATAATAGTGAAATGCATATCGTATATAAAAATAACTATTGATTTAAAAGTGACTTACAAGGATTATGTTACAATTCTAAGAAATATTTATAAACTGTCTTCAATCCTTTAAATCCAACTATGTTAATGTACAAGAACGTATTGGGGGTATGGATATTTGACGAAAATATGAAATTAGTCGACAAACTACTCTTTAAACCAGAAGAAGCAAAAGAAAAGTTAGAGACAGATGTAGAAAAAGAATTAGTAGAAAAGCATAAAGCAAAAACAAAATTAAACAAAGAAGAGCTACAGAAAATTTTAACTTATTTTGAAGAGAACAATCTGAAAGACTTTTACCTGCCAAACCTTTACATAACTAAACGAGGAGTAAAAGAATCAGTAACTGAAGATAATTTCATAATCCAAACAATAAATCACATAGAAGAATTGAATAAAGTGATTAACATGCTTTCTAAACGATTAAGGGAGTGGTATGAACTCTATAATCCCGAATTTTCCAACTCAGTTGAGAACCATGTGGCTTTGGCAAAAACAATAACAACTGAAAATCCAAAAAAAGAAAAGATGAGTATGGGTGCAGATCTGAAAGAAGAAGATCTAGAACCGATAAAAAGGATAGCGTTGAAAATAATTTCAGTTGATGAGTTGCGAGAAGAGCAAATAGGTTATTTGGAGAATGTCATGAAAGGATACTGTCCTAATGTTCAGACTGTGGCAGGAACACTAATCGGTGGAAAACTGGTCAGCATAGCAGGAAGTCTTGAAAAGTTAACAAACTTCCCAGCATCAACAGTACAACTGCTGGGAGCAGAGAAAGCATTATTTAGACACATGAAAACAGGGGCGCGACCACCAAAATTCGGAGTGATAATGAACCACCATCT
This sequence comes from Candidatus Nanoarchaeia archaeon, assembly GCA_028279745.1. GTDB lineage: Archaea > Nanobdellota > Nanobdellia > Woesearchaeales > JANQNC01 > JANQNC01. Next base: position 828,800 of record JANQNC010000001.1, read on the forward strand.
TGTAAACGCAGTTAAAGGAAAAGAGAAAGGAAAAGTGGCAAGAGTTTTAGCAAACAAAATCTTATTGGCAGCAAAAGTAGACAGATTCAAAGGAGAATTCATAGGAGATGAGTTATTGAAATCAGTAGAAAAAAGAGGAAAGTAAAAATGAAATATAAAATAACTGGAACTGTAATGCAAACACTGAACGTCGAGTTAAAAAAAGGCGAATCACTATATTCTGAAGCAGGAGGGATGTCTTGGATGTCTGACAATATACTAATGAAAACAAGGATGAAAGGCGGACTGTGGAAAGGAGTAAAAAGAAGATTTGCAGGAGAATCAATGTTCATGACTGATTTCATATGTGAAGCAGGAACTGGAACAATAACATTTGCATCAGAATTCCCAGGAAAAATAATAGAGTTAGACATGACAAAAGTAAAAGAGATCATATGCCAGAAAGATGCATTCATGTGTGCAGAACAAACAGTAAAATTAGACCTGGTATTTAGAAAAAGATTGGGTGCAGGATTATTTGGTGGTGAAGGATTCATATTACAAAAATTGTCAGGCAAAGGAAAAGCATTCGTAGAAATATCAGGCGAAGTCGTTGAGTACACACTAAAAAAAGGACAATCAATCAAAGTAGACACGGGCCATATAGCAATGTATGAACCAAAGGTGGATTATGACATACAATTCATAAGAGGAGCAGGAAACATAATCTTCGGAGGAGAAGGATTATTTTTAGCAACACTACGAGGGCCAGGAAAAGTATGGCTGCAAAGTATGCCGTTAGGAATACTGGCAGGAAAAATAGCAGCATACATAGCACCCCCTAGAGGAGGGTTACTAGGATGATAGATTCATTTGCACTCTGGATAAGAATATTCATATTTTTATTAGTTGTAACAGCCATCATCTATTACATCTGGCTAAGAAAACAGATGAAAAGAAAACACAAAAAAGCAAAAGGGAAAGCAATACAATATTCCTTAACACAGATGAAAGAGATAAAATGAAAAACTTCCTAAAAAAGAAAAACAAACTATTTACTAAGAATTTAGTAAAAGGCAAAGAGGTCTACGGAGAAAGCTTAGTTAAATTAGATGGTGTTGAGTACAGGCAGTGGGTTACAAAAAGAAGCAAGATGGCAGCTGCAATAGCAAAAGGAATGAAAACCTTTGCTCTAAGAGAAAACAGCACAGTGTTGTATTTAGGTGCATCATCAGGAACAACAATCTCACATTTTTCAGACATATGCGAAAAAGGAACATTATTTGCACTAGACTTTGCACCAAGAGTTGTTAGAGAGTTAGTTGTTTTGGCAGAGATAAGAAAAAACATAGTTCCAATACTAGGAGACGCAGCACAAGTGGATGACTTGGCCCAGAATGTGACTATGGTCGATGTTGTGTTCCAAGACATAGCACAAAAAAACCAAACAAAAATATTCTTAGATAATGTAGATATGTTTCTGAAAAAAGGAGGAATAGGATATTTAGCACTAAAAGCAAGAAGCGTAAACGTAGCAGAAAAGCCACAAAAGATATTTAACAGAGTAAGAGAAGAGCTGAAGCCTAGAGTAAAGATAATTGAACAGTTAAACTTAGATCCAATTGAAAAGGATCATTGTATGTTCGTGGTAGAGAAAAAATGAGTTTGAAGATATTTAACACAATAACAAGAGAAAAAGAAGAATTCAAACCAATAGAAGAAGGAAAAGTAGGAATGTATACTTGCGGGCCTACAGTCTATAATTATGCACACATCGGGAACTTCAGAGCATACATGTTTGAAGATCTGTTAAGACGGTATTTGAAGTATAAAGGATTTCAAGTAAAACAGATAATGAATATAACAGACATAGATGATAAAACAATCAGAGATAGCCAAAAAGAAGGATTAAGCTTAAATGTTTTCACAAAAAAATATGAAGATGCATTCTTTGAAGATTTGAAAACATTAAACATAGAGAGTGCAGAAGAATATCCTGCAGCAACATCCCATATACCTGAAATGATAGACATAGTTCAAGCTTTGTTAGAAAAAGGGATCGCGTATAAAGGAGATGATGGATCAATCTATTTTAGTATCAGCAAGTTTTCAGATTATGGGAAATTAGCACACATAAAAGTAGATGAGTTACAAGCGGGAGCAAGAGTAAACCAAGATGAGTACGAAAAAGACTCAGCATCAGACTTTGCACTATGGAAAAAATGGGACGAAGATGATGGAGATGTCAAATGGGACAGTCCATTTGGAGAAGGAAGACCAGGATGGCACATAGAATGCTCAGCAATGTCAATGAAATACTTAGGAACAACATTTGATATACACACGGGTGGAGTAGATAACTTATTCCCACACCACGAAAATGAGATAGCACAATCAGAAGCAGCAACAGGAAAAAAGTTTGTCAATTACTGGATGCACTGCGAACACTTACTTGTAGAAGGGAAAAAAATGAGTAAGAGCGCAGGTAACTTTTTTACTTTACGAGACTTGCTAGATAAAGGATTAAAACCAAAAGCGATAAGATATGTTTTATTGGGGGCACATTACAGACAACAACTAAATTTTACAATTGAATCAGTAGAAGCTGCAGAGGGAATTGTTCAGAAATTTATTGATTTCCTGCAGAAGATTGATGAGGTTGAAGGCAGTGAGGATAGCGTTGAGTTAAAGAAGATCATTGAAGAAGCATCACAAGGATTTGAGATGGCAATGGATGATGACTTAAACATAAGCAAAGCGTTAGGTCATATATTTGATTTCATGGGCGAAGTGAACAAGCTGATGGGTGAAAATAAATTAAGTTCTGGCGATGCACAAAAAGTGAAAGATACAATGTTATCATTCGATGCAGTTCTTGGAGTGATGGAAACAGAAAAAGAAGAAATAGGCTCTGAGGTAGACGAGAAAATAAAACAAAGAGAAGAAGCAAGAAAAAATAAAGATTTCGAAACTGCAGATAAAATAAGAGATGAACTAAAAGAAAAAGGCATAATCCTTGAGGATACTCCAAAAGGAATAAGATGGAAAAAAATAAATTAAAAAATTCTATTTGATTGCGTTAGCAAGTTGTTTTTTTACTGCTTTTGAATTTGTGTTGTTAAGCCTGTCGTAAAGGTTACTCTTAGGGCTTGGTGGAAAACTTACATAAGTCGCACCATTCTTTTCAACACACTTAAGATGTTGTCTTTTAACTTCCTGAGTGAAAGCAGAGTGTTGATTTTGGTTCATTAAGCTAACCAATCCATTTCTTATGCTGCTTTCATTACCTAGAGTATTTCCAATGTCTCCTTGTACTGCTGGTAAGAAATAGTCTGTAAACTCAGTTGCGTTAAACATATATCTTCTTTTTTGTTTTTTGTTTTTCTTGTAACATACTTCTATCTCATTCCTCATGTTTTTATCCCCCTCATAACATAAAATCATACCTAAAGGGAAGAACTGATATATAAAACCCTACTTTTATTTTAAAATACCAACAGAAACATCAAAGTTTTCACACTTTAAGTCAGCATTGTCATTGAATTCAACAGATTCTGCTTTGGTGACTGGCTTAAGATCTTCAACAACTTTCTCAAGAAGTTCTTTATGCTTATCTTCTTTACAACTTATTGTAAGTTTGCTTAAAGGCTCTTTTAATGAAATGTTATTTTCAGATTTGTACTTTCTAACTATTGTTAAAACATCAACCAATAAGTCACCCGCTAACTCATTATCTTCGCTTATAGCTTTTTCATCACATTCAGGCCAACTGCTTATATGGATAGATTTTTTATCTTCTTTTTCTGAGAAATATAATTGATAAACAGCTTCAGTAATGTGAGGCATAATAGGTGCCATAAGTTTTAGAACTGAAAGAATTGATTGGTATAGGGCAAACTGAGCAGATAATCTTGAATCATCACCATAAACTTCAGGTTTATACAACCTATCTTTAGCAATCTCTAGATAATTATCACATAAAATGTGCCAGAAGAACTTTTCAGTTTCAGCTCGGGTCTTTGAATATTCATATTTCATAAAACTATCAGTAGCATTCTTAATCAGTTTGTTAAGTTTTGATAACAACCATTTGTCCACAATATTTTCCTCTTTAGATTCGTTTAGCTTGTAATCTTCCAGATGCATTATCGCGAACTTAGAAGCATTCCACAACTTAGTAACCATCTTTTGACCAGTAATCAGATCTTTTTCATAATAGTTCAAATCTTCACCAAGCTTAGAACCTGCAGCCCAAAACCTCAAAGCATCTGAACCATAACTATCAATAACTTTTCTAGGATCAACAACATTGCCTTTAGATTTAGACATCTTCTCACCCTTAGGATCAGCAACATTACCTGAAATCATAATATCTGTCCAAGGGATCTCATCATTGTGGTAAATTCCTTTAACGATCGTGTAGAAAGCCCAAGTTCTAATTATGTCGTGAGCTTGAGGCCTTAAAGTATTAGGATAAGCATCTTTGAAATCAAGGTTGTACTCTTTGTCATCAATCCAGTTAGAAATAATCTGAGGAGTCAAAGAAGAGGTAGCCCAAGTATCCATAACATCTTTTTCTGGAGTTAAATCTTCTTTATTGTAACCTTCTGGAACGTCTGAAAGAGGGTCAACAGGAAGTTCATCTTCTTTAGGAAGAACAACATTACCTTCTTTATCATACCAAACAGGGAAAGGAACACCAAAATGTCTCTGTCTAGAGATACACCAATCCCAATTTAAGTTTTCAACCCAGTTATCATACCTCGCTTTCATACTTTTAGGATACCAAGTAATCTTATTTCCAGCTTCTAAGAACTTGTTTTTGTTTTCTAAAACCTTAACAAACCACTGTTCTGTCGCTAAAAATTCAATCTCAGTTCCACACTTATCGTGAACGTTAACATTGTGAGAAATATCTTTCTTTTCAGTCAATAGTCCTTTGTTCTCTAATTCTTCAAGAATAGCTTTTCTAGCATCTTTAAGCTTCATACCCTCAAACTTTTTAGCAAGATCATTCATCTTGCCGTCTTTTGTCAGTGTGATTCTTGGAGTAAGCTTTTTTCTGTTGATAGCATCAACGTCAAACCTATCCCCGTAAGAACAGATCATCAAAATACCAGAACCTTTCTCAGGATCAGCAGACTCATCTGCAAAAATCTCAACTTCCTGCTCAAACAAAGGAACAATGGCTTTCTTACCAACTAAATCTTTGTACCTATCATCGTCAGGATGAACAAAAATACAAACACAAGCGGGCAAAAGCTCAGGTCTTGTAGTTGCAATAGTGATATCTTTCCCTTCAGTAGTTTTGAAAGTGATATCTGAAAAGTTAGAACTCAGATCTTTATCTTCTAGTTCAGCTTGAGCAATAGCTGTTTGGCAGTTAACACACCACATACTTGGAGCGGCCTGCCTGTGAACTAACTCTTTATTATGAAGATCTATAAATGACTTTTGAGAAGTCTTAACACAATGAGGGTCTATGGTGGAGTAAGGGGTGCTAAAATCACAACTCATACCAATCCGGATCCAGTCAGAAACAAAATCAGGCTTAATCTCCTTAATAGTTTCTCTGCATAACTTAACAAAATCGGGACGTTCCATCCTAGTAGATTTAACTTTCTTAAGTTTTTCAACTAGTCTTTCTGTAGGCAACCCATTGTCATCAGTACCAAAAGGATAGTATACATTGAACCCTTTCATCCTTCTGAACCTTGCAACAAAGTCCTGTTGAGTGTAAGAGAAAGCGTGACCGATATGCATATTACCAGAAACAGTCGGGGGAGGAGTATCTATGATAAACTTCTCACCTTCATATTTAGGGTCAAACTTAAAAAAAGATTCCTTCTGCCAAAACTCTTCCCACTTAGGCTCTTCCTCTTGAGGATTGTATTTTTTAGGTAAATCCATAATATTTGAGTTGTTAGTTTATTATTTAAAAGGTTTGCTGTTAGAGTATAAACGTTTAAATAAAAGCTCAAGTTAGGAGTAAAATATGGAGCCATGGACAATTAAGCATCAACCTGAGAAGATTTCTGAAATAAAAGGACAGGATAATGCAGTGAAGGAGATAGAGGAATTTCTAAAAAATTATGACAAGCAGAAAAAGAAAGCTTTGTTATTACATGGGCCAACAGGTGTTGGAAAAACAGCTGCAGTTGTAGCATTTGCAAAAGAACATGATTATGAATTCTTAGAAGTGAATGCATCAGACTTTAGAAATAAAGACAAGATCAATTCAATCATCGGTGAGAATTCAAAACAGATGAGCCTGTTTATGAGACCTAAATTAATATTGGTAGATGAGATAGATGGATTGTCGGGACAGAAAGATCGTGGAGGGGCGCCTGAGTTGGCTAGACAGATCAAAACAACAAATTTTCCAATAATAATGACTGCAAACGACGCATGGAACAAAAAATTAAGTCCAGTACGAAAAGAATCAAAAGTTGTTGAGTTTTCTGATGTTGATAATGAAAGAATAATTGAAGTCTTAAGTTGGTTATGTGGAAAAGAAAATGTAGAATATGATGAACTAGTTTTGAAAGCAGTTGCAAGAAAGAATGCAGGAGATGTAAGAGGCGCAGTAAACGATCTACAATCATTAGCTAGAGAAGGAGGAAAGATAACAAAAGAAAAAGTAAATGAGTTATCTGATAGAAGAAAGACAGAAGAATTATCTTCCGCACTTATCAAAATATTCAAAACAACAGATGCAGACATTGCTAAAGACGCATTAAATGATGTAAATGAGGATCTAGATGAATGTATGTTGTGGGTGGATGAGAATTTACCAAAAGAATACGAAAAACCAGAAGATTTAGCAAGAGCTTATGATAATTTATCAAAAGCAGACGTGTACAAAGGGAGAATAAGAAGGTGGCAGCACTGGAGATTCCTAGTGTATTATAATGCACTGATGACTGCAGGAGTAGCAACAGCAAAAGATGAAAAATATAAAAAAATGATAAAGTATGAACAGACTAAAAGGTTATTGAAAATGTGGTTTGCGAAACAAAGCAATTCTAAAAGAAACGCAATTGCTGAGAAGCTGTCAGAAAAAACACACAAATCAATAAAACAAACCATAAAAGAAACAATACCATACATGAAAGTTATTTTTAAAAATAATAAAGAGATGTCTGATAAGCTAGTTGAAGAGTTGGAATTAGAGAAAGAAGAAGTCGCTTGGTTAAAGAAGTGAAACTTTAAATATAATTACTATTTTCTAATAGGAACAAATGGATGAGTTTGATGAGGAAGAGTTTGAGGGTGAGGAATCTGAAAGCGATCTTGAAAAAAATTTAAGGGGGTTGCACTTAGATGCAGAACCTAATTTTGAAGAACAATTAGAACAAGAAAACCTAGAACCAAAAGTGCCTGGGAAAATAAGTCTGGAACAGAAGTATTACCAAATGCTCGAAAAAATAGTTGATGCCCCAGAAAACAAAATTCGTAAAAAACTAAAGAAGGGTTCTAATTTATCATACATAGCTGCTGCGTTTGTATCGATGCAAAAAGGGGAACTATCTAAAGATATAAGAGAATTCTCAACAGATTCAAGAGTAGCAACATTATCTTTAGTGGAAGAAGTTTGGTTTAATGACTCTATGATACAAGATAACTTGTTTAATGCCTTAGAAGAAACTGAAGGGATTGTAAAAGATCAACAGATAGTAAACATAAAAACATTATGTGAAGATACAATATTGAAACTGGATAAATTAAAGAACAAACCAGATTTATTATTAGAACATAATATTTCAGATCCAAACTATATTCCTGATTATAAAAGACAATTTTTAATTATAAAAGGAAATGTAAAGGAATATCTTCAACTTATGGAAAAACTAGATGATGCGATAGAGCTAGATCGGGACAAAGAGATGTTAATAAGAGACAAAAGGGGAGAGTTCTTGGGTATTAAAAGGGACTATAAACCACAAGAAGCACTTAACTTAAGACTGGATATGATATATAATGCATATGGGCAGATATCAAGAGGGATTGAAGAAAAAGATGAAAGAAAAGTAATCAATGCAATACGATCATTAAACAGTGCAGTAGTAGAGATGAATATCGGAAGAGAATACAAAGGAGGCGATGCTTTAATATCTGCACGTCATTATGTAAACGATATACATCCTGAAAAAATTAACTTCTTCGAACACTGTGCAAAAAGTATGGTGAAAGAAGACGAGGAGTGGGCAGCTAATCAACCTCCTAAAAACGAAAACCTTTAAATATCCAATTTGAGTGCTGATTCTCATGACATTAACAATAGACGAGATGGCAACATTTTGCAAGAAAAAAGGATTTGTATATCCTTCATCAGAGTTGTATGGGGGGATAGCGGGATTCTTTGACTATGGGCCATTAGGTGCAGACCTAAAAGAAAATCTTAAGAGAAGTTGGTGGCAGTTTCACGTTCACGAAAGAGAAGACATAGTAGGGATAGATGGAAGCATAATAGCGCACCCAAAAATATGGCAAGCATCAGGACACGCAGAATGCTTTGGAGATGTGATGGTGGAGTGTAAAAAATGCCATGAAAGATTAAGAGCAGATGTTCTGATTGAAGACACATTAAAAATACAAGCAGACGGATTAAGTGCAGAGGACTTACAAAAATTAATTATTGAGAATAAGGTAGGATGTCCAAAATGTAAAGCAAATGATTTTACAGATGCAAAAGCATTCAACCTGATGTTCACAACAAATGTAGGACCAATCGAGAATGAAGAATCAAAAGCTTATCTACGAGCAGAAACAGCACAGATAATATTCTCAGCATTCAAGAATGTATTCGAAACATCAAGAATGAAACTGCCGTTTGGGATAGCACAGATGGGGAAAGCGTTTAGAAACGAGATAGCTCCAAGAAATTTCTTATTCAGATGTAGAGAGTTCGAACAGATGGAGATAGAGTACTTCATACACCCAGATGATACAAATAACTGTCCATTCATAGAAGAAGTGATGGACTATTCAATGTTGGTTTATAGTTCAGACATGCAACTAAACAAAAAAGAACCAAAAGAGATGAAAATAAAAGAGCTACTTGAGAATGGAGTTATCAAGACACAATGGCACGGTTATTGGTTAGCAAAAGAACACCAATGGTTTGTAAGTTTAGGAGCTAATGGTTCAAAATTCAGAATAAGACAACACTTACCAGACGAAAAAAGCCATTATGCTTTAGATACTTGGGACTTAGAATATGAATTCCCATTCGGATGGAAAGAGTTACAAGGAATGGCAAACAGGACAGACTTTGATTTACAACAACATATGAAACATTCCAAAAAAGATCTAAGCATATTTGATGAAGGAACACAAAAGAAAATAGTTCCGCATGTAGTGGCAGAGCCTTCACAAGGTGTAGATAGAGCATTCTTGGTATTCATGTATGATGCATATGAAGAGGATAAAGAGAGAGGGAATATAGTTCTTAAGTTAAGTAATAAGTTAGCGCCAATTAAAGCGATAGTTTGTCCACTTATTAAGAAAGATCTATCTGAATTGTCAAGAGAAGTATATGATGTGTTAAAAACTGAGATGCATGTTCAATATGATCAAGCAGGGAGTATAGGTAAGAGATATGCAAGAGCTGATGAGATAGGAATACCTTATGGTATAACGATAGATCACGATTCACTTGAAAAGAAGGATGTAACTATAAGAGATAGAGACAGTACAGAACAGAAAAGAGTGAAGATTTCAGAGCTGAAAGATGTGATGAAAAAGCTTATTTCTTATGAGATTAAGTTTGAAGATTTATAGAGGTAAATAAGTATAAAAATAAGTATTTTTATATGTAATTTTATTTGTATTATAATCAGTAATATAGTATGTAAAATAGTGTGTTTTAAAATATGTAATTAAATTGTTATAATAAAAAGTATATTATTAAGTATCTAAATATGTAAATAGATAAGTTTAAATATGAGTATTTAAATAAGTACATTATATATGGAATTTAAAAGAAAACTATACAAAAGAGGCAGCAGTTTTGAGACAACAATACCTATGCCAATATTATTCTCAGTAGACGTTGAAAAGAAACAAAACGTAGTCTTTAAATTTGATAAAAAACAGAACAGGTGGTATGTGGATATAGAGGAGGCTAAAAAATGAGTGAAGCAAAACAATTTGCAATAGCGGGCTCAATCGCAATAGCAGTCTTCTTAGTCATGGGACTCTTAGGAGTAGGACCACAACTAACAGGATATTCTGTTTTAGATGAAAATTTAACAATCACAATAAACAACCCCGAACAAGGATCATCAATAAACTACACAGACGTAACTGTAAGTGTAACAACAAATAAAGAAGCAGATTGTGAATTAAATAGTGAGTTGATGTTCACAACAGGAAGCACATTACACTTAGAGCCATTATCAGACTTAAGTGTTGGGGAGCACCAATACAGTGTAGACTGTATGACAAATGAAACATCAGCTCAAGTAAATTTAGTGTTTACAATTGAAGAAAATGAAGTTGTAAACGAGACTGTTGAGATTAATGAAACAGTAAACGAAACTGTAGATATCAACGAGACAGTAGATGTAAATGAAACGATAAATGAAACTGTAAACGAGACTGTTGATGAAACAGAAAATATAGTTCAGCAGATTCCTATAACGGTAACAAAGACAAGCCCGACACAATCAACACTAAGAGAAAAAAGTGCTTGGATAAATGTAACAACAAACATAAACGCAACATGTAAGTATGACGGTGTACAATTTGCTAATACTGGATCAGTAAAACACTCGCAGAAGTTAAGTAGTCTGGTTGAAGATGTGACATATTCTTACGATGTTGAATGTTTGGATAATGGGAACAGCTCTAATAAAAAGAGGGTAACAGTAGGATTCAAGATAGACACAGAATACTGTGGAGATAATGTGTGTCAGAGTTCAGAAACAGCAAACGGTTGCAGAACTGACTGTGACTCAGATGAGGATGGAATAAAAGACACAGAAGACAAACTAATAGGATCAGTAGATGATGTAGATGTATCATATATAGATGACTTTGTGATAAAGATAGACGGATCAACAAACCTAAAAAAATCATTCTCGGGAGACAGAGAAATCAAATTCTATTCAGATGATGAACTTATTGTAGAATTTGACTATGACTTCGATGAAGCACTAGACTTAAACAGTATAACAATCAAAAAACAATCAACAAGCAAAGACTATGGTTATATTTTGATAAATGGGTTGGACATAGGAAATGAGGAAAAAACAGTTTATGTAGATTCGGTAGCTGACTCAGATAAGTTATGTGTACTAGATGAAAATGTAACATCACTATCAGACCTTACAGATGAGTGTGATGGAGAAGACGAAGTATTGCTTAAATGTCCAGAAACAAGATCAGGCATAACTTGTGCAAAAGACGGAGACAGATATGAGATAGTTGGGTTGGATCATAGCTTAGTTAAGGAGATGGAGAAAAACGAAAGTGAGAAGGCGGAGGATGAGATAGAAGAAAACTGCGCAAAATACTGGGTGTGTACTGCATGGAACCCATCAAACTGTCCACCAGAAGGAAGACAGACAAGATCATGCACAAACACTAAAGGATGTGGTGATGGAAAACCAACACTTATGCAGACATGTACATACCAGCCTTCATGTGAAGACGGAATAAGAAACCAAGGAGAGATACAAACAGACTGCGGAGGACCTTGTAAAGCATGCTCAACAACATTCCAAAGAAGACAACCGATACCTGTAGCAACAACAGCAACAGGACAGGCAGCAGCAGAAACACAATCAGCAAAAAATATAGATGATGAAGAAGGAGGAAGCATATTCTTATGGTTGATCATACTAGTGATATTGGGAATAGGTGGGGCAGGAACATATATTTATGTGAAACCGCAGTTGAAAAACTTACATCTAATGAAAAAAGAAGAGACAGGCGGGGAATATTCATTAGAAGACGTAAAAGAAGCATTGTTACTATTGGAAGAACCAATCCACACAGCACTGATACAAGGAAACTCAGAACAGGACATCAAGAACTCATTAGTAGAACAAGGATGGGATCTAGACTTGGTAGAAGAGATACTGAAAGTGTACCAGTTTGAAGAACACCACAAACAGTTGTATGAATATATGAAAAAACAGATAGCAAAAGGCAAAGATATAGCTGAAGTTAGAAGAAACCTGATAGAGAAGAAATGGGATAAGAAGCTAGTGGATGAGATGATCAAAGTAGCTAAATAATAATTCTTTTTTATAAACCCCCAAAACCTTTATAAATACCCTCTTAACTTTTTCTAGATAACATAACGGAGGACATTAAGATGAAAGTAAACGAACTACAAGCAAAACAAGGAAACGTGGACATAGAAGTAGAGATAGTATCAGTAGATGAACCAAGAGAATTCCAAAAATTTGGAATGACTGGAAGAGTTGCAAACGCAACCGCAAAAGATGATACAGGAGAAATCAAAGTAACTCTATGGAACGAACAAATCGACCAGGTAAAAGCGGGAGATAAGGTTAAGATAACAAAAGGATACGTTAATGAATGGCAAGGTGAAAAACAACTTACAACAGGTAAATTTGGCCAGTTAGAAGTTTTAGGATCTGAGTCAACAGAAGGAACAGAAGCTAATGAAGAAGCTTCAGACGCAGTTGAAGACGCAACTGAAGAGAAAGTAGAATAAATCTTGTGTTAATGGGTTGAGTTCAAGGGGACGTAGCTCAGCCTGGGAGAGCACTACGCTGAAGACACACTCACTACGTTCGTAGTTTCAGAGTGTCTCTGAAACGTAGGTGTCCCGGATTCAAATTCCGGCGTCCCCACTTTATTTTTCTTAAATTTTATATAGTATGGGATAAAGTAGTTCTATATGGGGGAGAAGAATTTAGAGGAGAGGAGTGATCTAGATCTAATCAGAGAGTATAGACGAGGTAATAAAGAAGCAGCAGGAGTACTTTACTTTAGATATGAAAAAGCGATAAACCATATGTCTCAGAATACAGTAAGACTTCCAAGAACAACCCCTCAAGATAAAAAAGGATTAGTTCACATGATATTTGTGAATGCGTTTCCGATGTATAAAAATAAAAACAAAGCAGGATTCCTAACTTACTTGAAAAGATGCGTAAAGAATGGTTTACTTTCTGAATATAAGAAACTTATAGCACAAAAAAGACAAGGGGAGCTAACTACAATAAGCTTGGATTCAGAAACAGGAAGACGAGCAGTTGAACAAAGATCTTATCAGATGTGGTCTTTGGGTTATGAAGGGAGGTCGTGATCTTCAAAATTTATAATCAAACTCTTCATTATTCAGCTCAGCTAATTCTTCATCAAAACTTTCCCAAGGGAAGATATAAAGTTTGTCAACAACGTTTAACTTTTCACATTCTTCTTTAGAAAGCTTCTGATTCTCATTTGTGTAATAACCGCAGGTTGTGAAGTCTACATCTTTAACTGAATCTTTGTAAAAATAATCTTTTCCTAGTGCAACATATATGATTTTAGAGCTTGGGAGTTTATTTTTAATCTCTTTAATAACATCACTTGCGATGGTTCCAGTAGAATGATTCCCTTCAACAACAAGGATTAACGGTTTTTTATTATCAAAACCAACAAGATCCGAGAACTTAGTGTTAAGGATCTTCTTTAGATCTAACTCATTCTCACCTTTGAAGTACTTTTCTTGAAATGGTAGTATTCTTAGTGCATTAAACTTGTAAGCCAGATTAATTCCTGGGATGCCACCACCTCTAAGAATCGGAACAATGACATCAATCTCCAAATTGTTTTCTTCCAGATATTTAGAGACTTCTTGGTGGATTTTATCTATGTAGCTTTCATATTCATCCCAATCTATTTTTTTTAGTTGATCTTTTTCATACTTAATTGTCTTCACCCCAAGTTTTCTTTATGTATTGAGGTCTGCCAGAGCCTACCTCATATAATTTATATTGAATAGTTCTCTTTTCAGAATAATCTTGATGATATTCTTCGGCCAAGAAGAATTTGGGGGCTTTTAGAATCTTAGTGACAACTGGTTTGTCAAACTTGCCAGACTCTTCTAACTCTTTCTTAGATTCTTCAGCAATCTTCTTCTGTTCATCATCAACATAGAAAATAGCTGTTAAATATTGAGAACCTTTATCAACAAACTGACCTTTATCGTCGGTAGGATCTATATTTCTCCAAAAGAACTCAACCAATTCTTTGTAAGATATTTTTTCAGGATCAAATGTGATTAAGATAGCTTCATAGTGTCCAGTCTTACCAGATGAAACTTCTTCATAAGTTGGATTATCTGTTTCTCCACCTGTATAACCCGAAACAACATCAGTAACACCATCTAAAGCCTGAAATGCAGCTTCCATACACCAAAAGCAACCACCTGCAAAAGTTGCATTCTCTAACCCTTCTTTTTTTACCATGGTACTTTCACCTCGTTCAACAACAGCACAACCTAATAAAGTAATAGAAATAAGAATTGCAATAAATATAATCCTTTTCATAACTGGTATTTTGGTGTTAACTGATTATAAACATTTCGCTGTTTTATCTGATAAATCCAAGAATAAGTCAAAAGGATTAATTCCTGAGTTAACTTCATTGATTACGAAGTTCAAAGCAAAGTCATGCAATCCATTCTTAGCAGGTTCTGGAACGATTAAGTTATTTGATAGATTTCCAATATTCTTTTCTTTGATAGCTCTGATCCAAGCAAGTTCAAAAGCAAACGCTTTAGCTTCCTCATCTCTACTATTGCCTAAGTTATTTGATAGAACATGACCTATTTCATGACCCATAGTAACCATCACATGAGCAAGATCTGAGTTCTTAACAAAAACCATCTTGGGGTGAGTGTTAATAGCAAAGCCTTCAATACCTTCATGCCAATCTTTATTGATTTCCTTCATCTTTTCTTTAGAACAGACACTGATCATAATATCTCCTGGAAGTTCTTTGTCTGTTGTAGCTTTGAAAGCTTCTTCAATCAGTTCTTTTATCTCTTCAGCATTATCAATAAATTTAGTTTTTGATGCGTATGGGCTGATGAAGTTAGTTGCAGATGCGTAAGTTTTAGATTCAGATTGTTTTGTTGAAGAGTAAGTTTGGGAAGAGTTGTAGTTAGTTGTTTCTGATAGTGAGAAAGAGTAATCTTGACCTGTTAAAGATTCGATACTGTGGGAAGTTGGGGTGTATTGGGGCGAGGTAGGTTGTTGAGAACAAGAAGCACAATAGCTAACACTAGGTGAACTGTAATTTATTACTGAATCTATAGTGTTATACATAGTGTCACATCTCCATACTTTATAGAGTATAAAGTAAAAGGGTTTTATAAAGAAAATTAGGCTAAAATGGGGTTAAGTGAGACACTTTTGTCATGTATCACTTCCTCAAAGTAGTAAAATATGGGAAAGATTTAAATAGTGAGCCAAATTGTCAATCTTGATGAAAAAGAAGAAACCAAAGAAATCTAAGGATAGGACTTTTTTTATTCCTGACCACTATATTGAACCAGAAACTCACAATTCACCTTCATCTATAAGTGGAGAGGATTACGTAAGTAAAGTGGGTGAAAGATCTTTCGAGGATCTTGCTATACCTAACTTCAATGGGATGCTGGTTGTAGATCTGAACATAGCTGAAACTTTAGATAGGTTAAGATCATTACCTCCAGCAAGTACAAGAGATTTTATGACAACTAGACCAGGCTCTGGCGATAATGTGGGACACACTATTGTTGAGGGAGATCAAAACCCTTTTCTTTCTTCATTAATACCTTCAGAAGTTCTTAAAATGTTCGATATTAATATGTCGGCTCCTTGGGAGTCTGGATGGGGTGAATCTAGAGAAATATCAAAAGAAGAAGCTTGGAACATATTAGAATCAGAAGAAAATGTACCTGTTCCAGAAAAGTTTGTAGCAAACAGCAAAAACTGGAAACATCTACAAAAAAATGAGTCAAACATATGGACATACCAATTCTCAGATGTTATCTGTGGGGAAGGAAATATGAAAGTGTTAGGGCTTCATTACATAGATGAAGGCAAATTCCCATTTATGTTTATTTTTCAAGAGTATATTGGTGTAGACCGTTTGTTTGGTGGAAGAGAAAGATACAACCATGACCATAAAAGATCTTTTACAGTATACTACTTTGATCCAAAAGGAAAAGGAAGATTTGTTTTGGGAGAACACATGTCAGAAAAGCCACATTATTTTGCAGGGGGTATATTTCAAAAACTGAAAAGTTTTGATTTGGAGTCAGAAGTAAAAGCTGCAATGAGATGTCATCCGGATAAGATAGCATCATCATGGGCATATGGTAGTTATACTCTTGGATCTAGGGGTATGACAGATTATGAGATGTGTGAAGCAGGACTGAACGGGGACAGACTGTTTGAAACTTACAACAATACAAAACTTGTACAAGATATAGAATCAAAAGTAACTGAAGAGAGAAAAGCAAGGCATGAAAGAGTGCCTTATCTTGTGATGGGGGATGATCCTAGGGATTATGAACCAAGCTTCTCATTAAGAAATTCACAATCTTTGGGAGATTCAATTGATATCAAAGAAGTTCTATTTAACATGTTAGAGATGACTAATCCTGAAGTGTCTTATAGATAAAATGGAATTAGAAAAAACATTGAAAGAAGTACTTGAAATAAGTCCAGTAACACCTCACATTTTTCTAGAAAGTATGCTGACTGTAGAAAGAGGAGCGAGACCTGCTTCACTAGTCTTTATGGATCAGTTTAACCAAAAAAAGATGGGCAGACCAACAAGCTTGAATACAGAAGAACATCAATGGTATAGAGATGTAAAGAAAGCAGCAGAACAGATGGGGTTAAAAACATTTATCATGACAGATGTTGATGGGCCTCCAGGATCAGCAGTATTTCCAAAAGTAGTTTTCTATAAGGAAGATCATATAGGTGATAAATTCAGATCACTTGAGGAAACATACAAAGAGATCAACCAGATTAAAACTAAAGAAAACAAGTTAGATGCAAGATTTTTCCCAGCAAAATATGATGAAGGATTATTGTTTGGGATACCTTCTTGTTGTGCTTCTAACTTTATAGAAACAAGAATACAATCATTTAGCGGAGGGGGAAAAGACAGCACAATAGAAGAAGTGTTGAGAAAGAAACTTGTTAACTTAGCGGATGATGTTAATGAAGTGGGGAAATTACCTGTAAACTTTCTTTCTATGTTCTGGGCATATGAAGTATACCCTTGCAGTTTGGATTGTAAGCCTGCACAGATGAAAGGATATGAGGTATTGAGTTGTTTTGGGGATCAAAAGGTTGCAGAACTGTACAAAGATGTGATTATGGTAAATAATGCAAAAGCATTACACACAAGGTGGGCAGTTATAGAAATGCCAAAAAGAATACCGCATACAGAAGATATATACAGAAAGTTTAATCAGGGAGTTTTAGATTATATTCAAGAGAATTTCTAACCCATCGTACGACTGAGTATCTGGAATGCTAAGAAGTTAAACAACAGTATAACAACTCCTGCAATAAAACAATACATTGAGACTGCTTTGATCTCATTCTTACCGATGGAAGCTTGTTCTCCTAATTTATCAGCACCATTCTCGATACCGTTAACTAGTACAGATATTATGTAAATCAACTGAATAACATAAACTCCCACTACAATCTGAAAGTAGAAAGTGGGCACACCATAACCAAACAAGTCAAACACGCCACCAATAGCAACATCACTAGAAGTCTGTTCAGCAAGTCTATCAGTCAACTGGCCCATAATAAAAGTAACCATGGAAGTGATGCCTATAACAATACCTGCAATAGCAGGTGTCATGAAATTAATCTGAGCCTTCAAACTTGAAATGGTATCAGATAATAGATCCTTTAATCTTTCATCAACCTTATGCATCTCTTTAATATAATTTGAAATGTTGATCAAAGCAGAAGCTGCTACTTGTGGACCTTTCTTAGCTGATTCAACAAGAACTTTCATAGAAGATTCAACCAAAGATGAAGGAAAATCTTTCAAAGCACCATACTGAACATTAAACACAGCTTGTTCAACACCCAAACCTAATCGAGTAATGTTATTGCTTACGGTCTTAAAGAACTTACCTGAAACACTGTTAGGCATAGAATCCGCGACCTTGCTGAAAGCAATCTCAGCAGGTAAACCATCACCAAGTCTATTCCCTAATGTGAACAAAGCGGAAGCGAACTCTTGTTCTAGCTGCTTGCTTCTGTTTCTTATCTCCATAACCTTGCCAGAAGTCAACTTAAAGAAAATACCAATACATAACCCAATACCTAAAACGACAAGAATACTAAATAAAGAAGAACCGAGACCAAACGGCCCGACAACCTGTCCATAATTGGGGCTGTCTTCTTTAGTTATCTCTCTATAATCCAATAGACACAAACCTTTCTTCTCATTACCTTCAATATCGCCACCATACTTAATACCATCACCTCTGCTTGTTGTGCAATAATCAAACTCTAGCCCAGGATTCAAAAAGTGTAAAATCAAAGGAGTGTAGCCAATAATCAAGAAAATAACAAGAACTATCAAACTAAAGTACAAAGGGTTAATACCGATCTGAAGATTACCTTTGCCGATCAAAACCTTTTTTTGCTTTTTCATCTCAGGATTATACTCACTGATGTCAGTATCACCATAACCTGCAGGTCTAGTCGACAATATCTTCTTACCTAAGAAAAATACTGCGGCAGGGAAACCAATATTGTATAATGCCATGACGTGAAACCATTCAACACCCTCCATAAAACTCAATACTAAAGGTAAAATAACCAAACCAAGAATAGGCAAGACAATCCCAAGCATGTTCATAATAGTAAGAGGTGATTTTAAGTTTTGAGCGTAATGAAGCATCTTCTCATAAGTACCTTCAAGCATAACTGTCAAGGATTTATCCAAAGAACCAACCCGTCTATCTTCGCTGGTTTCGTATAAAGAAGATTCAATCAAGTGAACAGACTCAATAAATTCATCATTAAAACCCTGCCATCTTTTCAAGTAGGAGTCCATACTGTCGCTGATATTGCTGAACTGTTCAGTCTCAACATCCCAGATAACTTTTCTTAGATCAAGACTTAAAGGAGGACCGATGTGATCTGCTGCAAACCTAACTGCAAGTTCAAAGTTAGATGTGTGACGCATATAAGTAACCATGTAAAATATACAAAGAACCATCTGATTGCTGGCTTTCATACGCCATTGAGTAGATAAAGTAAAAGGTAACTTACCTAGCGGCCCAATCATTATCAGACCAATCAAAGCAAAGAAAATTATGAAAAACATATCCTGGAACAAGATAAAGCTAACAACAGACGCAGCAACAATAAATGCTAAAGGAAACAGATAACTAAAAGAGTTAACACCTGTAGGAGTTACATCTAAGTGACAAGTTTTAATCGCTTCTTCCATAGCCGGCAAATTTTTTTCAGAAACAGGCATCTTAAGAACTCTCTCAGCAAGGCCACAGCCTTTCTCATAGAGAGAAAGACGCCTAGGCAACAAGTCTTTCCTAAACTCATCATACTCACGAGAAGAAATCTTATCTGTGTCAACAGAACCTTCAGGAATACCAGCAGGTTCAGGAGCCATCTGACTAGCTATCTTTTTCTTGAACTCCTCAGCCATCTTGTCATAGTCCTTCATTTCAGGCATCTTAGTAAATCTCCATGAGTTTTTTTATTGCTGAATATTAAGTCAGCCATCCAAACACTGGGCTTATCACCCTTGTAATCTGTAACTTTCCCACCTGCTTCCTTAACAGCAATTATCCCCGGTGCAATATCCCATGGCTTAACATTATGACATAAATAAAAGTCACAACCCCCATTTGCAACAAGAAGCGTGTCAAGAGCAGCACAACCTAAAGTCCTTAAACTGAAAGTTTCATTTGCAACCTTAACAATCTGATCTGAAATGTTCTTATGGTCTTTTAGATGGGTCGAAGTAACAAATAAAGCGTCTTCAAAACTTTTATCAGACACATGAACTTTCTTATCATTGATAAAACAGCCTTTGCCTTTTTCAGCAACTAAAAACATGTCAAGTGCAGGAAGGTTCATAACGCCCAGAATAATCTCTTCATTTTTCATCAAAGCGATATTAACCCCAAATAGAGGTATGCCTTTCATAAAATTGTGAGTGCCGTCAACAGGATCAATAAACCAAGTATATTCAGAACCTCTATTTTCTCTATGGGACTCTTCAGAAACTATATTGTGATCGGGGAAGTGAGACTTAATGATCTCTTTAATCAGTTTTTCAGATGCTTTGTCAGTCTCGGTAACGAAATCCTGGTGACTCTTCTCATGGATCTCATGTTTTTTATGAAAGTTATTCATAACTAAGTTCCCGGCTTCTAACGCAGCCTTTACCATTACCTCTTTCATTTTTTGTTAACACTTTCTTTCTTAACTTCACGTTTAACCCAAACATCCCAATCTTCAAAGATACGTTTAGGGTCTAAGCTTCCAACTTCATCCTGGATCTTTTCAGAAACCTTGTGGAACTGATCATTACACTTAATTACAAATGGAGCTTCCAGCAGGTCAAGATTATTAGATTGATGAGCATAATTAACAACAGCTTCTTTTGTTTTTGCCCTTAACAAAACATTACCCCACAAAGCATCCCAATCAGTAGCCCATTCTTTAACATTGCCTGCAATAGATTTTAATATTTCAGAATCTCCGTTAATCAGATCAGGAGTTGTATCTAATTCATCTTTACCTGGGTTATATTTTAACAGGTCGACAAAACCTCCTTCTGCCATAGGATCTTCTTCCCAGAACTTCCTAACTTCAGTTATTTGAGTTACCCTTCTCATCTTATGAAGACCATCAGCACTTCTAACTGGGTTTGCAATAATCACAGCATCAGTAGCTTTGAAAGAAGTTTTAGGCACACCTAGATCATTAACAACCCTATCGTAAATACCGTAAGGAGAGTCACCATGGATAGTTCCAGCAACAACATTAGCAGCAGCGCCAACTCTCATAGCTTCATACAAAGCAACAGCTTCTTTACTTCTAACTTCTCCAACAATCAATGCACTGTCACCAAGTCTTAACGTAGCTCTGATACCGTCAGCAGCATTCATCTCACCACTTTCAGCAGATGCAAAAGCAGAAGCAACCTTCATGGGTTGAATGTTATAACCTAATTCTCTTAAAGGAGACGTTGGAAGTTCTAAAGTATCCTCGATAGTTATAATCCTGTAACGTCTCATCATCTCAACAAGAATACTTGCAAGCAATGAAGACTTACCTGAACTTCTTGTCCCACAGATAAGCATAGTCTTGTTTCCATCAATCAAGAAACTCCACAAACCTGCAGCAATGGGGTTAATGGTTTTGTAGTGCATGAAAAGAGGGAAAGTCCAAGGCTTATCCCTGTGTCTTCTAAAACTAAAACCTAATCCAAAAGGGTTTAATGGTTCAGTTATTGTACTAACCCTGCACCTGGCTCCAGGGAATTCAATCTCAGTATCAAGAATTGGATGAGCTTCATCTAAAGGCCTGCCAGAAATCATCCTTAACTTTGATGCCCAAGACTCACTCTCGGGAATGGTTGGATATATGTTGGTATTACAGTCCCCAAATTCACCATGAACAACGAATAAAGGAATCCTTCCAAGAGGGCTGTTAACACTTACATCTTGGATCTGTTCATCTTGAAGCAGAACTTCAATCAAACCAAAACCAACAGTATACCTAACTAATATTTCTGAAAGCTGATTCATCTCTTTATGAGACATACGAACATTTCTACTCTTCACTAACTCTTCAATTAAATCTAGCCCAACATGAGTAAACACTTCCCTCATCCTTTGAGGATCAACAAACTCTTCTTTAGTTGGTTTGTGTTCAGCCATAACTCTACGAGCCATATCTAAAATTTCATATTTATCTTCAGTAAGCTTGAATTCGGGAGGCATCATATGATACAAAGTTTCTACTGTGCCAGGAACGTCAAAAACAGTAACTTCAATATCATCATTAACAAGGTAAGAGTTTATTTCTTCACCATTAGTAGGATAATCAGCCATCAACTTAGTAAACATAAAATCAGGCTTAATTGCAGGCCTGAAAAGCTTCCTGTAAATACTTCTGTCACCAAGCATGTAACCTGCAACATCGGGCAACGCAACACCAATAAGCTTGGTTCTTTCAAAACTCCTTATAAGCCACATAACAATACTCATGAAATTCTTTATACCTGCAGCAGTGCTTTGATCAGCAACTTTCTCTAAATGCATCCTTTCATGTCTAAGAATCCTTTTTAACTCAACATAAGCACCAATCGGATCAGACTTCAGCAAACTATAGACAACTATCTGTAAATCTTGATACCACTTGTTTGCAAAACTAGAACAGTTTGGGTTAGAAGCAATCTTACCATAACTAAACATCTCTTTGTTAGACACAACGGTGTTGAACAAAACACCAATCTCTTTCAAAAGACCAACCTGGTTCAAATCATATTCATAATCTTTTCTTTGATTAAACACAATCTTGGTTATTGTGCCAGAACTTGCTAATTCATCAACAACACGAGACATGATAAGAGGATTGTCCTCAAGGCTAGGGATGATATTAAGGCTTTCACAGTTAAATCTAAGTATAGCTTCACCGCCTTCTCTAACTATTTCACCCTTTAAAGAACCAACATTTTGTGAATCAACCATTAATCTACCCCTCTTTTTTATAGTTATAACTACTGAAAAATATCCATGAATGCTAATATTTAAATATTCCTAAAATAGAATGCCTTTTTAGGAGGAAAAAATGCCAGAACAGCAACCAATGCAGCCACCACAACCGATGGGGCAAGAAACACCGGCAGCACAGCCAGAAGAAAAGAAATCAATAGGTGCATCGCTATTCGGGCCAAAAAAACCAGAAGCTCCAGCACAACCACAAACATCTTCAGAAGTAATTGAGATGGGTCAAAGATTAAGATTAATAGAAGAAAGGTTCGCAAACTTAAGAAACAAAGTGGGAGTAATGGATCAGAACATGCTTAATAATTCAAGAGAAGAGAAAAAAGATATACAAGGAGTAAATGCAGAGTTAGATGAGATAAACAGAACAATCAACGACCTAAAAGACAAGATGAAGCTGATGATAGAAGAGATAAAAACAATGGCAAGAAATGAAGATTTGCAAACCATAAAAAAGTATTTAGAGTACTGGCAGCCAGTCGAGTTTGTGACAAGGAAAGAACTATTAGATGTTGTTAAAAGATTGAAGGAAGATAGACAGAACATTTAAATACTAAACAAAACAAAATAATATAAAAAAAGAAGGTGATAATATAATGGCAGATGCATCAATTCTAGATCAAGTATTGCAGATGAAACAGCAAGGGCTTTCAGATAATCAGATAATCCAAACATTACAAAGAGCAGGTAATAACCCACAGCAAATATTTGATGCAATGAGTCAAGCAGAAATAAAAGGAGGAGTGCAAGGAGTGCCTCCGCAGGAGATGCAGATGCAACAACAACCAGAAAACCCGATGCAGATGCAACAACAAGAACAGATGCCTCAATATCAACAACCACCGATGCAAGGTGGAGTAAGCAATGAAGAAGTAGAAGCGATAGCAGAATCAATAATAGATGAAAAATGGGACGACTTGATGAAAAGCATGAGCAAAGTGATAGCATGGAAAGAAGATATGGATGGAAAATTAGCAGAGATGGATCAGAAATTCAACGACTTACAGAAAAACTTTGAAGAATTACACAAATCAGTATTAGGAAAAATATCAGACTATGACAGAACAATGACAGATGTGGGTACTGACTTAAAAGCAATGTCAACAGTGTTCAAAAAGATACTGCCTGGTTTTATGGAGACAGTGGGGGAGTTATCTCAAATAAGAGATGATCTATCGGGAGTTCCAGGATCAAAGAAGCCGAAGAAAGCCGAACCTGTAGAACCTAAACCATTGTTTGATGAAAAAACTGAAGTAGAAGAGAAGGAAGAAAAACTTTCTGATAAAGATAAAAAATCAATAGAAGATAACATCTAATTCTTTTATTTTGCGTCTGGTCCGCCGGCCATAAGCCTGACCGTGAAAGAAGCAATCAATAGGATAAATAATAACCCAACAACTTTAGGATTAAACAAAACAGACCATACATTATCTGTAAAAGTTTCAGGCTGTTTAGGTGTGATATTAGCTATCTCTTGAGCAGGAGTTCCATTAGCCGTTAAAGATAACAAACCAGGACCATAAACCTTACCTAAACCAGCTATCAATATTATTACACCAAAGATAAGAATAAACCAATGGATGGTGTCCCATTTTGACATAACACCAATAACACTCTTTTCAGGAGCGCCCATAAACCTATACATCATCAAAACAAACATGATGAATATTATCAACACAACAAACCAAGGCGCCATAAAATTGATCATCTCGATCATCTTAGGACTAAACAACATGATGCCTGCAATACAGATTGCGATCAGAGAATTAATTCCTCTATCAGTGTTTTTACCAAATGGTTTGATAAACTCAAGAATTGCAAAAGTAACAGCAAACACAAGAATAAAAGGGAAAACTACTGAGAAGTGTTGCAGTAACCCGATATCAAGAAGTGTCGCCATTTTAAAAATCAAAGCATGAAGGAAATTATTTCTTTCCTCCAGCACTAAGCATCTCACCTAACTTTTCGAATGCACTCTTTTCGTCCTTTTCTTTAGGCTCACTAATAATGAACCAAACCAATAAACCAAACATCAAGATGACCAGTATCATCCCCCTGTTCGTGTCATCGTTCAAAAAGTCAAGCCATCCAGGAAGATTGTATCCTCCTAAGATTCCTGCTGATGCCAAAAAGATAAGCACAACTACGATAAAAGATATTACGGCTACCACACCAGCTAAAGGCGTGCCAGCAATATTGATTTCAGGTCCTAGAATACCTATAAGCATCATGACCATTATGATCAATACCGCAATAACTGAAATCTGAGGAAGTGCGTTGTTAATAACTTCAACTACATCAGGAAAGTTAGTTCCTGCAAGTTTAGCGTCATACTTATTTTCTAAAGTGCCTAGTGTGACGTGAGGAATAACTACAAGCAAACCAATAATCAATGCAATTATGACATTAAAATTCTTTTGTGGTTTGCCGTCATCAGTCTTACCTAAAACTTTAGTTTTCTGTAAAACTGCAAACATTATTGTAAATATAAGTAAAAATGGTAATAAAACATCTGCGAGACCTAAATCATTAAGGCTTCGAATTCCTTGTACAAGTATATTTTGTGGCATCTAAACAACCTCCTTTAAGTATAAATTAACTCACAATCTGTATATAAAAAGC
Organism: Candidatus Nanoarchaeia archaeon; assembly: GCA_028279745.1. Taxonomy (GTDB): domain Archaea; phylum Nanobdellota; class Nanobdellia; order Woesearchaeales; family JANQNC01; genus JANQNC01. The sequence goes on from JANQNC010000001.1 coordinate 854,169, forward strand.
TTTCGCTTTTTAACTACTCACTCTCTTCCTTCTTTTCTTTCTTTTTACTAGGGTCTCTTGTGATGTACATCATGAAGATAACAATCACAACAATCAAAATAATAGATGCTAAAGCATTCGTACTCCAATTATCACGTATGAACTCCCACAACGGACCCAGCCATCCAAGCGCGTTAAGGAATATAAGCACAACACCAATACCCATAACTACCATGAAAAAGATCATCAAAGGCTGATCTTTAGCAAGTTTAATCTCTTCAGTACCTCTAAACGTACCTATCAACATAAGGAAACATACTGCGATCAGTACAAGTAAAACTACATTAGCTAGTGCTTGATTGATAACTGCAACAAGCTTTGAAGAAGCAACTACAAAAAACCCAATACAAAATGCAACTAATGAATTAAGATTACGTTTAGGGAATTCAACACCATCCTTGTCTTTTTCAACACCTAAAACTCTTGTTTTTTCAAGAATTGCAAACATTATTGTAAATACTAATAGAAATGGAAGTACAACATCGTAAATTCCTATCTTGTAGAAGAAATTAATCACACCTCTAAAAGTAGATTCTTGAGCTTGCATACTCTATTTATAAAGAGTTAGGGTATATAAAGTTTTCTATGATTATTATATTAGGTTCTTGAAGAAGATTAAGTAGTACAATACATATATTATTATGAATAAAACAATGAATGACAACCATTTACCAACAAAACCTGCTTCTCTAATCTTGAAAAGTCTATAGATTGAATGTAAAATGTGTTTGATATGAGGCTTAATGAATTCAGTAACTGTAATGAAAGCTATCCCTATAGAGAGCATTACAAGAATGATCTTTATGTGTAAAGGGTTATTAGAACGCATTATGATTCGTATGACAATTTCTTCTACTAATCCTAATACTAAGAAAGTAGCTATCAAGAACATGTAAGATTGAAGTTTACCCATGCGGACATTTGAGGGAGATCCATTTAAATAGGTTTTGGAGACAAATCTTTATAAAAAACCACTCATTCTTTGGCTTAAAATGATAAACAAAGACAAATTTACAAAAATCAAAGGAGAACTTGAAAAATACGATAAAGAAAGAGAATCAATAATCCTAAAGACAAGAGAGATAATAACACTATCAAAACAAATCATCTATGGACTACACAGAAAAGAAAATGTTGACGAGTTAGTTGAAGAAATCAAAAAAGAAATTTCTAATCTAAAAGATTTAGCAAAAGACCCCGCATCAGAATATACAGGATCATATAAATCAGCAATGCAAGAATATGTAGAAGCATTAGCATTCTATCAGTATGTGAAAGATGGAAGCTTACTTGAGCATGAAGAACTAGATATTTTACCAGAACATTACTTACTTGGACTGTGTGACTTAACAGGAGAGTTAGTAAGGAATGGAGTTAATGCAAGCATAGAAGAAGAATATGAAAAAACTGCAAAGATAAAAGATTTTGTAAGTGAATTGTATGGTGTGTTGTTACAGTTCAACTTCAGAAATGGAGAGCTAAGAAAAAAATTCGATGGGATCAAATGGGATCTAAAAAAATTAGAAGACATGGTTTTTGACTTAAAACTAAAAGGTAAGATCTAAAATGGAAATAACAAAAGCAAAAAAAGAAGAATTATCAGGACTAGTAAGAGTATACAAAGAAGGATTTGCGGAACATAATATCTTTAAGCAATCATACGATAAAGTAGTCGAATACTTGGAGATTACGCAAGAGAGAGATGAGGAAACTGGCGGAGGATATTTAATCGCAAGGGCAGAAGAACACTTACCAGGATCAACACAGTTTGACTCTGAAATCGTAGGAGGATTATTGATTTCTAAAGTTGGAGAAGGAAGCGATGGTCATACAAGATGGAGATACAAACATATTGCAGTAGCAAAAGAACAGAGAGGAAAAGGTATAGGTAAAGCACTAATCCAAAAAGCAGATGAGATGGTGCAACAGATGATCAAAGAAGGAAAAATAAAAACTGCAAGAGTAGAAGTAAGAGCTGCAGAAGGAGAAAAAGAGTCAATACCTTTCTATGAGAAATCAGGATTTAAGCTAGAATCAACAACAGAACATTATTACCGAGCAAACGAACCAATGTACACATTGATGAAATTCTTCTCATAAGATGCTTGAAATAAAACAGGAAGATGGAGAAGCAAGAACAGGAGTTCTAAAACTAAACTCGGGAAAAGTCAAAACACCTTTCTTTATGCCAGTAGGAACAAAAGGTGGTGTGAAAAATTTAACACCCGAACAACTTGAAGATACAGGAACTGAGTGTTTGATCTCAAACGCATTTATTCTTTCTTTAAGACCGGGGGTTAAGTCAATTGCAGATCATGGCGGGTTGCATGAGTTTATGAAATGGAAAAAAGGGATCTTCACAGATAGTGGCGGATTTCAAATATTGAGTAAAGATTTCTTGATCAAAAAAAGTGAGAAAGGAGTTTACTTCAAAAACCCATATGGTGGAGATAAATCAATGTTCACACCAGAAGATTCTATTAAAATTCAGAATTTGATCGGGAGTGATGTAGCAATGTGTCTAGACGATGTACCTCATTATGGAAAAAGTGAGAAGTACATGTTGGATACGTTGAATAGAACAACAGACTGGGCTTTGCGGTGTAAAGAAGCACACGCAAATGAAAAACAACTGTTGTTTGGGATCGGGCAAGGAGGAATATTTCCTGAGCTAAGAAAGAAAAGTGCACAACAACTAAACAAGATAGGATTTGATGGATATGCCTTAGGTGGGTTATGCATAGGAGAATCAAAAAAAGAACTGTTCAATTCAATAGCTGCTCAAGTTAAACATTTTGACAAAGACAAACCAAAATATGTGATGGGAATGGGAAGTCCTGATGATATAGTAGAAGCAGTTTCTTTAGGAGCAGACTGTTTTGACAGCATATATCCTACTAAAAATGCGAGACACGGAAGCTTATTCACAAAAGAAGGAACACTAAAGATGAAATCCAGAAAGTATAATGGAGATACTTCACCGATAGAAGAAGGATGCAAATGTTATGCTTGTAAGAACTACAGTAAAGGTTTTGTGCATCACATGTTGATAGTACATGAACAGATAGGGAAAACACTAGCAGCAATCCATAACTTAACGTTTATGCAGAATTTTATGGAAGAGATTAGGGAAGCAATCAGGAATAACACATTTGATGAGTTTAAGAAAGAATTCTTAGCTAACTTTAATGTTGAAAATAAAGTTAATAACAGATAAGATTATCTCTTTTTTAGAAATACAAATCCAAGTACAGCAACAGCAATAACACCTATAATTGCGCTTGTATTGAACTCAGGAATCTCTTCTCCAGGAAAGCTTTCAGAAACACATAGACACTCGTTTGTGCAAATGTAACCAGGGTCACAAGTTTGTTCAGTGTCGCAGTCTTCTCCAGGATCTATGTCTTCATTACCACAGATAGGCATGCAATCAAATCCGTCACAAAACTCATCAGGTTCACAGTCGTTATCATCTAAACATTCTTCAGTGAACTCACAAATACATTCGTTTGTGCAAGTATATCCAGGATCACAAGTTTGTTCAGTGTCGCAGTCTTCTCCAGGATCTATGTCTTCATTGCCACAGGTAGGGAGACAATCTCCACCATCGCAAAAATACCCTTCATTGCAACCAACTTGGTAAGGGAAGATAGGATTTGGAATTTCGCCACATTCAGGACCAACTCTGCCACATCCATGCACGCCGTTAATTTCTGCGCAAACACCTTCATCAAGGTATTGGTCATCACCTTCACAATAATAAAAATCATATGTTGAACAGTTTTCTTTTAGGTAAGCACCAACACCTCCTGCAATGCTAGACTGAACTACACATTCACCTTCAACACAGATGTTAGGGATAGCCCATACTTCTGGACTGTCAGGGTTACAAGTTCCACCACCGCACTGGGTTCTTTCAGTGTTAAGAAACGGGCCACCTACACAAAACATGCCTTCGCCGCTAGAAACATTAACAACAACATCAGTATATTCGCACTGACCTTCATTACAAACTTCAGTAGTACATTCATTCTCATCTTGACAGTGTGCATCAATTTCACAAAAAGCAAAAACTGCAGAAGATGCAAAAAGAATTGTTAATAATAACATGATTGGTCTCATGGGGAGATTATTGGGTTAGGATGTATAAAAATCTTCTGTTTTATTATACTATACTAACAGATAAGTTTAAAAAAAGACAAATAAGAAGGGTGTGTGAAAATGAAAAGAAGAACACATACATGCGGAGAATTAACAAAAGACGAGATAGACAACGAAATAACCCTAAATGGATGGGTTGCAACAAATAGGGATCATGGCGGAGTAATATTCATAGATCTAAGAGACAGATATGGGATAACTCAAATAGTCATAAATCCAGAAGATAAAGAACTATTCAAAATAGCTGAGTCACTAAGAAGAGAAGACGTAATCTCAGCAATAGGAAAAGTAAGAGCAAGGCCTGAAGGGATGGCAAACAAAAACATATCTTCTGGAGAAGTAGAAATAGTTGTTTCAGAGATAGAAATTCTAAACAAATCATTAACACCACCAATAGAAGTTGATGACAATATAGAAGCAAACGAAGAACTAAGATTACAGTACAGATTCATAGACCTAAGAAGACCAGTAATGCAGGAAAGACTGATAAAAAGACACAAAGCAGCAATGGCAGCAAGAAAGTCATTATCAGACGAAGGATTCCTAGAAATAGAAACACCATTACTAGTAAAAGCAACACCAGAAGGGGCAAGAGATTATACTGTGCCATCAAGGGTGCACCCAGGAAGTTTTTATGCATTACCACAATCACCACAGTTATACAAGCAACTGTTAATGGTTGCAGGTTTTGACAAGTATTTCCAACTACCAAGATGTCTAAGAGATGAAGATCTGAGGGCAGACAGACAGCCCGAGTTCACACAGATAGACATTGAGATGAGTTTCCCAACACAAGATGAAATATTCAGAGTGGGGGAAAAGCTGGTTAAGGATATTTTCAAAGAAACAATCGGAATGGATGTAGAAACACCATTCCCAAGACTTCCTTATGCAGAATCAATGGCAAGATTTGGGAATGATAAACCAGACCTAAGATTTGGTCTTGAGTTGACTGAAGTAACAGACATAGTAGTTAAGTCAGACTTTGGAGTTTTCAAAGATGTTAAAGAAAACGGTGGGATTGTTAAGTGTATAAACCCTGAAAAAGAGCTAGGAAGAAAAGAAATAGACAACTATATCAAACACTGTCAAGAATTTGGAGCAAAAGGGATGGCATGGATGAGAGTAACAGAGAATGGGTTGGAGAGCAATATAGCAAAATATTTCCCAGAAGATGTGCAGAAAGAATTGATAGATGCGACAGAAGCAAAACCTGGAAGTATATTGATGTTCATAGCAGACAAACCGAAAAAATGCAACGATGTAATATCAAGACTTAGGCTAAAATTAGGAGAAGATCTTGAGCTATATGATAAAAAAGATTTCAAACTATGTTGGATAGTTGACTTCCCACTATTCGAGTTTAACGAGGATGAAGACAGATGGGAGCCAGCGCATCACATGTTTACAATGCCAAAAGAAGAATGTCTGCAGTACATAGAAGACGCACCAGAAAAAGTATTTGCGACATGTTATGATATGGTATTGAATGGAGTAGAACTTGCTTCAGGATCAATAAGGGTGCATGATCCAGAAATACAAGAAAGGATAATGAAAAGAGTGGGATTCCCAAAAGAAAAAGCAGAAGAAAGATTTGGATTTTTATTGAATGCATTCAAGTATGGAGCACCGCCGCATGGTGGATTTGCAATAGGGTTTGATAGGCTAGTCGCAATGATGAACTATACAAACGACATCAGAGAAGTGATAGCATACCCTAAGAACAAAAGCGCGATAAACCCAATGGATGGATGCCCAACACCTGCAGATGATGAAATGCTGAAAGAACTAAAAATAAAATTAGACAAGGTGGAAAAAAATGAAAAAAAAGAGGATGAAAAAACCGAGTAAAGGCGCAGTACTTGTAATGCTGGCAGCAATACTAATAATGGCAATAGTGGTGTCATTGTGGGGATTAGGAAGAGTTTACTTTGAAGAACCACAAGACATAGGATTAGTCCAACAAGAAGCAAGGCAAGATGCAGGAGCGCAAATAAGCTGCTCATCAACAAACCTGGGATTTAAGATACTGTCTGCAGAATATGTCGGAAGAGATATAGAAGTGCTATTAGAAAATCAAGGTTCACAAACATTAGATAGAATACAGGTGACCCTTAAAGGAGAAGAGGAAGAGGAAACATTAACAATAGCGCAAGAGATACCTGGATTTGCATTAAAGACAGTACACATAACGCCAAATCCAATCATCGGATCTGTAAGAGACATATCAATGATGCCTGTACTGACAGCGGGAACAGTGAAAGTTCCATGCACAAACAAAGAAAGAACAAAAGAAGTTCCGCCAGTACCTAGATAAACTTTAAAATTTCTTTTAAATTTTTATTTTCTATAACAACATCAGCTTTAGCTTTTAGTTCATCGTCTTTAGGAGCAATTGCAATAAACAAACCAACGTTTCCTATTATGCCTAAATCATTCTTACTATCTCCTACAAAAATAACATCATCAGTAAGAATGTTCTCTTCTTTACAGATGTGTTTGACACCGTCAACTTTAGTTTCCATATCAAAAGGAGTCCCAACACCCTCTATAATGTCCCCTTTCTCATCAAAAACAATCTTATTAATGAAAACATGATCAAAAAAATCCTTGTAGTTAGGAATTAACTTTTCAAGAAGAAAATCAACACTCCCAGAAACCAAACAGATAATCTTAATACCTCTATTCTTTAATTCAGTTAGTGTTTCTATAGCATTAGGCATAAGATGAATATCTTTAATACATCCAAGTAACATTTCCTTATTAGCGTCTTTACTTTTCCATAACTCAATATCATGATCAACCCAATCCTGATAAGAAAACCTTTTTTCAGCAAAATCCTTATGAGCTTTTTTTATGATGTCTGGGTCAATCTTCAGACATCTGTGGATGGTTTGCCAAGAATACTCTTTAGAATCGGTCAAAGTTCCATCAAAGTCGAATATAACTGCTTTATATCTCATAAGTTATGTTAGGAGTTTATCATTTAAATAATTTTCAACAAAAACCTTATAAAATGTGGAGTAAACGCTAGTGATATGGTAGAAGTCAAAATAGGACTAGAGGTACATGGTTACTTAGATATGATTGACACAGGCAGGAAACTATTTTGTGATTGTGAAATAGATGAAGAAGCTTCACCTAATTCTAATATCTGTCCAGTATGTACTGGGCAGCCTGGTAGTAAACCTATGCTGCCAAACCAAGAAGCAATCAAGAAAATCATTGCAATCGCTAAAATGCTAAACTGCAGAATAAATTCAGACTTATTATTTCAAAGAAAACACTACGACTGGCCAGACATGCCAACAGGATATCAGAGAACAATGAGTGGCAGTTTTGCAGTACCTGTAGGGGAAGAAGGAGAGTTTGAAGGAATAAGAATAAATGAAATTCACTTAGAAGAAGATCCAGCAGCATGGGATCCAGTAACTGGAAAAGTTGACTACAATAGGGCAGGACATCCATTAGTTGAGATTGTAACAGAACCAGACTTTACATCATCACAACAAGTTAGAGAATGGTTAAAAAAATTAGTTACAACCTTAGGTTATGTTAAAGCAGTAAATGCAAACGCAGGAATAAAATCAGATGTTAACGTTAGTATAGGGCCTGCATTTGATAGAGTAGAAGTTAAAAATGTTAATTCCATCAAATCGATAGCAAAAGCAGCAGAGTACGAAATTGCTAGGCAGGAGAAGGAGACTTCTGAAGGGAAGAAGATAGAACAACAAACTAGAAGATGGGACGATGGAACTGGTGAAACACAATTCATGAGAAGTAAAGAACAGGCACAAGATTACATGTTTATACCAGAACCAGATCTACCCATAATTGAGATCACTGAAGATTATGTTAAAGAGATAGAAGAAGGATTACCACAAAAACCCCAGGAGAAGATTGAGAAATTTACTTCTCGAGGAGTTGAGTTAGAGGACGCAGAGGTATTAGCATCTGAATTAATGTTAGCAGAACTGTTTGAAAAAGTGGCAGTAGAGATAGATCCGAAGTTAGCAGCTAAATGGTTGAGACGGGAGTTGCTTAGAGTTCTGAATTATAACAAAAAATCATTAGAGGAAGTTAAGATAGATGAGAAACACATTATTGAGCTGTTAATTATGTTAGAGAAGAAAGAGATTTCTGACAAAGTAGCAAGAACCATAATGGAAAAACTGATGGAAGAAACATTCAGCCCGGTAGATTATGTTAAGCAAGAAGGGCTTTCTATGGTTTCAGATAAAGGGGAATTGGAAAAGATTTGTAAAGAAGTGATTAAGAATAATCCTGATGCTGTTAATGATGTCAAAAATGGCAATGAAAAATCAGTAAATTTCTTAGTCGGACAGGTAATGAGACAAACCAAAGGTAAATCAAATCCAACAGAAGTTGGGAAATTGATGAAAGAGTTGATTGAGTGATCCTATTTTATGTCGAAGATATTCTTCAAATCATCTTTGACACGTTGTTCAAAGTCTAGATTTCTCTCTCCCTCTTTCTTTTCAGAATTTAAAGCCACCATCAAAGCGCTGACCATGCTTTTTTCTTCATCTTTGTTATACAGATCAGTCTGTCCGATGTGTTCCTCAACCAATTTGTCTTCGATGTCCTCAATAGTTGAGAAATCAACATTAACAGTCTCAAACTCTTTAGTAGAAGCACCTGCGGTGTTTTTCATAACATAATAAGCACCTTTATTGTAAAGATCATTAAAAATTCCCTTAAAGTCAATGTTAGCTAAGTTTCCAGAATTTAATATTCCTGAAAGTCTTAATGTAACAACTTTACCAGACACTTCTTCTTTCTTAATTGCTTCCTTAATATCAGCTTCAGCCTGTTCAGCAGATTTATTTTCACAATCGACAGATATCTTTACTGTCTCCATAACTGGAAGATCAATCTTGTCTAACTTACCTTCTGAGAAAATAAAGAAACTACCTTTGCTTAACTTCTCCAACTCTCTAAAATTATTTGGGAAAGTAGGTCCAGGATAAACGATAGGTCCATAATAAGGTTCAACAGTGCTAAACACATAATGAACATGACCTCCAGCATAATAGTTGAAGTCTTTCGGTAATAATGATAAAGGTGAAGATTCCATGTTAGCCATATCTTCAGGTTTGAATTCGCTTAGTGCTGTGTGGAAAACAAATATTTTGAAACCATCTTCATTCTCTAAACTATCTTTATCTAAAGATTCATAATAAGATTTGTCAAGCATACCTTTCCTGCCAAGAATGCCTGTAATTTTAGCACCAGTTTTACCGTCGATAGTAAAATTTAATCTTAATTTGTTATCTTCAACACTACCTTTAACAACGTTAGTTACTAGTCCTGCATTTTCTAAAACATCAATCATTGTCTTACCAGAAGGACTAAAATCATGAGAGCCCGCAACAATATAAACTGGGATGTGGCTATCTTTTAACTCTTTAAGCTTAGCAACAGTTTCTTTTAGCCCATCAAAACCCGGGACTGCTGTGTTGAACAAATCTCCAGCTATGATCGCAAAATCAACTTGATTCTCAATACATTTGTCAACAGCCATAGAGAAAGCCTTAATGCTAAGATCTCTCATTTTAGGATCTCTCCAACCACCAATATGACAGTCTGCTAGATGTGCGAATTTCATATTAAGACTAATATTGAGGATTAATATAAATGTTTTGAATCAGCTGACCCTGTCAGCTGTGGTCACTACTTTCCCACACCACTAGTGCGGTGGCACCAGAAGCGGGCAAAGCTTGATGCTTAGCCCACTGGCTAACAAACCTTTTTAAAAGAATAAACAATGTTATTTCATATGAAAAGAAACATTCCTTTATTGTATGCAATTGGGGGGTTGTCGTGGACAAGACTCTTTATACCTGTGATCGCTCTTTTTTATATAGCATCTCAAGTAACGATAGAACAGTTCTCATTAATATTTGGAATATTCGCGCTAGTAATACTTCTTTTTGAAATACCTTCAGGAGTGTTAGCAGACTTATTAGGAAAAAAGAAAGCATTACTTATGTCAAGGTGCCTTTATATCGTAGAGATATACATACTTGCATTCTACAATGGATTTTGGCCATTATTAATTGCAAAAGTGATAAGTGGAATTGGGGTAAGTTTAGGATCAGGAACAGACCAAGCAATGATGTATGACACCCTGAAAAGGTTAAGAAGAACAAAAGAACACAAAAAAATATCTGGAAATGTACAGATGATAAATAACATATTTATGGCAATAGCATTTATAGTTGGGGCTTACTTATTCTCTATTGGTCCAAAACTTCCAGCAATAGCATCTTTGCCTTTCATAACGCTGGCCACGGTTTTAGTACTTTTTCTGAAGGAACCATACAAAAACCACAAAGGGTTAAGCATATCAAACTCAGTCAAGCATCTAAAAGAAGGATTGAAATATTTTGCAGGACACAGCTATGTTAAGTATCTTACATTCTACTCATTTCCAATAATATCCGCAATAATGATTACTCAGTCACTATCCTCAGCATATCTAAAAGAAATATTAGTTCCTGTGTCTCTAATAGGTATCGTAGCATTTGCATCATCTTCCCTATCTTCATTATCTGCAAAGATGACACACAGAATAGAAGAAAAAGTAGGAGAGAAAAAATCACTCTTTATGTTACAAGTAACTGTGTTTTTAGGAGTAATCTTAATGTCGTTTATGATAGAATATATTGGCGCAATCTTTTATCTATTTATTTCTTTAGCATACGGTTTTTCAATGGTACTAATAAACCACTACATGAACGAACATATAGAAACATCGCATAGAGCGACAATGCTATCAATAAAAAATATGTTTAATAATTTGGCAGTGTTCTTACTTCTTCCTTTAGTCGGGTTTATAATCAAAAGCAGTTCATTCAAGATAGCTTATCTAGTTTTAGGGATAATAGTGTTATTCTTCTTCGGCGCATTGGCATTATATTCAAGAAAACTAAGATTAACCCAAATCAAAGATGCTTAGAAACCTTCTTTTCAAATAAGGAATAGTATCTTTTACCGATCTGTCTTACCTTTTTCTTCAAAGCCTCTTCATTCATCATAGCAGCTTTGTAGTTTGACAAAACTTTCTTGCCATTTACATAAACTGTGTGGGCTTTGCAAGAGTCAGTGAAGATTAGATCAGCTAAGTGATTAAAACCAGGAATAAAAGGAAGATCATTCTTGTTCCAAAGAACCAAATCAGCTTTCTTGCCAACATCGATAGTTCCAATATCTTCCTCAAGACCCATAGCTTTAGCGCCATTAATAGTCAACATTTTGAAAAGGTCGAGATAGTCGATTAGGTCGGCCTTTTCATACTTATCAGCAATCTTATCAAAAGCAGCATGAGCATCACCCCTAACCTCGTTAGAGTTGTTATTGATTGCAGCATCAGAAGCAAGCGCAACATTAACTCCAGAATCCATCAGATCCTTAACAGGACAGATTCCCGCAGCAACATAGGCATTAGCTCTAGGGCAATGAACAACATGAGCTTTAGCTTTAGCTAAATAACCGATCTCTTTCTTAGTGAGTTTAGTCATGTGGGCCATCGAGACCCTGTGGTTTAATGCACCAATCTTATGTAAGTGTTCAACAGGTCTATGTCCTGTCCTTTCTTTAACTGCATTAACATAAACATCACCTTCAGCAGCATGCATATGGAAATAAACATCATACTTTTCAGCCAAATTCAACATTCCTTTGATCAGCTGATCAGAACAGTATCTTACATTAACAACACCAAAATGAACCCTTACAAGATCGGAATGGTATTTGTTGTGGAGTTCTTCAGCTCTCTTGATCCTTTCTTCAGTCTCCCAAGTAATCGCTCTAGTAGCACTCTTTTTTTCTTTAGCAACAATATCTTTAGGAACTAATGTGCAAGCAGCCCTAATCCCTAAATCCTTGTAAACTTTAGCTTGAGTTTCAATCTCTGAACCAACAGAATAAAAACAAGTTGTTCCTGCTTTCAATCCTTCTAAAACAGCAATATAAGACATCCAAAATCTGTCAGAGGGTCTTTTAATCTTAGACATAGAATGAAGTAGATCCATCTGTTTAGCATGACTAAGACCCACACCTAATGCTCTGTTAAATTGTTGTGAAGGATGAAAATGAGCATTAACAAAACCAGGAGTTATGAAAAATTCTTTACCGTCTAGTTTCTTTGCTTTTTTAGATCTAATATTTTTACCAATTTTAGCAATTCGATCATTTTCTATAAGAATATCAACATTATCGTATCTTTCTAACTTTTTACCAATATAGGCAGTCGTATTCTTAATTATAGTCTCCATATCCATTTTAAACAAATTTTTATTTATTAATCTTTCTATGAAAGTTTGATGCCTGAGAATTCTTTCTTCACTGTGGAATCTTTTTTCTCTTTAACTAAATCATCAAACAAAGGAATCTTAACAGGAGTTGCAAACGAAACAAAATTACTAGAAACAACCGCTTCACCCTTATCCAAAGAAGCAATAGTTCTATTATCATCGCTTAAATCTTGAGATGAAGACTCGATTATTGCAGCTCGTTCAGGAGCCATCTCAATACCTAAAATAATCTTGGTGTTCATGTTCGCCAGGATAGGTCTTGGGATTAATGATGGAAGCTGAGTGATAGCTAACAGGCCTACTTTGAATTTTCTACCTTCCCTTGCGATAGCTGAAAAAATATTCTGGCCTTTATCTAAAACTTCTTTACCTATAACTCTCGGAGCTTCCTCAATAACAACAGAGATAGAAGGTTTTGAATCAAGAGTTCCTTCTCTTTTGAAATATCTGTAAGCATTCAGTAATTCAGTTGCCAATAAAGAGCTGATCAGTAATTCAACCCCTTCAGGTAATGAGGAGGTGTCAACAATAACAGTTTTTGATTCAGTTAATTCCTTGATTATATCTTTAATTGTTGTTTGTCCAGATTGAACATCAAAAACACCTTTGCAGACTGCTTTCGAGTCAACAAGGCTTACTGAGAACAAAGACATAATCATTCTTCTCAACACATTAATACTGCCTTCGTGGAATTTTATATTATCATCTAAACTTCTATCTTCAGAGACAGCAGCAATCCATTCATTACCATATTTTCTATAGTAAGCATACATGGCTTGAATCTGAGGATCAGAAAGGTTAACAATGCCTTTCAAATGTTCAGGTTTGATTGTTTTGACATTAATTTTGAGAGTCTTTGCACCGGGGGGCATCTTCCCAGTACTGTAGTAGACTACTTTGTCAGTATCAAAGTCTTTTAGTCCAATAGAGTTTCTGCCAAAGTACTCATCGTGAGGATCTAAAACTAAAGTTCCACAATAATCTTTGTCAATCAAATTCCATAAGACAGACTTAACCAAGTTAGATTTACCTTTCCCAGTAGAAGCAGCAACTAAAACGTGTTCAGAAATAACTTTGTCTCCTGGAAGATTAACATCAATATCTAAAACCTTACTTCCAGATCTTAATTTTCCTAAAGTTATGTTGTTGTAGGGTTTTGAAGTGAAGATTATGTCATTGTTTCCAATTTCCTTTACTTTGGAGAAGAATCCCGGAAGTGTTTTACAAGATGAAGAACTGTTGCCTTTTAGTGTGATCAAGTTTTTCATCAGTGCTAATTTATAATTTCTTAAGTTTTGATCATAAATCTCTAGATCATTGTCTTCCTCTAACTTTAATCCAGACATCAACTCTAAGTTTTGTTGTGATATCTGGGAGCCAAACATCAGATCAAACACTTGAAACAGAATTTTTGAGTTTTCATTTTCAGCTATTAGAAGTTCTCCAAGCTCAATATCTCTATCTGACTTTTGTCTAACTAGAACTTTACCAAACTCACCTGCAATAATCTGACCAACAACCATGAGTTAACGTTTTTTAGGGAGGTATATAAGTTTTTTGAAGGGCTTTTTAAGTAGCTTAATTAAGAATTAAAATCAAGAGGAAAATTATTTCCTCTTAAAAACTAAGAAACCAGCAACTGCTGCCAATATAATAACTGCAACTACAGGACTGAATTCAGGAATCTCTTCTTCAAGACCTAGTTCGGGGTCGCAAGACATGAATTCTACAGCAGAACATTCTTCTTCATCCCATTCCCAGATGCATAGATGGTTGTCATCTTCTTTATACTCTGAACAAGACTCGTTGGTTTCTAATAAGTTACAATCGTTGATGTCCAGTCTATCTCTACAGTCTACTGTAAAGTTAGCGCAACCCCAGTCACTCGAGTTTTTGGTACAAGTCCAAGCAGGATGGGAGAAAGACATGCAAGAATGCAGACCTTGATAATGTCCTGTGGAAGGGTGGTATGAGTCTGCATAGTATTGATTACATTCAGAAGGGTTAACTCCTAAAGCATTTAAGCCAACAGTACAAGACTCAACATACTTTAAATCAGAACAGTCTTTGGGTGGAAGGCTTGCAAAAGCAACACCTATTGCCAGTAAAGCAACCAGCAAAAAAATTGTTTTTTTCATTTTATTACCTCCAACTATTGGATGTGCTCTTTATCTAGGGATAAGCATATATAAAACTTGCTATCAACCAAAAACAATATAAGGAGATTAATATATGGACAAATTGGGGGATAATTTGAAACTAGAAAAACAACCAACCGCAGAAAAAGCAGCAAAAGTTCTAGAGGAAGGAATCAATAAAAAGTATGCGTGTATCATTAGTGCAAACTGTACTGCTCGTTATAGTGGAAGAGCAGAAAGCTTTCTTGATCTGGGAGATAGAATAATATTTATAAAACCTGACACAACCGTATTGATACATCAAACTTCTGGATCTCAACCAGTAAATTGGATGCCAAACAACACAGTGCACAATGTAAGTGTGAAAAAAGATAAGTTAGTGTTAAGCAGCGCAAGAATCAGTCCACCAGAAAAATTAGAAGTAGAGATGGATCAAGTACATTTTGTAAACATTATGGAGATGGAAGATAGAGAGAAGATACAAACACAAGGCAGTGAGAAACATATGGCAGAGATGATATATAAGAATCCTTCACTTATTTCTAAAGATTTCAAACCAGTCTCAATGGAAGAACAAACAAAATATGGGTTCATAGACGTTTTTGGGCATGATGGAAAAGGTGTGTTGACTATAGTTGAGTGTAAAAGATATAGTGCTGATTTAGGAGCTGTTACGCAGTTAAGGAGATATGTTGAAAGAATCAAAAAAGATAAAGGATTGAAGAAAGTCAATGGGGTCATTGCTGCACCCAAAATTAGTTCAAACGCAAAGAAAATGCTTGAAGACTGGGGGTTCAAGTTCAAAATGGTAGAACCGCCAAAACACTTCGAGGAAAAAAAGAAAAAACAATCAATTTTATCCAACTTTTAATCACTACTCGCTAAAAAAATTGGCTGGGAAAAGTATATAAGTAAGTTCTTAGAGTAATTAGTTTTTGATGACTGAGCATAATTTTGAGGGAAGAGACATAGTTTCAATAAACGATTTTTCTAGAGAAGAGCTAGAGCATGTTCTAAAAACAGCAAAATCTATGGAGGCGCTAACCAGAAAGGAAGGCCACACCTTCCTAGAAGGATATGTGATGGCAGCATTATTCTTTGAACCTTCCACAAGAACAAGAATGAGCTTTGAAAGCTCAATGAATAAATTAGGCGGAAAAGTAATCAATGTAACAGATGCAAAAGTAAGTAGTGCAGTGAAAGGAGAAACTCTTTATGACACAATAAAGATGGTTGAAAGCTATTCTGACGTTATTGTAATGAGACATAACAAAGATGGAGCTGCAAGATTTGCTGCAGAAGCAACAGGAAAGCCCGTAATAAATGCAGGAGATGGTAAAAATCAACATCCGACACAGACAATGTTGGATATGTACTCAATCCAAAAAACACAGGGGAAACTGGATGGATTGACAATAGCAATGGTTGGAGATCTAAAATATGGAAGAACCGTACACTCATTAGCAACTGCAATGTCACACTATAACACAAAATTCAGATTTGTCTCGCCATCATTCTTACAGATGCCGGATTATTCAATAAAAGAGCTAGAAGAAAAAGGGTTAGATTATTCATTACATAAAGATATGAATGAGGTAATAAAAGATGTTGATGTTTTATACATGACAAGAGTGCAGAAAGAAAGATTCTCAGATGCTTCAGAATATGAAAAAGCAAAAGATATGTACATACTAACAGGAAACATGCTGGAAGGAGCAAAAGGGAACATGAAAGTAATGCATCCGTTACCAAGAGTAAATGAGATACAACCTTCAGTAGACCAAACAGCATATCATTATTATTTTGACCAAGCAGCAAATGGGGTGCCGATAAGACAGGCACTACTTGCTTTAACTTTGGGTGTTATGAGATGACTGAATCAGAATATACAATACAAAAAATCAAGAACGGAACAGTGATAGATCATCTACCTTATCTAACACATCTGTGGTTGGTAGGAAAGATACTCAAATTTCACAAGCTAGACGAACCAGTCTTGATAGCGTCAAAACTTAAAGGAGAAAACGGATATAAAGGAGTAATCAAAGTAGAGAACAAAGCATTGACGCAGGACGAATACAACAAAATAGCGATAATAGCTCCAGATGCAACGGTAAATATAATAGAGAATTATAGGGTGGTTGACAAAAAGAAAGTAGAATTACCTGATGTTCTGGAAGGGATAGTTAAATGTGCAAATGAAGGCTGCATAACAAACAATGAAAGATGGGCAAAATCAAAATTAAATGTTTTGGATAGAAAACCGCTGGAACTCAAATGTCACTATTGTGAGCACACATTTGGAAGAGATAATGTTTATATTCTGTAATCACTTTAGAACTTTACCTGTCTTGATATACCAAAGATAAAGATCTAATTCTCCTTGTTTAAGACTTAAAGAATCACAAAGTTTATCGAGAACTTTTTCAAACTCTAAATATTTCTTTTTGTTCATGGTCTTTGGCAAAGTTATCAGCTTCATTTCTGCCATCAGTCTTTGGACATGTTTGTCAAGAATCGCATAATCTAAGAAGCCAACATTTCTTAGAAAGTGAGAGGCTTCTTTATAACCCATACCTTTTATGTTTTCAACTAACCACTGTCTCTTTTCATTTTTGTTTTTTATCTTTTTTAGAATATCTTTAATGTTTTTATGCTTGTTTGCTAAGTGGATAAAATGAGCCCTTCTGTTGTAAAATCTGTACTTTGCTTTTTTTAATCTCTTTGCAAGATCTGCTTCAGTTTTGTAGTTGGTGAAGCCTTTATAACCAAGCTCTTTCTGAATTCTTATCCCGAGTTCTGCAGAAGTGTTGGCAGTTAGAATGCAGAAGCATAATTCGGAGAACCAGTCTTTGTTATCTTTCTTTTTTAGACTGTTAAATTCTTTAATCCTTTTATCAATCTGTTTTTTAATATCAGAATTTCTAACATCTTCGACCTTTTCGATAAGGAAATCCATTTTATAACAGGAAATTATTCCTCTTTTATAAAGCTAGTTAAATTGATACAAAACTATTTATACTTAGAGCAGAACCCCAATATAAAAGAGGTTTTGGTGGAAATATGGTTAAGGAGAATGAAACAAGACTTAAAGGTGAAAGTATTAAGCATCACATCTTTATTTCCGAATTGTATTAATAGAACTCGGGGAATTTTTGTTTTAAATAGGCTTAAGGCACTGAGCAAGTATGCAGATATAGAGGTTATAGCACCAATACCTTGGTTTCCTTTTTTTAAGAATGGAGGGGGGCCTCCTTTTTTTGAAAGAATTGAAGGCATCAAGGTATATCATCCAAAGTTCTTTTCAATTCCTAAATTCTTTAAATCTTTAGATGGATTGTTTTTCTATCTTTCTTTAAAAAAATTCAGGAAAAAAGCTATGAATTCAGATATTATAGATTCTCATCTGGGTTGGCCAGATAGTTACGGCGCTTGGTTATTCTCAAGAAAGTACAGAAAGAAGTTTTCTGTTACTTTGAGAGGTTCAGATGTGCACTTTTGGGCAAAACAAAAGAGTACTTCACATAAAATAAAAAATATGATTTTTCGATCAGAAAAGGTTATTTCAGTATCTAAAGAATTGAAAATGTTAGTTAAAAGGAAAGATGTAGAAGTTATTTCAAATGGTGTTGATTTGGAACAATTTGTTAAAGTGAGTAAAGTAAAAGCAAGGGAAAAGATAGGTGCAGATGGAAGGAAAAAGATAATTCTTGCAGTAGGAAATTCTTTCTTTAGAAAAGGATTCTTTGATCTGGTAAGTGCAATTGCTGAATTAGATTCAAAAGAAATTTTATTGTTGATTGTGGGTAAAGATAAGCCAAGGGTTCATAGTAGGATAGTAAGTAAGATAGATAGACTTAATCTTGGCAAAAGGATTAAGTTAATTGGAAAGGTAGATAATGATCTATTAAAATATTATTATTCAGCAGCGGATATTTCTGTTTTAGCCAGTTATAAAGAAGGGTGGCCTAATGTATTGATGGAATCACTGGCTTGTGGAACTCCTTGTGTTGTCACAAAAGAGGCAGGAGGGGAGTTTATCACTGATAGTTTAGGGATAGTAACTAGTCGCAGGGATTTAGCTAAAAACATAAAAAAAGCATTAGATAAAAAGTGGGACACTAAAAAAATATTAAAATTTGCAAAAGAAAACAGCTGGGATAAAACGGCTAGAAAATTGTTTTCTTCTTTTGAGAAGGTAATAAAAAGTTAGTTTCTTCTTTTATAAATAAAGTTAGTCCAACCACAAACTATATATAGTATAATCCATAATTTCAGTGTATGATAAGCATAATTAGAACTATCTGGTTAAGATTACTAAACAACTTATTCAAAAAGAAAAAAGAGGTAAAGATAGGACTATACGGGCCTCCAAACGCAGGAAAAACAACATTAGCAAATAAGATATGTGGAGACTGGCTGGGAGAAGAGATGGGAACTGCTTCAGGTGTAGCACACGAAACAAGAGAGATCCAAATAAGAGAAGAAGTAACAATAAACAAAGGAGACAGATCATTAACATTTAACTTGGTGGACACACCAGGGATAGCAACAAAGATAGATTATGAAGAATTTCTAAAAGAAGGAATCCCTGAGGATGAAGCAAAACAAAGAGCGAAAGAAGCAACTAAAGGAGTAATAGATTCAATCAAATGGTTAGATGACATGGACGCAGTTGTAGTTGTTTTAGATTCAACAACGGACCCTTACAGTCAGGTAAACGTAACAATTCTAGGAAACTTAGAAGCAAGGGATGTTCCTGTATTGCTTGTAGGAAATAAAGTTGACACAGACCAAGCAGATATCAAAAAGATGAGACAAGCATTCCCACAATATGATATAGTTGGAATAAGTGCATTACAAGGGGATAATATAGAAGACTTTTACGAAGCACTATTTACAATAACATCAAATCAAGAAAAAAATTAGTTGAAAAAAGAGGTGAAATATGCCACACGAATGTGTAAGATGTGGAGAAGTCTATCCAAACGACTCTTCAAAAATAATAGAAGGTTGTGATTGTGGTAGTAAACTATTCTTTTATGTTAAACAAGAAGTAGCTGATAAACTGAAGCATGAGTCGGAAAGATTATCTGAAGAGGATAGAAAGCAGATAGAGAAAGATATCTATGAACTGATAGAAGAGACTGATGAAAAAACAGAAGAAGATCCAGTTAAGGAAAAAATAAAAAAATCAGTTAAAAAATCAGACAAAGGGGTGGTTGTCGTGGATATAGAATCAATAAAAATAATAGAGCCTGGTAAATATGAGATAGATTTGGCAGGATTATTCAAGAAAAAACCTCCAGTCTATGGTGTGGAGGATGGAAAGTATGTTGTGGATTTAAACACAGCATTTGAAATGGCTAAAAAAGAAAAAGAAGAAAAGAAAGAATAAAAAATGGGATTTGAAATAGACAAGAAAAATAAGAAGTTAGTAAAAGTAGTTGATAGAGTATCTAAGAATAAAACACTTCAAACATATTGGGTGTGTTCAAACATAAACGCAATAGATAGGATGGGAATACATGACCATGGTAAAACACACGTTTACATAACCGCAAACCACGCACTAGAGATGATGAAGTTGTTGAAGCAGAATAAGATATATCCAAGCTTAGTTGAGAATTTTTCTTTGAATAAGAATATCAAAAAATACAAATTAGACTATAATGATGCGGAAGTTGTTGTATTGTTGGCATCTTGTTTGCATGATATTGGGATAAGTATGCACAGAAGTGGACATTCATTAAGCTCAACATACATAGCAATACCAATACTTGATGAATTATTAAAAGGAATATACCCTGAAGAAGAGAAAACAATAATAAAATCAGAAGTTCTGCACTGTATTGTAACTCACGATTCAAATGCTGAACCATTAACAGTAGAAGCATCAGTAGTAAGGATAGCAGATGCTTTAGATCTGACAAAAGGAAGAGCAAAAATACCTTTCTCAGTCGGCACAACAGACACGCACGTAATATCTGCAATGGCAATAAAAGACCTAAATATAAGGACATCCTCAGAAAAACCAATCGTAATAGATATAACTATGGGAAACTCAGCAGGAATCTTCCAGATAGAGAAACTTCTTAAATCGAAAATAAAGGGAAGCAAGCTAGAAAACGATGTTAAAATAGAGGCAACAATAGACCCTTCCAGAGAAGAC
This sequence comes from Candidatus Nanoarchaeia archaeon, assembly GCA_028279745.1. Taxonomy (GTDB): domain Archaea; phylum Nanobdellota; class Nanobdellia; order Woesearchaeales; family JANQNC01; genus JANQNC01. The sequence goes on from JANQNC010000001.1 coordinate 875,018, forward strand.
AAGAACATTCCCAGGAATATAACCTTTGAGTAACCATTCTTGAATAGAAACATATAAATACTTCTTTACAACATTTAGTATATTCTTAACTAGGGAGGGTGAAATGGCTAAAATAGTAGGAATAGACCAAGCACTAAACGATATTACAGTAGATGTAAAAAGTTCATTCTTAAGAAAGTTAGGCATTCAAAAAGGAGATAGAAAGACAATAAACGATGCGGAATTGGAGAAAATTCTCCCAGTCATAGAATCTTTACAGACTAGAGCAGGAGGAACTGTGAGAAATGTAATAAGGAATTTAGCTTCATTTGGAGAAGATACGGGCTTAATTGCGGCAATAGGAAATGATGCAAGAGGGAAAGAGTTTAGAGAGTCACTTAACGGAATAAAAGACTTAACAGTTCAATACCCTGGAAAAACAGGAGTGGTTATAGCATACCTTACTGAAGAAAAAGAAAGATCGTTCCAAACTTATTTGGGAGTGTCATCACAGCTATCAAAAACATCAATAGAAAAAAGAATAAAAGAAGGTGAGTTTGAAGATACAAAAGTATTAGTTATGTCTGGGTTTTTATTTGAAAAGATAACTGCACCACTATATTCTATGGCGTGTTACGCCCTTGATTACGCAAACAAGAACGGGATTAAAGTTGCACTAAGTTTGGGTGCGATAGGATTTTTAGAAAGAAACTCAAAAAACATAATGCGAATCCTAAATAAATATGAAGTTGGGCTAGTATCATTGAATGAACAAGAGATAAACACTCTGACAGGAAAGAAAGATTACAGGGATTCTGCAGTAAAAATAATGCCTTACTGTGATGTACTTACTATAACAAGAGGTCACAACGGGATATTTCTGAAAACAAAAGATGTTGAGACAGGAATAGGTTTAAGTGAAAAAGATAAAGTCGCAATAAAAAGTAAAAATGGTGCAGGTGATGCAGCATTCTCAACAGTAATCTATGAATATGCAAATTATCCTTTTAATGTGAGTATAGTGGGAAGAGCGGCAAACAAAATAGCGGGGAAAGTGATATGTTCAGATTCTTCAAGCATAGATAAAAAAATAGATTATTCCAAGATAAGGGATGAAGCCAAAAAAGAATTTTATGGTATAAAATGAAAGCGATAAAATGGAACGCATTGTATAAAATAGTGCTAGAACTAAACAGAAGAGTAGATGATTTTTCAGTTTATGAAAATTTAGCAAAAAATGTTCTTCCAACTGTGCTGCTTCTTAATAAGACGCATCTAACACTTTTTGATGAGAATGGAAGCGCATCAAAAGAGTATCTTCATGGGTTTACTAAGGCAAATATGAAACTTTTAGGTGAAAGAGGAATTGTTGAGGAGACAAAAAGAGATCTACTAAAAGAGGGAACGGTAGTAATAGTGAATGATACGCAGAAAGATAAACGAGCTGATAGAGACATAGCAAGAAAACTAGATGTTGGTTCATACGCAAACATAATATTTAGAGCATACGAAGATGAAACCCCTTCAGGATATTTGCATCTGTGTAAGTCAATGAAGGCAATAAAAAAAGGAGAAGTGCACAGGTTTACAAGAGAGGATATACCTTTTTTGGGTTCTGTGGGGGGGCTAGTTGCAATTTCGTTAAGGAATTTTGGTCTTTATGAGAAACTAAACTATGAAGCATTAACACATGGGTTAACAAAATTGCCAAACATGCGATCTTTTTACAGGACACTTGATCAAAAATTGAGAGAGGTACAAGAAACTAAAGAAAACTTTTCAGTTGTGATGTCTGATATAGATAATTTCAAGAGGGCAGTTAAGAAATACCAACATTTGGCTGGAAGTGAGATAATTAAAGAGCTAGCACGTCTTCTTAGAGAAAATATAAAAGATGAAGACTATGTTTCAAACTATGCGGGAGATGAGTTTATATTCCTGCTTCCAAAAACAAAAAAAGAAGCAGCAGCAGTTCTAACCGATAGATTGAGGGAGGTTATTTCTCAGCATACTTTTTATCCAAAACATCCTAGAACCAGAAAAAAAGAAGAGTACAGAATGACCTGTTGTTTTGGGATAGCTGAATCAACACCCTCAATCAGCAGGGAAGAGATAATTAGGAGAGCAGATTATGCTTTAAATAAAGCAAAAGAAGAGAAAGGGAAAAACGCTTCGTTGGTTTATAGGAAATAAAATGGGAGCTGTAAAAGTACGTGAAGAATTTAAGTCACTATCTGGGTTGCAGAACTCTGCTTAACGAAGCAAAAATAACAAAAAGATATAAACAAACTTTACAAAAATAATAAAAGAAAATGAACAAGGAACTGTTTAAACATATTGATGTTGAAGCCTGGAAAAAAATACAGGATAAATTCTCAAAATCTATCGGTTTGCCAGTAATAACTATCGATGAAAAAGGGAATGAACTGATAACATCGGAGTTTCCATTCTTTTGTCAACTTATAAAGTCAAGAATAGGCGAAAAATGTCTTAAATGCAGAGAACAGTATTTTGAAAGATTGAAGAAGCAGGAAAATAAGATATTGGTTTATTATTGTCATGCAGGACTTCTGAATATAATGGTGCCGATCCATGTAAATGGAAAACAGATGGGTGCAGTAGTCTGTGAAGGTGCATTGAACACAGACAAAAATATAGCAAAATGCAGAAGATTGTCTAAGGAAACAAGGATACATACTCTTGAGCTTTTGGATGAGTTAAAGAGTATGAGGTTGCGTAGGAATAAAGATATAGAAAAGTATGCGACACTGTTGTTTTTACTTTCACAAACAATACCTGAAGTAGTACATGAAAAACATGAAGTAGAAAAGAAAGCAAATGAGCTTCAGATACTAAATAGTATGAGTGGGATATTAAATTCTTCGCTTGAGATGGATAAGATCATGGATGAAGTTATCAAGTTCTTATGTGAGATGCAGATGGTGGATGGTTGTTCTATCATATTATTAAACAAAAACGAAAGATATGGCAATGAGATAGAACAGAAAATATTGTACCCTTTGGAGAGGAGGATAATACAACAGATAAAGAAGACAAAAGAGACAATAACTGTTAAGGATTTCCAATCAGAACCTGAGTTTGAGGATTTGCCAAAAGTACATTACAGCGCGATGATATCAATCCCTTTGATATCTAAAGGGGAACTGCAAGGAGCTTTGAATATCTATCCGAAGCCAGGTGAAGAGATAACTGAGAATGATTACAAATTCTTTTCAATCATAGCAGATCAGATAACGATGGCGATAATAAACGCACAACAGTATGAACTAATCAGATTAATGGCAATAACTGATAAATTGACAGGGTTATATAACAGAAGGCATTTCATGAAAATATTAGATAATGAAGTAGAGAGAGTGAAGAGGACAGAGAAGTCGATTTCTATTGCGTTGATAGACTTAGATAACTTTACAAACTACAACAATACCCACGGGCATCCAGCAGGAGACAGACTATTACAAAAAATATCAGAAATATTCAGAAAGAATGTGCGTACTATCGATACTGTTGGGAGATATGGTGGAGAAGAGTTCATAGTTATTTTACCTGAAGCAGACATAAATCAAGCAGGAGAGATATCAGAAAGACTAAGAAGATTTGTTGAGATAGAAGATTTTGAAGGCCAACACGCAACAATAAGCATGGGTGTAGCAACATTCAGAGGGAATGTCCCAGACAAAGAACAGATGATACAAAAAGCAGACGAACTTCTTTACAGAGCAAAAGATTCAGGAAAAAATAAAGTAGTTTCAGAAGAGATACAATGATTATTTGCCGCTGATAATTTCTACAACATCACCATCTTTTAACAAGTGTTCTTTACCGACAGTCATTTTTGTTTTTACATCTATTGCTCTTATGAAATTATCTCCGAAATCTGAGTGAAGCCTGTAAGCAAAATCCAGTGCGGTTGAGTTGGGTGGAAGCAAAAAACAGTCGGGGAGAGTGTTTCCATGCTGATCTTCTAATTTATTCACTCCTCCAGGGAATATTGCTATGTACTTCAGTAATTTTTGAACAGAATCATCTAGAACTTGTTGAACGCCAGTAGATCCGAACTTTTTTAGAATGTTATCTTTAATGAACTCTAAAGCTTTAGTCTGTTTTTCATTTAAAGAGTCTTGTTTTAACATCTCGAAACTGTCTTCACCAGGAGTGTACTTGATCAATTCAGCTTTAGCAGCTTCTCTTAGGGCCAATTCAGATTCTGCAGAACATGCAATAAGCATATGGTCAGGAAATTCATTTTGTAATCGAGTGAAGTTGTTGGTTGCATTTTGAACATCAATCTTATTACAAGCGATAATCATTGGCTTAGTTATCTGTCTTAATTGTTTGGCAATATCTTTTAGCTGATCATCAGTCCACTTCTCAGGAATAATATCTTTAAGATTTTTAGTAACGTCTTTAATCATATCCTCATCCACCTTTAGACCTGAAAGTTGTTTAGCTAAAGCTTTAGCAACATCCATCTTTTCTTGCTGAACCTGTTTAGCAAACTTTTCCCAACCTTTCTTAAGAATGCCATAATACCACATGTCAAGCTCAATCTCTAAGAATTTTATGTCATCCGCAGGGTCGTACTTTCCTGGTCCGATCGGTTCTCCTTTTTCGTTAGTTGAACCTGAAACGTCTATAACATGAATTAAAACATCAGCCTGTCTTAGATCATCTAAGAATTGGTTACCCATGCCTTTACCTTCGTGTGCTCCTGGAACAAGGCCTGCAACATCAATCATCTCAACAGGAACAAAACGCTTATGATTAATGCAAAAACCTTCTCTTGGATTACATTGTTTATTGAAGAATTTATCAGCACAATCTACTTTAATATATCCAACACCTGAATTTGGCTTAATAGTTGCGAAAGGATAGTTAGCTATCTCTACTTCTGCTAATGTAGATGCTTTGAAAAAAGTGCTTTTTCCAACATTTGCCTTTCCTACTACTCCTACGATCATTTTAGTTTCAGTTTTCAATAGCCGTATAAAAATCTTTCTTATGAAAAGGCTTATAAAAGCTTACAATATTATTTTTACTATGCTAAAAGGAGACTTTCACATACACACAAAAGAAGATCCAAAAGATATGATAAAGTACACAGCAAAAGATCTAGTTAAATTTATGGCCAAACTAAAATATGAAGTGATGGCATTAACACCCCATGAAAAACCTGTGCGTATACCTGGAATAAAAGAGTATGCAAAGAAGCATGGCATACTATTGTTAGAGGGGTCTGAACGATTCATAGAAGGACATGATGTTGTAGTTATAGGCTATGATGGACCTTTGAATAAGTTTGAGGATCTAGACAAAGTAAATGATGAAAATGGGTTGGTTATAGCACCCCATCCATTCTACCAAACACACACCTGTCTAATGGGGGATTTAGAACCAAACCTAAAACGGTTTGATGCAATAGAATACTCGCACTTTTACACTTGGTTCATGAACTTTCCAAATCGAAAGGCTGAGAAACTCGCAGAAGCTAATGGCAAAACTTTAGTAGGAACGTCAGACTCACACGACCTAGCACAAATAGGACACACATACACGGTTTTAGATGCGGACAAAAATTATGACTCAATACTTGAGTCCATCCGTAAGAATAGAGTTAGAGTTGTGACAAAGCCATTGCCTAGCACATTATTCTTCAAAATAGCATTTAACCACTTCTTCAAGAAATGGTAGCACAAGATTTATAAAAAACAAAAACGAGGAATAACATATGGTAAAGAAGTATACAGGGGATGTAGGAAAAATATCAATAAAAGTGGAACAGCCATTCCACCTGAAGAACCTATACCAATTTATGCATCTATGGCTATTAGAAAACGGATTTGTCTCTAAGGATGGGGATAAAGACAAATGGGAAACATTCTATCTTGAGAAAAGGGGTCAAGTGAATGAACATTGGATGGAATGGGATCTGATAAAAAATATTGAAGGAAATTCTTATTATAGATTTAAGCTTAACATAAAAATGCACACTCTAGGCATGAAAAAGATAGAAGTAATGCAGGAAGGAAAGAAAGTAAAACTGGATCATGGAGAGATAGAGATAGTGTTTAAAGGCTCATTAGAAACAGATATAGGTGGCAAATGGAAAAGTCACTGGTTCCTAAAGCACTTCAAGGATAATTACGATCAAAGAATATTCAAAGAAGAGTTCTACTCAATGCATGAAGAGAATCTGTACAGATCTATGTATGGATTACAAGGTATGGTGAAGAAATATATGGCACAGAGATGCTATGCACCAGTCACAGGATTCTTACATAGTCAAGAAAACAAATGAAATTGTTGTATTTTCTCACTAGATTGCAGTATAGCGACACTCCTCCTGTCGTGTCTTAAAAGGACAAAATTTATAAAACAGTCCCGGAAAATATATTACAAACGCCCCCGTAGCATAGTAGCTATTGCGTTTGACTTGTAATCAAAAGGTCGCGAGTGCAAATCTCGCCGGGGGCTTTCTGTATTTTTACTCAGTGAAAAGGGCTTTTTTCACAGATTAAATTTAGAATTCTTTAAAACTATCTCAACTATATCAGAATAAAAAGAATAAAGATTGGGTCCTGATATTGGTGCTTCTCCTGGATGAGCGCTATGATTTCTCATCATAAAACAATGTCTTAATCTAGCATGTTGATTAAGATCTATATATCCCAAATATTCTAGGATTAATAAGAGATCTGTGTCAAAGATTTCTCTTATTTCAGATAATGAAGATATTTCATATTTCTTATTAAACTTCTTAAATCTTCCAATTGTTTTTGACTTCATCTCAAGAACTGCTTTGTTGAATTTATCAAAACCTTCTTTCGCTATTTTGTTGTGTATCCTGTTTATTGTCGCACACCATCCTAGAATGATTGCTGCCCTTAAGCACCCTGATTGAGCACACTTAGCTGCTTCATTAAGGTATTCTTTTTCATCATTCTCAATATCATCAATAAAAGGATTGATGTTTAATCCTGATGAGATGCTTATATCGCTAGTCTCTATAATTTGTATGAGTTCTGACAGATATCCTTTACTAATCTCTTCAAGTAAAGAGACATATGTTGCTTTCCGCGTGGCTTTTTTTGAATATGCCAAGAGATTAGAAAAATACTCAGAATACTTACTCAACAAGTCTTTATCTAAATTAGTTCTATTAAGTAAGATTTTTAAATCATCAAACCAATCTCTGCATATTTTTACTACTTCCTCTTTAAGGTCGCCTCTGTTCACAATAGCAGACTGGTACTTTACCATCTTACCAAGTGTCTTTTTTATCTCTTTGTGATGTTCTTGTAGCTTGTTAAGGATTTCTTCTTTAGTCATTCTTGAATCAAGTCTCTTATTATTTCAGCCATTTTTACGTACCCTTGTCCACTAAGTTCAACAGCTCCTGCTTCATTTATTTTTTTCTCGGTTATTGCCCCTTTAAAGAATTTATGCTGGTTTTTTAGACTAGTTGTAAAGTTGCTATCGAATAGTCCTTCTTCCCTGCAGGTTTCTCTAACTTCAATGTAATCTGCTTTGAATTGTCCAGATGATAATGCATTTTCAAGGAGAATCATAAATACTTTCTGTACTTGTGCTTTAGCCATCTGATCGCTATTTATTTTGTATATTGGCAGAATAGGTTCATGATCCAACATAAATAATTTTTCCAAGTCCTTTTCTGAAAGACCATTTTTTCTAAGCATAACCAAAACGTTTCCTGGCAACTTGTACCCTTGACTCATACTTTGAGTAACAGCGTCTTCATTAGCAACCTCTTCTTGTTCTTGTCCTTTTTCTACAGGCAAATTGAAGTCTATATTTCCAAATGCAAGACCAAATAGCATTTCAAAACACTTTTCCTGAACATTTTCAGGGCTCTTACTAACTATATTGTTGATTTCATCAACTTCTTCTTGTACTTTTTTCCAATCTTTTTTGTCCATTTTGTAATCCTCCGATAAGTGATTTTAATTGGGTTTTCACTTATACTTATAAATGTTTCGTCGGATAAATCACTTTTTCTCAAAAGTAAGAGGTATATTTGTCACTTAATGGATATGAATTTAATATAAGTGTATAAGAACATCATAGAGGGTAAACTTGAAAATTAATCACTTCTTGACATAAGTGAGCGGTAAACGCCCTCTATCAAATCTCTGCTCTTTTCCACATTTACTTTTTCCATTGTTTCGAACATTTTGAGTTGTTGTTCTTGCATTTGTTCTAGTTTTTGTTGCATTTCTTGCATTCTTTGAGCGTAGAGTTTTTCTCTCATTTTGCTTTCTTCTAGTTGTCCGTTTAGTTGGGACATGTTATGTTGGTATATTTTGCTTTTGGATCTTCTTCCATCAATTGCTAGAAAGTTTACATATTTATCTATCTCATCACTTGATGGTTTGTGTCCTAGTCTTTTGTTTACTTCGTCTGTTGTCCAGTCTTTTTTCAGCAAGTCACAAGCCATACTGCTTCTTAGATCTTTCCATGTGACATTTTCTCCGTTTGGAAGACATTTTGATTTGGTGATTCTTACTGCTCTTTTTAGAATCTGTTTTGCACTAGAATAGCAGAATTTGAATAATTCTTCTTGAGGTTCTAGATCTTGCAAGTAAACTGTTAATAATCTTACAGTTTCGTCATAGTTTGTTATTTCGCTTCTTGGTGTTCTTGATCTCTTAAGAATTTCTCTTCTAAGGTTTACTCTGTATTCTTCTTGTTTTGTTTCAGGATTAACAATCTTTGTAAAATCACACTTTCTAAGTCTTAATAACGAATTTATGTTTTCTCCTATGTCAAAAGCCAACCAAACCAATAATTTTCCATCAAATCTACCGATAACATCAATTATTGTTCTTACTGTTTTTTCTTCTATAAATCTTACTTCATCACTTTTCTTTGTTGGTGCAAATTCCATCACGTCTTGCACTATTTCGTGTTTTCCTGCGAGCTTGAATAATTTACTTCTAAATATCTTGTTATAATATGATGTTAAGTCTTTGAATGGTCTGCCTTGTTTGTTAAGGATTTTTCCATCTTCTAATGCATCATAGACTCGTTTAAAATCTTCTTTTGTAATGTGTTTTAACGGCTTATTCTTGAACCACTTATTGATATTGGTGAACTTAATAAGATAGCCATATAAGGTTTTATAGCACCCGTCGTCAAGTTCAGGAAGCCCATTCTGTCTCTTTAACTTATACTCCTGTTTTTCAAAGAATTCTCTATACAAATCCCTATTTTCCTGACAAATATAAGGATCTCTAAGAAACTTTCGTACTCTTTTCCTATACCTTTTTTCATAAGTGCTTTTCCATGCCATCGTCGGAGATGAGTCCATAACTCATATATAAAGAGGCTCGATTAATTTAATACTCATAATACCTCTTAACCTTTCTTTTCTTCTTATCCAATTCACACAAATAGTCGTAGATCTTATCAAAATCCCAACCCCACTTAATACGATCTTTCATGATTTTTAGCAATTCAGTCCTTTTCATAATACTCATTTACAACATAGGAGGTATATAAATCATCCAAAAAGATAAAATGTTTAAAGATGATAAATTTATAAAGAGGGAAAAAGTCCAAAAGGAAAAGAAAACTTCTGTCATTTAATTCTAAAAGATTCTTGTAAATAATTCTCCTCCCACTTTATTTATAAATAAAAGCCATTTATAAAGGCAGATTAAAAAGCAGTGGTTTGTTTGCATTAATTTTATATATGCATTTAGATTTCTTGCTATTATGATAATTACAATTGGAGGCAGTATGGTCTTTGCTAAAGAGCAAGTAGAAGCTAAGAAAGTTCTAGAAAATAAAGGGCATGAAGTACTATTAACAGATAATATCGAGGAATATGTTAATTCTCCAAGTATTAAACAAAGTTATGAAGAAGAGCTAAGAATTTCTTTAGAAAATGATATAATGATGAGTTTCTTCAATAAATTAGCTAAAAGTGATGCATTTCTTGTTTGTAATTATGATAAAAAAGGGATAAAAGGATATCTAGGTACTTCAGTTTTGATGGAAATGGGCTTAGCATACTATCTAAACAAAAAGATTTTCTTGTTATATGATATAGATAGAACACAAGGTTACGCATTAGAAGTTGATATAATTAAACCAACAGTAATTAATGAAGACTATTCTAAAATCAAATAAACGGACGATTTTTTGTTTCTTAAATAAGGTTACCCTTTTTTAGTTTTATATATCAGGGGACGATTATTTGGTGCTATCAAAGAGTTTGTTTAGGGCTATGATTTCAACCTTACAAGAAGATGATTCTTAAGCCACAAAGTTTATACCCCCTGAATCCAACCTGACAATCAACCTTACAAAATTCAAGAAAACTACATCAAGAAAAAGATGCTATCAAGAATTCTGTTTAGGGCAAAAATTTAAGAGGATTTTTGCTCAATTCATGCAGTACAACGTTTAAGACGTGCAGATTCAAGAGGAGTTTCGGGGGTGAGTAAAAACCCTCTGTTTATGAGTAAAAATTATCTCGAGCCGCCGGGGGCTTTCTAAACTTATTTCTTACAACAATCTTTACAAATTCCTTTTACTTCTAGTTGGAAGCTTGTGATTGTTCCAGGAATTTTGTCTTTTAGAAAATCAATGTTATCAATTGTAAAGTGAATAATCTTTCCACTCTTTTCACATTCAAAATGACAATGACTTTTCTTACCCTTAGAATAAATTGTTTTTCTATTGCAAAGGTAGGTAAATAATTCACCCTTTTCTTTAGCTTCTCTTAAAAATCTGTAAATTGTAGCCATTCCAATACTTTTTTCTTTTTGTTTTACTCTTTCAAAAAGTTCTTCTGCATTGAAAAAAGAGTCTATTTTATCTAATTCAAATTTTATTGCTTCTTTTTGTTTTGTAGCTCTATTCTGTCTTCCCATCTTCTTATTGATAATGAGAATCAGTAATGTATTTAAATACTCTTCCTTTTTTGAGTCAATAAGGATTATTTAAATAATAATCAGGAGGGGTCTAAATGAAAAAAACAATAATTATGGTTGTACTTCTAGCAGCTTTAATTCTAGCTGGATGTAGTCAAACAACAAATACACAAATAGAAGATAAAGAAATGAAAATAAGTGTGGTTACAACATTATTCCCACTATATGAATTTGCAAGAGAAGTCGGTGGAGACAAAGTAGATGTTAATTTATTACTTCCTCCTGGATCAGAACCTCATTCTTTTGAACCAAAACCAAGTGATATTAAGATAATAGCGGAAGCTGATGCATTTATCTACATTGGTGAAATGATGGAGCCTTGGGCACATGATATTTTAGAAGGTTCAAATAATGAAGAATTACAAGTTATTGATGCAAGCAGTTTAGTAACTTTACTTGAAAGCGATCATCACGATGAACATCATGACGATCATGAAGATGAAGAGCATGATGAAGAACACGAAGAAGATGATGAACATCACGACGAACACACTGTAGAAGAAGAATGTTTAGAACATGAAGGAACATGGGTAGAAGAACATGAAGAATGTGAAGGAATCAGTGAAGAAGTTTGTGATGAGTTAGGTGGAGAATTTAATGAATGTGGAAGTGCATGTAGAAATGATCCAAGTACTGCAATCTGCACTTTACAATGTGTGTTAGTATGTTCTTTTGAAGAGCATGAAGAGGAACATCATGACGATCATGAAGATGGAGAGCATGAAGATGAACATGAAGAAGATGATCATCATCATGGAGAACACGACCCGCATATTTGGTTAGATCTAAGCAATGATCAAGAAATTGTGGATGAAATTGTAAGAGTATTCAGTTTACTTGACAGTGAAAACTCAAAAGTTTACGAAGAAAATGCAGAAGCATATAAAGCTAAGTTAGCAGCACTTGATCAGAGATATAAAACAGAATTAAGTGAATGTGAACAAGACGAGTTTATTGTAGGCGGACATAACTTCTTTTCTTACATAGAAGAAAGATATGAAATTGAAGGAATCTCAGCAATTGAGAATCTAGAGCCAAATACAGAACCAACTCCAAAAAGAATCAAAGAAATAACAGATATTGCTGAAGAACACGGTATAAAGTATATATTAACCGAAGTTTTAATAAGTAAGCAAATGGCAGAAGCAATAGCGAGTGAGGCAGGAGCAGAAGTTTTAACATTTAATCCAGCTCCAAACTTGCCAAAAGAAGACTTTGACAAAGGAGTTACTTTCATTTCTGTTATGGAAGATAACCTTGAAACTTTGAAGAAGGCTTTGGAGTGCGAATAGATGGGAAACCTTGTTGAGATAAAAAATATAAGTTTTAATTTTGGAAGTACAGAGGTACTTTCAAAAATTAATTTTTCTATTAGTAAAGGGGACTTTGTAGGTCTAATAGGACCTAATGGATCAGGCAAGACAACACTAATAAAATTACTGTTAGGGCTTTACAAACCACAAAAAGGATCAATTAAGATTAATGGAAAAGATATTTCAGAATTTTCTGACTGGGGAAAGATTGGATATGTTCCTCAAAAAGCAACAAACTTCTCAGATACATTTCCTGCAAGTGTTCAAGAGATAGTTTTAACAGGAAGTTTATCAAACAAAAGATTTCTTAAAAAGTATACTTCAAAAGATTATGATTTGGCACTCGAAGCTTTAAAAAAAGTGGAGATGCAAGACTTTCTAAACAGAAGAATAGGTGAACTTTCTGGAGGGCAACAACAAAGAGTCTTTATTGCAAGAGCTCTGATTACAAATCCAGAAATATTAATACTTGACGAACCAACAACGGGAGTTGATCAAGAAACTCAAACAAAATTTTATGATCTGCTACATACTCTAAATAAAGAGGGGATCAGCATCATTATTGTTTCACATGATCTCCAAAGAGTAACTAAATATGTTACAAAAGTGGCTAGTTTGAATAAAAAACTGGACTTTTATGGGTCTCACAAAGAATTCTGTAGTCACCCAGACCATGATAATGAACATCATTGTTTAATTATTAAAAAAGGACACGAATGTAAAGAACCAAAGTGTGACGAACCTGCATGTATGAAGGAGAAAAAATGTTAGAAATATTAGAATATGCATTTATGCAAAAAGCATTTATCACAGGCATTGTAATTGCAATAGCTTGTTCTCTTTTAGGAGTATTTTTAGTTCTTAGGAGATATGCGCTTATTGGTGATGGGATTGCACATATTTCTTTTGGGGGGGTTGCAACAGGATTACTTTTCAATATAACTCCTTTTTTTGGAGCTTTGATTTTCTCACTAATTGGATCATTAGGAATTCTTAACATAAAAGCGAAAACAAATCTTTACGGAGATTCTGCAATTGGAATTGTGAGCCATTCAAGTTTAGGCATAGGGATATTTATTCTATCGGTAGCAAATGGGTTTAATATAGATATACTTAGTTTTCTATTTGGGAGTATTTTGGCAATTAAGCAAAGTGAGATGGTGTTATCAATTGTTTTGGCAGTTATAGTAATTGCAGTAATCTATTTTTTTTACAATGAACTATTCTCAATAACTTTTGATGAAAACACATCAAAAACATTCGGAATAAAAACAGGATTTTTAAACACTCTTTTAATAGTTCTAACTGCACTGACTATAGTTGGATCAATGAGAGTTGTAGGATTAATGTTAGCATCATCCTTGATAATCTTACCTGCTGCATCCGCACTGCAGCTTAGACTTAGTTTTAAGAAAACCCTATTTGCATCAGCAATTATAGCTGTGTTAAGTGTGATATTAGGGCTTTATTTAGCCTACATGTTTGATTTTGCAGTGTCGGGAACAATAGTGCTGCTAAATACAATAATGTTTATATTGACACAAATTTACAAAAAAGTAAAGAGTATGTTAATCAAAAAATAGGGTCGTAGGACTGGACTGGAGTTTCCAGGCTCGCAGAGGGCTTTCTACTTCCAGTTAAGTTTATATATTTTCTAAGATTGCCCAATGATATGAATCTTGAAGCTAGAGCAGGTGTAGAAACACGAGAGAAAGTATGGAAGGGAATAACCTATGGAACAGCTGCATGGATGTTTGCTACAGGAATAACTGGAACTGCACTGAACATTTTGGGTTATAAGGAAGCAGCACATTTTGTTAATGAAATTCTTTTAGAGTATGGGACAGGTTCTGGTTTAACAGCATTTTTAGCAAGTTCAATTTACAACTGGACAGGTCAAAGAGATAAAGACCGAAATGAATATTATGGACTTGAAAAACAAACATTTTAAAAAGAAACTTCTTGTCAAATAATACATGGATACAATAGTAATTACGACGATATTTTTTATGTTTATAATATTCTACATAATGTATAATGTGAAAAAGAAATATTACAGGTCTTTTTTCGTAGCATTTGTTATGTCGTTATCATGGACAATCTATTATGGATATAATTACAAAGGAACAAACCTTTACCTGTTTGGAAGCATAAACCTGTTTGCATTATTAGGATGGACTGCAGGGCTTATGGTGTTGTTTACAGCATTCTGCAAACTACATGAAAAACTAAAAAACAAATGGAAAGCGTTAGGAGTAACATACGCACTATACTTAATACTAATATTCCCATTTGAATGGTTTGGATACAACATACTAAAAATACAACTAACCTCATCATTCCACGGAATATTTAATCTGCCATTGATGCATGGCAGCCCATTATTGAAAGTATATTATCTTACAGCAGGAGCAATATATCTGTTAATACTTATTGCAATAGGAGAAATAAAAGACGAAAAAAAGAAAAAGCGTTAAATATAACATATACAGAATATAAGACAAAATGGAAGGATACGAACAACTAAAGCAAGAATATGACTTGCCTGAGTATAACGAATTAGACAATGAATTCGAGATAAGTCTACTAGAAGATGCACCATTTCCATTAAGAAACATAAGAAGAAAAATAATGGAGAAAGTGGATTTCTATGCAAGACTATTGGAAGAACAACTACAGCCAGAAGCACAACTTCCATTAATACATGAATGTAAATATTTCACAGATGAAGACAAATCAAGAATGTTCAAATTCTACATGAAGCTAATGTTAATAGTGCGAGCTTCAGCACAGCTAGGGATAGAGGAAGATGACCAAAAAACAGCAAAGTTCATAACAAAAACACTAGCTGAATGGAAAGAGATGAAACCAGAACTATTACAATACTTAAGAAAAGTAAGAGATGCATGGAAAGAAGACATAAGCACAACAGAAACACTGGGGTATTTAGGATGAAACTATTGATCGTAGGACCGCAAGCAGCAGGAAAAGGAACACAAGCAAAACTAATCTCTGAAAAATATGATATTCCACACATTTCTACAGGTGACATGTTTAGAAGTGCAGCAGAACAAGGGACTGAAGCAGGACTAAAGGCTAAGGAAGAGTATTGGGGACAAGGAAAACTAGTTCCAGACGAAGTAACAAACCAACTATTATATGATAGAATACAACAAGACGACTGCAAAAACGGATTTGTACTGGATGGATTCCCAAGAAACATCCCCCAGGCAGAATACTTAGATGGAATAACTTCAATAGACAAAGTAATATCTTTAGAATTATCAGACGAAGAAGCAATCAAAAGAATATCGGGAAGAAGAACCTGTAAAGGATGTAGTGAGATATACAACATAACCTCAAACCCGCCAAAACAAGAAAACATATGTGACAAATGTGATAATGAGCTATACCAAAGAGACGACGATAAACCAGACGCAGTTAAATTAAGACTACAAACATACCACGATCAAACAGAACCGATCCTAGAACATTACAAAGACAAAGTTGTGAAAGTAGATGCTTCAAAAAGTATTGAAGAAGTGAGTGAAGCGGTATTTAAAGAGCTAAACTGATTCTATTTAAAAAAGATATACCAACATTTATAAGAAACTTGTAAGTTTTCTATACAAAAAAAAGAGTGTAGATTAAGTCACTCAAGAATAATTCTTGAGGAGGGGTTGAAGAATGGGATTTAAAGAAAACTTAGCAGAACTAAAATCTATAGATACACTAGAATGCATAGAGATATATAATCATGAAGGCAAGATAGGAACAATACCGAATGAAGAAGGAAAGAGAGGATCATTGCAAGTTTATGCAAATATTTTAGGGTTTCAAAATGGAAACATAACACAAGAGATGGCAGAAAGAGGTTTGGAAATTTTTGGAGAATACGTTGCAGATGAGACAAAAAATCCAGGGAAACATCCTAACATAGCTCATCTACTTAATGTTACAAAAAAAGGAGAAAGACTAGACGCGATAATAAAATACAAGTAAACGGAGGCAATCAGAAACAAAATGTTTCTGAGCCCCCAATTAAAATTGGAGGAATAAAAAATGAAAATAAATGAAAATTTTAGAAAATTCGAAGGAGCACCTTACCTGTTTAAAGCAGTACAAGAGAAAGAAGATGAATACAGAAAGAATAATCCAGATGTAAAAGTTATAAGTTTAGGAATAGGAAATACAAAACTTCCTTTGCATGCAGGGATTGCAGAATACATTGCAGGAGCAACAGCAGGACTAGGAAGATTAGAAGGATTTACAGAAGAACAACTGGAAGCAGGAACACAGATGGTTAAGGATTTCACGAAGCAGGACTAGACAGATACAACGGATACGGAGCAGAACAAGGAAACAAACTACTAAGAAAAAGAATAAACCAGATAAAATACAATGGGCAATTTGACTTAGACGAAGTATTTGTAAGTGATGGTGCTAAGTGTGACTCTGCTAATATACAACAAATATTCTCAATAGACTCAAAAGTAGCACTACAAAACCCAGCATACCCTGTGTATGAAGGAAGCAATGTAATAGGTGGAAGAACAGGAAACGTAGATCCAAAAACAGGAGAGTTTGACGGACTAGTATACATGGCATGCAACGATAAAAACAACTTTTTCCCATCAGAACTACCAACAGATGTAGATGTGATGTACATATGCAATCCAAACAACCCAACAGGAGCAGCAATGACAACAGATCAGTTAGCACAACTAGTGGATCATGCACTAGACAACAAAATACTGGTACTGTATGACTCAGCATATGAAAGGTACATAACAGATGACAAGCTACCAAAAACAATCTATGAAATAGGTGGAGCAGAAAGATGTGCAATAGAGATAGGAAGTTTCTCAAAAGAAGCAGGTTTCACAGGAGTAAGACTTGGATGGAGTGTAGTTCCAAAGAACTTATCTGTATTAGAGAAAAAAGACGAAAAAGACCCAACACTAAACTGGGTATGGAACAAAAGAACATGCACATCATTTAATGGAGCTAGCAACATAGTACAAGCAGGTGGGTTATTTGTAATGACAAAAGAAGGCCAAGAAAAGACACAAGAATACATAGACTACTACATGGAAAACGCAAGAATAGAAAGAAAAGCATTAGAAAGTATAGGACTTACAGTATTTGGAGCTGAAAACGCACCATACGCATTTGCAAAAGTTCCATCGGGAGAAACATCAACAAGCTTCGCAGGCAAGTTGTTAGAAAAATGTGGAATAGTCTCAACACCAGGTGTTGGATTTGGTTCAGCAGGAGAAGGATTCGTAAGATTAAGCGGATACGGAATCAGAGAAGATATAGAAGAAGCAGCAAGAAGAATAGAAGAGAACATGAAGTAATTTTTTGTTTTTTTTCTAAATTTTTTTATTTTATTTTTAATTAATTTAGTGCTATTTTGTGTTGTTAGTTTGGTTAACAAATACTATATTTTATTGGTTTTTTGTTAATTTAACTTATTTTTAGGTACTTTATGTTAACTTGGTTAACAGAACATATTTTTGATTACAATTGTTGCATAACTGCCTTTATTCAGTTTAAAATTAAGTTTGCAAACTGAGTCTTTGCAGTCAATTGTTAGATCTTTAACTTCAGAAAAAACATCTCTTTCACTGCCTTCACTAGAAAGATTTGGGATCTCCCTGATTATGAAATCACGTTGAGTCAGATTTTCTTTTTCAAGAAGTTTAGTGTAAGCAGATTCAAGTTCTTTATCTTCAAATTCAGTTCCGAAACCTATTAATGGGATTGAGATGTTATTTGGTTTGTCTAATTCTTTTGGGAATGCTAGTTTACCTTGAGAATAACCACACTCTTTGACATCTTTGAACTCTTTTCTTATGTACTTTGAAACAACTTCGTTCCATAAATAACTTTGAAATGAATTAATGTAAAATGAAGCGATCTTTTTTGGAAGCTGTCTGATGGCACCAACAAAGTCTGTTGGTTTTTCTTTCAAGTAATCGTCGACAAACTTATTTGTTTTAGCAATCAACTCTGCAGCACTCTTGAAATCTTTCTTAAGAATAAACTTTCCAATCTTAACATTATCTGTGCTAAATCTTTGATCATCAAAATAGTTTACTGTGAAATTTATTTTGTCTGGTTCTTTTTCAACAGCTCTTATAGTTATAATGAACTCATTACCTTCTAGATCACCAAGACTTATCGGTTTATTGCATGAGCCGATAAAGTTTAATTTAATGTTGTCTATGTTTAATTTGGTTACTTTGTCTTTGTTAACATTCTTTATCGATATTACTTGCTCAGTAACTGCATGTCTATCTTTAGTGCCAGCAAAACCGATATCATTCAAATTGATCCTCAAAGCGAAAGCTATTTTCTTACACGCATCAATGGTGTTGAGTTCTGTTTTCTTAAGTTTGAAATAGTTGTATTGTCCTTCTGAAGTTTTAATGTTTGAAATCTCCTTAACAATGAAGTCTTCTGGCTTCTCTTTTATCTTGTACATTTTACCTCTTTAAGCTGTGAAAGCTATATAAAATTATCCGTAATACTTAAATAAGACATAACTGTAACTTTTGCATGGAAAAACAAGCTTTTGATGAGTTACTTAGAAAATCAGAGACAGTTTCTTTAAAAGAATTTAATGAGATTAAAGAAGGATTTGGAGATGATAAGCTTTCACGAAACAAACTAGAACAAAGAAGGAGAAAATATGTTAGTGATTCACTTCAGAGTATCATTGTAAACTCTAATGTAAGAAAAAGAACTGTTTATGAAAGAAGTTTTACGCCAAGAAAAGCAGGATCCATAAACGAGCTGGAACAACAGATAGACTCAAGGTTAGATCAAGGGTATGCTTTTGCAAAAGAGTTAGTCGAAGGAGTTTTTGATCAAAACTTGATTGACTTAAACGATTCTTCAGAATTTGGGGATGACTTTTTACTTCTTAACCACCACTTCAGCCAAGGGATGATATTTACTGAGTTTTATCAATACATAAGCGATTTGGCATGTTTAGATATGTTAGTAGCAAAAGATGGAATTTTGTTGATGCAATACTTGCATGCTGTGAGCTTAGACGATTCAACAGAACATATGTATATAGTTGCGCCAGAACATGAACGCTTTGAGGATGCACTTGCCAAGATAACTGGTGGAAAACATTTCATAGAAAGAAAAATAGATAGTGTTGAAAAAGATCAGCCAAGGGGGAGTATTTTTGGACCTTACCTTAAGGGGAATGAGGTGAGTTTGGAAGCATTAACTGATAGGGACCCAATAAAACCTGTAGAAGCAGGAAAAGTATTTGTTTATGATTTGGTAAATAGATACTTAAAACACATTGTAAACGCCCAAGATAGACAAGAGTATGGAACTATGGATGCCTTATTCAACAAGTTTGACGAAGAAGTTTTAAAGTTCAGAAAAGTACCAAAAGACCAAGAGAAATTTGAGATAGAAAAAGCAAGGATGGAGTTAAACTATGGTTTGCTTAAGCATTATTTTAGAGTTGAAGGGTGGAGTTCAAAGACCACCCAATCTTTTTTTGAGGAGATAACAACATTTGAGAATAATAATCCTGAAACTGTTGAAAAGTTAGATTACGACCCAGTCAAAAGAAGGATGAGGCTCTTTAGAGAGTAATAACTGATAAGTTAGGAATACTGTTTTCTTTATATTTAATTAAGGTAAAAGTTTAAATAAAAAGTGGGAACCTTAGACTTGGGGGAAGCATGGTTAAGATGGGATCATTTAAGGTAGGCAAGCCAAACATTTACATATTAACAATATTTTTTGGAGTATTATTGGGAATATTATCTGCGTTTTCATTTAAGTTATTCATACTTGCGGTTGTATCAATACCTTTACTTGTTTTATTATTCTACAAATTAGAATGGGGGTTGTTTTTGTATTTGTTAATACTGCCATTTCATACTGTGCTGCCTTCTATTCCGATAGTTGGAATTAATTTTAGGACACTCTTGGTGTGTTTGATTTTTGTTATTTTCATCATTAAACTATCTTTAGGCAAGATAAAACTTAGATTTGATAAACTGAGTTTATATGTTGTCCTGTTCTTTCTAACTAACTTATTGTCGCTTGTTTTCACTAAACAGATAACTGAGTATGGTATAGATGTTTTGTGGAGATATATTTATGCGATGGTCTTATATTTTTTATTGATACAGATGGTAGACTCTAAAAAATTATTTAAACAGACATTGTGGGTTCTTGTAACGTCAGGACTGATCTTTTCTTTTGGCGGAATTTTTCAGTTACTTGTTGGAGAAGGGTTGAATGTTGTGGGGGGCGTAGAGTTCTTAATAGATAATAACCGGTACGTTAGATTAATCATACCTTTAATACCTCTGTGTTTTTTCTTGTCAGGTTCTCAAAAAGAACCCTACAAAAAACTTTTTCTTGTTATTGTATTTTTTATCTTAGTTTTTGCGGGGTTGATTGCAGTGTCTAAAGCAGGTCTTTTAGTTATTTTTTTGATGCTATTTTTGATTTTTATTAAGCAAAAGAACAAGTTAAGGATATTGTTTATTATGTTTGTCTTGTTTTTATTCATGCTTCCTTTTGTTCCAACCACGCTATGGCAGAGAGCGGGAATCTTAGTGGGTGTAACTGAAGGGATAAAAGGGGTGGATGATAATTCTTTGTGGGATAGAGCCAATATTGTGGTAGGTGGTGTGAGGATGTTTGCGCATAACCCTATTTTGGGAGTAGGAACGGGGAATTTTCCATCAAGGTATGCAGATTATAAGAATGTTGGTGCAAGACTTGGAGAAAAAGCGGCACATAACAGTTTTCTGAGTATACTTGCAGAGACAGGCATAGTCGGATTCTTAATTTTTGGCATGATCCTGATTGCATCAATTAAAAATGTGTGCGATTCGAAAAAAATATTTGAAAAAAATAAAGAGATGCTGGGTTTATCGCAGGGTGTGGAAATAGCATTAGTGGGTTTTTTGGTATTTGCATTTTTTATGACTTCTGAATATGTTTATTCTTTTTGGGTTTTATTTGCTTTGACAGGTTGTTTGAGAAACATTGCAGAGGCTGAAAAATGACTTATTTTATAGTTACGGTGGATGTGGAAGAACAGTTTGAATGGGGTGTTGATTTTAGAAAAGAGTATGGTGAAGGAGATGTTTCAAATGTTGAAGAACTAATCAAGTTTCAGTTTTTATGTGATGAATATAACGTTAAGCCAACGTATCTTATAGATTACCCAGTACTTGCAAATAAAAACTCATCATCTGTAATAAAAGAATTGAAGAAGAGAAGATGTGAGCTGGGCACGCATTTACATACTTGGTGCAACCCTCCATTCGAAGAAGAGATATGTGAACGAAATACTTATGCTGATAATCTAGATATAAGATTAGTAGAAAAAAAGATGAAAGTACTTAATAAAAAATTTATAGACACTTTGGGAATGGCGCCTAAGACGTTTAAATCGGGAAGATATGGCATTAATAATAAAATTTTTGGGTTGTTAATCAAACAAGGATATAAAGTGGATACAAGTGCAGTGCCGTTTAATCCTTCGAAGTATTTTAGCAGATCAAACAAGCTGTATGGCAGGGTGCGCCCTTTTTTTGTCAGGTTAGGCAAAAAAAGTATTTTGGAGTTGCCAGCAAGTGATGGATTTAACTTTAAAAATTTTAGATTGCTAAGTGAGGATAATCTTTTGATGAATTCTTTGAAAAGAATAAATGTTGTCAAGCGAATTAGGTTAAGTCCTGAAGGCCACTCTTACACTGAGCTGAGGAAAATATGCGACGTGCTTATTGCAAAAGATGTGCCTGTACTGCATCTTGAGCTTCATAGTTCTGATCTTATCGTGGGTGGCGCACCATACGTTAAGAATAAAAAAGAATTGAAAGAGTTTTATGAAAAACTTGAGAATGTTTTTAATTACGTAATCAATGTTTTAGGCTGCAACCCCGTGGGTTGTTCTGATGTAAAAATAACTAGAAAAGTTTCTTATTTGGATCTAGACCGTCAAAGTAAATCCTGAACCATAATTCTAATACAACAAGATTCCATAAACTTTGATTTTCTACTGAATTTGGATTGTTAATCTTTTTAGTTAATCTGTTGATGTATTCTTTTTTGAACAACCCTCTTTTTGCGATAGTCTTATCATCTAAAAATGTAGAAACGTGCTCTTTAAGTTCAGGTATCCACATCCGGGTAGGAACGTCAAAACCTCTCTTTTTTCTTTTTAGGAGAGAAGGCGGAAGCATTCCTTTCAAAGCCTGTCGGTATATGTATTTTTCGGTACCTCTGTTTACTTTATATTTGAAGGGTATTGTAAATGAAAAATCAACTATGTCTGAGTCTATCAAAGGCAGGTTTAGGTTAAGTCCTTGAGATCTGGTTGTTCTATCCTGCTTTACTATGTATCCATGTACTGCAAGATTATCTAAGCTTTTCAGAAGCAGAAGGTTCTTCATCTTGTTTATTTTGGTGTTGTGGTTTATGTATCGTTTAGTTATTGATGCTTTAGGTTTACTTGTCATATCTACCTTTTTTATGAAATCGTTTGAGTATAGTTTTTCTTCATCTTCAGCAAAGTTTGCTTGTCTATTGTAACATCTGATGGGATCGTAGAACCTGTCGCAGTGATCAAGCAAGGTCCTAAATTTTGATTTTGGAAGGATAGAAATAAAGGAGGGCGCAAGTTTTCTTCCGATCGGTCCAGGAAAAAATAATTTTGAGAACCTCATCCGGTTTGGAACCTCTACATACTCTTCATAACCTCCCCACACTTCATCATTAGTCTCCCCGCTGAAAACATTATTCATTTTTTTATCCTTTGTATGTTTGCTCATAACATAATTGGGGACTGTTGCCAGATCTGCCATGGGTTCATCTAATTGCCAAACTATTTTTGGAAACTCTTTCATTATATCTGGTTTTATGTTTATTTCTGTGTGTGTTGTACCATAGAATTCAGCAGTTTTTTTTGCACGTTCTAACTCATCAAAACCATAACCTGCAAACCCAACAGAGAAAGTATTTATTTTGTCTGTAAATTGTCTTAGTAATCCAACAACACCTCCAGAATCAACACCCCCGCTCATAAATGCAGCAACCGGTTCATCTTGCTCTAGCCTTTCTTCAGTTGATTTTAGTAATAGGTGTCTTAGTTTTTTCGTAAAATATGATTCGGATTTGGTGAAATCCTCTTTGATTATAGTTTGGTAATATCTTTTTAATTCAATACCTTCTTTTGAAAATTTTAAGTAATGACCAGCAGGAATTTTTTTAATTCCCTCAAACAGTGTGTTGTTTGAGTAGTTGTACCTAAATGCTAAAAAGTTCCTCACTGATTCAGGATTGTGATCTAATTTATAGTTTTCATATTTTAATATGCCTTTCTGTTCAGAACAGAAAACAAGCTCTTTATTTTTATGGTAGTAAAATAAGGGTTTAGTTCCCATCCTATCTTTATACAACAGAAGTCTTTTGCTTTTATCATCCCATAAAGCAAATGAAAAAACACCTTTAACCCTTTTGATGAAGTCTTCCCCATATTTTTCGTATAAATGTAAACAGATTTCCAGGTCTGATTTATCATCTAAGTTAATCTCTTTTTTGTTGAAGCATCTAATGTCCCCAATAATTGTGACTGTTCCTTCTTTATTGGTTACGGGTTGGGTATGTTTTGTGTTTAGTCTAGCATGAAGTGTTATACTCTTATCGTAGAATGGTTTACTGTCTTTTTTTCCTGCATGAGAGATAGGTTTTGTCATATCTTTGAAGTTTTTTAAATTTATAGATGGTGTGTTGTTTAAGTCGCAGATGCCCATTATAGATGTCATTTTTTAGATTGATTTAGAGGAATATTATAAAGATTATTATATGTTGTGAGATTATTGGTGCATTTTATAATGGGTGGGTGATGAATTTTAACGGATAAAAAGGTTAATATAGGAGATGCAATTTTTTTCTGTTTATGGCTAATAAAAAAAATGTAATTATCCTTACTTCAGGCATATCGGGGAGTTCGGTGCTTGCTTCTTTTATAGCGGGTGCAGGATATTTTATTGGTGATAAAACATTTAAGAAAAAACAGTATGACACGAATGAGAATCTTGAGTTAGTTGAGTTGAATAAAGAGATAATGTCTGAATCCGGGTTTAATATTGATTACACTATGCACTTTTCTTCCAGGGGAGTGTCTAACATAGATTCATTAAAGTCAACTAGGCTAGATAAAAAATGCAAGTCTTTTCTTAAAATATTAAAGAATAAACAACCTTGGCTCTGGAAGGATCCTCGTCTTTGGTTGACTATAAGATACTGGAAGAGATTTCTAAATTTTAAAGAGTGCAAATTTATTTTCTTGACAAGAGACTCTTTACAGGTTTGGGTTTCTGCAGCATTGAAAAGACAGATACAAACATATAGCTATTCTAAAAATTACAATGGAGGGATCAACAAGTCATTGCTATCTTTTTTTAAAGAAAACAATCTTGAATATTTGCATATTCATTTTGAGGACTTGCTTTTACGTCCAGAAAAGAACATAGAAAAGCTTAATGGGTATTTAGGTACTGATTTAACTATTTCAGATCTTAAAAAAGTTTATAATGATCCGCTTTATAAGAAAAGGAAAAACTTATTTGACTTTATCAAGGCAGTTCTAATTTACTTTAAGAACTACCCTCAACGATACAAGTAGGAAAGAGATTATTCCTGAGTGGTTAAACAAAAGGAGGCATTTAAATAGATCGATTGAATATTTTAGAAATATTTATAAGTGATTAGTAAACATTTTAACAATATATGGAGGGGTAATAATGAGGGAATTTGCATCATCAAAAATACACAAAGCGAACGTAACGCAAGCAGACTTGGACTATGTAGGTTCAATTACTATAGATCAAGATCTGATGGACAAAGCAGGTCTTATGGAAAACCAGAAAGTGCTGGTTGTAGATAACACAAACGGAGCAAGACTAGAAACTTATGTAATAGTCGGAGAAAGAGGGTCTGGTGTTATATGCATGAATGGAGCAGCAGCACATCTGATAAAAAAAGGAGATGAAATAATCATAATAGGTTTTGACATTGCAGAAAAACCTGTTGAGATGAAAAACATCTTAGTAGATAAAGACAACAATTTTGTTCGTTATTTATAATTTTTTTATTTAGGGGGTGGAGTTTAAGTTGGAGATAAAGTTAATTCAAGATATCTTGAAGTACAACGTTACGAGAAATCCTGACAAAACTTGCTGTGTTTTCCCCAGAGATAACGACTCAAGCTTAACTTATTCTGAACTTGATAAGAAATCAAATACTTTTTCAGGCAACTTAATTGATTTTGGTTTGAAGAAGGGAGATAAAGTGCTTGTAATGACTACAAATCTTCCCGAGTCTTTGATCGTTTATTATGGTATACTCAAAGTGGGAGGAGTTTTAGTTAATGTAAGTGCGAATTCTTCCGAGAAAGATGTTAAAAGGCTACTGAAAGAGACAGAGGCTAAGCTAGTAATTTATGAGAATGTTTTTTCTGATGTTATCAAAGAAGTAAAAAATAGTGAGATGTGTAATTTTATTGGAATAAGAACAACTGATGAAAAGTTGAATATCGATTATAAAACTGTTAAAGAGAGCGATAAAGAACTTAATGTTGATATTTTAGATGATGATAATACTTTAATACTGTATACTTCTGGATCCACAGGGCTACCAAAAGGGTCTATACTGACACATAAAAACTTTGTCAGTACTGTAAAAAGCATACTTGAACGAGGTTTGTTTAAAGAAGGGGATAAAGCTTATTGTGTACAACCACTTTATTATATTGATCAAACCATATTTTTACATACTCCTTTTATGCTTGGGGGCACAGTATATGTTTCACCAAGATTCAGCAAAACAAACTTTTGGAATGATATAAAGAGTTATAATATAGATTATGTTTCTACTGTGCCTGTGATGCAGAGGATATTGTTGAAAGAATGTATTGAAGAAGCAAAAGGGCATTCTTTAAGGTTGATGTTCTCAACAGGACAACATTTACCTTTAGAGCTTATGGAAGAAGTTGAATCAAACTTTGACGTGGGTTTAGTGGATTGTTACGGGATGACTGAAGGGAGCGGATTCTCAACGTTTAATCATTTTGATAAAGATAAGAGGAAAAAAGGGTCTATAGGGACAGTATTGAGTTGTTGTGAACATAAAGTTATAGATGAAGAAGGCAATGCTCTTGGTGTAAACAAAATAGGTGAAATAATGGTCAAAGGAGACAACCAGATAAAAGGATATTTTAATGATGTTGGATCTTCCTCTGAACTTTTAGATGATAAAGGGTGGATGCACACAGGGGACTTAGGATATTATGATGAAGAGGGGTTTTATTATCTGGTTGGAAGAATAAAAAATTTGATAATAAAAGGTGGAGAGAATATTTCTACTTTAGAGATTGAAGATATGATAAACAGTATTGGGGGAGTTGCAGATTGTTGTGCTGTGCCAATACCTGATGATATTTACGGAGAGGAGATAGGTTGTTTAGTTGTACTGAAAAAAGATGTTAAATGCAATGAAAAAGAGGTGATCGATTACTGCTTTGAGAAAAAAGGTAAACTAAAAACGCCAAAAAAAGTGTTTTTTGTGCCTGAGCTGCCAAAAACGGCTTCAGGAAAACACGACTTGGTGAAAATAAAAGAAATGGTATTGAGTTTGATGTAGAATGATAAAACAAGAGTCCAAGCTTAGATTGTCAAATCTGTTCTCTTTTAGAAATAATAAAGATCTGTTTTTGGACAAAAATTGTTCTTTTTTTCATATGGCAAGGTATGGATTGTATGAGATTGCCAAAAGACTAAATGATGTAGGAAGTATTAATGTATTAGTTCCTTCTTATCATTGTGATGCAATTGTAAAACCTTTTGAAAAAGCAGGAGTTAAAGTAAAATTCTATAAGATTGACAAGAATTGTAATACTGATTTTGTTGATTTGGCGAAGAAGATTGATATGGATACTAAAGCAGTTGTGATGATACACTATTTTGGGTTTCCTAACGAGATAGAGAAGTATGTTTCAATCTGTAAAAAAAAGAATGTTCTGCTTATCGAAGATTGTGTGCAGTCTATGTTTTCTTCTTATAAAGGGAAAAGAGTGGGGTTGTTTGGAGATGTAAGTTTTGTAAGCTGGAGAAAGTTCCTTCCGTTGGAAGAAGGTGCGAGTTTTAGACATAATGGGTTTTTAATGAATAACCAAAGTAGATTAGATATAAAGAATTGGTTGAAGGCAGTTAAAAATACTGTCGAAAATGTTTTTAGCAAAGATGTAAGCATTAAGCCTTTAAGCTCTGGAAAAGTTGACATTGATAGGTCTGCATCAGAATTAGTTCCTGCGTTCTTTAATAAAAAACCAACAGGTTTAACCGAAAGAATATTTAGAAAGTATGATATAAGATCTGTAGTTATTAAAAGAAGGAATAACTATGCTTATTTAATGGAGGCACTTAAAAATTCTAAAATAGTATTACCCTTTCAAAAATTGATTGAGGGAGTGTGTCCTTCTGCATTTCCATTAATTGTAAAAGAAGATAATGTTGATGTTAAGCTGAGAGCTAAAGGGATATCTGCGTGTCAATGGAGATATTTAAGCCCGGACTTGTCTAGAAAAGAATTTAAAGATGCCTATTTTTTGATGGAACACTTAGTTTTTTTGCCAGTACATGAGGGATTGAATATGCATGAATTGAATCATATTATTGAAGAGGTCAAAAAGTTAGTAAGATGAGTTTAACAATTGAAAGGATAAGTACTTTTGAAGAGTTTAAGAAGTTAGAACCCATTTGGAACACTTTTTTAGAGAAAACACCTGCAGATACTGTTTTTTTGACATATGAATTCTTAAGTGTGTGGTGGGAAGCATTTGGAAAAGACAAAAAGATGCTTGTTCTGTTAGTCAAAGATTCTGGAAAATTACTGGGGATAGCGCCTCTGATGATTGAAGGGGGAGATGTAAAGTTTATGAGAGATGTTCATTCTTACTATTTTGATTTTATAATATCTGAAAAAAACCAAGAGGTTTTGTTTGCAATTTTTAGTTATTTAGAGAAGAA
Organism: Candidatus Nanoarchaeia archaeon; assembly: GCA_028279745.1. Lineage (GTDB taxonomy): Archaea > Nanobdellota > Nanobdellia > Woesearchaeales > JANQNC01 > JANQNC01. The sequence continues at coordinate 903,377 of JANQNC010000001.1, forward strand.
CATAGAGTTTGATAAGCTTATTTTAGAGGACGTACCCTTAGATTCAACAAATTTAGGCATGATTAAGAGTAAGAAATTTAAAAAATCAGGTTTTATTTTTTTAAAGTTTAATGAGCGAGTATCTCCTGTAATTAAGATAGAAGAAGAATGGGAGAACTATTATGGTGGTATACCAAAAAGTAGAAGGAAAAGCATAAGAAATAATCTTAGTAAACTTTCTAGAATTGGTAACGTTAGATATTGTGATATTGTCAATAAAGAGTTGTTGCCCAGACTTATCAAAGATTTTTTCTTAATCGAGAGAGGTTCGTGGAAGCATACAGTAGGAAGATCAGTAACCGGAGATAAACAACAAATGTTTTTTTATAAGACGCTTGCAGAAAGAATGCAAGATAAAGGGCAGATATGTCTAGATTTTTTATTCGTAGACGAAAAACCTGCCTCTTTTGTGTATGACCTTGTTTACAAAGATAAGAGGTACAATCTAAAAACCTCTTTTTTGGAGGATTATGATGGGGCAGGTCCCGGCACTTACCTTGCTAAAGAAGTTGTTCAAAATAGTTTTAAAAAGGGACTAGATTGTTTAGATTTTTTGGGTGTTATGGATTCTAGGAAAAAATTATTCTCCAACTCTGAGAGGGCTGCAGAATATATTTATTTGTATAAAAGCACTATTAAAAATAAAGTTTATGTTTTGTTCAACCAACTGGTTTGGAAAAGATTGGGGAGGTGGGAGATTATTCAAAAGATAAAAAATAAACTTCTTGGTAAATTTCCCACTGAAGAAAAGAATAGAGAAGAATTCAAAAAATTACAAAATGAAAGACTTAACCAAGATTAGAAAAGAGATTCTTGAGTTTTCAAGAAAGACGTTTCCTGGAGAGGAAAGTAGAGAATGGACCTACTTTCAAAATAATTATGTGAATCATCCCGATAAAAAAAGTCCAAAGTACACTGCAATTTTTGAAGGAGGCAAGATGATAGGTTTTTTGGGATATATTCCTATGAGATTAAAAATTGGAAAAGTTTTTTATAAATCTGGCTGGCAGCTTGACCAGTTTGTTTCAGAAGAAAAAAGAGGTAAAGGGATAGGCAGGAAGATACTTAACGAGGCATATTCGCTTTTTGATATAAACCTGGCAATTAAAAACAGTGAAGATGCTATAAGAATATATACTAAACAAGGGTGGAAGTATCATAGTATACCTCTTTATCTTAAAATAATAAGTTTTAGAAGTTATCTCCCTAGGTTCTTGGAAAAGGTGGGTCTTGTTTATGTTCTGGATAAGGTTTACCAGACCCTATTTTGTAATAAGGAGAGTGAATTAGATTTTGAAAGATTTGGTGAATGTGGGGAGGAGCTCAGAGAAGTATGGAAAAAGAATAGTAAGCACTATTCTCTTGTTAATGAAAGGGATAGAGATTATCTCAACTGGAAATTTAAGAACTATGAAAAGTATTATGTAATAAACAAAGGAACTATTGAAGGTTACATAATCCTGAAGACAGAAAGAAAAGGGAAAAAGAAAATGCTGAGTATAATAGACTTTTTTATGGATCCAAATAAGAAGGGGATCATCAATTCTGTTATAAATTTCTTAAATAAAAAAGCAATAGACGTTAATGCGGACGTAATACGGTTTTATATTTCAGACAAAAGATTAGTAAAACTTTTCAGAAAGCAAAAATTTATTAAACGGGAAGATGATTTGAGACTGATGTACTATTCAAAAAAACATCTTGAACTGAACAGAAAGTATGAGGGTGTGTTAGTTACACTTTATGATTCGGATGGTGAGCCTTTCTTTTACAAAGAAGGAAAGAGAGATTAAGAAAATGTCATTACCTAAAAAAATATTAATCTTTTTTCTTTTAACTATCTTTATTCTTCCTGCTACTGCGATGGGTTTTGTCTTGTTGTGGGGTGCTTCTTACCAGAACCAAACTAAACTTTTAGTTGACACCGTAGATTATTATAATGATGGTTCTAGGACAGAGGTAGTACTGGTCGATGAAGGAGTATATGTATATGATGCAAACGGCGCCTTATTGTGCAGTAATCCTGAAAGCGGATTTGTTGAAGGTAGAAATGGTAAGTGGATTACTAGCGTGTCTGATGTTTATTCGGGGTTTTATGATCATGTCTTTGTCAGCGGAGATAGTGGGGAGAGTGCACCCCGAACTTTAACAAGAGTGTTCAGCAAGGATTGTGAGTTGGTGGAAGATTTTCAAAAAAGCTATGTCTACACACCTTATTTGAGAGATGTTGACAGTGATGGCTGCGATGAACTGATATATGGTGGAAAAGCTTTAGATTTGGACCGTACAAAAAAAAGTAACGAATGGGTACAGTTATGGGATACTGAAGTGCCAAAGTTTATGGATGAAGTTTATGACTGGGATTTTGAGAATGGATTTTGTTATAATGAATATATAGAAAATATAGTTTGTGTTAATGGATCTGGAAATGTTAAGTTTAGAAAGAAACCCTTAAACGGTTCCCGTAACATTGCTGTTGGGGATTTTGATGGAAAAGGAATAAAGAATGATGTAGCAACTGTGGGTGTAAAACCATCAGAAAAAGTACTTCGTCTTTATATAGGGGATGAATACGGTAAACAGTTAGTTTTAGTAGAAGAAAAGGGAAAGTCTACAAGTTTGCCAAGAGAGCTTGTGGCTGGGCAGATTGATTATACTTCTAAAACAGATGAGCTTGTTTTTGGTGCCGGCGGGGTAATAAATGCCTATGATTCTGAAGGACGTCTATTATGGAACTACGCTCCTGAAATGGGGGGTTATGCAGATAACATTATCATAGCTGATGTTGAGAATGATGGTAAGAACGAAGTTGTTGTAGCACAAGGTAGTAAGATCTATGTGTTGGATAATGAGGGGGGGCATTTATTTAACATGACTGTAAATGGAGTTTCGTTTAACTGGCACGGCACACACCCAACAATGCAAGTTCAAGATATTACTGGGGATTGTTGTAAAGAAATATTGTTATCAACTAATTCAGGGGATTTTTATGTTTATGGGTTGGAAGAATGCGGAGTTAATGAATGCGATGAAGGAGATTTATTAAGAAAAAACAACTGTTTTAATGAAAATCAATCCCCTTTCAGAAATTATGAGGTAAAAGAGGAAAGTTTGTGGGATGTTATTCTACATTTATTTAAAGATAGATTTTATTTGATAAAGAAACTAGTTGAAATCAACTAAGTAGTAGGATAAGAAGGAATCAAAAATGTTAAAAGATCTAACCCGAGTTGGAAAACACAGCATCATCTATGGTTTAGGGGGTGTTGTGCAGAAACTAGTTGGATTTTTAATGGTGCCTGTATACACAAGGTATCTTAGCCCAACAGATTATGGGGTGGCTGCACTAATCATGTTTACTGTAACTTTGGCAGGTATGTTATGGAACAACGCGTTGAACAGAACAATTTCAAGATTTTATTTTGATTATAAACGACAAAAGGAAAGAAACGCTGTGATAAGCACAAGCTTAGTAATCCAAACTATATTTTCAGTTATCGTTTCAGCTGGAGTAATAATGTTTAGTTCAAAAATATCTTATCTTTTGTTTGACACTAGCAGATATGCATTATTTATCAATCTTGCGTTCATAGCCTTCTTGTTACAGTCTATTATAGAGATACCAATGACACTTTTAAGGTTAGTTGAAAAATCTGTCTTTTATTCGGTTATTAGTGTTGTACGTCTATTTGTTGCATTATTCTTGAACATTTTACTCATAGTTTTTTTGGATATGGGCCTTTTGGGTATATTTGTTAGTGGGGTAGTTACATCAGGACTTGTATTCTTCTTACTGGTTCCAAAAACAATTTTCGAAACAGGTATTAAGTTTTCTATGAAAAAAGCAAGACACATGATGAAGTTTGCACTTCCCCTTGTCCCAGGGGGGCTGTTAATATTTGTGCTAATGAGGGCAGATGTTTTTTTATTACAAAAGTTGTCGACAACTGCGCAAGTGGGATTGTATAACTTGGGGATACAGTTGGGGACAGTGCTGATATATCTTATAGAACAGCCTTTTTTCTTGATATGGTACCCTTTTGTGTACTCTAGCTTAAAAAAACCAAAAATAAATAAAGTATTTTCAAGAATGCAAACTTATTTCTTTTTTATACTTATATTTTTTAGCTTATGCCTGGCAGTTTTGATTAAGCCAGTATTAAGTTTTCTTGTGGGGCCTGACTTTTTTGAAGTGTATAAGGTAGTTCCATTAATAGTTCTAGCATTTTTCTTTAGACCTCTTTCAGACTTTTTTAAGACGGGTTTACAGATAAAAAAGAAGACAAAAATGATTCCTTTAATTCTTGGGGTGGGAGTAATAATCAATCTTGCGTTAAACTTTATTTTAATACCGGGTATGGGTTATATGGGGGCAGCTGTTGCAAAATTATCAGCTTTTGCAGTTATAGCGTTAGTCGCTTATTTTATCTCTATAAAAATTTATAAAATAACACCTGAAAAGAGAGTTATTTTTGCTTTAATAGTTGCGATTGTGTACTATTTTGTGAGTTTGTTGATATCTGTCGAATCGATAGTGTTACAAATTACATTGGATGTGCTGTTTTTAATGACATTTCCTTTAGTACTTTATCTGCTAAGAGTATTTAGGAAAGATGAAATTAAGAAAACAAAGGAGATTTTGAAAAAAATAAAGAACGTAAGGTCTTCAAAGATCAAATAATCTATAAAGAGTTAGCTTGTTTAAGATATGACACTAGTAAGGGATTATTTATAATAATTTTTCTTATTTAAACGAAGGTAAAAAGTTATAAAACACTGTTAAAAATGGGTTATTAACTGTTTATTTGATGACTAAAATGGGAAAGATAAAAATATTGAGGATTGTTGATGAGTTTTTTAGAGCAGGTCTCCAGCAAGGTGTAAGAAACATAATATGTAACACAGAAACTAAAAAGTTTGAGAATGTAATCGTAAGTTTAAAAGGAGTAAATGAAGATATGCTGATCAAAGGAGTGAAAACTTACGTTCTTAACAAAAAACCTGGTTTAGGGTGGGAGTTGCCTTTAAGAATAGCAAGGATAATCAAAAAAGAAAGACCTCACATACTGCAGATGCATAATATGGATTCTTTGCAGCAAGGAATGCTTGCAACGTTGTTGTCTGATGTTCCAATAAAGATCTATGTCGATCACAACTCTTTTGAAAACAAACGATCAAAAAAAGCAGTACTGTTGAGCAGAATTCTTTCAAAAAGACTTGACAAAGCAATAACTGTGTCTGATGAAGTCCGAGAAAAAGTTGTTAAGGAGTTAGGGGTTAAAAGAAAAAAGGTAAAAACTATATTGAATGGGACTGACATAAGTAAGTTTGATAAAAAAATCAGTTTAGCTGGGTTAAGAAGTGAATTAGGAATAAGCAATAAAGACAAGATAGTAACAATTGTGGCAGGCCTTAGAAAAATAAAAGATCATCTAACTTTGATCAAGGCATTTTCAACTGTTGTAAAAAAGGAAAAGAATGCAAAGCTAATAATAGTCGGGGTGGGTGAGGAAAAACCAAGAATCCAACAAACTATAGAAGAAGATATTTTGGAGAATAATGTGTTATTATTGGGATTAAGAGGAGATGTACCTGAAATTTTAGGAGTTACAGATGTTTCGGTTATATGTTCTTTATCTGAGGGGATTTCGCAAACAATAATGGAATCAATGGCAGCATCAAAACCAGTTGTCGCAACAAATGTAGGGGGCAATCCTGTTTTGGTGGAAGAAGAGGTTAATGGACTACTTGTCCCTGTCAAGTCGTCTGATAAGTTAGCAGAGGCAATAGCGAGGTTGTTAGAAAATAAAAATCTAAGAGCGAAGATGGGAAAAGAAGGAAGAAAAAAGATTGAAGAATATTTTAATGTACAAAGAGTTTGCAAGGATTATGAGACATTGTATGTTGAGTTACTTAATAAAAAAGGAGTAAAATGTGCGGAATAGTCGGAGTTTGGGATTTTAAGAATAAAGTTGACAAAAAAAGACTTAACCAGATGAGAGACTCTTTAGAACATAGGGGGCCAGACGATAAAGGAACATATGTGGATGGGAGTATAGGGCTTGCGCAAAGAAGGTTAAGTATTATTGATCTTTCCAAGGCAGGCAGACAACCGATGAGCAATGAGGATGGAAATATATGGATAACTTATAATGGAGAAATCTATAATTTCAAAGAGATAAAAGAAGATCTTGAGAAAAAAGGACACAAGTTTGAATCAGATACTGATACAGAAGTGATCATACATGCATACGAAGAATATGGTGAAAAATGTGTCAGTATGTTTAATGGCATGTTTGCATTTGCCATATGGGACTCAAACAAAAAAGAAATTTTCTTGGCAAGAGATAGAATTGGTCAGAAACCTTTAGTTTACTATAAAGATCAAGATAAGTTTGTTTTTGCTTCAGAACTAAAAGCGATACTTCTTTATCCTGCGGTCGATAAGACAATAGCTGATGAAGCCATAACTCACTATCTTAGTTTTGGATATGTGCCAACGCCAAAGTGTATATTTGAGAAGATGTCAAAATTACCTCCAGGGCATTATGGGGTTGTTGATAAAAAAGGGAATGTTAAGATTGAACAGTATTGGGATGTACATTTTTATAAGACTATAAAAAAATCAGAAAAAAGTCATTGTAAAGATATAGTCAAAGATTTGTATGAAGCTACAGAAAAAAGAATGATATCTGATGTTCCGCTTGGAGCATTCTTATCTGGGGGGATAGACAGTAGTGCAGTTGTAGCAATGATGTCAAAAATATCTGACCTGCCTGTAAAAACGTTTTCAATAGGTTTTGAAGAACAAGACTTTGACGAAACAGTATATGCAAGACAAGTTGCAGACTTATTTGGAACAGACCATCGAGAAGAGATAGTGAAGATGGATGCGATAAACATAATGGATGATCTAGTGTGGCATTATAACGAGCCGTATGCGGATTCATCAGCAATACCTACATTTTATCTGTCAAAAATGACAAGAAAACACGTTACTGTTGCGTTAAGTGGTGATGCGGGGGATGAAAGCTTCTTGGGTTATCCAAGATATGTCCCAGATAAGTACGAGATAATGTCAAAAGTGACGCCTGGTTTTTTGAAACCTTCAGTTTCTAGTTTTGGTAAAATGTTTTTCTCACAAGGTCATAAAATACCTTTATTCCAACAGATAGGGAGAAAATTTGACCTTCTTACGATGAAAGAAGAAGAACAATATTTTGAATGGCTATCAAATTTTAACACATACTACAAAAACAAAACAATGAACCAAGTAAAGGAGAGTTCTAAACAAATTCTTTTACAAAAGGCAGACAAGTACAAAGCACCCATGCTAAAAAAACAGTATTTTGATTTTAAGCACTATCTGCCTGATGATATCCTTGTAAAAGTAGATATAGCATCGATGGCACACAGCTTAGAAGTGAGAAGTCCTTTTTTGGATCATAATCTAATAGCGAGCGCAAGCAGAATACCTTGGAAAGTGAAAATGAAGAACTTGGAGAAAAAGTATCTTTTAAAGAGAGCGTTATCTGGAATATTGCCAAAAAATATTCTTTACAGGAAAAAAGCAGGATTTGGTGTTCCCTTAGTTCATTGGTTTAGGAAAGACTTGAAAGATGTGAGTTATGATGTTTTGCTTAGCAAAGATGCAAGTAGCAGAGGGTATTTTAATAAGAGCTTTATCAAAAAATTACTGGGCAGCCATAATAGAGGCGCTGACCACAGCCACAAGATATGGAGTCTATTGTTCTTAGAGAAATGGTTTAGAAAATTTATGGATGGGGAAAAGTAAAGTGAAGATATTATTCTTATGCCACAGGGTTCCTACACCTTACAGAGGGAGCAGCAGGACAGCTTTGAATGTGATAAAACATCTATCAAAGAAGCACGAAGTTCATGTTGTTTATCTAAGTTTTAGCAGGAAAGATTTGTTGTGGGCTAAAGAGCTAGAAAAGTTTTGCAGTAAAGCATCAACAACAATAATAAAAAGACCTGTGTTGGGTGCAGTTGGAAGCATTTTTTCATTAAGGCCAAGCTCTTTTGGATATTTTTACTCTAAGAAGCTGAAAGAGATTGTAGATAGTATAGATTGCGATCTTATATTTATAAGATCATCACAGATGGCAATGTATGTTTCTGAAAGAAAAGAAAGAAAGATAGGTTTTATAGGTGATGCGGATTCAGAAAAATGGAAAACATATTCAAAAGAGAAACTTTTCCCATTAGGGCCGTTTTACTATCTCGAATATCTCAAAGTAAAGAGATGGGAGAAAAAGATCGTTAAACAGTGTGAAAAGATAATAGTTATCTCGGAGCCAGAGAAAGAATTATTGAGTAAAGATGCAATAGTGATGCCCAACGGAGTAAAGATACCAAAACTGAAAAAAACAGTCAAAGCGAAAAGTTCAGTTATCTTCTTGGGAGTTATGGACTACAGACCAAATGTTGAAGGAACTATATATTTTCATGATGAGATACTTCCTTTGATAAAGAAGCAAGTTCCTGATGTAAAATTTGTAGTTGCAGGGATGAATCCTGCGAAAAAACTGAAAAAACTGAAAAATGCTACAGTTACAGGGTTTGTAGAAGATATGACTTCTTTAGTTGCAAGCCAGTCAGTTTTTGTGTCTCCGTTAAAGACTGCAAGAGGGGTTCAGAACAAGATACTTGATGCGATGGCAGCAGGTGTTCCAGTAGTGAGCACAAGTCTAGCAAATCAAGGGATATTGGCAGAGGATGGAAGAGAGATATTGATCGCAGACACGCCTGTAAGATTTGCTGAGAAAGTTATGAGGTTATTGAATGATAAAAAATTAAGAGAAAAGATTTCATTAAATGCTAAGAGATTCATAAAAAAGAAGTTTGATCTAGATACAAACTTAAAAATGTTGGACAATATAGTTTATGGGGTGAAGAGTTAATGAGGGTGTTATTTTTGTGTAAGGATGTGATCTTCCCGATAGATTCAGGGGGGAGGATAAGAACTTATAATATGCTTAAACAGCTAAATAAGAAGTTTGATTTAGATATAATCTCTGTTGTGTGCCCAGGAGAAGAGAAATACATCCCTGAAATGAGAAAGTTATGTAAGAATTTTGTTTATGTGAGGTCAAGGAAATCTTCTAAACAAGGTTTAAAATTTTATTTGCATGTATTTAGAAATCTATTCTCAAGATACCCTTATACCATGGCGCATGACTATAAGAGAGACTTGAAACGAAATATAAACAGAATCTATAAGAATTATAATCTGTTCATCTGTGACTTTCTGTTCCCAGCTCTTAACTGCTTAGATGTAAAGATAAAAAAAGTACTGTTTCAGCATAATGTTGAATTTATGGTTTTGAAAAGGCATTTTCAGAACACAAAAGGCATAAAAAGACTTATATGGTGGTTACAGTACATAAAAGCAAAAAGAATGGAGAAAAAGATTACAAGGCTATTTAACTATGTAATCTGTGTATCGGAAAATGATGTCAATATTCATAGACGTGTATTTGGTGTGAAAAATACAGATTATGTAGACCTTGGGGTGGATGTAAAAGAATATGAAAGGAAGGGTTTTGAAAGAGAAAAAAAATCAATAGTTTTCACAGCAGGTCTTGACTGGAGACCAAACCCTGATGGAGTCAAATATTTTAACGATAAGATATTTCCCAGACTTGAAGGATACAAGTTTTATTGTGTCGGAAAAAATCCAGATAAGGAGATTAGAAAACTGAATAGAAAAGATTTTGTGGTTACTGGGCGAGTGCCAGATGTTAAACCTTACTTGTTTAGGGGAGAGGTTTATGCAGTGCCACTGAGAATTGGCGGCGGAACAAGAATAAAAATATTCCAAGCGATGGCTGCAAAGATCCCTGTTGTTTCGACAACAATAGGTGCAGAAGGATTGCCAGTAACTGACGGAGAGAACATATTGATAAGAGATTCACCCAAAGAGTTCGCTGAAGCGATAGATAAACTGAGTACTGATAAAAAACTGTATAACCGAATTAAAAATAATGCGTATAACCTAGTTAAGAATAACTATTCTTGGGAAAAAATATCAAAGAAATTTATTGAGATATGTGAAACTGTTGTGGGGATAAGAAAATGAAATTTGTAAAAGGTTTAATCTTAAAGTTTTTGCCTGAAAAAGTTTTGATTTGGTTGAAGAAAAAGTATTACGCAAGAACTCTTTCAAGACTTTCATTAAGTGGAAAGTTGGCTTATTTTAAAGTTGTTAGAGAGCTGGTTGTACCTGGAGATAGGGTTATAGACATTGGTGCTAATATAGGTTATTGCACGAAAGTAATGTCTAAATTTGTTTCAGAATCTGGAAAAGTGTACAGCATTGAGCCTGTAAAGCAAACCTTCGAGTTACTAAAAAGTAATATTGGGAGTTTTAAGTTAAGAAATGTTAAACCATTGAGGTTTGCAGTTTCTAACAAAGAAGAGATGGTAAAAATGGAAATACCTATCTATGAATCTTTGGGGAAAAACTATTATGAAGCGAGATTGGTTGGTGATAAGGAAGAGTTTAAAGACATTTTCAGTGTTCAGTCAAAAAAGATCGACTCTTTATTTTTGGATGAGAATATATCTTTCATCAAATGTGATGTTGAAGGTCATGAACTTGAAGTTTTTCAAGGGGCAAAGCAGTTTTTGAAAAAAGTAAAACCTGGTTGGTTGGTTGAAGTGATAAGCGATCCAGAAGAAAAAGGTTCTCCAGCAAACCGTCTTTTTAAATTGGTCAAAAAAGAAGGGTATGGGGCATATTGGTTTAACAGCGAGGATAAATCACTAAACAGGTATAAAAAAGGGACGAAAGCAATCGACTTTTTCTTTTTGACCAAAGAACATATAAATAAGTTGATGAGTTCAGATGAAATAAAAGTAAAAGGTTAAGATGAACATAAGTGTTTTTGGATTGGGTTATGTGGGGATAGTAACATCTGCAATACTTTCAAAGAAGCATAAAGTTATAGGTGTAGATGTAAATCCGACAAAAGTCTCAATAATGAACCAAGGCAGATCACCTATAATTGAGGAAGGGGTGAGCGAGCTAGTAAAAAAAGGGATAAAGTCTAAAAGGCTTAAAGCAACTTCTGATCCAAAATATGCTGTAATGAACACAGATGTTTCTGTGATTTGTGTCGGGACACCTTCTGAAGAGTCGGGAGGACACGATCTCTCTTATCTTAATAATGTTATGGAAGAGATATCAGAGCTACTTAAGGAAAAGAAAAAGTATCATCTTATTGTAATAAGATCTACAGTAACTCCTGGGACTTCTCTTGAGATGAAAGAAAAGTATTTTCAGGGGATGAATGTTGGGTTATGTTTTAACCCAGAGTTTTTGAGAGAAGGCGTCGCGGTTAAAGATTATATCAATCCTCCTTTCATAATTGTTGCATGCACAGACAAGAAAGCAGTTAAGCTTATGAAAGAATTTTATAAAGGGATTAAATCAGAGTTTATTGTTGCACCATTTCAGGAAGCAGAGACAGTAAAGATGTTGTGTAATGTGTTCCATGCATATAAGATTGTGTTTGCGAATGAAGTGGGCAGGTTTTCGGAAGCATATGGTGTGAGTGGAAAAAGATTAATGAGCTTGTTGTGCAGAGATAAAAAGCTAAACATCTCAAGTAAGTATCTTATACCTGGTTTTGCTTATGGGGGGAGTTGCCTACCAAAAGATCTAAGAAATTTACAGTATCTTGCAAGAAAGAAAGATCTAGATTTACCTGTAATAAACAGCCTTGATATTTCAAATGAGAAACACATACACAACGCAATAAGAAAAATAGAGTCATTTGATGTGCGGAGTGTGGGTTTTGTAGGATTAAGCTTTAAACCAGGTACAGATGATTTGAGAGAAAGTCCGCAAGTTAGGTTGGTTGAATACTTTATCGGAAAAGGGTATGATGTTAAAATATTCGACAAAGATGTTTCACTTGCAAAACTGATGGGTGCAAACAAAGCATACATCGAGAAAGAAATACCTCACATAAGCTCGCTTCTTGTGGATAGATTGGATGAGTTAGATGAGTGTAAAACTATAGTTCTTAATAGGAATGTTAAAAAAGATTTTAGCAATAGGAATGTTGTTGATTTAAGATAATGTTTTCCTTTTAAATGAGGGGTCACTCCCTTTTTAAGGCAGGGGAAAAACTTAATAAAGACTTATTTTTCCTATTTTAGAATATGGTGGTTATAGATAACAAAGGAAGACTTTTTGGGAAAGTAAATGTTATAGATATTATTCTGGTTGCACTTGTTATTCTTGGGGTGATTGTTGGTGTGAAGTTTATTAGTGATCAACTTGAACCTCCCGAGTATGAAGCAACATACCTTATTTTAGAAGTTGAAAGAGTCTCTTCCTACATACTTGAGACTGTGAAGGAGGGAGATGTAGGTTATTATAGGGGCATACCTGTACTAAAAATAATAAATTTTACAGCAATACCTAAATCAAAAGAGGAAGGGAACTATGAAGTTTACCTTACCTTTAAAGTTTTGTCCACAAATAACGGCGGAGATTTAAAATTTGCAGATGGCCAAGAGATAAGGGCGGGCGCACCCATCGAGCTTATAACAGAAAACAGCAGGTTTTTAGGAAAAATACAAAAAGTATCTCAGGATGTGGGCGATTTACATTTACCAGACTATAAGATAGTAAAAAAAGTAATTGGTGTAGAAGTGAGTAATCTGGTGTCTGATGAGATTATAAGATCAATTGTTAAAGGAGGGGTAAATGAGTATGCAGGTATGAACATAACGAACATAGTTGACTATTCAGCTTTTCCTTCAGTTACGAGAGAAGGATACAGTCAGTTGTACTTGATTGTTGAAGTATTAGCAATATCTAAAGATGGAAGATTGATCTCGATAGAAAACGATAACCCTTCAAATGATATTAAAATAGGGAATTACGTGAATATACACACAGATGATGGTTATTTTAGGGGGGTCATAGAACTGGTTGGAGATAACACCTCTGAGTTTAGAGAAGCTTATGATAAACGAGTTATGGGGGTATCTGTAATATCTCGAGGGGTGTATCCTGAACAAGGAGTTAATTTTGTGAACGTGGGTGATGTAGAGTTAGATGCTAGCGGAGAAGTAATTGTTAAGGTAGTAAACAGAGAAGAAATAAGTTCTAGTCTAGTCTCTGTGAGCGATTCAGGAAAGGTGTTTGTTGTAAAAGACCCGGTTAGAAAGGATATTACGTTAGATGCAGATATAACTGTACTAAAAAAAGGAGATGACTACTTCTTTAAAGACGAACTTGTCAAAATTGGTGGGAAAATAACATTTTTACCGAGGAATAATTTAGTTGAAGGAGTAGTAATAGACATAAAATGAAACGTCTAGCTGAAACTAGCTTTACATTTCAATCTTTAAACAAATTGAACGATCTTATTGTCATGGTAGTTTCTTTCTCTAGGTACAGTGTACTGTTTAGATTATTAGACTGCATTGAAAGAAAGATAAGCAATATGTTCGGTGTTACTAAATTGGCGGAAATTAAAAGCGGCAGTAAGATTTTAGGTTTTTTTGAAGGGGATAATAAAGAGACATTTGAGGTTGCCAATAAAGGAGTTATCTACTCCATACTTAGTTTTGCAGGGAAGGTTGTGCACTTTTTTGTTGGATGTATCTTAAACCTAGTTCCTGAAAGAGTTTTAGGTATGAAGATGATAAGAGTGATGGGTGTTTTTATATTCGGATTGATAGCTGCGAATAGCATAATCTCATCTGGAGAATTAAATTTACAAGGGGTTATAGTAAGAGGCATCATTATGGCAATATCTTTATTCTTGATCTGGAGGTTTAAATGAAAGCTCAAGACGTGATAAAAAAGATCGCACCCGTTTTTTTAGTACTAGTAAGTATGTTTGTTATTTTTATAGTTTTAATTATGGCTCAAATGGGAATTTTTACTTGTGCACCTGGAGAAGTTGGTGAGTGTAATCTGTTGGATGGAGAAAAAGGCATAAGGTTATGTTCTTCTTCGGGAAAACTAAGCAAATCCTGGAGTGTATGTTTACCTTATGAATGCAACAGACTGGACGCCACAGAGAAGTGCGAATTGACTGAAGGATTAGTTGGAATAAAAAAGTGTGTTCCTCGGGGTGAAGTTGGCAAAGTTTGGAGTGAGTGCGTTTTACACGAATGCGAGTATGACGGTAAGATCTTAGAATGTGGTTTTTCTGACGGAAGTAAAGGAATCCAGAACTGTGTGAGTTTTAAAGGAATTGGCACTAAATTAAGTGAATGTATCCTGTATGAATGTGAATATGCTTTTCAGGAAAAAGCCTGTATTTTAAGTAGTGGCTTAGAAGGCAAACAAATCTGCCAAAGCCATAGTGGTGGCTTGGGCAAAAAATGGAGTGAATGCCAGTAACTCCACTAAATCTTTATAAATAAAATACTTGTTCTTTAATGTATGAACCTGTAGCGCAGCCTGGCAACTGCCACTGTCAGTTGACACCAGGAGGCGACTCCTAGTGCTTCGCACCGGAGTCCCCTGGGAACACTTGATCGTGTAAGTTGGGCAAATAGCGCAATAGCCTCCTAAACTTAAGTTGAAGACAGCTATAGGTCGAGGGTTCGAAACAGCTGGTTACGCTCAGCTGGCACGCAAAAAGCGACTCCTAGTGTTACGCACCGGAGTCCCTTGTGATTTGTCAGTTAGTAACTGTTGACGAAAGTCCCTCCAGGTTCGTATTTTAAGATGATACAAGAAGCATACCAGATAGCAAAAGAGAATTTGAGGAATTCGTATAGTGATAAAGGGGTGTTAGCAGGGACAACACACTTTTCAGACTACTGGGCAAGAGACGGACTCTATGCCGTATTTGGAATGTGTGAATTGGGGGATTTTGAAAAAATAAAAAAAGAGCTGCTTTTGTTGCTTAATTATCAGAAAAAGGATGGGCAGCTGCCTTTAAGGGTTGGACAGAAAAGTATGATCTTGAACTTTTTAGGAATTAAAGGTAAGATACAAGCAAGATATACAGAAGACAAAAAAGATAATGTTCCAACAGATCAAAATTCTTTGTTTATAATTGCATTAAAACATTATGTTGATAAGACTGGAGACATTGATTTTGTAAAAAAGAACCATTCAAAGATAAAAAAAGTGATAGACTGGTATGGTGCAGGAGATCTGGTTGTTGAAGATGAATATTGCTCGTGGGCAGATAACATAAGAAAAAAAGGAAAAGTGCTGTATACGAATGTACTTTACTGTAAGGCATTATCAGATATGCATAAAATGGAGAATAAGCTGGGACATAAATCAGAGTATATGAAAAAATCAGTTTTTATTAAAGAGAAAATCAACAAAGAATTCTGGAGCGGAAACTACTATTCAGACTGGATAGACTCTGAAGGGCGACATGATTATTTTACTGCCTGTGGAAACTTATTAGCAATAATATTTGATGTTGCAGACAAAGAGAAAGCATATAAGATACTTTATTTTATGGAAAAGAATAAGTTAGATGGGGGGTTCACAACACTTAATGCATTTCCAAGATACAAAAAAGAAGAAAAGTCAGCATTACTGAGATTTTTCGGGATGGATGACTATCAAGACAATGTATACTGGTTATGGCCTGGCTGTTTGGATATAATAGCAAGACACAAAACAGGATTTAAGTATGAAGATCTTGTCAGGAAGATGTCAGAAAAGATTGTAGAGCATAAAGGAGTTTATGAAGTTTATAGTTTGGATGGGAAACCACTTAAGAGATTATTTTATAGGTCAGAAAAGAATTTTGCATGGAGTTCGTCTCTTTTTATACATGCTGTTCACGAAACAAAACTATTTTGAAAGTTGGGATTATAAAATGATAAAAACAATATTGTTATTTGGCTTGGCGGTTTTGTTAGTGCTAAGAATAAAAGGCAAAATAAAAAGAGCAAAAAATATGAAAAAAAAGCCAAAAGTGATGAAAGGAGCAGAATCAAAGTTTATTAAAGGAGGGAAAGAAGGGGTGTTGTTATTGCATGGATTTACATCAACACCTGATGAGTTCCCTTGGATACTGAAGAACTTTCCAAAGAAAAAATATACTGTAAGTGCACCATTACTAGCAGGGCATGGAACTTCTATAGAACATCTTGATACAACAACCTGGCAAGATTGGTATAGGTCAGCGGAAAAAGCATACAAAGAACTAAGAAAGAGCTGTGAAAAAATAATTATAGTGGGATCATCTTCAGGAGGCAATTTAGGCTTATTACTTGCTTCAAAATACAAAGTTGATTCAATAGTCTTAATGGGCACAATAGTCAAGTTTAAATTTCATGAAGCAATAAGGGTATTAGCATCAATAACAGGAATATTTACTGATAAAATTAAGAAAAGACATTTTCCTAGGGTAATTGAAAAAGAGATAAACAAAAAAAGACACTATAGATTCATTCCTATAAAAAGTTTTAAAGTCTTATTTGGTCTAATGAAAGAATCAAGAAACGCGCTTTCAAACGTTAAATCAAATCTTTTACTAATACAGTCTAACGATGACTTCTTAACTAATAAAAATAATGTGAGATGTATCTATAAACAAATAAACTCAAAAAACAAAGAAGCAATAATAATGGACAGTGCATTCCACATCCCAGTATTTGAAAAAGAAAGAAAAGAAATCAGAAGTCTAATTACACGTTATTTAGACCAAGTAAAATAAGTCAGATAGTTTCTAATATTTCATCAGCAAGCTCTAAAGCTTCCTTACATGCAACGTCCATATTGATGTACTTATATCTTCCAAGCCTTCCCAAGAAATAAGTGTCTTTTGTATTTTCTGCAAGCTCTTGATATTTTTTGAAAAGCTCTTTTGTTTCCTTTTGAGGTATAGGGTATGCAGGTACGCCTTCCCAAGTAGGGATTTCTTTCATAATCGTAGTCTTATCAGTCTTTTGATTCAAGAAATGTTTAAACTCGGTGATTCTAGTATAAGGAACATCAGGTCCTGGGTAGTTTACTACCGAATTTTCCTGAAATAGCTCCTTGTCTTTGGTTTCTAATATAAATTTAAGAGCTCTATATTTTAATTTTCCAAATTTGAAATCAAAAAATTCATCAATCGGGGCTGTGCAAATTAGTTTTGAATAATCTATTTTGTTTATTACATCTTTGTAATCTGTATTAAGCTTAATTTGGATGTTTGGAGATGCAATAATCTTTTTGAACATTTCGGAAAAACCATTGATTGGGATTCCTTGAAGTTCATTACTAAAATAGTAATCATCTTCATCAAATCTTACAGGAATTCTTTCAAGAACTTCTTTATCTAGATCTTCAGGATAACAATCCCATTGTTTTTTAGTGTAATATTTAATAAAAGCATCATAAAGCTCAGTGCCAATCCTAGAAAGAATAACGTCTCGTGAATTTTTTATTATATCTATCTTTTCCCTTTTGTCCTCGAAAAACTCTTTCATACCTTCCCCGTCAAGATTAAGATTGTAAAACTTGTTGAAAGTTGTAAGATTAATTGGTACGGGGTAAAGCTTGTCTTTGTGTTTTGCAATAACTTTATGTTTGTAATCATTAAATTTTGTAAATCTATTTAGATATTCAGAAACATCTTCGAATTTGGTGTGAAATATGTGCGGGCCGTAAGTCTGAACCATAACTCCATTTTCGTCCAGCTTATCGCTACACTGACCACCAATATGATTCCTTTTTTCAACTATTAAAACATTAAGACCTTTTTCAGCCAGTCTCTGAGCAGCAACACAGCCAGAAAAACCAGCACCTACAATTAATACATCACACTTCATTTTTATTAAGCAGATTCAGTAAGAATTGAGCAATCTCATCACTGCCATTATCTATGGATAAATTCTCAATATTCTTAACATAATCATTATAGCCTCCTTTATCTTTTAGTATTTTAGTAACTAGTTCATAAGCTTGCTTAGGTTTTTTTCTATACCAACAAACTTTTTCTTTTAAGAATGCCTTCAATGCAGGTTCTTCATTCTTAAGACATTGCGTGATTATTATCGGTTTTTTGTAAATAAAAGATTCAAACATAAAAGATAATCCTGATTTACCCATCATCAAGTCAGAAGCAGAAACATACTCTTCCATGTTTGTAACAAAACCAAGAACAGTTAGCGAGAACTTTTTTGTGTTGTGGGTTTTAGCTAAGTTTTCAAGCTTGTTCTTCAAAGCTTCATTTCTGCCACACACAACAACCATCTGAACATCTAGATCTGATTCTATAAACGGAAGGATTATCTTATCTAAGTCTCCAATACCCTCTCCTCCCGAAACCAAGGTAACTGTGAACTTATTTTTTTCTAAACCTAGTTTAGATCTTGTTCCGTTAACGTTAACTTTTTTACTTTGGAACACTTCTCTCAATGGAAAGTTAAAGTTTTTTATCTGTGAACCAGTTAATCCTTTTTTGGTTAATTTCTTGTTAGCATCTTTAGAATAAATAATTGTATAATCATTATTTTTGTTTATCCAATTGCGATGAGGATCAAATGCATCGGTAATGAAAGAAACGGTTGGGACGTCAAGTTTATTTTCCTTCTTAAGATCTCCAACTATCTGGTTAAAAGTGAAGTGAGTTGTAAAAATTAAATCAGGTTTTGTTTGGGTTATGTAGTTAAGTATTTTTTTCTTTAAGTCTCTTCTCAAAAATTTTTCAACTTGATGTGCAACCCCACTGTTTAAAATAGGATAAACTGTAGAAAAAAGTTTTGGGTTATTAAGACAGAAATTCCAGCTGTCTTTGTAAAAGTTATCAAATTTCAGACAACCAACCTCTTTTGCGCCATCAATAACTTGAAAGTCTATACTTTTATCCATTTTGTGGATAGAATTCTTTACTGCCATGGCAGGCATTTTGTGGCCAGAGCCAGCTTCCATCATAAGCGCTAGGATCTTTTTCATTTTTAAACCAGTGCTACTGTTTTTATTCATGGAAAGGAAGGTGTTTTATAAAGCTATGCTCTCTCACATTTAAATAAAAATATGCTAATAGATAAGCTTTAAAAGGGAAAGTTATTAGTTAATAAAACAGATGAAAGTACTACTCGGTGCCCTATCTTGGGGTTTAGGACATGCAACAAGAGACCTTCCAGTACTAAAAAAAATGATTGATGAAGGTCATGAAGTTACTGTTTTAAGCTATGGGCGATCTCTTGAATTACTAAAACATACTCTAAAAGATAGATGTGAATACAAAGAGTTGTTTGATTACCCTTTACCATATACTAAGTCAAATTTAATGCCTGGGAAAATAATGCTTTACTTTCCAAGAATTTTAAAGGCAATAAAAGATGAGCATAGAAAAGCACAAAAAATAATACATCAAGGAAACTTTGACAGAGTGATATCTGATGCAAGATATGGAGTTTATAGTTTAAAGAAACCTTCGTTCTTTATGACAAATCAAGTCAAATACATTTCTCCCGGAAGATTCTTTTTGGGAGAGTTAGCGACAGAATTTTTTAACCATAACTTTCACAAGAAGTTCAGTGCAGTTATTGTCCCAGATTATAGGGATAACTCTTTAAGCGGGGATTTAAGCCATAACTTGAAATTTCTTAAAGATAAAAGGATAGAATATGTGGGGATGTTAACAGATCTTCAGAAGAAGGAAGTCAAGCAAGACATCGATCACTTTATCACTATATCAGGACCAGAACCACAAAGAACCTTATTTCAGGAAAAGATATTCAAGCAGATAGACCAGCTAAAAGGGAGAATTGTTGTGACGTGCGGGAAGCCTGAGTCAATTAATAAAGATCTATTGGGGGATGTTGAAGTCCATACACATCTGAAAAGAGAAGATCAAGAAGATTTTACCAACAGAAGCAAAATGGTGATAGCAAGATCAGGATACACAACAATGATGGAACTAGTTGCACTAGGAAAAAAAGCATTATTGGTTCCAACACCTGGGCAAACAGAACAAGAGTACCTATCAAAATATCATAATAAGTTAGGAACCTTTTATTCGGTAAGCCAAAATAAATTCCAATTAGGAAGAGATGCAAAGATTGCAGAGAAATATTCTGGATTTAACGAACAACACGATACAAAAAAATCTGTAGACAAATTTATGCAGATAATCTCTTAAGAAGTTCCATAACTTTCTTACCGTCAGCTTTACCTTTAAACTTAGCCATAGCCTTACCTATCAATGCATTGAAAGGAAGCCCTTTGTTTTCTTTAACTATTGTTTTAAGTTCTTTTTCTAGTTCTTCGTCAGAGATTAGCGCATACTTTTCTGGATTGATGCCTTCACCTTTACAGATGTCTAGTAGGATATCATTTACTGAATTCTTAGCAACCTTGCCTTGATCTAGCAAGGAGAACAGTTCTTTGAAGTTTTCATCTGTGATCTTATCTGTGTCAACTTTTTCTTTTCTTGCCAACTCTTTCAGTGTTGGAATTAATGTTTCAGCAATAAAAGAAGGTTTGATGTTATTGAACTCTTTTACGCATTGATCAAACAAGTCTTTCTTTTCAGATTTTGAGATAAGGTTAGCTAGATCTTTACCAAGACCCATCTTTGTGTATCTTTCTGATACGTCTGTAATAAGCTCAGGAAGCTTGATGTTCTTTATCTCTTCGTCAGATATGTGAGTTATAGGGACATCGGTCTCAGGATACATCCTTGCTGCACCAGGCATAGGTCTGATAAATACAGAAGTGCCGTCTGGTTGAGCATCTCTAACTTCTTCAGGGACTCCTTTGAAGAACTGATTGATTCTTGGTATGATGAGTTCTTTTAATAATGCAATAGCTTTTTCTTTATCTCCTAATAACATAAACCAAGCATCATTATCTTTAAGCTTAAGCTGTTTTTCAACATTCTTTATCTCTTCCTCGCTAAACTTGTATTTTTTTAGGTCTTCATCAGAGTGGATTATTCCACCAAAGCCCCTAGTCTTAGCATAACCTGCTAACTCACTGCCAACCCTAAAACCAGTTGTTAGTTCCATGCCTAGGATACCTTTGAATTTGTCAATCTTGATTGCAGTTAAAGAGTTTTTCTTCTTTAGACCTGCATTAACAAACTTGCATTCTGTGTTTTTGAAAATTTCAGAAACGTCTATTATTGACTTTTCATAATCTGCTTCTTTAACACCAACCAAATTTTCTTCCAACCTTATCAAGTTAATCTGTCTTTTAGCTTCATTCTCAATAAGAAGTGGAACAATCTTGATATCTTGAGCACCCTTAATCTCAATTCGAGAGCCACCTGTTACTGAAATGTTTAGGTCTTGTCTAATTGTGCCTAATCCTCGCTTAGCTTTTCCTGTACTTCTGAAAATCATGCCGATCTTTTCAGCAACCTCTTTAGCTTGTTCGGGAGTCTTGATGTCAGGACCGGTTGCAACTTCTATCAAAGGAATTCCAAGTCGGTCAAGCCTGTAAACTGTGTAATCTTGTTCTTTTCCAATAATCTTAGCAGCATCTTCCTCTAAAAAAACACCTTCAATTGAGATTCCATCTAGATCTCCATTAGTGGCAACAAAAGAAGTTCTTTGGAATCCTGAAGTATTAGAACCATTAACAACAGTCTTACGCATGAAATGAATGTCGTTGAATATCTTACATTTGAGCATCTTAGCAAATTGGATTGTGGTGATTAAAGCATCTCTGTTAACTTTATGAGGGGGTTCTTCATCAAGTTCAACAAGACAAGTTGTATCTGAGTAAGCTTCGTACAGAAAGTGCTGTTTCTTTAGCTGTTCAAGCTGTGCAGCAATATCAACTTTTCCACCCTCTCCTGCAGAAGCCCTAAGATAACGTTTTAGTTTAATATCCGGTTCATCTTCCCTCATCAAAGTAGGACAGTCACAGAATAACTTTTTACCTTCTAGCTGTTGGTGAATTTCTAATCCAACTTTTAGGCCTATTTTTTCGTAATCCATGTGTTCAAAGATAGCTTGTGTGGTTTATATAGTTTACCAAAAGTTTTATTAAAAAGCAGGTTTTTGTGAGGTTAAAGGTTTTAAAATGAAAGTGTCAAAGATTATTAAATACTCTTTAGATCAGTTACTTCCAAAAGCTGGTTTGAGACTAAGATTAGATTATATATATTCTTATGTTGCTGGAGAGTCGGTTAACTCCTCAAATTTATCAGGCTCTGTTGTAATTATTAAAGATACAAAGAGTGTTAAACTTTTAGCAGGATTGGACAAGTCAAGTGGCGCGAACAAAATAAGAAAAAGATTCAGAGAGTTTAAGGAACGTATAGCTATAGGAAATATGATGTATGCTGTGAAGGCCGAATCAACTCTTGCTGGTTATTATTGGGTCTCAAGAGACAGGGAGACAGTTCCTAAAGAGATTATAACTTCTCAGATCCCAGAAAGTTTTATTTATACTTATGACGCGTTTATAGATCCTCAGTTTAGGAGAAGAGGTTTGTTTGATAATCTAGTTTCAATAATTAAGAATGACCATGTAGATGGTATTAGAGGACTTGCGTGTTTTATATCCGTTTTTAATAAAAGGTCCCAGCGAGCTCATGAGAAACTGGATTTTAGAAAGCGATATCTGATTTTGACTTTTAAATTATTCAATAGGTTCAACTTTGTTAAAAGATTAAAATGTTTTCAGTAGAAGAAATAACTAGTAGAGAAGAGTTTGAAAAACTCAGTAATTCTTGGAACATTTTGCTTGCGAAGGGTGAATTTGATGAGATTTTTTTGACTTACTCATGGGTTAAATCTTGGTTAGACTCGTTTTGGAAAAACAAGGAATTGTTTTTTATAGTTGTTAAAGAGGGTGATAAAATTGCAGGTATAGCGCCTCTGATTATTGTCGAGGAAAAATTTTTTGGAATTAAAAAAAGAGTTTTGAAATTTACGGGTTTGAATGATTCGGACTATAATGATTTTATAGTTGCTGGAGATAGGCAGAAAGTGATCTCTAAGATCTTTGATTATATTCTAGTAAACAAAAAGAGGTTTGATTTGGTAGACTTGGTCCAAATACCTGAAAATTCGTCTACTTTGAAAATATTTCAAGAATATTTTGGGGAGAAAAATGTCAGGGCGCAAATCAGGGTGAAAACTGTCTGCCCCGCCCATGTTGTTAATAAGGACTCAGACTCTACTTTTAATAAGAAGAGTATAAGGCGGGCAAATAATGCTTTGTCCAAAGTGGGCAAAGTCACATTTGAGAATATTGCAGATGCGCATGAAGTTGTTAAAAAGTTACCTTCTCTTTTTGAACAACATATTAAGAGGAGAAATCTGCTGGTTGATAAAAGTCTGTTCTTGAAGAAAGAGTCAAGAGGTTTTTACGAAAAGTTAACCTGGTCTTTACCATCTGGTCAGGTTTTATTTTCGGTTTTGAGATTAAATGATGTCCCGATAGCATACCATTATGGTTTTGTGTACAATAAAAAGTTGATTTGGTACAAGCCTTCTTTTGATATGGAATATTATAAGTATTCCCCGGGGATGATTCTTGTTAAAAATCTTTACCAGTATGTTAAAAAAAATAGTTTGAATGAGCTTGATTTTACTGTGGGTGGTGAGGAGTTTAAGAAAAGATTTGCGAATAAGTACCGAAAGAATATGCGGATTGTTGTTTATAACGATTGGGGATTATATATTTTTGAATGTTACTTTAAGAATTTGGCCAAATTTATATTAAAGTTTTTTTCTAAGAAATGACTAGTATGAGTTTAACTTCATATACGTATTACAATTAGAGTTTCTACTTAGTCTTAAGAATAATCTGCTCGATAGATAGCTTCCAGAGTATCTTGGAATTTTTAAATAACTTTTGCAATGTTTAAATGATCTTCCTCGGATCGTAAATGCATACTTGAATCCTGCCTTTTTTACTATGTCAGCGAATTTTTTGTTAACTTTTCCTTGGGGGTAGCAAAATGATTCGCATTTTTTGTTTGTAATTTTTTCAATTATTTTAGTTGATTTAAGTAGGTCTTTGAGAGTTTCTTCTTTACTTTTATTTAAGAAGTCGCTGTGAGTGTGAGTGTGAGAACCAATAGTGATTAGTTTGTTTTTTGATAGTTTAATTAAAGATTCTTTTGATATGACTTCTTTTTCTCTATTTTTATTTTTTGAAATGTCATCTTCAAGCTTTTTCCCTAAATACTTGGTAGGGACAAAGAGAATACAAGGGATTTTGAATTTGTTTAATATGGGAACAACTTCTGTTTTAAATGAAGCATAAGCATCGTCAAAAGTTAAAAGGATTCTTTTATGCTTTTTTAGTTCTTTAACTTTTGAAGTAAAAATGTAGCCTTTTTTTAGATAGTATTTGAGTTGATATTCAAAGAATTCAGGCTTTAGTTTACTTTTTTTGCTTATGTCGTGATACATTAGTGCAAAGGAGTCAGAATCGTTTTTACCAAAGAGGATCAATAATTTTATAAGAAGTTTTTTTAATAATTTTTTCATTTTATGGGGTGGGGGAGAGTTTTAATTTAAATCTTGCTAATTTATTTATTAACCCTGTGCGGGGTTAAAGATAAGAATTAATATCTGTGCAGTTTGCGAGTTCCCCTCTAAGGTTTTTAGTGATGAGTTCTTTTACTTCTTCTGGTTTGTAGTTTCCTAAAAGCCAAGCAAGCTTAATGAATGCAGTTTCAGGAAGCATATCCTCTCCAGGGATTACACCCAGTTCTTGCAGATCTCTACCTTTAGAATAAACATCCATATCAACTCTGCCAAAAGTGCAAGTTGTGGTCATTACGATTATGCATCCATTGTCTGTAAGTTTTTTAATCTCATCTTTGATCTTATCATGAACTTTAGTACAATCATCCAAAACATCTAAAGGTGTGTGACCAAGGCCCGTACCTTCTATTACAAGACCTTTGTAGTTCTTGTAAGCTGCAAACTCTTCAGGCTGCATGTTGACATGGATTTTTAGTAATCCAACTTTCTCTTCAAACTCTGTCTTGGTCTTTATCGATTTGCCTTCACACTTACCTTCTTGTAGAAACTTAACTTCTCTAGTGTCATAGTCAACTCTTGCAATTGGAGTTACGTTAACTGGTTTGAAAGCATCCCTTCTAGAGCTGTGTAACTTTTTAGTCTTAGCTGCAGGCAGTATGACACATGAATTATCATCTGTGTTTTCATGCATACATAAAGCAACACCTTTGAACTTAGTTTTTGTAATGAACTCGGCAGCGCAAATCAAGTTAGATGCGGCATCGCTGCTTCCTCTATCAGAGCTTCTTTGTGCGCCGACGAAAATGATTGGGATGTTTACTTCTTCGAATACAAATGATAGCGCTGCAGAAGCAACAGCCAAATTATCAGTACCCATCCCGATAATGATTCCTTTAACGTCTTTTTTTGCTTCAGACTCTATCGCTTTAGCGATCTTTTCAAAATGGCAGAACCTTAAGTCATCAGACCACATATTACTGATAAGTTTGGAATCAAAATTAGCAATATCTCTTAGCTCAGGAAACATTTCTAATAGGTCTTCTGGTTCAAACTTTGAAACTACTCCACCTGTTCTGTAATCTACTTTAGATGCAATGGTCCCTCCTGTGTGTAAAATTGTAATGTTTGGAAGTTTAGAGTTCTTTTGAATAAGTGTTTTTTTTGTTTTAGTGTCTTCTGCTTCTTTTGTAACTTCTATTTTCTTTACGTCGTCCTTATTTATGCTGACGTTATAGCCTGACTTAAGCTTAAGAACTACTGTGTTATTTTGTTCAGGCATCAGAATACCCTTAAAACTATCATCTTTTGTCTCAATAACAACTTCATCTCCGGGTTTTCCAGTCATAACGGGATATTTGAGGTTTTCTTATATAAATCTGTTGCTCATAAACCAGTGGGAGAATCAATAAAGACACAAGGAATATTATACTTTTCTTGCACATACTTCATCAAAGCTTTAGGCCCAACAGTTTCTGTTTTGTAATGGCCAGAGGCAATCAAGTTAAGTTTTCCTTCCTCACCTAACCTGTTATTATCATGTTTAATCTCGCCCGTCAAGAAACAATCAGTTTTGCCAATGAATGAAGGAATCCTAGAATCACCTCTCCCACTCACGATACTTACAGTTTTTATCTTATCTTTTCCACATTTCCATAATGTAGATTTGGTCTTTAACTTTTTGTTTATGGAATTCACGAAAGATCTAACTTTTATTGGTTTAGGAAAATGTCCTACAGTAATGTGATTAGTGTGAGAAACTTTACTGATCCCAAGTATCCTATACAGCTCAGCATTATTCCCTACAACAGGATGTCTATCTAAAGGAAGATGCACACCATATAGACTGATCTTGTTTTTCTTTAGGTAGTTTACTCTTCTGTTGAAGATGGTGTCTTTTTCCATACCCTCCCACAGTAGACCATGGTGGACTATAACTAAATCACATCCTTTCTTTTTTGCTTTTTGAAAAACATCAATACATGCGTCAACCGCAAACCCTATTTTTGTAACTTTATCTTTGGATTTTATCTGCAAACCATTTTTAGAAGCGTCTTCAATCTCTTTAACCTTTAGAAATTTATTCAATTGTTTTGAAAGTTCAGTTGTTTTCATCATGGTTGCTAAATTCTAGAGTGAAATTATGATCTATATACTTTCTATTAACTGTTCTAACCTGATTTTTAATTGTTTCCTTTTTCTTACTTGTTATGTCAGACATTATAACACTTGTAACCAACCATTGGTAGGTGAAGTAGTTTTCTTCCAAGTTTTCTTGAACCTTGTTTTGAATCAAAGAATAACCAAGTTTAGAAGTAAAATCATACATCTTGTCTGGCTTGCCAAAGATATCTCTGAGCCGCTTATTACTCTTGGTTCTTACACCTCTTAGAAAGTAGCTTAGATCTTTAACATGCACTTTAACTTACCCCATGTAAGAAGGTCTGTCTTCCTTCATCTCTTCACCACGAGCCTTACGGAAGTGTTCACCTAATTCATTGTAAGCTTTCTCAATATCTTTAGTAACAGAAGGTTTAACCTTCTTCAAAGCATCATTAAAATGCTTCATAGAAATCTCTTTGCTTTTGATATCTTCTCTCAGTGCAGACATAGCTGCTTCTCTACAAACTGCTTCAATATCAGCACCGACAAAACCTTCAGCCTGCTTAGCCAAATCAATAGGCTTAATATCTTTCAAAGGCATATTTGCAGTATGAACTGTGAAAATTGCTTCTCTGGTCTTAATATCTGGAACAGGAGCAAGAATGATCCTGTCAAATCTTCCAGGTCTTAACAATGCAGTATCTAAAATATCTGGTCTATTAGTAGAGGCAATAACAATCACGTCATTCATCTCCTCCAAACCATCCATCTCAGTCAAAATTTGGTTGACAACACGTTCAGTAACATGACTGTCTTGAGAAAGACCTCTTCTTGGAGCGATTGAATCTATTTCGTCAAAGAAAACGATTGTTGGAGAGGTTTGTCTAGCTTTTTCAAACACTTTTCTAACAGCTTTTTCAGATTCACCGACCCATTTACTTAACATCTCAGGACCTTTAACTAAAATAAAGTTAGCATTTGTCTCGTTAGCAACAGCTTTTGCCAACAAAGTCTTACCAGTGCCTGGTGCGCCGTAGATAAGAACGCCTCTTGGAGGTCTAACACCCATCCTCTTGAATGCTTCAGGAGATTTTAGAGGCCAGTCAACAGCTTCCTTAAGCTCCTGCTTTAACTCTTCTAATCCGCCAACATCAGACCATTTTACACTAGGAACTTCAACTAAGAACTCTCGCATAGCACTTGGCCTAACAACTTTTAGCGCGTTTTTGAAATCTTTAGCCATGATAACAAGTTTTTCTAGCAATTCTTTTGAGATTGTAGTTTCATCATCTAACTTGATATCTGGAAGTATTCTTCTGATGACAGACATAGCAGCTTCTTTAGTTAAAGCTTCTAAATCAGCACCAACAAAACCATAAGTGATGTTAGCAATACTCTCTAAGTTAACTTTTTTACTTAAAGGCATGTTTCTGGTATGGATCTTAAGAACATTTAGTCTTCCTTGTCTGTCAGGAACACCGATCTCTAACTCTCTATCAAATCTCCCAGGTCTTCTCAACGCAGGATCTAACGAGTTAGGCATGTTAGTTGCAGCAATAACGACAACTTTGCCTCTACTTTTCAGGCCATCCATCAAAGCTAATAGTTGAGCAACAACTCTCTTCTCAACTTCACCCTTAGTCTCTTCTCTTTTGGATGCAATTGCATCAAGTTCGTCAATGAAAATGATCGATGGAGAATTTTTCTCAGCATCCTCAAAAATCTTTCTGATATTCTCTTCAGACTGTCCGTAATATTTTGACATGATTTCAGGACCATTGATAACTGTAAAGTTTGCATGTGTCTCATTTGCAACAGCTTTTGCCAAAAGAGTCTTTCCTGTTCCTGGCGGGCCTGAAAGAAGAACTCCTTTTGGAGGCTCAACACCAAGTCTTTCAAAAATCTCAGGATGTTTAAGAGGTAACTCAACCATCTCTCTAACCATCTTGATCTCGTTATCTAAGCCACCAATGTCTTCGTAAGATGTATCAGGGACTGTTTCTTCAGCAACCTCGACAGCTTCGGGTTTGTAATCAATTTCAGTAGATTCAGTAACTATGATCGGACCTTTAGCATCAGTGTTGATTATAATGAATTTTAGTTCTCCAAAGACACCAAATCCTGAATTTCCATTTTCATCAAATACATTAAAAATATCATCAAAGAAAGGACTGCCACTCATACTTGTCTTTCTTGAGCCAGCACCACCTAAACTAACTAAGTCACCTTTAACAACTGCTCGCCCTAAAAGGCCTCTTTTGAAAAAAATTGGTGAAGCTTTGATCATAACATCTTTTCTAGCAGGAGCAATTGTAACTTTCTTAGCTTCTTTGACTTCAGATTTTTTTACATGTACAGTTTCACTGATAGAAGTGTTAGCGTTTCTTCTCGTAATACCGTCCATACGGATAATGTTTAAACCCATATCTCCAGGATAAGCTCTGTCAACAATTGCAACAGTTACTCTTTCACCTTTGATCTCAACAATGTCTCCAGGTCTTACTCCTATCTGTTGCATAAAATTAGTGTCAATTCTAATGATGCCTTTATTTACATCATCTTGGACTGCTTCCGCAACCTTTAATTCCACTTCTTTTGGCATGGTTCACGTGTTTAATGGATGCTATATAAAGGTTTTTATGGGTTTAAAAGGGAGAATTTAATGTTTTTAGAAGTGAAGCGAGCGCCCGGACGTTAAATAAGGGTTCCACCCTTATCAACCTGGATTGTGGTACTTCACTTTGTTCAGTACCACGCAGACTTTTAGAAACAAAGCGAGCGCCCGGACTTGAACCGGGGATCAGAGGGTTGCAGCCTCTTGCCTTAGCCGCTTGGCCACGCCCGCATAAGGGTTACACCCTTATCAACCTGTAAGGGGTTTCGCTACGCTCAAGCCCCTGGGTACTGTTGGACTTGATGTGCTGTAGCACTTCAGTTGTGAAAATAAAACGGACCTGGAGGGACTTTCGATGCATAAGCATATTCGAACCCTCGGTCTACAGCTCTCTGCGACGCCAGGCGCTGAGCCAGCGAATCTATGATTCTAGCGTGTAGAAGGCTGTCGCCCTATCCAGACTAGGCTACAGGTCCATTGTAAATTGCAGAATCAGGACATTGTTTATAAAAGTTATGTACTTTTACCTATATAAAGAAAAGGTCAGAGGGAGCTGACCTTTTCTAACTAGCAAATGATGCATCATTTGCTAGTAAACGAAAGACATAAAAAAGCAGGAGTTCAAAAAGGAAGTATGGAAACAATCACAGGTATTGAAGGAAAAAAGAATGTGTGGATCATATTTGTGCTAGTCGCAGTAATAGTTTTCTTTGCAAACTTAGGACTAAGATATATGTTTGAGAGAGAGGTTGATGTATTTTATTCAATACTTGTAACGATGCTTATAATGTTGGCTTACTTTTTACTTACCTTGTTTTTGAACATAAGAAAAGCATCTTAAGCACATAAAACTATATAAATAGAAACACCATACACTAACTAAAATGGCTGAAGACATAAACGAAATCTGCAAGGACTGTGTGAAGTTCGAAAAATTTGGCAAAAAGTGCCACGTGCACTGGGAAGACAAGAAAGTTTGCACTGTGAAAGCAAAGAACGAAGAAGAATGGCAAGAACAAGCAAGGATGCTGAACACAAGATAATTTTTCTTTTCTCTTTTTACTACAAAGCTTTATAAACAAAATATACTAATCTAAAGACATGATACAAATAGCACCTGTGGGGGGATATTCTGAATTTGGCAGAAACATGACTGCCATCAATGTTGATGGTGAGGTAGTCATACTAGATTGCGGAATACATCTTGATAAGTACATACAGTACGTTGGGGATGAAGATAAGAAATTGCTTTCTTCTACGGAGTTGCAGAAGATAGGTGCAATACCTGATGATTCAGTAATCCAAGACTGGAGAAAAAAAGTAAAAGCGATAGCTGTGACGCATGCACACTTAGATCATGTAGCTGCACTACCTTTCTTAGCAAATAAGTATGATGCGCCAATATTGATGACACCCTACACTAACGAAGTGCTTCAAGCAATCTTAACAGATAACAAAAGAAAGATAAAAAACAAAATAGAAGTGATGGGGCAGAATTCAGTATACCAAGTTACAGACAACATCAAAATAGAATTCATAGCGACAACACACTCAACAGCACAAGTAGTTATGATAGCAGTGCACACAAAATATGGTGTTTTGATTTATACAAACGATTTCAAGTTCGACAACCACCCTTGTTTAGGGTTAAAGCCCAACTACAAGAGACTAAGAGAGTTAGGAAAAAAAGGAGTCTTGGCTTTAATGGTGGATAGCACAAGAGCAGACCAAGTAACAAAAACCCCGTCAGAGTCAGTAGCAAGAGAGATGTTAAAAGATGTTATGTCAGTAATCAAATATGCAGATAAGGGAATCGTGCTTTCAACTTTTTCTTCACACATAGCACGTCTCAAATCAATCGTAGAGTTAGCAAGACAAGTCAAAAGAAGGAAAGTTGTAATAATGGGAAGAAGTCTCCATAAATACATAACTGCAGCAGAGAATATTGATCTAGTCAATTTTTCTGAAGAGGTAGAGCTAATAAAATACTCAGCACAAGCAAAAAGCAGACTGAGACAGATAGAGAATAATCGAGAAGACTATATTGTGATAATGACTGGGCATCAAGGAGAGAAAAATGCAATGTTAACAAGGATAGCAAGAGGAGAGATGCCATTTAAATTTGAAAAAGGAGATTTTGTGATATTCTCGTGCACAGTAATACCGACAGAGCAAAACATACAAGACAGAAAGGAATTGGAGATGGACCTTAAGGAGTATGGTGTAAGGATAATAAAGGATGTTCATGTATCTGGCCATGCAGCAAGAGAAGACATAAGAGAGTTGATAAGTATGACAAAACCAAAAAACATAATCCCTTCACATGGACATAAACAGAAAGTGAAAGCTGTTGTAGACATTGCAGAAAAGATGGGCTATAAGTCTGGGAAGGATATTCTCATCTTGAAGAATGGTGACAGAAAAGTTTTGAACCGAGATGCTTCTTAAAGGATACAATAAACTTTATAAATAACCTTAGTTTTGTAATCTTTCAACAGAGGGGGTGTATTACATGAAATTAACATTATCAGATCCGAAATATCTAAGAGAAACAATATCAATCATATCAGAACTAGTTAACGAAACAAATCTAAAAGTAACACCAGACGGGATAGAGCTGGTGGCAATGGATCCAGCAAACGTTGCGATGGCAATCCTAAAAATACTATCAAGCTCATTTGTAGATTACAATGTAGATAAAGAAGTCAATCTAGCAATAAACTTAACAAGTTTGAAACAGATATTAAGAAGATCAAAACCAAACGATCTTTTAACATTAGAGATGGATAAAGACAACAAGTTGAAAATAACTTTGAAAGGAAACAATACAAGAACATTCTCACTACCAATAATTGACATCGATGAGAAAGAACAAAAAGTACCTTCGCTAGAATTCCCGCTTACAGTTGAGTCTAGTTCAACATTAATAGACGAGGCTGTTGAGGATTCAGATCTTGTAAGTGAGTCAGTAACACTGATTGCAGAACCAAAAAAGTTTACAATAGAAGCTTCTGGTGATTCAAGTGATGCAAAAATAGAGATGCCTCAAAGTGATGATCTGAAAATAAAAGCAACAGACAGTTCTAAGGTATCTGCTAAGTATTCAATAGAATACATGAAGAAAATAATTAAAGGAAGCAAGCTAGCAGATACTGTTGAGATACAGTTCAACAAAGACTATCCATTAAAGATAACATACAAAGAAGTGGACAAGTTTATGTTGTCATTTATCTTGGCACCAAGAGTTGAGACAGATTAGTAAGGGTTTTTCCAAGAAAAACCATTCTTATTCATTTGTAAGAAAGTCAAATCATGAGAAGCAATAGTCTTAACTTTAGTTTCAGCTTTGACGTATTTAGCAACCAGGTCTTTGAAATTAGTTACTTTTTCTCTCTTGTAAATTTTGTCGATGTCCTTATTATGCATGCCCATGTGATACCACCAATGGTTTAGGATTACTAACTTTGGAGCTTTCTTGATGCTCTTAAGATAGTTAATAACATCGATAGCTCCCTGAGCACCCATCTTACGATAAGGATTTTTCTTAGAAGCCAAAGCACCACCGATATTAATGATTAAAACATCAACACCTGCATATTCTTTGATTAATTTTTTATTTAGCTTCGGCTTTTCAGTTATTGTGTTTATCTTTTTTGCATAACCTGCCCTGTCTTCGTCCTTTAGCAAATAAGGTGTGGAGTCTGCAAAATAGCCTATAGACTTACCTTTAGAAGAAAAGATAAAACCTAAAGAGTTACAAAGATGTTTATCACCAATAGATGTTTCAACATCAGTTGCATGAACTGCTTTAATCTTAACATTATTTATTTTGGTCGATCTTCCTGGAGTCAAAGTGATGCCTTTCTTAGACTTAAGCATCTTCTCATGGAAATAGTCAAGATGTTTAGGGATAATAGAGACAACTCGATCATTTCTCAAAATCCTAAAACCTTCAATAACAGTATGGTTACTGATAAGGTCTAAAGAATTCTTTCTTCTTGATGTACATATTTCAAAATCACCCATACTAAACATATGATCGGAGTGAACATGAGATACAACAATTGCATTAACCCATCTAGGATCAACAGCAGAATCTCTGATCTGCTCAGTAAAATGGGGTCCAGGATCAACAAGAAGTCTGGTGTTGTTTAAAGAAATGATAAATCCAGCGACTGCACTAACGTACTTATGATTCTTATGAGTGAATTTCTTCAGATGATCAATAGTGTGAAATATAAACGAAGGAGTTGAGCCGGCAGAACCAAGAAAGTACACCCCTTCTTTATTTGAAATTTTATCTTTAACTGGTTGAGTAAGTAGAGGAGAGATAATGTTTGAATCATACTCTCTCATATCATCTCCAAGTTTCATCACGTCTTTTTCAAGTTGAGATTTCATTAATTAAGATTTGAGTTTTGTCATTTATAAAAGTTATTGTTAAAAGTTAGGGTGGTGGTTAATTTATAAACCACACAAAAAGAATATAAACCAATTGTATCTTTTGCGTGAGATGAAAGAAAAACTAGCAATTCTAGATGCAGGAGCACAATATGGAAAAGTAATTGACAGACGAGTAAGAGAGATGAACGTCGAGTCAGAAATACTTCCAATGAACACACCTGCAGAAAAACTAAAAGATTACAAATCAATAATAATCTCGGGTGGACCACAAAGCGCATACGGCAAAGATGCACCAGAATACGATCCAGCAATATTCTCTTTAGGAAAACCAATACTGGGAATATGTTACGGAATGCAGTTAATGAATTACGTGATGGGGGGAGTAGTGGCAGAAGAAGGTCACAGAGAGTATGGGCAGTGCGATATGACAATCACAAACGGATCCAAACTGTTTAAAGATCTGGATCAAAAGCAAGTAGTGTTGATGAGCCACGGAGATAGTGTGAGAGGGTTAGCAGACGGATTTAAGACAACTGCAAGCTCAAGTGGGGTAGTGGCTGCTATAGAGAACACTGAGAGAAAACTTTTTGGAGTGCAGTTCCATCCAGAAGTGGATGATACAGAGAATGGAAAAACAATATTGCACAATTTCTTGTATGCAGTATCTGACTTTTCAGGTTCTTATACTATGGAGAACAGAGAAGAGAAAGCGATAGAATACTTTAGAGAAACAATAGGTGACGGAAAAGCTTTGGACAAGATGGTTAACAGAATAATGGACGAAGTACCAAAAGTTTCAAGAGTTGCTTATGACTTAACTTCAAAGCCACCAGGTACAACCGAGTGGGAATAAATACTTTATTTTTTTAATTTTGTTACCAACTCATGATAATTTAGCATAGGTAACATTTATAATAAAGTAGTTTATATTCTTACCATCTTAAAGTAAAAGGTGGTTATAATAGCGAATGGGGAGACAGGTGTTGTAAAAGGGTTGGAATTCTTCTTACCAAAATCCATAGATGACAAAAAAGTATCCGTCGTGGAAGTAGGTCCATTTGACGAAAACGCACAGGCAAAAGAGATAAACAAATTCTTAGGGACAAGCATTGAATCATTATACAGAATTAATTCGTATATTATGGTTCATCCGCCAGAAATAACCAACATTGAAGACTTGCTTAGGGGAAAACCATTTGTAGATCCAATAATGCATCAAGCGACACTAAATGAACCTCTGATTAGGAAGTTGGGTATTCCTTATGACTTTGTATTCCAAGATATGTTGAATCCAGGAACATCAGATGCAGAAGGCGACACAAAACTAAGACAGACATTACTTGCGTTAGGAAAGAAATTCGAAGAAGGTGATGTGGGATTCAGAGGAAGACAGTACTTCATGAAAGGAAAACTAGGGATAGATGAATCAGAAAACATATCCGCATTCTTAGCAAACCCTGATCTAAACCAAAGATTGGTAGTTCATAGAAATGAATACGAAAGAGGACAAAAAGTACAAGTTCCAGTTGTTACATTGCCACCAAAGATAGAGATACAAAAATATGATGTTCTTCGTATGAGTGATGATGAACTTCTTGAGTTGAGCAAGACAAGAAAATTGGCAGCAAGCTTAGAAGAGATGCAGCAATTCAGAGACATGTACAAAGACAAAGCATTTATCGAGAAAAGAAAAGAGAAAGGACTGGATGAAAGAGCGACAGACGTAGAACTAGAAACATGGTTTGGTCTGAGAAGCGAGCATTGTTTCCATAAAGAGTTTAATGCACACATAACACTCGAAGACAAAGTTAACGATCCAATATTCAAAAGAGCAGTAGAGAAAGGTTATCTGAAGAAAAATGATAAAGGAGAACTGATTTTAGATAAAGGGATCTTCAAAACATTCATACAAGAACCAGCACAAAAAATATATGACAAACTAGAAAAAAGAGGAAAGAACTGGATTGTGGCTCCAATGTTCACAGACAATGCAGGCACAGTACTTTATGATGAAAACTACATGTTCTGTATCAAATTCGAAACACATAACTCGCCATCAAATAAAGAACCTGTTCAAGGAGCAAAAACAGGAATAGATGGGGTTAACCGAGACATATTTGGAAACATGCGAGGAACATTCGATGCAATCGCAAACTTTTTCTTATACGGAACAGGGAATATTGATTATGAAGGATGGTTGCCAAAAGGAGTAAAGCATCCATACGTGATACTAAAAGGAGCAACACAGGGAGTAAGAGAGGGAGGAAACGAATCTCAAATAGCAACACTCGGTGGAAGCTCAGTATTCGATCCAAGAAACTCAGCAAAATGCAAAGTACACGCAGGAACTGTGGGATGGAGCCCAGTAAAATCACCAGACGGAATAAGCTACATAGGAAAAGTACCAAACCTAGGAGATCTAGTGTTTGTAGTAGGACAACCTGTGGGTGTGGATGGAGTTCATGGAGCAACAGAAAGTTCACTTATTGCAGACGCAAATATAAGTTTGGGACACGTACAAGCAGATTACTCGTTTATACAAGCAAAAGCAAAAGGATACATTCTAGAAGTAGCAAGAGACAACTTATTATCATCAATAACTGATTTCGGAGCGATGGGATTGGGATCTGCGTCACACGAGATGGCAGAAGCTACCGGCGGATTATTTATGGATTTAGCATTGCATCCTGTGAAGTACAAAGGAATACAACCCTGGCAAATCAATTGCTCAGAAACACAAGATAGAATGTTACTAGTGGCTAAGCCAGAAAATAAAGAAGAACTGTTTAACAGAGCAAAACTTCATGATGTTGACATAACCCAAATGGGAGATTTAACAGATTCAGGATATGTTCATTTAACACACGGAGAAGAAAGTGCAGCCTTCATAGACATAAAGAAACTGTTCAACAAGGAACCAAGAAAAAAAATGCACGCAACCTGGTATGGTAATGGGGAAAAGGAAGCAGAAGAAATTAAAGGAGAATACTCACTAGAAGAAGCACTATGTGATGTTATTGCAAGACCAGATATTGCATCAAAAGAATGGTTCTTCAGACAAAAAGACTCATCAGTAAAAGGTGCAACAATACAAGGGCCGCTAATAGGAAAGAAACAAGAAGTAGAAGCAGACGCAACCATACAAAAACCATTAGATACAGAAGGGAAAGACTTTGGAGCAATAGCATATTCATTTGGAGTGAATGAAAAACAATCAGACTTAGATGCATACTATTCAGCACAAAACTCATTCTTAGAGATGGTGGGAAAAGTGGTGGCGATTGGTGGAAAGTTGCCAGACATGGATAAAGCAAAATGGGATGCGTGGGCAGTATGTGGTAATTATTGCCAGCCAAACTCAGAATCAAAGACAACACTAACAAAAGAAAGTGGAGAGCATAACTTGGCTTCACTAGTAAGGGAAGCGATGGGAGTAAGAGAAGCAGAAGAAGCACTTAACATCCCAGTAATTTCTGGAAAAGACAGTATGAAATGCTCATGCAGATATGAAGTTGATGAGTCATTCAAACTAGAAGATGTACCTTTGGATTTAAGAAGACACATAACACTAGTTGAAAAAGATGGAAAAAGAGAGATTGAGATACATGATCCAGATAGTTATCTAGCAACATGCGCAGTAAAAATAGAAGATTACAGGAAATGTGTGAGTTCAAGCTTCAAACAAGAAGGCGATCTGATCTATGTTTTAGGCATCACTGAAAAACAACTAGGAGCATCACAATATCATGAAGCGATGGGTTACAAAGAACAAGGAGCACCAATACAGGGTGGAGAAGTTCCAAAAGCAGACCTTGAAGAATTTATACAAGCAGGTAAAGCAGTTCATGCTGCAATAGACAACGAATTAGTTGCATCATGTAGTTACCTGCACAAAGGTGGGTTAGCAGTTTCAGCTGTAAAAGCAGCAATGGCAGGAGATTTAGGAATAGACATAAATGTAAACAGCGTGTGGAGTCCAGAAGATCTAGCAGATGAAGAATTATTATTTTCAGAAACACAAGGAAGATACATGGTTACTGTAGCTAAAGAAGATCAAGATGCATTCGAAAGAACATTAAATGACGTAATTTACAGTAAAGTTGGAACTGTAACTTCAAATGGCATGACTGTACTGAAAGGGGATGGAAAGAAAGAATCAATTGACATTTCAAAAGTAAAAGAAAGCTATCAAAAAACACTAAGCTTTGGTTTAAATGATCTGGTGAAAAAATAATGGTTAAAGCATACGTAATAAACGGACTTGGGATAGGGTGTGATGAAGAAGTGGCTCATGCATATGAAAAAGCAGGAGCAAAAGTAGAGATGGTACACTTTAGACAACTGTTATCTATGAGCAAAGACAAACTTTTCGAAGCACAAATCATAAACCTTGCAGGAGGATTCTTACACGGAGACTTTGGCGGAGCAGGAATGTATGCTGCGAATGAGTTGGAGCATTCAGGCATAAAGGATTTATTGATAGAGTTTGCAGATGAAGGAAATGTAATATATGGTCAGTGCAACGGATTTCAATTTCTTGTAAAAACAGGGTTGCTTCCAGGGATTAACAGTGATTATTCTAAGCAAATACTTACATTAACACACAATGACTGTGGAAATTATAGGGTTGCACCTGTAATGCATAAAGCAGATCAAGCTCATTTTGCGTTTAAAGGAATTGATATGATCCAATTGTGGTGTAGACATGCGGAAGGAAAAGGACAATTCAATTCAAAGTATGGGTCAGTATCTGAAGAAGAAGGAGAAAAAAACAGACAAGAAGTAAATAAAAACCATGTTATATTGCGTTATGTCGATAATAATGGAGAGCCAACAGAAAAATTTCCTTTCTCTCCTAATGGGTCCATTGACGGAATTGCAGGTTTGGCAAATTTTAATGGTCACATATTTGGAAACATGGCACACCCAGAAGTATCCATATATTCATCAAGAGATCCAGATTGGTTCGTTCAGAAAGACAGATTAAGAAGACAAGGAATAAAAGCGAAAGATCTGGAAGGAGAGATTATGGAAGGACAAGGACTGAAGATCTTTAGAAATATAGTCAATTATGTTAAATAAACAACCGAGGCAGCAGAAATTAAAAATTTCTGGGCCTCGAAAGCCGAGGTGGAAAAATGTCAATAAGACAAGTAGAAGGATTGCAAAGAAACAAAATACCAGTACAGAACGTTCTAATAAGTGTTTTTTACAAAGACGGACTAGAAGATATGGTAAAGGGATTGATAGATGTAAACCCTGATGTATTATTTATGTCAACAGGCGGAACATACAATGGAATGAAGGAAATGCTGGGGAGTGATGCAGATAAACATCTGATAGCTGTAGATGAATACACAGAATTCCCTGAAATGGATGGAGGTTTGGTGAAAACTTTACACCCAAAGATACATGCAGGATTATTGGGAGAGAGAAACAACCCAAAACACCAAGAATACATAAAAAACTTATCAAAAACAATCAAGTTCTTAGATGATGGTGTCGAAAGAGTGTTTGATGCGGAATTAGGAAAACAATACAGAGTTGAAGTAGTAGAAGGAGTAACAGGAGTCTATATCGATTTGATGATAGGAAATCTTTACCCATTCGAACAAGTAATTAAAAAAATAGAATCTGGAGAGATAAATCCAAAAACGAAAGAACCTTACAACTACGAGGATGCAAGAGGATTTAAAGATATAGGTGGACCGGGCATGACAAGAGCGGCGGCAAAGAACTTCCTGAGCTGTGCAGTAATATGCGACCCAGCAGACTATAACATAGCAGACACTTTAGTTGATGGATGCACAACATTCGAACAAAGGTTCGCACTTCAGCAGAAAGTATGGGAGATGTCCTGGAAATATGACAAGAAAATAAGTGATTTCGAAAATCAACAGGACGTTGCAAAAGTCAAAGCACTTTATGAATTCGAGAAGGAGGGTGAATGAAATGACACAAGATATCAAACATAAACCAGTTATGGATCTGAAAGGTGGAGAAAATAGTCATCTGAAAGCAAGGTTAAGAGCGGCAGTTGATGAAAAAGAAGAGCCATTGAAGAAGATTTTATATTCTGAAGTCTATGACCGAGGAGCAAAAGTAAGAAAACCAGGATGGACGAACATAGGAGACTTCAGTGCGTGCATGAGAACCATAACCGCACTAGATACAGTATACAAAAATTCTGAAACGCCACATATAGCAGTTGCATCAAAACACACAAGACCTGTAGTATTAGCAAACGGAAAAACACAACTAGAAGCAGTAGTAAAAGCAATTGCAGGAGACTTAAACTCGCCATTCGGAGGGGTTTGGGCATTAAACACACCACTAGAACAAGAAACAGCAGAGTTCATAGACAGAATGTTTATAGAGGGGGTTATTGCGCCAGAGTATGAAAAAGGAACAGCAGAATTACTAAAAGATACAAGTAAAGTAAAAATGCATCAAAACAGATTCCTACTAGAAGTTGGGTACTTAAAACCAGAAGACCTTGATGTCATAGTTGGGAAGAGTTTAACACCTGTTGCATTTGGGTGTTACATAGAGCAAGACAGAGAACCATTATTCGATGCACTAAAAGAATGTACAGTAGTAACTGGAAATGATGGAAATTCAGACATAAACTCATTAGATAGTCAGCTGATAAATGATATTAACTTTGCAGGAAATGTTGCAAGTTACCTATCCTCAAATCTGATATTCTACGTGCATAACGGAGCGATAGCAGGATTAGGAGATGGATGCGGGGCAAGAACAGTCGCAGCAGAAAAAGCAAGAACCATGCTAGAAAAATCGGCATACGCAGCAATAAGTGCAGACAAGGAGGTTAAGGATTATGTGTGGGATGCAGTACTTTACGACACTCCATTCACAAGAGAAGACTTTGATATAATACAAACACCAATAGAACTAACTGCATTCTCAGATGCATTCTTCCCCAAACTAGATGGCTTTGTAGAAACATCTGGGGTGGATAGAATCAAAGAAGAATTCGGAGCAAGAGAAGTGGTTTATACAGAGAAAAAGAAAGGAAAAGAATATGATGTGACATTCATACCAAAGAAAAACAACTTCGATCCAGACTACAACCAAAGTTTGATACCAAAAGTTGTAATACAGCCCGGTGGAAGTATGGCTGATAAGCTAGTAAGGCCAATGGCTGAAAATTATGGAATTAAGATGGTATTCACAATGCCTCCAGAAGTTGGAGAAAAATATTTAGCGGGAGAGAAAGCAACAGGAAGAAGATTCTTTGGACATAACATAATGTCCTAGGAGGTTAAAAAAATGGCAAAAGTACTAGTTATAGGATCAGGTGGGAGAGAACACGCATTAGGTTGGAAAATAGCACAAAGCGAAGAAGTTGAGGAAGTGCTTTATGCACCTGGAAATCCAGGGATGTTAGAAGGAAAATGTAAAGTTGTCCCAGTTGACGGATCAAAGATAGAGAATGCGGATGCAATATCAAACTTAATCGAACAGGAAAATATAGATTTAACAGTTGTAGGGCCCGAAGCTCCACTGGCTGCAGGGTTAGTTAACACGCTGAATAACAGAGGGCATAATCGTGTTTTTGGACCAACAAAACAAGCATCATTGCTAGAGTCTGACAAATTTTATTCATACGACATCATGAAAGAGATAGGAATACCTCAAGCAAACTCAATGAAATGTTTCTCAACACAAGATGCGGTAAACGCAATAAAAATAATGTCAGAAACTGAAGGTGTTGTGATTAAAGCAAGAGGATTGACAGGAGGAAAAGGAGTAACAGTGTGTGATTCAAAAGAAGAAGCGCTTACAGAGATATCAAACCATGCTGAAAACTATGGATCACATGTGCTAATAGCAGAAAGATTATTCGGACAAGAATTTTCAGTATTTGGAATTTCAGATGGAGAACAAGTATCACCTCTAGAAATCTCAATACAGGATCATAAACCATTATTAGATGGAGACAAAGGACCGAACACAGGAGGGATGGGGGCTTACGGACCAGCACCAGTTGCATCAGCAGAAGTAGTAAAGAAAGTGGCTGATGATATAATGACTCCAGTAGTGCAAGAGATGAAGAAAAAAGGCACACCCTACAAAGGATTCCTATATGGTGGAATGATCATGACAGAAAAAGGTCCAAAAGTAATCGAGTTCAACATAAGATTCGGAGATCCAGAATGCCAGCCAGGAATGATGATGGTAGAAAGTGACATGTACAAAGCACTATCATATGCAGTTGATGGAAAACTTAACGAAGTTGACTTTAAGTTCAAACCCGGAGCAGCATGTTGTGTTGTGCTAGCATCACAAGGATACCCTGGAAGTTATGAAAAAGGACTGCTGATAAAAGGAATAGAAGAAGCAGAACAAATCTCTGCAGTAAAAGTATTCCACGCAGGAACAAGAGAAGTAGAAAACGGAGATGGAAGATTTGTAACAGCTGGAGGAAGAGTTCTTGGAGTTACAGGATATTCACCAGCAGGAATTTCGGAAGCACAAAAAGTGGCTTACAACGCAGTATCAAAAATAAGCATTCCAGGCGGATGGGCTTATAGACAAGACATAGCGGATAAAGCTCTGAAGTAAAAATGGACTACACACCAATATACTCAGGAAATCCAAAAGAATTCAGTTGGGTGGGATTTGGATCTGGAAGCGGGACAAATTTAGCAGCATGTGCTAAAGTTATCAAACCAGTGATGGTTTTTTCTGATAAACCATCTGCGAAACTTTTCAAACTAGAAGAGTTAGCAGGTGTTGAACAAAAAACAATAGATGGTTTTGGGTATTGTGGGGGTTGGCAAGCAGCAAAAGGCAATCCAGTAAAAGAAGAGCAAT
Organism: Candidatus Nanoarchaeia archaeon; assembly: GCA_028279745.1. Taxonomy (GTDB): domain Archaea; phylum Nanobdellota; class Nanobdellia; order Woesearchaeales; family JANQNC01; genus JANQNC01. Next base: position 945,792 of record JANQNC010000001.1, read on the forward strand.
ACAAAGAAAGAAGCGTAAAATATAACGAGCTGATTCTAGAGACCTTAAAAGAGTTTGAAGAGGCACAAGGCAAACCGATAGACCTGATAGTTCTTGGCGGATATATGAGACTAGTTGGTGATTGTATACTTGAAGCATACAAAGACAAAATAATAAACGTGCACCCGGCAGATCTTTCTATCCTGAACGAGAAGAACGAAAGAGTGTTTATCGGTGGAGATGCAGTTTATGACGCGATAAAAGCAGGACAAGAACAAACAAGATCGTCAGTAATAATGGTAGATTCAGGAATGGATCATGGAGAAATAATTACAATGGGTCCTGAGGTAAGAACGTGGGAAGAATACACTAACGGAACAAAAGCAGAAAAAGAAGAATGCTTGAGAGAATATGCAGATGGACACCAAAGCTTACAAAAAATAAGGAGTGATCATCCAGCATTAACAACGGCAGTGGACCTTATTGCACAGAACAAATTAGCATTAGGCAAAGAAAAAACATTCCATAACGAATGGAGAACCGTATACTTCGGTGGGAGACCGCTTGATTATAAAGGACTTGAGTTAGGGAGGTAATTGAAAATGGGAAAAGATACAGCAGATTACGAAGAAAGTGAAGAGATTGCGATAGCATCAGGGAAAAAAGCATTAGAAAGAGCGCCTTGGTTATTCAACAGAGTGAATCCAAAAACAAAAGGATTCTTTGTAGAACTAAGAGATAATCAAATAATACACCCAAACTATTCCTCTGTACATTGTGTTGATGGAAACGGAACAAAACTATTTCTTAGTGCGTGGTCAGATAATTATAGAAAAGCAATGACTGATGGAATTGCAATGAATGCAAATGACATGGCAACAATAATAAATGCAAAACCAAGCGAGTTGGAACTTTATATTGCATGTCAGCAAGGAGTTGAAGTAAATTATATGGGTCAGATAATGGATGGTTTAGTTGATGCGGTAGAAAGGATAAGAATACCAAATGCTCCGTGGGACATGAATATAGGAAAGATGGAAACTGCATCGGTGGATGAAATGATCTCGCTAGGAGTAAAAAATAAAGGGGTTGACTTTGGGATAGTGATGGTTGGTTACATAGCAAAAGATGAGATACCAAACTTAAATCCAAAACCAGGACAACCGATTGTTGGAGTAAGTTCAACTGGGCTGCACAGTAACGGGTTTACTGGAGCAAGACATGTACTTTTCATATATGACCCAGCGCTAGAATATAGGGAAGAATGGAAGGGACAATACCGTGGTAGATTCAAGCCAGATGACAAACCAGACATCCTTGAAGGAAAAACAGTGATGGAAGCATTGCAAGAACCAACTGCTCTTTACATGAAAGAAGCAGCATTAGTGGGGCAAAGCTTCGACACAAAGGAGATATATGGTGTGAACATAACGGGGAATGGTTTGATGAATTTCAATAGAGTTGGAGAAGGAGTGTCATTCGAAATAACAGACCCGATAGAAATGCTTCCAATACACAAATTATTAGCACAAGAATCAGGATGGGATCCTGAAACATCCTACAAAAAACAAAACAATGGGATGGGTTTTGCTTATATTGCGCCTGATATGGAAACAGCAGAAGGAATTGTTAAGTTAGTGAACGAGGCGGGTGAAAATAGAGCAAAGATTGTTGGAGAAGTCAGAGACAACAAAGACAAAGAGATAAAAACAACAATCCACAAGCCATACGAAGGAGAACCGATAACCTTTACAGGTTATAACGGTTAATTTTTATTTCTTTTTTTTAGAATTATTCTACATTAATCTTAACAGTAACATTATCTTCAGCGATGTTGTCAAAAATGTCATAGACTCTAGCACTTAGAAGGTAGTTCTTATTAGGATAACTAGAGGCATCAATAGTTGCAGTGTAAGGAGGATCTCTATCTACTCCAATGCTTGTATGGTTAAAGAAAAAATTAACTTTCTTTATGTACTCAGATGCATTTATGCTAACTAAAACAGTATCTTCCTCAGTAACTTCTTCGTTATTAGAAGGATTAAGGATTTTTATAGATAAATAGTGTTCTTTTGCAGTACAAGTACAGTCAGAACTGCAGGTTTCATTAAATGAACAACCTGTTGGAGATGCAGAAGGATCACACATCTCACCTTCAGAAATAATTCCATCATCGCAAGTACTTAGACAGACACAATCAACACACATAAAACCTTCATCACACCCATTAGGATCTGCTAAAGCATCACAAACTTCATTTTCACCTATAATTCTGTCAGGCACACAAACAGTTTCAGTGTTGTTTGTAGATATATTAACAGTTTCAGAATTGTTTAATGTTTGGTTAGTGTGTGTAATGTTTATTGTTTCGGTAACGTTAACTGTTTCATTAACAATAACATTTGCTTGGTTGTCATAAGTAATATTTACTTCCTCTGTAACATTTAATGTGGTGTTCTTAGGGATACTTTCAGCTTTAGGTGCATCGGCCCAGACATCATCGTCAGAGCTAATAGACTGAGCACAACCTGTAATAAGGATTGTCAATGCTAAAAGTATGAATAAATATTTCATCTTGTAATAAATTAAGTTTAAGGTTTTTTATATCTTTCTATTACAAATAGTTATAAACTAATATAACTTCTTACAAATATGCAAGAAAGAATACAGAAAATAATGGCAAACAGGGGATACTGTAGTAGAAGAAGAGCTGAAGAGCTAATTGCAGAAGGAAAAGTAAGAGTTAATGGCAAATTAGTGAAGATAGGGGACTCAGCCGATAAAAACAAGTGCAGGATTACAGTAAAAGGAATTAAGCTGAAGAAGCCTGTTAGATTGTATTTTGCATTAAACAAACCGAAAGGTGTTGAATGTACATTAAACAGCACTTCTGGGAAAGAGACAGTTGTATCTTTAGTTAAGACTAAAGAAAGAATCATTCCAGCAGGAAGACTGGATGTTGATAGCAGAGGACTGATATTGTTAACAAACGATGGAGGGTTTGCAAACAGGGTGATGCACCCCAGCTATGAACTAGATAAAGTGTATAAGGTCAAGGTAAAAGGAGAGGTCCCAACTGAAAAAATTGAATTAATGAGAAGAGGCATGGACATAGGAAAGGGGGACATAACAAGTCCTTGTGAAATAAAACTAATCAAACGAAGCGCAGACACGACTATGTTGACCTTCAAAATACATGAAGGAAAAAATAGGCAAATAAGAAGGATGATAGAGAAAATAGGATTTAAAGTCATAGATCTTTTACGAATAAGAGTGGGAAACATTACACTAAGAGGAATAGCTGAAGGAAGATATGTAGAAATAAAGAAAAAAGATCTAAATAATCTAAAAAGAAAACTGAAACTTATTCAATAACTGCTTTAATTCTTCTAACACCGCCAGAAGAAGACTGTTCTTTTTTAATCTTAAAATGACCAATCTCAGAAGTGTTATTTACATGAGGTCCACCGCAAAGCTCAGCAGAGAAATCACCGATCATGTACACGCTTACTTTATCTCCATACTTATCTTGGAATTCAGACTGAGCACCAAGTTTATTAGCTTCCTCTACTGACATCTCTTTTCTCTCAACAGGAAGAGCTTCCATGATCTTTTTATTGACTAAATCTTCCACTTCCTGCTTTTCTTCATCTGTAAGTTTTCTATCAAAGTTAAAATCAAACCTTAATCTTTCAGGTGTTATGTTGGAACCTCTTTGCTTGATGTCTTTTGATAACACACGTCTCAATGCTTCTGCTAACAGGTGTGTTGCAGTGTGAAGCTTTTTAGAAATTTCAGAATCATCAGCCAAGCCACCTTTGAATTTCTTCTCAGCGCCTTTTCTAGACAGTTCTTGATGTTTCTTAAATTCTTCATTAAAACCTTTAACATCAACCTCAATTCCCTTTTCATTTGCTAACTCTTCAGTCATTTCGATAGGGAATCCGTATGATTGGAATAATAAGAATGCTTCTTTAGCAGAAATCTTATTGTCAGAACCCATCTTATTGAATTCTTTAAGCCCTGTTTCAATAGTTCTGCCGAATTTTTCAGATTCTTTACTTAATTCATCAAGAATGAAAGATTTGTTTTTGTTTAACTCCTCGTATTCATCTTTGTACTGTTCTATGATCAGTCTAGCAACCTCGTTTGTAAACTTAGCGGGCTCAGGAATACCTAAAGATAAACAGTGTCTAATGCTTCTCCTGATAAATCTTCTAACAATATAACCTTGATCAACATTTGAAGGAGAGATCTTTCTTTCATCACCCATGATAAAAACAGCAGATCTCATATGATCTGCAATGATTCTCATAGAAACTGTGTAGTTTGGATCATCGTAACTTTTGTTTGACAATTCTTCAATCTTTTTTATCGTAGGTTGGAAAAGTTCTGTTTTGTAGTTATCATCCAAACCTTGCAAGATTGCAGTAACTCTTTCAACACCTAAACCTGTGTCTACGTTTAGTTGTTCTGCAGGTTCGTATCTTCCATCTTTTGTCTTAGTGTACTGCATAAAAACATCATTCCAGATTTCTACCCAATCTTTATTGTCTGGATCAAAGGTTTCAGGTACGGGGTCTTTTCCAGTCCAGTAAAACATCTCGGTGTCAGGACCACAAGGACCCGTTTCACCAGCAGGACCCCACCAGTTATCCTTTTTTGGTAAAAAAGTAATTTTGTTTTCAGGAAAGCCCAAGCTTTTCCAAACTTCGTAAGCTTCAGTATCTTTTTCAGAATCATCGTCACCTTCAAAACAAGTAACTGCTAGTTTCTCGATAGGAAAGTTAAGCTGTTGTGTAAGAAATTCAAAGCTTATCTTTATTGCATCTTCCTTGAAGTAATCACCTAAGCTCCAATTGCCAAGCATCTCAAAGAAAGTGTGGTGGACTTTGTCACCAACCTCATCAATATCTCCAGTTCTAACACACTTCTGAACATCGCAGAGTCTTTTACCTTGTGAGTGTGGTTCACCTAGTAAGAATGGAACCAAAGGATGCATACCTGCAGTTGTAAATAGAACTGTAGGATCGTTTTCAGGAACCAATGAAGATGAAGGTATCCTCTTATGATCCTTACTTTCAAAGAAACTTAAGTACAGTTCCTTTAGTTCTTTAGCTGTTTTAATAGTCATAGCTAAGATTGTTAATTATTGATATTTAAAGGTTTAGTTAGAATCTGCCGTTAATTTTCCTGACATAAGCCTCAAACTCTTCCCTGTCAAAATGGTTCGGGTTAATGTAGACTGCCAGTTGAAGATCATTTTGTTGGATGTGGCTAAAAAGATCGGGTGTGTCAACAAAAGCAAAATAGTTATTGCTATTGCCTCTATTTTTTCTACTTTCCATTCCAACCTTGAGAAGAAGATCTCTTATTTTATTACTATAAGTCTTAACTTGACTGAATGAAACTCCAAGAACTCTCTTGTCACCTGGGGCAAGAGTAACTTCATTCATCAGAGCTTTTTCAATTAAGCTAATGTCGCACTCGGTCAGGTTTCCATTGACCTCGGCGAGATGATGGGTGTGGGGGTATAAAGATTCAACTCTTACTTCAACTCCTCTTCCAGTATATTGTTTGATTGCCCCCATTTTAGGCTATAAATGGATTATTATATATAAACCTTCTGGGGATAGTTCCTTTAAAGTAGTAACATTTATATAGTAGAAGTTGTTTTTAGCTATTATAAAGCTTAAGGGGGTAATTATAATGGCATTAGGAAAATTATTCATAGCATTACTATTGTTGGGAGTTGCATTATCAATAGTATATGTAAACATAGACTCAACTGCAGCAGCAGATGTTGAAGTTGAATCAGAAAACAGTGTTGAATGCAGACTAAACTGTGACGGTTACTGTTCAATCGACAGAAGATTAAACTGTGGAGGATTCTGTGACCAAGAAAGACAAGAAGTCTGTTCATGGCACGAGTAATTTTTTTATTTTTTTAGAGAGTAAAAATGGCGTTTGATAATATTAAAACATACATTATTGCTTTGGGAGTATCAATAGGGATCCCTCTTTTGGTTGCGAGGGGGTGTACTATGCTTTTTAATAATAAACAGATTGTTAACCCTGCCTATAAAACAGTTTCTTATGCAACCGGTTTAAATGGTCATATTGAATATACTAGATATTCTGATGGCTCGCAAGATGTTAAATCGTATCCTGGTGTGGGTCATAGAATGTGGGATTCTGAATTACAACAAGACTTAGATGGCGATGGCTTGATAGATAGAATACGAAGGAATGGTGCTGAGTGGAAAGCAAACAGTCTTAGAGAGATTTTGGTAAGAACAACAGATTATCAAGCAAACAAGGGACGGTTTGATAAAGCAGATAAAAGACTTCAACTCCTTATGGAAAAGTACTCTAATTAACTTTGGTGATTATTATTCTAAATCCCAATAATATTTATAAAGAAAGCAATAAAAGCACAATATGTTGTATTGAAAATAAATCATAACACACAACATATAGAAAATGCGATGTCCATACTGCTCAAAAACTGATACTAAAGTAGTAGACAAAAGAGATTCTGAAGAAGAGCCAGTAATTAGACGAAGGAGGGAATGCCTTAAATGTGGTAAAAGATTTACAACATATGAAAGAGTAGATATGGTAGATCTAACAGTGATAAAGAAAGACGGAAAGAAAGAACAGTTTGACAGAGAAAAGTTGAAAAGAGGGATGTTAAGAGCAGCAGAAAAAAGGATAAGCATGGAGCAGATAGACAAAGCGATAGATGAGATCGAATCAACATTAAGAAAAAAGAATACAACAGAAATCAAAGGGCCGCAGATAGGAGATCTAGTTATGAAAAAGTTAAAGAAACTAGACAATATAGCTTACATAAGATTTGCGTCAGTCTACAGAGAGTTTGAAGACTTGACAGACTTACAAGGCGAGATAAGAGAAATTATCAAGAAAGAAAAGAGTAAGAATTCTAAATAGTCATTGCAGCGCCAAAAGCAAATTGTATTGCAAGAATAACAAAAATCAATATAGCTGCAATAATAAATTGCAAGAACCAACTAAGGATAGCTTTCCACCAGGTAAGATCAAAAACACCTTTGTACAAGAATATAACAAAAACAAATGAGATCAGTCCACCCCAAACAAAAAATATTTGGTTAACTATTGAAATAAAAACTGCAGATAAAATATTAACAACAATAACTTCTTTGAACTCAGTCTTACCTTTCAAAGCTTTAACTGCTAAAAAAAGTGGAATGCTAGAGATAGCAAAAACTATCACCAATAACAATATTTTGATCAATGCACTTACTATCCAAACCATAACCCTCTATTATACTAATCTATATATAAAATTAACCCCCTAAACCAGCAACCTTTAAAAATGCTTGAACAGAATATACTATATAAAAGAGGTGGGACATGAGAAAAGGCCAAGTTGCCATGGAATACGTGATGATAGTTGGGTTTGCAACCCTGATAGCAATACCATTATTCCTAATATTCAACTTTTATACATTAGAAACAAGAGACGAAGTTATATTGAGCCAAGCAGACAGCATAGCAACAAAAATAGTTGACTCTGCCGAATCAGTTTATTACATTGGAGAACCATCCAAAATAACTCTTAAGATCTATATGCCAGTGGGTGTAGAAAATATTACAATACAAGATGGATATGTTGTTTTAAGAGCAAGCACGAAAGGATTATCGACAGACATAGTAAAATCATCTGACGTAAATATCACAGGAACGTTAAACATAGTGCCTGGAATGAAGAACATAAACATAGAAGCGAGAGGTGACTATGTTTGGGTAGAAGGTTAAAAGCACAGACATCAACAGAGTTTGTTCTGTTCATAAGCGTAGTATTCTTAGTGACTTTGATAGTATTATCATCTATTCTATATTACTTAAGAGAGTACACTTCAGAAAAAGAGTATAACGTACTAAAAAAACAGGCAGAAGTAATAAAAAACGAATTATACCTTGCATCAACAGTAGAAAATGGGTATTTGAGAATGTTCCAGATAAAATCTCCACAAGACGACATAGTCTTTAACTTTACACAAGAAAACAATTCATTAATACTGACTTCAAGACGTCAGCAATTCATAGCAGATCTGGGCGTTAAGATAAACGGAACATTAGTGATGGGAAATAACACAATAAGAAACATAGAAGGTGCAGTCCATGTCAACTAAAAACAAGAAAGCACAAGTATGGACAACAGACTTTTCACTTAGCCTTTTGGTGTTTGTGATAGCAATAGTACTTTTCGGCAGAGCAATAACAAATCTTTCATCGTCAACAGGAGAAAACATAGACGACTTAGTGAGTGAAGGAAGATTAGTGACAGATTCTTTAACATCGGAAGGGTACCCTTCAAACTGGACCGTTGCAAACGTAAAACGAGTTGGGTTGATGGGGCAAGGCAAATTGTTGGAGAATGACAAATTACAGAACATGCTCAATATGACTTACCAAGATGCGCGAGAGATATTAGGGACAAAGTATGATTATTTCTTATTCTTCATAGACGAAAAAGGAGAACTAGTAAACGTATCAGAAAACTTGGGTGTGGGACATCCTAATGTGTACGCGATAGGATCAAGAAAAGACACAAATACCATAGCATACTACCAAAAAGAAAACTTGCTTCTAGATGAGATGCAAGAGCTTAATGCAACAGTATTTACAGGAGGATCAAAATCACAGTTCATAGGCAACATAACAAACTATGAGGTTCTAGTGATGGAAGATCCACACTTTTCAGACATAGAGATAGACGTGGTTGAAGAGTATGTTTTAGAGGGGGGCAAACTAATAATCACAGAACACATAACAGACACAAGCGGAACATACTTTGGAGTGAATTTTGTACATAGGAGCATGAACGCAGGAAACGAGCTGGCAACAGTGATAAGCGCAGATTCAAATATGCCTTTCTCAATAGGTGAAACATACACGCCAAGAGAGTATCCTTATATAGATGCTGCACATATAGACAAGATAGCAACATACCCTGATGGAAAAGTGGCGATGGCAACCTTCGGATATGGAAGCGGGAAAGTTTATTATCTAAGCGATTCAGATAATCCAGACTATTTAGGAGATTTTGAAGAAGAGATAAAAACAGCAACAACAAATTTTTTACTTGAAGAAAGACCAGAAAATTATGTAGAATTAAACCAGATACAATATAACAAACTAGTCACGATAACAAGACTTATAGTCATGAATGGAAAAGTAACAAGGATGGTGCTATACATATGGGACTAAAGAAAGGATACTATTTCAGCGTTGATGCCATACTTGGATTAAGTATAGTGTTGGTTGGGATACTTATCATGGGATCTTTTTATTCAAACCAGCAGGAGACAACCCACTTAACATATGTTGCAGACGATCTAATAGAGGTTTTATCTACTGTACAGATAAGTGATGTGAACAACACATATGTACAAGAACTTATCGCAACAGGCCATATAACAAACACAAATAGTTCTTTACTGGAACAAATAACAAAACTTTGGGTGGAAGGAAAACATACAAGAGCAAGCGAGATGGCTCGAAACATAACCGAACAGATAATTCCTGACAACATCATGTTTAGCATACTTGTGGATGGAGGTGTAGTCTATGAGAGAACAAACACAAGCTCAAACGTACTTGTACTGAGTAAAGAGCTAGTCTCAGGAATGGAAACAGGAAAAGCACCAAAAGGATCAACCGCAAGAATGTATCTTACAGGAATAAAATCAAAAGAGACAAACGCTTACGTATACTTTGGCGGATTTACAGGACAAGGAAACGTGACAATGTCCATAACAGACTTACCAAGTGATGCAAACATAACTGAGATGGAAATAGAAGGTGACTTTGGAGCAAGTTTCTGGCTGGAAATAAATGAACAGTTATGTGGAAGTTTTGTACCTGTTGCTGGAGAGCTAGCGGCAGATGCGTGGGACATAACAAGTTGTAACAATCTAGTTGATGTGGGCAGCAATGTACAAAATAATTTTTCAATATCTTTTACGGGAGAGATGGAGGAGAAATATATAGGTGGTGGTTTCATAAGGATGAAATACACAACCGAAACACTATACGAAAATAAGACCTTAGGAAATCAAAAAATTTATCTTCCTGGGATAGACGGAATCATAAACTTATTCTCGGGGATAAACATCCCCGGAACATTAAACCAGATGAACTTACACTTACATTATTTCTCAAACCACTCAGACTTTTCAGTACCTTTATTCTTCTCATTTGGAGACGTGCAAGTCTATAACGACACAAACAGCACAACACCACAAACAATAGACATAGATGATGCACAACTTTCATCTTTGCTTGACTATGGTGAATTAAGCAACACCACAGTACCGATAAGGTTTGGGTTTTCAAATGTAAGTTACTTGACAGAGTTTGTAGGATTAGCAGATGTAATGTTAGTAAGTGACTTATCAGGAAGCATGGAATTCTGTATGAATAGAAATGACGGCTATGAAACAGACTGGGTATGGACAAACTTTAACTTCCCAGATCAATCAGGAGCGGCAGCGTGCGGAAGAAAATGGGAGAGGGACGGTAATTGTCCAAGCAATGCCCCAAGAAGGATAGACGTAGCAAAAAATGCAAGCAAAGCATTTGTAGAAGCATTATTTAACACAACAGGAAACAGGATAGGCACAGCAGAATATTCTGCATTTTACTCATCAGGAACTTATGTACAACAACCCTGCGGAACAAATATACAAGAATTCCCTGGAGGGATAGTAACACAAGAAAGTCTAACAACAGATCAAATAGTCTTAGAAAACCACATAGATGACATGGCAGTATGGTATGGAACTTGCATATGCTGTGGAGTAAATAGAGGTATGCAAGTATTACAAGCAAACAGCAACGCATCAAGAATAGGATCCATAGTTGTAATGACTGATGGAGATGCAAACCAAGAATGCCCTGAACAAGGTAACACAGGAGATCTGGATGGAGATGGAAGTTCAGATACAGCAAGAGATGATGCAGTGCAAGCAGCACTTGATGCCTGTGCTTTGAACTATTCAGTATACACAGTTGGATTTGGTCCAGGAGCATACAACGGGACAATGATCGCGATGGCATGTAATGGAGGAAGTTACTATTCTGCATCAGACATGGACACACTTATAGATGCATACACTGCAATAGCAAACCAGATAAGAGTTGCAACAATGCAAGCGCAAACGATAGTTGTGTCTGGAAACAATATAACATCATCACAAATATATCCCGATTCTTACATAGAAATAAACTACACTCCAACATATAATCCAGTAGAGTTTGGAGAGATATCTGTAACTTTACAATCAGACCAATTTCCAAACTGTTCAGGAAGCTGGTATATCTCTGATGATCTTACTATAGTAGACTCAAGCGCCACTTCATATTCAGCACAGCACTGGACAGACCTTGTAAGAGTAAACAACCAAACAAGCTTTAATCTGAGCTATTTCGGAACAGACTATACTTCGTTAGGAGATCCTTATCTAGCATATGTCAAGCCAGAAAGTTTCATAACAGGGATTAATAATATCACAATAGTGTCTGCAGATGAGATAGCAAACGATACTTTCTGTTCAACAAACAACTCATTGATATATACTGCAATGGCAAAATCTTCAGTCTCATACGGAACAGTATTGGAAAGAGAGGAAGGTTGTAATTGGTTTGTAGAGTTTGAAGATGGAGGCAATGCAACATTAGCAGTGCCGCAAGGATATGCAGGAAATAAAACTTGCAGTTACACCGGATCTTCGATAAGTTATGATACAGATGATTCATATGATGATGCGATGTACAGATTGTTAGAAGGGCTGGATTTTGATGATGATGGAAGAACATACTTTAATTTTGATCAAAGCGATATAGGGTTTAATGTAATTACGATTTCAGAAGTACCTTACATGTGGGGGCCGACAGGGGTCGAGGTGAGAACATGGCAATGATGAATAGGAAAGCGGTGTTCTATACAGTAGTTGGAGTTATAATGGTTTTTACACTTCTACTTTTATTCATTGTTTATGAAAAAGAACCCTCTATAGATAAGACATCAGTAATATTGACAAGAGTAAAAACAACAAATAACTTTTTAGAAAACATAAATAGAGATCTTGAAAGAGCATTGCAGATATCAAGCATGAGGGCATCACTATCTTTGTTAGAACATATAACAACAACTGGAGATTTTGTAGACGATTCAAAAGCAAGGTATGAAGAAGCGATAGTTGATGGAACTGTAAATGGAAACCAGATGATTTTGATGGAGAATACAACATTCGTAGATTGGATTAATAAAATAGAATCCGAAGCAAATAGAATTGGGGTGATGACAAACATAACTCTGATTGTTGTAAGTGTATACCAAGAAGATCCTTGGCATGTAAAGAGCACAGCAAACATAACTATGCGAGTAAGAGATTCAAAAGACACTGCAGAATGGACACAGACAAAACAGATGCAGACAAAAATACCTATTGTTGGGTTAGAGGATCCTCTTTACTTAGTCAATACTTATGGGAGAGTGGCGAACATAATTAATGTAACCCCTTATGAAGGAGATTATGTTCAAGGAAGCAATGTTGCAAACTTAACAATACATCTTAACAGTTCACTTTATACAAACTCAACGTTAGCACCATCTTTCTTAATGAGATTAGAAAACGATTTAGGAAGTTCACCTTTTGGGATAGAGAGCATGGTAAACTTAAACAAGTTAGAAGAACAAGGGATCACAACTAAAAACAGAAGTAACATAGACTATATCTACTTTGGATTTGGTTCCACAACAAACTATAAAGTGACTGGATTACCGACGTGGTTCCATATAGATGATGGCCATGTCAATAGATATCAAGTTCAGAATCTAACATACTAACTTTAATTTTTTTGTAAATTGATTTTTTCTATTAAGAAAAAATAATTTTTTTATGAAAAAATAGTTTTTTAATTAGTGACGGAAGAAACACTAATTTTTCGAAACCTTTAAATACTCAAAACTCCAAAATTAGAGTTGTGTTAAAACTAACACAAAAAACATGAGGTGATATTCATGGCAGCAAAGAAGAAAAAAAAAGCAGCTAAGAAAAAGAAAAAAGTTGTAAAAAAGAAAAAGGCTAAAAAGAAAGCTAAGAAAAAAGCTAAAAAGAAAAAAGCAGTGAAGAAGAAAGCTAAAAAGAAAGCAAAGAAGAAAAAGGCTAAAAAGAAAAAAGCTAAGAAAAAGAAAGCTAAGAAAAAAGCTAAAAAGAAAAAGGCTAAAAAGAAAAAAGCTAAGAAAAAGAAAAAAAGATAGTTAATTAATTTATAGTTTGCCTGTAAAACAGGCAAGCTTCCTTTTTTCTAAAAATTTTACATACACTTATTCTAAACAAAAAGGTTTTTAAACCCAAATCCCATAATTAGCATTAAAATGATCGAAACAGGTGTAGATAGACTTATAAGCTTAGTAAACGAGAAAAAAAAGATTTCTTTTAAGGATGCAGCAAAGGAATTGGCAGTAGATATATCTACAGTAAAAGAATGGTCAAGCATAATGGGTGACGAGGACAACGTCATCATAGAGTATAAGTTCACAACACCTTTCTTAGTCATGAAAGGAGAAACAAAGAAGTCAAAAGCGCCAAAAAATCAGAAGATAGACAAGCTTCACAAAGAAAAAGAAGAACAGATAAAAAAAGTTGAAGAAAGTATAGGCTCATTAAACGAACATCAAACAGGCATAGAACAAGCAAAAGAAAGGATAAGCGGGATAAAAGATGATCTTGCAAAGCATTCAAGCGAGCTTCAAAAACAAATTTCAGGACTTGTAGGTGGAAAAGAAGAAGTTAATCCTGAAAAACTAAAAAAGTTCATTATGCAAAGGATAAACGCGATAAACAAAAAACTGATAGAAGAAGAACAAAAATATGAAGACTTTGCAAACAAAGTAAAAAAAGAGACAGACACACTTAACGATTCATTTAAGAATATGGCAACACATCTAAAAAAAACTGCAGACTGGATAAACTACTTCAAAGAACATGATGCTGAACAAGAGAAAAGAATAAAAGAACTTGAAAAAGGTGCAAAGAAAAAATGAAGCTTGTAGATGAATATAACTTCACATCAGATAAGGTGCCTGTTAAAGTACAGATAGTTCTGCAAGATGGAGAATATGTGCCATTGTATGTTGCATCAGTGATGGACATATCCAAAAGTGCAGAAAGAGTTCTTGAAAGAGTAAGAGAAGAAACAATCAACGAAGTAAAAATAGACATGGCCGATTTAGGGGATGTCAAAAAAAGAGATATAATAAGGCAAAAGTTTGAAGAAAAAACAAAAGAGTTGATCACAAAATACTTTCCAGACGCATCAAAAGATCTAGTTGAATTCTTTACATCATTCTTGATACAAAAGAGTATGGGGTTAGGAGACATAGATCTTCTAAAAAATGACGATCTTCTGGAAGAGATAACTGTAAATGGATCTGCAGAACCGGTTTGGGTATACCACAGAAAACACGGGTGGTTAAAGACAAATATTTTACTGCCATCAGAACAACACATCAACCACATATCAACAACAATAGGAAGAGACATAGGAAGACAGATAAATGTTTTAGAACCATTAATGGACGCAAGCTTAGACACGGGGGACAGGGTTAACGCAACATTGATGCCCATCTCAAACAGAGGAAACACAATAACAATAAGGAAATTCTCAAAAACTCCCTGGACAATAGCAAACATAATCAAAGCAGGAACAATATCATCACAAGGAGCAGCACTAGTCTGGTTAGGGATGCAGTATGAACTATCAGCACTAATAGCAGGAGGAACGGGGTCAGGAAAGACAAGTATGATGAATGCATTATCAAACTTTTTCCCTCCAAACCAAAGGATACTAAGTATAGAAGATACAAGAGAGCTAACTTTGCCGGACATTCTACACTGGGTGCCAATGATGACCAGGTTACCCAATGCAGAAGGAAAAGGGGAGGTAACTATGCTTGATCTATTAGTGAATTCATTGAGGATGAGACCCGACAGGATACTGGTGGGAGAGATAAGAAGACAGAAAGAAGCAGAAGTACTTTTTGAAGCTATCCACACAGGACACTCAGTATACGCAACAATACACGCAAACGACGCAAGAGAAACAATATCAAGACTTACAAACCCACCAATAGAAGTTCCAAAGATGATGCTTCCAGCGCTAAGCATGATAGTGGTACAGCACAGAAACAGGAGAACTGGTGGAAGAAGAACTTTCCAAATAGCAGAAGTAACAAAAGAAGGAGATCCGAATGTATTACAACAACTTGATCTAAAAACTGATAAATTATATCAGAAAAACAAATCACAGTCCATACTAGACACTTTAACAATGCACATAGGAATAACCGAGCAAGAGATGCTCCAAGACATGAAAGAAAAAGAAGGCATACTGAAGTGGTTAGTCAAAGAAAACATAATGGACGTACATAAAATAGGAAGGATAATAGCAGACTATTATCAGAAACATAGTTAAGTTTCAATCATTAAGTCAAAAAAAGGGGTGAAGGTAAAGGATGTTTATAGATGATATTTCTGAAAGAATTTCAAAGTCTTTACCTGAGCTAAAAACAGTTCTGAAACAAGCAGGACTTAAAGGGGAACCGCAACTGTTTGTAAAAAAAACATTAGTGTCAGCAATCTATATGTCAGTTGGAGTAAACATACTGTTCTTATTTGCATTCCTTAAATTGGGAATTTCACCATTATTCCTTCTGATATCATTATTGATAATAACCCCAATAATGTTTGCATACTTGATAAAGACACCAGTAGTATACATACAAAAGAGAAGAAAAGAAATCAATAAAGAGATAATATTTGCAGGCAGAGCATTATTGATAGAACTAGACTCAGGAATATCTTTATTTAACTCACTAGTAAGCATATCAAGAGGTTATGGGTTAGTTGGTGAGGAGTTCAAAAAAATAGTAACACAAATCAAGATGGGAACTCACATAGAAGATGCAATAGATAAAGTAATAGAAACCACCCCTTCTGATAATCTAAGAAGATTATTATGGCAAATACTTAACTCACTAAAAACCGGATCAAACGTAGCAAGATCAATAGAAGAAGTACTAGAACAAATAGCAAAAGAACAGATCATAGAAGTAGAAGCATATGGAAAAAAACTGAATCCTCTGGCGATGTTTTACATGATGATGGCAGTAATAGTTCCATCCTTAGGAATAACAATGTTAGTAGTATTAGCAAGCCTGATCTCATTTAACATGACCTTGCCGATGTTGATCGGGTTAGCAGTATTTGTAGGATTATTCCAAGCGATGTTTATCGTGATGATAAAATCAATGAGGCCAGCAATAGAGCTATAAGATGATAGAAGAAATCGGAAAGTTTGTAACACCAAAAAAACTTGAAAAATCATTAAAACAGAAATTAATAGTCTCAGGAATAAAGATGAAACCGGAAGAGGTGACGGGTTCTGCATTTTCTCTTAGTATTTTCGTTTCATTGATAATCTTCTTCTTACAAATATTTCCGTTGAGAGATCAGTATGCGGCTAATGGCGCAATGCTGGTCATATTATCATTAGTGTTCTTTTTGATTTTATTATTAATCACCTTAGTTGTTTTGGGCGTTGTAATATTTACGTTCTTTAACTTGAGAGGGTATTCAAGAGCAAAACAGATAGAAGAAGTATTGCCTGACTTTTTGCAATTGACAGCTGCAAACATACGATCAGGAATGATGATAGACAAAGCGATGTGGTTAGCAGTAAGACCAAGATTTGGGATACTTGCAGAAGGGATAGAGATAGTCGCAAAAAAAACATTATCAGGACATGAAATATCAGATGCGCTAAACGAATTCGTAGCAAAATATGACAGCTTATTATTACAGAGATCCATGCATTTAATGATAGAAGGGATGGAGTCAGGAGGAAAGATGGCAGAACTTCTGAATAAGATCTCCTGGAACGTAAGAGAAACACAACTTATGAGAAAAGAGATGGCAGCAAGCGTAATGACATATGTAATATTCATATCATTTACAGTACTATTGGCAGCACCGTTCCTTTATGGGCTATCATACACATTGTTAACAGTAATAGGACAGATCATACCTTCACTACCCGAACAATCAGGAACATCTGCAATGATGATAAGCTTCTCAGAAATAAGCATATCACCTGATGAATTTAGCATATTTGTAATGGTTTCATTAGCGATCACTTCATTATTTTCAGCAATAATAGTATCAACAATACAAAAAGGGTCGGCAAAAGCAGGAATAAAACTCATACCTGCTTTCATAGTCGTGTCGGTAGTTTTATTCATAATATTTAGAACGGTGTTATCCTCTGTGTTCTCTGGATTCTTTTGACCACTAACGGTATATAAAAAAACGCTACATTTAAATAGGAGAAGTTCCAGGATTGGTATATACCCTTAATTTACAATAAAGAGGTTAAATTAATAGGAGGTGTTAAGGTAAATGAAAAAAGGACAAGCAGCAATGGAGTTCTTAATGACCTATGGATGGGCAATTCTAGTTGTTCTTATAGCAATTGGAGCTTTAGCTTATTTCGGTGTACTAAGCCCAGATAAACTACTGCCAAACCAGTGTAGGTTAGCACAAGGATTGTATTGTAAGTCACACAAAGCTGATACCGCCGGAGTTAGTGTTTTAATAGTGAACTCACTAGGAAAAGACATAACTGTAACAGGTATCAACATAACAGACCAGTCAGGATGTGATGCGTCATTCAGTACAGCATTAGCTAATGACCAGCAAGCACAGTTCGACGTGGCGTGTACAATAACTGCAGGAACAAAGATCAAATCAGATATTGCAGTGACTTACGACGAAACAGGTGGACTTTCAGGGCTTAAGAATTCTGGAAATTTCATCGCACAAGTAGAATAAATTTTTTTATTTTTTCTACCTTTTTCTTTTATTTTTTTTAGAAACTTAGTGTTAGCTGTATAGACAACATTTATATATCCTTAAATCAAGAAATAGGAAAAAAGGGATGATATTATGGAATTTACTCTGAAGGAATGGGCGCTGATGTACTTCAAAAACAGAGATATAATGCTCCAGAAGATAGATAAGATAGATGAAAAGGATGAGAGTATAATCATTTCTAACAACGATGGCAGTATGAACCATGTTGAAGTGAAAGAGTTTGTAGATGATTTGGAGATTGTTGTTAATACGTTTAAAGACAAATCAGGTACGCTTGTGATGTTTAACAATAAAGACAATCTTGATTTTGTTATAGATAACTGGCAGAAGTTGATCGAGTTAAAAGAGTTGACGCTAATATTTGTAAATCCTGAGTCATTACAAGAGAAGAAATGGATAATAAATCCTTATGTACATGATAAAGTAACAGAACCAAAGTCGTTAAGAGCAGGATTAATCGCATTATTTACTACGGTTGATCCTGTGTTGAAGAAATAGATTAAAAAAATAAAAAATTACTTTTTCTTAGCTGCTGGCTTTGGAGCTGGTTTAGCGTCTTTAGTAGCAGGCTTAGTTGGTGTATTAACCTGAACTTTAGGAAGCTGTAATGGTGGTGGCAAGTTAATATCATCGCTAAGTACAAGAGCTTTAACATTGCACTTGTTCAATATGTGGTTCAAAAGAACTGCCATTAAATTCTTTTCAAGCTTCTTTGTCTTTTTCCAACCGTCAATTATTTCTTTAGCCTTGGATGCTTCTTCTAAATTTAGAACATCACCTTCAAGCTTTATTTCGCCAACGCCTGGTTCGTAACTGCAAATAAATTCAAATCCAAACTTGATCCCTTCTTGCTTAACCTTTCCTAAAGAAAGATTTTGTCCATCCACACTCACTATCTTAACATTATTATTAATGTTAATCCTGCCAGTTGCAGGTTTTTTTCTCTCAACGGAGATCTTGTTAAAATTAAATCCTACTATTGCCATATATTATCACCATCCCAAAAGGGTTTGAAGCTATATTTAAAGGTTTCGGGGCAGTTATAAGAAATGTTTATAAAAAGAGAATACAAAGAATGAACTAATCATGTTTTAGTGGAGGATGATAAGATGAAAAAAATAATCTTAATGGTGCTGGTTGCAATTATGAGCATTAGTTCTGTTTTTGCAGCAATAGCTGGGTGCGATCCTTTTCTTTTAGGTTCTTGTACTACAAGATGTAATGATATGATTTCGCCTACAGGTACAGCGGTAGGGTGGAATTTGAATGTTCAAGGTAATAACTTTGTTTGTCAGAGCACAGGTGCTACTTATACGGGTGGGCTTTTTGATATTGATTCAGATATAGCTGATGGGGGATGGTGTAACTCGTTGTCTGTTCCTAGGGTGAATGAGGGTCCGTGTATGCATGTTTACTATTCTGAAACTGAAAGTAATGTTTATTGCGCGGGCTATGAAAGAGCGGGTGAGCCAGTTACGTTGGCGAATGTAGCGACACATTGTAGGGTGTCAGGTGTTCCTGATTACTCTGCTTTTGATTTTAGCGATCCTTTCTTTGCAGGAACTGGTGCACCTGGTGGAATAACATTAATAAGCGACTGTGATCCTGCTCTTCCAGGATCTTGTACTGCAAGATGTAATGATATAATGTCTCCTACAGGCACAGCAAATATTTGGAGTTTGAACCTTCAATCTGGTTTTGTTTGTCAGAGCACAGGTGCTACTTATACAGGCGGGCCTTTCGATATTGATTCAGACATAGGTGATAGTAGATGGTGTAACTCATTATCTGTTCCAAGGGTGAATGAGGGTCCATGTATGCATGCATACTACTCCGAAACTGAGAGTAACGTTTATTGCGCAAGCTATAAAAGAGCGGGTGAACCAGTTACGTTGGCAAATGCAGCAACACACTGTAGGGTATCGGGTGTTGAGGACTATTCAGCTTTTGATTTTAGCGATCCTTTCTTCGCAGGACATTTAGTAGACCAAGTACAGGGTGTACCTGAGATTAGTGTAGCATCTTCAATAATTGCATTGATAGCAGTTCTTGCAGTAGTCGGAGTTATAGCGGTTAGAAAGCGCTAGAAAAGCAGGTGCTTTTCTGCGCGCAAGAAAACACAAAATGTTTTCTTTGCGAAATAATTTCTTTTTTTCTTTTCCTTTTTTTACTGACAATAATCAATCCAAGTTAGAGTTCTTTCAACGTATTTAGAAACAAATTTACCTACAGAGGATGCAGCAGTGCAAACATTACTGGTATATTCTTCACCAATACAGTATTCAAGACCTTTGGCTAAAGTGTTAGTAGAATATTTCTTAACCTTCATACCGTAAGGTGTTGTCAATAAAGTATTAGCGATAAGAAGTGTAGTGAGAAACATCTTAATCTTCCCAACCTTGTCTTTTTTTGAGATGAAATCTGTAATGATGTTCCCAGTTCTTCGTGTAGCGTAAACTGTGCCTGGTGGATCAACTCTAGGGGGAGGGGTATTATTTGTCACAGTTTTCTCTATTCCAGGTGAATAAGTTTTGTTGTAAATCAAGTCTTCTCTCATATACCCTAATAGGCAACGAAGACTAATAAAAATTACCAAACAAAACCCGAAATTTCTACTAATATATTAGAAAGATTTATGAATACATATAACAAAACCAGAAACATGACAATATTAGTGTTAGCTGCCCACCCAGACGATGAAATACTAGGTGTTGGGGGGACATTAGCTAAATATTCAAAAGATAAAGAGAAGATAGTAACTGCTGTTTTTTCTATGGGAGAGATGAGTCCTCCGTGGATCAAACCAGAGATATTAACAGAGACAAGAAAGATTGAGTCAGAAAAAGCACATAAACTTGTTGGAGTTAATGAATCATACTTCTTAGAACTTACTGATGCGAATTTTGCGAAAGATGCAAAAAAGGAAAAGGTAGATGAAAAAATGATGAGAATAATAAAAAAACACAAGCCAAACAAAATATTTACTCATTCACCAGATGATCCGCATCCGCATCATAGACTGGTATATGCGTTAACAATGAAAGTACTAAAAAAAATGAAGTTTGATACAAATGTATATGTGTATGATGTGTGGAATCCACTATCCTTGTTGAACAGAAATAAGCCTAAAATGTATATAGATGTAACAAAGACGTTCAAGAAAAAAATAAAAGCGCTGGGTGTATTCAAAAGCCAAAAAGCAGTAATGGCACAGCTGTTACCGGGGATATATGTAAGAGCGATAACAAACGGACTTAGTTATGGATGTAAGTATGCAGAAAGATTCACAAAAGTAAAATGAGCATTATAAAAAAGATAGCAAAAGGGACAATAGAAGAAAAGAGATTAGAAAAGAAAAGACTACTTATAGCAACAGATAGTTTCTTACCAAGATGGGATGGGGTTGCAAGGTTCTTGCTGGAGATGATACCTTATCTTAAAAAAGAGTTTAAAATAACAATTCTTGCGCCTGATTTTGGAGAGTTAAACGAAGAAGGATTTGAAGATGTTAGGATAATAAGATTTCCAACAACAAAATTTCAGATAGCAGACTATAATTTACCAAAACCTAGATGGGGGGTGATAAAAAAAGAAGTAGAAGCACACGATGTTGTGTGGACACAAACACTGGGCCCTATCGGTTATTTGGCAATGAAATATGGCAGGAAAAAGAGCAAAAAAGTTGTTGCATATATACATTCAATAGAATGGGAACTGGTATCAAAAGGACTCACAAAGAATGAGACCTTCAGGAAAGTCATACTATCGATCGCTAAAAAGGCAGTGAAGAAGTTATACAACGATGCAGATATGTTAATGGTGCCATCTGGGGGGATCTCAAACTTCTTAACAGAACAAGGAATAAGAACTGACCGGAAAATCATACACTTAGCAACAAACCCCGAAGTATTTAAGCCACCTTTAGATAAAGAAGAAGCAAAAAGAGAGCTAGAGATGGGTGGAAAAATAATAGGTTTCTGCGGAAGAATAGGAAAAGAAAAAAACCTTGATACATTATACAAAGCTTATAAGTTATTGAAAAAACACCACCCCCATCTTAAACTAATCTTTATAGCGGACGGTCCTGAAAGCCAAAAAGAAAAATTCCCGGAAGCGATAATAACGGGAAACACAAGACCTGTGCCATACTTGCAGGCGCTAGATGTGTTTATACTGCCATCGCTAACTGAAACAACATCATTATCGACAATGGAAGCGATGTCAACAGGATTGCCGGTTGTAGTAACTAAAGTGGGTTATGTAAAAGATTATGTTACTGATGGAATAAATGGACTGTTCACCCCAAAAAAGAATGTAAGAAAGATGGCAGAAAAGATTGAACGATTATTAACACATTCAGAACTAAGAGAAAGATTAGGGCAGAATGCAAGAAAAACAATCTTAAACCATTACTCTTGGGATAAAACTGCAAAAAGAATAGTTGAAACATTAAAAAAATTATCTTAATTCTAAACTTTTAGACTAGTAATCTTACTAATCCCATGTTCATTCATACTGATCCCATAAAGAATGTCCGCAGATGAGATAACTGCATCGTTGTGGCTGATAATAATATATTGTGCTTTATCGCAATACTGTTTAACTAATCCCGCTAGTTTCTCAGCGTTACTCTTGTCAAGAGCAGCATCAACCTCATCCAGAATGTAGAATGAAGCAGGTTCATATTCCTGAACTGCAAAAATAAAAGCCAAAGCAGTAATTGTTTTCTCACCACCGCTTAAACTCTTAATATCCATGAATTTGTTTGTAGAAAGCTTAACTTTGAATGAGACTCCTCCGTCAAACACAGTCTCAGGATTTTCTAACTCAAGGAAAGCCTGGCCTTTTTTAGACAACGAACTGAATATGTCCTGGAACTTACCATTAATCTCATCAAAAGTCTTCATAAAAATATCTTTCTTCTTAGTTTCAATCTCGTTCATAAGTACAAGAACATTCTCTTTTTCCTCTGCAAGTTTATCTTTCTTCTCAAGAAGCTTATTGTACTCTTCTTCTACCTTGTCGTATATCTCTAACGCTCTCAAGTTAACATTGCTAGAGTTCTCAAGCTTGTACTCTAACTTGTTTATGTCTTTCCTAAGCTCTTCTTCAGTCTTTTTGACATCTGAGAAGTCAATCTTAGCATAAGGTTCAAATTCTTTAGCAAGTCCTGCAAGCTCAGCACTTACTTTTGCTTTGTCAATATTAACATTATTGACTTTTTGTTCTATTTCTCTGATCCTGAAATCAAATCCTGCTTTCTTGTCTTCAAACTTCCTGATCTCTTCTTCAAGTTTCTGTCTTTTAGTGAATAATGCTTTGAATTTTGAATAGAACTCTTTAGCAAACTTCTCTTTCGCAATTAAATCTTCAGTTTTAGTGGTGTTTTCTTCTGTAAGCTTATTGATCTCTTCCTCAAATGATTCAATCTCTTTAGTGTGTTGTTTAAGAATCTTCACGATGCTTTCTTTCTCTGACTTAAGCATGTTGTTGATTTGAACATCAAAATTCTTAACATCTGCAGTAAGATGTATAATCTTCTCTTTAAGCTCGGATCGTTTGTCTTCAAACGCGTTAAGTTCTGCAATTACTGTGGGGTTTCTTAATTCATTAATCTTATTTCTTAGTTCCTGTTTCTTTATCTTTCCTTGGGTTAACTCTTTATTAGTATCACTGATATCATCTTGAACCTTATCGACTTCAGTATCAATCTCTTTTATCTTGTTTGTCAAGTCAGTCTTTGTCTTTTTGAAATCAAGCACATCTTCACCTTGCTTGATGTTAAGCTTATTTTCAAGCGAAAGAATACTTCCTTCCAGCTCAGATTTTTCCTGTCTTAGTTTAGTAAGAGTTTCATCATTTTCAACCCTTCTTTTTTCAAGAGTTTGAACTACATTAGTCAAATTCTCAACGACTTCTTCGTATTCCTGCATATCTTTAAGGACTTCTTCCTCCTTGAAACCAATACCTTTACTTCTTTGTCTGTAGCCACCAATCATCGCACCGCTCATCTCAACTAAGTCACCTTCTAAAGTGACCATCCTTGTAGTGCCAATACCTATCTTTCTTGCAGTCTCTAAATTATCAACTACAAGAGTGTTTGAGAATACATGTGAGAAAATATTTTTGAACTTATCATCAAACTTAACTAGATCAATAGCAAAACCATGAACTCCTTGCTTTTTTCTTAAATCATATACGTCAGCATCGATTAATCTTGTCCTAACTTTGTTTAGAGGAAGGAAAGTAGCAATACCTAGCCTGTTTTTCTTAAGGTGTTCAATGCATTTTTTAGCAATCAAATCATCTTCAACAACAAGACTTCTAATCCTGCCTCCAGCAGCAACCTCTAAAGCAAGAGCGTATTTCTTATTAACCTGGCCTAAATCAGAGACAGTACCAAAAATGCCTTTATCTTTCTTGCCCATATCGATAATCTCATTGATGGCAGTGCCGCCTTGAACTTTCTCTCTTATGCTTATGTTTCTTGCCTTTAACTTAGCAAGTTCATCATTAGATTTAGCAAGCTTTATCCTAGAGTTTGCAATCTGAGATGCTAAAGAAGAGTCTTCATTAAGAGCAGTAGAAAGTTCTGATGCAACCGTTTTAAATCTTAGCCTCTTGTCTTTTAGTTCTCCTATCTGCTGTTTGTTCTCTTTTTCGATAGCAGCGACTTCATCAATCTTCTCATCAAATGACCCAATCATAAACTCCGTCTTATCTTTTTCTCTAAGCAACTCTTGCTGTTTTTCTCTTAACTCATGAATTTTCTTTTGTAGGTCTTCACTCTGCTTATCGATATCTTCAATATCTTTTTCAATATTTTCAGTATCTTCGCTAATCTTGTGTTTTTTCTTGAACTGTTCAATGCTGTTCTCTATCTGGTTAAGGGACGATTCAGAATCAGTCTTATCTTTTACCAAACCTTCTTTTTCGGCTTCTAATCTTGATATCTTTTCATCAACTTCAGCAATACTCTCATCCAGCTGTTTTTTTCTTTCTTTGACTTTTTCAATCTCGTTCTTATCAGATTCTATCTTGGTCTTATTAGTTGCAACTTCTATCCTAAGCCTTTCCATCTCTTTGTTAAGTTTAACCTGTTCAACTTCACCTTTCTCTTCAATTTCATTGTTAATCTCCTTAATCCCTGAGTCTCTTTCATCAATTCCAGACTTAGTCTCTTCAATCTTTTCTCTTAACTCAGTAATGTTATCATTATGCTTCTTAAGTCTAGCTTCCTGTTCTTCTTTGACTTTTTCTTTTTGCGCAATCTGCTTGCTAAGATAGGATGCTTTGTACTTTTCCAAAGTTCCCTTTAGTGATTTGAACTCTAAAGCTTCATCTCTGTCTTTCTTTAGTTCCTTAAGATAAGTTGCTCTCTCAGAAAGAACTATGTCTGCTTCACCAAGCTTGGTCTCAACTTTTTCCAGCTCTTTCAGCGCTTTATTTTTCTTTTCTTCATAAACACCAATACCTGCGATCTCTTCAACGATCATCCTCTTATCAACAGAAGACATATCAACAAATTTGACAATATCTCCCTGAAGAATTATGTTATGGCCCTCAGGATCAACTTTAGCTAAAGCCATCATGTCAAGAATTTGCTGTCTAGTTCTGGTTTGGTTATTAATCTTATATTTTGACTGGCCGTTTGGTCTAACAATTCTAGTGATCTTAACTTCAGGGTCTTCAACAGGGAAAAGTTTAGTTGCGTTATCAAAGAAAATGCTAACTTCAGCTTCTTTAGCGCCCCTTTTAGACTTGCCTCCATTATATACAAGGTTACCAGACTTTTCAGCTCTCATAGCTTTGCTTGAAGACCTTCCCAACACAAATGTAAGTGCATCTAGAATGTTGCTTTTACCGCTGCCGTTAGGGCCCAAAACAACATTAAAATTGTCGCCAAAAACAAGTTCGGTATGGTTGGCAAAAGACTTAAACCCCTTCAAAACAAGTCTATTTATCTTAGTCATCTGTATATAAAAAAGAAGGTTGGCTATATATAAAGTTTTTGATTAGTTATTGGGGAGAAAAGAGATTAATCACTAACTGGTTGAGTATCAGAACTCACCTAAACTCTTCTGGTCTTTTGCATCTGCTACTTTTTTGTAAGAAGCCCAAGTCTGTCTAAATATTTTTTTATGCTTTTTCCAGCTCTTTTCCAAGAATTCTTTAGTTAAAGGATCAGAAGGGTAGCCAGAACCAAAATTAACCTTGATCTTTTTCTTTATCTCTTCAATCAGTCTATCCCTGGTAACTTTAGCAAGAATAGAAGCAGCACCAACAACAGGATAGATCGCATCTGCTTTGTGTTCTGTGACTAAGTTAGTTTCAACACCCAGTTTTTCTTTAACATAGTTATTGTAAGCTTCAGGATTATTGCTTGGACAGTCAAGGATAGTCTTATCAGGAATAGGTTTTATGTAGTTCACAATCTCTGCCGACTTATCAGCTTCCAACCAGTTTAAGTTACTGTCTTTACTGTTTAAGGTGTCGTCTATTTCGCTAGGTTCAATGACAAGAATGACATGATTCTTAGCAATCTCCTGAACAGTTTCGAATAATTCCTCTCTTTTGTGAGGGAGAATGTCCTTGCTATCTTTAACGCCAATATTTCTAAGCCTTTCTTCATCTTTCTCATCAATCAAGACCCCTGCAATAACTAAAGGACCAATAACTGGGCCTCTTCCAGCCTCATCAATGCCAAGTACTAATGCCATAAGCATATTTTGTGAGGTGGAGTTTTTAAGCTTTAGTCTTTTTCAAAACAAAAAGTATATAAATAATCAATCACGATTCTATGTGTATGGTAGATATAAAATATTTAGGGATGGAAGATCTTAATGAGGAAGAGCAAAACCTAACAAAACAGTTATCAGAAGAGTACTTCGAAAGAATACAAAGAGATCTGAAAAACGAGCTTTGTTTAATAGCGCATATAAAAGTTATGAACACAGGGGGAGAACGTAAAGAGTTCTCAATCTCAGTAAGAACCGAAGCACCATTACAGATCATAGAAGCTAGTGAAGAAGATTGGAACTTAGAGGTTGGATTGCATAAAGCATACAAAAAACTTGAAAAAGAGATACAACACAAATTCCACACTGACAGACAGCATGATTAGTTCTAAAAAAGGCAAGCCTTTTTTATCTAGCAAACAACATAAAATGTTATTTGCTATTCTAGACAATAACTTTATAAACTAAAAATCTAGTTAGAAGTATATGCAAAAAATAATAGACATAACAAAACTGTCGAAGTCTTATGATGATAAAGAAGTTGTGCTTAAGGATATTTCGCTAAGCGTAAAGAAAAAAGAAAACATACTGATAATGGGCAGATCGGGAGCAGGAAAGACGACACTGTTTAAAGTAATCGGATGTTTAGAAAAACCATCAAAAGGAAAAGTAAAAGTTCTAGGAAAAGATGTAACTAAGTTGACAATGGATGAGATGTCACAATTGAGATTAACGGAGATAGGTTTTATATTTCAGGACTTTAATCTATTGCCTCACTTAACAGCGTATGAAAATATGGAGTTGGTTATGAATCTTGCAGGAAAGAATGAAACAAATAACAGAATAATGAAACTACTGAAAGACATGGGCATACAAAAAAAGAAAAATAGTTTGCCATCAGAGATGAGTGGTGGTGAAGTAAGAAGGTTGACGATTGCAAGAGCACTAGCAAATAACCCAAAAGTTGTGTTGGCGGATGAGCCTACATCTAATTTGGATGAGAAAAATTCTAAGAATATAATGAAGCTATTGCTTTCGCTTAATAAAAAGTATAATACGAGCATAATAACAATTTCCCACGATCCTCTTGTTAAGAAGTACTTTAGAAAAAAGTATGAGCTTAGAGATGGCAAACTGAAAAAGGTGCGTTAGAACCTGCTTCTTCTAAAAATTACAATTGCAGAAATCATTGAAGTGATAAGAGTGAAAGCTAAAGTGATTATTATGACATGAATGTTCAGTATAGGGTTAATTATTGAAGAACCCAACCCAATCAATGAAAGTTTTGACATTATAAGGAGAATACTAAATCCAATAAGGATGCCCAGAAATGATGCAAGTAATGTAGCAATAACTAATCTGAATAAGAACATAGTAGAGATCTGACTATGTTTGCCGCCCACTTTAGAAATCATAGCTAACTCTTTCCTAGACTCAAAGATCATATTAGCAACAGAGCTGAAAATAGCAAAAATGCTAGTTATTATTACAATAACGGTGATAACTGCAAAAACATAGATGGCTTCTTTGAATCCTTTTGTTACTAAAAGTGTTAAAACATCAGAGTTGTCTTTTAGTGAAACTGAAACAGAAGGTATATCTTTGACTGGTTCGGGAGTTGTTTGTTTTGGTGGGAGGTCTGTTGTGTTAGGTTCTTCTTTAACTTCGGGTTTGGCAGATGTGTCTGTTAGTTCTTCTGCATCTGCATTTTCTTCTTTAATTTCTATGTTAGGCTCCTCTGGCGCTTCTTCACGTTTTTCAGGAGGGGGAATATCTTCAATCTCTTCTTCAGGCAAATCTTCTTTGATCTTTTCAATCTCTTCTTTGACATAATCTTCTCTGTCAATCGCTTCACCAACCTCCTCAACAGCTTCTTGGATGTACTCTTTTGCAGAAGGCTTGTAACCTAAGAATCTTTTTACTCTTTCTACAAGACTTAATTCTTCTGTTGGGGTGGTAAGCGAGTTTTGAACTGTGTTTTTATCGAGAAGAACAGACGAAACATCATAAACAGGAGAAGCAGTTATTTTTTTCAAGTCATCTTCTTTAAACAAGGAGTTGTTAACTTTAAGCCGGGCAACAGAGAAATAATCTTTTTTCGGATTGATGTCTAGGTTCCAGACACTCTCTAAAGGAATCAGAATTTCGGAATCCATCAAAGAGTACGTTTTGAATATGCCTTTTACTTTAAAGACACCGTAAGTGCTGATTCTCGCAGAAGGTATTATGAAAGTATCATTCACATTAAGATCTAGTTTTTTTGCAATGTCTTCTCCAATCAATGCAGAGTCGAAATCGTTTTCAGTGATTAGTTCTCCTTCTTTGAGCTCAAAATACTCAGATAGTACAAAGGTATTGTGAGTTATGCCTCTGATTATTACTGGCTGATCCTTAACAAAACTATAAACAAAAGATTCAGGGCTGACAATGCTTACACCTTCAAGGTTTTTGAAGTGATCAATAGTGCTTAGATGAAGCTGACTATTCCTAAAAGAATAAGCGCCTTCCTGAAAAACATAAATTGTATCTTCACCAATGTAGTCATCCATATAGTTCATAATAAACAAGAATGAAGAGAAAACACTGAATAAAAGAGCAGTAACGAGGCATAAACTAAACAAACCAAGCAAAAGACGCTTGTTAGGAACAATCCTTGTTTTTAGTAATTTAATGTTCATCGTGCTTTCCTCTTGTGATTAAACTTAAACCTTGAAGCTTTGTGCGCAATATAGAGTGAGCTTAAGAAACCAGTTGCTACACTTATTATGAATGCATATCCGACTGTAGCAAAAGAGGTTACAGGCCAGATAATGTCACTTCTGCTAATCAATCCAAATATAACCATTAATGCATTAGAGATTAAGAATCCTAAGATGGTGCCTGCAAAGAATCCTGCAAGAGCAAGAACAACAGTCTCTAAAACAATCAACCACATTATGTTGTTCTGCTTCATACCGATGTTTAACAGGAGCTTAATCTCATTTCTTCTCTCATAAATTGTGATATTCATAAGGTTGATTAAAGACAGGAGAATTATGGTTGCTATAACGATTAAAATTTGACTTAATGATTTTTCAAGAAGCACAGCACTTTCTTTGAAGTAAGAAGAGACAGCACCACCTCTTACAGTTGTTGCAGTATAATCATATCTGGTTAATAGGTTTTCAAGATCATCATAATTTCTATAACTGACAACAACTTCAACCAAGTTATATTCATTGTCTAAGTCAGGGATTATGAAAGAAGGGTTAATACCTCTCCAAGGAGCAAACAAACCAGAGATGATGAAAGTTTTCCCATTAATCTGGACAGAGTCATTAACTTTTAGACTATTCTTTTTAGCAAATATCTCATCAATGATAACTTCATCTGTTTTATTGAATAACTGTCCAGTGTGGATATTCACAGCAGGTCGTTCTATGATGTGGTTAAAGTTTCTAAATGTTTTGAGGTCAACATGTTTGACAAAAATATCTTTATTATTGAAACTTTCTTCAGTCAGAAGTGCAGGATTTGCAAAATATACATTTTTTGTTCTTACAACTTTATTGAAAAAAGATTTATCTGCCGTTTGGTTGATGAAAACAGGAACCATTGTCCTGTAAACTTTACCTTCATACCTTTCGTAAACTTTCTCACTTACACCATCCATAATAGAAAAAGTTGAAACAAAAAGCATAACAACTAACGCAATCGGGAAAACAATAAGAAAAGACCCAACTTTATTCCTAAGAATATTTTTCTTAATAAGTTTGTCTATCATCCTCTTTTGAAATAATAACTAAAAATGTTATTTATAAATCTTGTTAAGGAAAATGACGCTGGGAGGGAGCTTTTAGGCTCAATTCCAACGCCTACGGCAGATTAATATATGTCTCACTTAGCAAAAACTGGTCTGTAGAGTAAATATTTAAATTAATCGGTTTATAAAGAGCATTTAAGGGCTATGCAGGTTTAAGTCTTAAGTATTCAAATTTCTTATATTTGGTCTTATTGTGCTTTGCGATCTTGCTCATGTAATGATTGATCTTTTGCAATCGCTTTCTTGACTTTTTCGTCTATGCTTAGTTCTTCATTCATTTTTTATTCCTCTTAATCTTTTGGCCATATACCAAATCTTCCTTCATGAAATTCCTCTTCATTTCTGATACCTTCAATTTCATCTAAAGAAGGTTTTAGAGAACCTTTTGGTGCATCAAGAGGATCTTTATATGCAAAATCTTTTGGTTTATGATAGTTCTGTTCGATTATATCTTCAAATCGAACAACTCCTTTATCTCTTAAATTTATTTCACCTTCGTTATGAAGCTTTTTTAGGTGTTCCCAAATTCCGTCTTGTGTGTAAAAAGCATATGGTGTTTTACTTAATCCTAATTTCTTAGAATTGTATACGTGATCTTTTAACATTCTTCTTACACTACCTGAATGAAAATCTGTTAACCATAAATACATCCACCGAGTTTCTTTAGCAGTGTATACATTTTTTCCAAGTTTAGCAGATACTCTTTCCCTTATCTCTTCTGGAACTACTGAGCTCATTTTCTTTCCCCCCCCTATCAGTCTGATTATGAAAAGTGTCCCCCTATACAATCTGATTCTTGTCTACGTAATGTGTATAGATGAAGTCTTGTATTGGGATCTTTTTTTATTTCCCAGTTGTATCTTGAGTGTGTAACATTCAGCATTTTTTCTACGTATGGCATTGCTTCTTTAACGTTGTCATACATGTTGTTTTCAACAAAAAGTTCTGCAAGTTCTTCTTTTGAGTATAATGGAGAATATCTAAAATCAGTTATTATTAACCCGATCTCTGATAAGAGATTCCTTATAGGATTTCTTTTGCTCAACAGTATCTTTTCTAATTTATCGAATGCAAGATCTCTTCTTTCCGATTCTCGAAAAGTATTTTTTTTAGTGCTTAGCACAGCGTTCATTATGTTTTTGTTGTTCATTTTCTAAACCTCAATTGTATTTAGTGATGGTTTTTTGTTGTTGGGTTTTAGCTCCTTGATTTCTTTCTCATATTTTCTTAGTGTTTCCTCTACTGGTGTATAGAATCTAGCAGGGCTACTTTCTCCCTTTAATGCGAATTCAAGATTATCATCTACTATCTTGTATATTTCATTTTTTGGATCAAAAGTTGTTGTATAAACCATGTTAAGATTGGGAGCTAGTATGTGATATCCCATTTCTTGCTGGTTTGACTTATCAGAATCATTGTCGCTTTCTCTTACTTTAAGTTTCACTACTCTTTTAATTTGTGCAGTTCTATTTTCTGATTCTACGGAAGGTCTTTTGATAATTTGAAATAGATTTATACTTTTATCTTTTTGAGAAGTCATATATACGTCGCCTTCTTCAAGGTTACACAATCTGGTTTTTTCTCCGAAGTACTTTATTGCATCTGTCATTGCTTGTTCTTTATCTAAATTAAAATCAGGATCTTTTTTCTGTACTTTTATTTTAGTATTTTCTAAGAAATTGCTTATATCTGTCAGTTCTTTTTTGTTTTTAGTTTTGTTTCTTATTTCTAGGCTTTGTCTTCCATAAAAGTTTGAGATGTTGTCTAGATTTTTTGAATTTGATTCCATTACCTTTTTCATGCCGAACAATGAGCACAATCCTACAAAAGTAGCTAATGTTGCAGTTTGTAAATAATTCTTTACGCTTTTCATTTTATTTATCTTTATTTAGTAATCTATCTAGTCCTTCTTTGTCTAATTTACCTTCTTCCATCGCTTTAAGAATAAAATTTTCAACATTTACTCCTTGTTGGAAACTGTTTATTTTTCCGTTATATAGTGCGAGTGATCCTTGTCTTATTAGACCTACAACAATCTCGTTTTTGAGATCCCTATCTGCACAATAAATAGGAAAAAATAGTTGTCTATCATTTTTTAGTATTGTAAAATATTGTGTGTACTCTACCATTTTCTTATCTCCATCAACCAACCCCTAGTCACTTGTTAGAAGTATCAATGAAGGGTATATATAATGTATCCTTATAGAATATAGTGAACACTATATTCTTTAGTAAAATTTATAAATAAGCTCTCATATCCCCTATATTATGAGAAGAAAAATCATAGAGTTAGGAAATAACAGCACGGTGATGACTCTCCCAGTAAAATGGATCAGAGAAAGGGATCTAAAGAAAGGAGACGAAATTAATGTAGAAGAAACAGCAGGCAATCTAGTAGTCTCAACAGAAAAACAAAAAAAACAAGAAGAGATACACATAGACCTAACAAAAGCATCGAAAGAAGATATAAGAACTATAGTATCTGCAATCTACAGAAGAGGGGTAGATGAAGTTGTTCTAACCAGTAAAGAAGATTTCTCGTTCGAAGACATAAATCATGTGGTTGATACATTAACGGGGTATGTAATAACAGAAGAATCAGATAAAAAAATAGTAATCAAAAACACAATCAGAGAAGACTTTGAAGATCTGACCTCCTTGATCAATAAACTATTCATAACCGTACACTACTTCAATGAAACAGTAATAAAAAGTCTACAAACAAAAAAACCAGACTTTGTGAAATTAGCACAACTAAAAAGATCAATAATGAGACTAAGAGACTATTGCCAAAGAATGATACATCTAAATGGGTATGGGGGAAACAAAAGTCCAGAATACTACATTCTAATATTCCTAGTTCACGATATAGCCTCAGATTATCACATAATCTCAAGAAACAAAAGATCACTAAAAAATAAAGTATTACTTGCAGAACTAAAAGAATACAATGGATACTTATCACAACTAAACCACGTTCTATCAAGCAGAGACTTCAAAACAGGACTAAAACTAAACGGAGACTTAAGGAAAGTGATGCTTAAGAGTCATGATAAAGATGTTCTATTATCATTGCCAGTAATTGAAGATTTGTTTACACTGTCTTCTAGAATCTTGGGAATAATCAGTTAGTGTTTAACTTAAAAAGCAACGCTTAATATTATATATTACCAAATTTTTCTTGTTTTTTATGACCGAAAGTAAAAGTATAGATGGGTTGTGCGATATTTTCTCAGTATCTGTTATGTGGGATAAATTTTTTGATCTTAGATATTTGGCTAGGGGCGATGCTTCTGCAAAAGAAAAATATGAACTAGTTCTGAGGACTTTAGTATCTTTAGAAGTGTTTTCTTATGATGCAAAAGGACATTATACAATAGAACGTGCGGGGTGTGAAGGGGGAGGATGTTATAATCCTAAGCTCGATGATAAACTATTATACATAGTAAAGGAAGAGGATAAAGATAAGATTCTTGGAGTACTTCCTCCTTTTGCAGGTGCGATTTATCACAGTAATTAAGCCTTTTCTTTATAACTAAACTTTACTGCTTTATAAATACTCTATGAAAAATATAGTGAACACTATATTGTATAATGATAATATATAAATACTTGCTGGTGTTATTACCACCTAACAGTGACACAAATAGTGTCATGTGAGGTGAAACGAAAATGAAACTAAAAGAATATGTAAAAGATTATGCGAGAGATCTTGGTAAGACAATACTGGTAACTGCTGTAATTGCAGGACCGCCAATGCTAGGCAAATACATGCGTTATGGAACATGCGTACCTAACCAAGAGGACATAACGCAGTATAATGCATCAAGATCTATCGAGAATATAGTCACAGTAGAATAAGTGAAAAATGAACGAAAAAAATCCAATGATGGGAAGATACGAGGTAATAGAACCGACAAATTCATATTTTGTGGGATTCATTTTTGGATACCCTTCAGTTGAATCAGGTTTATTTCTAAAAGAACCAAACTCTCCACTGGAAGAAGCTTTATGCTTTGAATTCATATACGAGTCTGAGACGATAAACATTCCTCGAGAGTTTCTAGATAAATTGAACGAATATGGCACTACGGAGATATATAATCCAAAAGGTAGAGTGGGTAAAAAGTTTCTTGATCTAGAGTCAGGAAATGTAAAGCAATTTGGCACACTTACAGAACCTGCTATTTTTGCTATAAACAACCAGTTGGATAGTAAGAGGTAGAATAAAATGTTACAAAAAATAACCGTACCAAGACCCGAATATCTAGCAAAAGATATTGTAGAAAGTTATTTGATGAAAACTCATAGCCCAAAAATAATAACAAAAAAAGAACTTAGAAAGAATGTATTCACAGAAATTAATAATGCTATACACAGAAGTAGAACAATCGAAAAAGGAACTAAAACTCCAATAAAAGATCTAGTGGGTGAAGTTTTAACAGAAAAAGGTTATACGGATAGAGTTGGTGTTTATGAAAGAGAAATGCATCCAATTCTTGTAAAATGTGCAGATTTGTATGAAACAGCATACAATCTATCTATGAGATATAACCTGAGTTCTGTTGACGCACAAGAAATAGTAGAGCCAGAATACAGAGATGCAGTTATTGCAGTAAGTAAATTCTATCAAGAAACATTACCTGCTCTAACTAATTTATCTGCACACCCTGATGATAAGAACATCACGATGGAGAACATGATCATAAACAACAACGAAAGAATTGCAGGAGACTGGGCAGAACAATTAGGATTGGATTTGCCTAAGTTAAAAGATCCAAGGTGAGATAAAATGGAAGAAATCATAAAAGAATTGGAATATAAACTTGCAAATCCGCTGGATTTAGAGGAAAAGTTAGAATTACCTAGACTAATAGGTCATGATTCGATCGGTGTTTCAAACATCTTGATGTCTAAAATACATGGTGTTATTGAAGGTGGAAAAGTGCCTGCAAGTAATCTAAAGAGTTACGTGGGTCTGATAAATAATATCCAACTGTCCGTGTTTCTTTTATCACAGCATGATGAGTTTAGGTTTAGCGATTCAATTTCTAACCAGTATATGGATAATAAAAAATTAAAAGGATTATTTGGAAAATTAAAGTTAAGTAATAAAATTAAATTAGAGGTTGCTTATGAAAGTATCAAACCCTTCCTTACTGAAAATAATATATTGACATCTGTGCTTTTCAATCTTGTTAAAAATGCAAATAGCCACTGTTATGACAGGTTAAGCATGAATGTAAAAAAACATGAAGGTTTTCCAAAGCATACAGTTTTTATTCCAGAAGGAGCAGAGGAATATAATGATTTCATAAGTTTTGAAGTTTGTAATGATGGTCTGGGTTTTGATGAAAAGATTCCTTTGAAAGATTATTTTACAAAAACTCCTGAAAAAGGAAGCAGGGGTTTTGGATTATTTTATACAAAATTAGCTTCTAAAGTTCTCAGAGCTCCTGTAAACATAGAATCGCGTGCAGGGGATACAAAAGTATCTTTTTATCATCCCATTTATGTTAGATGATTTTTTTTGAGAATTAATTATATGTATTGTGGGACTTTAATCTGAAGTATGACGCCGGGAGGGGGACTTTCTCACTGACGTTCGAAGCATTGCCGCTTCGGGCGCCAATATTTGAACCCCCGTGCCCCGAAGGACACTAGATCTTTACGAGCCATTGCAAGTCTCTGAAGAACTTTCAGCTCCTAGCAATCTAGCGCAATGGCCAGACTATGCGATCCCGGCTTAATTAGGATGTTTTCTGAGTGTATTTATAAAAGTTTTTGATTATAATACTGCATAACCTTTATAAAGAACTTGCCGTTTTCTGAATAGTATACAGCGGGGTGGGGCAGTCAGGAGTGCCCGTCGGGCTCATAACCCGGAGGTCGAAGGTTCAAATCCTTCCCCCGCTACTATTTTTACAAAACCTTAATATACATCTTATGTTCATTATTGTATTAGAAAGAGGGGTGGTAGGGACAGGAGTTTAGATAATGATAAATGCGCTCACTTTTGACATAGAAGACTGGTTTCAAGTAAGAAATTTAAGTTCTAAGATAGATTTTTCTCAATGGCACTATCAGGAAAGTAGAATAGAAAAAAGCGTGTACAAACTGTTAGGTGTTTTAAGAAGAAATAATGTCAAAGCAACATTCTTTACACTAGGATGGGTGGCAGAAAAGTATCCAGACCTAATAGAAAACATATCTTTTGAAGGACACGAGATAGCATCACACGGATACAGACACAGATTAGTCTATGAAATGACTCCAGAAGAATTTGAACAGGATCTAGTAAAATCAATAGATGTCTTAAGAGAGGTAACAAATAAAAGAGTTATAGGGTTTAGGGCCCCAAGTTTTTCAATAACTAAAAAATCATCATGGGCATTTGAGGTACTGGAAAGAAATGGAATAAAATATGATTGTTCAGTATTTCCAATAATTCATCCTGAGTATGGGATCCCTGATGCGCCCAGAGGGATACATAATACAAATTATGGTGTAGTAGAATTTCCCTCATCCACTTTAAGAGTTGCAGGTTTTAATCTGCCTGTGGGAGGGGGAGGCTATTTTAGGACAATGCCTTATTCTTTGACAAGAATCGCAATGAGACAGATAAACAAAAAAATGCCTGCAATGGTATACATACATCCTTGGGAACTCGACCCAAAACAACCAAAAATAAAAGCAGGACCAATAAAGGGATTTAGACATTACACAAATTTAGATACAACTTTGCCAAAACTGAAAAGATTATTGCAAGATTTTAAATTTGATTCTGTAAAAAATATATTGTTCGGTGAGGAAGAATAATTATTTTTTCTTTTTAGTTTTTGTTTTACTTTTTTTTAGTTTATTCTTTATAATAACTAAGGCGAGTAAAACTGATGTAACAACAATCCATGAAATGATAAGATTTGTAAAGGTAAGTCCTCCAAAATAGTTTATGTTAAAACCCAGAACAACTCCCAACCCAATAATGAGTGCTATCCCTAAAACTATTGTGAGAGTGGCCTTTTCAAGTTTGTTAATTTCTTTTTTGTTGAACAAAAGAGTTGTGAATAAGTAACCAGGAATTAGGATCATTAAGATAAAAAGTAAAACTCTAATCACTTAGATCACCTCTTTTATAGATGAATAAACTGTCGTTTTGGACTAATTCAAATGTTGAACAATTAAGTGGGTTATGTGTGATTATGAAATCTATATCTCTAATTTTTTGAGGTGTGCTGTTTGGCGGACAGCTTTCGTTAATAAACAGTTCAATTGGTTTTCCATCTATTTTATTTATTCTGGAAATTAAAGGATAGCTATCTGTACTGGCGTAAATTGCGTTTGTAAGCTTAAAGTCAGGTGAATAAACAAGTTTTTTTTCTCCAAATCTTTCTTTGAAAGTCATTAAGCTATCATATTCTGAACCCGAAACTGGTTCGTATAACTCAACCCCTTTAGGGGTCGTGTAATAGTTGAAAAAAGAGTAGAACAATATGAGTCCAAAGATAATTATTTTTATTGTGTTTATACTGGCTTCTTTTACTTTTTTCTTTAACATAAACTGTTTGAACTCACTAAAGAAATATTGAAGTCCGATTGCAGAAAAGATGACTGATACTAGCAAAGCATAATATATTATTCTTCTTTGAGATGCAAACAAAGTAAACTCAAAAAATTGGTATGTAAGAAGGAAAAAGAAGGTGAACCCTAACCAGACCAGGAATATTCTGTATTTTTTATCTTTTAATGCAGTAAAGAATCCTGCAACACCTAACATGGATAGAACGATGCCATATTGGGTGATGAAATTGTACTTTATGTGTGGTCCTGGACCGTAGTTAAAGAAAGATATCTTATCTAACACGACACCAACTGCTTTTCCGAAGTTTGAGAAAATGAAACTTATAAGGTTAGGTAGGTTATTTAGATTGTTTATCAGAGAACTTTTTATTGTAAGAATTATAAGTATAATTAACGAAATGCTAACTATGCCTGCGGTAATTAGTTTTTTGTGTCTTTTTACAAACTTTTTATTTGTGAAGATAAAAATTGCAGCGATAATGAGTGCGATCATGCCTGTGCTTGGATGCACAATGAACATAGTCAAGAAAAGAATAGCTGAAACGATCAAAAATTTATTATTGTTTTCTTCAACACCTCTCTTAACCGAATGTATGAAAAAATAGATGAATGCAAAAGAAAAAGTTAAAGGGATAAAAAACCAACTACCCAGTATGTTAACATTACTTTTTAGGCTTGCAAAAAATAACATTGCAAAAATTCCAGTGTAAAAGTCCTTAGTCAAGTGGAGCACTATCGTGAAAAGTATGAACGCAGTTATGCATGCAAATAACGCTGCAAGAAACTTATAATCAAGAACGGGATCAAGATCAGTAACTAAAAAAAGTTCTGCTAAGAAGATGTGAAAACCAGATTCATAATGCGGAGTTATCACTTCGTTTTCAGATCTACTAACAAAATTTTGATCAATAAACCTGTAACTGCCCTCTTCATTAATCTTTTTTGCATAAGAAACATGATCCCACTCATCAAGATGATAGATGTAATCATAGTCAAGATGTATCTTGAAGTTCAGTAAGAATATGAAGACCACTACTAATGAGAACACTATAACTTTTGTAGCCTTATTATTCATATCTTTATGCTTTGTGCTCATCATTTTTATATTTAAGTAAAAAGGTTTAAAAAGCTAAGCCCGCAACAATAATCCATGAAAATACTGAATATTATCACAATTTTTGCATTATTAATGAGTTTTGTTGCAGTTGCACAGGATGAGATATACTCAAAAGAACAACTAGATCTAGAAGTAAAAATAAAATCCAAAATAAACTTAGATATTTCTGCAGGAAGTGATTTAGAATATGTAAATGCTGATCTGTATATGTTCCCAAAAGACAGCTGGAGACAAAGGGTTGTCAGTGAAGAAACTTTTCCTGCTGTGACTGAAAAGGAAGACTTCATCCGATACAGTTGGGACGAGTTAACTTCCAACAATCTTAACTATGAAATCACAAGCAGAGTGCTAACTGAAAACAAGTTTAGAAAAGTTATGAAAAAAGTTGAGTTTCCTTTTGCAGTAGATGAAAGAGAAAAGATTTATTTGAACCCTTCAGAATACATAGATTCAGACGATTCTCAAATTGTTAAAGTTGCATCAGAATTAGCAGAAGGCGAAGATGACCTATTCAAGTTGGAGAATAAGCTAGCAAACTATGTTAAGAATAGGATCGAATACAACTTAAGCACAGTAACTGCAGAAGTAACACAAAAAGCATCATGGGTGCTAGAAAACGAAATAGGTGTTTGTGATGAGTTAACAGCATTATTTGTGGCTATGAACAGAGCATTAGGGATCCCGGCAAGATTTGTATCTGGTGTAGCATATACAAACTCACCATTATTTTCAGAACCGTGGGGAGCACACGCATGGGCAGAGGTATATTTCCCGGGATATGGGTGGGTTCCATTTGATATAACCTATGAAGAATTTGGCTACTTAGACGCAACACACATAGAGATGATGACAACAGTAGATGCAAGACAATCAAGCACAAGGTTTGAATGGAAAGGAAGAAACATAGACGTTGTAACTTCACCTCTAGACATAGAGACAAATGTAATAAATTCAGTAGGAACAGTTGAACCAAGCGTAAAGATAAAACCTTTCCTTTTTGATGAAGAGGTAGGATATGGATCTTATAACTTAGTGGGTGCTGAAATAAAGAACCTGAAAAACTACTATGTGCCTGCAACAGTTTATCTTTCTAACACAGAAGGTCTTTCAACACTGACTGAAAATCCGCTGCATATTGTATTGGAACCTGGAGAAGCAAAAGCAGTATACTGGATATTTCAAGTAGATAAGGGTTTGGATGGTCCAGGATACATACATCCTATGACTGTATACACTAAGTTTAATGAGAGTGGGAGTACAAGCGTGGAATCTGGAAAAAGAAGTACTGTGTACAGTTATGAAGAAATTTCTGACTATTATAACTTAGTGATAGAAGAAGTTGAAAAAACTTATTCAAGCAGTGTAGATGTTGAATGTGTGACTGATACCGATTATGTTTATGTAAACGAAACAGAATTAGTGGAGTGTAGTTTGAGAAATTTAGGGAATACGGTATTAACAGATTTAGATGTATGTCTGGGAGAATGTTTGAAGTTGGAGCTTTTGATAGGTCAAGAAGAAAAAGTTGAGTTTGAGTTCACACCAAAAGAGCTAGGGGAGATCCCTGTTGTGTCTGTAAAGAATGGAGAGGTTTCAAAAACACATAACTTGAATATTGAGGTGTTAGATAAACCTTCTTTAGAGATAAGAGACATAAAAAATCCAGACGCAGTAACTTATGACGATTTTTATAATGTAAGCTTTACACTAGAACAAAAATCAAAATCAACACTACAAAACTTAACAGTGGAGTTAAGAAAAGAGAAATTAGTCCATAAATGGGAAGTAATAGAATCAGAACCAGAATACAGTTTAGGGCTTACGGGAATGAAAGGAAAAGACCTTAACGAAGGAAACAACACATTCAAAATAAGAGCAATACACTATGACGAAAAAGGAAGACCCTACGAAACAATAGAAGAATTCAACGTAAGATTGGAAGGATTAAACTTCTGGCAGAAAATAATCGTGTGGTTTAACGGACTTTTCTCCTAAAATTGATATATAACTTACACAAACATTTAAATATATACAAACACTGATTCTCAAACATGAAAGTAGAAAAACTAGTGCCAGACACATCAGTAATAATAGAAGGATTACTGACAAAAAAGATAGAATCAAACGAGCTAGATATTGGGGAAGTTATGATACACGAAGCAGTATTGGCAGAATTGGAACACCAAGCAAACCAAAACAGAGAGATAGGTTACTTGGGCTTGGATGAGCTGAAAAAGTTGAGAGCTTTATCTGAAGAAAGACAATTTACATTAACCTATTCAGGAATGAAACCATCTGCAGTAGAGATAAGACACGCGAGCTTAGGAGAGATAGACTCAAAAATAAGAGAGCTAGCATATGCAGAATCTGCTACTTTAATGACAGCAGACAAAGTACAATCAAGAGTAGCAGAAGCAAAAGGAATACCAATAATATTTGAAGAATTAGTGACAGAGATACAAGCACTAGAACTAGAAGGATTCTTTGACGAACATACAATGTCCGTACACTTACGAGAAGAAGTACCTGTTCACGCAAAAAAAGGAAGACCTGGAGAATGGTCATATGAACAGATAAGCGACAAATTAACAAGAGAAGATATGATAAGAATAGCAAGACAGATCATAGAAGAAACCAAAAAAAGAAAAGACGGATTTGTAGAGATAGAAAGAGAAGGATCAACAATAGTTCAGTTGGCTAATTACAGGATAGTTATTGTAAGACCTCCGCTAGGAGATGGTTGGGAGATAACAGCAGTAAGACCAATCAAAAAGCTGAGCTTGGATGAGTATAACCTAAGCGAGAAACTAAAACAAAGAGTAGCAGAACAAGCAGAAGGTATTTTAGTTGCAGGAGCACCAGGAAATGGAAAGAGTACTTTTGCACAAGCACTATCAGAATATTACGCAACACAAAACAAAGTAGTCAAGACAGTAGAAGCACCAAGAGATCTGCAATTGCCTGATACAATAACACAATATGCAATTAGTCGAGGAAGTCCTCAAGAGATACATGACATACTTTTGTTGAGCCGACCAGATTACACAATCTTTGACGAGATGAGAAACACAGAAGATTTCAAATTATTTGCAGACATGAGACTAAGCGGAGTAGGAATGATCGGTATAGTGCATGCAACAAACCCTGTGGATGCGATCCAGCGATTTTTAGGTAGGATTGATCTTGGAGTAATACCTCAGATAATTGATACAGTTCTATTTATCGAGAATGGTGGCATAGCAAAAGCATTAGAAGTAAGAATGCAGGTAAAAGTACCATCAGGAATGACTGAAGCAGACTTGGCAAGGCCTGTAGTGACTGTAACAGACTTTGAAACAGGAACACTGGAGTTTGAGATCTATAGTTACGGTGAAGAAACAGTGGTAGTGCCAGTACAAGAATTCAAAATAGACGCAAAAACAGAGATGGCAGCACAAGGAGTGCAAAAAGAATTAGAAAAATATACAGACAGAGTAAAAGTAGAACCAATAAGCGGAAACAGAGTGAGAGCTTACGTAAGTCCAGAACAGATGGGTGAAGTGATAGGAAGAAAAGGCGCAAACATAATGAACATAGAGAAAAAAGTAGGAATGAAAATAGACGTAGAGCCTTTAACAGGACATGAAATGCTGGGTGAAGAAGTTAACTTTTCACCTAAAATAGGCAAGAAAAACTTATCCATAATGTTAGACGGAAATTATGAAAACAAAGAAGTTGAGATATATGTCAATGGAGAGTATATCATGAATGCAATGGTAAGCAAAAAAGGACTGATCAAACTAATGAAGGGAAGCAAACAAGGAAAAATAATCGTAGATGCGATTAACCTTGGCGATGAAGTAAAGATAATGGTGATATAAACATGTTAGACCCAAAACTGATAAGAGAACAGCCAGACAAAGTAAAAGAAAACATAAAGAAAAAATTTCAAGAAGATAAAATAGCATTAGTGGATGAATGGCTAGAGAAGGACGATAAAGTTAGGAAACTGATGCAAGAATCACAAAAGTTGCGTCATGATAGAAATTCAGTAACTGCAGAGATAAACAAAGCAAAAAAAGAAGGACAAGATACTTCTGAGCTAATGGAAAAAGCAAAACAAATTCCCGCAAGAATAAAAGAGATAGAAGTTGAGCAGGAAGAATTGGCTGAACGAATAAAAGAGATTAACTATGGTTTACCAAATATGATCCATGAGTCAGTGCCTATTGGTGAGAGCGATAAAGACAACGTGGTAAGAGAAGAAATAGGTGAGATAAAAGAATTTGGTTTTGATGTAAAAAGCCACGT
Organism: Candidatus Nanoarchaeia archaeon; assembly: GCA_028279745.1. Lineage (GTDB taxonomy): Archaea > Nanobdellota > Nanobdellia > Woesearchaeales > JANQNC01 > JANQNC01. The sequence goes on from JANQNC010000001.1 coordinate 989,286, forward strand.
TGAACTGGGAGAAGAGTTAGGGGTTGTTGATTTTGACACATCAGCAAAAGTATCAGGAAAAGGATTCTACTATCTAAAAGGAGATCTAGCAAGATTAAACCGAGCGCTAATAAGCTTTTCAAGAGATTACATGATAGAACAAGGATATGAATATGTTGAACCACCTTTAATGATAAGAGAAGAAGTTCTAAAAGGCGTATATTCCGCAGAAGAGATAGAAGAGATGTCATACAAGATAGAAGGAGAAGATCTTTACTTAATTGCAACATCAGAACACCCCCTGATAGGTATGTTTGTGAATAAAGCGATAAATAAAGAAGAGCTACCGATAAAAATCACAGGATTCTCAGCATGCTTCAGAAAAGAGATAGGAAGTCATGGAATAGACGAAAAAGGTTTGTATAGAACACACCAATTTAACAAACAAGAGATGGTTGTTGTGTGCGAGCCAGAAGATTCATACAAACTATATGGTGAGATGATGAACCATTCAAAAGAGATATTCAAAAAATTAGGTCTGCCAATAAGAGAAATCGAGTGTTGTTCAGGGGACTTAGCAAACTTAAAAGCAAAATCAGCAGACCTGGAAGTTTACTCACCAAGAAAAAAAGAATATTCAGAAATAACTTCAGTAACAAACATGGAAGAAGCACAAGCAAGAAGACTAAACATCAAAATAACAGACGGAAAAGAAAAATACTTTGCACACACACTGAACAATACAGCAATTGCAACATCAAGAGCGATGGTGGCTATATTAGAAAATTATCAGAATGAAGATGGCTCAGTAACAGTGCCAGAAGTTCTGGTACCTTACATGAATGGTGTTGAGAAGATAGAAAAGAAAAATTAAAAGGAGAAAAACAGTAAGTTGGTGTAATGGCTGCTCGTAAACTCGCAGTCTTCAAAAAAAGAGGCAAAAGGATGAAAGGGATAAACGGACTGATACTATTTATTGTCGGAGCAGGGATAACCGTTGCAGCACGTGTTGTAGATCAAGCAAACTTAATCTTATTCTTCTATGCAGGAATTGTAATGGCAACATATGGCCTAGGAAAATATGTAATACAAAAAGCGCTATTTGGTGGAACAAAAAAAGAACAAAAACAAACAGAACAGATGCTAAAACCAGAAGCAGCAAAACAGATCATAAAATACTGTCCAAAATGCGGCAAAGCTCACGGAGCAAGCGCGAACTTTTGTATAAGCTGTGGGAACAAGTTATGACTGATCTTCTCCAATAAACACTCTAATCACACTATTGATCTTCATAATTCTTCTGATCAAGTCTTTCAAGTGTTCAAGGTTAACAAGTTCAACCTCAAAAGAACATTCAGCAAGCTGTTTACCTAAGAACTTAACATTTGCACCTTTTATATTTGTGCCAGTATGAGCGATAGTGTTAACCATATCCAGAAGCAATCCCACTCTATCATTACACAAAACTGCAAGCTTCAGATCACCATTAAAGTCATCTCTCCAAGTAACCATCTTTTTTATCACTGGACCGCTTTCAAGCTTAGGAACTTTGTTACAAGTGGATTTATGGATGGAAACAACACCTGACTTAATCACATAACCCTTGATGTTATCGCCAGGTAAAGGGTTGCAACAACGAGGCAGTCTATACTCTGCATTTGGCAAACCTTTCACAACAACAATGCTCTCTCTTTGTCTTTCTTTCAAAGCTCTCTTCTTGATAATCTGCTTAGCAGGAATATTGGCAGAGTCCTTAATAGACTTCTTTATCTTAGTCAAAGCTCTTGCAGTTTTAGCAATACCCAACCAGGTTCTACTTGGCTTCTGATTCTTTTTAGTGATGATCTCAACAACATCACCATTTGTTAACTCATGGTTTAAAGGAACAAACGCTTTGTTAACCTTTGCACCACTACAATGCATTCCAACTTCTGAATGTACTGCAAAAGCAAAATCAATCACTGTAGCATCTTCAGGAAGTTCAATAATATCATTCTTAGGAGTAAAACAGAAAATCTCTTCTTTAAAGAAATCTAATTTTAAATTATCAATAAACTCACCGGCCTCTTTTGATTCTTTTTTCCAATCCAAAATTTGCCTCATCCATGATAATTTTCTATCAAACTTAACACTACCCTTCATATCTTTATAACGCCAGTGAGCAGCAATACCTTCTTCAGCAATCTTATTCATGTCTTTAGTCCTTATCTGGATCTCAATAGGATATCCATCATCACCAATCACCGTAGTGTGTAGGGACTGATACATGTTAGCCTTAGGAGACGCAATATAATCTTTAAACCTTTCAGGCATAGGCTTCCACAAATAATGAATAATTCCTAAAACACCATAACAAGTTTCAACATCTTTAACAACAATACGATAAGCCATGACATCATAAATCTCATCAAAAGTTTTCTCAAACTTCTTCATCTTAGAAAGAATACTGAACAAGTGTTTAGGTCTTCCTTTAACCTCTGCAACTATACTGTGCCTCTTAAGCTCACGTTTGATAATTCTGATGTTACTATCAATAACTTGTCTTCTATCTGCAAGCCTTCTAGGAATCTTAGTCCTTAACTCATTAAACTCTTCAGGGTACAAGAACTTCATAGACAAGTCTTCTAACTCACCTCTAATACCTGCCAGCCCAAGCCTGTAAGCAAGAGGGGCATAAATCTCTAAAGCATCTTTAGCAGTCATCCTCTGTTTTTCAGGAGGCATGTGCTGAAGCGTACGCATATTGTGTAATTTATCAGCAAGCTTGATGAAAACAACACGTATATCTTTAGTCATCGCAAGAAGCATCTTCCTGACAGCTTCAGCGTTCCTAACCCTTTTTTCAACCTTAGTCAACAGGTTAATCTTAGTAACACCTTCAACAAGATTTGCAATGTCTTCATTAAACTCATTCTTTATTGTATTAGTATCAACATCTGTGTCTTCAACAACATCATGAAGTAAACACGCAGCAATTGTGTTATCGTCAAAACCATACCCTGCAAGAATCAAAGCAGCACTGGAAGGATGAATAAAATAGTCTTCACCAGACATTCTTTTCTGACCTTTATGGGCCTCTTTAGCAAACTTAAACGCTTTCTTAATAAGCTCAATATTAGCGTTCTTATCATGCTTTAAGATCTCATCAATAATGGTTTTTACATTCATATATCTTATTTATAAAGAACTTTTTTATATACCTTTCCACCAAAAACCCAAAAAATGGCTTTTTAGGCAAGCGAAACCTTTAAATACCACTAAAAAAGAGTATAACTCAAAATGTATGAAGAAGAAGAGATGCAGGAAGCAGACGTATATGAAGCAGAAGGCAGAGAAAGCTTAGTTGAAGATGACGAAATGTCAGCAGAAGAAGAAGGCTTTCTAAAAGGCGCAGAAGGTTTTGGGCAGGATGCTAAATGCAGAAAATGCGGAAAAGTATTAATGGAAGCAAATGAAGTATTCGAGAAAGAGATCGAAGGAGAAATAATGCGATTCTGCTCAGAAGAATGCGAAGAAGAGTTCGAAAAGGAACACTCTTAAACACATAATTCTTTAGTTTAGATACATACAAGACTCACAAAATTTAAATACGAGGTAGGAATCTTGATCATTATATGTCATTATTCAAAAACATGTTAGGGTCTGAGGAATCGTTGTTCATGAATGCGATCGCATTAGATTATGATTTCATGCCAAAGCTGATCCCTTATAGGGAAACAGAACAAAAACACATTGCAACTTGTGTAAGACCCTTATTCCAACAAAGAAATGGTCGTAATCTGATAATAACTGGAACGCCGGGAGTCGGGAAGACAGTCGCAACAAGAAATGTTCTACAAGAACTTGAAGAGGAGACAGACGAAGTAACTCCAATCTACATCAATTGTTGGCAGAAAAATACTTCTTACAAAATTGTATTGCACTTATGTGAAGAATTAGGGTATAAGTTTACTCAGAATAAAAAAACAACAGAGCTATTTGATGAAATCAAAAGAATGCTGAACAAAACATCTGCAGTGATCGTATTTGATGAGATAGACAAAGCAGAAGAGTATGATTTCTTGTATATGCTTTTAGAGGAGATATATCGGAAAACGATAGTTCTGATCACCAATTACAAAGATTGGATAAACGGATTAGATGAAAGGATCAAATCAAGATTAATGGCAGAGATGATGGAATTCAGATCTTACAACAAACAAGAGACTGAAGGGATTTTACGTGAGAGGATGGAGTATGCATTCGTAAAAGGAGTGATGAAAGACGATGCATTCAACCAGATAGTCGATAAAACTTATGAGTTAAAAGATATCCGAACGGGATTATACTTGATGAGAGAATCAGGCAATAGTGCTGAAGATAGATCATCAAAAGAAATTACGCTGGAAGATGCTCAAACTGCTCTTGAAAAGTTAAAAGAATTTTCAGAAAAAGATAAAAGCACACTTGAAGAGGATGAGAAGTTGATTCTTGACATTATTAAAGAAACCCCTGGGATTAAGATTGGTGATTTGTATAAGAAATATGAGTCATTAGGGGGCAAAGGAGTCTATAAAACATTACAGAGAAGGATTGCTAAATTAGACAAAGACAGATTCATTAAAACAAAACAAGTTCAAAGTAAAGATGGAAATACAACACTTATCTCTATGAATGAAGTAGAGAAGAAATTGGATGAGTTCTAAAAATGAAAATAGTGAGTGCATGCTTATGCGGGGTTAAATGCAGATATGATGGGAAAGGTAAAGCGAATGATAAAATTATTGAAATGGTTAAAAAAGGAGAAGCAATACCTGTCTGCCCAGAACAAATAGGAGGGTTAACAACACCAAGAGTTCCCGCAGAAGAAAAAGACACTCAGAAATCAGAGATTTCTGGTGCTACTGGAAGTGGTGGAAAAATAATTACAACTGAAGGAAAAGACGTAACTGAAAACTTTGAAAGAGGTGCAGAAGAAGCACTAAAGATAGCTTTACTTTCTGGGTGCGATGAAGCAATCCTAAAAGAAAAATCACCTTCATGCGGAGTTAAGCAAGTTTATGATGGGTCATTTACTGGCACACTCAAGGCGGGAGACGGCATATTCACAAGACTTCTAAAAAAGAATGGAATTAAAGTAAAAAGTGAAGAAGATATTTAGAAACCAGGCCCTTCACCTGATAAAACAGGGGTTTCTTTACCTGTGCCTTTGGAGTTCTCAGTGATAGAAAACTGTTTCACTATGTTTTCAATCTTTTTTGGATCTATATCTGACCCTTCCTTAACAATAACTTTACCTTTAACTGAGTTTGGCCCTTCAGGATTGATTACGGGAGATACATATACCTCAACCTCTTTACCATAAATGATAAATTCAGAGTCTTCGTTTTTGGAAGTGTACTGTTCAGCAGGGATCCCCTCTTGTCTAAGTTTTGATACCAAGCCAGGCAAGTTACTTCTTGACAGACTTAGACTGTATCCTTTAGACACATCAAAATTGTAATTTGTTTCCATTTTAGCGTAGGGGTTGTGCAGGTTTCTTTTAAACTTTTGCTTTAGCCACTAGACAAGCAAAAATCATAGATTTTTGGGTCCATTGCTCACTGTGTTCGCACTGGACACTGGACATTCTACGAAACGGCCTATATAAACTAGTTCTGACATAATAGCTATAGAAGCAGGGAAATATAATATGCTTCTAAAAGAGGCAGGTAGCCTCAAAAGAGGCAACAGAAATCAAAGATTTCTGGGCCTCCAAGCAAAGCTTAGAGGTGAGAAAAAATGGATTGGGACACAATGAACACAAGAAAACAGATCTTTGGAGTGGAAGAATTCTCAGAGGAGTACATGAAAGATGTGAGCAACACTTTCTTTAACTTAACAAAACAAGAGAGGTAGATAATATGGAGCTAAATTGGGAGGAATATGAAGAAGACATATACACAAAAGAAGGAATGGAAGAACTAGTAGAAGATGACGAGATGACATCAGCAGAAGAAGGATTTATGAGAGGCTATAGGAGTGCGATGTAGGTGAAGATTATGAATTTGAACAGATTCATTGAAAAAAAGTTCCTGGAATGGAAGTTTGAAGATGAAAACTGGAAGAAGTCTGTGCAAGAAGAAGCAGAACTCAATCTTGAGACCTTATAGGAGGTAAAAAAATGGCACCAGTGCAGCTGGTTACGCTCAGCTGGCACGCAAAAGGAGGCACGCGCAAAAAAACCAAAGGTTTTTTGGCGCACACAAAAACTTCGTTTTTGTCGTGTGCGCTCACTAACGTTCGCTTAGCCACCTGGCCTGGAGGTAAAAATGGCACCGGAAAAAACATTCAAAGCAGGACAGTTATCTGCAACAATCTGGAAAAACCAACAAGACAAATTTGAAACATTCAACGTACAATTACAGAAAAACTACAAAGACAAGATGGGAAACTGGAAAACAACAAATAACCTAAGCTTAAATGATATTCCTAAAGCAGAGATCATACTAAAGAAAGCATACGAGTTTTTAGTACTGAAAGACAACGCATGATCACCTTCTGAAAGAGATTAAACACCCCGAAACCATCCCCCTGCTAAACGCAGGGGAACTCTTTCTTTTCTCTTTCATTTAAAACAAAATAATAAACTTTAAAAACGAATTAAAACCACTTTTAGTTATGGTAATGGTACTAAGAACAGAAGTAGAAGAAAAAGAAGATTTCTACATACACGAGATAATGAAAGGCAAGCTAATAATATATCCAACAGACACAATATATGGGATTGGGTGTGATGCAACAAATGAAGAAGCAGTAAAAAAAATAAGACTGATCAAAGAGAGAAATGATTTACCTTTTACAGTAATACCTCCAAGCTTAGAATGGGTAAAAGAAAACTGTGAGATTACTGAAGAAGCAAAAGAGCTAATAAAAAAGTTTCCAGGTTCAACCTTAATACTAAAACTGAAAAACAAAGAAGCAGTAGCAAAACAAGTAAACCTGGGAATAGATACGATAGGTGTAAGAATCCCTGTACACTGGTTTACTGAAATATTACAAAAAACAAACAAGCCAATAATAACAACCTCTGTAAACAAAAAAGGAGAGCCAAACATGACTTCTATGGATGATCTGGATCCAGACATACAAGTTGACTACGTTTTCTTTGAAGGAGAGAAAAAAGGAAGTTCTTCAAAAATATTTGATCTAACGGGAAAAGAAGTAGTAATCAAAAGATAAATTATTTTAGCATATCATTGTATTTCTTATTGCCCCAAATAACCCAATAAATAACTAAAATGTTGGTAATCATCAAAACTATAAGCAGTGGGACATCCATTTTAAACTAACAAACATAGAACAATATAAAAGCTTTACCTAGCAGAACCGAAAGCAGTCAAAGGAACAAAGAACACGCTGTCTTTTTCTTCATACTCTTTACGACTATCACCATTGCATCTAAGCAAACCATTCTTTAGATTGTTAATCCAGTTAAGAACTCGCCTAATGTTAGTTGCATCAACATTCTCTCTTTCTTCAACAATCCTAATAGAATCTAACCTATTAGATAGTTTATCTAGGAATTTTAAGAAATCTGGAAGTTCATCGATAGGAACTGCATCATGTTCAACTAACTTTTCAATCTCTCTTAAACTTTCAACCTCAAATCTTTCAATCTTATAACGCTTATTTGGGAGTCTTCTGACTAGTTCTTCAAAAGGTAATTCTTGATCCACCCCCAAATATTCTGTCATTTTTTGATAGCACCCCCTACTTTGATGTTAAATATAGGGGTAATAATTTATTTAATTCTTGTCCATATAAGACATATACCGTATATGGGGGATTTTTTGTCCTAATCTTGGCTAAAAAAGGTAAAAAATCGTTATTTTCTGTTATTTTTTCATTAAAAAATTTGTTATGTGCTGAAAGGGGTTTAAAAAGTGCTTAATTGACCGATAGTTACGTATGGCACTGAAATGTTTATAAACATCAGAACCTAAAATTGCCATTATGCCAAAAAGAACAGTAGTTTGCACTAGATGTGGAAAAAGATTTGAAGTAGATGAAGAGGATTTAAGAGACAGTTATGTGTGTCCAGAATGTGAATTAAAAACATTTGAAGGTGTAAAGAAATGAGCCCTATGATGAAAATAATATGGCTTTGGATAATAATGATAATCCTTTTTGTAGTAATATTGAGTTTGTTAAGAGGCTCTTTTACGGGAGGCGAGTTTTTACCTCCGCCAACAAACTACACTTAACACCAACAAACTTCAATATCATCAGTTCTTTCATAAGGTTTGATAGAAGTATCTTTGGTTCTTACACCTGCTTCATACTCTAAGAGACCTAACCAAGCAATCATTGCACCATTGTCAACTAAAACATCATTTGGTGGAACAAAAGACTTAGCATTTCTTCCTTCGCACATCTTATCTGCCATCTCTTGAAGACGTTTATTACAAGCAACACCTCCTCCAAGAACTAACTCTTTTTTGTCGCAGTGTGCCATAGCTCTCTCACTAACTTCGATTAACATTGCAAAAACAGTCTCTTGTAAAGAGAAAGAAAGATCTTCTTTTGAAACGCCTTTGTCGTATTGCTGTTTTAAGAAAGTCAAGATTCCCCCGAAGCTAACGTCCATCCCTTTAACACAATAAGGTATCTCAACAAACTTACCTTTTTTTGCTAGTTCGTAAATTTTTGGACCTCCTGGAAAACCTAAACCCATATACCTTGCAAAACTATCTAACAAATTACCTACGCCTTGATCTAAAGTTTCACCAAAAATTCTATACTTGCCACCTTCATAAGCGATTATCTGTGTGTTCGCTCCAGAAGCATATAATAGAACTGGGTCCTTTGCGCCTGTTAGAAGTTTGCCAATCTCGAGATGAGCGATGCAGTGATTAATGCCTATTAGTGGGATATTGTTTATTTTAGATAATGATCTTGCCACAACCGCACCAACTCTCAAACAGTGACCTAAACCAGGCGATTGCGAGAATGAAATCAAATCTACATCTTTCATCGTGATCTTTGCTTCTTCCAAAGCTTGTTTGATCACATCTTTACAACAGTCAACATGGTGGTCCATAGCATCAACAGGTTTCATGCCGCCAGTTTCAGTAACAAACATATCTTTAGAATTAGCAATGATCTGTTTGTCTTTTACAATACCGACTCCAAAAGTGTGGGCTGTTGATTCTATTCCTAGGCATATCATGTCAGTGAGAGATTAAAGGTAGTATTTAAGAATTAACTGGAATGTGTGCTACTTCATAGTAATAAAATTAGAAAGTTTTATAAAGGGCAACAGAATCTTTTTTCTTAGAAAAATGAAAATCTTAGCAGCTGGCGACATACACGGTGATACAGGTCTAGCTTCAAAACTGGCTGAAAAAGCAGAAAAAGAAAAAGTTGACATGGTTGTATTATGTGGGGACTTGACACAATCAGAAGAGTCAACTGAGAACTTAATCGGACCGTTTGTAAATAAGAACCAAAAAGTTGTATTGATACCTGGAAATCATGAAACTGTAGCAACAACAGAATTCTTAGCAGAGCTTTATGGTGTAGAAAATCTACATGGTTATTCAATCAAAGCAGGAAAGGTCGGATTATTTGGTTGTGGCGGAGCAAACATAGGGCTGTTCCAACTATCAGAAAATGAAACATTTGATTTACTTAAACAAGGATTTGAAAAGATAAAAGAGTTAGAGACAAAAATAATGGTGACGCATGTACATCCAGAAGGAAGCAAGATGGGAAAGATGACTTCTTTTTTCCCAGGGAGCACAGGGATTTCTAAAGCGATAGATAAATTCAAACCAGACCTTTTACTTTGCAGCCATGTACATGAAGCAGAAGGGATGGAAGAGAAAATTGGCAAAACAAAAGTGATCAATGTAGGGAAAGAAGGAAAAATTATCGAAATTGACTAAAGCATAGCTTTAAATATAACTTCTAAAAAAATTTCTTTAAAATTTGACATTTGGAGGAATGAAAAAAATGGAAACAATGTACGCAGAAACAGAAATTGCAAGGACTGATCAAGGTACGGGTAGACATGGAAAGAAAAAATTGTTGCCTTATGAGACTAGAAAGGCAAATGAGACCTACTTAAATAATGTTTGTGGCAGAAGAGACTCTGATATTGGTATAATATCTATCAAGAGTATTGTAAGATATGCAATGTGTTTCAGGAATTAATATTCTTCAACCTTTGGAACTTCTTCCTTTTCTTCTTCAACAACAGGTTCAGAGTTCATCATATTTGCAAAACCTGCTAAAGCACTATCTGCAGGTTCGGGCTCGTCTTTCTTCTGATCCATGTAAGCTTTTTCAGTTGCAACATATCGTTCCAATAAAGCTATTGCATGCATGATGTCTTCCTTAGAATCTTCTTTTGTGTTGATTGTTAACTTCATATAACCACCTCATAAAAATATACTTACGATCTTGTAAAACATGAAAAATAAGACAGCAGCAACTAAGGAACCTAAAACAGTATCAGTAAAACTTGCATTAAGCCAGTAACCATAGCTTAGAAATAATGCAAGAACTAAGATGAACATAACTTTTCCAATTGCGCCTTTACTTTTCATTAGTTAGTTTATGGTGAAGTGTGTTTAAAAAACTTTCTAATCAACCCAGTAAAACAGCTTAACAACGGCAGGAGAATAATTTTCTATGTTACCCGATAGTATTAATGAATCGGTGTGAATCCTTTTTTCAGGAAGATCTGTGGGGATGAAATTAACATCCTCATCAACTGCAACGATAAATGAACCCCTGTAAAGAGCAGGTAAGGAGTTGTTTATGAAAGACGTGGTGCAAGATTCATTGTTTTGTAATACGCAACCCCTAAACTCTGAGTTAAACTCGAGATTAGAAAGAACATTTGGTTGAGGGATATCTTCCTGCGTGGCTAGTTGAGGTCTTGAAAATACAAAAACCAAGACACTTATTGTTAGAAGTATAGCAAAAGAAACTTCTAAAGTTCTCAAATAACCTTTTTTGTCTACCATGTTCTGACAACCACCTCAACAGGGTGTAATATATTGAACTTATCTAAAATAAAATCATTAAAAGTTGTGGCGTAAACATTAGCCAGATCATGCGGGGCTGATTGATTGTATGTATATATGGTGTTCTTCACAGTTGTATTTGTTATGGTGTTGTATGTTAAGTTTATTACATCAAAACTGAAATCATTTTCGTTAGGCAAGTTCCAGTTAGCCTTGATAGTTTCATAATCGGTTGTAGTTAGGTTGTTTAGTTTATCTAAAGAGAGCCCTTTATTTTCTATGGTGATGCCGAAATCATATCTGTTGGTGTAAGTTTCAATATCTTCATTTTCATGGGCAAATATTGAGTATGAGAAGTCAGAAACATCATTGAAAGAGAGTTCAACATCTAAAGAACTATTATCATAACAGAACGCAACATCTGCATTGGGGTTTAAGACTAGTGCAATATCATCATTTCCATCAAAATTAATGAAAGAAATATTATTTTTGGTTTCACAACCATCAACAAAAACAATATTTTCAGTTAAAGTGTTCCAGCTGTTAAAGTCTGAAGTAAGTTCCAGAGTAAATGAAAAATTAATGCTTTCAACATTTGTCTTGTCTGAGTTAACGTAACAGTACGTCCTTGAAAAATCATCAACTAAGAAGCAAGAGTGATTAATTATGGAACTACTTGCCTTAAAGTTAGCCAATAAGCTGTCTTCGTAAAATGAAAATTCATTTGCGCCAAAATCATCAAAGCTGAAATCAGTTATTAATTGGTTGTTTTCATATTCTAAATCGTCTGGCATGAAGTTGTTGAATCCAACATCAAGTTTGGAGTTTGTGAAAGAGTTATTATCTGCAGTGAAATCTTTTGTTAGGAAAGGTTTAGAGTAGTTCTTGCTTGAGTAGATTAAGTTTATGTAAGAAGAGTTTTCATTAATGAAAAATATTTTGTTATCTAAATATGAATGATACTTGGCTGTATAAAAATCAGAATAGTTGAATGGCAAGTTTGCAATAATTAAACTGTCATTGGTGTTAATAAACAAAGGGGCATTGTATACACTCCAACTTGCATCTTCAACAACGCCTTCTGCGACAAGAGCAGGAAATGAATCAGTGTGGGTTACTGGTTCAAGTCTTGGTCTCAAAAACATAAAGAAAATCATCAGATAAACTAGAAAGATAGCTAGACTAATAACCCAATCTACTTGTGTACCTCCTTTTTTATTCATGGTTTAGAAATAGTTTATACAATTTTTAAAGGTTTGGTAATGGAAAAGAAATTGGCTTTATTCCTTAAAGCCTTTAGACTTTGCCCATTTCAATAGCTTTTTCCAGATCTTTTGTTCTTTTTCAAACTCTTTTGAATCTTGCTTGTATTTTTTCATCTGTAAATCGTAGTTTTTCATTCCTTTTTCCCATTCTTTGTATCCTTTTTGATACTTTTTCTTGTTTTCTCTGTAGTGGGTAATTAAGTCATTTACAAGCATATCAAAAGTCTTGCCTTTTTCAGCTATGTCTAATGATTCAAGTCTTTTCTTAGTTTCTTCTGCCAGTTTTATTGTTGTTGCCATAGTATACTGGGTATACTCAGTATATATATAAACTTTTCGGTACTGGAGACTATATTAGATAAAAAATAGAAATTAATCAAAAAAGGAAAATTATTACTTCCTTACAGCTTTAGACTCAACAGCCGCTTTCTTAACTGCAGCAGATATCTTCTTAGTTACAATCTTATCCAAAACTGTAGGGATGACCCTGTTTCTGGTTGGCTTCTTGATGTAGTCAGCTAAAGCTTTAGCAGCAGCCAGCTTCATCTCCAAGTTAATTTCAGAAGCGTTAGCATCTAAAGCACCCTTAAACAAGCCAGGGAAAGCCAAAACATCTGAAATCTGGTTAGGGTAATCAGAACTGCTTGTAGCAATAACTGATGCGCCAGCAGACTTAGCAGATTCAGGACTGATTGCTAAGTCAGGTATAGACAAAGTAAAGATGATTGGTTTATCAGCCATAGATTTTATCATCAAAGGACTAATTACATTACCTGACGACACGCCAATAAACGCATCAGCGCCAATCATCGCAGCTGCAACACCGCCCATCAACTTTTTAGGATTAGTGATTTCCGCAATTGCAGTCTTAAACTCACCCATATCCGCTCTACCCTCATACAATAAACCTTTTTTATCAAGAACCAAGATTTCTTTGATGGGTTTAAGTTTTTTATTCATCTTGTGATAGTTAGCTAAGAAATAAGCCATGCCTAATCCCGCACTTCCTCCACCATTGATTACAACTCGCATATCCTCTAACTTTTTACCTATTGACTTGGCAGAGTTTATCATTGCAGCAACAACCACAATTGATGTGCCAGTACTTTTACCATGAACTATTGGGATACCAAGATCTTGAAGATTCTTTTCTAAAATGAAACTTTTTGGAGGTTCAACACCCTCTAAGCAAATTCCGCCAAATATTGGAGCAACACTTTTTATGTGTTCTATCAATTTTTCAGTATCTTGAGAATCAATAGCTAAAGGAAAGGCATTAACATCAGCCATTTCCTTAAATAACATACACTTACCTTCTAAAAAAGGTATGGCTGCAGCAGCGCCAACATTACCTAAACCAAAAACTGAACTGCCGTCACCAATAACAGCAACAGTGTTTTGCTTTAATGTATAATCAAAAACTTTTTTCTTATGCTTAGAAATATCTTTACAAACAGTAGCAACTCCTAAACCATAAACATCACTTAAATCAGAAGCATTCCTAACCCTAATCTTAGGCCTAACTTCCAGTTTCCCTTTCGCCTTTGAATGGGTTTTTGCGGCTCGTTTAAAAAGGTCCATCAAATCCACCCCCTGAATTTTTAAAAAAGTAGCTCATAGGAAGTATTTAAATGTTATCAAAAACATTAGGTTTATATAGTATAAAATATCATGAAGTATAAACATATTTATGAGGTGATATTATATGAAGAAAATAGCTTTGATGACAACAGCATTAGCAACAGTTAGTATTGCATCAGCACAGTACGGCGGAATTCCTGAAATAGGAAGTAGTGTTTTACCAGTTATAGGGTTGGTGGCAGTTGTTGCGGTGGCAGGATTTTTCTTAATGAAGAAAAAGTAATAGTATAATTTTTTTATATGCTTTTTTTTTATTTATTTTAGTATAGTTGTTACTTTGGTAATATAACTAGAAGTAACTTTCTCTAGTAACAAAAATCAAAACCTTTATATATGATTATGCATCAAAAATGTATAATAATATTTATGAGGTGATATTATATGAAGAAAATAGCTTTGATGACAACAGCATTGGCAACAGTTAGTATTGCATCAGCACAGTACGGCGGAATTCCTGAAGTTGGCGGTAAAGTACTTCCAATCGTAGGTCTTGTAGCAGTTGTTGCTGTGGCAGGATTTTTCTTAATGAAAAAGAACTAAGGGTTTAATTTTTTTATTTCCCAACTTTTTTTATTCTCTAATCTTTTTTTTAGTTTATCTGCTTTTTAGCTTCAGGAACAGCCCTTTGAACACATTAAATCTAGAAGTCTTTTTCTTGTAATCTGAATATTTTTTACCGAAACGTATAGTAAGCTCTTTCTCTTCAGAGAAGGTTAAGATTATGAATAGTATAGAGATAATTCCCGCTTCAACTATTGCAAAAAAAGACCAGAAACATATGGCTAAACCAACAAGGATGAAAGAAGTGCCAACATATATAGGATGTCGTACGTAGCTGTATATTTTGGTGTTAACTACCTTTTCCAATGGGACTAATATGCCTGTCTTTATCACAAACAGTGCATCTAGCATAATAAATACGCCTATGAAGAAAACAACTAAGCCCCCTGCAACTATTAAGAGATCTGTTTTAATCATATCTCTTGAAGCCAGCCATAAGAAGAAAACATAACAAGTCATAACCAATAATGTTTGGAACCAAGCTATTAGCATCTGGATAATGCTTGAAGATCTTGGTTTAAACCAGTATATTATGGGGAAAATGATTCCTAAAACTATAAGAAAGTAAATTGATACTACAACTAGATATCCTGGGTTTGCAATCATATATTAACCTCTTTTTTAGTAAATAACTGTACCTATAAATGGTTTACTTATTAAACATTTCCTTAAATTAGCTAATCTCTTGCCATTTATTATACTAACCTGAATATTATTTTTTTCACAAACTTTAGCAGCTTCAAGATCTAAAACAAAATGTTGGCCTGCTTTATGACCTATCTGCTTCATTATTTTTAGGAAGTCTTTAAGAGAGATTTGGGGTATTAATTTAGCACCTTTTAGCTTGGGATCTTTATCATACAGCCCATCTACGTTTGTTAAGTTAATGAGCATATTTGCTTTTATAATTTTAGCAATATCTGCAGCATCACCATCAGAGGTCATATTTGGCTTAAAGCCACCGCAAACTACAATCTTATGTTTTTTTGTTAGTGATCTTATTTCAGATAGTTTGTTTGGCACAGGGCAGTTTGTTTTTAGATACTTTGAAACTAGGTATGCATTGAGTTTAGTAACTCTAATGCCTGCCCAGCTTTTATCAGTCTCATTACTTTTTATCTTGTCTAAAGCGTTAATGTAATTCCTAGCAACATCTCCTCCACCCGTAACTATTATGAACCTATTGTTTCTAGATAAAGGTTTAATTATATCTGCAAACTTCTTAATGTAAGATGCATCAATAGTGTTATGAGCAAATAATGAGCCTCCTAGAGATATAACAAAAGTTTTCATAATGCTAATCTTATTATTTCAGTTTAAATAAGTTTTGATATTATTCAAACAAACGTTTGTAATTCAGAATTATGTTGTTTTCTACTTCATCAACCTCAAAGCCTTTTATTTCAGCAATTTTCTTAACAGATTCAACTACAAATGCAGGCTCGTTCTGTTTATCTTTGAAAGGAGAAAGGTAAGGTGTGTCTGTTTCAGTCAATAGTTGGTTAATATTGACCATTTTTACTAGTTCTTGAAAGTTCTGAGCTCTAACAACATTTGTAGGCACCGAGAAAAAATAACCAAGCTCAGCACCTTTTTTGATTAAACTTTTTTTACCGCAGAAACAATGAATCAAAACTTTTTTCATTTCGTGTTTTTCTAATATTTCAAGAACTTCAGCTTCAGCTTTTCTTGAGTGGATAATGACTGGGAGGTCAAGTTTCTTTGCTAGTTCTAATTGTTTCTTAAAAACTTCAATCTGTTGTTCTTTATTGCTGCCAGTTGCGTAATCCAAACCAATCTCGCCAATTGAAACAATGTTATTTTTATTTTCTTCGATGAATTTAAGTTCTTCATCTGTGTCGTAGTTGTTTTTTGTGTTTGTTTCTGTTTCAAAAGCATCAGGAGGATAAATTCCGATAGATGCTTTAACTATGTCATACTTTTTGCTTATTTCTAAGACTTTTCTGTTAGAATTTGGATCAATACCTGAAGCGATTATGGTGGAAATGTTATTGTCTATAGCATTTTTGATAACTTTATCTAGTTCTTCTTCACTAAACCTATCTAAGTGTGCATGAACATCTATGAATGACATAAGTTGGAACTATTTTTGTTTGTTAATAAATGTATCTACTTTGTAGCAGGGCAGTAAAGAACATTTTTTAGGTTATCTCTAGGAAAATATCTTTTTATCTTTTCATCTGTATCTTCAAATATTATGCAATTATTTTTTAACATGACTCGTTTTGTTCTATCTGCAGAATGATCATATATTTCTGCATAACCTTCATCGGTGGTTATTGGAAGTTTTGGGATTGGTTGTATCAATCCATTGTTAGTTGTGTATACTGTTGTTCCGTCAACTTCAACATCTCCATTCTTTTTGAAATGAATGTTGTTGTAAAGTTTCCCTCTTTTTAGCTCCATCTGTTCAGAGCCATCGACGTTTATTGCAAATAATCTATCTTGGGCTGCATTTGAGAAAATGATCCTTCCTTTTGAAAGGTAAAGATTTTCTTCAGCTATGTCTTTTGTGTTTGTAAGTCTTTTTAGCAAAGAACCATTGGCTCTCATTGAGTAAATTTCCCTTTTGGCAGGATTTTGATTTGTGAAGAAGATCATTCCTTTGTCGCTTGTTATAACTTCCCTTACATTTATGTCTTTGTTTATTTTTATGGCTTTCTTTCCTTCCAAATCCATGGAATATAGATCTCTTTTTTGTTGATAAACAATTTTTTCAGATAAAGGTAAGTGGTCTTTAGCATAATGGCCTGCGAGCAGTGCAAGAGGAACAGCAATTAATGTTATGAGTGACCTTTTTTTCATACGCGGTTTACTTCTTACTCTGTATAATAGATCATCTCGAACATGTTCTATGCAGGAATATCTTGATTTGGGGTCTTTGTTCAAGCACTTTGTGATTATGTAATCAAGTGCACGGCTAATATTGGGATTTATCTTTCTTGGAGAAACAATCTCTTTCTTGAAATTAGTCACAATCTTTCTTAAATCTTCTCTTTGATGATCTCTTTTTTTGAAATGTGAATAAAAAGGATATTGGGTTGTGAAGCATCTGTACATCAATATGCCAAACGCCCAGACAGCAGAGCTTTCAGTAAAAGTGTTATCGATGAATTCTTCAGGGGGCCTGAATAGCAATGAAGATCTGTTGCTTTGGAAACTAATTGAATGTGTGGAGGAGAAATCAAGAATCTTGACACCTGTACTCTCACTTTCTTCATAAAGAATTATATTTCCTGGGTTTGGATCGTTGTGGCGAACTTTGGATTTCGCGGCGATAGTTAAGCCGTTTGCAATTTTAGTTACTATGTCTAGCATACCCCTAATTTTTATGTTTTCTGATTGTTTTTTGATCATCTTTCTTAGAGCGTTGTCTTTAACTATCTCCCTGGGATCAAATAAATATCTTGCTCTCAAATGTTCTTCAAGAAGTTTTTTTAGGGTAAGTCTGCTGTCTACATACTCGCTGGAGAAATAGTGGTGATCTGTCTCTTTATCTTGGCCTTTGTCATAAACTTGAAAGAAGTACTTTAGATTTTCTGGGTGGAGTCTGTTATCTTCCATAATCCTTGCAATGATGTTTGGCTCTTGAAGAAAGAGTTCTAAAGGGGATTCAGAAGATTGTGATCTCATAGAATCATCTGTTTCTTGTTTTAGGATATTTAATGCGACTTCTCTATTAAGTTCTTGGTCTAAAGCAAGGAAAACTTTTTTCCATGCGCCTTCCCCAAGTTTCTCTTTAAGCACGTATCTATTGTCGAAAACTTGATTTGTTTTAAACGCTAAATCTTCAACTACCATCACTTGAGGAAACTAAAAATAATATATAAAAGTTTGCTATCTTGTAGTGGTTACTTGGAGAAAGGGGCTTGCATCCCTAGGAGGGTGATTATTCTTGTGTTTAAAGAAGAGAGTAATGAATGGATTAAGGGGTTGAAGCTTTTTTCTTTAGCTAAGATATCATTTATTTTTTCATAGCTTTCAGAAGCAGATAAAGCAATTGTTTCATCAAGTTTGAAAGTAAACTCATACATGTTTCTTGAAAGGTTGATGAGTTCAGATAAAGTTTCAGTTTCATTTTTACTTATTTTGTTATCTTTTGCTAGCTTTAGAATTTCTTTAAAATGATCACTAATCTCTTCAAGAGTGTGGCACATAACAATGTAAGTTGTTGTGAGTTCAGGATTATCTGCTCCAACTTTGTTAAGGTATCTTACACAAAGATTTCCGAACTTGTTCACGTCTTTATCTCGGAGAATTAGGTTTTCGATAGAGGTTATGTCTTTTTTGTGTATTGCTTCTAAGCCTTCATCGAATATTTCGCAAATTATCCTGAAGAACCTTCTGAATATTGGATTGAATTCTTTTTCGGTTATTCCTGTTAGCTCTTTTAATATGCATTTACTATTTGTCTGGTTTATGATTTCAAATCCGATAAGTTCTTGGGTTGTCTCTTGGACCTTTTTGAATATTGCGGGATCTGTAAACCTTATCTCGATCTCATCATAACCTAACGTGTATGCACCAACTATAGTTCGGGGAGTCATTACTTTCTTAGTAGAAGCATCGAATACGTATTTTTGGCCAGTTTTGGCGTTATCTGTATTGATTACAATTGTATTGTATTCTTCGATGAGGTCTATCTCATCGCCTGATTGAAGCTTATTCTTTTTTATCCAGCTACTAGGCAATGAGATAGTCATCGTGGCAGCTCCTTGTTTTACTATCTTACGTTTCATTTCTTTGTTGTTTAATTTTAATATATAAAAACCTTTCGAATTAGTATATACTTATTGAATAGAATATAGAGAATAATAAAAATGAATATATATCTGGTTGAACTATATACTACTTGGAAAATGAGGCCAATAATCCAGAAAAATTTGTTGATTGCGGGGTCTATTTTCAAAATAATCGTTTTGGGGGTGGTTTCAGATGAAACTAAGGCAAATAATGAAAAAAATTGTGGAGAGACACAGAGCGTTTGGTGAATATATGAAAGATGACAGCAGATACAGGGGAACTGTACAGATAAAACTTAGACAATTTCAAAGAGGTGAGTTCGAATGATGAAAAAATCAGACTGGGAAATGATTGCATGTTTGAGAAAAAATGGGAGAGAGACACTGACAAAGATATCAAAGAAAACAAAAGTGCCAATATCAACACTTTATGACAAACTGAGATCGCAAAAGATGAGCATAATAACAAAACATACTTGTCTTTTGGATTTTGCAAGAATAGGTTTTAACACAAGAGCAAAAATATCTATGAAAGTAGATAAAGATTGCAGAGATGATATCAAAGCGTTCTTGATGGCAGACCAGAATGTGAATTCGTTGTACAAAATCAATAACGGATATGACTACATGATAGAAGTTGTGTTCAGGAACCTAAAAGATTTGGAAGAATTTATCGATAGGCTTGAAGAGCGATTCAGAATCTTGGAATACAAAGTGTACTACATAATTGATGACTTGAAACGAGAGTCGTTCATGAGCAGTGCAGAACACATAAAGCTAGTTGTTTAAAACTATTGGGGGTGGTTATTATGAACATAAAGAAAGGATTAGTTGGATTAGTTTTAGGGATGAGTACAATGTTAATGCCTTTGAAAGCAGATATGCCGAACAAAACAGTGACAAGATATGTTGCACACATACAAAATTACATCGAAGACAAAGGCTATAAAGTTAGTGTGGAAGGAACAGATGGAAAAAAAGATTACACAATAGCAATAGATGACACTTTAAGAAACGAAAACTGTGAGCTGGAACCAAAAATAAGTCTTTACCCAACATCAGAGGGTGTTCCAATGAAAAGATGGATATTGTTTTATGATAAAGAGAACAAAGAAGATTTTGATTTTATTGAGGGAGTTAGCAAATTAAATTATGAAATGCTTGGAGTGGAGAGTGATATTGTAAAAACACTGGATAAATATTTTGATAAGAGTGTTGGATGTGAGACTGGCGTTAAGGAGAGAGATCTTAGTCTGAATGTGAATCCCAATCCGTTTAACTCAGAAGTGCAAGTTAACTATAAGTTAGATAGGGAGACAGATGTCAAAGTGAATGTTTATGACATCAAAGGGAACTTAGTTAGAAGGCTGACTAGGGGCAGGAAAGAGAAAGGAAAGCACTCCTTGAGATGGAACGCAACTGTAAATGGAACTGGTTTAGCATCTGGAAAATACTTTGTGGAAATGGTTGCAGATGGAAAAAGATTTGTGAGGGGGATAAATTATTTGAGATGAGAACAAATGCGCCAACGGGGAATCGAACCCCGGCCACAACGTTGGCAACGTCGTATTGTACCACTCAACCATTGGCGCCTGTAAAATTCTCAACAGATAATTTCATTGAGAAATCATGAAAATTTACAAGTAAATTTTCAGGACGTAGAAAATCCCTTGTAAGGATTTTCTTCGTAAGGGAATGGGCCCACCCGGACTCGAACCGGGGACCTTCTCCTCTCTCAGCAACAAGTTGCTGGATACCCAAGCAAGCTTGTGCATGTAAGGGAGACATTATAGCCACTAAACTATGGGCCCTTGACTCAAAGGAAAAATAACTGTTTTAAAAAGATTTCTATTTGAGCTAACGACAACTTTATATAATAAAACCCTCGTAATTTAAGCATGCAAGATAAAATCTTTGAGCTATTAGTCAATAATGATGATATACAGTGGCAAACAATACTATATGACCTAGTTAAAACAGACCAGATGAACCCTTGGGATGTGGAAATAGGGGAGTTAACTGCAAGATATATCAGCACAGTAAGAAAACTAAAAGAAGCAAACCTAAGACTTTCTGGAAAAGTTTTACTTGCATCAGCAATACTTCTGAAAATGAAATCAAACCAGTTCATGAGTGTGGATATAGCTGCGTTGGATCAGTTAATGCAAGAACCTGAAGAAATATATGATGAATATGAAGACTTAGGAGAGGTAGGGATATATGATGTGGAAGCAGCAAGAAGAAGAATTGCCTCTGGCGAGTATAAGTTAATTCCTAAAACACCGCAGCCCAGAAGAAGAAAAGTTTCTATTTATGATTTAGTCAATGCTTTAGAGAAAGCGATGGAAGTCAGGAAGAGAAGAGTTTTGCGTACTATCCCAAACTTTGAAAGAAAGTTAGAGTTGCCAAAAAAAGGATTAGATATAAGCAAAGCAATCAAAGATATTTATGCAAGAATTGGAGCATTCTTCAAACAAAACAAAGGGCAAAGTCTAACGTTTAATATGCTATCAGAGAATAGCACTGATAGGAAACAAAAGATACATACATTCATGCCCTTACTTTATTTAACAAACCAAAGAAGAATAGACATGGAACAAGAGAAAGCATTTGGTGAAATCAAAATAAAACTTCTGAATAAGAAAGTGCAGAAAGCAGAGGCTTGAGAAAAGGTAGTTTTTTATATTTCTTAAAAACAAGTAAAGATATGAAACTTATTTTAGTCAGACATGGAGAAACTTATGCAAATCTTGAGAATCTTTCACAAGGGCATCTGAATTCACAGCTTACAGCTGAAGGAATCGAACAAGCAGAGAAAGTTTCGGAAAGGTTAAGATACGAAAAAATTGATGTTGCGTTCTCCAGTGATTTAGACAGAGCGTTAGATACTTGCGCTAAAATACTAAATTTTCATAAAGATGTAACTTTGATTAAAACTCCCATTCTAAGGGAGCAAGCTAAAGGTATTTTTGAGGGTAAGCCTAAAGATCAACGAGCTAAATTGTTGAAAAAAGACACAGTTCCATATCATGAGTGGCATCCTGAAGGGGGAGAACGATTGATAGATGTGTGGGATAAACTGATCCCTTTTTTTGAAAAAATAAAAAGTGATTATGCTGATAAACATGTGTTGATTGTAAGTCATGGGTGTCCGATCGCATGTATTCTTTCCTATCTGCACGGTAAAAAAGTTGAAGACTTTAATGATTACTTACCCAGAAAGAATACAGCGGTCTCAATTGTTGAGTTTGATAATAATAAACCTATATTTAGAGAACTTAATTGTGCTAAGCATATCTAAACCTTATCAGTTTAAACCAATCTGGTCAGCGATTTCTTTCATAGCATCAATAGCTAATTGAAAAAACTCATCTAGTTCTAGACCTGTTTTTTCTATCTCTTTCACCAGTTCTCTATTGCAGTTTGCAGCAAAGCTTTTTTCTTTGAATCTTTTTTTAAGACCCTTAACTTTCATATCAGAAATTTTTTTGCCACGTATCAGTGCATACGCATAAATGATCCCTGTCAAAGTTTCAGAAGCAATCAAAGCGTGTTCTATCTTTTTTAATCTTTGTTTATCTTTAAATGCAGAAATTTCATCATAGCCGTATCCGTGTGATTGTACTATTTGAATAAATTCATCATCAAACCCTTTCTCTTTCAGAAGTTTTTCAGCTTTGAGGGTGTGCTCAGACCAATCATCTTTTGTTAAAGACCAGTCAACATCATGTAATAATCCAATCATGCCCCAGTACTCTTCATCTTCTTCAAAATGTCTTGCTAAAGCTTTCATTATCGCTTCAGTCTCTAAATAATGATTCATATCACTCTCTTCCTGAGGCATCGATTTAAGAAATTCAACAGCTTTATCTCTAGTTATTGGGAGATTCATTTTAAACCTTATCAAAACTAACCTCAAAAGTTATGCTCTTAACTTTTTCAACAGATTCAGTTTCGTGTTTTTTTGCAGCAGGTCGATCATTGACTATAAGATCATTAGCACCAACCTTTTCTTTAATGCTGTCATGCCACTTAGCTAAAATTTCAATACCTGAAGCATCAGTTGTAATATGAATATTGATTGAGTCAGTTTTTTGCAACCCAGCTTTCTTTCTCATGTTCTGGATTCTTCTCATTAGTTCTCTAGCAAAACCTTCATTCTCCAGTTCTTCACTTCTTTCAGAGTTGATGTAAATATTTCCTTTCCTAAACTCCCCACCAGAATAAGGTGGTTTAACATCTTCATCCACATTGATATGTTCCTCTTTAATATCTACTTCTTGGGATTCAACCTTTAGCTTAAACTTGCCTTCTTTCTTTATGTGTGAAAGAACCGTGTCGGGAGATTGGGTTGCAAGATTGGCAATAATTTTTGGAGCTAACTCACCAAACTCAGGACCAAGCTTAGCAAATTCAGGTTTAATGGTGTAAGTTACAAAAGGGAAGGTTTCCTGAACACTCAAAGATTTAACATTTGTTTGATTCAAAATTAATTCCTTAAGGACTTCAACTGCTTCAACAGTCTCAGCATCAGTTGTAACAACAATTGCTTCCTTCAAAGGCCATCTAACTCCCAAATTGATCTTTTCTCTTGAAGATAAGATTGATTGAATAACTGACTTAACAGATTCAAACTGAGACTCAAGCTTTTTATCAATCATAGATTCATCTGGAGTTGGCCAGTCAGCCAAGTGAATACTTTCGCCAGGCAGATTGAATGCTTCCTTCAAGTTTTGGAACATTTTCTCAGTAATGAATGGAGTGATTATAGAGAATATCTTAAGAGTTTCAAATAAAGTATGATAAATCGTATAGAACACAATCTCTTTATCTTCCTCACTTCCAACAGCAGCTTTATCCCTAACAAGCTGGATGTAAGTTCTACTCAACTCAAGATACAAGTTTTCAATAAGAGGGAAAACTTTGTCAATTTGGTAGTTGTTAAGTAATTCAGTAACTTCCTTGATTGTTGAGTTAAGCTTTGAAAGTATGTATTTTTCTTCAACACCTAACAGTTCTTTAGCAAGATTGAAATCAACAACTTTAACATTAAGTTGTTTAGATAAATCAATAACAAACTTATGAACATTCCATAAAATCATCAAATACTTTTGTTTCAAAGCAGCTTCATCCCATGAAAAACTGATATCTTCACCAGCATTAGTTCCACAGATATAATATCTCATAGCATCAGTACCATGTTTGTCAATTAACTCATAAGGGCTGATAACATTACCTAACGATTTAGACATCTTAACACCGTCAACATCAGTGATCATACCGTGCATGTAACAACTCTTGAAACAAGGCTTATCCATAGCGATCATAGAAGCAACCATCAAAAGATTAAACCAACCTCTAACTTGCTCTTTAGCTTCACAGATAAACTCTGCAGGGAATAACTTATCAAAAAATTCAGTCTTGTGAGGATATTCTAGGCAAGCCCAAGAAGCACAACCTGCATCAATCCAAACATCTAATACGTCAGGAAGTCTGGTCATCTTACTTCCACAATCACAGTCAAGCTTGACTTCATCAATCCAAGGTTTGTGTAGCGATTCAGGAGGTTGACCTCCGTTATTTTTGATATCTTCTCTTGAATCTATAACTTTGTATTTATCACAAGAATCACACTTCCATATCGGAACTGGTGTTCCCCAGAACCTTTGTTTTGTAATCGAGTTATCTCTAAGGTTTTGAAGCCAAGATTTGTAAGCTTGATAACCTGAGTCAGGAACCCAGTTAATGTTTTCATTATGTTCAACCATCTGATCCTTCATATCTTCAACCTTGAAGAACCACTGTTTTGTTGCTCTAAACACAACAGGATTTCTACATCTTTCACAATGAGCGTAATCGTGCTCAACAGGAGTAGAGGCTATAAGAACATTATCATCCTCTAACGCTTCAATAAACTTTTTGTCATCTGTTTTTGCTTTTAATCCAGAGAATCTGCCCATCGTGTCTGGGAAAATACCACTATGATCAATATTATTGAAAGGAGGAATGCCATTTCTGTGTCCAACTTCATAATCTTCAGGACCACAACCTGGAGCTGAGTGAACTAAACCAGAACCTGCACTGGTGTCAACATATTCTGAGGACATTAATACTGTATGGACTTTAGGATGTTTTTCTTTTAACTCTTTAAAATCAGGAATATCATTCTCCCAAGGGTGAGTGTACTCTGTTCCTTCTAAAGTTTCACCTTTGAACTCTTCAACTATCTCTAATTTTTTATCTGCAACAGCTTGAATAACTGGAGCAGCTAAAGCTTTTGATACTATCCAGTACTCGTTGTCTACTTTGCATTTTACATAGTCTAACTCTGGATTAACCATTATCCCTAAGTTAAATGCAATAGTCCAAGGAGTTGTAGTCCAGATGATAAAGTAGTCGTTATCTGTATTTTTTATTTTGAATTTTACAAAAATGGAGTTGTCTGTAACTTCTTTATACTCTTGTTCGTGCTTAGCTAAAGCAGTAGCGCATTCAGCACACCAACTTAAAGTTCTCAGTCCTTCATATAGTCTACCTTTCTCTTCAGCTTTCTTGATCAAGAACCAAACACTCTCAATATACTCATTAGTTATAGGTCTGTAAGCATTCTCATAATCAAACCAAAGACCAAGCTTTGGCATCTCTTCATTCCATTGGTCTGCAATCGTTGAAGAGAATTCCATACATTCTTTGATGAACTTGTCCATGCCATGATTAATTATGTCTTCTTTCGATTTTAGATTTAATTTAGCTTGAACTTTATGTGCTGTTGGCAATCCGTGCATATCATAACCTGCTCTATCCCATACGTTGAATCCTTGCATACGCTTGAATCTCATAATGATGTCCTTTAGTGAGTTATTCCAAGCATGACCCATATGCATCTTCCCAGAAGTGTAAGGCGGACCTTGTAAGAAGTAAAATGGTTTACCATCTTTATTTTTCATACAAGCCTTCTGATAAATTTCATGTTTTTTCCAAAAGTTAAGTATTTCCTGATCAACTTCTTTTGGGTTAAATGTGCCTATAGTCATGGTTGAGATTGTTGTAGGGGTGTTTAAAAACCTTTCTGCACAGCTGCAATATCAGCTGGCACTATAAGCGGGCAACCTTCGGTCGCCCACTGGTTAAGGTGTTAAACGCAGAAAGCTTTATATAGAGAAAAATGCAGGAGTATATTATTACTGAGGTGATGTATGATGAAGATATTTTTGATATTGGTTGCTTTGTTTGCTATAAGCTTTGCTTGTGCTCAAACAACTTATTATGTTGATGATGATGGAGTTTGTGGAGGAAATATTCCTTGTTCTACAACAATAGCAGGAGGGTTGGCTTCAGCAGTATCAGGTGATACTGTTTATGTTTATGATGGCAGTTATACTGAAAATCCAACTGTAAATGCAGGAATTAATCTGTCTGGTGAAAGTAACACTGGAACTGTTGTAAGCGGGACAATTACTATTTATGCTAATACTGTTGTAAACAATTTGAAAATTACAGGAAGTGGAAAAGGTATAAACGTTCCTGCAGGAAATTATGATAATCAAGTAATATCTAATAATCTATTAGTTCAAAACATTGGTAATGCGATAGAAACAGGCTCAGATAGTGGAACAAACATGCGTGTTTCAAATAATTTAATATCAGACAATGCGGGGTCGGGGTTTCGTGCTAGTTTTGATCCTGGAACAATTTATTTTGAACATAACACTATTGTAAATAATAGCGATGGTGTTGTGATAGGAAGAAGGAGTAACTTTTGGCTTACTGATAACATTATAGCTTTTAATAGGAATTATGCTTTTGCTAATTCAGGGGGTCATAATCAAGTTTGTAATTTTTATAATAATCATAGTTTGATTTATGCTAACAGAGAGGGTTTGTTACGGCCAAATTCTTCTACTCGTTATTCTGTTTTTTATGATGTCGAAGGCGGTGTTTACTCCCAGCCTCGGTTTGTAGATTCTTATAATGGGGATTATAGAATAGATTGTGGAAGTCCTGCTGCAAGTGCTGCAACTGATGGCACAAATATTGGTGTTTATCAAGGATGTGTTAACACAGGAAATTATTATGGGCCTTTCTATGTTGCAAAAACGGGAGATGATTCAACAGGGGATGGTTCACCCTCAACTCCTTACTTGACAATCCAGAGAGGTATTGACCAAGCTCTTTATTTTGATGAAGTCATTGTAAAACCAGGAACTTATACGGAGAATCCTGTTGTTGATCAGACAGTGGCTTTGACTGGAGCAGGTAATAGTGATTCAATCGTGAGCGGAACGATCACCATGTCTCATGATACAAATCTGACTGGTTTTAAGGTTACAGGTAATGGTCAAGGTCTTTACTTTACTGGAGATCGACAATTCGTTGAAGATTGTAGGATTGAGAGTAATACGGGTGCAGGAATTGCAACTGCTTCTGACGCAGGAACTCATGCGGTAATCTCAAGAACGCTGATAGCAAATAATGGGGGTCATGCTGTAGATTTTAGTTTTGATGTGTCAGATGATATCTACTTTACTCATGTAACTATTGTGGGCAACTCAGGAAATGTGTTTGACATTATACGTAGAATAAGCATAAAATTAACTGATAGCATAGTCGCAAATAATGGAGGTTATCTAATTGGCGGAAGTTTAGATTACAGGCCGCCTGGCGCGTTACCTTTTGAAATAATAGTTAACAATAGCTTGATTTATGAGGATCCTATTAAGGCGGATAGTAGAATAGAGTATATTGAAGTTGAAGGAGTCATAAATGATTCAGATCCTCTATTCTTAGTTGGTTCAGTAGATTATGAACTTCAAGCAAGTTCACCGGCACAACAAGCAGCTTCAGACGGAACAGACATGGGTTGGATAGAAAGTTTAAGTGATCAAGGTGGAGATGATATACCTGAAATGTCACAAACTATAGTGTTAATCATTGCACTTGTTGTAATAATGTCAATGGCATTCATGAAAAAACGCTAGAAAAGCAAAGCTTTTCTGCGCACAAGAAATTCATAAGAATTTCTTTGTGAAATGAGGTGTTGAAATGAAAAAAATAATATTTTTTTTAATGGTTTTATTTGCAGTTGGAGTAGTTAGCGCAGCAAACTATCCAGCATGTAATAATCCAATAGATAATGCGCCATGTGTTATAATGGGGGAGTCTAATGTGGTCTATACTCTTGAGGATCAGGTAGTTGTTGACGCAGGAGACTATGATGGATCAAAACAAGATCCTGATACAGTCATATTTATTTCAGGTTCAAACAATATAGAACTAGACTGTAAAGGTTATTCCATCTCAACAACAACAGACAGTTTTAGAATAGGGGTTCACGTTTTTGATTCACATGCGATTAACGTTACAAACTGTGAGATATACGATTTTTTATCAGCCCCCCCTTCTGCAGGGTTAGGTTTGTCTGTATTTAATAACCAAGAACATTTTATCACTGGAAACTTCATTCATGACAACAGGGTAGGTGTTGGAGGGCTTTTTAGTGCTGGGCCTTTTGCAAAGTTCGAAGAAAATATAATAGAAAATAATGAGGTTGGAATGGGGCCTGCTCATCCAGCATCTGACTTATATTTTGATGAGATGAATACACAAAACAACTGTTTCGCAAATGAAATTAATGTAGACCCGTCTGGTTGTTATCCTCCAAGTTATCAATCAAACCCATCATGGGATGGAAACTATTGGCATGACTTATTCAGTCCAACATATCCTGTTTGTGGTGTTGATGGGTTTTCAAGAACAGATAACACACCTTCAAATTATCCCTGTCCTTTAACATTTGAAGGACCAGTTCTTCAACCTGAAGGAGAGATTCCAGAGATAAACACATCAGCAGTGATTTTAATTATCGCTGTAGTTGCAATCGGTGCTGTGTTTGTTAAAAGGAAATAATTTTTTTTATTTTCTTTTTCCCACAGAAAACTTTCAGTTTTCTGGGGCCCAGAAAATCAAAGATTTTCTTGGGTTTTCTTAAAAGAACTTACTTAGTTTATCCTGAGAGCCTTTATCCAATAGCTCTTCTTTCTTATGGCCGAATATTTCAAGAATTCTCTCAACAACAGGAATGACTTGGTTATTGATATAATATTCAGAATCGTAGTCTTCATCAGAACACTCTTCAGGAAGTTTAGCTTTGTCTCTAATAACTCCCTTACCTTTACAGACAACATAAGAGATAACCATTCCAGGACCGACAGGAATACCTTTTTTATGCATCTTTTCTGCAATAGCTACATGCGGTCCAACTGATTCATAAGCGCCAAGCTCCTTGCTTAACTGAGTCTTAATGATAACTTTTTCTTTAGGGATTGTATGATCATCTAACTCTTTGATAATATTCTTTGCATAATTTAGTGCTTTATCATCGCCTTCGCCAGACAATAGTATTTTAAGAACTTTTTCTTGTGTTTCCTTAGCAATAATGCTTGTATTTCTTCTTACAGTCTCAAAACCTTTAATGTTAATCTTACCTTTATCATCAAGTAAAGCATATCTTTTCTTAGCTCCCGCACCAGAAGCCTTTGTAGGGACGAATAAAGCAGCAGGATAAAACCCTTCATACTCTAACTCCATTAAACCAGGCAAGTCCTGGTTTTGTTTATCTACAAACTTAATTGCTTCATCTTTGGTTTTTTTGTCTAACTCTAAGAATATAGAATCTGTATCAGAGTAGATAACTTTGAAATTTTCTTTATTTGCATCCTCAATAACTTTCTTAATATGATGTCTGCTGTAAGCAGTTATTGCTTGAGCACAATCAAAGCTGTAGTACCTAGCACCAAAAAACCCTAGATAACCATAGAACGAATTTGCTAACAGCTTAAGACTCATCTGTCTAGCATAAAGGAAAGGACTTTCACCCTTTTGTTTAATTATCTCTTTAACTCTCATCCTTCTTTCGATCAAGTCTTCCATAACGCTAGGAATAAAACCTTTCTTTCTCTTACAGAACCTAATATTTTCTAAGCCAGGCGTTGGTTCAGCATCCTCGCAACAATCACAATTCAAAGTACCCACACTTATGTTGTGAGATGCAACAATAGTAGGATACAAACTTCTGAAGTCAAAGATTACAACGTTAAAATAAATTCCAGGCGTTGGTTCAAAAACAAAGCCTCCGGTATAG
The DNA here is from genome assembly GCA_028279745.1 of Candidatus Nanoarchaeia archaeon. Lineage (GTDB taxonomy): Archaea > Nanobdellota > Nanobdellia > Woesearchaeales > JANQNC01 > JANQNC01. The sequence continues at coordinate 1,019,629 of JANQNC010000001.1, forward strand.
GTTTGAGATCTTCTCTCAGTTATAGTGTCTCGTTTAGGTCTGTTAGGTGCAATCTCATTAAAATCTGGAGCTTGTTTTAACAAGAACCATTCTACTAATTGAGAAAGACCCATACGATGAGTGTCTGATAAAGTTAAGCCAATCATCTTAACCAACTCATTCATGTTTGGGAAAAGCTTTACTGCAAGATCATAGGTAAGTTTAGAGTCTTGTAGGTTATATTGTGCATACATTTCTAGATTGGTGTCATTATCCCAATCAGTGGCTAAGTTATTAACATCAACGTCTTCTTTTTGCGCTCCCAGTAGTTCTTTAGAAACGCTATCTAAAGAGAAACTGCCCCCCTTAATTGCAGTCCTTAAAACACTCCTGATAAACCTATAAACATCAAGATGGCATATGCCTGCAATAGTGCAGGAAGTTGAAGCACCTCTGCCTGTTTTGAGTTCAGAATAATCTAATCCCAGATCAAGTTTTATCCTGTACTTGTCAGCTCTGGCCTTGATGTACGGAAAGTCAAACTCATCACTAAAATAACCACAAAGAATATCTGGCTTTTTATCTGCAACAATTTTTTTGAATTTTTCAATCAGTTCAGCTTCAGAATCAACAATCTCCGCATCTTCATGATCATTTTTCTTCCAGGTAATTATTTTTTTGTAATCTTTCCCGTATAGTGCAATCATTAAGATTGCATTTTCTTTTGGGTCGATCAGTGCAGTAGGATTGTAAGTTTCAATATCAAAAGCAATAATGTCTGGTTCAAAGTTGCTATCTGAGTCAGTTGTTTTAATTTCTTTTACTTCGAAACATTCTACTTTTCCTTTCTCCACAGTTTTTTCAGCTTCAATATTGTAAAGATTAAATGGAATTATGTTTTTGTCTATAAGATAACGTCTAGTGAATAAGATATCGTATTCAAAACAATCTTTAACCAGGTCCCAATACTTAATTTCATTTCTCACTTTTGGGACGGACTTTGGAAGATCTGTGAACACTTTTAGGAACTCGTGTTCGACTTCAAGATGTTTTTTCTTTTCAGTTTCAACTTTGACAACTTTGAACTCATCAGTCTGTAACTTTTCCAATTTAGCTTTAAGCTCATCAGGATTTTCTTTAGGCAAAACCCAAAAGTAAGGCTGGAAATCTTTTTCAACTAAACAAATCTGTTCACCTTTATCGGTTCGGCCATACAAATAAAGAAATGCTTTGTTATCAACCACTTTTTGGTTGATGTCGACAGGATAAAAGTTGAAGTTAACCATGGTGCTATCGAGGGATAGTTTGTATATAAAGGTTGTGTAGGAGTAGAATGAGCTGGAGGGGACTTTCAACGCACCGCGTTGCAAGCTGCGAACACGGTGAGCATGTTTGAACCCCCGACCACTGGCTCACTTAGGAGCCGTTGTTTGAAACGGGGCCATATAAGACCAGCGCTCCACCAGACTAAGCTACCAGCTCATAACTTAGCCTAGTTAATGCGTTTCAAACGGTTATTTAAAAGTTTTTGCCTTAAGATGCCTTAGATTAAATGACCATTTCATCATCGTGTTCAGCGTCATGTTCTTCATCATCATAATCTTCTTTTTCATCAAGAAAGGAATCGCAACTAGAACAGCAAGTAAAGAAACTATGATCACGCTGATTATTGCATATAATGCTGCTGACATAATCTGATCTAGAGTATATCAGTTTAAACAAGTTATGAAAAGACTGCATGTTGTTAATATGAGCAGGTCAGTTATTCTCTATGGGGGGAGAAAATTAAAACCTTTAATTTAGTAACAAAAAATGCTTATATGTCAAGTTGTGTAATATTAGGTGAGATAAGAAAGTGCAACTTAGAATTGTTTATTCCTATCTAAAGTTGGGTATGATCATAAAAAGGAGGTGTCGGTTATGAAAACAAAAGAATTCTTTATTGTATCTGTAGTCTTACTTTCAGTATGGGTATTGTCTGGCTGTGTTTTGCAAGAAGGGGGGGTGAATATTTCTGAAGAACAGAATAGGCCTATAAGTCCTTATGAAGGCAAGAGAATACTGTATATTGATTCTTACCATGAAGGTTATGAATGGAGCGATGGTATAACGGAAGGAGTGATAAAAACTTTGGAAGGTACAGGTGTCGAGCTTAAGATCCACAGGATGGATACAAAAAGAAATCCTGACGAGGAGTTCAAGAAGAAAGCCGCATTGGATGCGAAGAAGGTGATTGAAGGATTTGATCCTGATGTCGTGATAACCTCAGATGACAACGCATTCAAGTATCTTATAATGCCTTATTACAAGGATGCAGACCTTCCTGTTGTGTTCAACGGCCTTAATTGGGATGCTTCTGTATATGGCGCACCTTATTCAAATACTGCAGGCATGGTCGAGGTGAGCTTGACTGTGCAATTGATAGAAACCCTAAAAGAATATGCAGATGGGGAAAAAGTCGGATATCTTTCTGCAGACGTCCTGACTGAAAGGAAGAATCTAGAATATTATTCAAAACTCTTTAATCTTAATTTTGACAAGCAGTACTTTGTAACAAACATGGGCGATTGGAAAGATAAGTATCTGAAACTACAAGACGAAGTTGACATAGTTATCTTCGAGAACAGCGCAGGAATAACAGACTGGGATGAGATGGAAGCGGAAACTTTTGCTTTAGATAACATAAAGGTGCCAGTAGGAACAACTAACCCATGGGTTATGCAAAGTTCACTTTTAGGCCTTACAAAGGTACCATACGAGCAGGGTGAATGGGCCGCGCAGACTGCCCTTGAGATAGTTGACGGAAAGTCTCCTTCAGATATCCCGCTTGTAACAAATAAGAAGGGAGGAGTGTTAGTCAACCTTAAGGTTGCAGACAAATTGGGGGTCATAGTAAGTTCAGACTTGTTGAAAAACGCAGAATTTATTGAATAGTTCAAAATGAAAAGATTCATAGACAAGATCAATCTCTCTATAGGAACAAAGATTATGGTAGGCTTGTCTATTATCATATTTATATTTGCCATTACCGCTTCACTGGCTTTAAATCAGGTAAATGATATCAAGAATCTTGCAGAAGATACAGTCCCTCTTAGTACAAATCTGGACTTTCTACATAAGTTTAGCTCATCTTTTGAGTCTTTAGAAAGAGATATAGACAAGTTTTTTTTGATCGGGTATATAGAATATAAAGAAAATGCTTATGCAGACCTGGACTCTATGTCAGATAATCTGGTCGAGTTAAGAAAATCTGAACGATACGCTCACACAGATAAATTAGATGTGATCGAAGGAGAGATAGATAACCTACAAGAGAACCTAAACACTTTAACAGATCTAGAGCGAAACATGGAGAATGCCCCACAGGTAAACAGGATCAGGGTATCATCTTATGAGGGTATAGATATAATCAGGAGCAAGCTAGACTGCATGTTTTCTGAATCAAACGAGAAAGTACAATCTAATGTTCTGTTGCAAAGAGATATTGTTGTTAGGTTGAACAATCAGATTACAGTATTAAGCATATCCATCTTGGCGGTGGGGGTCATAGTAACTCTTCTTTTATCAAGGTCAATATCTCATCCGATCATCCAACTAAAAGAATCGGCAGAACAGATCAGAAAAGGCAACTTGAATAATGAGATCGGAATAAAATCAAAAGATGAAGTTGGAGATCTTGCAAAAGCCTTTGAAGATATGCGCAGGGGGTTAAAAGACAGAAATCAACTATTGAATACAATACTAAAAGCACTTAAGGGTAAAGTGGGAGGAGTTGCTGCAATACCTCTCAGAAAAAGCATTGCAGACCTTTCGAAAAAGAACGAAAGGGTGCTTAGTTTACTTCCGAGGTCAATAGTAACTACAATAAAGAAGGAGTCAAAGATAAAAAAGAAAAAATAAATGTGTCTTTTTTGGACGTGAATCTTTTACTGTAATGCATAGAGTTTTTTGACTCGCATACATGAAGCATTCACACCAGTGCGTCATGAGCTCTTGTCAGCCCTAACAGATAAAAGAATAAGTTATACGAACGAGGTAAAAAATGAAAAAAGAATGTCTGGATTATAAAAAAGCTATTGAGATCGCTCCAGGAATATATTGGGTCGGTTATAACATCAAAAACAAATGGTTTCAGACAAATGCTTATCTTGTCGTTGAAGGAGATGAAGCTGTTTTGATCGATCCTGGAAGCCAGACTGATTTTTCAAAGGTCTTTACAAAAATAAAATCTGTCTGCTCCTTGAAAAAATTAAAACATGTTATTTTACACCACCAAGATCCTGATCTGTGCGGAAGCACATCAAAATTTGAGACAGTTGCTGAAATATTTATATACGTTCCTCAAAGAGCAGCTGTTTTTATAGACTTTTACGGGATAAACTCATTGATCAATCCCATATCTCAAGATGGGGAAGTTCTGGAATTCAAGACAGGAAGAAAGCTAAGATTTTTCTTGACACCTTACTGTCATTCTCCAGGAGCGATGGTCACCTATGACGAAAAAAGCAAGATCCTGTTTTCAAGCGACATTTTTGGAGCGTTCTATAACAGATGGGAACTATATGCTGATATGGTCGGTAACAAGACCCACCTAGAATCAGTCAAGTCTTTTATGGAACCTTACATGGCATCAAAAGAAGCGGTCATGAATTTCGTCAATAAGGCAGAAAAACTTAAAATAAAGATGATCTGTCCGCAGCACGGCTCAATAATCCGAAAAGATATATCTGGCTGGTTCGACAAATTAAAAAAAATGAGATATGGAACTGCGCTTAAAGAGGGGGAAACAGGATTGTGATGTTTCACAAAGCACCTGCTGGTCCGAGTGCTTTTTTGCATAGTAAAAGAGGCAATATGATGCTCTCAAGCTAGAAAATCGGTGGACTGCTTGCTTTCAAAAAAGAAGATTTATAAAAGGTAAGATTAAATAACAGAAATATGAGAAAAGTAGTTATCTTTTTAGCGGTTTTATTTATTTATTCTAGTTTTGCTCTGGCAGGTATTCCTGAGGACTGCGATATTAACATGATTAATTACTGGAAGCTTAATGAAACCTCAGGCAGTGCTATTGATTATGTTGGTGGTGATGACGGAACAGTAACAGGAGCAACACAAGGGGTTACAGGACAAGTTGATACTGCATACTATTTTGATGGAAGTGATGACTATATTAGTGCTGGCAGCTCTGTACTTTCAGGAAACACAGGACCTTTTACGGTATCTGCATGGTTCAATACAGACACTGTAACAGTACACTCTCAAACAATCGTTGCGAAAGATGACAGGACTCCAGGAAATTCAAAAAGAATGTTCCAGATACAAACATTTAATGATGATGTACTAGCTTATGTATGGGACGACTCAACAGGAGCCTATTTAGGAAAACAATTAACAAACTATTTAATTCCAAATCAGTGGCATCATGTTGCACTAGTCTATCATGGAGGATCTGATGTACGTCTTTATGTTGACGGCACAGAAAGAACGACTGTTTTTTCAGGAGGAACATTCTCAGGGATAGATAATACTGATGCAAACTTTATGATAGGAATATTTAGTTTATCAGGATCTCTAACCAGAGATTTTAATGGAATGATTGATGAAGTAACAGTTCACAACAAAGCTCTGGCCAGTTCCGAAGTTCAAGAATTATATGACTTAGGCAGTCAAAATTCCAGCTATTGTCCATCTTTTGTAGAACAAAGTGAAGTTCCTGAAGTAAACAGAAATCATACTGTTAAAAATTGGATCCTTGTCGCTATACTGGTTGCCTTGATCGGAATTATTTTTATCAAAAAGAACTAACCAAATAACCCGACGATTATTTGTAACCCTTAACTCATTTCTAAGCTAAACTTCCTAATATGAACACTAGGTACTAATGCCCCCGCCGCATTTAGAACATCCAGTTCTAGTCCTAAACGCATTTTTTTATCGTGATAACGGCTTAAAGGTACTGAGACATTTAAATATAAAAGGTTTTTGATTGACTTTTATGGATTGAAGAGTAAGTTGCCTTTTTCTGATTTAATTGAGGATATCTGAGAAGTATCTCTTTTTTGAGTCTTATATACTATTTGAACGGAGATTTAGAAGAAAATTTATTGTTTAGGTATTTGTATATTTTAGTGAATTCATAGTTATTTATCAAAAAGTTGTCTGTGTTCTTTTTTAATTCTATGTCTAGTAAATTTAAATCAACATACTTTACATCTGCAACTTCATCTTTGTTGAAATTTATTTTTGATACTTCGATATCTGTCTGAATAACATATACTTTCAAATGTTCTGAATTCTTGTTATTAGTATAACTATAAGAAGTAATGTGGTTTAAATCACTTTTATTAAAAATTAAGTTTAATTCTTCTTTGAGTTCTCTGATTGCAGCATCCAAACAGCTTTCATCAATTCTTACATGACCTCCAACGGAACAAGACCAAGTATTAGGATATTGTAACTTATTCAAACTTCTTTTTTGTAATAAAACTTTGCCTTCTTTGTTAAATATCCAAATGTTTACTGCTTCATGCCAAAGATTATTAGAGTGTGCTTTCTCTTTGCTACTTGTACCTGTGCGATTACCTATTTTGTCAAAAATATTAATTATTTCCATTTTATTGATGATCTGGTTTAATGCAAAAATCATTAAAATACTCTTCTTTATTTATTTTATAATGCAAGATACTGTCTAAGACCGGGCTCTTATACAAATCTCCTTTTGTTAAAACAGTATAGTTTTCATCTTTAGCATTACAAAAACAGAAAACATGACCTTCTTTCTTATTAAAAAATCTAATAGAGGATATTGCTTTTGTACATTTATTTTTTTCATTACACTGTTCACAAACTTTTTGAAATCTAAAATTTTGGTTAAATACTTTTACTGTAAGTTTATTGCCTTTAGCATCTTCATAATTGCATATTTCAGTTGCACCTGGCACTCTTATTGTTATATTTTTCTTTTTAACTTTTAATTCATTAAGAATCTTTTTAACAGTCTCTGTAGAACCTTTTATTCTACCATTTGATCTGTCTCTTTGCATTCTTGGCTCTATGCCGTTTTCCCAACACCATTTAATGAAATTTAAAGCATCGTTAATATCTGTTAGTCCTGAACAAACAACATTTGTTTTTATGGTTGTATCATAATTCTGTTTAAGCATCAAAACGCTTTTTTTAATAAGGTTATTACGGTTGGGGTCGACAGTTTTATAATTTTTTATTAATTCAGTTCTAATTTCATTATTTTTATCTAAGGGGGTGTAACTAAATGTTAATTCGTCGATGCAGTTTAGTTTATACAATTCTTTAATAACATCAACATCAATCAGATTAGTAACGATATTAATTTTGAAATTATTTTCTTTTAACTTAATACAAATCTCCATTAGATCTTTGCATAGAGTGGGTTCTCCACCTGTAAGATGTATTGTATTATAATGAAATTTTTCTCTGAAATCGTTTAACATTTTAATTAAATCTTCAGAGTATGAAAAATCAATCATACTTTCACTATTAATCTCAGGGCTAGAAAAATTTCCTTTTTTATATATGCAAAATTCACAATTAAGATTGCATCTTTCAGTTAAAACCATTCTTAAAGCAGGTTCATTCTCTAAAACAACTTCATCAAAAATACCAAAAGGGGTCTTGTATTTCTTTTTTAATATAACTTTGTCTAACAGATCATTAAGAATAGACAATTCTTGATCTTGAATGAAAATATTTCTTAATTCAGACAGTTTACAGTATTTTATTTCAGAAATTTCTTTTTTATTCATGTTTAAACTCTGAATAGAAACATCTTCAAAAAATACAAGAACATTAACAAACTCATTATTGATTAAAACTTCGCCCTCAGTTGTGGTCTGAGTAACTTGTTGCTTATATCTAAACTTATTAGCAACACTATTTAAAGAAAAACCCAATTCATTTTCTATTTGTTTTCTAGCAGATTTTTCTAGACTTTCGCCTGAAATCAGATGACCTGCACAACTACATGTCCAAGTATCAGGCCTTATCTTCTTTGTAGACGTTCTTTTCTGAACTAATAACTCATTATTTTTATTAACGATCCAAACATGAATTGATTCATGCCATAGCCCTTTCTCATGAATCTCCTGTTTTGATAAAACTTTACCAGTTGATTCTCCCTTCTCATTTAAAACGTCTAAATATTTAACCCCCATTCAAAGTGGCATTTAAGTTTAGCTTATAAAATTATTCCAAATAAACTCCTACTGATTGCTGTCTCGGTGTGAACTAAAATTACTGAACTCCATGTTCAAGTCCCTGCGGAGAAGTAGAACTTCCAGATGAGTGCCCCTTCTAAATATTTTATACTATATAAGTTTAAGGCGTTACAAAAACGTTGAGAATTACCCTAAAAAAGGGTGGGGAGTCGTACCCCATGTTTTATGCCCCCGCCGGGACTTTCGACATCACTAACGTTGAAAGCTACGAACGTCAGTGAGTATGTTCGAACCCGAGTCCCCAGATCGAAAATCTGGGATGATTGGCCGGACTACACCACAGGGGCGGTTCAGATATTTTAGTCCTTTAACGATTTGAGTTCAGAAGTTATTTAAAAAGATTTTGATTTGGTGGGGTATATCGATTATAATTCAAAAGCTTTATAAATGCCAAATCCAAAGAGTGTGTTTAACATACAAGTTAGAGGCTGATGATGAAAAAACTGACATTACTATTAATGTGTTTAATTCTAAGTATTGGTATTGTTGCAGCAACAGGTGGAGGACATAAAGGGTATTGTGGCGATGGAAGCATAGATCATTTTGAAGACTGTGATGACGGCAACACGGTAAGTGGAGATGGTTGCAGCAGATACTGTCTAATCGAATGTGTTTCTGGATCAGATTCAGACGGAGATGATATCTGTAATAATGATGATAACTGTCCTTACGACTTTAACCCAGGACAAGAAGATTTCAATAATGATGGAACAGGTGATGCCTGTGATAACGAATGTATTCTATTAAGCTTTGAAGAAGATCCAAACGGAAATCCAATACACGCAGGAACTGTAATAGATGATGAATTTGAAGATTGGGGAGTTAATGTGTATGTAATTAATGCAGCAGCATCACACCCAGACGAAGCGATAATATTTAACTCATCAAATCCAACGGGTGGAGATCCAGACTTAGGAACACCAAGTAATATTTATGGGGGGCCAGGACTTGGATCTGGAGGAGAGACAAACAAGTACCCTTTACAAAACATATTGATCATTGCAGAAGATGATGTTGATAACAATAATGACGGGTTAGTTGATGATCCAGATGATGAAGCAAACGGAGGGAACATCTACTTTAACTTTACAGATCCAGTAACTTTCAACTACATAAAAGTATTAGACATAGACGAACTAAGCTATAAAGATAAAGTAAAACTATACAATGAAGAAGGATATCTTATTGATTATGAACACATCATAGGTACAGGTTATGGAGACAACTCAGTACAAACAATATATTTTGATACAGGAAACACAAGTGTAGCAAGAGTAAAACTTGTAGGAAGTGCAGGAGTAGATGATCTTTACTGGTGTCCATTAACACCACCTCCGGTATGTGGAGATGGAGATGTAAACCAACTGAGCGAAGAATGTGATGATGGAAATGCATTTGATGATGATGAATGTACAAATGCATGTACCTTGCCAGTATGTGGAGACAGTATAGTTCAAGAAGGAGAAGAGTGTGATGATGGCAACCAAATAGATAATGATGCTTGCACTAACTCATGTATGCTGCCTTACTGTGGAGACAGTATAGTTCAAGAAGGAGAAGAGTGTGATGATGGCAACCAAATAGATAATGATGAATGTACAAATGTCTGCTCTTTACCAGTGTGTGGAGACAGCATAATCCAAACAGGTGAAGAGTGCGATGACGGAAACACGATAGATGAAGACGGATGCAGTGATGTATGTCTGATAGAATATTGTGGAGATAACATATTACAAACAGACTTAGGAGAACAGTGTGACGATGGAAACAACATAGACAGCGACGGATGTTCAAGCACATGTGTTCAAGAATTCTGTGGAGACAATATTGTACAAGGAGCTCTGGGAGAAGAGTGTGATGACGGCAATAATGCTGATGGTGATGGATGTAACGCAATATGTAAAAATGAGTATTGTGGAGATGGAATACAACAGTCAGGCGAAGGATGTGATGATGGCAATACACAAGATGATGATGGGTGTTCAAGTACCTGTGATTTAGAGTACTGTGGAGATGGAATCTTACAACCTTTATCAGGAGAGGAATGCGATGACGGCAACAGTAACAATGACGATGGATGTTCAAACAGCTGCTTGCTTCCGGTGTGTGGAGACGGACAGGTACAAGGAGATGAAGAGTGTGACGACGGTAACTTAATAGACGGAGATGGATGCAGTTCAAATTGTAATGATGAATTCTACGGCGAAGAAGAAATACCTGAAGTAGATGCAGTATTTGTATTTGCAGTTATGATAGCAAGCTTCATAGGATTTGTAGTGGGACAGAATAAGAAAAAACCATTATAAAAATACAAAGCTTTTAATAGGGATTCTTAATTCTTAATTATAAAATAGATTTGGAGGTTAAGTACAAGACATAGGAAAATTAAAAATTTTCCAGGGTTTAAAAGTTTTTCAAACTTTCAAACTAACTAATCTTGGAAGAAGCGCAGGATGAAACGAAGTTCAAGACGTTGGAAAAAGAAACGACAGATGCGTTGGAAGTGGCAACGAAAAAGAATCAAGAAAGAAAAACGAAGAAGACTTAAGAAATAAACTTAAATTCTAAAATTTTTTTACATATCTTAATCGTTTATAGAGGGTAAACTTCTCAAATTTAGCTAAAAAGCCCATATTTTAGGGATAGAAAGCTTTAAATATGACTGACTTTTCCTTCCAGAAACAAATCACCACCTTCTCTAAAAAAAGCTAATTTTAGCTTGTTTTTAGGTAAAAATGAATGCTTAACATTATGTTAAGTACGATTGAGTAAATGATGTGGAAATGTATATATCTTGTACGACAATTGATAGTTGTACCAAACGACATTTCCTTTAAGTTAAACTAATGGATATAATGCAACAAAATTCCCGTTGATCCTGCGGGAGATTGCTGCTATTAGGATTCGACTTAGCCATGCAAGTCCAGGGGTCGCAAGACACCGGCAAAATGCTCAGTAACACGTTGTTAACCTAACCTTAGGCCAAGGATAACCTTGGAAAACTGAGGCTAAACCTTGATATGGGAAAAGTACTGGAAGGTTTTTTCCTTGAAAGGCAACACCTAAGGATGGGACAGCGGCTGATTAGGCTGTTGGCGAGGTAACGGCTCACCAAACCTAAGATCAGTACGGGCCATGAAAGTGGTAGCCCGGAGAAGGGAACTGAGATAAGGTCCCTAGCCCTACGGGGTGCAGCAGGCGCGAAAACTCTACAATGTACGAAAGTGCGATAGGGGAATCCTAAGTGCTTATGATTTTATCATAGGCTTTTTGCAAGAGTAAATATCTTGCAGAATAAGTGGTGGGTAAGACGGGTGCCAGCCGCCGCGGTAACACCTGCGCCACAAGTGGCAATCAGCATTATTGGGCCTAAAGCGTTCGTAGCCGGGCCGATTAGTTCTCTGTGAAATCATCCTGCTCAACAGGATGGCATGCGGAGAATACTGTCGGCCTAGGAACCGGGAAGAGTAAGAGGTATTCTGTGGGGAGCGGTAAAATGTTATAATCCTCAGAGGACCACCTATGGCGAAGGCATCTTACTGGAACGGATTCGACGGTGAGGAACGAAAGCTAGGGGAGCGATCCGGATTAGATACCCGAGTAGTCCTAGCCGTAAACGCTGTGAGCAAGGCGTTGCAAATTTCAAGTGAATTTGCAGTGTCGAAGAGAAGTCGATAAGCTCACCGCCTGGGAAGTACGGTCGCACGACTGAAACTTAAAGGAATTGGCGGGGGAGCGCTACAAGAGGTGGAATGTGCGGTTTAATCTAACTCAACGCAGAGAACCTCACCAGAAGCGACGGCAGAATGAAAGTCAGATTGAAGGTCTTACTTAACGAGCCGAGAGGTAGTGCATGGCCGCCGTCAGCTCGTGCCGCAAGGTGTCCAGTTAAGTCTGGCAACGAGCAAGACCTGTATCTACAGTTGCTAACAAGTTCTTTAGAATGATTGAGCACACTGTAGAGACTGCTATGGAAACGTAGAGGAAGGTGCAGGCAACGGTAGGTCTGTATGCTCCGAATCTTCTGGGCGACACGCGCATTACAATGGCAGGGACAATGGGTCACGACTCCGAAAGGAGAAGTTAATCCTCGAAACCCTGTCTTAGTCCGGATTGAGGCTTGCAACCCAGCCTCATGAAGCTGGAATCTCTAGTAATCACGTCTCAACATGGCGTGGTGAATACGTCCCCGCTCCTTGCACACACCGCCCGTCAAACCACTCGAGCAGGGTTTGAATGAGAATTAGTTCCTTGATTAATTCGAATTCAAGCTCAGTGAGATGGGTTAAGTCGTCACAAGGTAGCTGTAGGGGAACCTGCAGCTGGATCACCTCCTTTATTTTTTTTAACGAAAAAATAAGCTAGCATCATTTACTCAAATTTTATGTTCATAACGAACTGGGCCCGTGGCTCAATGGTAGAGCGCTGCCCTTGCACATGCAGAAATGCATTCAAGTAAGGCAGAGGTTTCGGGTTCAAATCGGATACACAAAAAAGAGGTGTGGTCCGCTGAAAGTCCCGACGGGTCCATTTCAAAATCACAAATCAAATTCATAAATAATGAACGCAATTCAATATCACGAGTATATTGAATGAAGGGTTGAAGTTTTGCAGAAAATTATTTTTTGCAATGATGAATATTTAAGCTCATATTCATTTTGATGAAACCATGCATAGGAAAAAACTTTTGTAGTCTCTTTTACCTTTAGGTAAAAAGTTTCTAAAAAACTGTTAGGTGGATGACTTGGCTCAAGACGCCGATGAAGGGTGTGACAAGCTGCACTATGCTCTGGCGAGTAGCAGGTATACATTGAACCAGAGATCCCCTAATGTGACTTCACATTAGATCCGAAAGGATAGGGAACGCGGTGAATTGAAACGTCTTAGTAACCGCAGGAAAAGATATCAAATGATATGCCGTGAGTAAAGGCGATTGAAAACGGTATAAGGCAAACTGAATCCGGTACAGAAATGTATTGGAGATGTGGTCTGGCTGTTCTTTTATCTTAGCTAAAAGATCCGAAGTTTCTGGAAAGAAACGCCTTAGAGGGTGATAGCCCCGTAGGAGTAAGTTAGTAGATTTTGAATAGTTCAAGAGTAGTGTCAATTGGATATTTGGCATGAATATGGGAGGCATCAACTTCCAACCTTAAACACGTCTTGAGTCCGATAGCAAAGGAGTACCGTGAGGGAAAGTTGAAAAGGACCCATAATAGGAAGTCAAAAGCCCCTGAAACCTAACAGTTATAGTGGGGTACGGCTCTTCGGAGTTGTGCCGTGCGTTTTGAATAACGTGCCAGGGAGTTTAGTTAAGTGGCAAGGGTAATTCTGTTAAAGAAGCACCCAGAGCGAAAGCAATAAGCCCGCAATTTATGAGGGGCAAGGTATGAAAATGCCTGAAGTCACTTGGCTAAGACCCGAAGCCGAGCGAGCTATTCTTGGGCAAGGTGAAGCGGAGGTTAGACTCCGTGGAGGCCTGCAGAGGTGCTACGGGCAAGTGCTCTTCTGACCTGAGAATAGGGGTAAAAAGCCAATCGAGCTCGGTGATAGCTGGTTCCTGTCAAAGTTGGCCGTAGTCAAGCCTCGGAGGAGATAACTAAGAGGGTAGAGATACGGATTTGAGATTTAGGGGAAGAAATTCCTCGGTTTCTTGTCCAACTCCAAATATTTTAGTGTCGTAGATTCCGGGAGACGGGGGGTAGGGGTAAGCCCTATTCCCGAGAGGGGAACAACCCAAACCGTGGTTAAGGTCCCAAAATATCGTTCAAGTGTTAAAGGGTGAAGAGTGTTTGTAACCATAGACAGCTGGGAGGTTAGCTTAGAAGCAGCCACCCTTCAAAAAGTGCGTAACAGCTTACCAGTCGAGGTTGCAAGCCTCTAAAATGGACGGGGCTAAAGCGATTACCGATACCACGGACTATCGCAAGATAAGTAGTAGACAGGCGTTCTGATAGGGCGGAAGCATCTTTACGAAAAGATGTGGACCTTTTAGAATTGAAAATCCTGGTGAGAGTAGGAACAGAGCAGAGTTAGAATCTCTGCCGCCGAAAGGGCAAGGGTTCCTTGACAATGCAAATCAGTCAAGGGTTAGTCGATCCTAATTCATCTCTTAACTGAATTGATGGAGAAAGGGAAGCAGGTTAATATTCCTGCACTGTTTAAGTATGAGTGGCAACACAAGTCTTATTTCTGACACTTTAGGATAGACCAACATATGATTAAGTATGCTAACCGGAGTAAATCAAGGGAGTATTGTAATGATGAGAACTTGATCAAAACCGGGAATGGTACCTCGTATGAGGTATTTGATTGATTCCTTGAGTCCATGAAAAAGGAATAAGAATAAATCTTAAACATTCGTACCCAGAACCAGCACAGGTGCCCCTAGGTGAGTAGCCTAAGGTGTGAGGGACTAATCTACATAAGGGAATTCGGCAAATTCGCCCCGTGCCTTCGGTATAAGGGGTCCCTGACTTCGTACTTGCATAAGTGCGATGCTAGGGTTTAATAACTAGGTCGATCCGACTGTTTAACAAAAACACAACTTACTGCTAGCCTGAAAAGGTGCGTACAGTAGGTGACGTCTGCCCAGTGCCAGTACTTCAAACTCCGTTCCAACGGAGCTAAGAGCTGGTAAACGGCGGGGGTAACTATAACTCTCTTAAGGTAACGAAATGCCTTGCCGTTTGATTGACGGCCTGCATGAATGGCGTAACGAGATCGACGCTGTCCCTATGTAGATCCCCCTGAACACTCTTTTGCGGTGCAAAGGCCGCAGATTTCCAGTGGGAAGCGAAGACCCCGTGAAACTTTACTGTAGCTTGTTGTTGCGGTGTATGATTCTTTGCACAGAGTAGAAAGGAGCTGTTACGCTAACGATTCCGGTCGTTAGATAGGCAACAATGTAACACTTTCCTTGGAATTGTATATCGCTAACCGGATACTTGATATCCGAGACATCAACTGGTGGACAGTTTGGCTGGGGTGGCACCCCGTCGAAAATGTATCGATGGGGCCCAATGGTAAACTCATCCGATTTAGAAATTCGGAGTAGAGTGTAAGGGCAAAAGTTTGCCTGACAGGATCTGTACCAATACTAGATTCTGAGTAGAAATACTGGCCTAGCGATCCTCCGTACCTCCTTGATGGGGGTCGGGGATGACCGAAAAGTTACTCCGGGGATAACAGAGTTGTCGCGTCCGAGAGCTCATATCGACGACGCGGCTTGCTACATCGATGTCGGCTCTTCCTATCCTGGCCGTGCAGAAGCGGCCAAGGGTGGGGGTGTTCACCCATTAAAAGGGATCGTGAGCTGGGTTCACAACGCTGTGAGGCAGTTGGTTTGATATCTACTGGAAATGTCAGGTGTCTGATAGGAAGGATCTCCTAGTACGAGAGGAACGGAGTGTTCGAAGCCACTGGTGTATCGATTATCTAACAAGGTATGTTGAGCAGCTACGCTTTAGAGGATAAGTACTGAAAGCATCTAAGTACGAAACCTCCCTAGAAAAGAGACACTTTGAACACTTGTAAAAGACAAGTTTGATGGGATTGACGTGTAAGTACCAAGCTTCGGCGAGGTATTCAGCGTGCAATTACCAATAGTTCGTACTTACTTTGTGAGGCTACAAAAGTTTAAACCTATGCATGGTTTTATTTTTAATTTTTTAATTAAAAATTTATTTAAGAAAAAATTTATTTTAGCGATAGCTTTTATAACAAACAGAATATTTATAAAAGGATTATCTAATAACTAATCTTTAGACTAAAAAATGCACACTGAAAAAGAAATATTAGAGATGAGAACAGAGCTTGAGGAATGTCAAAATCCTTTATTCTTATTTCATGATGACCAAGACGGTCTATGTTCATTCTTACAGTTATACAAATATAAACAAGACGGAACCGGAATAGTAATAAGCAATATGTCAAAGATGACAGACTTTATTGTACGTAAGATAGAAGAATATGGAGTAGATAAAGTTTTTATCTTAGATATTCCTGTTGTAAAAGAAGAATTCTTTGAAAAAGTAAAAGTGCCAATCGTATGGATAGACCACCACGATGTTGTTGAGGTTGGTAAAAATGTTAAATACTTTAATGTTAAGAAGAACGACAAAAAAGCTTACGTTCCAGTCTCATACACTTGTTACCAGGTTACGGAAGGGAAGTTTATGTGGACAAGCATGGTTGGATGTGTGGGTGATGCATTTATTCCACCATTCTATGAAGAGTTTTCTGAGAAGTATCCTGAACTGTTGCCTTCGGGTGTTAATGAGATGCCCGAAATTGTGATTAATACAAAACTAGGGACGTTGTTGAAGGTGTTCTCATTCGTGTTGAAAGGAGGGACAGCAGACATACGAAAATGCATTAAGATATTAACTAGGGTAAAAGAACCAAACGAGATATTGAAAAGAGAAACTGCACAAGGAAAATTTATCTATAATCATTTTTACAGAATACATGAGAAATTTCAGACATTATTAGAAGATGCACTAAGTAAAGAGACAGATGGGAAAATATTAGTTTATGTTTATACCGACGATAAAATGGCACTATCTGCAATGTTAGCAAATGAACTTTCTTACATAATGCCTGATCGTTTTATCATACTGGCGCGTTTGAAAGATGGGGAGTATAAGATGAGTTTACGTTATTTTAAGAAAATACCTCCAGTTTTGAAGAAAGCACTTATTGGTGTGAATGGTAGAGGCGGGGGGCACGACTTTGCATGTGGTGCTGCTGTAAAAGAAGAAGACTTTGATAGATTTGTAGAAAACATAAGAAAACAACTTTAGTTATTTATTATTTCTAGAATTTGATTTACATCTTTTGCTTGCATAATGTTGTTTCTTAACTTTTTTGCTCCTGTTAGTCCTTTCATAAACCACATGGCTTGTTGTCTTAGCTCAGTAAAACTTCTAAGGTTTTCATATTCTTTGTAGTATTTTAGGAACGTTTTGAATGAGTTGAGTTTTTCTTTTTCATCTTGTTCTAATTTATTGTTTAATATCCTTTTGAAGATTAAAGGGTCTCCAATTGCTGCTCTCCCAATCATAACTGCATCACAATTAGCTTGTTTTATCAGGTTGTTATAATCTTTGTAATTTCTAACATCTCCGTTGCCAATAATTGGGATGTTACATTGTTCTTTTGCTTTCTTAATTTCATTCCAGTCAGCTTTTCCACTATAACCTTGAGCTTTAGTTCTACCGTGTATAGCAATTGCATCTACCCCTAAATTTTCTAGAATTTTAGTTGTTTCTAGAGTGTTTATGCTCTTTTCATCCCAACCAATTCTAATCTTTGCAGTAACTGGTTTATTGGTGTTATCGATAATTGGTTTAACTGCTTTCTTGATCTGATCTGGATGTTTAACTAAGAAAGAACCTGCTTTGCTTGCCAGAATATCTTTTTCAGGACAACCTAAATTAACGTCTAAGATGTCTGCTTTATCTTCTATAATATTAACTGCATCTTTCATTACGTTTGGATCTGAACCAACTAGTTGGATGCTTAATGGTTTTTCTTTTTTTAGGAAGCAGGTTTGTTTGATGACGTTGTCTGTGTTATTGGTGACTTGATTAATGTGAAGCATTGGTGTATTAACTAAACCAGCGCCATTTTCCTTGCATAGCAGTCTGAAAGAATAGCAGTTGACTGCAGCCATCGGCGCTAAGATAAGATTGTTTTCAAGTTTTACTTTACCTATTTTGAACATGGTTATTGTGTTTAGAATTTGATTTATTAAAGTTTGTAAAAAAGGGGGGGGGGGTTTTGATATGTATTTTTTATAAACTAGTTAGATTGTAAAGAAACGTCCTTATTTTTGGTTAATATACTTTTTTAACTGTTGGTATGTGGATATAGCGTATCCAATACCTGTTCCTGCAAAACACGATGCTCCAGATAAAACAGCACCGAGAATTCTTCCTTTTTCTATATTAACTAAATAAGCAGCAGTTATACCTCCAGTTAAAACTCCCAGACCTAATCCTGCAATAAATCCGTCTAAACAAAGAGTTCTTGCTTTCTTTTTAATTTCCTTTTGGTAAGTTTCATTTATTTCCATTTTTTATTCTGATATTATTTCTGCTGGTTTGATCCTGTATTTTCTAATAATAATTCTATCTTTTTTTTCCAACAGTTGGTATGAGTCTGTTACTCGTTTTGCAACCTTATATTCAAGATATGTTTCATTTATTCCGTTGTGGTCTAAATCTTTTGTTACAATTTCTAATTTTGAGGGAGAGATATATCCTTTTTGTACTTTAATTATTTTTGGGTCTAGTGTTCTATCAATTTTATATATAATGCCTGCCATTCCTAAGACAAGGGTTAATATGGTAAGACCTAGCTTAACTGACTCTTTGGTTGTTTTTGTACAATAATCTTCATTACTCATTTTTTATCTTCTCTCAACTAAATCTTCGAGTATTCTTCTGGCAGGTTCAGGAAGGGGTTCTATATCTAAAAAATCGCGTAAAACTTGTAAGTCTCTTTGGTCCGACCAAAATTTATTTTTTAGTTGTTCCTCAAGTTTATTATCGCTTAAATTGTCTTGAATTTGTCTCAAATAGGTTGCAGAAACATTTTCTTGAGTAATTCTTTTTCTATTCTTAGTTTCATGATAAACTGTATACTTTCCTGGGTTTAAGGAACTCCCCACCAATTCTACAGACGGTCCTAAAAAAGAAGATCTACTAAGCTTTACTTCTGTTGCATACCCAGATAAGGTTATATTAATTTTTAATGGTTCTATTAATGAGTAAAATCTTTCTTGATATTCAATTACACATTTCTCTTCATCCATTTTACCTTCTCCTTGAATTTACTTCTTAACAATAATAACACATAACGCATATTTGATACTTTTTTCTTTATTTTCTTATTTTTACGTAATATTTATATATAACAAACATGTATTGTATATAATATGGCAGTAAAACTAGACTTAAAAGATAGAAAGATGCTGACTTTATTAGATGAAAACTCAAGAGTTTCAAATAGCCATATTGCTAAAAAAGTAGGACTTTCAAAACCAGCAGTAGAATATAGATTAAAAAGATTTGAAAAAAACAATGTTATATTTTCTTATTACAGCGTTATTGACTTTACTAAATTAGGATATTCCCAATATAAAGTTTATTTTAAATTTCAGAATGTAAGCTTAGAAGATGAAAAAAACATTATTAATTACTGGAATAAAACAAACAATTCTATATGGGTTGCACAAATAAGAGGAAGATGGGATCTAACTGTTTCAATATTAGCAAAATCAAACTTTGAATTTGGAACAATCTTAAATAAATTCATGAATCAATATTCTAAATTCATTCTAGACAAAGATGTTCTACTGACAGAATACTCACCAATCTATTCAAGAGAATATTTAACAGAAACAAGACCGAATGAATTTGTTTATGGGATGCCCTCTAAACTATACGAATTAGATGATGCGGATATAAAAATTCTCAAAATAATTTCAAAAAGTGCAAGAATCTCAGTATTAGACTTAGTAAAAAAAACTGGATTAACAAGAGACACAATCAATTATAGACTAAAAAAATTAATGAAAGAAAAACTAATTGTACAACACAGATGCTATCTAAATCTTAAAAACTTAGGAATAAACCATTATAAAATAATCTTCAGAACAAAAAATCTTGATAAAATATCCGAGAAAAAAATAAAGACATGGGTCAGCCAACATAAGAAAGCAACGCAATTCCTCAAACTTATTGGTTCATGGGATCTAGAGATAGAGTTTGAAACAGAAACTGAAGATGAACTGTACAAAATATTGACAGAAATAAGAAAGGAATTTTCTGATATAATCAGAGATTTTGATATATTAAGAATAACTGAAACGTATAAGTATGATTATTTTCCTTTCTAAAAAACCCACCTATTTTTTGGTATTCTAACAATTAATAAAGAAAACAACTAGTTTGCAGGGAAGAATTATTTATCCAACAATCCCTTCAACTCATCCAACTCTTCCTTGATCAAATCAAAGCCTTTCTGCCAGAATTCTTCTTTGGTGATGTCAACGCCAACTTCAGAAAGTATTGTTTGTGGTGATTCAGATCCACCATAACCTAATATCTTGAAGTATTTAGGAATAAATTCTTTACCTTCTTTCTTATACATGTCATAAAGAGATAAAACCAACAAGTTACCAAATGCATAAGCATAACAGTAGAAAGGTGTGTGGTAGAAATGAGGGATGTATTTCCACTCATGTTGGAAAACTTCAGGGATTTTAACAACATCACCATACTGTTCCTCTAAGTTCTTCATATACAACTCATTCAGATCATGAACTGTTCCATTATTGGCAATCAGAGCATGAGCATCTTTCTCAAAAATTGTGAAATAAGCTTGTCTGACAACAGTGCCATACAAATTATCTAAATCATTCATAATCAAATCAATCTTTTCTTCATCAGTGGCATCTTTCAAAAATTTACTCTGAAGAAGCATCTCTCCAAAAGTAGAAGCGGTCTCAGCTAAAGGCAGACAAGAATGGAAATCAAAAATAGTTCTGTTTTGAGCTGCTAAGCCATGAATGCCATGTCCAAACTCATGAGCCATAGTAAAAACGTCTTTTCTTTTGTTCATGTGATTCAACAAAATGTAAGGTGTAGTCTTGTTTGAAACCGTCCAACAGAAAGCACCACTTTGCTTATTTTCAGTCATATCACTAAACACATGCTCTTCATCAAAAATTTTCTTAGCCATATCAAAAGCTTGATCATTAAACTCTTTGTATGCGTCAAGAACAATCTTCTTAGAATCTTCATAACTGAACTCTTTAGCATCTTTAGAGAAAGGAGCATACAAGTCATATCTGTCCATATCAGTTAAACCAATAACCTTTGCTTTAAGCTTAAAATATTCTTGAAACAAACCAATATTTTTTCTAACTGTTTTTAGTAAAGCATCAACAGCTTCATCAGGCAAATCATTCCCTAAGTTTCTTGTAGAGATTGGGCTTTTGAACTTTCTAAGCTTAATACTTTCGTTCTTAACATCATTAACGATAGTTCGGTAAATTTCACCTAAAACTTCTTCTTCATCCTTGTATCTTGAAAGAATTATGTCATAAGCTTTCTTTCTAACTTCTCTCTTAGGATCTTTATAATGTTGAGTAACTTCTTCCTGAGGAACTTTTTTGTTGTCCCAATCAAATCTAAATCTATTTGTTACAAGATCATACATCCTAACCATAGCACTTCCGCCCGTAAGATCTTTAAGATTAATAATCTGCTCTTCCTTTTCTTTAAGAGTATAAGGTTTGAATTGTCTAATGTTCTCTAAAGTATAATGGTATTTTCCAGAAGCTTTAATCAGTTCGTCAGCTTTTTTGTCATCTAAATCTTTGAACCATAAAGAGAAGAATAGCATCTCATTACCCAGATCTGTAAGAACTTCATCAATCTTAGTTTCATGAGCAATGGATTTAGGATCTGCAGTGTTTTCAGTAAGTTTCAAGCCAGCATAAGCTCCAAGCTTCAGAGACACTTCAGAAAGAGCCTCTTTTTCTTTGATAATCTTCATGAAGTCTTCAGCAGAAATATCATCACTAAGAGTTTCTCTGTGTTTTTTGAAGTCTTCAGTTAGTTTTTTAACTTCTTCAATTAACTTTTCAGTATCTTTGAAATTGTAAATGTCTTCTAAGTTCCACATTGCCATAAAATACACCTCTGAACGTAGAAAAATAACTGGTTTATTTAAAGTTTACTTAGAAATGCATAAATTAAAAGTTAAATGGGGTGTTCCGCATTCTTTTCGATATTTTTCGGATTTTTTCACAGGTCACAGGACATTTTTGGATGAACAGTTTATATGTTATTCTAACCTAAACTAATACATGGCAAAAAGACTAACTCGGCAAGAAATTAATGAAATCAATAAACTGATTGAAAAAGGGTTTTCTTTGAATAAAATAAGAGATGCCACTGGAAAATCAAAAACTACAGTTTATTATCACTTTAGACGATTTAAAGGGCCTACAGTTAAACCCATCACACTAAAATCTCATGATGAGGAACTAATTGGAGAGTTTATGGGTTTATTTGCAGGAGATGGTTGTTTGTATAAGACAAAAAATTATATTTATAGAGCTTATCTTTACTTTAACATTATTGAGAAAGCTTTTGTTGATGAACTAATAAGTGAGGTCTTAATTAAACTATTTGGTAAAAAGCCAATGGTATTTAGAAAGGAGAACAGATTAAACTTATGTTATTATTCTAAGAATATTCATGAGTTCGTTAAAGAATATCTGATTTGGGATAAGAGTTCAAGAAAAACATACTCTGTTAGATTGGCCAAAGAAAAACACACTTTTGAGTTTATGGTTGGATTTTTGAGAGGTTCCGTAGATAGTGATGGTTATTTCTCTAAGAATAGAATAAGTTTTGCTACTGTTTCTGAAGGGTTGATGAAAAACATTTCAAATTATCTATCTGAATTAAACATTTTACATTCTGTTAGGTTGTACAAAGAGAAAAGAGAGAATCGAAAAGACATTTATCATATAACAATTTCTAAAAAAGATCATAAAAGATTTGTTAGTCTAATTAATCCCAGAAATAAGTAAAAGGCTAAATGCGCCGGCCGGGATTCGAATTTCCGGATGTCTAGCCTTAGGACATCTCCCGGATATACGGCTTGGAAGGCCGCAGTCATTTACGGCACGTAAAGTGTCATAACTCAACTTCCCGTGTAGCCATTAGACCACCGGCGCGCATTTAGAAAAACTGGCAGTTTGTTTATAAAGATTATGCTTTTATCTGGGATGAAAGTATTTTCTATTTAGAGAAAGAAGTATACAGGCCCCTAATGCTCCAAAGAAATTAAACAACAGATCAACGGCGTTATTCATGTAATCACCCACTTCTTCTGCAGCATTTAGAAAAACAACAGAAGTAAATTCAATGATCTCATTCAAAGAACCAAGACCTAGTGTCATCAGAACCAGAATGGTGTATAATAAGAAACTATTTTTCTTAATCTCTTCACTTAGATAAGGATTCAGTAAGTTATACAACACAAGTGTTATCGCAAACATACTTAGAAAATGAACTAGATTGTCATATCTAAACACATCCTGTATGAACCAAAGGTCATAAAGTCTTATTCCGTCCATGTAGATATTGCCTCCAATAACATGCAGTACCCCTATGAGTGTTAATGCACCCAATAAAGGAACGGGAAGATTAACTCTCTTGTTTATTGATGTTATAGCAATGATAAGTATTGTAAGGATGAAGATGTAATATATGAATTCATAATTCTTATTGAACATAGAAATGATTGTGAATAAAAATAGATAAAAAATTGTAAAATACAAAACAATGCTTGCTTTGGTTTTCTCTTGCATATTGGAAGTAGATCTTATTTGCTATAAATATCTTACTCATTGTAGAAAAGTTTAAAATCAACAAACTATTAGTTAACAATATGAAAAGGAAACATGCTAAAAAGCCATCGGATCATGTAAAGATAGCAAAAGAAAGAATAAAGGAATTATTCAAGCAAGCAGAAGATGCAACACAAACATACGCAAATAGGTATGTTGCACTAGCAAGAAAGATATCAATGAAGTATAAGGTTAAGTTTACACCTGTGCAAAAGAAGAAATTCTGTAAACATTGTCATGTTCATTTCAGGCAAGGTGAGAATTGTAGAGTAAGGACAAGAGACGGCAAATTGGTGTATTTCTGTATGGGGTGTGAGAAGTACATGAGATTTCCAACATTGAAGAAGAATTCTAAAAAGCAATAATTTAAGGGTTTGAGGGCTTCTAAAGGGCGTTTTGAACTAAGGATAGAAACATTTATATATTAGTTATTATTACCCATAAGTAGTAAAAATGTTTAGGACTATAAAATCCGGATGGAGAAAAAATGTACGAAGAAACCAACAATCAAAAAAGAATAACATCAGAGGAATTCGTAGACAGACTTTCAAAGTCAGAACTATCTCCATCAGAAATGGATGAATTATTCCTAGACTAATCATAATCAACCACCACCTCTATTTCCCCTCAAGGCGTCTTCGCGATGCCTAAAGGGGTTTTTTATGATCAAAAATGGCAGACAAAAAAGAAATATATCAAACCGCACAAACAATTTTAGGTAGGGCTGAGAATGCTTTTGAGAACGGGTATGGTACTAAAGCACAAAGAATGTACATCAACTCTTATGAACTGATGATGCGTGCAGAACAGGAAGATCAAGCAGAAAAAGTTGCGGAAACATTCAAAACAAATTTTGGAAAAACAATTTTTGATGTTAAGTTAGGATAGTTCTATCAAAACATTTATAAATTCTTTAAATGAAGGCTAATTAGATGGAAGAGATTGCTAAAACTGAAGAGACTTTAAAGAAGTATAAGAAAGTAAGATTAAAAGATATACCAAACTTAAGATTTGGAGTATTACATTCTCAAGTGGGATTTGCAGATGGTGTTTCAATAGTGATGGATCAGATAGAGAAAACTATGTGCAAAAGAAGAAAAGTACCAGAAGCAAATTTCAGATATCTGGTTGGGAAATCAAAACACAAAAAAGAAAACATAACTGCGAGAGAGATACTGTGGCATAAACACCCTATTAACAACAAGATCCTAAGATTATTTGAGAAAGGGTACACACCAAAATTCAAAGGAAAGATAGAGGAAGCGATAGAGATAGCAAAGTGTGAGATAAGGGATTGGATAAAGAGAGAAAAAGTCGAGGTTATTATTGCGCACAACACTGCTCACCCTGTGAATTTCATAATGTCTGTAGCATTATCAAGATATTACCGAGAGACAATATTAAATGGAGATGAAACGCCAAAATATATCTTATGGTGGCATGACTCACATCTAGAAAGAGCAAGATTCAGCAATCCTTCACCAGGGATCAAAAACTATCTGCTAGAAGGCGTGCCAGGTCCATACCCTGAATATATAGTTTTCATAAACAGCACGCAGTATGGGATAGCAGAAAGGTATTTCCAGATCATAGATAAGATACGACCTGGTTATTTTGATGACATATTCGAAAGATATGACGTAATCTACAATACAACTAATACGTTTGTAAAATCATACGAAGAGGTAGAGAAAAAGGAAAGAGCATTGCATGAAAACTTCTTAGACTACTTTAACATGAAAGAGATCCTTTCAGAGAGGATAGAGTTGAATGATATCCAATTCGTATTACAGCACACAAGAGTAGTCCCAAGAAAAAGAATAGACTTTGCTTTGAAATACTGTTTTGAGCTAAACAAAGGGTTGAAGAAAGAGAAGTCAAAGAAAGCAGTGGTGTTATTTATTTCAGGACACAGTGGAGACGAGCTTGGAAATTACAAGAGAAAACTGATTAACCTGCATAAAAAACTAGCAAAACAGTACAAGACAGACAGAGTACATCTAATATTTGCAGAAGATTATGAGAGTGACATAAATTTTGAGGAGTTCCCTTTAATCATGGCAGAACTGGGAGGAATATCCACCTTCTTCAGCGAAGTAGAAGGATTTGGAAATAACTTGTTAGAGGTCTTAGCAAATGGATTGATACCTCTAGTTTACACATACCCTGTGTTTAAGTCAGATATAGAAAACAAAGGATTTAAGGTTGTGTCAGTATCGGACTTTGAAGTTACAAAAGAGTCTGTAGATGAAACATTAAGTCTGATAAGAAGCCCGCAAAAAAGAAGAAATTGGGTAAATCAAAACTTGACTGTATTGAAAAAATTCTTTTCACATAAAATCATTTCTAGAAAGCTAGCAAGAGCTATAATTCGGAAGAGGATAAAGAATTAACTTTTTTCTTTAGTTTTTGGTATAGGTTGTATGTTTCTGGATGTCTTCTTACTAAAACTGTATCCATCACAGAATGGAACATTCCGTCATTAAGGTAGGGGAGAAATTCTTGCCAATCGCTATGTATTGCACTGTCCACAGGAGTTTTAAAATGCTCATTTTTAACCAAGAAGTTTGCACATTCAAAATCTTTTTTTAGCTGCTTATAGGTTTTCTTTATTTTTCTTTTCTCAAAAAAAGATAACTTGTTTTGTTCTTCATGGAATCTTTCGTGGGTTAGTACTTCATCAAATTTTTTATGTTCAAGCAATCTTTTAGGGATTAGTGTGCTGTTGCTTCGGGTCATCATAGTATAGAACGAACCTATCTCGAAATCACCATATCCTTGCTTTTCAAGTTCGTTAGAATACTGTTTTCTACTGCCCAAACTTAAGATTGCATAATTTACGTGTAGGCCAGTTGGCACACCCCCAATAACTATTCTTGTGAAAGTGTTGTATACGCTGTCAGGCAAGACATATTCATTGTCTCTTAGTTTCTTTACGTCATCTGCATATCTGCTAAGATGTTTTTTGTAGCTGTCTTGATGTTTCATGGCTATGTTCATACTTACGCTTTTGATATGCGAAGCACAGCCTGCTGCAGATATTCCTATACCTATTGCAAGTAGGTATGGAAGTAGTTTTTTGGGTGCTTTCATGTAATTGGGGTGTTTGGGGTTATTTATAAACCTTTCTTATTTTACTACTTATAAGTAGTTAAAAAACGAAACATTTAAATAGGGGTTATGCATTCCATATATAAAAAACAGGTGATAAATTGAAAATAAAGATAATCTTAATGATGGTGGCATTACTGGCTTTACAGCTAGTTGCAGCAGCAGATTCAAGACCTGCAGGAATACCTTTACTGGCATATGGACAGGTAGTTGATGAGGAAGGCAACAATGTGGATGCTACAGTTTTCATAACATCATACAATCCTTACACAAATGCAATAAATGTGCAGACAAGCGCATTAACGGGTGTACTAAAATCAGGATACTTCTTTACCAAATTACACACCGCAGGAACTGACTTAGTAGAAGCAGCTGCAGAAAAAGATGGAAAGGAAGGAAACACAATACACAAAATAACAGATGATGATAATTACAGATCATACTTTAAATTCAGAACAATCACATTGGGAGAGCAACAGATTCCACAAGCAACAATAGAGTTACAAGCAGGATGGAACAACATGATTCTGCCAATCACACCAACAGATAACTCAATAGAATCAGTATTAGCACCAGTACAGTACGACATAATCTGGAAAGAAGCTGGAAGTACACACATAGCGTACTCACCACTTGCACAAGCAGGAGAGTTTAACACATTAGAAGCAGGAGTATCATACTGGATCTATGTAAGAGAAGCTGTAACATTAACAATTTACTAATCACATTTCTTTAATAGCTTCGATACCCAAGAGTTCTAATCCATTCTTAAGAACTTGCCTGACACAATCAGTCAGAAGAATCCTAAACTCAGTCAAATGTTTGTCATCAGAAATTATTGGGTTGTGAGAATAGAAATTACTGAACTCCTGAGCTAAACTAATTAGATAATTTGCCAATAAAGAAGGTTTATAGTGAGAAGATGCATCAGCAATTACGCTGTTGAATTCTGAAAGCTTCGAGATTAATAATTCACTCCCTTCAGTTTTAGAAAAGTCAACATCAACTTTAACTTCTTCATTGTGTTTTTTCAACACAGAACAACATCTGGCATGAGCATACTGAAGATAAGGACCGGTTTCGCCCTCAAAAGATAAACTTTCTTCAGGATCAAAAGTGAAATCCTTAATCGGATCTATTTTAATCATAAAGAACTTGATAGCTGCAAGAGCGATAGCTTTAGATCTTGATTCAAGTTCATCTGCTTCTATGTTTTCATGCCTTTTCTTAATCTCCTCTTTTGCAATATTGGAAACTTCACTAACTAAATCATCAGCATCAACAACATTGCCTTCCCTAGATTTCATCCTGCCAGAAGGCAAATTAACCATGCCATAACTTAGATGGTGACAATCTTTGGCAAAACTCATACCTAAAAGATCTAAAATCTTGAATAACTGTCTGAAATGCAAGTCTTGTTCAGAAGCGACAACATAAACTGACTTGTCAATCTTAAAATCATCAAACTTCTTCTCAGCAAGGTAGATATCTTGAGTCATGTACAGAGCAGTACCATCAGACTTAAGCAAAACTTTATCGGGAAGCTTGTATTCTTCAAGCTTAGCAACAACAGCACCTTCATCTTTCTCAAAAATTCCACCTGATAAGCCTTTTTCAACAACTTCTTTGCCAAATTTATACAATTCAGATTCATAATATTCCTTATCAAACTCAACACCTA
Source organism: Candidatus Nanoarchaeia archaeon (assembly GCA_028279745.1). Classification (GTDB taxonomy): domain Archaea; phylum Nanobdellota; class Nanobdellia; order Woesearchaeales; family JANQNC01; genus JANQNC01. Next base: position 1,048,085 of record JANQNC010000001.1, read on the forward strand.
GAGTTTTGTAAGTTGCTAAGTAACCATCATAGACCCATTTCATCATCTTTTTCCATAACTCTAAAACTTCTTCGTTGCCTGATTCCCAGTCAAGAACCATCTTATCAACATCTTCCTTAAGCTCGGGTTTTTCCTTTATAGCTTTCTTAAAATCAACATAACACTGAGCAACAAAATGATCGGGTTTAACGTCTGGTTCTTTACCTTCATGAAACATCTTATAACCCAGCATTGCTTCAGCAACACCAACACCTCTGTCATTATTGACAGATGTTTTCACAACACTATAACCGTCTGCTTTAAGAATGCTAGAAACAGAATTACCAAGCAGGATATTACGAACATGACCTAGATGTAATGCTTTATTTGTGTTAGGCGAACAAAACTCAACCATTACTCTTTGTTCTTTACTTTCACTTTTACCATAATCATCTTTTTCTTCACTAATTTTCTTTAGGGTTTGGTCAGCAAGTGTCTTTGTGTTTGCAAAAAAGTTAAGGAAAGGTCCCACAGGATTAGTGGATGCAAGAGCGTCATTAGCTGAAAAGTTAGAACTTAGATCTTTAGCAATCTCTTGAGGGGGTTTCCCCATATCTTTAGATAGTGTAAAACAAGGGAAAGCAATACTTCCCATTTGGGGGTCTTTTGGTTTTTCAAATAACTTCATAGCTTCTTCTTTAGATAGCTTTGTATGTTTGGCAATAAACTCAGATCCTGCATTAATTACAAAGTTAGTCATTCCTTAACAACCTCTTCAATTCTTAATAATTCATTAAGTTTAACAGTCCTTTCACCACCGCTAATACCTGTCTTGATGATTGGGATATCAAAAGCAACTGCCAACTGGGCAATAGTCGAATCCTCAGTCTCACCAGACCTGTGAGAGATAACAGGTGTTATCTTGTTCTCTTTAGCGATCTGTATGAATTCTCTAGTCTTAATCAAAGAACCAACCTGATTGGGTTTAACAATAACTGCACTAACGCTGTCATGTTCTATGGCTTTTTTTATCTGATCAGGATTTGTAACACATAAATCATCACCACAGATTAAACAGTTGTTGACTCTTCTTTTAATCTGAGCAAAACCATCGAAGTCATCCTCGTTCAAAGGATCTTCAACATAGCTAAGATTATACTTTTCTATTAAGTCAACCACAAAATCGATCTGTTCCTCTCTTGTTAAAGACTTTTGAGGTTCATCATTCAAAAATTTGTTATAATTATATTTCTCTCCATCATATAGTTCTGAAGCGGCCATGTCAAGACCCAGTTTTATCTTAAAACCAAACTCTTTACCAACTTCAGCAGCAACTTCAGAAACAACATCTAAAATTTCCATGTTAGAAATATTAGGGCACCAAGCACCTTCATCAGTCTTGCCGCCTGTAAACTTAACATCTCTTTCCTGTAACTTTTTCTTAACTAAAGCATGAACTTTAGCGTTAGCAAAATAAGATTTGGAAAATTTATCAGATTCTAAAGATAGCAGTAAGAATTCCTGAATGTCTGGACTATGGATTCCAGCATGAGCACCACCACCAACAACATTACCTAACGGTCTAGGCAAATGTCTTGCATCCGGGTTCAATAACATCCACAAAGGCTTATCGTTACAGTTAGATAAAGCGCTAAGAATGGCGAACTCAATTGCAATAACAATATTTCCACCTATTTTTTCCCATTGGGGGGTATCATCAAACTCCCTAAGAGCATCTTCAACTTTTTGTAATTCATCAAAAGAGTTGATTTCCATATCAATCAATTTCTTTTTAACTTCGTCATTTACAAACTTAACAGACTCACTAACCTCTCCAGGGAAAGGTTTAGCCTCTAAAGTGCCCGTAGAAGCACCTGAAGGTGCAGAACCTCTGCCAACAAAACCTTCTGCATAAAAAACATCAACCTCAATAGCATCTTGAGCTCGTGAATTAAGTATTTTTCTTGCTACAATATTTTTTATTATCATCTATTATCACCAACCCTAATCATTGATTGACTGTTTTTTAATGTTTCGTTTTTATAGTAAATGGCTCTTGCCATTTACTAACTAGAAAAGGCCAGTTGGCCTTTTCTATTAGCAAGAGTTAAAAACTAAGAATATCATAATATAATCATGAAAATAAAACTATGCCCGAAATGCAAGTCAGACAAAATTGAGCTATATGCAGCAGGGATAACAGGAAACTATAGATGCCGTAACTGCGATTATGTCGGGCCGTTGATTCTTGAGAAGGAAGTAGACGAAAGAGATTTAAAGAATAAAGATAAGAATACAAAATAGACAAAAAAAGAGGTCGGTAGATGGATAAAGTAGAAAATATTGAAAAACTGAAGAGTATTTCTAAAGAGATCAGACTTAGCATAATGAGTATGTTGCATGAAGCAAAGTCAGGACACTCAGGAGGAAGTCTAGGAATGACAGATGTATTCACAACACTATTCTTCAACGTAATGAACCACAACCCAGAAGACCCAAAATGGGAAGACAGAGACCATTTTATTCTATCAAATGGACATATCTGTCCTGTGTTATACTCAACACTTGCAGAAGCAGGATATTTTTCAAAAGATGAACTTAAGACTTTACGTAAATTTGGATCAAGATTACAAGGGCACCCATCAAGAACGGATTTTGACTTGGTTGAGACTTCAACAGGCCCGCTTGGCCAAGGCATATTGGTTGCAGCAGGGATGGCAAAAGGACTAAAGATGCAAAATAAGAACAACAAAATATTTGTGTCAAGCTCAGACGGAGAACATCAAGAAGGAGCAACCTGGGAAACATTAATGTTTGCAGCAAAACATAATTTAGATAATCTAATAGTTTTCATCGACAGAAACCAAATACAGATAGGGGGAAATACCGAAGACATAATGGAAATGGAATCATTAGCAGACAAACTAAGAGCATTCAACTGGAACGTAATAGAGGCGGATGGACATAACTATGAAGAAATACTGAAAGCATTCAACCAGGCAAAAGAAAACAAAGGAAAACCCACAACAATAATATTCAAAACAACAATAGGAAAAGGAGTGTCATTCATGGAAGGAGATTATGAGTGGCATGGAAAAGCACCAAACGATGAAGAATACCAAAAAGCTGTTGAGGAGATAAATAATGGATAAAGAAGCCACTCGTAAAGGATTTGGAAAAGCATTGGTAGAGTTGGGAGAGCTTAATGATAAAGTTGTAGCATTATCAGCAGATTTAACAGAATCAACATCTTGCAAAGAGTTCAAAGAAAAGTATCCAGATAGATACATGGAGATGGGTGTAGCAGAACAGAACTCAATAGGTGTGGCAGCAGGACTAAGCTTTACAGGATACATTCCATTTGTAACATCATTTGCAGTATTTATGCCTAACAGATGTTTGGATCAGATAAGAGTAAGTGTAGCATATAACAATGCGAATGTCAAAATAGTTGCGTCACATGCAGGACTAGTCACGGGGCATGACGGAGCAACACACCAAGCACTAGAAGACATATCTATAATGAGATCCATACCAAACATGACAGTTGTAGTTCCATGTGATTTTACAGAAGCAGTAAAAGCAACAAAAACAATAGCATACAGAGAAGGGCCTTGTTATCTGAGGCTAATGAGAGAAAAAACACCAAAGATAACAGATGAAAACACAAGATTTGATGTTGGTGTGGCAAACGTGATGAGAGATGGAGAAGATATTACTATAATTGCCTGTGGGGAGATGGTAAGTGCGGCATTAGAAGCAGCAGAAAGACTACAAGAAGAAAATATATCTGTTGCTGTTGTTAATATGCACACAATCAAACCGATAGACAAAGAGTGTATCTTAGGCTATGCAGAAAAAACAAAAGCGATAGTCACAGCGGAAGACCACCAGGTAAATGGGGGGTTGGGAAGTGCTGTAAGCGAAGTAGTAAGTTCAGAAAATCCCATAGTTGTAAAAAGAGTTGGAGTGCAAGATAGGTTTGGACAGTCAGGCACAGCAGAAGAACTAATGAAAGAGTATAACATAACTGTAGAAGATATAATCAACGAAGTTAGAAATGCTATTTCTGCTGCTAAAAAATAGAAAACTTAATAAAAGGAATTTCTCAGATTATACTAAATCAACGAGGTGTTGATATGACAGAAGAAAATACGTGCAAAGAAGACATCTGTAACACAGAGGATGAAAATTGCCACTGTGAAGAAGAAAAGTGTGTCTGTGAAAATGCAAAATGCGACAAATGCAGCAAAGAAATTTGCCAAAACTGTGGCGGATGCAAAAATTGCGGGACATGTACGTGTTAAGCTTAAACGGAGGTATTTAGAAAATGGAAGAAGGAGAAGAAAAGAAAAAATGTGAACAATGTGGTGCAGACGCTTGCGAAGCATGCGAAGGCTGCAAGAACTGTGAAACATGCACATGTGAAGCACCAGAAGAAAAACCTGCTGAAGAAGCTCCTGCAGAGGAAGCGCCAGCTGAAGAAGAAAAGCCTGCTGAAGAAGAAGAGGAAGAAGACGGCGGAGATCAGCCTGATGAGGGTGGCGACAAGCCAGATGAAGAACCTGCTGAACCAGGTGAAGAACCAACAGAACCTCCAGCAGAAGAAGAGGAAGAAGAAGATAACGGAGATCAACCTGACGAAGGAGGGGATCAGCCTGATGAAGAGCCTGCTAAGCCTGACGAAGAGCCAGCTGAGCCAGGAGAAGGACCTGCTGAACCTCCAGCAGAAGAAGAGGAAGAAGAAGATAACGGTGACGAAGGTAGTGGTGACTCAGGGGATGAAGAACCTGCTGAACCTGGAGAAGAACCAACAGAACCTCCAGCAGAAGGAGATGAAGGCGGAGATCAACCTGACGAAGAACCTGCTGAACCTGGAGAAGAACCAACAGAACCACCAGCAGAAGAACCTAAAGAAGAGTAAGTTTACTCATTTTATTTTTCCCAAGAAAATTCTAAGAATTTTCTGGGCGCCAAAAAAGCGATGCTTTTTTGTGCGTTTATACTTTTTTTTCTAAAATTTTAAATAAGATGTTCTAATTCTTGTACTTATGACACTATATATCATAGGAATAGGTCTAAATGATGAGAAAGACATAACCTTGAAAGGGTTAGAAGCAGTAAAAAAATGCAGTAAATTATTTTTAGAGAGTTATACATCTAAATTACAGTGTGATATTTCTAATTTGGAAGAGTTGTATGGTAAAAAGATAATTCTAGCAGACCGAGAGATGGTTGAGAAGAACTCCGACGAGATCATTTCAGAAACAGAAGATACGGCATTACTAATCATCGGAGATCCGATGAGTGCAACAACACACATAGACATAATGATGCGAGCAAAAGAGAAGAAAGTTTCAGTTGTTGTAATCAATAATGCTTCAGTTCTTACTGCAGTTGGAATAACAGGATTACAGCTGTACAAGTTTGGAAAAACAACCTCAATACCTTTTCCACAAGAAGGATTTGAACCAGAAACTCCCTATGATGTGATTAAGAGCAATGGTGAGTTGCACACACTTGTGTTGTTAGACTTAAGACCTGATGAAGACAAGTTTATGACAGTAAATGAAGGGTTGAAGTATTTGTTAAGCATTGAAGACAAACGTAAAGAAAAGGTTATTTCTGAAGACACACTTGCTGTAGGATGCGCAAGACTTGGCGGAACTTATAAGATCAAGTATGGTAAAGTAAAAGAGTTAGTGGATGAAGACTTTGGTGGAGCACCACACTGTATTATAATACCTGGAAAACTTCACTTTAGTGAAGAAGAAGCTTTAGAGATGTATAACTAGTTCTGTTAGAATAAATAAAAAAAGAAAAAATAAAGAAAAAGGAATTATTTCTTTTTACCTAAAGCAACCGCGGCTACTGCAACAATTCCCACTAGGGCCCCAATTGAGAGGATAGAACTGTTAATTTCGGGAACTGCATCACTTTCTGGTCCAGCAACAAATAATGGGCAGTCATCAAAGTATCCTGGCGTGTAGTCTATATCTTGGCCAGGGTTGATTATGTGCGGGCCTGTTCCTGAGTAATCACTATAGTAGTTATCTGCCCAGGCCATAACGCCTGATTGTCCAGGTCCTCTTAAAGCAGCAACTGCATAATTTTTCCCGTTAAAGCAGTTACCGGTTGCAGATGAACCTTCGTAAACATCACTGAAAGCAGGTTGGATCTGTAACGCTCTGATGTTTGTTGCTGTTACTTTATTGTTGGTAAGTGTGAAAGGTGTGGTTGCACCATCTATACCTATTCCTCCCCAAGCAGAGTTTATGATGCAATTCTTGATAGTCGCAGGACTTCCAGAGTTCATAATAACGCCGTAAGTTCCGTTTATTGTGTACCCGTCACAGTCTAGTGTTCCGCCATTTATATTTACTGCCCCGTATCCGGTACAGCCTGTTATGTCTTCAGTTAGAACAACAGTTCCACTTGATATTGTCTGACCGCACTGACCTTGTGTGAATGCACTCACTAATCCAACAGCAAACAAAGCCATTAGACAAAATATCATTAATTTCTTCATATAAAATCACCTCGTATTATATTTTTATAGATATGTTCTTTATTTTAGGGGTTTACTATTTATAAATCTTTTTTTTTAGAAATGAATTTAAAAAATAAAAAACTATTTCTTTTTCTTAGAAATTTTTTTCTCTAAATCTTTCAGATCTTTCTTAGTTGCCAAAGGAGAAGACTTCATAGCTTTTTTGACCTGTTCTTCAACACTCTTCTGAATCTTTTTTTGTGTACGTAAGGATTCAGAAACTATGTCATTAACAAGCTTCTTCCCTTCTTTTTCATTCAAGTAACCTTTCTTCTTTAAGTCTTTTACAAGACTGTTGGCTTTGTCACGGGTTATAGCGCCAAGGCCCAACCCAAACAAAATTGTTTTTTTTAAGATATCTTTCACCCAAATCACCTCTTATTTTTTTCTCTTAAATCTGATCTAACCTCTTCTGAAAGCATAGTCCTTTTCAGGAGCCAAATTGAAAGTAATATAGCAACGCTGAACCCTGCTACAGGTATAATCGGGATTCCTTGGTATATAAAGGTTGTGTCAACCTGCATAACCAGGGCGGAACCAACTATCAATGCAGCAATAATCATACCAACACTGACATTACCTGAACTTCTCTCAAGCTCAGCAGTCATATTTTTAATGTCAGAATCTTCTAAATCAATGTTAATGTTGCCTTTTCTTAACCGGTCTAGTATTTCTAAGCTGCTTTTTGGAAGTACAGATAAAAGTTCTTTGTAAGTAGATGCAGCCTTTAATGCAGACTTCTTGATCTGTTGAGGATAGAACTTTTTTCTAAGGATTTTCTTCAGAAGAGGCTTGGTTTGTTCAACCAGCTTAAAATCAGGATTATATCTGACGCCAATACCTTCCAAAGTTATAACTGTCTTGCCAAATAGAACAAAGTCAAGAGGAAGTTGTATCTTGTATTGTAAAGCAAGATCCATAACTTGTTCAAGAACTATGCTGACCTCCACATCTTTCAGAGAGGAATACTGGAGATTACCAATTAGTACTGTCAGATCTCTCTTGAAAGCTCTTGCATCAAATTCTTTTTCATCAACAGCACCTAAACTCAAGAAAGTTCTAACTAGCTTATCAACTTCTTTGTTAGCGACAGCCATAAAGATATCTAAAGATTTATTTCTTAGGTCATCATCAAATTTACCTACAATGCCGAAATCAACAAAACCTATCTTTTTACCTTTTGTCAAGAAAATGTTTGCAGGATGGGGATCCGCATGGAAAAAACCATGCTCAAAAATCATAGTTATCACATTAGCGTACACTTTGTCTATAACTTTTATGTAGCCACCAGCAGATCGTTTTACTTTGTTAAACTGATTCAGAGGAGTTCCATCAATAAAATCAGTAGTCAAGACTTTTTCGGTAGTAAATTCTGAGTATACTTCGGGAATGTACACGTCTTTATTTTTTTCAAAGTTTTTCTTGATGGTTTTTGCATTCAAAGATTCAATCTTATAATTTAATTCATCGTGGGTGTAACGCTCAAACTCTTGCACAACACTTATAAGATCATAGTTAGCCAGCTCTTTGACATGCTTTTGTAATAGCTGAGCGACATGATACAGAATTTCAATATCTGTATCAATAACTTTTCGTATATCTGGTCTTTGAACCTTAACCGCAACAACTTTTCCATCTTTTAGTTTAGCTTTATGAACTTGGCCCAAAGAAGCAGCAGCCAAAGGTTTTGTATCAAAAGATTTGAAAGCTTTACTTAATGGTTGGTGAAGCTCAGACTCAACAATCTTTTTTACATCTTTAAAAGGAAAGCTAGGGACTTTATCCTGCATCTTTTCAAACTCAAAGATGTACTCTTTAGGAACTAAATCAGGTCTTAAGCTTAGTAGTTGGCCTAACTTAACAAAAGTAGGACCTAGTTTTTCAAATGCTCTTCTTAGGTGAACAGAAGGATGATATCTATGTTCAAACTTCTTAGCAAACCTTTTTGTGAGAGGCAAATGTTTCATCAGCTTAGACCTTTCAAACAGATAACCAAAACCTTCCTCAAAGAAGATTAATAGAATTTTTCTTAATCTATTGATGTCTCTTACCTCTTTTCTAATGTTAAACATTATGCACCTCTTTTTATGTAAAAATCAGTTTTTCTTTATATAAATGTTGTGATAGAAATATAATAAAAAAAAGAAAAAGTGCTCAAAAATTTTTGGCACACCTTTACAGGTGGATTAAAGTTTCATCAAAGCGAAACCTGCAATTAGTAGGGTGAGTATCCACCAAGATAACCCTGTCATAACGCCTGTTGCATTAAGAGCACATACAACACCAATTATGAATAAAAGTCTTCCAAAGAATCCTCCGCCGCTTTCACAACAACTTTTGGACTCAAAATGCTTAGCCCAAGACTTACAACTCTTATCGTCTTTAGAACACATCTCTATCTTTTTCCCAATAGATTTACCAATCTCATCCCAAGAAGGGTCAGCTTTCTTTTTCTTTTTTCTTGCAACCATCTTATCACCTCTCTGATACTTTAAGACTATGATCTAAAAGTGTCTTGTCCTCAGCATATATAAACTTTGCCTTGACATACTTACCTTCAATAACGTGAGGCATCCAGTGTTGATCGGCTTCCCACATCTTATCATAAGGAACATTTGTTAAAGGAAATACTTCGGGCTTCATCTCTTTAGTCTCTTTTGGAATGCCTTCCCATCGAGCAACTTCATAAACATGCATCACCTGGTCCCATGCAGAATTATGGGGAAAGATAAAAGTGATTTCTCCAACTTTGGTCATGTATTGTTCTGATGTTTTTACCTCGCTTTCTTCTTTAAGTTCTCTAATTGCAGTATGGATAATACTTTTATCATGGTTTTTTGGCTTGCCACCAAAACCATTGTAATTACCTGCACCAAAACCTTCTTTTTTCATCCCAAGAACTAGTTCAGTTTCATTTAGTAAAAGACAAAGTGTAACATCTCGCATAGTTTCACATAAGATTTGTTGTTAGAATATATAATAGTTCTGAATCGGTTCTTTAATCATTTATAACAGCTACTGCACTCAGCTTTTTTATCGATCAGCTTTAATAATTTTACAATTTGTTTTTCATCAACATCTTTTAATTCTTTAAACTTCAGATGCATCATAGTCTTGCCAGTTCCTTTAAAGTTTTCCTTGTCTTTCTTTGTCAAACCTTTAACTGAAAATCCCAGGTTTACGCTATCTTTTAGGCCAACAACATAATATTTGCCATACCAAGCAACACCTAACTTCTTTTGTTCATTTATTTTAGGAATTGTTTTAAGAATTATTTTTCTTAACTTCTTGCAAATCTCTTTCTGAGGAGATTTCTGCTTTTCGATATATTCTGAGACTTCTTTGTTCATTCTACAATAAAAATAGCCCCGCGCGGACATTCGGTAAAGCTGCGCCTTTCCGGGCGTCAAAGCCAGCTTTGACATTCGAACCGCGGTCCAAAGACCCAAAATCTCCGATGATTGGCCACTACACCACGGGGCTGTATAAGCTTAAAATGTTTCGAGGTATTTTATAAATCTTGTTGTTTTTGATGATTAACTACACAATGGGTAAAAAAGTTTTTAAATGCAGGAACTAAAAATAGATGTATGAAGCCAAAACTGGCAAGAAACGAGTTGAGAAGAAACATATTCCATATATTGTTGGGAGTAATTATAGTTGCATTCATCAACTTATATCCTGAAAGGGTATCGCTACTGGTTCTTGCCATAATCCTAATTTTGGGATTATTTATCTCATTGTTAAGCAGAGTGGTTTCAATACCTGTGGTAAAGTGGTTCTTGAAAACATTTGACAGAGAAGAGGATATGAAGAAATTTCCTGGTAAAGGAGCATTATTTTTCTTCTTGGGATCAGTAACAGCACTTTACCTATACGGGGTGCAGATTGCGTCAGCGGCAATACTGATACTTGCAGTCGGAGACTCAATTAATCTATTGGTCGGAAAACCATTTGGTAGAGTTGTAAATCCCCTAGATACAAAAAAGATGTTTGAAGGAAGCATAGCAGGATTTGTAGCAGGATTTATAGTGGCTTCATTATTTGTTCCACTAATATATGCAATAATTGCATCTGCAGTAGCAATGCTTGTAGAGATGATAGACTTCAAAGAGATGCAAGTGAATGATAATATATTGATACCTTTATTTTCGGGATTGGTATTGTGGTTACTTCTTTAATAAGAATACAATATATTTTTATAGGACTGTCCGATCCGTTTCACTAATATGAATATTTCAGTGATTGGTTTAGGGTATGTGGGGTTTCCGTTAGCATTGCAGGCTGCAAGTAAAGGACACAATGTGGTGGGAGTGGAGAAAAATCTCGGCATAATATATACTGTGAACAAAGGAGAAACCCATTTGGATGAAGAGTTTATCCATGATCTGTTGAGCAATACAAAGATACAAGCACAAGACAAAGTAGAAAATTCTGATGCATACATAATATGTGTGCCAACACCAGTGACAAAAACAAAACTGCCAGATTTGGGTCTTGTAAAAAAAGCAACAGAAGAAGTTGCAGAAATAATTCAAGATAATCAGTTAGTAGTTATAGAATCAACAATATACCCTGGAGTTTGTGAAGAAATAGTAAAACCAATCTTAGACAAGACAGGAAAAAAGTATCTTTTAGCACACTGCCCTGAAAGGATCAATCCAGGAGATAAAAAATGGAATGTTGGAAACATACCTAGAGTTGTCGGGGGGTTGGATAACGAATCAACAGAAAAAGCAAAAAGATTATACGAATCAATAATAGACGCAGAAATTGTGGGTGTGTCACAGATTAAAGCAGCAGAAGCAACAAAGATTTTAGAAAACACATTCAGAGATGTGAATATAGCATTTGTGAATGAGATGGCGCAATCATTCTATAGGATGGGAATAGACTTTGCAGAAGTCATAAAAGGATCATCAACAAAACCATTTGGATTTATGGCACACTATCCTGGGGTTGGGGTGGGCGGGCATTGTATAGCTGTAGACCCATACTACATGATAGAAAAAGGAAAAGCATCAGGATTTGATCACGAATTTTTGACACTGGCGAGAAAAATTAATTCAAACATGCCAATCTACACTGTGAAGCTTATACAAAATGAGCTAAATGAGCTAGAGCTACCCATAAAAGGAACAAAAATAGGAATTTATGGATTATCATACAAACCAGATGTAGCAGATGAAAGAGAGTCGCCTTCATATAATGTAATAAAAAGACTTAGAAATCGGTCTGCAGACCTAGTGATCTATGATCCTTACATGAAAAACGAATCAGATGTTGAGGGGTTAAATGAATTTTTTAAAGAAGCAGAATGCATTGTTGTATGTACTGCACACTCAGAGATAAAAAATATTGATTATGATATTCTAAAAAAGAATAATGTTAAGTTAGTAGTGGATGGGCGAAACTGTCTTAACAAAGAAGAGATAAACAAATTAGGAATAAGATATGTTGGTGTAGGAAGGAAGTAATTCTCACAAAACATTTATAAAAGAAACTAACGTAGTTATTGTAAAGGGGCCCGTGATCTAGTGGCTATGATGCTTCCTTGACGTGGAAGATATCCCCAGTTCAAATCAATTGACTGTTAAGTCAGCAGTGAAAGTCTGGGCGGGCCCATTACAGCTGGTTGATAAAATGGCAACAAATAACAAAAACTATCTATTCTTGATCTTCATAGCACTATTTTTTGTGCTATCATACATGTTAGTGAAACCATTCATAAGCGCATTAGTGGGTGCAATAGTTGTAACATATGTTCTTTATCCAATCTATAACTGGTTATACACTAAAACACGAAAACCAAACTTGACGGCAACCGTCATGATAATCGCGATTTTGTTGATAATCACCGTGCCGTTTGTTTTAGTCAGTAACCTAATAATAACTGAATCAACAAACCTTTACGAAATAATAGAACAAGGTAATTTTGGAGAAGAATTTTTCTCAACAAACTCAACATGTACTGAAGGATTGATGTGTACGGGAGCAATGTTCATCAACGAAAAAGCATCAGACCCTTTTGTTGTAGAAAATTTTACAGAGGTTGCCAAAAATTTGATATCCTTACTTTTCCAAAAAGGATCAACATTCTTATTATCATTACCTGAAAGAGTACTTTTCCTATTCATACTTTTATTCACAAGCTTTTACCTGTTTAAAGAAGGACCAAAAGTTGTAGAGTTCATAAAAAAACTTATGCCATTAGGAGAGAAGAATAAAAACAGAATAATGAACAAACTGCAAGAGGTAGTTTATGCAACAATCTATGGTGCAGTTGTAATAGCGATATTCCAAGGATCAATAGCGGGGATAGGATACTTCTTATTTGGTATAACTAACTACGCGACACTTGCAATACTGACTATGATGGCTTCTCTACTTCCGTTTGTGGGAACAGGACTTGTGTGGGTTCCAGTATCCATATACTTAGCTGCGCAAGGAATATTATTGTCTAACAATTCATTAGTTTGGAGGGGAGTGGGATTATTCTTGTTTGGCGCATTAATAGTTGCAACCATAGACAACCTGATAAGACCAAAAGTTGTAGGTGATAGAGCAAAAGTAAACCCAGTCATAATCCTTTTAGGAGCATTTGGAGGGTTGAGGTTGTTTGGATTCTTTGGAATCTTTGTAGGTCCTGTAATTCTAGTCATACTGTTAACACTTCTAGAGATCTACCTTGAGGCAAAGAAAAGATGAAACTAGTCGTAAAGGACATCGACATTGAAGCAGGAAGATTTCTCATAGCATTACTAAACCAAGAAGATGCAAGAAAATTAGATCTGCATCATGGTGACAGAGTTAAGATAAAAAAAGGAAACAAAGAGACGGTTGCATTCATAGACATATCAACAAACCCAGAAAAATTGGGGTTGGGAGAGATAGGATTCTTTGAAGAATTACTTAATGAGATGAAAGTCAAAGAAGGCGATGTGGTTGATATGGTAGTTGCGCAAAAACCCCAATCAGTAGGCTGCATAAGGAGAAAGATGGAAGGCAGAGTGCTTAACTATGAAGACACAAAAAGAGTTGTAGAAGACATAATAGGAAATAAACTATCAGATGTAGAACTAACATACTTTGTAGCAAGCACGTATGCAAGGGGGATGTCGCTGGAGGAAATTACTGCACTTACGAGAGCGATGATAGAAACAGGAGACAAAGTAGAGCTAGATACACATCCCATAATGGACAAACATTGTATAGGGGGAGTTCCTGGGAACAGAACAACACCCCTGGTAGTTCCAATACTTGCAGCTGCGGGACTGACAATACCAAAAACAAGTTCAAGAGCAATTACAAGTCCGTCAGGAACGGCAGACACACTTGAAGTTTTGATGACAACAAACGTTACCAAAGATAAAATGATAAAAGTTGTCAACAAGACAAATGGGTGTATGGTGTGGGGTGGAGGAATGATAAATCTTTCACCTGCAGATGATAGGATAGTCGTTATAGAACACTCGCTTGGAATAGATGCAGAAGGACAGATGCTGGCAAGCATATTGGCAAAAAAATTATCTGTATCTGCAACAGATATCTTGATAGACATACCTGTGGGCAGAGGAGCAAAAGTAGAGAGTAAAGAAAAAGCATTACACATAAAAAATTCTTTTGAGAAAATTGCAAAAGTGTTTAACGTAAAAACAAAAGTGATCATAACAGACGGCAACCAACCGATAGGCAATGGGATAGGGCCCATGTTGGAAGCAAAAGATGTACTTTATGTTCTTATGAACGATAAAAGAGCGCCAAAAGACCTGGAAGAAAAAGGAATTGCGATGGCAGGACTACTTTTAGAGATGGGTGGTAAGGCAGCAAAAGGAGAAGGAAAGAAAAAAGCACTAAGCATACTAAGAAGCGGTGAAGCTTTAGCAAAATTCAAAGAGATAGCACAATCACAAGGCAAAGCAGAACTAGATCCTGAAAAACTAGTCGAAGCAGAGTTCAAATATGAGTTTAGAGCAGAAAGAGAAGGGAAAGTTACAAGAATAGATAACAAAGCGATATCAAGAGTGGCAAGAATTGCGGGAGCGCCACATAACAAAAAAGCAGGAGTGATGCTGCATAGAAAAGTAGGTGATGTGGTGTTGAAAAATCAACCACTATTCACAATATACTCAGAATCAGCAACAAAACTACAATATGCATATGAAGAATTTGAAAGAATAGATGGTTTTGTTGTAAACTAATTCTTTGGCAGCTTATATTTGAAATCTTCAATAGGGTAAGGTTTATGGATATCTTTCATGAACTGAGCCCAGATAGGAAGTGCTGCTTTAGCACCAGTCTCTTTATTACCGATAGAAGTTCTATCATCTAGGCCCACCCAAACACCTGTCGTGTATTGAGGTGTAAAGCCGATAAACCAAGCGTCTTTACAATCATTAGTTGTACCTGTCTTGCCGCCTGCAGGTCTTGTGAAACCATACCATTTAGCACCTCTTCCAGTGCCGTCTTGGATTACAGATTCTAAAATCTCAACAACTTTATATGCTGCGTCAGGATTAAGAGCTGTTCTTTCTTTAGGCTCGTGTTCAACAATCAGCTCTTTCCCATCCCGCAGTATTACTTTGTTTATCATGAAAGGTTCTCTGTAAATTCCGTCGTTAGCGAAAACAGAATAAACAGAAGTCATCTCTAAAGGAGTAGCATCAAAAGCACCAATCGCTAAAGAAGGGTAAGGTCTCATCTTAGACTTAACACCTAACATCTTAGCATATGTGATAACATTATCTAACCCAATATCTTTACCAAGAAGAATTGTTGGAATGTTTCTTGAATGCTTACAAGTCTCCTTTAAGGAAACTGGCCCGATATAATCTGGCTTGTAATTTTTAGGTATCCAGATGTTATTAAGATCATCTTTGTAGACAAAAGGGATGTCCATCAACATAGACTCGACTTCGTAACCATTATCAAGAGCTGCTGCATAAACAACAGGCTTAAATGAAGAACCTGGGCTTCTCATAGCTTGAACTGCTCTGTTGAACTTGCTTTCGCTAAAGTCTCTACCTCCGACCATTGCAACAATTGCGCCATCTGAATTGTCAATGCTAACTAAAGCAGCCTGAACTTTTTTATCTGTACCTTTGAAGTTTTTCTGTTTCCTGTCTAGTATTTTCTTAACATAATGTTCAGCAATCTTTTGAAATTCAAAGTTAAGAGTGGTATAAATATTGTAACCCTTCGAGTAAAAATCTTTATAGCTGATTATCTTTGGACTTAGTGTTTTCCTAACTTCTTCAATAAAGTAAGCACCGACCCCGCTGTTTTCTGTAAGCGTAACTTTGGGGATGTTTTCTTTTTTGAGAGAGTCATAATCTTCTTTTGAGATCTTTTTATCTTTTAACATTTTCCAAAGGACTATGTTTTTTCTTTTGTTTGCCCTTTTTGGGTGCAAGTCTGGTCTGTACCTTTCAGGAGACTGGATCATCCCTGCAAGCAAAGCGCATTCAACTTGAGAAAGCTCACCAAGATTTTTTCTGAAATATTTTTTTGATGCTGCCTTGATGCCATAAACACCGCTGCCTAAATATGCCTGGTTAAGATAAAGCTCAAGAATCTTATCTTTATCATATCTGTTCTCAAGCCTTACTGCAGTAATGCCTTCTTTGATCTTACGGCTAATGGATTTTTCATTTCCAACAAAAAGGTTCTTAGCTAGTTGTTGTGTTATTCCGCTGCCACCTCTGCTAAAACCAGAAAGTATTGCGTTAGCTAATCCTCCATAGTTAACTCCGTTGTGTTCTCTGAACTGAGCATCTTCAGTTGCAATAACTGCTTTAATGAGATCTTGAGGCATACTATCAATAGGAGCAAGCTCTCTGTTTTCGATAAAGTGTTCCTCAATCAGCTGATTATCTGAAGAATAAACTCTTGTAACTGCTCCCTGTTTGATGTTATCAATCTGTGAAGGGGTGGGTAAAGAAGGTATGAGGCTTGCAATGTATAGGGAGCCTCCAACTAGTGTTCCAATAAAACCTCTTTTGATCCATTTTAGAGCATTACGCTTTTTGTCAGATGATGGAAGTGTTACAGATTGTTTTGGTGTTTCAACTATTGTTTCTAAATCTTCTAGCTCTGGTTCAATTTTGGGTGTTGGAACTACCTCTTTTTGCTTTTTATCATCAGAACCCATGCCTGGAGGGGTTAGATCACTATCAAAATCACGAGCCATTTTAAGGTTGATGAATGAATGACCCTTTATAAATGTTTCTATATTTAACTACTAACTAGTCGTAACAAAATAGAAAGATTTAAATAGTGCTATTTTATACGCTTTTACAGTATGAAGAAAGCGATCGTATTAGGAACAGTGTTGACGGCAGCACTTCTAAGCCATGTTATGAAACCGCAGATAAGAGAATTTGTTCAAGGGGTTAGAAGCGAGAAGGTTGTTCAAACTGTACCAGAAAAAAAAGAAGTTAAAACAAAAAATGAAGAAAAAGTCTATGCTGAGCAGGCAGAGAAAAAATTCTTACTTCCTGAAAACAAAACATTAACCCCTTACTTAATGGATGACAAAGAGGAGATCGATACCTTGATCCAAATGGCAGAACACGATCTTAAACTGATCAGATGGAATTATGGCTATGATGACGTTCATATGTTCGGAGTTCCAAAAAGAGACGCTAATGGAATGAACATGAAACAGGACACAAGGGGATTCACAAAAGACAGGAAGAGAAAAGAACTTGTACAGTTCAAAAATGATCTTATGCAAAGAAAATATGAACTTGACAGAGAAAGTCTGGCTGGGCTAGAACAAGGATATCAAAAAATAAACCTTCTTGATTACAACAGGATACTAGAACGGGATGGTATGAAATCTGATGGGCTTGTTGAATTGGCAAGAAAACTTGTAGACACTAAAGTGAATAAGATATACCTTAAAGATGACGGAGAAAAGAAGATAGCTGTTTTACACTGGGACAAGAATAAATCATTAGTTCTGAAGGATATCAAAGTAAGTCTAGAAGCAAAAACACAGTTGATGGCAGGAAAAGCATACTTAGAAATGAATGGAAAAAGCGAGAACTATTTTGGAGCATTACACATATCAGAAAACCAATACAGATGCATGGAAGAGCTGGCAAGAGACAGAAATGACATAGCGGCTTATGGTGTGTTTGGAATGATAAATTCTAAACTGACAATTCCTTTTGGAGCATTTATATCGGTAAACGATATAAGAGGTGAGGGTGTAAAAGTGATAAGAGCAGGTAAAGGTCAAGAAACCGTAATGGCAGATCTGCCTTCAGAAGCGATGAAAGTACTAAAAGATTATCATGCTGCAACTAGAGATGTTTGCAACTAAATCTAGTTAGTTATTCTATCAATTTTTATACCGTAACATTTAAATACTACCCAAATCAGTTTTAATAGTAAAAAGAGGTGTTAGATTGGATAAGGAACATGAATTTATTCTATGGTTTGACCAGCTGGCAATAGAAGATGTGCCGTACGTTGGAGGAAAAAACGCATCATTAGGAGAGATGTATAGAATATTAACTCCTAAAGGTGTTAAAGTCCCTAATGGATTTGCAGTTACAGCTTACGCTTACAGATACTTTGTAGAAAAAGCAGGAATAAAAGACAAGATAAAAGAGATCCTTTCAGATCTAGACACGTCAAACATGGAAAACTTATCCGAACGAGGACACAAAGTAAGAACATTGATCAGAAATGCAGAGTTCCCGCAAGAGCTTAAAGATGTTATTGTTGAAGCTTATGGAAAGATGTGTGAAGAGTATGGAGAAAATACAGACACAGCAGTAAGAAGTTCAGCGACAGCAGAAGACTTACCGGATGCAAGCTTTGCAGGACAACAAGAAACATACCTTAATGTTAGAGGAGAATATCACCTGATGACTGCATGCAAAAACTGTTTTGCATCACTATTCACCAACAGAGCAATTTCTTATAGAGTAGACAAAGGCTTTGACCATTTTTCGATTGCACTATCAATTGGAGTACAGAAAATGGTCAGAAGTGATATGTCATGTTCAGGAGTAATGTTCTCAATAGACACAGAATCAGGATTCAAAGACGCAGCATTCATAACAGGTGCATGGGGATTAGGAGAAAATGTTGTACAAGGAGCAGTAAACCCTGATGAGTTCTATGTTTTTAAACCAACATTGAAAGAAGGCAAAAGACCTATAATAAGCAAAAAAGTAGGGCAGAAACACATAAAGATGGTCTATGCGGAAGATGGCGGGCAAGCAACTAAAAATATAGACACTCCAGAAGAAGACAGAAAAAAGTTTGTAATAAGTGATGATGAAATTTTGAAACTTGCAGAATGGGCATGTATAATAGAAGATCACTATTCAGAAAAAGCAGGAAAATTCAAACCGATGGATATGGAATGGGCAAAAGATGGACAGACAGGAGAGCTGTTTATAGTTCAAGCAAGACCAGAAACAGTGGCATCACAGAAAAATGCAAATGTGCTAGAAAAATATGTGCTAAAAGAAGAAGGAAAAGTGATAGCTACCGGACAAGGTGTAGGAGAAAAGATAGGACAAGGCCCTGTAAATGTAATCAAAGATGTTCATGATATAGGCAATTTCAAAGAGGGAGAGGTGTTGGTTACAGAGATGACAGACCCAGACTGGGAACCGATAATGAAAATAGCTTCTGCAATCGTTACTAACCGTGGCGGGAGAACTTGTCACGCGGCAATAATCTCAAGAGAGTTGGGAATTCCATGTGTAGTAGGAACGAACAACGGAACTGAAGTGATAGAGAATGGAAAGAAGGTAACAGTAAGTTGTGCAGAGGGAGAAGAAGGACATGTGTATGAAGGAAACTTAAAGTTCGAAGTAGAAAAATTAGATTTACAAACAGTTCCTGAAACAAAAACAAAAGTTATGATGAACATAGGGAATCCTGATCAAGCATTTTCAGCAAGTTTCTTACCAAATGATGGAGTGGGTTTAGCTAGAGAAGAGTTTGTTATCAATTCTTACATTGGGATTCATCCAAGAGCACTTATCGAGTATGATAATTTAGAAGATTCAGAAGTTAAGAAACAAATTGATGAAAGAACTTATGGATACGAAGACAAAAAAGAGTTCTTCGTCGATAAACTAAGCCAAGGAGTTGGAAGAATTGCGGCAGCATTCTATCCAAAAGATGTTATTGTTAGATGTTCAGACTTTAAGAGTAATGAATATGCAAACCTGCTTGGAGGAAAAGCATTTGAACCAAACGAAGACAACCCGATGATAGGGTGGAGAGGTTCTAGCCGTTATTATGATGATAAATACAAGGAAGCATTTGCACTAGAGTGCACAGCACTTAAGAAAGTAAGAGAAGATATGGGTCTTACAAACTTGAAAATAATGGTTCCATTCTGCAGAACAGTAGAAGAAGGAAAAGCTGTACTTGCAGAGATGGAGAAAAATGGTTTGAAGAGAGGAGAAAACGATCTACAAGTTTATGTAATGTGCGAGATACCTTCAAACGTGTTACTAGCAGACCAGTTCTGCGAAATATTTGATGGATTCTCAATTGGAAGTAATGACCTGACGCAGTTAACACTTGGTCTTGATAGAGATTCTGAGTTAGTTGCACACATATTTGACGAAAGAAACGAAGCAGTAAAAAGATTGGTTAGTCAGGTAATAAAGGTAGCAAAAGAAAAAGGCAAAAAAATAGGGATATGTGGAGACGCACCTAGCACTTATCCAGAATTTGCACAATTCTTGGTAGAAGAAGGAATAGATTCATTAGGTTTGACACCTGATGTAATTGTCAAGACAAGACTTAACGTTGCAGAAACTGAGAAAAAGAAGAAGTGATTATTCTAACATGTTGGTTATGGCTATTTCCATTAGCCTGTAATCTGTTTCATCTACGTATTCGTTGACTCCATAGACGAAACTACGAACTTTATTCTTGGCTTTCTGAAAATAGTGAGAAGCTAAGGGTACAGATAAGCTAGCTGAGTACGCAAGGGCTGCACAGCAGATAAGGAGAGGTTCTTTGTTCTGCTTTATGAGTTCAGGTGTTTTTGCTATAATTTCAAGTTCGGGCATTTTTTTGTTTTTGGGGTGGTGACTAGTATTTAAGAATATTTGATGATGCTTACTATAACCTCTGCACAGTAGTAAAAATAGAAAAGTTTATAAAGAAAAGACCATTCACTAATCAGATATTTGGTAAGAAAGGTATGCAAATGGATTTAGACGAACCGATAAACTCTGGACGAAAGAAAACGATACTGGTAGTAGATGATGAAAAGATGGTCAGAGGTGTGACCTTGAGCTTTCTACATAACTTAGGATATAATACAATACCTGCAGGAGATGGTGAAGAAGCAGTGCGAATATATCAAGAAAGGAAAGAAGAGATAGATGGGGTTGTGCTTGATATGATGATGCCGGGCATGGATGGTGTGGAAACATACTGTGAGATGAGAAAGATAAATCCAGGTGTGAAAGCAATGATCTCCTCAGGTTATTCAGAAGAGTCGCAGCTAAATAGGGCAGAAGAAAAAGGGATAGAAGTGTTTCTTGAAAAGCCATACAACTTGAACCAGCTTAAAGAAAAATTATCAAATATGCTTGACTGATACTAAGCTAATATTCTATAACTCCAAAACATTTATAAAATACTGGGAAGTGAGTTGGAGTATCATAATCGCAAGAGGTGTTAAAATGGTTAAAGTAGGAATAAACGGATTTGGAAGAATAGGGCGGATGGTTCTAAGAGCAGGAATAAAAGATCCTGATGTAGAATTTGTGGCAGTGAATGATTTAACGGATGCAGAGACACTTGCACACTTATTAAAATATGATTCTATACAAGGAAACTATGAAGGAAATGTTGAGTTCAAAGAAGGCTCAATCGTCGTGGACGGAAAAGAGATCAGAGTTTTAGCAGAAAAAGACCCTGCAGCTCTTCCATGGGGAGAGTTAGGTGTTGAAGTAGTAGTAGAAAGCACAGGATTATTTAGAACACAAGAGACAGCATCATTGCATCTTAAAGCAGGGGCAAAAAAAGTTCTATTGAGTGCGCCACCAAAAGATGACATAGATCTGATGATGGTTGTAGGAGTTAACGAAAAAGACTACGATAAAGAAAAACACAATGTAGTGAGTAATGCATCATGCACAACAAATTCAGCAGCATCAGCAGTAAAAGTTTTATGTGATGCATTTGGTATAGAAAAAGGAACGTTAACAACAGTACATGCGTATACAGCAGACCAAAGATTAGTTGATGCACCACATAAAGATCCAAGAAGATCGAGGGCTGCAGCAATAAACATAATCCCAACAACAACAGGAGCAGCAAAAGCAATAGGAAAAGTAATACCTGATGTTGCAGGAAAAATAGATGGAGTTGCACTAAGAGTTCCAGTAGCAACAGGATCAATATCAGACTTGACACTACAGCTGAAAAAAGATGTTTTAGCTGAGGAAGTTAACGATGTGATCAAAAAAGCAGCAGATTCTGAGTTGAAAGGAATCTTGGAATATAGCGAGGAACCTTTGGTATCTTCAGATATTATCCACAATCCACATTCAGGGATCTTTGATGCAAACTCAACGATGGTAGTTGATGGTAATGTGTTGAAGGTCATGATCTGGTATGACAACGAATGGGGATACTCAAACAGAATGATTGACGTCATAAAGATGTTGATCTAGTTTTTTATTTTTTCAAATTTTCTTATAAACGATTTTTTCTCTGTTTTTGTCAGAAAAAGTGATAAAAACGCTGATTTAAGCTTGTTTTCACCATTCTCAAATGGGAACAGTTCAAAAGTTTTATATACTATCTGGTATTCCTTATACTAAATATAAGTGGGGGTAGGATGATTGTTATAGTGTTGAAAAAGCTTGTTTTAGGCTTTTTTAAATAAAAAAATAGCGACAAGGGGGTTATAACTGTGTACAACCAAAATAACAATTACAAAACAAACGGATTTTCTTTTAGGAGATTATTAGGAGCAGCAGCAATTTCGCTAATGCTTTACACTGGAGTAAGGGCTGCAGAAAAACCTGCAGGATTCAGTATGGAAGCAGGATCATCAAAAAAGAAAGTGATGCTGGTTCCAGATGTAGAACCAGAACCTGTGGATCTACAAAAAATATTGGAGGACAGTTCAGATGTTGAACCGGAACCAAGTGCTGCACCAGCACCTGCACCTGCGGTAAAACCTAAACCTAAAAAAGACCATCTTACACCAAACGAGCCAGTGCAGTACACAAACAAGATAACTTCTGAAACATATCAAAAAATGAAAAAGCTGGCTGAAAAGGATAACCGATTAGGATTGATAAGATTAATAGATGTACAATCAGGAGACAGAAAACTAGAATCAATAATGTATTCAGAAAAAGGAAAAGCAATACAGCTAAACCTTTACAACGACAAGAATGAATACAAACAAAGAGAGATAAGGTTAAATGATTATCTGATGGCGGATGTAAAAAAGTATGAAGAGTTAGCAGCAAAATTAAAAGAAGAAGAGCCAAAATCTGAACCGCCAAAGAAAGAAAAGAAAAAGAAGAAAAAAGGACCAAGTTTGTTTGGAAAACTAATAAAGAACATAGCAAACAGGCTAACTTTAGATGGTTCATCAAGAAACTATCTTTCTGATGGAGACAATTTCAGCACAGACAACAATTTAGGAGCTAGTATATTTGATTTTACAAAAATAAACTTTAACGTAGGGAAAACAGGATATGGGAAAGACGAAGTATTCCAAGGATCAATTAACGATGTGGATTATTCACAAGAAGATAATACTGTGATGAGTTCATTTAACCTTGGGGGTGGATTATTGTTGACGCCTGAAGCATCAGAAATACTTCTAGCATTCCAAAGAGTTACAGACAAAATGGATATAAACTCAGTATACAATGAAGACGTATCAATATCAGAGGTAGTAAGTGGAGAATTGTACAATGCACTGATCCATACAAATCAGCTAGACAGCATAAAGATAAAAAATAAAACAGACTTATTGAGAGCAGGAGTTGCAAGAACAATCTTCGGTAACTCACTAAAGCTAGGGTTATACGGGCATTACATGAAGAATAATTCACAAAGCAACACTTCAATGAGAGAATATGAAAGTGGTATAGAATCATTGACTTATGATTCAACAATGTCAAACGGGTTTGATACGACTTTATTCATATTCAACGATACAATACCTGCAACACTAACGGACTCAAAAGATGAAGAGATAAGATCAGAACAAAAAATAATAACTGGAATGCCTTCCGTATTCTGGAACTGGGGACCACTAGTTCTTGGAGGAGCAGGAATCTACTCATCAATAAAAGAGATAAGAGACACAGTAGGTGTTGGAGACATAAAGACAAGCAGCAACTACAAAGCAGGATCAGTTAATTTTGGGATACAATTCTGGAAACTATTCTCAAGCTCGTTCTTCGGAGCAAGCTCAGACTTTGAAAACCTGAGAGTGTCACAAACATTCTACCTATCAGATGAGAAACCAGGGCACATAGTAACTGAAAAAATATCAGGAATACAAAGCAACCTGATGATGAACGATCTTGAAAGAATGTTGGCAGCAGCAACATCACAAAAACAATTGGGACAGTTAGGGGTAGGAATGCATCCATTATCAATCATAGACCAATATGGGTTGATGAGAGATTTACCTGACTTTAACCAGTTAACATTAGACTATGAAAAAGTAGATAGATTCGATCTAGAAGGAGAGATAATGAGAGTGGCTGCAGCACTTAAGCTAGTAGACAAAGGAAATAAAGCTGCAAGCTTTGTTGCAGAAGGAAGCAAAATACATGTAACAGGAGATCCAGACGATCTTTACTCAATGCTGGCAGGAATCATGGGGAAATTTGGAAGCTGGTATGTTATGCCAGTACTAAAGATCAACATGAAAGGAGATGAAAGCGTAGCATCCGCAGGATTAACCGTAGGATTAAAAGCAAGATAGAGGGGGTTGGAAAGTGAAAAATAAAATAATAACAATCATCTTAATGGCACTGTTTGTTGTCTCAGTTGTAGCAGCAACAGACGTAAGAGCGCCAAGAGCGTCAATAAGTGCAGTTGGGGTAGCAAACTCACAGAGCAGCGCACAGCTAGTTCTAGTAGCAAGAGATATAGGACATGGAAATGATGGACTATCAAGACTAGAAGTAGAGCTAGTAGAAACAGGACAGGTAGTGCATTCAAGATCAATAGCTAACGAAGTTATTTTCTCAGAAACAATTTCAGTAACTAAGATGAGAAAAGGAACCAACACCTATAAACTGAAAGTATGGGACTTAGCAGGAAACTACGATGATGATACTGTAAAAGTAGACTTCGTAAACAACAAACCCTCAATCTCACTAAACTATCCAGCCTTAGATGTTTACGAAACAGGCATAGTGCCAATCAACTTTACACTAACAGATATAGATAATGAAACAGTCAAAGTGGGTGCAGTAATGTATTCATGTGGTCACTTAGGGGATCTAGAGGTAATAACAAACTTACAGAACGATCCAAACTATGCATTTACAAACACCGAAAACGGAGTAGATGTAGTTTATGATTGGAATACTTCTCAGAGTTTACAAGAAGGAGAAGATTGTTATGTAAGAGTATCAATATTTGATTCAGAAAGTATTGTGGGTGGAAATAGTGAAGAGTTTAAGATATCAAATGTGCAGCCACAGATAACACTTGAAGATGTTTCACCTTGGAACATAAACACAGGCACAGTTCAAATTGAATTCAACACAACAAAAGAAGCAGCAGTAACAAGTGTTTCTGTTAATGGCAATTCAGCAACTGTATCCGGGGATAATAATACTAACTTTGTGTACACATATGATGTGACTGCAGCAGACCCAGATGGAGATGCAGAAATAATCATAGCAATGACAGACCTTTACGGATTAAATGCAACATTTAGAGATGCATCATTCTTATTTGTTGACCAGACAGGACCAACTATCGAGAACGAAGGAGTTCAAGATGGAGAAATAATCAGCGATAATCAAACAACGCTTGATGTAGAAATTGAAGATGCAGGGGTTGGAGTAAACGAATCAACACTATTGATAACAGTTAATGGTCCGACTTTTTCACAAACGTATTCAGTAGATGATCAAGAGATAGTTTGGGATGGAGATGCTCAAGCAACACTTGATCCAACTGAAGCAGTATCATTATCAAGCTTACCTGATGGAAGATACAACATATCAGTTTTAGTTGATGATAACTTAGGAATTGGATCAACAGATAACTGGTATTTCATAGTAGATACAACTGCACCAAATATAACAATATCATACCCGCAAGATGAAGACATACTGAACTCAGGAAATGTTCCAGTTAATGTCACCGTATCTGACGTTAACGGACTAGATGAAGTGTGGGTGATGAACGGAAATAATAAGTTCAATACAACATTAAATGGTGGAGTATATCAAACAACTGTGCCATTCACAACAAATGGTGTAAAGAATTTAGTTGCTTACGCAAATGATACTGCAGGAAATCTAGCAAGTGACGCAATCTCAATCACAGTAGATAGAGATATGGAAGCGCCTGTAATCAACAACACACAACCAACCGCAACAAACGATAACACGCCCACAATCACAGCAAATGTATATGATGATGGAAGTGGAGTAAATGCATCAAGCATAGTGCTAGCAGTTGGCGGAAGTTCATACACAACAACTGATAGTGAATTAAATTTCACATCAGATACATTAACATTTATCCCTGGATCTTCATTAGGAGATGGTGTGACAGCTGTTAAGATAAATGCCAGCGACAACGAAGGAAACGAAGCATACAAAACATGGAACATTGAGATAGACTCGACAGACCCAGTTGTTGCAATAACATCGCCAACAAACGGATCAATCACAGGAACAGATGTTACAGTACAATTCACAATAACAGAAGATAACCTGGATTATGTTCAGGTAAGAACAAACACAGGAAACTGGATGAACATATCAGGATCAACAGCAAACTTATTCACATCACTAACAAAAGATGTAGTGAACGAGCTGCAAGTAAGAGCATTTGACGAAGCAGGAAACTCAGGAACAGATTCTGTGTTTGTGAATTCATCACAAGACAACTCACTACCAGAGATAAGCTTCGTGTATCCTGTAGAAGGACAAAGGATCAAAACAAACGTGTTTAATGTAAGCGTTAACGCAACAGACAACGTAGCGATAGTCGCAGTAAATGTAAATGATGGAACAAATACAACAGTAATGTCCAATGGAGGTTCTGGCGATATATACATGGCAGAACTGAACCTTACAGATGGAAACTACTTGTTAAGAGCATTCGCAAACGACACATCAGGAAACAATGCAACAACATCAGTTAACATTAATGTAAACACAAACATAACATATGGGGTCTTAACGGGACAAGTAACAGACAACAATAATGTTGGAATCTTTAATGCACTAGTAAGCGGATATCTGGGAGATGAACTAATCAACAGCACAACAACAAGTGCAGACGGAAGTTATTCTATGATATTAGAAGAAGGATTCTATACAATAAACGTAACAGCACCATCACACCAAACAACATCAACAACGGAAACCGTTGGAAGTGTTATAGCAATAAAGAACGTACAGCTACTGCCTGTAGAAGATGTAAGTGTGGACTTAGTTAATGTGGTGGGAAGCTTAGTAGAAAAACAAACACTGACAGTCCAAGCAAACCTATCAA
The DNA here is from genome assembly GCA_028279745.1 of Candidatus Nanoarchaeia archaeon. GTDB lineage: Archaea > Nanobdellota > Nanobdellia > Woesearchaeales > JANQNC01 > JANQNC01. Next base: position 1,075,338 of record JANQNC010000001.1, read on the forward strand.
AAAGATTGTCAGCAACACAGACCGTTAATGCAACACTATCAGTAGATTCAACACCAGTAGAATCAAAACAGTTAGTGTTAGGACAATCAGGAAGTGTAAGCTTTGATATAATTGCACAAGAAGGATTAAAGACACTAAAAGTTTCTGTGATGCCTTTATCAGGAGAGCAGAACACAGTAAATAACGAAAAAACAACCCAGATAACATCTGACGCAATCGAAGATGCAGTAAGCCTGAATATTTTTGCACCGCCTTACAACCTGGCTGGGAACACACAATACAACATTCCAGTAATTGTAGTCAATAAAGGAGATAAAGCACTTCAGGACGTTCAGATAAATGTTACAGCACAAACAGGAATCACTGTAAATGGAGATGAGATGAAAACAATAGACTTACCATTAGGAAACTCAACAACCCTAACATGGTTAGTAACAACAGGAACAGTAGACGCGGGAGTGGGAGAAAACACAATAACATCTACAGCATACAACTTAGTGAACTCAACAGACACACTAAGATCGGCAGTAGGCCAAGGGTTTAGTTAATAGAGGTACGTTAAAATGAACAAGACACTAATCACAATATTGATGCTTTTGGTAGTTCCTTTAGCATCAGCAATCTATGTAGAGAATACAGACACAAACTCAAGCTTTAATGCTACTTTGCCTGTAAGTGTAGTTGTATGGGCAGATGCAGGAGCATTAACAGACGTAAATGTAACACTGACCTCTGATGCTAACACAGTAATATCAGGATCACCAGACCAAGTTGGAAACGTAGCAAACGGTGGATTTGGGATAGCAACATTTGATCTACAAAGCGATGTTGCAGGAAGCCACGCAGTAACAGCAAACGTCTCTTATGTTGGAGGAGACTACTTACACAACTTTACATTCGATGTAGCAGCAGCTGCAACAGAACCAGACTTTGAACTGGTTGTGGAGAACCCAGTAAATGTAGAGATAAACAAAAATTTCAATATTGTTGTAAACGTAACAAATAACGGAACCGCAACAGAAACAGGAATACAAGTATCAATCGTACTTCCAGCAGGAGCAACAACAAGTTACTCTGGTGGAACTTTCAGCTTAACTCCTGGACAGACAAGATCAGAAACACTAATCGTTAATTCCTCAACAACAGGAGACAAAAGTTTCACTGTAAAAGCAGATGGAGCAACACAATACGCAGAACAGACGCTAGATATCATGACAACAGACGCATCAGCTCCGGATCTAGAATTAAAAACACTAACCGCAACAAATACTGTTGAAAACCAAGCAGCAACAATTACAACAAATCTAAATAACAACGGGATTGATTCAGAGCTAGCAGTAGTCAAGCTATATGTTGATAATGTTTTAGCAGACACACAAAATGTTAACATAAACGGTGGAACAACACAAGAGATCAATTTCACACATACCTTCACATCAGAAGGAACAAAAACAGTCAATGTAACAGTTGACGTCGTAAGTGGAGAGACAGACACAACAAACAACAACGTTCAGACAACATTCTCAGTCACAAAACAGTCCTCTGGAGGTTCAGGCGGGAGTTCGGGAAGTGGGAGAAGATCATCAGGAAGTGGTGGCGGAATCATAACTGGCACAATAACCAAAGCAGTAACTTTTGATGCAGGAGAGACAAGACAAGTATTAGGAACGGATAACGCAGTCTCATTCAGATACAAGGGCGTAGAACACAAAGTTACAGTTCTTACAGTAAGAACAGACAGTGTAGAACTTAAAGTAGAATCAGAAACAACACTAATGAACTTAAGTGTTGATGAGACAAAAACTGCACCATTAGATGGCATTGAAGGAGATGATCTTGCAGTAACACTAAACGCAATAACCTTTGGAAAAGCAGATCTTACATTTGAGCTAATCCAACAACAGATCGATATAAGCGACAGCAACATAATCGACGATACAGCAGATAACGCTGTTGGTGATGCTGACGACAAAAAACCAAGTGTAATAGACTTCGCAGGACTAAGAATCTTAGATCTTGACAAGAAAGGAAGAGGAGTCTTGATTGCAGTAATTGTAGCGTTATCAGTTCTTTTAGCAGCAGCAATCGTTTTAATCGTACTGTTCGGCACAGGAAAAATAGAAGTTGACGAGAAAAAAGCAAAAGCAGCAAAGCGGAAGAAGATGAGAGCGAAGATCAAAAAGATGGAAGAAGAGATCGAGCAGACTAAGAAAAACATAAGAAAAGTGAGATAATCACTTTTTTATTTCTATTTTTTTACAAAACATTTTTAATCTTAAGACCATTCCTTAATATTATGGTATTCGAGTTTATCAAAAAATTCACAGAAGAAGATATAGGGAAGATTGTGAAAATTCACAAATCATACTATCTTATTAATGAAGAGTTAAGTTCTGTAATGGAAGCTATTAAGGAAGATGTACAGTCTGCAGGCGTTTATCTTGGAGAGGATGAAAAACCTTCATTAGCTCTATTACAAATATTGGCTTCTAAGACAGATAAAAAGATAGAAGTGGATGAAAAAGGAGCATTCTTGTTTACATGCGGCAGAGATCTGTTGGGAAAGGCTGTTAGGAAAACTAAGATTAAGAAAGGATTAGTTCTAGTACAAAACTTTAGGGGAGAAAACTTGGGTTATGGCAAAATAATTGGAGACTTGAGAGAGAAAGACAAGATTGTTGTTAAGAATATGATTGATAACGGAGATTTCTTAAGACGGGAGAAAAATTAAACTCTTCTGACTCTGACAACACCTTTACTTCTGAAAGAAAAAATAAAGTTCATCCCAATTATGAACAAAATAATTCCTATGAATGACTTTAGAAACAGTTTTAGGAAATCTATCATTAACAAGATGCCAACAATAACAAGTATGATTCCAATCACTGCAAAAATTATTCGTTTCATAGTAAGATAGTCACCTTAACATTAGTTTGAGCTCGGATCTTTTCAGATAGCTCTTCAAGTTGGTTGTCTGTATTGATCAAGTTAAGATCATGAGTCTTGTTCTCAAGCTTAACCTTGGATTTGTCTAACTGATCTTTAGAATGTTTCATCATAGAAACAATATCGTTATGAGCATAAACAGTATCATTTGATTTTAACTCTCTCTTTAACTGCTCATTTGCTTCTTTAAGATGGAAATAACTCATCTTAAAGTTATCGAGCTTTTCCTTAGTGATCTCATTGATCTTCTTCATAACTTTATCGTCATCTTTTAGTTCTATCTCTTTTTTCAGGATTGCAATCCTAACTTCTCTAAGAACCTCTAATATCCTGAATGATGTGTCAAATAAAAGACCGTTTAATGGATCATTATATCGTGTAAGGATGTCAACGTTAGATTCTGCAACCTTTTCAAACTTTCTGAATGCCCTGCTCAAAGGAGAGAACATCTGAGTAACTTGGAAATCAATATTTTTCAGAGCTTCTTCGTTCTTAGCTATCTTGTCTTTAGTCTCCTGGATCTTTTTGAAGCCAGCAGTGCCTTCTAAAGTTTCCAATTCTTTTTGTCTTGTCAAAATTGAAGCTTCAGTCTCTTCAATCTTTGTTTTTACTTCTTCAATCTCTGAAGTGATCTTTAATTTTTTATCAAGCTCGTTTTGTAGAGACTCAATTAAAGAATCTGTTTCGGTTAGGAACTGTGCTTCTTTACTATTAAGAGATGAGTTGATGCTTTTTATGCTGTCTTCGATCTTCTTTAAGTCTTCAGCTACCTTGCCTGATTCTTCTGCAAAGAATTCCTGTAGAATATAGAAACTCTTTCTTGCAGATTTGTTAAGAATATTGAACGATTCTGTTGCTGATTCTGTGAATTGCTTAAGATTCTCGTTAGTTTCTGGAACGGTTAGGTTGTTTAGAAACATGCTGACCTGTTTGATGTAGTTAGACCTGTTACCAGACATAAAATTCTTTAATTTTTCTTCAATGTTTTCGTTCTTAAGCTGAGCATTTTCAAGAATAACCAGTTTTTCTTTTGCTGAAGATATAAGTGAGTTAAGCTCACTAACCCTTTCAGTTATGCTGGTCTTATCATCTTGAAGATTTGAAGAAGTTTTCTCACTGAGCCAGCCTTTAAGTTCATTTAAGTGTAATTCTGCAGTCTCCTCCTCTTTAGAAAAAAGTTTTTGAATTAGTCCAAATATGCCCATATGCCAACCCCCAGTTTAGCTATCTGATTTTTTTCTTTATCCATTCCTTGACCTTCTCGTGTAAAGGTAGCTCTCTTTCATAAATCTCTATTTTGATAATATCACTTCCTGTAACTGCTTTATCTTTGCTGATGTAGAAGAAGTATTAAAGCTTTTCTATGGCAAGTTTATCATTGATCGAGAAAAAAAAGGATGCTTTTTAGCTTCTGGGGGAAGAAGCTCAGCACCTCTAAAATCACTTATTTCGGGGGTTTGAGGGGTTTCGAGGGGGGAAGAAAACTCAAACCCTAAAAATAAGCATCACTTATTAGTGGTAAAGTATAGCTACTATATAAAGGTTTCGTTTTTGTTGTCACTTAGTAGTGGTTATAAATAGAAAGCTTTAAATATCAGTAAATAATGCCTTTATCATGGGACTTATAAGCAAAGGATTTGGAGCCTTAGCAGTTGTATCTGCGGGGGCACAAGCAGGAATAACTGAAGATTTACAGGCGATATATGCATATGCGAGAACTAATGGAAGCTTAAATTCTGATAAGACCTACAGCTTGACTGTGGGAGATTACAAAGTCAAATCTTCAGCAGGCAACACATGGGTAGAAAGAGATGTAGGAAACAAAGTTTACTACTTTTATGACCTGGGAAATAATGGATTGGATAGAGCTGTATTTGCAGAAAGCAAAGATAGAAAACCATTTCCGTCTCCTTTATTCTTTGACGATCTGAAAAAGAGTAAAATGATGCTTGATAGCTTGTTAACTGCAAGTAAACCAACTAAACCATCGACAAGAACAACAAGAAGAATTTATATGGTGCATCCAAACTCAACTTTGTGTTATAATTTTAAGAAGGGCACAAAAGAAAAATTGACGCCTAAAAAAAGAGAAGGGCTAAAACAGTTTTATGAATCTGAAATAAAGAGGATAAGACAGTTACTTTTAAAAAGAAGTAAGAACTAATTCTAATAATGGCATACAAACAAGTGATAATAGTAAGACAAGACTTGAAATTACCAAAAGGAAAGATGGCAACTCAGGCTGCACATGCTTCAGTAGATGCAGTTATGAAAACATCAAAAGACATAGTCCAAGCATGGAAACAAGAAGGTATGAAGAAGGTGGTAGTTAAAGTAAAAGATCTTTCTGAACTAGTTAGGTATGAGAATATTGCACGTGATGAGAAAGTTAAGTTTGCAATTATAACTGATGCGGGCAAGACAACGGTGGAGCCAGGCACAGTAACGTGTATGGCGATAGGGCCTGATGAAGAGGATAAGATAGACAAGGTGACGGGACAGTTGCCTTTGATGTAATTCTTATGTTTTTTGATTATTTTGGTGTTTAATGGTGTCAATTTGTAGTATAGGCACTCGCAGCGCTCGTGCTTTGTGATAAATGGGTCAAAATTTGCTTATTTCGCCAGAAAGAAACATTTAAATACTAATTCTCACTAAAAGAGGTTTAATAAAGCTTATTAATCAAAAAGGAGGTTTATGATAATGGCATCAAAAAAAATACTGCCTTTAGCAGCAATGGAAAAGGTGATGAAAGCATCTGGTGCAGATAGAGTTTCAGAGGAAGCAAAAGTTGCTCTAAAAGAAGTTCTGGAAGACATCGGTGGTGAGATAGCTGAAAGAGCTGTAACATTGGCAATGCACTCGGGAAGAAAAACGGTTAAGTCTGCAGATATTAAGTTAGCTGCTAAATAAAATTTATTTTTTTTATCAAACTTTTTCTAAATTTTAGAATTTGATCTCAAAAGTCTTAGACTCAATAGGATTAATATCTTCAACATTGACACGAATGACTCTAGCATGAACTGGGCCTCGATGACAGTAATCAATCAGTTCAGTAATTTCTCGCTCGGTGCCTTGAGCAACAACCTCAACATCACCATTCTCTAAATTCTTAACATAACCTCTGACGGTTGTAGGAAGCAAATGCTTTCTGACGCCAGACCTAAAGAAAACACCCTGAACATCTCCTTGAACAGTAATCTTGACGGTTCTCATTTTTTATATTTCTTGAATAGCCATTCCATGTACATAAAGAAGAATACTCCTGCAATTGCTCTAACTGTTGCGGGAACTGAAGCAGCAGGGCTAAGTACTGCTAAAGTTATAACCACGGAAAGGCTTCCGTTTTTTAGAGCAGAAAACAAAACAAAATCAGGACGTTCATGTCTATTCTTTATTGCGAAAAATGCAATGGTGGGAACAACAAAAACTGAAATCAAAGTCAGGATTATCAGATTGCTAAGTCCTGCAATATCAGTCAGAGAATCTCGGTTAACCGAAATGATTATGTAAAACATAACCAAGAATAAAATGTTAATAAAAAGTTGAGAATGTTTTGCAATGTGATGTTTTCTTAACCACCTGGACAGTATGAATGGAATAAACAAAAGCAAGATAAGATCTTTTGCAATGGTCATAACACTAACAAATTCTTTGGTTATCAAATAGATGCAAAGGGGAACAATAATTATCGCTAAAAAGTAAGATATAACTTCAGCAGCCATCGCTTCTCTTAAATTTCCTTTGAAAATAGTCGTCCAAGGAATTATTGCAACGGCAGGAGGCATCACAGCAATTATGAATAAACCTTTTTGAAACTCTGAGTTTTTGATCAACAAAAGTGTCAAAGCTATTATCAACGCGCCAACCAAGTAGCTGATCAAAACCAACCAACCAACAGATTTTTTCTCATGCTTTGAAAGACTGTGAATCTTAAGCCTTGTAAGTGAGAAACAAAGAATTGTGAAAAGTATAGGATACAGAAGGAATTTTAGGTTAACAGGAAATAATAAACCAGATACTACTCCTATAAGCATGTAAAACCAAGTTTCATTAAGTAATCTCATAATATTAAATATTGAGATAACGATTTAAAAAGTTATCTTTTAAATGGGCAAGGAAAACCTTTATAAAAGACAATACAATCATAAAACAACCATGGAAGAAGAAAATAGATTAGTACAAGAGAAAATAAGGAAGCTAAACGAGCTGAAAGAGTTAGATGTAAATCCGTACCCTTATTCTTATGATAAAACACACAATTCTGCAGAAATCAAACAGAAACATGATGGTTTGGCTGCAGAAGAAAAAACAGAAGACAAAGTAAAAGTTGCAGGAAGAATAATGCAGATGCGAAACATGGGAAAAGCAGCATTTGTACACATACAAGATGAAACAGGAAAAATTCAACTTTACTTCAGAAAAGATGACATAGGCGAAAAATATAAACTTCTAAAAAAAGTTGATATAGGAGACATTGTTGGTGTTGAGGGAACAGTATTCAAAACAAAAACAGGAGAGGTATCTGTGTATGTATCGGATTACGATATACTGTGTAAAAGCATACAAACACTGCCTGAGAAATTCCACGGGTTAAAGGATGATGAATTAAGATACAGAAAAAGAGAGCTAGACCTAATAATGAATCCCGAAGTAAAAGAGATATTCGTGAAGAGAGCTAAGATCCTAAAATATATCAGAGAGTTCCTGGATGAAAAAGGATTCATAGAGATGACAACACCAATACTACAAACACAGTACGGTGGAGCAAACGCAAGACCGTTCGAAACAAAAATAAACGCATGGAACATGCCAATGTATCTAAAGATTTCACCAGAGCTATTCTTGAAAAGATTGATGGTTGGCGGATTTGAAAAAATATACGATATGAATTACAACTTCAGAAATGAAGGGGTAGATAAAACACACAATCCTGAGTTCTATATGATAGAATATTACTGGGCATACGCAGACAGAGAAAAGATTATGGAACTAACTGAAGAGTTGTGGGAGTATGTTGCTCTGAAAGTTAACGGAGTAACTCATGTTGAGAGAGAGGGGGTAAAAATAGACTTCAAAAGACCTTGGAACCAAATCAAAATGGCAGATGCCATAAAAGAACACATAAACGCTGACTTGTCAAACATGACAGATGAGGAAATACAAGACATAATGAGAGGATACAATGTAGAGTATGAAGGAGATTTCAACAGAGGAACAGCAATGGCATTACTGTTTGAAGAATTATGTGAAGATAAACTAATACAACCAACACATGTATTAGATCACCCGATAGAATCAACACCATTATGCAAGCCAACAAAATACGATCCAAAATTGGTAGAGAGAACAGAATTTTACGTAAACGGATGGGAATGTGGAAACGGTTATTCTGAATTAAATGATCCAATCCTGCAAAGGCAGCTGTTAGAACAACAGGCAGAACAGCTAAGAGCAGGAGCAGAAGAAGCACACCCGATGGATGAAGCATTCGTAAATGCAATAGAGACAGGAATGCCTCCAGCAGGAGGGTTAGGTTTCGGAGTGGATAGAATGGTAATACTGCTGACTGGAGCAGACTCGATAAGAGATGTGATACCATTCCCAACAATGAAACCTGAACAGCAAAACAAAGAAACAAAAAACACACAGAAATCAAAGATTTCTGGCGCCACTGACGTGGAGAAGAGGTAAACAAAAATGCTTGATAAACTAATGAAGGCACTAAAAAGAGACATAACCAAAGAAATCAAAAAAGAGATAGAAAAAGAAGAAAAGAAAATATTAGGATTAGTTGAACTGGTAAAAATAAAAGATGTCGGAAGATGGAAAACTATCATGGCTAGGATAGACACGGGTGCAGAAATATCAAGCATGGATGAAAAATTAGCAAAAAAACTAAAATTAAAACCGACAGGAAAGCATAAGATAATCAAGTCAGCATCAGGAGTGACAAAAAGACCGCTTCTAAAAGGAAGAATCAAGATAAGAGAACAAGAATTTGACACAGAAGTAACGATCGCAGACAGATCAAGACTAAGATATCAAATCTTGATAGGACAAAACACGCTAAAACAAGGAGAATTCTTAATAGATCCAAAAATAAACATAGAACGAAGAAAAGGCAGAAGGTGAGATAATGAAAGCAGCAGTAATATCCCTAAAAGGAAAAAGCTCAAGACAAATTGCAGAGGAGATGAGAAAATACTTTGATGAGGTAGAAGAACTAGATATAAGAGAAATCGAAGTATTACTAGAATCAAAAAAGATGCAGGTTCTTTACAATGGAGAACCAGTAAAAGGATATGACTGTGTGTTAGTAAGAGGTTCATTCAGATATGCAGCAATACTAACATCATTAACAACAATACTGCAACAAGACACATACATGCCGATAAGAGCAGACGCAATAACCGTATGCCATGACAAATTCTTAACACAACTAAAACTACAAGAGCATGGAATACCGATGCCGTCAGTATACATGGCACCAACAGCAGACGCGGTAAGGGCGTTGTTGGAGAAGTTACCATACCCAGTAGTCATGAAACTACCACACGGAACACAAGGAAAAGGAGTGATGTTTGCAGACTCTTATGCTTCAGCATCATCACTAATAGATGCTTTATCAGCATTACAACAATCATTCATAATCCAAGACTATGTTGAAACAGGCGGAAAAGACATAAGAGCAATAGTTGTAGGGGAAAAAGTTGTTGCTTCAATGATGAGAAAATCATTAAAACAAGAAGCAAGAGCAAACTTACATGCAGGTGGAGTTGGGCAGCCAGTAACATTAAGCGCGAAAGCACAACAGTTAGCAGTAAAGACTGCAAGAGCAATCGGAGCAGAGATATGCGGAGTAGATATACTTGAAGGGCCTGTGGGGCCTACAGTGATAGAAGTTAATGTAAGTCCAGGTTTAGCAAGAACTGGAGAAGCAGTAGGAATAAACATCTCAGACAAAGTAGCAAAATACCTATACGAAAGAACAAAAGAGATCAAAAAAGGAGAGACAGCGATAGGCGCACAAGAAGTTCTTCAAGAGATAGAGATGGAACAAAAGGAAAACATCAAAGACTTTATGACCACATTAGACTTCAGGGGCAGCAGGATATTGCTGCCAGAGTTCGTAACAAAAATCTCTGGGTTTGACAGCGAAGAAGAAGTGATAATGAACGCGGACAAAGGAAAAGTGCTTATAAAAAAATCAGATGTCCAATAAATTTTATTCTTTTTTTTAAACCTCATAACAAAACTTATAAACAACCGATAAAATAAATAAGATATGATTCTAGAATCCATCAAGATACAAAACATAAGAAGTTATGTGGACGAAGAAATAAAGTTTCCAAAAGGGTCCACACTGCTTGCAGGAGACATAGGCACAGGAAAATCAACAATACTTCTAGCAATCGAATTTGCACTATTTGGAACAGCAAAAGGGCAACTATCTGGGGATTCACTTTTGAGAAAAGGATCTAGTGAAGGAAGCGTAGAGCTTACCTTTAGATTAAATGGAGAACAAGTAACAATAAAGAGAGCGCTGAAAAGAAGAAACGAAACGATAAGCCAGACAGCAGGACACATAATAAACCGAGGAACAAAAAAAGAAGGCACAGCGGTAGAGCTAAAAGCACAGATGCTAAACCTATTGGGCTATCCAAAAGATATGCTGACCAAAAAAAATGATCTTTACAGGTACACAGTATATACCCCTCAAGAGGCAATGAAGCACATACTATATGACAGCGCAGAACAAAGACAAGACACACTAAGAAGAATATTTGGGATAGATAAGTACAAGAACATACGGGAAAACACAATAGTATTCTTGAGATTTCTAAAAGAAAAACAAAAAGAGCTAGAGATACGGTTGGAAACATTGCAAGACAACAAAGAGTTGAAGAACAAGCTGGATGTTGATTGTAACAGAATAAAAAAAGAACTTGAACTGAATTCAGAAGAGCAGGATAAACTACAGAAAGAGCTAAGAGAGGTAAGAAAAGAGCTAAAAGATGTAGAAAAGAAAACAAAAAAACTTCAAGATTACAAAAAAGAGTTTAACATGCAAGAAGATATACTAAAAGAAAAACTACAACAGATAACAAAAAACAGAGAAGGCATAATCGAGATAGAAAGTAAGATAAAAGAATTAGAGGAAAAGAAATCAAATACGATCGTAGAAGAACTAAAGAAAGAAGATAGAGAGATAGAGAAAGAGATCTTTCAGATACAAAAAGAGATAGACGTGTTTAAGCAAGAGAAAAACAGGGTTGAAGAGAAACTAAACCATCTTGAAGAAGAAGAGGTAAGGCTAAAGAAAGAGATCCAGACAAAAAATGAACAGACTTTGGGAATATTAGACAAAAGAGCAGAAATGTTAGCGATAGAACAAGAGCTAAAAAACAATCTTGGGGTTAAAACTAAACTAGAAGAAGAAAGCAAAAACCTACAGGAGCTGATCCTTGGTTTAAGCAAGCTAAAGACTGAAGAAGAACAGTCAAGAAAGATAATAAAAGATGTAAAAAATCTAGAACACTGCCCTCAATGTAGGCAAGAAGTTAATGAAGGACACAGAACAAAAATTCTAGACGAAGAAAATCTGAAGTTAAACGAAGTAGAGAATAGGATCATAAAACTAGATTCCTTAAAGAGAGAAAAACAGAAAACAATAGACGATCTTAACAAGAAGATAAATCTTGTGGAAGAAAAAGAAAAAGAGAAACTGACTGTGGGCGCAGACATAAAAAGACAAGAAGAGATAGTTGAAGAGATAGTTAAGCTAAGAACACAGCTTTCTGAAGTATCCCAGAAAATTAAAGATGGATATGATAGTAAAATGGGTGAGAGCAAACTAAAATCTCATGAAGATAAACTAATCAAGCTCAATCTTGAATTAAAAAATGTGCAGAAACAAAAACTGATGCAGAAAGAAAAACAACACCTAGGCGAGCTGATAAAAGAAAAATCAAAAACAAAAAACAAACTTGAAGATTCCAACCAAGAAACAAAAAAACAAATAGGCTCTATCAACCTGAAGAAAAAAGAGTTACAAGAAAACATAGATTCCATGAAAGAGATAGAACAAGAATACCTCAAGATCGAGGGGAAAGAGAAACAGAAAGAAGAAAAAGAGAAACAACTAGAAGCGCAAAAAGCAAGCATGAAAAAAGAGTTGATGCTTTTAGAAGAACAACTTAACAGACTTCATGTAGAAATACTAAACCAAGAAAAACACAAAAAAGAAAAAATGAGGTTTATGAAGATACAGGACTGGTTGTCAAGCAACTTTAACCCATTGACGACAGTGATAGAAAAACATGTGATGACGCACATACATAAAGAGTTTGACAACAGCTTCAAACAATGGTTTGATATCTTGGTAGATGATGATAACCTATCGATAAGGTTAGATGAAGAATTTTCGCCAGTGATAATACAAAACAGCTACGAAACAGATGTGGAAAACTTATCTGGTGGAGAAAAAACATCAGCAGCATTAGCATATAGGTTAGCTTTAAACAAAGTAATCAACCACGCAATAGAAACAATAAGAACAAAAGATCTGATAATACTGGATGAACCAACAGACGGGTTTAGCATGGAACAGTTAGATAATGTAAGAAACGTTCTTGATGAACTGAGTTTGAATCAGATAATAATAGTGAGTCATGAGAATAAAATAGAAAGTTTCGTAGATAACATAATAAGAGTGGGTAAAGAAGACCACATAAGCAGAGTGTTATCTTGATCTTCTCTTTTTCTTAACTAAAAGTGATAAGGATACTGACAGACCAATTATAGAAGCTATAAGCATAACTGTAAATAAAGGTTTAAATCCGTAAGTGTTAGCGATAAAACCACCTGCTGCAGCCGCAACTGCTGTAACAATCCACTGCATACTCTCCCACAACCCCCATTCAGAAACAAACCTGCCTTTATCTAAATGTTTGGAGTATAATCCATCATATGCGGGAGTTCCAATGGCTTCACCAACACCAAAAACTATCTGCACGATGAACAAGTGCCAAGGTTCTCTTATGAGAAGAAGACCAAAATAACCAATACAACTTAGTACGTAACCTGCGATAATTAATTTTTCTTGATGTTTAACATGGTCTTCCCATTTACTTATGAAAAAGATCAGGATTCCTGCAGAGATAGAAAATACAGCATAAGCAGTACCTGCTGTCAATAAGTCTCCACCTATCTCTTTAACAAAAACCGCATAAACAGGACCAAACAATCCACCCGCTAAAAGAAACAGAGCAGCAGTTGAAAGTAATATTTTAAGTTCTCTTTGCATAATAAAAAACTAATTTTTTCTATTTTTATACCTTTCTATTAAAGAAACCTTTAAATAGTAGAACTCTTATAATTTTTATAACAAAAAGGTGTGAAACACGGTCACTAAGCGTTCCCGTGTCTTAAAAATCGGAGATTTTCAAGATGAAAAAGATATACTCTATATTACTGGTATTCCTACTTACATTAAGCATAGCTACAGCAACATTTGAGCTAGGTGTAGAATCAATCAAAGACAGAATAAAACAAGGCGACACAGCAGAAATAAAACTAACAATAACAAATACAGAATCAGGAACGAACACCTACACAATAGCAAAACCTGCTAAGTGGAGATTAAGATCAGATCCACTATCTGATTATTTTTCTGGCATGACAATAATGCCTGGGCAGTCAAAAACAACAACAATACAGATGACTCCAGAAACAGACTTCACATTTGGAAGTCACGCAGTTGACCTAAAAGTAACAGCTGTGGGAAGCGGAGAAGAAAAAACAATCAGCCCAAGAATATTCCTAGAATCAGGACAAAAAATAGATTACGTGCCAAACGTAGTTGCAAAAACATTGATATCTAACGTAGGCGGAGAGATAGGCGAGGTGAATCCTCAAGAGCCAGTAAAAGTAGTTGTGAGTTTAGATAATAAAAACAGCCTAGACATAAGCGAGCTAACTGTAAAACTAAAAAGCAACATGATAAACGAGGAAAGAGCAACACAGCTAGCACCTAACGAAATAAACAAAAAAGAAGAATTTGTTGTAGAAGTAGACAAATATGTGCCGCCACAAGAGATGGACTTAGAGATCATACTGATTATGGATGGGATGGAAATAGGGAAGTTCCACCGAGAAATCAAATTCTTAGGAGTTGAAAGAGACTTTCTAGAAGAGCCTTCAACTGAGAAAAAATTCTTAGTTACAGTAGATAAAGTAATCGCAACAAACATAGGAAATGTAGAAAAGACGGGCACAGTAAGAGTAGAAACATCATTCTTAAGAGGGATATTCACAAAGACAACACCAGACACTGAAACAGTGAAGGAAGATGGCGTTAAATATTATGAATGGGAACAAACACTGCAGCCAGGAGAAAGCATCGAGCTAGTAAAAAGAGAAAGTTATGTGCCTCTGGCAATAATCATAATCATAATCGTACTATTGGTGTTAGGTTATTACTTAATTAAACCCGAAGTTATAATACAGAAAAAGATAGTTAATGTATCCAGGACAGAAGGAGGAGTATCTGAAGTAAAAGTATTACTATTAATCAAAAACATAAGCGGCAAAGATGTTAGGAACTTAAGAGTTACAGACGTAATACCAAACATAGCAGTATATGTTAAGGAGGATTTACCAGGAACACTACCTCCAAAAAGAATAAGAAGCTACGAAGTTACAGGAACAAACATAGAATGGGGAATACCTGAGCTAACTAAGCGAGAAGAAAGGATGATCAGATACAAGATCAGAACAAAATTATCAATACTTGGCGCAATCAAACTTCCTAACGCAGAGCTAAGTTACGAAACAACGCCTGGAAAGAAAAAGATGAGCTACTCAGGAAAAGGAGTAGTTCAAAAAGAAGAGTAAACTTTATCTAAGGTTATTATTATGAAAGAAATATTATTGCAGTTACTGATTATCGCTTACGGTGGAGTAGGAATTGTGGGGGCTATTGCATACTGGCCAACAATAAATGATTTGTGGCACCATAAAAAGTTAAGTGCAAATGAAACTTCATACCTTTTATGGACTGCAACATCAGGGATTGCTTTTTTATACAGTTTGTTTATACTTCAAGATTTATTGTTTAGGATAGTTTCTGGATTAAACTTTGTAGCGTGTGCGGTTATCCTTCTTTTAAGTGTAAGATTAAGATTTGATAAATAACTAGATTTCTTAGTTAAATTTATAAACAACTTCTAGAAACAATAATATTAACCCCGCGTAGCTCAATGGTAGAGCGTTCGGCTGTAGAGGGTCTTGTTTGATGTTTGTAAGGTTTACAAAAGATGATAACAAGCCAGCCGTTACCGAAAGGTTCCTGGAGGGATGCAAGTGATGTGTATCCTGGGAAATTCAAATCTGGGCGCGGGGACTCTTATATTCAAAATGGAAACCAAAGAACAATTCGAACAAGAGTTTGAAAAAATGAAACAGGAGTTAAAATTTAAAGCAACTCTTGAAGAATTAGACGAAGTCTTCTTCCTAAAAGACTTCATGATGAAAGAAGGATTCGTGAGCGAGAAACTATCAAGAGCAGTCTGTGGAAGGATAGCAGACGGATTCGGAGGGTGGGGAGGATACCTGCATGGATTATTATTGCCAAACCCATCAAGCATAGTAAACTCAACAGAAAGCCAATTGTTTTCAGATGAGGAAAAACAAAGCATAACTTCAGTGATGAACAAAACATTAGAGATGACTTCTAGAAACTCACTGATAGGCCTAACTAAAGATAAAGCAGAGGAGGCAAAATTCATAGATGATTCCTTGGACGTCTGGAATAACACACTAAAACCCAAACTAACAGAAGTTATGGAAAAAGTGAATAAACATTGGGAAAACCCCAATAAACAGCTCTAAAACCCCAAAAAACCAAAAGCTTTAAAAAGGGGTTCAAAATTCTTCATAAAATGGCGGAGGGGGCATTCTGAAATAACGGTATTTTGACTAGAATATAGTTATAATGCTGTTGTTTGTCGACGAATGTTTTCAAAATTGCCCTGGTAGTGTAGTGGCCTATCATACCACCCTGTCACGGTGGTGACTCGAGTTCAAAAATACAACACCAGCAAAAGAGGGGTGTTAGATATTGAAAGTCTCGGCCAGGGCGTCTCAGCCATATTAGATAGGCCTGTAGCTCAGCCTGGTAGAGCACACGACTTTTAACATGAACTGAACAAATGTTTAGTTCAAAAGAAAGCAATCGTGTGGCCGCGGGTTCGAATCCCGTCGGGCCTATAACAATCCAAAGGAAGAAAAAATGAAAGTTGACCCAAAAATCATAAACCACGTTTTGATGCCAAAGCATGAAAAACTGAGCGACAGGCAAAAACAAGAAATTCTAAAAACTTACAACATAACCGAAGGACAATTACCAAAAATAAAGATAAAAGATGCTGGACTGATGGGTCTAGATGTTAAAAGAGGAGATGTGATAAGAATAACAAGAAAAACAAGAACCGCAGGAACATCATATTTTTACAGGGTGGTAACAGATGTATGATAAGAGCAAGATACTAGTACAAAAATATTTTGAAGAACAAAGTTTAGTTAATTCTAACATCGAATCATTCAATAACTTAATCGAAAAGAAACTACAAAAGATAATAGAAGAAAACAAAGAAGTAGAACCAACCATCATTCCACATGACATTGACGAATTCAAGATAAGATTCAATAAGATCTGGGTAACAAAACCAGAAATAACAGAAGCAGACGGATCAAAAAGAAAAATCTACCCTGCAGAAGCAAGACTTAGAAAGTTAAGTTATAGTGCGGGAATATACTTGGATGTTAGTGCATACATCAACGGAGTACAAAGAGAAAATTTCACAACACAAATTGGATCATTACCAATCATGCTAAAAAGCAAAAACTGCCACCTGAGTGGGTTAAGCAAAAAAGAATTAGCAGAAAAAGGAGAAGATCCAGATGACCCAGGCGGTTACTTTATAGTTAATGGAACGGAAAAAGTTCTGATTGCGGTAGAAGACTTAGCGGCAAACAGACTGATGGTAGAGAAAGCAACACTGGGTGTTTCAGAATACACAGGAAAAATGTTCTCAGAACGAGGAGCATTCAAAATACCGCACACCATCGAGAAGATGAAAGATGGGATATTCTACTTAACATTCACAAGAGTAAGAAGGATGCCGATCATAATAGTGATCAAGGCACTAGGTCTAGTAAAAGATGAAGAGATAATGAGATTCATCAGCTCAGAAAAACAATACGACGAAGTATTTGTAAACTTGTACGAGTTCGTAGACCTAAAAACAGAAGAAGATGCACTTGATTACTTAGCTAAAAGAATAGGAATAACACAAGCAAGAGAAATCAGAATAGAAAGAATGAGAGAGATAATAGACAAGTACCTATTGCCTCACTTAGGAATCACACCTGAAGACAGAGTATACAAAGCATACAACATGTGCAAGATGATCAAAAAGTTCATCGATGTATCATCAGGCAACTTACCAAAAGACGACAAAGACCATTACTCAAACAAAAGACTGAAACAATCAGGAGAGTTACTGGCAGATCTTTTCAGAGTGAACTTTAATGCACTTATCGGGGACTTGCTTTACAACTTCCAAAGAATCGTAAAGAGAGGGAAATTCCCATCAATAAAAGTAATCATAAGAGAAAAACTTCTTACATCAAGAATATATTCATCAATGGCAACAGGAAACTGGGTAGGAGGAAGAAAAGGTATAAGCCAAAGAATTGAAAGACTTAACTTTTTACACACACTAAGCCACCTACAAAGAGTAGTTAGTCCTTTAAGCAGTTCACAAGAAAACTTCGAAGCTAGAGAGTTGCACGCAACACACTTAGGAAGGTTAGGGCCAATAGAAACGCCAGAGGGAACTAACATAGGATTAAGAAAAAATTTCGCATTACTATGTAGTGTAAGCCAAGAACCAAAACAAGAAGAACAGATAATGGAATCACTACGAAATTTAGGATTGAGGTCAGTACGATAAAATGAGCGAAGTATACATAGACGGAAAATTCATCGGCACAGTAGAAAATCCAGAAGAATTTGTACAACAAGTAAGAGAAGAAAGAAGAAGCAGCAAAATACCTGACGGACTAAACATAAGCTATAACAAGGTGTCAGATGAAGTACAGATCGAACTAAGCAACGGAAGAGCAAGAAGACCTCTAATCGTAGTAAAAGATGGAAAATCCCTGCTAACCGAAGACACACTAAAAAAGCTACAGAAAAACGAGCTAGTCTGGAGCGACTTAATCAAACAAGGGCTAGTAGAATATTTAGACACATCAGAAGAAGAAAACGCATACGTAGCATTCTCAGAAGAAGAACTAACTAAAGAACACACGCATCTAGAAATCACACCTTTAGATATGTTTAGCTTATCAACATCACTGGTGCCTTTTGCAAACCACACATTATCAACAAGGGTACACGGAGGATCAAAATCACAGAAGCAAGCAGTAGGATTCTACACAGCAAACTTCCCAGTAAGAATAGACACAGACGTTAGTGTATTACACAACCCACAAGTACCGGTAGTACAGTCAATGGTATATGACATATCAGAATCAGACAAACACCCTGCAGGACAAAACATAGTTGTAGCAATTTTAAGTTACGAAGGATACAACATGGAAGACGGTGTAATAATCAACAAAAGCGCAATAGAATACGGAATGGGAAGAAGCTCATACTTCAGACCCGCAAGTGCAGAAGAACTAAGATACTCGGGAGGACTAGTTGACGAGATCAGCATCCCTGACAAAGAAGTAAAAGGATACAGAATAGAAAAAGATTACAGATTCTTAGAAGACGATGGAATCATACACCCAGAATCAAAAGTAAAAGAAGGAGATGTGGTAATAGGAAAAACATCACCTCCGCGGTTTTTGAGTGGGATGGATGAGTACAATCTAGCATCAAACGTAAGAAGAGAATCATCAATAGCAATGAAACATGGAGAACAAGGGACGGTTGATTTTGTAATGATCACAGAAAACGAAGAAGGAAATAAACTAGTACAAGTAAGATTAAGAGATCTAAGAATACCTGAAATCGGAGATAAGTTTGCATCACGACACGGACAGAAAGGAGTTGTTGGAATAATCCTTCCAGAGACAGACATGCCATTCACAGCAAGAGGAGTAACACCAGACATAATCTTCAGTCCACACGGTATACCATCAAGGATGACCGTATCACACTTACTAGAACTAATCGCAGGAAAAACAGGTGCGCTATCAGGAAGATACGTGGATGGGACGACATTCAACTCAGAACCAGAAGAAGCACTAAGAGAAGAACTATTATCATTAGGATTCAGAGAAGACGGAACAGAAACATTGTACAATGGGATGACTGGAAGAGTCATGAAAGCAAAAATCTACATCGGAGACATGTACTATCTAAGACTAAAACACATGGTAGCTAACAAGTTACACTCAAGAGCAAGAGGACCTATCCAACTACTAACAAGACAACCAACCGAAGGAAGAGCAAAAGAAGGAGGTCTAAGATTAGGAGAGATGGAGAAGGACTGTTTTGTAGCACACGGAGCATCATTGCTGCTTAAGGAAAGATTCGACTCAGACAGAACGATAGTTCCAATCTGTGAAGAATGTGGGTTAGTAGCAGTATATGATAGATTCAAAAATAGAAGTTACTGTCCAATGTGTGGAGAAGACACAGAAGTAAGCAACGTAGAACTAAGTTATGCGTTTAAACTGATGTTGGATGAATTAAAATCAATGGGTGTATACCCTAGGTTAGAACTAAAGGAGAAATACTAAAAATGATGAAAATTAAAATTTTCAGCATGCAAAAAAACCGGAGGTTTTTTTAACATGGCAGACGACTACACAGCAATACACGTACACAAAAAAGTACAATCAATAACATTCCAATCATTTTCTCCAAAGATGATCAAAAAGATAGCAGTAGCTAAAGTAGTTACACCTGAGCTATACGATAAAGAAGGGTATCCAGTAGACGGAGGATTAATGGACATAAGATTAGGGGTAATAGATCCTGGTTTGAATTGTAAAACTTGTGGAAGTAGGTTGAAAGAATGTCAAGGACACTTCGGATACATAGAACTAGCAAGACCCGTAATCCACATAAACTTCGTAGCACACATACTCGCAGCACTAAGAACAACATGCAGAGAGTGTGGAAGATTATTGTTAAAACAAGCAAAAATAAACAAATTATTAGAGGAATTGAAACAAACAGAAAAAGAAGATGGGTTAGATGCAAAAAGAGCAAAGATAAAAGCGATAATCACCTCAGCAAGAAACACAACATCTTGCCCACACTGTAAAACAAGACAACAAAAAATCACACTAGAGAAACCAACAACATTCTTAGAAAACGAAAAAAGAGTAAACCCAATCGAGATAAGAAGCAGGCTAGAAAAAATACCTGATGAAGATATCTCACTAATCGGATTAGAATCAGAATTCATAAGACCTGAATGGATGATACTGACAGTAATGCTAATACCGCCAGTAACAATGAGACCTTCCATCACACTAGAAACAGGAGAAAGAAGTGAGGATGATCTAACGCATAAGCTAGGGGACATAGTAAGAATTAACCAGAGACTGTTCGAGAACATAAACGCAGGAGCACCAGAAATAATCGTAGAAGACCTATGGGATCTATTACAATACCACGTAACAACATTCTTCGATAATGCAGTAGCACAACTACCTCCAGCAAGACACAGATCAGGACAACCGTTGAAGACTATCTCAGAACGTCTTAAGAGCAAAGAAGGAAGAATAAGACATAACTTAGCAGGAAAAAGAACAAACTTCTCATCAAGAACAGTAATCAGTCCAGACCCAAGAATAGGGATGAACGAAGTAGGTGTGCCAAAGATAGTAGCACAAAAAATAACAATACCTGAAACAGTAACAAAATGGAATATGGACTACATAAAAGAGTTCATAGAAAGAGGAGCTGAAAACTATCCAGGATCAAACTACATCATAAGACCAGATGGAAAAAGAAAAAGAATAACAGACGAAACAAAAGAGCAATTACTGGAAGAATTACAACCAGGCTATGTGGTAGAGAGACACCTGATGGATGGAGACGTAGCAATATTCAACAGACAACCATCACTTCACAAGATGAGTATGATGTGTCACAGAGTAAAAGTGCTTCCAGGAAGAACATTCAGAATAAACCCAGCAGTATGCCACCCATATAACGCAGACTTCGACGGAGATGAGATGAACTTGCACGTTCCACAAACCGAAGAAGCAAGAGCAGAAGCAGAAATACTGATGGAAGTACAAACACAGATAATCAGTCCAAGATACGGGTTAAGTGTAATCGGATGTATCCAAGATGCAATATCAGGAAATTATGTATTAACAAAATTCATTGATCTGCCAAGAAAAGAAGCGGCAGAGTTACTATACAGCGCAGGAATAGACGACTTCTCAAAACTAGGCACTAAAAAAATATTGAACGGAAGAGAGATATTCTCATCAA
This sequence comes from Candidatus Nanoarchaeia archaeon, assembly GCA_028279745.1. Taxonomy (GTDB): domain Archaea; phylum Nanobdellota; class Nanobdellia; order Woesearchaeales; family JANQNC01; genus JANQNC01. Next base: position 1,096,822 of record JANQNC010000001.1, read on the forward strand.
TCCTACCAGAAGACCTAGACTTTGAAGGAAAAGCAAAAGATGGAACTCCTGTAGTAATCAAGAAAGGAAAACTAGTAGAAGGAGTGATCGATGACAACGCATTCGGATCAGAAAAAGCTCTGTTATTCAGAAGAATCCATAAAAAATATGGAAAAGACTTCACACTAAAACTGATGGAACAAGTATCATTACTAGGAATAGAAACACTACTAAAATACGGTCTATCATCAGGTCTATCAGACATAGACATGCCAAAAGAAGCGACAGAAAAGATAGAAGAAACATTAACAAAAGCAAAACAAGCAACAGAAGATCTGATTAAACAATTCAGAGACGGAGAATTAGAAATACTTCCAGGAAGATCGATGGAAGAAACACTAGAGCTAAAAATAATGGAAGTTCTGAACAAAGCAAGAAACGAAACAGGAAACATAGCTCAAGAATACGCAAAAGTAAGCGCAACAACGATCATGGCAAGATCCGGAGCAAGAGGAGGACCTCTAAACATGGCACAGATGGCAGCATGTGTAGGGCAACAAGCTATGAGAGGGAAAAGAATAGGCAAAGGATACAAAGGAAGAACATTATCATGCTTTAAAGAAAAAGACCTGAGTGCAGAAGCAAGAGGGTTTGTAGAAAATTCATTCAAAAAAGGACTTACACCAGCAGAATTCTTCTTCGGAAGTATAACCGGAAGAGACTCACTGATGGATACAGCACTGAGAACACCAAAATCAGGATATCTATATAGAAGGTTAGCAAACGCGATGCAGGATCTAAAAGTAGAATATGATGGAACGATAAGAGACTCAGCTAAAAAAGTAGTACAATTCAAATACGGAGAAGACGGAATAGACGTATCAAGAAGTGAGAACGGAACAATCAACATTAAACAGATCATACAAGATGTAGTAGAGGGTTAAAATGCAAGAACTAAAAAAAGAATACAAAGACTTACTGCCTGAAAAAATAATACAGGAAATAGAAGACAGCTTACCAGAAAAAGTAAGCAAAACACAACTAAAAGAGATATTCAAAAGAGTTCTTGAAGAATACGAAAACTCTCAAGTAGACCCGGGCGAATCTGTAGGATTAATAGCAGCAGAATCAATAGGAGAACCAGGAACACAGATGACTTTGAACACATTCCACTTCGCAGGAGTTGCGGAGATGAACGTAACAACAGGATTGCCGCGTATTATTGAAATTGTCGATGGCAGAGAGAAAATCAAGACACCGATGATGGAAATATTCCTACAAAAACCATACTCTGAAGGAGAAAAAATAAAAGAGCTAGCAATGAAAATAAAATCCACGCTGTTGGAAGATCTAGCAAAAGAATTCTCAATCAACATAGGAGAGTTAACAATTGAACTTCAACTAGACAGAGAAGTGATCAAACAAGTAGGAATCAGAGAAGAAACAATACAAAAAACAATAAGCCAAGGGGTTAAAAGTATTACAATCAAAAAAACAGAAGACGGATTTATAATAAGACCAAGAGCAAAAGGCAACGAAAGCTTAAACGAACTATACAAACTTAAAGAAAAATTAAGAGCACTATTCATAACAGGAATAAAAAACATACAACAAGTACTGCCAGTAAAAAGAAAAGGCGAATGGATCATAGTAACATCCGGGACAAACTTAAAAGACGTAATGAAACTAAAAGAGATAGATCCAACAAGAACAATAAGCAACGACATAAAAGAGATAAGAAAAGTTCTTGGGGTTGAGGCAGCAAGACAATCAATCATAAACGAAGTATACAAAGTTATTGAAGATCAAGGACTAAACATAAACGTAAGACACATAATGATGGTAAGTGATACGATGTGCATGACTGGAGAAGTAAAAGGAATCACAAGATACGGGATTGTAGGAGAAAAAGCGTCAGTATTGGCTCGTGCAAGTTTCGAAACACCAATAAAACACTTATTGAATGCGGCAATTCAAGGAGAAGAAGATCACTTGATATCAGTAATAGAAAATGTAATGTTGAACCAACCAGTACCGACTGGAACGGGATTACCGACACTAAAAATGAAAAGGTGAACTAAATGAGTTACGTAGAAGAGATAAAAAAAGCAATGGAACAGAACAAAGTTATAAAAGGAAACGACGAAACAGTAAAAGCAATAAGACAAGAGACAATCGAAAAAGTTTTTGTAACTTCAAACTACCCTGACATAGAAGAAATAAAAGAGCTATGTGAGATACATGCTGTAAATGTTGAAGAAATCTCAGAAACAAATGAAGAACTGGGTGCTTTATGCAAGACTCCTTTCTCAATATCACTTTTAGGAATAAAAAAAGAGTAAAACCAAGATGATCAAATTTGATGTGAATTCTATAAAGACAATTTCGCTATTTGAAAACATAACAAGAACAAAAGCAAGAGACCTAATAGAAGAAGAGAACCAGTTGATCTTTATTGTAGAACCTTTTATGGTAGGAAAAGCGATAGGAAAAGCAGGAGCAAACATCAAAAGACTAGAACAGATGACTAAGAAAAAAGTTAAGGTAGCAGAGTACAATCCAGATGTATGCAAGTTTGTAAAAAGCTTAATAATGCCTCTAAGAGCAGAAGATATAGTTCTTGAAGACAAAATAATCACAATAACTGGATCAGACACAAAAACAAAAGGCCTGATCATAGGAAGGAATGCAGCAAATTTAAGGAAGTTAGAAGAGTACGTCAAAAGACACTTTGACATAGAAGAGATAAAAGTTGTTTAGATTTCTATTTATATGTCAGAATTCCAAGAATTGGAATTCTGAGCACGCTCAAAAACCACTTAAAAAGGAGGAGGTATATGAGTGCTTTTTGACGAATAAGTAACAGAAACCTTTATAAACAAACTGCAGTTTCTCGAGTAACATGGGTAAAAAATCAAACGGATTGAATGCAGGAAGAAGGCTAGTTGGCAGAAGAAAACAGTCCAACATGCTGAAAAAAGCATTTGTACAGAAATTATTCGATCTAAAAAAGAAATCAGATCCACTAGACGGAGCATCACAAGCAAAAGGAATTGTACTAAAAAAAGTAGAGCTAGAAGCTAAACAGCCAAACTCAGCAATGAGAAAATGCGCAAGAGTACAATTAATCAAAAACGGAAAACAAGTAACAGCATTCTTACCTGGAGACGGAGCTGCTAAACTATGCGACGAGCACGACGAAGTTGTAATTGAGTGTATCGGCGGAAAGATGGGCAGAGCAAAAGGAGACATACCAGGAGTAAGATGGCAAGTAATAAAGGTAAACGATCAAAGTCTAAACGCACTGATTAGAGGAAAAGTAGAGAAAGCGAGAAAGTAAAATGGTTGAGCTAAAAATATTTAACAGATGGAGCACAGAAGGAATCACAGTAGATGACATGGGTCTGAAAGACTATGTATGTATGACTCCAAAAGTAGTTCCAAGAACCGGTGCAAGATACGCAAAATTCAGATTTCACAAATCACAAGCAAATATGGTTGAAAGATTCATCAACAAGCTTATGATTCCAGGACACAGGTCAAAAAAACACTATATATCTTCTGGAAAGAACACAGGAAAAGGAATCAGAGCATACGCTCTAGCTGAAAAAACATTCTTACTGATAGAAGGAAGAACAAAAGAAAATCCAATCAAAGTATTCGTAAAAGCAGTAGAAAACGCAGCACCAAGAGAAGAAGTGACTGCAATAGAATACGGTGGAGCAAGATATGCAAAAGCATTAGAGATGGCACCACAAAGAAGAATAGACTTTGTAATGAGACTAATGATCCAAGGAGCATACCAAAAGAGCTTCGGCAAAAAAATAAAAGCAGAAGAAGCACTAGCTGATGAGATCATAAATGCTTACAAACTAAGTAACATGTCAGTTGCAATCGCTAAGAAATTAGAGATGGAAAGACAGGCAGACAGTTCTAGATAGATTTTTTCTTTTTACCATACATATAGATGTATTGCCAAGCAACACCTTGTTTTCTAAGAACTTTAACACTGAACCCTGCACTGCTGAATAATTTTTTAATCTTTTTATCATCACCAACCCATTCAATATTAGGAATTACACTAAAGAACTTATCATACTCCATAAAACAGAAAGGGTCCCCAACTTTTAGTCTTTTGTTCAGTTGTTTTAGAACCTTTTTGTCATCAGAAACAAAACCTAAAGTGGAAACACCAACAATAGCATTAACTTTAGGCACTTTCTTATTAACTTCGTTAATCTTATCTTGCAGAAGGGTTACGTTAGTAATCTTATTTCTAATAACTTTCCTGCTAGCAATCTCTAGAGAGTGTTTAGATTCATCAGTGGCATAAACTTTACCTTTATCACCGACCTTCTTAGACAGTATGGTTGTTAAGGCACCAACACTACACCCAAAGTCTAAAACTTTTTTGTTATTAAGATTGATCCCTAGAAGTTTAATCATCTTTTTTCTTTTAGAAACTGGGAACATCATATTGTTTGTAAGGTTTGTAAGTTCCGAGAAAAAACTTCTCATAAACACGATAATTTTAGGATCATAGTACATCTCGAACAATAAATAGAATGGGATTCCTAACAGGATAATTGATAGTGCTAACTGTAATTTATCCATCGCACCATGAGTTGTTGTAAGCCAAACACCCATTAAAGCAAGGAAGATTATAGAAACAATTACTGGGCCAACTTTACCAAATGGGACTGTAAAATAACGTTTAGTTTTAGGTTGTCTGTGCCTTAATACTACAACACTTAACACAACTGCTATGTATAACACTAAAAGCATAGGTAATAATATTTCTAAGAGTAAGAAGTATGAACCTGCACCTATGATGACTAAAATAGATGAAATCACCATCTGAAGAATAATTGCTTTGTAAGGTGTAGAGTATTTAGGGTGGATCTCTGCAAAATTCTTAAAGAAAAGATTGTCTTTAGCCATAGACAAAATAAGTCTTGGTGCTGAGACAACCCAACCTGCAACTGAACCAATTATCGCAAGATAAACAATCATTGCAAAAGCATTAACGGCCCCGGCACCATAAAAAATATTGCTCAAGAAAGCTATAGGTGCAACAGAATCGCCAAAAAGACCCCAGCCAGCGGAACCTATCGCAGTAATCACAAACAGTAGGGAGATAATGCTGATTATAACGGTACCATGAACTATTGCCTTAGGCATAACTTTTTTGCCATCCTTAACCTCTCCCGCTAAGTAAGTTGGAGATTCCCAACCAAAAAAAGTCTCAGCAATAAAGAAAATGGCTAAGAAAATAACTGGAAGCCCCATAGGGAAAAAGGGCTGGAAGTTAGATGCTTGCATACTGAACAAACCAGGAATAATAACTGAGAAAAGCGCAAATAACGTAACAAATCCAAAAGTGATTAACAGAGTGGCTGATACTTTCATACCTCTATAAGCAGTGATGTTAAAAGCCCAGATAAGGATTAAAGATACAAAAATAATGGCTAATGGTGCATCAAAAGGGAAGATATATCTGACTGCACCAATCATAAGCATAGCTATGGTGAAGTTAGCAGTAATAAGGCTTAACCAACCGATCATAAATGAGATAAACCTTCCATAAGCTTGTTTGCTGAACTCGTAAATACCTCCTGCTTCTGGAAACATAGAAGTCAACTCAGCAAAACAACCTGCAATGTAAATTGCTAGAATTGATAAGAGTGCCCAAGCGATTATACTTGCAGGTCCAGCTATCTTAGCACCTAACGCAGGTAAGAAGAAAATACCTGTGCCCATGATTGAATTTATAACTATAAGTAGAATGGTCTTATAACTCATAACTTTCTTTAATTCAGCCATACTGGTATTGATTTTATGAAAAAACGTATATAAATAGTTGTTTGTACTCGAGAGTGGTATAGGTCGTTTTTGAAAAGTTTTAATAAGGTTTAATTCATGTTAGTGGGTATGAACACACAATCATTAGTCCCAATCGGTGTAGGGATTGTTATGGTGGGGATGATTATTATCATAATTGGTTCTCTTCTCAGTGCTAATTCTGGGGGGAATTCAAAAGTGGCCGTAGGAGGAGTTATTGGATTTATACCGTTTGGGTTTGGGAATGATAAAGGGATGGTGATAGCGATGATTGTTATATCTGTAGTGTTTGCACTGATATTTTACTTTAGTAACTTTCTTAGGTAAGAATAATAAAAAAAGAAAAAAGAAAAAAGAAAGATTATTCTACAATAATCTTATCGTCCTTTGGTTTTCTTAAGTACTTAACATTTTGTCTTAAAGTTTCTGTTGTGTTATTGTCCTTAAGAGCATCAAGAGTTTCTGTTAAGTTTGCCAAGTTAACATAAGCTCTTCCATCAAGCCGTTTAAGCTCAGGCATGGCAGATTTTTGTTTAGTGGTCTCTTCAGACAAAACTTCTATGTGGTTGATAAATCCATCCATAACTTTAGCATACTTAACACTGTCAGATGGTGAGCTAACAACATAACACAACACGTTACCGACAGAATTCTTAGAATATTCTACATCTGCAGGTATATTTTCTTTGCTGAAGCCGGTCTGTTCTTTAACTGCAGCATCAAACGGTTTTGTAATTACGGATTCAACGTTTTTCACAATCTTTTTTGCTTCAATGTAGTTTCTTGCGTTATGTCCTGCGCCTTCACCTTTAACAATGCTGTAGTCTCTGGTGTAATCAAGTTCTAAAACTGTTCTGGTTAGTTGTTGAGAATCTTTACCATTACTTGTTTTAATCTTAATCTCAACACTTGGTTCAGTATTGTTATCTATTGATGTGTTAAGGTTGTCAATTACATCATCTAGTAGGATGTAAGTTCCTTCTTCAGTAGTTCTTACACCATCTCTTCTTCTACCTTCACTATTTCCTCTGCCTAGTTCAGAAAGGTATTGGTTCATCTCATCATACACTTCACCATATTTGGGGTTGGTGGAAGGTTTGATGTCAAATTTGAAGTTGTGGTTTCCTATCCGTTTTTCTAAGGCTATTTTTGCTTTAGGTATGTTTTCATTATTGTAGCTGGTGTCTTCCTTCAAAGCTTTCTCAAAAGGGCCGATGATCATGCTCTTAAGCATGTCAACCTGAGCAGATGCACTCAGATATGTTTCCATATTGGCTCTTGTAATTTTGTTGTAGTTTTGGTTTGCATCTATAATTTTTAATTCCATTTTATTTACCTCCTTACAAGGTTCTTTACCTCGTAATAAGGTTATTATGGTCAAAGAAGTATATGACTAAGTGTGGTGCAATATCTCACCACAAGTATTATATAGTTTAGAATGTTGTTGTAGTGTATGGATATACAAATATTAGAAGAGATGGGATTAACAAAAGCAGAAGCAAAGACTTACTTGGTATTGTTGGAGATTGGTAGTAGTCGGGCAGCTAAAGTTGTGGCAAAAACAGGACTACATAGAAGAACGGTATATGATGCGATTGAGAGACTTATTGAGAAAGGGTTGGTAAGTTATATCAAGCAGAATAATGTTAGAAATTATGAAGCTGTTGACCCGAAACAGTTAAGAGAAATTTTGAATGCTCGGAAAGATGAGCTTGAAGGGGCAATGCCGCAGCTGGAGTTACTTTATGGTCTGTCAAAAGAGAAACAAGAGACAACCTTTTATCGGGGGAAAAAGGCACTTAAAGCAGTGTTTAACGATCAGATAATTGTGGGGGAGGAGATTTTTATCTTTGGGGCAAGTGTTCATGCACCAGAGATATTAAAATATTATTTTCCGCACTTTGACAAAGAAAGAGTTAAGAGAAAGATAAAAGTAAACATGATATTTGATGAAAATGCAAAAGGAGCTAAAATTCCACTTAGTAGTGTAAGATACGTGCCGAAAGAATATTCTTCGCCAGCAGCAACTAACATTTATGGAGATAAAGTGGCAATTGTACTTTGGAGTGAGGATCCAATTGCTATTGTGATTAAGAATAAAGAGATCGCAGATGGATATAAGAAATATTTTGATTTATTGTGGAAGGTAGCAAAGAGTTAAAAGTATGGGGAAAATTCTTTCTTTTATGAAAACAATAAGTTGTTCAGAGCTTTCAAATGAGGTTATAGTGGATGTAAGGGCTCCAGTTGAGTATGAAAATCATCATATACCTGGTGCAGTTAGCATTCCTTTACTTGAGAATGTAGAAAGACATGAAGTTGGGTATCTGTATAAGCAGGTTAGTGTTGAGAAGGCTTATGAGAAAGGATTTGAGTTTATTCTTCAGAAACTGGATAAGTTCATCGGGAAGTTTCTTTCGTTTAAAGGTAAAAAGATAGTTGTGCATTGTGCAAGAGGGGGAATGAGGTCTGGATCTGTTGTTAAATTATTAGACAATTTAGGATTTGATGTTTATCAACTGGAAGGAGGGATGAAAGCTTATAGAAATTTTGTTCTTCAGGAGGTAGATTCTTTTAAGTTTCCTAAATTGATTGTTTTACAAGGATATACTGGCAGTGCAAAGACAAAATATATTGAGAATTTGCCTAACTCAATAGATTTAGAAAAGTGCGCAAACCATCAATCATCACTATTTGGGGCGGTTGGTTTAAAACCAAACTCACAAAAGATGTTTATGTTCTTATTATATGAGAATCTGAAGAGAGTTAAAGATTTTGATGTTGTTTTTATTGAAGGTGAGGCGAGAAAGATTGGAGATGTGTTAATTCCACTCTCTTTATGGGAAGAGATGAATAAGTCTTATACTGTGATGTTGGATGTTAGTTTAAAGAATAGGGCTTCTCACATAGTTGAAAGGTATCCTGACTGTGGAAAGCATGCTTCAGAATATATCTCTATAATTAAGAAGTTGAAAGAATGGTTATCAAATGAAGTGGTTGAGGAATTAGTTCAGAAGTTTAGTGATGGGGAGTATCAATATGTTGTTGAAGTTTTACTTGAGAAGTATTATGATCTTAGATATAAACATTTTATCTCTAAGATCAAAGTAAGTGAAACTATTGATGCAAATGATTTTGAAAAGACGCTTGAGTTGTTGAGGGAGAAGTGTAAATAAGGGCGTGGTTGTTTAGAGTAAAAAACCCTCCCCTGCCAAAAAATCATATATGATTGGTTTTATCTATAAATCCAAAAAACCCTCGGGTTTTTTGATAAGAAAAGAACAAAAAATTAATTTAAGATTCCTTCAAGAGTGTGAAGAACTTCTTCTGCCTGTACACTATTTGAAAGCCCAAGATCTTTTAATTTTCCACCTTTGTAGACTGGTTGTGTCAAATCAGATTTAGCACTCTCAAAAAGTTTTCTACTTAGTTCTCTATTTTGTTCTTGAGGTACATAATCTTTTTGTACACCATTATTCCATTGTTCTTCGTTTAATGTTAAGAAGTATCCAGAATCATTTCCAGGGAATTTTCTATAACACATTATTCCAGGTGCTATTGTGGATGAGTTTAGTCCAAGATGGCCTCCAGAATGAGTTTCTCCTGTAGGTAATCCAATTACAACTGCTTCAGAATGTACTCCACCACCAGTATATTCAGGATAGTGTGAAACGATTAAATCTCCAGCTTTAACATCTTTATATTGTGTCTCTTTAGCTTCTTTAACTGCCATTTTTTATTTCACCTCATTAGCCCTTATTAAGGGTATGAGAGTAGTATAACATAACTACTATTTAAAGCTTTCGGTTTTATTGCCCCTAATTAGTAGTAACAATTCAAACAATCCACCCTATTTTTAGAAACTAGCAGTATCTGTGTGTTCTTTATAAATCATTGCAGGGGAGGATTGTTTAAACAACTCCTAAATACTTCAAAATGAGCAATATAACCAAATAAGCGCCATAGAAGATAAGTGTGTATTGAGTTAACTTTCTGATCTTCTTTGAAAGAGGTTTTTTAATGAATTTTTTAGCTGGTTTGTAGACAAATAAGCCTATTGCGGTTACAATGATAAACCATCTTACTGCAATTGGGACAGATATTAGCCCTAAATAGTTCATGAAATGATGGGAATAATCCCAAGGCATAACTCCAGTTAGATTAAGTGCCAATAAACCAGTAACTAACTCTACCAGAAGGATTACTGTAACATAGATCAGGATCCTTAAAGGCAATTTATCTTTTGTAAACTTATACTTTGTCAAGACATTAGCAATCTTGTAAAGGATTAATCCTGCAATGCCATAAGGAAAAGCAAAAATTAGTGTGTAGATAGAAGTTGGGAAAAATTTAAAGTAATTTAGTGTGCCTTCGCTTATAACTAAATCAAGCTCATAAACCCAACCTATTACTGAAGCTAGTAAAAATAGAAAAATATACTTCCAAATCAAATCTTTGTCTGAGTTTTGTCTTTTCATCTGGATAAAATGTTTAGAAAATAAAAAAAGTAGGACCTGACACTGCCAGGTCCCTCACTCTCATTCTGCCTTCATTCAGAATCTTAACTCGTTTGGGGGTGGTTGAGAAAAAAAATGAAGGCAAGAAAATTTCAACCTATCGAATGATCTCTATGCCTAGTTCTTCACTCATAGCCTGCGCTTGCGTGCTTGGTTGACCGTGATCTACCTTGCCTAAGATCCAAGGTGAGTTGACTCCTGTGATGATTGTCATTACAGTCATTTTTCCTTTCATTCCTTCATCAACTCTTGCTCCCCAGATAACGTTAGCATCAGCATCTAAGCTTTCAGTAACCAGTTCCCCTACTCTAGAAATCTCTTCTAGTGTCATGTCAGGTCCTCCAGTTACGTGAATAAGAGCTCCTGTAGCTCCAGCGTAGCTGATGTCTAATAATGGGTTAGACAAAGCTCCTTTAACGGATTCTTCTACTTTGTTGTTGGTGTCTGATGATCCAACGCCTATAGCAGCAACTCCTCCGTTTGTCATGATTGCTTTAACGTCCGCGTAATCCAGGTTTACTAAGGATGGTACGGCGATTGTCTCAACAATTCCTTTGATCATTGTAGATACTAGCTCGTTTGCAACAGCGAAAGCTTGTTGGATCGGCAAATTACCTGCTATTTGAACAAGTCTGTTGTTATCAATTACGATAACTGTGTCTGACTGTTGTCTTAGTTGTTGTAATCCAAATTCAGCTTTGTCAACTCTTGCTCTTTCTATCTTGAAAGGCATTGTAACTGTTCCAATTACGATTGAGCCAAGTGTTTTAGCTACTTGTGCAACGACAGCAGCAGCACCTGTTCCTGTGCCTCCTCCCATACCTGCACATACGAATGTCATGTCAGCATCTTTTAGTGCTTCTTTAACTTCTTGTACACTCTCTTTAGCTGCTTCAGCTCCTCTTTCAGGGAATCCTCCGCATCCAAGTCCTCTAGTACACTCTTTACCAATCAAGAATTTTCTATCAGCATCAGTAACATCTAGATGTTGTTTATCTGTGTTAACAGCTATTACTTCAGCGCCTTCTACACCTTTATTGTATAGCCATCCTACCATGTTGTTACCAGCACCACCTGTACCAATAACCTTTATGTTTGCTTGACCTACCTGTAGGCCGTCTGTTGGTTCGTTCTCATCTGCTTTTTTTATTGCGTTTTCAATGATGAAGTCCATCTTCTCACCCCTCCTCGTTTGGCTATATTTTATAACCGAAACATTTATATTGTTTTTTTTAAATTTGTTTTTTGACCTTCTTTTGTTTTTTTATCAATTAAAATTGATTTTCCAACAAAATAGACCCTTTTTTTTGCGTTTTGAATGATGTAATCCCCACTTAAGGATAGATTCCATTTAAACGCCCCTATTTAATGAGATTAACTCACACCTTTTATAAAATAAAATAGTTAAACTAGTATTTAAATATTTCTATTTTCTAATATATATTTTGCTACCTTTGGTAGATGATTTTCTTGTTTTTGGGGTAAAGTCCCATACGATTCATCTGATCAAATTGTTCATCATTTAGAAGCAATGTATTGACGGTAAAACCGAATTTTTCTTTTGTTTTTGTTGTGGCGGATTTGATATCATTTGCATTAATTTCGTTGCCGATTATCAGAAGGTCTGCGCCATCTCTTGAAGGTGTGCCATATAATATTATAGTTGTAATAGCTTCTATCTCTTTAATCAGATCTTTGAAGAATTCCAGAGGGTTCTTTCTGCCTACAAACAGCAATTCCAATTTTCGGGCTTTATCTGAGTCTGACCACTTAAGTAACTTGAATTTCTTTATCTCTATATATTGTATAAGGCCCATATCTGCCAATTTTTTGACGATCCGATGTGTTGAGGCCAGTGGCACTTTGGATGTGCTGGATATTTCTCTAAGATGGAATTCTTGGTCTTTATTCTCGAAGAACACGTTAAGAACTTTCAAAATTTTCTTATCAAAAAGTTCAGATAGGAGAGATTCATTCTTCATTCCAATGCTTAGTAGAAGCTCTTATTTAAATGTTTTCATTTTTGGAACAGTGTTTCATTTTTGGAACAATATAGAGTGTTTTGTATATTAAATTGGGCGGTTTTTAGTATTTTTTTGGGGAGGAATTTTTGTGTGTTGGCAGGTTAGTGTTATATCACTTATAAGTAGTAAAATTATGGAAAATTTTATATAGTTGGGCTTATTATCGTTAATAATTGTGTTAAAATGGTAACTAAAAAAGATTCAAAACCAAAATCGGAAGGGTTGGAGTATCTTACTTGTGGAGTTTGTAAAACATCAATAACTAGCGAAACCATGAACTTTTGGTATGATGGGAGTGGAAAATCAATAGACAAACCAGGAGACTGGGTGCCTCTTCATGCAGGTTGTCAACTTGTAATTGATTATGATTGGGATGGAGATGTTGGTTTTTTTGTTCTATCAAAAGAGGAATATGAAAAAATAAGATATGAGGATATGTTTCCTGATAGATACCTTGAGTATGTTCCAGGAGTATATTTACAGAAGAGAACTGCAGAAAGCCTGGAAAAGTCTATTAAGAATTTGTATAAAAATCGTAGATTAAGGGATCTTTTGGGTGAAGAGGGGATAGTTGCCAGAACAGTTGGGCATAATTTTAAAGGACCAAATGATTTTGAACCTTTTTACCTTGATTCAAAAAGAGGGAAAGTCAAGACTGAATTTGCAGAGGCATTAGAGGCGTTTGAAGAAGCAGATAAGGATCCTGGAACGGACAGAGATCTTGATATCGTGTTCGAAGTGGGAGATATTCTTCTTCAGAAAAAGATAGTTGAATTGCACTATAGGACTCATGATAGCTATCGAGAGGTTAGTGATAAGTTTGATGTGGCATTGCAGTATTTTAAGGGTTTGATTGAAGAAAGAAACATTAACCCCGATGCGGTGGAAAAGTTGTGTAAGTTAAAGTATGGAATTCGTGCCTGGCTGGGTTTGAATCTTTATGATGCTAAGAAAAAAGAAGTAGAAACTAAAGTTTGTCTGGATTTTTATGAAGAAAACTTCGCTGAAAGAGTTATTTGGAGAGAATGGGTTAATGGGAAAGGGAACAAAGTTACACTATCATATTTTGAGAAGAGTTCGAGATACCATTAATTACTCATTATTTAAAGCAATTAAAAACTGTAAAACTTCTTTCATTTGGTCTTGAATTAATATCACTTTTTCTCTTTTTTCGGTATCTTTTATTTTTTTTGCTTCCTTTTTTGTGTTTTCAAGAGTTCCATATAGCTTTGTTGCGCTTTCGTTTGTGAAATGGGTGTGTAGTTTTTTGAAATCTTGCATGGACTGTGTTATTTGTTGATAGTGGGGGATAAGGTCTTTATGTGTTGGGGGTTCTTTTTTTATTAGTCTGATGATGTCTAAGTGTCTGTCACCTATTTCTTCTAATTGGTTTAAAAGTAAAAAGTAGTTGTTTGATTGAGAGTTTGTCTCCCTTCCATATATGTTTAGTATGTTGTGGGCATATATTATTGTTCGATTGAGGTTTATTTCGGAGAAATTTATAATAAAGTCTAATACCTCTTTATCATCCTTTTGTATTGCACTAATTATGTCTTGTGATGTCTGTATGAGTATTGAGATTGCTCGGTTAAGTGAGGGTTCAAACTCTTCAGGCTTAGCGTTTGTTAAAATCTTAAAAGTAGTTTTTGTTTTGTCTTGTTGTGTGATTGATATCCCTATTATCTGGTTTACTAAACCTTGTAAAAAAGGTAGGAGAGGTTCTTTTTTTTCAGTGTGTTTGTTGTAAGCTGTGCTGTTTGTATATGTGAATGTTATTTCTGTAACTCCATTGATGCATAATGCGTTCAGATATCTTCGCACTAATGACTTGTTCATACCATCTATGTTAACGGTTTTCTTTTTTTCTTCAATCTTCTGCTTGACTAAAGTGAGAACAAGTTTATTGCCTTGTTCGGTTGCTTCTAGCTCATCTTTAGCATTAACCTTGTTCTTCTTGATCCATTTAGTAGGTAAACTTACGGTTAAGCTAGATTTGCCTTGTTTTACTACTTTACGTCTCATCCTGTATATTGTAGGATGCTTATAGTATATAAACATTTCTAAAAAAGAATATAAAATATAGAAAATATAGCAAAAAAATATAAATATATTGGAATGAGCTTATATATAGTGGGGGTTAAACTATATGGAATCCAGAAAAATAATAGGATTTGGAAAATCTTCTTATGTGTTGTCATTACCAAAAAGATGGATACAAAAAAATAAACTGTCAAAAGGAGATGTGGTTTATATTTCTGAAAGCCTGAATAATTTGACTTTGTTGCCTAGCTCAAACAAAACAGATGAAGACTTGGTTGAGATGAAAATCAGTGTAAGTGACAGAACACTAAGCTGCATAAAAAGAAAGATAATCTCTTCATACATAAATGGGGTGAATGTGCTGTATATATCGGGGAGGGGCTTGGCGGATAAATCAAAAGAGATACGAAAGGTATTACAGGGATTGATAGCATTAGAGATTGTGCAGGAGAGTGCTGATAAGATAATCGCAAGAGACTTCCTGAATATGAATGCAATAAGTATAACAAACATAATCAGAAAAATAGACATAATCATAAGGTCTATGTTTATTGATACAAGAAACACTTTGTTAAAAGGGACAGTTGAGGATTTGGACAGAAGAGATGATGACATCAACAGATTGACATTTCTAGTGTTTAGGGTGATAAAGTCGGTGATGTACAACCCTTCATTGGGTAAAGATAGAAGAATGGACTTAGTGGATCTAATGAACGCAAGGCACTTTACCTTTAACCTTGAGAAAATCGCAGATGCTCTGAAAAAGATAATCAAAACATTCTCTGTTTTGGAAGTTGGCAAGAGGAAAAGAGAAGAGTTGGCTCAGATATTTATGAGAATGGAAAAAGGGTACCTAAATACGATGGCTTCTTATTATGAAAAAGACAGAGACTCAGCATACAAGATATCAAAAGAGCGAAAAGAGATAATAAACTCACTTGATATCTTCTTTGAAAGTACAACTGACAGAAACGTAAGACAAGATGTTTTAGTGCAACTACATTCATTAATGCTAGCAAGCGATACTTTGATAAGAATAATACATGATTGATTACTTCTTCTGTTCAAAGAATAACTCTTCAACCATATCCAAAGTTGAAATCTCTTTAGGATTTCTATCTTCCCTTAATCTGATAACTCTTGGGAACCTTAAAGCATAACCAGAACCATAAGTAGGAGATTTTTGAATTTCCTCATAGTGAACTTCTATGACTATTTTAGGTTTGATCTTAACTTCACGACCTTTTTCAGAAGTGATGTGGGGTTTGAGAAGTTCAGTCATCTGATTAAATGTGAGACCTTCTTCCTCTTTCTCTTTAACTCCTGTTCCAACCTTACCAACTTCAACAAAATCATGAGTGTCTTCATCCAGACAAGCTAAAGTAAAAGAAGAAAGCCATTTACCCCTTTTGCCTGTGCCCCACTCAGCACCAACAATAACTAAATCTAACGATTCCATTACAGGTTTTAGTTTGATCATATGCCCAACTCTGCTTCCAGGTTTGTAAGGAGCATCTAACGATTTGAACATAACACCTTCATTACCTTCCTTTAATGAATCTTCATAGAACTTCTGAGCTTTTTTATTATCTTCAGTGACTATCTGTTCAGCAATCCTGATCTTTTTAGGTGTGTTCTTAACAATAGACTTGATCAAGTCTCTCCTTTCTTTGAATGAGACTCTTAACATGTTCTTACCTTCATACTCAACAACATCAAACACATTAAGCTCGACAGGCAATTTTTTCACTAACTCAGGAATATCATACTTTCTCCTGATCCTTTGAGAAATGTGTTGGAATGGAAGGTACTTTCCAGTTTTGGGATTAAAACCTACTGCTTCAGAATCTAATATGAAATTTTTACCATTAATATGATCCTTAACTAAATCAACAACTTCTGGAAATTGTTTAGTGACGTTTTCCAATCTTCTTGTAAATAAAAGAATCTTGTCACCTTTTTTGTGAACTTGAAGCCTAAACCCGTCATATTTGTGCTCAATTGCAGCAGGTCTGCCAACTTTCTCAAAACCTTCATCAACATTACTCACTTTCTGAGCAAGCATAACCTTGATAGGTGTTTCAGGATTTAATGCTATCTTGCTTAAACCTTTCTTTCCATTTTCTTTCAAAGCTTGAGCAACAGTGCCAAAATCATTACTGACATCATAAGCGTGCTGTACGAGGTTGATGAAGTGATCGTAAACTTTTCTAGCGGTCTTTTCATCTGGTGCTTTAACTATGTCATAGTTGGTTATGGTGTCTATGTCCACATCTTCTATTTTGGTGATTTCAAGAGTTTTACCTGAGAACTTCTTTTCAGCTTCTATATTGAATTTGGTATTAATGTCTTCACCACAGCTTAGACACTTCTTTGAAGAAGGGTTTAATGTGTTGCATTTATCGCACTTGAAGAAAATGCCAACTGGCTTTGGGAAGAACGCCCACACTATCGCATCTCTTAAAGAACCTTCACCAACACCAACTCTAAGATCTTCTAAAACTGTACGTACTATGTATCTAACCTCTAAGGGTTCTGCGGAAGTTAATAGTTCTGTAACTAGCTGGTTTTTTTTAGCAACAGTACCTTCACCTTCTAAAGTGGATAATTTTCTAAGATTATTGAACACTTTAGTAACAGTCAGTTCTTGGCTGAATAAAGTGTGCTGTTTCTTTTTACCCATCAACTTTTCAGCAACAACACCTAAATCACCGATTTTTTTCCATTCTGTTTCTATCTTATTTTGTTCAATACCTGAAGCTTGATTGATGCTTTTCAAAACAGTCCTAGCAGCAACACCAATCTTATTCTCGTCCCAACTCGGAAAAACTTTACCTTGCAATAAAAGAACAACTTTTTCTAAATCTTCTTTACTGCAAGATTTTAGAAGTTGTGTAATAAAATGTGTTTTTTCTAAACGTTTAGATGTAAGTTCTAATCTTTCATAAACTTTAGCAAGCTCAGAGTATTTCATAACTTGTTTTGAGTTGGGTTTATTATTAAAGTTTGCTGTTTTTATGTTACTAGGATGTTGTGTTGTAGTTTCTCCTTCACTTGCTAGTTAGTGGCGCTCTTCCTATCGCGCCTTTAGAAACATTTATTAATTGAGTAATATAGAAATATGGGTATGGACGTTTATGAATATATCAAGAACAGAAGAAGCGTAAGGAAATTCTTAGATATGCCTGTGGAATGGGACAAAATGTCATTGATGATAGACGCAGCAAAATCAGCACCAAGTGCAGGAAACCTGCAAGGGTGGAGGTTTATTGTAGTGACAAACCGGAACGCAATAAGAAAAATTGCGGATGCAGCACTGCATCAAACCTGGTTAGAAACAGCACCTGCAGTAATAGTTGCATGCTCAGATGTTGACAGATATTCAAAGTATTATGGAAAAAGAGGAAACAAATTATATTCAATACAAGATTTATCTATGGCGGTAGCAAACATATTAGTCATGGCAGAAGCACAAGGATTAGGATCCTGTTTCATAGGTGCATTTGAAGAAGAAGCAGTAAAGAGAGAGCTAAAAATACCTGAAAGCCTAGATGTTCAAGCACTTATTGCTGTAGGGTATGCAGATGAAAAACCTCCCGAGCCAGCAAAACTACATCTGAGAGATGTGGTGTTCTTTGAAACATACGGAAACAGAGTGAGAAGACAGGGAATATGGCCTTTGGAAAAACACATAGACAAAGGAAGAGAAGCACTAGAAGTCTTTACAACAAAAGTAAAAGAGAAAAGTAAGGAAGTTGTTGATGCTGTTAAGGAAAAAGTACCTGAACAACCTAAAGAGGAAGTTGTTGAAGAGAGTAAAGAAGCACCAAAACAAGAAGAACCAAAAGATCAAGAACTCCCAGAGCCACCAAAGCAAGCACCCGCAGGAATCTCATCAGATGTATTAGAACAGATAAAACAGATGAAGAAAAAAAGAACTGAGTAATTCTTTGTTGTTAAAAAAGAAAGCTTTAAATACTAAAAACCTGATTTCTAACTTATAGTATTAAAGGGGAAAGTTTTAGATGATTGATAAAGAGAAACTAACAAAAATATTATTCTTTCTTTTACCTATATTAGTATTAGCATCATTATCATTTGCTCAAGAAACATGTTCAGAATATGACTGTGGAAATGGTGAATATGGGAGTTGTTTGCCAATAGGCGGACAAGCAGAAATTCCAGAGTTTAATGCAACAGCACTAATAGTGCTGATAGTTGCATCATTATCACTATTCTTATTTGTAAGAAACCCAGACCAAGCAAAAGCATTTGTCAAAAAATACAAAGCACAAGTGCTGATGGGTGTATTAGTTGTAGTTGGAGGAACGTATCTGGCAAGCAACGCAAACATAACAGGATATGCAATCGTAGATCCAAACTATGAAGACGTAGGACAGTTTGATTGTAACGTAACAGAATCATGCTTCTGTCCAACCTGCCCAGATTACATGGAATGGAACATCTCAATCCAACAATGTCAAAATGAAACACTAGGTCCAGGAGATCCATGCACAGAAGACTTCCAATGTATTGATGGGTTGGAGTGTGATGAGGGTGTTTGTGAATGCCCAGAAGGACAAGACTGGAACGAGTCAAGCCAGCAATGTGAATCAGAACCAGGAATAGTCTGCGGTAATGGAGACGTGGAAATAGGGGAAGAGTGTGATGATAACAATAACAATAACGGAGATGGTTGTGACTCAACCTGCGATGTAGAAGACGGATGGGTGTGCACAGGAGAACCATCTGAGTGCTCAGCTGAAGAATGCGGAGACGGCATCGTAGCTGGAGATGAAGAATGTGATGATGATAACACAAATAATGGAGATGGTTGTGATTCAACATGTGATGTAGAAGATGGTTGGGTATGCACAGGAGAACCATCAGAATGTTCAGAAAATTGTGGAGATGGCAACTTAGACATTGGGGAAGAGTGCGATGATAACAATCTAATAGGTGGAGATGGATGTAGTGCGGTATGCACAATAGAAGACACAGACTGTGGAAATGGACAGGTAGAATTCGGAGAAGAGTGTGATGTGAATGATCTAAACGGATTAACCTGTCTGGATTTTGACAGCTTCAACTTCGGAACATTATTCTGTGATAACAATTGTAATTATGATACTAGTTTATGTCAAGTGGATGAGAATACTAGCACAAATAACAGTGTGTGTGGAAATAACATCGTTGAAGCAGGAGAATCATGTGATGGAACAGACTTAAACGGATTAACATGTTTAGACTTTGATACATTCTTACCTGGAAGTGTAACTTGTTTAGATGACTGTACATACAACACAACAACATGTGATGTGGATACAAACCAAACAACAGGAGGCGTTTGTGGTAATGGAAATGTAGAATCACCAGAACAGTGTGATGACGGAAACACAAATGTGGGAGATGGATGTAACTCGGTGTGTCAAACTGAAACAAACAGCACAGGTGTGTGCGGAAATGGAATATTAGACTTAGGAGAACAATGTGACGATTCAAACACTAACAACGGAGATGGTTGTGATGCAACATGTGACGTTGAAGATGGGTGGCAATGTAATGGTATGCCATCACAATGTACAGCAGAATTATGTGGAGATAACATAGTTGCAGGAAACGAAGAATGTGATGACGGCAACACTGTAAATGGAGATGGATGTAACTCAGTATGTGAAACCGAATCTTCCGGAAGCGGAGGAGGAGGCGGTGGTAGAGGCAGCGGCAGTTGCACACCACAATGGGAATGCACAGAATGGAGTGACTGCGGATACTTCAGCGGAACAAGAACAAGGGAGTGTACTGATAAAAGAAACTGCAGAACAGATGTAAGTAAGCCTTCAGAAACAGACCAATGTAGGGGAATACCTGCATGTAGCGACGGATTGTGGAACAATGGAGAAGAAGGAATAGATTGTGGAGGAAACTGTGAACCATGCGAAGGGGCAGAAGTACAACAGCCAACACAAGTTACAGAACCACAACCAGGACCTGAAACAGAAGAACCTGCACCAGTAGAAGAAAAACAAAGCTGGTGGTGGTTATGGTTATTATTGCTATTATTACTTGCAGCATTATTGATAGGTGGATTCATGATGTCAAGAAGACAACAAGCAGTACCAATAAAACCAACACCTGCAGTACAACCACCAAAGCCACAAGTAGCACCGAGAACACCAACACAAAGACCATTTGTACAACAGGCACCAAGAGTTGCGCCAGTGCCACCAGTAGTAGCACCAGCACCAAAACCTGCGCCAGTAGTTCCACCAGTAAAACCAGTAACAACACTTGATGAAGCAATAGCTGCAGCAAAAGCAGACATGACTAATCCTCAGTTCAATGGAGCAATGCACTCAGAAAGAATAAAAGAACTATTCAAAAAATTACCAGTGCAAGAAAAGACAAAAAGATTTGAGGATGTAATGAAAGTACTGGAAATGATCAAGAAAAAAGTACAATAGAAATTTTACTTCATCTGTTTCATAACTGAATTAAGAACTTTATCCACGGTGAAGAATATATTTCTATCAGTAACTTCTGAAGTTAGAACTTCGCCACCATTAACCAATTTAGCATGAACTTCAAATTTTTTGTTACCTTCTTTTTCATTAATGTTTTTCAAAGTTAAAGAAAGATTTTCAAATTTGTCATTAGACTCAGAAATTTTCCTGACATAATTACCTACAACTTTCTTAAGAATTACTAAACTTCCGCCGTCAAGCTCCTTAAAGCCAGTCAGCCTGATGTTGCCGCCCAACTCAATCGTTGTCATTACTATTACCCCCTGATGAGTTCTATAAGGTATGTGGGTAAAGCAGATATATAAATCTTGTTTTTAATATATAGTTTTTATATAATTTTATTATAATATATTTTGAAGGTTATCGACGGAAGAATTATTATTTTCTATATTGAAAATAAATAACTGTTTTTTTTAATTTCATTTAAAAAGGGTTGCGAAATGTTTATAAAAAAGTACGAGCCAAAAACAAGATAGTAATTGGGGGGTCGGTTGACAATGATGGACAAATTAAACAAGACTATGTGCTTCAACTTTATGAAAGTTGAGAATGGAGTTTTCAAACACAAACAAGTAGAAAAGAAAGACGGACAAGTTTTTCTAAGAATGAAACAAAGACCTGTAGTATTCGTTACAGCAGTTGCTGAGTGATTATTTTTTCTAAATATTTTTTTTACATTATACCGTTAGGTTTAAATACATATAATTTCTTAAATAGATAAAAAGAGGTAGTTTAGATTGGCAGGAATTTTCAAAGCTTATGATATAAGAGGAGTTTATGGAGAAGACCTAAGTGAAGACTTGTTCTATAAGATAGGAAGAGCATTTGTTATTATGGCTGGTGCAAAGAAGCTGGTTGTAGGCCATGATATGAGATTGTCATCGCCACATCTTTCTCAAAGCTTGATCAAAGGTATAATCGATCAAGGCTGTGATGTAGTCGACATAGGGTTAGCATCAACACCGATGGTCTATTTCGCATCAGGATTCCTTAATCTGGGCTCAATAAACGTAACTGCATCACATAACCCGGCAAAATACAATGGGTGTAAGTTTACAAGAGATGGAACAATACCTGTTAGTTACGATACTGGAATAAACGAGATAGAAAGATTGGTGAATGAGAACAACTTCCCTGAAGTAGAACAAAAAGGAAAACTAGAACATAAAAACGTAAAAAGTGAGTATTCGGATCATGTTAAGAAATTTGCAGGAGATATAAATAAAGATCTGAAAATAGTGATAGACTTCGGAAACGGGATGGATTCATACACAGTACCGCCCATCTTCTGGGAGTTAGACATTAATTACATACCGATGTATGACAAGCTAGTTGGAAATTTTCCAAATCATGAAGCAAATCCCTTGAATCCTGATAATATGAAAGACTTGCAGGAGAAGGTTAAGGAAGTCAATGCAGACTTAGGAATAGCTTTTGATGGAGACGGAGACCGAGTTGGATTTGTGGATGAGAAAGGAGAGATAGTATCTAATGATTTAACAACTGCATTCTTTTCAAAGCACATACTGGCTGAAAATCCTGGAGTGGCAATATGTTACGATCTAAGGTCCTCATTAGTTGTACCTGAAGTGATCAATGCAAATGGAGGAAGAGCAGAAATAACTTCAGTAGGACACACACTAATAAAACAAAAGATGAGAGATGTGGATGCTTTATTTGCAGGTGAACTTTCAGGACATTACTACTTTAAAGAAAATTTTGTAGCAGACTCAGCAATAATAGCTGCAGTGAAATTTTTGACTTTGTTAACAAAAG
The DNA here is from genome assembly GCA_028279745.1 of Candidatus Nanoarchaeia archaeon. GTDB lineage: Archaea > Nanobdellota > Nanobdellia > Woesearchaeales > JANQNC01 > JANQNC01. The sequence goes on from JANQNC010000001.1 coordinate 1,119,523, forward strand.
AAGGCAAATCAGTGAGTGAGGTATTTAGTGAGTATAGAAAGTATGTTTCATCTGGTGAGGTTAATTCAGAAGTTCAAGACAAAGATGCAATAATAAACGAACTAAAAGGAGAACATTACTTAGATGCAAAAGAAGTCCATGACTTTGATGGTGTTTTGAAAAGGTATGACGACTGGTGGTTCTTAGTAAGGCCGTCTAACACAGAACCTTTGTTAAGATTGATAGTAGAAGCAAAAACAGAAGAGTTAATGAAAGAAAAAGTAGATGAGTTATTGAATATTATCAGAAAGTAGATGTTTCTTTTAAAACAAAATGGAAAAATATAAAAGAGAGAGTGATAAGTTTAGATTATGGCAGGTGAATTTGATAATCAAAGAGTTCCAATGTACTTCTGGAAAAAAGTAGAAGATCTAATACGGCAGTATAAAACAGATCTGACACAAGAAGAATTTGTAGCAATAATGGCTGATGTACAAAAAGACTTCAAAGTTAGAGACGGAGTGTCAATAGAAGAGACAGACCATCAGTTCTTAGCAAAAGTAGATTCAAGAATAAGACAGATCTTAAATGATAAATATGGGAAAGAATTTGATTAATTTCTTGCTATAGTGCTAGGACTTTTTCTACCAACACAAGGACCATCTTCAGTTTTTAGACCAACAGCTTCTAAATTTGTTCTAACTGATCTTGCACAGCTGTAAGTAGCTAAAGTCGCATCAGGTTTCAGTCTATCTTTGATCTCTTTAAAAAAATCTTCAGTCCACAGTTCAGGGCACTTTTTAGGAGAAAAAGGATCAAGGAAAATACAGTCAAACTTTTCTTTTATCTCTTTTATTGTCTGTCTAGCATCGCCCATTATGAGTTTTATGGTTATTTCTTTATTGTTGTATGTTCCTTTGTATTCAAGATTGGTTGCAACTTCTTTGATTATGCTCCAGCATTTGAATTCTGGATTAATGTTGTTTACTTGTTTGACTATGTTAAGATCATTCTCTAAAGCGAGGATCGTAATCTTTTTACCTTTGAATGCATCAATGGCTGCAGCAGTGTTATACCCGATACCAAAACAGACATCAAGAATCGTTAGCGCATCTTGGTAATCGCTTATTTTACAGGGTTCAACAAATTTCTTAATTGCTTCTTCTTTAGCACCAGAAGTAGAATGATAAGTTTCATCAAATTCTTCTGAATGGAAAGTAATAGAATTATCACTTGTTAAGATCTGCTTCATCGTCAGCTTCCTTCAACTTTTCAAGAATATATTTCAAGGCTTTATCAGAATTTTCTAGGTTTATTATTGCGCCGCCAACAGTATAGTGGCCTCCGCCAGACTTTTCACCAAACTTTTTGCCAACATTTGCACATAATAACCCGATATCAAGCATACACCAATCCTTATGGAAAATGTTACAGTTAACACTTATCCTAGCAAGATCGCGCTCTATAGGTTTGATCCTAACATTATAGTTTGCTTCTGGGAATTTGGTATAAGCATAAAACCTGTCAGCCAATCCTTTAGTAAATTTAACTTTTCGATCATCCTGAACAACACAGTCATGCTCTTCATCATAGTAGATATATTCATCAACTTCCTTTCTCCAGATAGCAAAACCTTCTAATTGCGCTCTGTAAAACATCATAGGATTAAGTTTTTGAAGTTCAGTTCCTTCTACAGGAGTCTCACCTAAATTAATTGTTAACAATGTTTTTAGAACCTGTTGATTCAAATAATTATCATTAGTGTGGATCATAGCAAGAACCATGACTGCCTTTTGGAGATCTGTTGGATTGTCGTAATTGTTTTGAAGATGATAACATTCCTTAATCTCTTCAGCAGAATATTCTGCAGTGTCAATCTTATCGATAGTCTCTTTGTATCTTTTTATTTCATCTGAGAGAGTCGCGCCTTTCTCTTCGGCCAATTCTATAAGAAAACCAGAACAGCTAGGAGCTTCTTTCCAGAAGTAGTTGTTTTTTTCTTCTTTAGGCTTAGAAGTCAGATGATGATCTGCCCAAAAGAAAACTTTTGTTAAAGGTTGAGGTAAATCAACAACAATATCATCTTCATGAAACTCAAACGATTCAGTTTGAACATCGCCAGGATAAGTTCCAACAACATCAATATCTTTTAGTTCCTCTTCCGAAATCTCTTTACCTGTCAACTCTTTAAAGAATTTTTTAACCATAAACGCACTAGAGTAACCATCTAAGCATCCCAAATGCGTAATAATCCTATGAACCATAGCTACAGAGGAAAGTTATCTTATTTAAATATAGCAGTCCAAAAGTTTATATACCCCTTATTCTTGAAATGAGTAAAAAGAGCGTGATAGAAAGTCGCTCCAAGATTTCTTGGGGAAAGTGGGAGGTTGAGGTAAGATGGTAACACTATTTAGGAAGAAAAAGAAACAAGAGGAGAAGAAACCAGAAGTTTTTAACACAGTCAAAGCAACAGACATGGTATCAACCTTATTCTACCTTAGTCAAGGGATAAAAAAAGAAGAAAATAGACCTTATAGTGCAGTCTATGAACCAGACACAAGAACACTAAAAAGACATGATGATCCTTCACTAAACAGGGAGGGAAGCATACAAACAAAATACCATTCTATAAATAGATCCACTGTGAACGTGAATGAACTAGAACTAATCGCAAAAAGTTTATACAAAAAAACAGAAGGATTTGAAGAATTCCAAGAAGGACTAAAAGAACTTGGAGTCTATATACTAACGCTAAAACATCACAATGGTGCTGTGGGGATGGTTGCACACCCTATTAAGCATGAAGGAATAAGTATTGATGTAGAAATCGCAAAAAGCGGAGAGGATGGAGTTTATTCATATAATCCAACTTTCCATAATGTAAGAATAAAACAATCTCAATATCCAAGAACTGAAGAGGAAACAAAAATACTTAGAGCAGTGGGAGATAAGTTGGATTCAAGACTTGTAAAAGCAGGTTCAGACTATCCTGTGGAAATGAGGATAAATTCTACAGAGGATATGCATATGATGCAAGGACCAGTACAACTTAAAGATCTTAAAAAGAGCTGTGAAAATCTGGAAAGGCTGGAGTGGGTGTATGTGCAATACTTACACCAAGAGTCGCAAGAGATTGCAGCAAAAATAGATAAAATTATGAAAAACAAATGAGGTGAAAAGTAAAAATGAAAGAATATGGATTAGTATTGTCTAACGACGTAAAAGACCCTGAACAGATGTTGAGGGTGACCGAGCAGTCCAAAGAATTTATTGATGGAGTAAAAATAGGAATAACATCATCAATGCTTCCAGGAGTAGAAGTTTTCAAAAGAGTAAAAGACATATTAGGAGACGATGTCGCACTCTTAGCAGATTACAAAGTAGCAGACATAGGATTCACAAATAAAAAATCAGGAGATTGGGAAGGGACAAACCAAAAAATAGTTGAAACACTATCAAATGCAGGAGCAGACTACATCACGTGTCATACAATAACAGGAATCGCAAGCATAGAAGAAAGTGTATCAACAGCTCACGCTAACGGTGCAAAAGTTCTTACACTACCTTACATGACACACAAAGGAGCAAACCTATTCTTCGGAATGCCTTTGGGAGAAGTACAAAGACAACATATGATAAACGAGTTTGAAGCATATGGGTTGAAAAAAGAGGAAAATGAACAGTTGTATGGGATGGTCAATAAAGCAAACACAGTTACAGATCTGATACTAATGTTAGGGAACCACTTCAACGTTGACGGCTATATAGGGCCTGGAAACAATCCAGATGTAATAAAGAACTACAGATCTTTCACACAAGATGAGGTCTGGAGTCCTGGGTTTGGGCGACAAGATAAAAAAGGAAGAAACCTTGATGAACAAATTGCAGAATGGGCTCCGCTAGTAGGACCTAAATCAGCAATGATTGTAGGATCATTAATCTACAAAGCAGATGATCCAAATCAAGCAGCGAGAGAAGTGATGGAAACAAGAGATAAGGTTGTAAGCAACCTTTAACTTTTCTTTTTTAGAAAATGCCGAAATTAAAACTAGACATTCCGTTGGTGAATGGGTGCGGGATAGGATCATATCTAGACTTATTTGAACTGATGGAGAAAAAAGGAGCGTGCTTTGGGGGATATATTCCAAAATCAATCGGACCTTTTTCTGATTCTGAAGCACTAAGAAAAAAGTTCGGATGGGAAAGAGAAAAACAAGGAAACCCAAACCCGACAGTGATAAGCACAGGAGCTGTTGAACTAAACTCAATGGCACTGCCCTCACATCCAGTAGAAGGATGGAGGGGTGAGTTAGCGCAAACAACACTGAACGTTCCAATAATAGTATCAATATGGGGAAAAGAACCAGAAGATTATTTAAGAATTGCAGATATGGTCAAACAATACTTCTCAGCTTTGCAGATAAACATATCATGTCCAAATAAACAAGAAGGGGAAAGGAGCGTGATGGAAGAGATGACTTCACAAGTTGAGGCAATAGTAAAACCAGTAAGAGATAATGTAGATCTACCTTTGATAGTAAAACTATCTCCTAATGAAGATTATCTGGCAGTAGCTAATGTTGTTATGCCCTATGTTGACTATCTTTGCTGTGGAAACACATTAGGACCGGGATTAGTTATAGATATCCATTCAAAAAAACCAGTACTTGCAGGAAAGGATGGGGGGATGTCCGGAGCAGCAATAAAACCAAAAACGATGAAGATGGTCAATGATGTCTATGAAGCGGCAAAAGAATCAGATGTTGGAGTGTGGGCATCAGGCGGAATAAGAAATTGGGAAGATATTATAGAATACGCAATAGCTGGAGCATCAACATTTGAATTAGGAACAGAAGTCTTTTCAAAGAAAGCAGCCGATGGAAGACTTGTAGGAAGACCAACAGATGAAGTAGTCCAAGTTACAAAAGATATCTGGGAAGGAACACAGCAATACCTAAGACAAAATAACACGACACTAGACAATCTAGTTGGGAGCCTAGAAAAATGAAGAACAATTACCATCACACAAAAATAACCAAGATAGACGAACATAACGAAGATTACAGAAGCTTTACACTAGACACAATACTGGATTCAAAAGCAGGACAGTTTGTAATGGTGTGTCTTCCTGGAGTGGATGAAAAACCATTTTCTCTAAGTGCACCAAACCGAATAACAGTAAAAAAAGTAGGGCCTTTTACAGAGAAATTTTTCGAGAAAAAAGAAGGAGACTCTTTAGGCATAAGAGGGCCATATGGTAATGGATTCCCAAGCTCGTATCTTAATACTGCAATCGGAGGAGGATGTGGGATAGCACCACTAATGCATCTTGTTAGTGGGGGTTCAACACCACAAGTTACAAAATTTGTGTTAGCAGGAAAAACAAAATCAGAACTATTGTTTCTGGAGGACATAACAAAAGCATTGGAAAATAATAGGAGCTATGAAAAAACAGAGATCATCACAGTAACAGATGACGGTTCTCATGGAACAAAAGGAGTTGCATCAGATCTTGTTCTTCCAAAATCAGAACATAACTATTTCATATGTGGGCCTGAAGTTATGATGCAGAAGGTAGCAGAAAAACTAGTGGCTACTGAAGTAGATCCTTCAAAAATATTCTTAAGCCTGGAGAGATATATGAAATGTGCAGTAGGATTATGTGGAAATTGTCTAGTATCAGGATACAGAGTTTGTGCAGACGGACCTGTGTTTGGATATGACACTGTAAAAGACTTAAGACACTTCAACAAATATGAAAGAACAAGAACGGGAGAACTGGTGAAGAAATGATTGGTCCACATACACACTTTAGGGACTGGCAGCAAAGCAAAAAAGAAACACTTTATCATGGACTTAAAATAGCTTATCTAGCAGGATTTGATGGTGTGTTTGAGATGCCAAATACAGCACCTGCAATAACAACAAGAGATCTGTTAGAAAGAAGAGTGGAGTTAGGAGACAAAGCAATATACCAACTGGAAAAAGAGATCAAAGATTTCAAAATATTTCATGCAGTATATGCGGGGATAACAGCTAGCACAAAACAGATTGGGGTTATGGTAAAAGCATATAACGACTTGTTCCCAAGAGTTGTAGCACTAAAAGAGTTTGTAGGGCAATCAACAGGCAATATGGGAATAATCAAAGAAGAACAACAAAAAAGAGTTCCTCAAGTATTAGTTGCATCAGGTTATGAAGGGGTTGTAAGTTTACATTGTGAAGAAGAATCTTTGATGGGGGGATTAAAGTTTGATCATAAAGATCCTTTTACACACACTCAAGCAAGACCGCCACAAGCAGAAACATACTCTGCGCAAAAACAGATAGAATTCTATCAAGAAGCAGGATTCAAAGGAACATTAAACATATGTCACATCTCAGCACCAGAAACATTATTTGCGGTGGAAAAAATGAGAGATAAAGTTGGGTTTAAGATAACAACAGAGCTAACACCACATCATGCAATGATGTATGATAAAATGATGGAAGGAAAAGATGGTTTGTTGCTAAAGATGAACCCTCCACTAAGACCAAAAGAGATGCAGGAATTCATGTTCAAAGCATTGATGGAAGGAAGAATAGACTGGATAGGGACAGACCATGCACCACATACATTAGAAGACAAGGTAGATCCCAATAAAGAAGAACCATTTGCGTCAGGTATTCCGGGACTACCTTATTATCCAAAGTTCATACAAGTTCTGAAGGATGAAGGCATCAGTGACTATATGCTAGACAGAATAACACACGATAACATAGTACATACATTTGGGATAGATCCTTCTTTGATACCGAACACAAAACGAGCAGGACTGCAAAACGACTGGGAGATAGAAAGACTAGCTTTAGCTTATGAGTTTGATGCTTTTGAGAAAGTGAGATGAATTTTGTTAAACTATCATTTTTTTAACTTGTCCCTGATAAGCTTACCCGCAGGCTTTAACTCATATAATCTTCCTGTCTTTTCTTTAGGATTCAAGCATTTAATGAGACCTCTTCTGTTGAGATCATTAAGCACCCTGCTTGTGTTATTCAAAGAATATCCAGATTTTTTTGCAATTTCTGTAGGAGTCTCCTGACCCTCAATGTTGATGATTATCTCTCTCCTTTGCTTACCTCTCTTGATCCAGCTAAGGTTTTCTGTATCTTTATAGGGCATATTTATCTCTTGAAATGATCATTATAATAATTCTACTTCCAATCTATACTCAATCTACAACCAAAAAATTTATATAGTCATACAACCGAATAGTTTATTAAGTGTTTGATGTGATATATACTAATCAATACTATTTAAGTTGTTGTGATAGTATACTGGAGGGATCATAAGAACAATGTCATCAAAAGCTATAATCTTGAATTGTGTAAGGGATATCCTGGAAAAACAGGATGAAGATATGTCTGCAGTATTTGAGGAAGTATATAAAGAAAAGGTGACTCTTAACACACTTATCTCTTTGATGATAAAAAAAGGGATAATAAGCAAAGAAGAGTTCAAGGCAGAGATGATAAAAATAAGAAAGGAAATCAGGGATGAATAATCACAGCAGCCCTTTCTCATTCAAGCTTAGGTATCTATCGTTTCCCACAATTAGATGATCGAGAACGGGTATACCTAAAATATCTCCAGCTTTTGAGATCTGCTTCGACACATCAATATCCTCATCACTAGGACTAAGATCTCCTGAAGGGTGATTATGTGCTATAATCACAGCTGCCGCTGACTCAGCAAGCGCAACATTAAATATCTCCCTTGGGTGGATTACAGAAGAATCAAGACTTCCTATGAAGATAGTCTCTTGTTTTATTATCTTTTTCCTAGCGTCCAAAAATAAACCGATAAAATGCTCTTTCTTAAGATTAGAAAGAACAGGCATCAATATCTTTGCAGCATCTTTTGCAGAATTAATTGCTTTTCTTTTTTCGGTCTTTGATGATGATAATCTTCTTCCAAGCTCAAAGCAAGCTAAGATCTGACAAGCTTTAGCTTCCCCAATACCAAAATTATTTCTTAAGCTGCTGATTCTAACTCTAGATAAACCTTTGATATCATATTCTTTAATCAATCGCTTAGACAACTCAAGAGCATTCTCTTTCTTATTTCCTATCCTGATTATTATGGATAATAATTCAGCAGCGCTTAACGCTTTCGGACCTGATCCGATTAACTTTTCTCTTGGTCTTTCGTCTCTTGGAAAATCCTTTATTTTAAGTTTATAGTATTGCATCAATACTTATAATGTATTCTGGCCTTTTATATGTGATTACAGCGGATGACCAGTGTCCAGTGCATATCAAAAAACCATAACCCTTATAAATGGAAATACCTCAAATATATACAATAAGGGGTGATTTGATGGCAAGAGGAGGACTGATTGTACTTATAATTCTAGGAGTAGTAATACTTAGCACAATCCTTACAAGCGTAGTCGTATTTGTAGAAGAAGAATTAGGATTAATGGATGGCACAGGAAGAGTGGCATTGATAAGACTAGATGGAGAGATAATGCCTGCAGCAGAACAAACATTGTTCGGGCCGACAGCAGGACTAACAGCTGAAAGAGTAAAAGCAGACATAGAAAGAGCAGAAACACTAAGAGTAGATGCAATAATCTTTGAAGTCAACTCACCTGGTGGAACTGTATTAGCAACAAAAGAGATAGGAGAAGAGATCAAAAAAGTAGAAGTGCCAAAGATAGCAGTCGTAAAAGAGTTAGCAGCATCAGGAGGATACTGGATTGCATCAACAACAGACTACATAATTGCAGATGAGATGAGCATATTAGGATCAATCGGAGTGTTACTAGGATCACCAGTAGAAATTTCTGGACTGATGGAAAAGTACGGGATAAATTACACACAGATCACAGCAGGAAAATATAAAGATGCAGGCACACCACTAAGACCGATGACAGAAGAAGAAAAAACTTTACTACAACAAAAAACAGACCTTATACATGAACAATTCAAAATAGAAATAATGGAAAATAGGGGCATGACTTACGAACAAGTAAGCCAAGTGTCAGAAGGATTATTCTATCTGGGAATAGAATCAGTAGACAACGGATTAATAGACCAGATAGGAAACCAAGAGACAGCAGAAGAACTATTGAAGGAGAAACTAAACGTATCAGAAATAAAGATCATAGAGATGGAACAAGAACCAACACTGCTGGAAGCACTATCGGGAGGAGTGTCAATGGGATTCTTCCAGATGGGAAAAGGAATAGGGACTGCATTAAAAGAAGTTAAGACTTCAGTCAACAAAATAGAGGTATTCACATGATAGACTGGACATACATAGTAGAAGCGATAATTGTTTTGATCATAGTGTCAATCATTTTTACATTACTGAAAAAAGCAGTAAAGATGGTTGCATTAGGAATAGTGATACTGTTGATGTTAACAGTATTTTCAGTATTCTTAATCAACCAAGACCTGAAAACATTTGACGATGCGCTTTTTAGGTTGACAGATGAAGAAGGAAATCTAATGATGGTCTATAAAGGAGAACTTAGTGAGGGGATGTTTGGAAATGTAAGATCGATAGACGTGAATGCATCACACTTTGAACTAGATGAAGAAAACACCTTCGACAAAGCACTCGCAGCTAAGTTAAATGGAACAGACAAAGAAAATCAAATGTACTTAATTGAAAATTCAGAATCACAACCTGAAACAGCAGCATACAGACTAAAACCAATAACGAAACTAATACTAAGATGAAAAAAACTCTTGCTCTAATAACATTTTTTACATTTTTATTCTGTTTAACAACTGTAACAGCAGACACATACGCAGCAGACAAGATAATAGATGATTGGTTATTTTCACAAGAAACAATAACTGCAAAAGGAGAAGTCTACACAATCTTTATCGACTTAGGACTAGACTCTATAAGCTTACGTGATGAAAATGGGGAGTACACAAAAATAAATCTGGGGCTTTGTAAAAGAATAGAAGACTTAGGATTTTGTCTGCAAGAGATAGAATACGACTTTGATGAAAAAGACGAAAAAGCAAGAATAGAAGTCTATGATCTGGAGGTCATAATAAACGTCACAAGAGAGATAACTGACGGAGGGTTGTTAACGGGAGAAGAAACAACATTAACCGTAACACTAGATAATGACGGAGACGAAGATGTATATCTAAAGTTCATAGATGAATTTCCAAAAGGGATAGAAGTGTCAAAAGTTTCAGGCGGGGCAAAGCTTGAAAATAACATTGTCACATGGGAAGGTATGCTAAGAAAAAACCAAGATGAAGAGATAGAATATGAGATAAGAGCAGTTGAAGATGTAGACACAACTTTAGTGGGCAGGTTAGTCTATGAAGGTGAAGTGTATTATACTGAAAGAATAAAACTAAAATCCGAAACAGTCCTAGAAACGGAGTTAAACTGGGAATACGAACCTTTAGTTCTAGGAGATGAGATAGAACTAAACGTAACACTGAAAAATGTAGAAGAAGACGAGATAGAGATAAACAATTTTACCATATACTTCCCACCTGAACTATCTGTAAGAAAAGGAGGAAGACAGGTAACAAGCTACTTCTGGGACGGCGATATAAAAGAAGGTTCTACAAAGAACTTAACAAGGTTTGAAGTGAATGCACAAAACCCTGGGATAAGCAAGATAAGAACAATAGCAAACTTTGATTTCCAAGATAAACACGACTTAATAATAAAAGATGAACAGTCTATTGAGGTTAAAGAACCGCAAATCTTCATCAGGATAAGACTTGCTGAAGACGGGGAGTATGAATACGATGGAGATGGAAAAGTAGATGCACTACAAACTGGAAAGATAAAAGTAGACATACAAAAAAGCAATCCAGAAATAAACTATACTGATCTAAACATCAACATAAGCGGTTCAGCAATAAACGACACAATCGAAGTATTCCTGGATAAACTAGTCACAATAGAAAATGAACGAGTAGCATCAATAGATTATGTTGCACCAGACGTAAAACGAGACACAACATATGAAGTTGAAGTCAATGTTGAATTCACAACACAATACGGAGACAGGTCATCAGAAGAGGAAGACTACGATATACAGGTAAGAGAAGCAAGACTGGTTGAAGTTGATCATGACATAGATCCACGTAGTCCTGAAGCAGGAGAAGAGACAACAATAGAAGTCAATCTGAGAAACAAAAGACTGCAAGACCTAGAAAATGTACACGTGTGCACAGAGAGTGATATGCCAGAAATAAAAAAGAGGTGTAGGAAATTAAACATACTCTCAGGATCAGAAATAACCGCAAATGCATTTGAGATAAAACCACCTAGAGTAAATGAGACAACAGATTTTATAATCAACACAACGTTAGACTATGTGGATGAAAACAGAAACTACTCTCACTTTGAAGAAAAGGTGATAAAAGTAAAACCAAGAGAGCTTGAACCTGACATAGACATGAGAGTAGACGATAAAGACATCCCTCTCGGAGGAGAAACGCTGGTCAGCTACAGAATAAAAAATAACGAAGAAGAAACAATCAAAGGGTTAACATTGAATTTTGAACCCTCTCAATACTTTGACATAATAGGCAACACAACGTATTACGTTGGAAACATTGACCCTGATGAGGAATTAAACCTGTATGATGTTCACGCAGTCCGAGCAAAGAAAAACGAGACACAAAAAATGGATAGAACTGTTGCTAAATTCGAAGACTTCTACTTCGGAAGAAAGTTTGAGGAAAACTCATCGCAAGTAACATTCAAAGTAACAAACTCTTACTTCTCAGGTCCGATGATAATAGCAAATAAGACAGCACCTTCAGAAGTAAATGAATCACAATTCTTCACAGTTGTTATAGATCTTGAGAACATAGGAACCCGATCACAAAAAGTAAAGTTTGATGTTGGCGGGGTTGAGTATGAAAAAGATGTATATGCGGGCAAGACTGCGCAAGTGAGTTATGAGATGAAAATAGATGAACCCGGAGACAAACAGTTAGTGCCTAAAACTGTAATCAGTTATGAGTATGACGGCAATAAATACACAACTGCAACAAACGATCAAAAAATAAAAGTCAAAGCAAAACCAAAAGAAAAACCAAAAGATCCGGCTATTGATACTGTCAAAGGAGAAACAGAAACATTTAAAACAATCAAAACCACAGATGAAAGAAAACCAGTAATAGTCCAAATAATAGACTTTTTCAAAAATCTATTCGGAGGAGAATAATGAACCTACCATTTTTCAAAAAGAAAGAAGAAAAAGATGAATTGCCTGGATTAGATGAAGGACTTCCAGGAGCAGAACCGCTGCCTGGAGCAGAACCAACACTGCCGGGTTCAGAACCGAACCTTCCAGGAATGCCTTCAGAAACAACAACCGAAACATCTGGAGGAGTACAGACAACTTTTCAACCGCCAGGCGCACCAGAACAAGAAGAGCTTATGCCTTCAGTAAAACCTGGTCTGCAACACTCACCAATAGAACCAAAACAAGACTATACATCACCAAAAGATCTCGAGATAGTTTCTGCTAAGCTAGATAACTTAAGACTAAGCTTTGAAGTATTAAACCAGAAACTAGACAACATCGAAAAGATGTTAAGAGAGAAAAGGACTTGGTGAATGACTTTCTTAAAAGACACGACCGGAGGAGTTTCACTTTAATGAAATCTAGTGTAGTTTTTTAAGTTAAGTTCAATTGAAGCAGTAAATGTTATAAACGAAGAATACTATGTTGGTGTATAGGCAGCTCCACTTGTCGCTGCTCTTTTGAAAGATGAAAAGGAAAAACTTGATGATTGTTTTGGTGTCTTTGGTTATTGTTTTACTAGACCAATTAACAAAAGGATTAGTTAGACATAACATGCAAACTGGTGAGAGCATACCTTTACTAAACAATTTTTTACACTTGACATATGTTCAAAATGCGGGTGCGGGATTTGGGATACTGCAAGGCCAACAAGTTCTGTTTATTGTTTTGTCAGTCATTGTTCTTGGAGGCATAGCTTACTATTACAAAAGAATTCCAGATATAGTTTCCTACAATGTTGTGACTGCAATGCTGATAGGAGGAACTATTGGAAATCTAGTTGACAGGATATTCTTAGGATATGTAGTTGATTTTTTGGATTTCAGAATTTGGCCAGTTTTCAATGTTGCAGACTCCTGTTTAACAATAGCGATAGTTATTATGATAATAATGAGCTTTAAGATGAATAAGAAATAATTTTATCTTTTTGATGTTTTCTTCTTAGCTTTTTTCTTTGTTGATTTTTTACTTTTCTTTTTAGCAGTTTTTTTCTTACCTGATTTCTTTTTTGCTTTTTTCTTTGTTGGCTTCTTTTCAGGCTTGATCCCATAATACTTCTCAACCTTGATGTTTGAAGCAGCAATATTATCAAAAGCAGAATCGACCTCAGCTCTAAGCTCTTTAATCGTTTTCTCGCTCAAAGATTTTCTTAAAGTCGTTGTGTTGTTAACACTTATAACAAACCCTAACGACATAAGAATTATGCCAATCACAAAAAAAGCCAAACTGACATCGGAAGTGTTAGAGAAATTTGCGATGATCATAACAATCATGTTAATCGCATAAAAGACTGAAAGCCTGAATATCTTCTTTCTTGACTGTGTGAATGTCAGATAAACTGCACCCAGAACAAAAAGCAGTTCCCATATGACTGAACCTAAAATGTTAAACGGTTTTAAGAACCCGACAAGCGCAAAAAAACTTAACATAAGCAACAGACTGCTACCCAGTGAAAGAACTTTTTTACCCCCCATCTTAAAATTAAGTGATGGGAAAATTATATATAAGCCTTTCTATGCTAAAGTAGTAACTAACTAGAACTCTTCAATCTCTTCCAGCTTGCTCAAGTAACCTTTGTCTTTAAGCCACTTAACCTGTGTGAAAGTGTATTTGAAAATTATGTTGCCTTTTTCATCAGCAGAATACTCCCAAGGCTCAACGATGATTATGTCATTCTCTCTGATCCACAACCTTTTCTTTAACCTTCCAGGAATAGAACAAATTCTTGTCTTGCCGTCTAAACATCTAACTCTTGCCCTGCTGCCGCCCAGTCTTTGTTCAACAATGCCAAAGGTCTCGGGAGGTCTTGGTGTTCTTACATGCCTGATAACTTCCTCTGTCTGAGGAGCTTTACCTTTCTTTTTATTGAAATTTGTCTTCTTTTTGGGCTTTTTCTTAAACATCTCCCCCATAGTAGAAGGCTGTGGTATATAAAGGTCACTATTATTCTAAAAGGCAAAACTTTATAAACAATTCCCAAATCCTCAAGGGTAATAATGGCAAGATCACAAACAAGACCAAAACGAAAAGCAACTGGTGGAAGATATAGCAAGTTGTACAGAAAGAAGAAACAGTACGAAGTAGGAAGCACACCAGTATTGACAAAAGTAGAAGATACAAAAGCTAAAAAAGTAAGAGTTGTTGGCGGAAACGAAAAACACAAACTACTTTCTTGCGATACAGTTAACTTAATGACAAAAGAAGGCAAGTGTGTAAAAACAAAGATAAAAACAGTAGAAGACAACCCAGCAAACAGAAACTTTGTAGTCAGGAACATACTAACTAAAGGTGCAGTTATAGAAACTGAGAAAGGAAAAGCAAAGATAACAAACAGACCTGGACAAGAAGGAACTGTTAATGCATTACAGATAGAATGAAACTCATTTAATTTTTTTAGGAGGAAAAAAAGATGGAACAATCAAGACCACTAGATACCTTGAACCAATCAAGGGGAAAAAGAGTAATAGTAGAGACAAAGAACGGAAAACAGTACGTAGGAAAACTAACTGCATTTGACATACACATAAATGTTGTGTTATCAGAAGCAGAAGAAAAGGTAGATGGTGAGTTAAAGAGAAAACTAGGAAACATCTTCTTACGAGGAGACACGATCATACTAATCGCACCACAAGAATAAAATGGGAACCGGAACAGCAGCACTAGGAAAGAAATCAGGAAAAAAGACACACATCTACTGTAGAAGATGTGGTCAAAGAACCTATCATGCAACCAAGAAAAAATGTGCTAGCTGTGGCTTCGGTGTTAAAGCAAAACAAAGAACATACACTTGGCAAAAGAAGTGATCTCTTTTTTTATATTATTTGTATGTTGATTTTTTGATTTTTTAGTGTAATTTATTTTGGTTATTTTAAGGTATTATTTTTTTGGGTTTGATCTGTTTTATGTTCACATTTAATTGGGTGTTAGGGCGCTCTTCTTATTGCACCTCTTTTGGAAAATTTACGGTTTTTGTGTGTGAACTTATTTAAGCATTAAGATTAATAATCTATTTTATGAACCAAATAATTCTTAATGAGCAGACTGCTTACCTTTCAGGAATGATTGTGGGTGACGGACATCTTTCTAACTCTGTAAAGTCTAAACGAAACGATGCTTCAAGAGATTATAGAATCACTTTGGACATAGTGGATAGAGAACATCTTTTTCTAGTTTTTAGAATTATAAAGGGGTTGATACAAACTAAATCAGAACCCAAAGAAGTTAACCAAGGCGGCAACAGGATCAGGCGTTATTGTTTTCAATTTAGAAATAAAGATCTTTTTTTGTTTTTTCATGAAGAGTTAGGAATCCCAAAAGGTGCAAAGAGCTCGGTTGTGAGTGTGCCTTTGAAAATAAAGTTTTCTGGTGAAGAGATAAGGAGGAACTTTTTGGCAGGGTACTTTGATGCAGATGGGGGTTTTAGGGGGAACACTTTGGGTTTCACCACTGCGAGTAAAAATTTAAATGAGGATATTGCAGAAATGTTGGGTGATTTTTCTTTTTCATTTACTAAAGAGAGCTGGGTGAATAAGAAGTATGGAAAAACTTTTTTTGGTATTAGATTGAGGAGAAGTGAAATAGATAGATTTTTAAATAATTTCCCTCTCCGCAACAAAGAAAAGCTTGAAAGGATAAACAAGCGATTTAAAATCCAGGTTTAGTTAGCTAATTAATATGTGGGGATGCCGGAGCGGCCAAACGGGCCAGAGGAAGAGGTCTATTTGCCTTTTTCGGCCAAGCTTAGGACCTGGTAGCTTAGTGCTTACGGGGGTTCGAATCCTCCTCCCCACATTTTTTTTAAAATGAAACAAATACAATTCCACAGCACAAACAATGATTCTGAACAAGTAGATTTTGAGACAGCACTTCTAAATGGGATGGCATCAGAATATGGATTGTACATGATGGCAAGAAAAGACATCCCAAAACTTTCTATCGAGGAGATAAAAGCAATGCAAAAGATGTCTTATGCAGAGATAGCTTTCCAGGTGTTAAACCCTTTCTTGGGAAATGAGATCCCTGAAGATGAATTAAAAGAATTGCTGAATGATGCATACAGAGAAGACAAAATACCTACAGAAGTACAAAAAGTAACGGATAAGATAAACATACTGTGGCTAACCAAAGGACCAACATACTCATTCAAAGATTACGCAGCAAGATTCTTCGGAAGAATGTTGAATTACTTCTTAGCAAAAAGAGGATTAAAGAGAACAGTTGTTGTTGCAACTAGCGGAGATACTGGAGGGGCAGTAGCAGACGCATTACATGGATTGGATAGTGTCAATAATGTTGTGTTCTTCCCAAAAGGCTCGATAAGTGCTGAACAACGAAGACAGATGACAACACTCAAAGAAAATGTATACGCTTTTGAAGTCAACGGAGATTTTGATGTTTGTCAAGCATTAGCGAAGAATTTACTTGGGGACAAAGATTTTGCCGAGGAGGTGTTTTCGGATTCTGAAAGACTGACATCAGCAAACTCGATAAGCATAGGAAGATTATTGCCACAAGCAGTGTATCCATTCTTCGCATACTCAAGAGTTGCAGACGGAGAAGAGGTTGTGATGAGCATCCCATCAGGAAACTTTGGAGACATGATGGGCACAGTAGTAGCAAAGCAGATGGGATTACCGATATCAAGAATATTATGTGGTGTGAATGAGAACCTAGAGTTCCCTAACTTTTTAGAGAGTGGAAAGTATGTAGTGGAAGCATCCAAAAAATCACCCTCGTCAGCTATGATAGTGAGCCATCCAAGTAATCTAGCAAGATTGATCGATTTCTATGGAGGGCACATGTATGATGAAAGAGATAATGATGGGAAGGTTGTAAAAGAAGGAGTGATAGACAAAGAACCAAACATAGAAGAGATGAGAAAAGACATATTCTCCGTCGGAGTGAATAATGAGCAACACTTCAAAACAATGAAGGAAGTATATGATGATTATGGGGTCGTTTTAGATCCACATGGCGCGGTTGGTTGGAGAGCGTTAGAATTATTTGATGCTGATGATATCTCAGTTATATATGAAACGGCAGACCCTGGAAAGTTCCCGCTAGATGTAGAGAAAGCGATAGGGATAAAACCTGAGTTGCCTTTAGGTATGAAAAAACAGGCAGAGATGGACGAAAGAGTATATAATATTGAATCGGGATCAGATCAAACCGATAAAGGTTTGAAATTAAGCGATGAACAGATAAAAGAAGCTAAACAGAAAATAAAAGAGATCTTTTTAAAATAAGATCATTATTCCTATATATTAGTTATATATTAAATGTTTAATCGGGGTATATGTTTTATATGTGATTTGCAAAAAAATATCAGATTTTAGTATGATTTTTTGTAAATGGGTCTTTTTGAGTACTTTGGAGTGGTATGGGTCAAATCGCTTCAAGATAAAGAATTCTTAAGTTTGAGCTAACAGTCGATAACACTTAATAATTTTATATATGAAAATAAATACAAATTTGTGTGCTATAGGATACAAAACTTTATAAATCAAATTGAGTCATATAGGTGTATGCTAATAGTCATAGCAGTAATTACCGCCGATAACAACGAAGGATTCGAGTGTTGTTAATACTTGTATCCGAGACACACGCAGAAAAAACGAAAACGTTATAAACGATATGAAATGACTGACAGCAAAAAAGGGGGAAGATGGTTGAGTACTCTTCTCTAATGAACAAAAACAAAAAACAAACAGTAAACACGGAGGTGTTTAGATATGAACGTAAAGAAAGCAATAAGTAAGGTAGTTGCTTTAGGAACAGGAGCAGTAATGTTGGGAGCAACACTCGCAGCAGCACAGCCAAGCCTAGCAAACTACCCAGCACCGTTCGTCGAAAATGGCGTATTCAACGCTGTAATCGGGATCGGAGGCGACAGTAAAGCAATCGACAACATGGCAATGACAAACATTGCAACAGGATTGCAAGCTGACACAAGCGGATCATCAAGCGATGGACCTGCTGTAAGTGGAGAAAGTGCAAGTCTTTCAAGTGGAACTAACAAAGTTTACTTAGGACAAGCATTGAACACAAACGTTGACACATTGACAGATGATGACTTGCCAACAATATTGGCAGACGGAACATTTGAAGATGACAACGGCGACGAAACAGACTACCAACAATCAATTGTTGTAGGTGCAACACCAGTTCTTGCATTTAGTGATAGTGGATCTGACTTAGATGACCCAGCTCTATTGTTACAGATGGACGACAATTCTGGAAACCAAAACTACCAATTGAAAGTTAACTTCGATTCAGCAGTCGACTTCAATGATGCTGCATCAGAAGGAGAAAAACTTCCTCTATTCGGAAGAGAATACACAGTTGGAACAGGCACAGATGCTGACACATTAGTTCTACTAGGTGGAGCTAGAACAGTAAACCTTGCAGTTGGAGAAACTCTAGAAATTGATTTCGGAGGAGAAGACTATAAGATAACTGTTGTAGGTGTATCAGATGATAACCCAGACACAGCAACAATCACTGTGAACGGAGATACCGAATCTGTAACACAAGGAAACAGCAAAGAGATCGGTGGTGTAGACATTCTAGCAGACACAGTACAAGCATTCAACACAGAGGCAAACCCTGGTTATGTTGTACTAAAACTAGGATCTGACGAAATCCAATTGGAAGACACAGACAACGTATTGATGGGAAGTTCAAGAGACGCAGTTGACGGAACACTAGTAGCATTCGGTGGAACCCCAGACGCTATGACATCATTAACCATCAACGTAGCAGCACTAGACAACGATGCAGACCATTTATTACTGGGTGAAAGCTTCACAGACACCGTATTCGGAACAGTGAAAATGACACTAAGTGAGTTAAAGAATGGACCTATGATCGATGGTGAGCAAGACACAAGTTCAGCAAGAGAAGTTATTGAATTCAGTAGCGACTCAGGTGGAGCAGCTCTAAGCGTTGTAGCAACAAAAGGTGGAGACACAGCAACACTACCATTCGATGAAGGTGCAGCTCTAGAAGATGAGGACAGCAACGATATCGAAATAGTAGAAGGTGCACAAATCACTGAAGATGAATACACAGTACTAGTTGCAGGAAACGAACAAGTATTCGTACAAGCAACAAGAGTTGTGTGTGATAACGGTGGTGGAGACGCAGACGACGATGTAACCCTAAGAGACCAGTTCACAAATGCAGACTACAAGTTAGAAGACAAAGACTTGGACGCAGCAAATGACCTGGTAATCAAAGGACAAACATTCAACGTAGACTGTGTAGCAGCTAATACTGTTGTAATAACTTCCGCAGCAAACGATGGAGACGACGACGGTATCCTAGGAGATACAGATGGAGATACAATCCAAGTATTCCCATACTTTGAGCCTCTATCAGGAAGAGACCACAGGATAGCTATGGTTGACGAAGCACTAACCGTACCTGCAGCAGGATTTACAGGTCTTGTTAATGGTGCAGACCTAGTACTGGCTCTACCAACAGGAGATCTAAGCATAGACTTTGCTGACGACGCAGGTGGGGACGACTGTGACCTTACAGGAACTGTAGGCGGAACAACTGTTTTCACAACAGACGGTGCAAGTGATACAGACGAGATCGCTGCAACTGTTGGCGCTGTTGACTACATCTTAGAGCTTAACATGGCTGTAGATGATGGTGATGCAGATTGTGACGACGAAGCAGGAATGTCTTTCGATGTTGCAGTAGATAGCGACCAAGACGCAGACGTAGATGGTGAATTACAAGTACCAGGTCTATTATTAGTTGAGGAAGAGGATAACTCTGAATCAGACGCGCAAAACGCAGTACTGATCCCAACCGCAACTGATGGTGGAAGCGGAGACGAAGAAGTTGGAACACCTGTATTCACAGCAGCAAACAGTGATACAGACACATTCGACGACTCTGACTTTGCAGGTTACTTGGACTCATTCGGAACATATGTTCTAGTGGATTCATCTAACAGCGACCACACACTAGCTACAGTAACATTCCCTAACGAGCAGATGTACGCAGACGTTCTGATCTCAGAAGAGACAGCAACAATTGCAGCATCAAGCAGTGCAGGAGCAATGGGAGCTAGCACAATCAGTGTTGACGCAACATTATTCGACTACGAAATTGCAAGTCTGTCAAGCCAGAACACAATTATCGTAGCTGGAGGATGTGTAAACGAGCTAGCAGCTGACTTCATGGGAGTACCTTACGGTGAGTTCCCTGCATGTGCAGGTGACCTACAAGAAGGTGAAGCTATAATCGCAGTAAAAGAATACGGTGATTACACAGCACTTCTAGCAGCTGGTTACTCAGGCGACGACACAAGAAGAGCTGGAATCGTTCTACACGACTACACTTCATACCCACTAAGTGGATCTGAAGTAAAAGTTACAGGAACAGATTTCACAAACATCGTTGTGGAATAAAAAGGCTAAAAACCTTTTTTTCTTTTTTTTTCTTTTCTTTTTCTAAATGGCTAACATTTGAAAGAAACTAGTTCTAACTCTATAATTTACCAAAAAGTATTTAAAAACAAACCCTCCATTAAGTGTAAAAACAAACCTGGGGTGGTTTAAAAATGAGACAAAAATCAATAATATTTACAGTGCTAGTTCTAGCAACAATTTTATTAGTTGGATGTGGTGAGAAAGAAGCTGAAAAACAAGAAGTGATAGATAAACCAATAGTAGTAACAGACACCGAAGAAAAAACAGTTGTAGAAGAGCCAAAATGCAAGCTGACAACAACTACAACAGGAAAGACAACAATTTGTTCCAGTGGGTGTGATTATACAACTGTAACGAGTGCGATAGAGAATGGGTTCACAGACATGATAATAACAGACTGTGGAGAATATGAAGAAAATGTGGTATTCAAAGAAGACGGCACAGTCTTGGATTGTCAAAGTGCAACAATCAAAGGAGCAAATGTTGGAGATGGAGTATATATGCCAAACGTAGACAATGGGGAACTAAAGAATTGCAAGATAGATGGATTTAACTTTGGCGTACATCTATTATCATCAAACAACAACAAACTGATGAATAATGATCTAGTAGGAAACAACCAAGGGATGAGGATAAAATTAAGCAGCGATAATCTAGTTGAAGGAAACACGATAAAAGACAGCAATGATGATGGGATGACTTTAATAACCGCTGCAGAAAATAACATGATAAAGAATAACGAGATATCAGGAAGCTTGCTTACAGGAATAACCGTGACATCAAACAAAAATACACTAGAAGGAAACACAATAATAAATAATGGAGAAGAAGGAATACATGTACAGGCACAAGATACTGTGTTAAGAAATAACGTATTAAAAGATAACGACGAGCAAGGATTAACATGCAAGCTAGCAAGAACAATAACCCTAGAAGGAAATGAATGTGAAGGAAATGCAGAAGGAGCATGTGATGGATGCCCCGCAGACAACTGTAATTCACAGAGCTGTTAAGGAGGTTAAAAAATGAAGAAAATACTAACCATATTGGCATTACTATCAGTCTTTTTATTGGTGGGATGCAGTCAAGAACTAATAGAAGAAAAAGAGTACAAAGTAGCTGGAGACGAAGACAAAAAAACAACAGTGACGGTCAAAGATGATGATACAAGCGTGAAAACACAAGATGTTGACCAAAGAATAGTGGATGTTTTAGCAAACCAAGAAGATCTCAAAGGGTATTCCTACAAAATAGAACACTATGAAAGTGTTGATAGCAACAGAGTGCTTAGATGGACCAAGTTTGCGAAGAAAGGAGATAAGATAAGACAAGAGTATTCAGGAAGGATCTTCTTTAGAGAAGGAGATGGAGAGGTTTACGAGTTCTTCCCAGGCGGAAAAAACAAGACTAAAAGAGTGCTTGCAAACGTACTTAGAGAAGATACACTCCTACTAAATGTTGATGAAATGATAAACCCAGAAGTAATCAACTTTAACTGGAATAGACCGCTAGAAGGAATGCTGATAGGGTATGAAGACAGCGCAGGAAATAAATACGAAACATACCTATGGAAACATTATGGGTTACCTTTAGAGATAACAAAAACAAAGCTTAATGGGGATGTAGAGTTTGTTAAGTATGTTGACATAGATGCCTCAATAAAAGAAGTGGAAGTGACCCTTCCAAACGCGGAGCTGATAGAATAGCTCTTTTTTATTATTTTTCTTTCTTATTCATCCTTGTCTCTGCCAAAACAGACATCATAAAAATCACACTGGCCAGTAGACCATTTGCACAAAGGACTCGTTCGTCTAGGATAAAACTCAATCTCGCCCGCAGAAGTCAGTTCATGAACTAACATAACTTCACGAGCAGCTTCACGAACATTCTCCATACTGCAAGTTATAGTCTGTTCACCAAACTTAAGAAAGTATATGCCTAATTCATCAGGGATAGTTCCATGTTTTTCATGGTATAATAAAGCATAAATGTTTAACTGTAACCTATAAGCATCATTCAGATGAGGCCTTGCTGAAGTCTTATAATCCATAACCCTAACTTTCCCATCAATCTCTTCGATAGCATCAATATAACCTCTAACATTATACTTGTCTGATCTGAAATGTTGTTCCCTTATAGGTATTTTTGATTTAAAATCTTCAACAAAGTTAGTATCATCAATAGACTCTAAGAAAGTACCAACCCATTTCTTTAACATTTCTTCACTATCTTTGTAATAATGAAGCAATTCTTCTTCAGACATTCCTAAAGAGTGTAACGCATTATGTTTTTCCTGCCAATGCTTAAGCAATAAAGCACCAACAAAAGAATGCAAAAAAGATTTGTAATCTTTCACATCACCTAACTTACTAAAATCTATCTCAAAGAAATCTTCTAGGGCTGAGTGGACTATGTTTCCACGTACTAGATGGATAGAAGGTCTGCCCGGAAGCTTCTCAATATATTGATAATAATATTTTCTAGGACATTGTTTGTATGTATTAATACTTGAAGGACTTTCAATTCTACGAACCATAACTAATCCTTTTTGCAACTCATATAAATAGGTTTGGAATTGTGAAAAATATAGTAAATGACTTACGCCATTTACTAATTTAGGAAGGCGAGCCTTCCTAACGTTACGAAACGTTTAAATACTGAGTTAGCAACGCAATAATGATGAAAAGCAAAATTATATTTATCTTTGTGGTGGTAATCTGTACATTCTTAGTTACACTACTTTTTGACAGCCACTTACTATTAAACCTACTCTTTATGATGATAATAGCATTACTAGTGGGAGTAATGTTCTTAGGAAGAAGAGATTAAAAAATGCTAAACGAACTAATAACTCTTATCGTACTGATATGTCTTTCAGCATTCTTTTCAGGAGTAGAGACAGCATTTGTAGGCTTAACCCATATAAAACTACATCATATGCTGGCAAAAAGGAAAAAAAATGCAGATGTTGTGGCAAGGCTAAAAGAAAAACCACAAAGACTGATAACAACAATCCTCATAGGAAATAACATAGTAAACATAGCTTTATCTGCAATATCAACAAAGATAGCGCTAGATCTATTTGGGAGCACAGGAGTTGCAATAGCAGTGGGGATCGTCACATTAACAATCCTAATATTTGGAGAGATCACGCCAAAATCATTAGCGATAGCGCATGCAGAAAAAATAACACTGATGACTGCAAGACCTTTAGAGCTAGTATCATTTGTTTTATTCCCCCTAGTAATAATATTTGAAGGATTGTCTATTTTAGCAACAAAAATTACAGGCGGAGAAAATAAGAACCCGACAGTAACAGAAGAAGAACTAAAAACAATGATCGAGATAGGGGAAAAAGAAAACATAATAGAACAAAAAGAAAAAGAGTTCATAGAGGGCGTGTTGGAGTTTAACGACATAACAGCAAGAGAGGTGATGACTCCAAGAGTGAGAATGTTTGCACTAAGCGCAGACATAAAAATCAAAGATGCATTGCCAAGAATAAACAAGAAAGGATTCTCAAGAATACCGATCTACAAAGGAACAAGAGACAAAATAGTGGGGGTAGTACACATAAAAGACATACTAAACGCCGTAGCAAAAAAGAAAACAAACAGAAAACTATCTTCAATAGCTGCAGACCCAGTATTCGTAACAGAAAATAGGATAGTCAGCGAGATATTCAAAGAGATGCAGGAAAAAAGAACACACTTAGTAATAATAGTGGATGAATATGGTGGAACAGAAGGGATAATCGCATTAGAAGACTTACTTGAAGAGATTGTGGGAGAGATAATGGACGAATCAGACTTATCTCCAGAAATGATCTTAAGAGTGACTAAGAACGTGGTAGTTGTTCATGGAGATACAGAGGTAGATGACGTAAACGACTTTTTCCATGTAAACCTGCCAGTAAGCGAAAGATACAATACAGTAAACGGGTTATTTCACCACAAATTGAGAAGGATACCAAGAAAGAATGCAACCTTGGAGTTTGATGGTGTAACAATAAAAGCACAAGAAGTATCAAAAAGGAAGATACTGAAAGCGAAGATAACAAAAACGTGAGTTCTTTAGAAAATAAACCAAAAAAGAGAAAAGAAAAATAAAATTATTTCTTTTTCAGAACTAAAAATCCTGCAACCACTGAAATTATTAAAGCACCAATGCCGATTGCACTTAATTCTGGGACTGCTTCGTCACTAGGACCTCCGCCAAAACCACCTCCGATAAATGAAGTGCCGCTGCCAGCTGCAGTAAATTCTAGATCACAAATATCAAAGTGTCCAGGTTCATGATCTGTGCTTGGAGGGTTACCTAAAGTTGGATGGCAGTCTACATCATAGTCGGGGTAACCAGGGTTTCCTGCGTTATAATCGCTCCAGAAATTACCTTCACCTAAATAGTCCCAATTTGTACCCGTGCAGATAACATAATCATTGGTTGGTCCATCAGTATTCTCAGTATTATTAAGGCAGTTTCCATAAAAAAGAACATTGGAATCTGTGGAAACGATATAAATACCTTTTGTATTGCTTTCTACAACGTTGTCATTTATTATCGTATTTGATGGAGTTCCTTGTACACTGATACCAAAAAAGTTGTCATGAGAGTAGCTGTTTTGGATCGTGTTGTCATGAGAGTCGGAACCTACTGCTATAGCTCCAAATGAATTCGAGGTTATACCGAATATTTCACAGTTCTTAACAGTAACCCTTTCTCCAAATGATAATATGCCAAAGTCATAACCTTCTGAAATAAGGTCAACCATGTAGTTGCTACAATCAAGAGTAACATCTGATGCTGTTATCCAAATAGCTCCGTTAGGACCCACTGTTGAGGGGCCTGTAACTTCCAAGTCTCCGCTAAGTGCGTATGTTCCTGGAACATCAATTATGCAGGGCGAAATTGTTCCAGACATAGATGTAGGACATGTCGCGTTCACTACGCCTACAGCAAATAATGCAATAATGAACATTAATATTGTTTTTTTCATCTTAGATACCTCCAAATAGTGTTATAATGCAAATTCTGATATCTTAGTTTATAAACTTTATTAGAATTAAGATGACATTTTAAAATTATTTATAAATAAAATTAGATCTTTTATAAACACAAAAAGTATTTAAACAAACTAAAACAAATAAAGTGGAGGAGGGGAAAACAATGAAGAAAAATTTAGTCATGATATTAATTGCCTTATTCGCAGTATCAATAGTGGGCTCGGCAGACGTTGACCTATCAAGCTATCCATACCCGTTTGTAGAGAATGGAGAATTAAACACATTGCTAGTTATAGGTAAGTTAGCAGCACCAATAGACAACATAGCAGTTACTGGAATAGCGATGAGTCTACAAACACAGATAGAAGGGAAAGTAGCAGTAGATGCAATAGTGTTTGACAGAGATATTGAGGATGTTAGTGCACAAAACCTGATAGTTGTAGGGGGGCCATGTGTAAACACAGTAGCACATGAACTGCTAAACACAGGAAAAGACTGTTCAGAAGGATTCCAAGATGGAGTAGGTAATATACAGCTAATACCAACCGGGAAAGGAAATTATGCATTGATCGTTGCAGGTAAGTGGGGAGAAGATACAAGAGTGGCAGGAATAGCAGTGGCAAAATACTATGACTATAAGCTAACAGGCTATGAAAAGAAAGTATCTGCAACAGGAAGCTCAGCTAACGAAGTTAATTGAGCAAACATATAAAAACAAGAAGGAAATTCTCAAAGAAGATGGCAGAAGTAGTAATAACATACGAAACACTGTACGAACTTCTTAGACGAGAAAAGAGTAGAGAAGAGTTACAGAAATTAGAAGAAAACTTCTTACAAGAGACACAAAAATACCTACAAGAAAAAGGAGACATCATCAAAAAAGCAGGCGAAAGCTTATTTGCAAACGATGAGAGAAGAAAAACACAAACGCAGATAGAGAATGCAAGAAGATTGCTGAAAGAGCTTTATCATAAAAGAGAACAAAAGATAGTAAATACTGCATTAGACACAAACAAGACAGGAACAAAAATAGTATCAACAGCAAACATGCTTCCAAGAGAAAAAGAGCTGTATAAAAACGTATTAACAATGCTAGAATCGTCAAAATCTGCTATGTTAAACGCGGTATTAGAAGGCAGCTTAAAACCGTTAGAACCAGAGGAAAATTCCACTGTTGAGAAAGAGAAGCAAGAAACCCCTAATTCGGGCGATTTAGAGGGTGGAAAACCAAAAGATTTAAAAGGAAATCTCGAAAACGGTAAATCAGTAAGGTTCAAAGAGGAGGTTCCTAAGTTTATGGGAACAGACTTAAACGTATATGGGCCTTACGATAAAGAAACAGAAGCAACCTTGCCAGAAAAAGTGGCAGAGCTGCTGATAAAAAAAGGAAAAGTTGAAGAAATATGAAATTACCAAAACAAACCAAAAGATATTGCCCTTCATGCAAAAAACACACAGAGCACAAGATAGCTCCAGCAAAGAAAAAATCACCAAGTTCACTTAACTGGGGATCAAAGTACAGGATGCAGGCAAGAGGCAAATGCACAGGATCAGGAAACCAAGGAAAACTTTCTAAAGGTGCGTTGACAAAGTGGAAACGTTATGGTAAAAAAGCTACTAAGAAAACAGATCTGAGATATACATGCGGAGATTGTAAAAAAACACACTGCCAAAAAGAAGGCTTTAGAGCTAAAAAGGTAGAGTTCGCATAAAACGAGGTTCTGGAAATAAATGCAATTAGTCACCGTTGTCATCCCCACGTATGCTAAGATTCTCAAAGAAGAAGGTTGTTTAATAAGACTTCTTAATTCGATCAAAAGAGTAGAAGGCAATAGTTTCAGAGTTATAATTCTAGACACAACAGATCCAATAGACACATCAGTAGAAGAAAAAATAGAAAGTTTGGTTGAAAGATACAAAGACAGTTTTCCAATAATGCACTCTTCAGTTCTAGATATGTGGAAACTTCATGAGTACATGGAAGAGAATGGTTTTGGAAAATTAAACATAAAACTTAATTTTGATCACTACTCAAACTTTAGAAATGTTGGTTTAATAATTGCAAACATACTAAGATCAAGAGTGGTGGTTATGGTAGATGACGATGAGATAATAACTGACAAAAACTTCTTCAAAACAATAAGAGATGGATTAGGAGAAAAGTTCTACGGTAAAAAAATATTAGGAAAAACAGGATTTTACACCCATAACGGAGAATACAAAATAAAACCAAAAGGCCTTGAATGGAAAAAACATTGGCCATCTGTACAGCTGATCAATAAAACAATGCAGCACTTGGTAGAAAGCCCACACCGATTTAACAATACAACAATAGCTTTAGCAGGAATAATAGTTTTGACGGATAGACTTTACATAAATGTGCCATTCGACCCATACTGCAAAAGAGGAGAAGACTCAAACTACGTAATAAGCTGCAAACAACTAGGTTATAAATTTGTATTTGACAATAAACTAAGCGTAGAACACCACCCTCCACAAGTAATCGTGGGAGGACCATCAAAAAAATCAAACTTTTACCAAAGGTTCAGACAAGACATCTATAGGTTTATCTATGAACGAGAGAGACTAGAAAATTTTGACAATGTAGATGTTGAAGATCTAGACCCTTATCCTGGATTTTTCTTAAGAGACGATTTAGAGTATAGAGCAGCATCAGTCTGTATAAATTATGCAACTAGGGCACTAAAAAACAAAGACAGAGAAGCATATCTAGGACAGATGAGAAACCTAAAGATAATATTCAAGAATGCAGAAAACTATGCAGACAAAAACGCAGGAAGATTCTTAAGATTCCAAAAAAGATGGTCAAAAATGATGAAAGAAATCAGAAAAGACAAAAAATTATTCAACCATTTCAATAGGTTCTAAGCTCCAACTTAAAACTATCTCTATTATCTTCAAAGAAATGCATCATCTCTTTCCACTGTTTCTGTAACTGAACATATTCTAAGAAAGGATCATCGTCTTTATCAAGCATAGAAGTGATCAAAATAATATTCTTTTCTGCTTCAGCCTTACCTTTCTTATCATCATGATCATCATAATAATCAATCAAAGCATTATTAGCTTTAGTAAGCATAGTAACACAATCATCATGCAAACACTTGCCAGGATAGTCACAAAGTTCAGAAGTTTGGACCTTTCTCATACCTTCTATCTCTTTCTGATGCTTCAATTTTCTATGTTCATAGATGAATCTTGTAATATCCCTCCTTAAAACAAGCCAAGCTGGTTGAGTAGAGGGAGGGGGATGATGTTCAATACTCAGATGATTGTCAAAATAAACAATCCTTCCAAACATCATAGCATTAATCAAGAAATCCATATCTTCACCTCTAGACACCAAAGGATCAAAAGGAATATCCATAAACAAACTTTTAGTTATTGTGAGATTACCGCCTAAAGCATAGAAACTAGGCACCAACCTTTTTTCAGAAGTGTCACCCACAAGTTTTGTCAAAGCTTCATTCATCCACAAAGCTTTGTTCCAGTGCTCACGCCAAGGATAGCTCTTCAATTTGTTTTTCCACTCGCCATCTTTAGTATAAAAGCCCGCAACACCTTCAACTTGCTTGCCTTCAATAACCTTATCTAAATCATCTTTTATTATCTCTATAAAG
This sequence comes from Candidatus Nanoarchaeia archaeon, assembly GCA_028279745.1. Lineage (GTDB taxonomy): Archaea > Nanobdellota > Nanobdellia > Woesearchaeales > JANQNC01 > JANQNC01. The sequence goes on from JANQNC010000001.1 coordinate 1,148,886, forward strand.
TCTGGCTTTGAGAAAAGTTCATCATCGTCTATCAAGATAGCAACATCCTTGTTCATAAGATGAGGGATTACAGTACACATATTTCTTATGTTAGAGTAACCTTCAAGATCCAGAAATCTTTTGTAACCTTCTTTGTTAAAATCTAAAACTTTTTTTCTAAGTTTGACTAGATCTGAATGGGAAAAAAAGCTTACTTTAACGGGGCTTTTAGTCTTTTTTAGAATACAATCTACTTTCTCTTCCATATCATCCCTGATATCTTTTGCAGTAGCGCAACCAAGAATGATAAGCTCAAAATCATGATCTTCTAACGTAGAAATACTTTCTATAGCTCTTTGCAAAGTGCCTTCATCACCTAAAGGAGTTGGATGATCATAGATCTCATCACCCTCAACAAAAACACCACCTTCTCTGCCCCAATATGTTGGGATCACCATAGCAATATTCATTTTTTGCTATATGCCTCATCAGCTTCTTTAAGCTCGTCATGATCTCCAATATCATACCAGCTTCCTTCATAAACATAGCCATAAACAGGTCTGTCAGATTCCATAAGATGTTTGATGAAATCCCCAGCATTAATATCCCCCACATATCTTTCATCGGTCTTAATAAAAGGAGAAAGCATCTGCAGATCGTATTTATTGATTATGTATAAGAAAGTTGCTGCTAAAGTTGATTTTGGTGTTTCAGGCTTTTCCACAAAATCAATCACCTTATTGTTCTTGTCTATTCCAACAATACCATAAAGTTTTGCCTTTTCAACATCTTTAACATCATACAATGCAAGAACAGAAGCTTTTTTTTCATTGTAAAATTCAACAAACTCTTTTAGTTTGATATCACATAGGTTATCTCCCGCAATGATCATCAGATCATCTTCTACGTTGGCTCTTTTGACAACACAATTGATGTCTCCAAGAGGCCCAAGTTTTGAACCGTCAGCTAGAGTGCCATCATTTATGATTGTTATGGGGATGCCATCTTTTTCTTCTTCATACTTATCTCTCCACTTCTCAAAGTGGGTGTGGAATTTTTCATTTGTCACGACATAAACCTCATCAAGCTCTTTAACCTTGTGGATGTCCTCGAGAATCCTCTCAATAATCGGAACTCCTCCAACTGGTAATAGCGGTTTAGGTTTATCCTTAGTCAAAGGGAATAACCGCGTAGCGTAACCTGCACCCATAATCAAACATTTCATATAACTTCACCTCGTCAAAATCCTTTTTGCTTAAAATATTCATCAGCTTTATGATACTCATCCAAATTTCCAATATCAAACCATTTACCGTCAAACTTGAAAGCATGAACATTATGATTGCTAATAAACCACTGGATAAAGTGACCCATCTTGTCAGGATCATTGCCCTCATCCAAATATTTCAGCAAACCATTAATGCCTTCTTGTGTAAGAATGTAGCACGCAGTGCTTGCCAAAGTAGACTTTGGTTTTTCCGGTTTTTCCTCAAAACTTAGAATCTTGTGATTATCATCAGTCTCAACAATACCGTAAAGTTTTGCAATCTCGATGTCTTTAACATCTTCAGTAACGATGATATTTTCGTTTAATTCTTCAAGATGTCTGATCAAGTCAACCATCTTGAACTCGAAAAGATTATCTCCGCCCAGGATTAGGGTTTCTTCTTGGATATCCTTTTCTTTAAACAATCTACCCAAAGCACCTAAGCTGCCCAGTTTCTCATCCTCAGACTGAGTTGGCTCTATAACAAGTTCAACATCTAACTTATTTTCTCTTTTATCTAGAAAATCTTGGAACTGATCGGCAAATTTGGCGTTGGTAGAAATATAAACTGTGCTAAAATGAGAAATTGTCTCAACTTCCTCAAGAACATACTCTAAAATGGGCTTACCTGCAACCTCTAAGAGTTGTTTAGGCTTATCTTTAGTTAGAGGCCACATCCTTTTAGCAAATCCACCACATAAAATAATAGCTTTCATACTTTATTTTTGTAAATGATTATTTATATGCTTTTTGGTTAAGCAATGGATAGAAATATAAAAAGGAGAAGAATAAGGGGAGTTATGAGACTAAAAGAGTTGAAGAAAAAAATACCTGGGCAGTTTTATTCCGCGATTGAAGCAACAGGAGTGGATGAATTAAGACCCTGCCAAGAAAAATCTGTCAAGAAGGGGTTGTTGAAAGAAAAATCTGTGTTGGTATGTACGCCAACTGCTTCTGGGAAGACTCTTGCTGCTGAGTTAGCAATCATTAATGCTATAGCAAATAAGGGCAAAGCAGTCTATATTGTTCCACTTAAAGCTCTTGCTACAGAGAAACATAAAGATTTCAGCGCTAAGTACAAAGGTCTGATGAAAGTTGGGATTTCAATCGGTGATTTGGATCAAGCGGAGCCGCATTTAGGAGATAATAATCTGATAATTGTCACAGCAGAGAAGCTGGATAGTCTATTGAGACATCATGTACAGTGGTTGAAGTATGTTTCATGTATTGTTATCGATGAAATACATTTACTTAACGATCCTGGAAGAGGACCAACGCTTGAATTGTTGATCACTATTCTTCGTACACTACTTAAGGATGTGCAGATTGTAGGTTTGAGTGCTACAATTGGTAATCCTAAAGAGTTAGCTAAATGGTTAAAAGCTGAATTGGTGGAAGATAAATGGAGACCTGTTGAGCTGAAACAAGCAGTGTATGTTGATGATAAGATAGAGTATGTTAAGTGATTTTTCTGAGTAGGTTGAGTTAATTAATCATGTATTGCAGTATAGGCTCACTTCGTTCGCCTTGTTGCGTTAAATAAAAAAGAAGAAATAAAAAAATAAAATTAGAATTTAATTCTTTCTGCGTATCCGCCGATAATAGGCATCTTCCATGTTTTACCTTGAAGCACTTTGATTATAGCCATAATCCAAAGTATTAGCATACCTATCCAGATAACAAATACAACTATGCCCCAGAGTACACCAATAATTGCACCCACAACAGGTATAAGCATAAGCAGAGCCATAGGGATACCAAGAACTCCTAATGCAATCCCAATTATAAGCATAACTAATCCTTGCTTAGAATGGAACTGTGCAAATGAGTTATCTCTCTTAAGCAACAAAGGCAACAAACAAAGGATACCTAAGTAACTAAGAATGCCCCACAGTTTATCTTCACCGCTAACCATATTATTACCACCTCCAAACTTAATATCAAAGAATTGGTCAAATCAGTTTATAAACGTTTTGAATCATATATTAAACTTAGAATTACTCTTCCTCATACTCTTCTTCGTCATCAAAAGCAGTAGGGATAAAACCTAAATTCTGAAGAACAAGATCTGGAGTGAAAGGTTTAAGATCATCATAAGTTTGGCCAGTGCCAACAAAAATTATCGGTTTTTTTGTAACGTAAGATATTGATATAGCAGCACCGCCTTTCTCATCAGCATCAGTTTTAGTTAGAACAATACCATCAATTCCGACAGCAGCATCAAACTCTTGAGCTTGCTCAACAGCGTCATTACCTGTCAAAGAATCACCAATAAACAAAGTCATGTCTGGCTTGGCAACACGGTTAAGCTTTGACAATTCATCCATCAAGTTTGAGTTAGCGTTACTTCTCCCCGCAGTATCAATTAGGACAACATCCTTGTTCTTAGCTTTAGCGTGAGCGATTGCATCAAAAGCAACAGCAGCTGCATCACTACCCATATCATGTTTGACAACCTTAACACCAACATTTTCACAATGATGTTCTAGTTGATCTATGGCTGCAGCTCTAAATGTGTCGGCAGCACCAACAACAACACTAAAACCTTGTTTTTTCAGATAATTTGCTATTTTAGCTAAAGTTGTAGTTTTACCTGTACCATTAATACCTATGAATGAGATGATGAAAGGGCTTTTTTCAGCAATCTTTTTGTTTATGTCAACTTTTTCAACATCAAACAATTCAGTTATACTTTTTGATAAACTATCTGATATTATTTTATCAATACCAAACCTTGAAATCTTGCTTGTAGTTAATTCTTCTTTTAGGTCAGTTCTAATTTTGTCAACGACAGAGACTGCAACATTATTTTCTAAGAGTGCAAGCTCTAACTCCCAGAACAATTCATCAAACTTTTCTTCTGATAGTGTTTTTTTAGTGAAAGTTTCAGTGATTTTGCCAAATAAACCTTTTTTCTTCTCTACTTCCTCAACCTTTTCTTCTACTTCCCGGTCTAATTTTTCAACTTCTTTCTTTTCAAGCTTTTCTTCTTCTTTCTTCTTTATCGTTTCTAGATCTTCTTGTGATTCTTCTAATTCTTCTTTGATTGATTCTTCTGTAACTTTTTCTTCAGGTTCTTCTTCTGTCTTAATTTCTTCTAATGATTCTGACTGTTTTTCTTCAGCTTCTTTCTTTTCCTTGAACTCAGGATGAACATCTTTAGGTTTTTCGATAGGAGCTTCAACTTCTTTTTCTTCTTCAAGAACTTTTTCTTCCTTTTCTATTTCCTCTTCGGTCATAGAAGGCTTCTTTTTGAATAGATCTTTGATTTTTTGACCGAATGATTTCTTTTCTTCTTCGGGTTCTTCAGTTGTTTCTGTTACTTCTGCAACAGGTTCTTCTTCTACTTCTTCTTTAGGCTCTTCTTTCTTTTCTTCTTCTATTTTTTTAGCTTCTTCTCTAGCTTTCTTCTCTTCTTTTTCTTTTTCAGCTTTCTTTTTGAATTCAGAAACAATATCTTCAACTTCTTCTTTTGGTTGTTCAGGAACTTTTTCTTCTTCTGATTCCTTTTCTTCTTTAATTTCTATTTTAGGCTCCTTTGGAACTTCTTTTGGTTCTATTACTGGTTCTTCAGTTTTAATTTCTTCTTTTTCTTCAGGAGTAGGTTCTTTTTCTTTAGGCTCCTTTGGAGCTTCTTCTGCGACAGGTTCTTCTGGAGGCTTTTCTTCAACTGTAGGTTCTGGTTCCTCTTCCTTTATTTCTTCTTTAGGCTCCTTCGGAGCTTCTTTGACTTCTTCTTGAGGTTCTGGTTTAATCTTTTCTTCTACTTTAGGTTCTTCAAGAATTTCTTCTTTTACTTCCTCAGGCACTTCTTCTACAGGAACTTCTTCCTCTTTAACTTCCTCTTCAACCTTCTTGGTGAATTTTTCAATTGTGCCCTTTAGCTTTTCTTTAAGAAATTTAAACATCCATTACACCTATTTTTTCATCTTAGCTGTCAGTTCTTGTTCAAGTACCTTTGCATTTAATGATAACCTTTGCATCTCAGCCATTATCTCTCCTTCAACATTTCTGAATTCTTCAATCTGTTTGGTCATCATATCTAAAGCGTCAGGGAACTTTTTCTTAACTGCAATATTGCTTCCAACATTAACAACGACTTCTTCCTTATCTTTAAGGTTTGATTTAGCAAATATCCCATTGCCTAAAGGAACCAAAATCTCAGGACTATCTTTTGATTTTGGAAGCTCAATCAGAGAGTCTTTGATCAATAATAGCTCTTGAAGCTGCATACTAATCTGTTGTAGCTGTTGTTCTAACTGTTTAAGCTGAGCATCCATAGTTTGGAGCTGCATATATTTTTGTTGTAGTTCTGCATCCATTTTAACTCTTAAAAATTAGAGTTTATTTAAAAACGTGATGGTTTTAAGGGTAAAGTTTTTAAAAGGTAAGAACAAGAATAGCAGTATAACCTGTGAGGTGTTTAGTATGAAAAAAATAATGTTATTATTAATGGTTTTATTTGCAGTTGGTTTTGTTAGTGCGCAGCTTCAACTCCCTGTGTGTCCTGATGTTCCGCCTTTTGGACAATGTGATACTGGGAGTGAAAATTGTGCATGGATGTGCGAACCGTTTTTTAGTGAAATCGGATGTGATGCAAATCAGTACTGGTACAATCCAGCTAGCGGGTTTGGAGTTATGTGTGGGGGCACAACTCATCCTGGTTTAAGTTGTTTTAATGATGATTATGTTAACCAGACTGCCTATTCAGACCCAGCCAGTTGTGAAAATGCGGGATATCATTGGGTATACTACCCTGAATTTTGTGCAACTTTTGTGGGGGGAATTAATTGTGTGCAATGTAACGAAAATCAAGACTGTATAGATAGAGAAGGCTTAGGTGATGTTTGTGTTGATAACCAGTGCGTAGAATGTGAAACAGACAGAGACTGTGACCAAGGTCTTATCTGCGGTGAAAATAATTTCTGCACAGAACCAAATGGAGAGCCAATGGAAGATATTCCAGAATTTGGTTCGGGAGCAATAGTTGCGGTGCTTGTTGTAGCAATTGTAGCAGGAATCTTTGTAGTTAAGAGGAAGTAAGTCTTCTTTTCTTTTTCTTATTTCGATTATTTTAAGGGTAAAGTTTTTAAAAGGTAAGAACCAGAATAGCATTATAACGTGTGAGGTGTTTAGTATGAAAAAAATAATGATCTTAATCTTAAGTTTGTTTGCGATCAGTTTAGTGAGTGCGCAGTTAAATTTGTGTCCTCCTGTTCAAGGCAATGAACCTACTTGTATTGATGATCCGCAAGGAACTTGTGCTTTTGTGTGTGGGAATGATGTTTGTGAGGGAGACTTATTCTGGTGGGATCCACAAGGAGACTACTACTCAATATGTGCTGCGGGGACTTTACCTGGAGGATGTTATCAAGTTGTAGGATATAGTTATGTGAACCATGATGTGAGTGAGAGTACGTGTGGTTCTTTAGGGTATCATTGGATTGATGATCCAGAATTTTGTCCAACATATTATGGGGTTGACTGCGAGCCTTGTTTTGAAGATCAAGACTGTATAGATAGGGGGGACATTGGACCTATCTGTGTTGATAACAGATGTGTAGAATGCGAGACTGATAGGGATTGTGATGAAGGCAAAGTGTGCGGTAATGACTATTTCTGTGAAGAGCCAAACGGAGAGCCGATGGAAGAGATTCCAGAATTTGGTTCTGGAGCGATAGTTGCAGTGCTGATAGTTGCAATCGTAGCAGGAGTATTCTTAGTTAAGAAGAAGTGAAGAAGTAATTCTTCTTTTTTTTATTCTTTTTTATAATCAAAACATTTAAATAGTAATAAATGCTTAATTCTTTTCATCATGGCTAAAACAAAAATATCAAAAGACACACCTTTAGCAGAAATAACCTTGAGAAGATACGAAAGGCCATCTGTTCAAGGCAGAGAGTTAGTGCGGAAACTATGCTTATCAATAGGACTATTGCAACCGGGAGACTCAAGAGATGTAATGGTTGATGTATTGATGGTGATGTTGAAAACAAAAGATCCGATAAGCTCAGACAATGTTGTCAAGAAAGCAATAGAGAACAGAAAGAAGCACAAACTGCCGTTGAAAGGGATAGCTGCATCTAACATCAGAAGGCAGTTGCTTAGACTGAGAAATATGATGATTGTTGAGAAAGTAGCTAATAACTACAGAATTAATGAAAACGAGTCATTGATGACCATATTTGAAGAAAAAGTTGAGAAATACCTTTTACCGTCGATAATTGAGCGAGTAAAAGAGTATTTTGATGCGGCTGGGAAATTAAAAGGGTAAATTTTATAAAAAACAATAGAAAACTAACTATGTTTGAGGGTTTAATCCAATAATGTTAGATGAGATAGAAGGAGTACAAGTTTGTGAAAATATACGATTTAAGTCGGATGGAAAAACAGACTATTTAGGGATTAAAGGATTTCTTAACTTTAAGGATTATAGAAAGTTGCATGACTATTTGACTCAAGTAGGAAAAAGTGGGAAGATGGTAATAGACGTGTCTGAGTCAGAAGCGTCAAGTTCTCCGTTAATAGCATTGGTGCAGGAAGCAGAAAAGTGGTATGGTGGAAGAGCCAATTTTGTGGTTCTTGTCACCTGCGGATCAGTCACAGAAGACATGCTTAATTCGATAGGTTTCTCAGACAAACGTATGGGTTATAATGTGATGTATCCTGCACAGCTAGAAGACGTTAATTTGTAACCACTAAACAGTAACATTTATATAGTAATAGTTCTTTCCGAGTGTGCAAATGATAAACGAAATATGTGAAGGGGTGTCAATAAACAAAAACTGTGAGAAAGACACTTTGACTATCAGTAGATCTGTTGAGCTATCTACACTCCTTTCATTAAAAAAATACTTTGATAATAATGTATCAAGCGGGAGAATAGTCATAGACCTAAGTGAGGTACCTTTTGGAGGGTCACACTTATGCGAGATGATCAACCAATGCAGAACTGTTTACAACGGTCAGGAAAATGTAAGATTGGTTGTCGGAGACAACGACATGCTAAGAGAAAATCTGGAAATGGTCGGATTTGGCGCGTTGTATGGGATATACACGACACTAGATGAAGCAAACGGTTATAAATAAACAAATTTACTAATTCTGTATGGTATACGAACCAAAAGAAGACAGCTACCTGCTTTTAGAACAAGTAAAAAAATATGCAAAAGGAAACGTTCTTGAGATCGGAACTGGAAAAGGATTGCAAGCAGTAGAAGCAGCAAAGAAAGCAGAAAAAGTAATTGCAACTGATGTAGATGACGAAGCAATCAAAATCTCTAAAGAAAGAGCAAAAAAAGAAAATGTACAAATTGAGTTCTTAAAATCAGACTTATTTGAAAAAGTAGAAGGAAAATATGATCTTATAATATTTAACGCACCTTATCTGCCGACAGACAAACGGGATCCTGATGTCGCACTTGATGGCGGAAAACATGGATATGAGTTGTTGCAGAAATTCTTGGATGATGTAGATGATTATATGGTTGCAGAGGGGAAAGCACTAATTGTGTTTAGCTCTAAGACAAATAAGAGAAAGGTACATGAGATTCTTGATGAGAATTTGCTTGAGTACAAAGAGGCAGCAAAAAAAACAGTATTCTTTGAAGACATCTACGTTTACTTGGTTTGGAAGAGTGATCTGTTAAAAGAGTTTGAAAAGAAAGAATTATTTGGTGTTAAGTATTTAGCAAAAGGGAAAAGGAGCAAAGTGTATTCTTGTAATGACAAAAAGTATTGCATAAAAGTTGAAGACAGTTCTTCAGGCGCAATAAACAGAGCAGTAACTGAAGCAAAATGGTTAAAAAAACTAAATCAAAAAGGTATTGGTCCAAAGTTAATTGATGCAGAAGAAAACTATATCGTTATGGAATATGTTGAAGGAGAAAGGATAGACAAGTTCTTGGAGACTGAGAAAGATAAACAAAAGATATTTGAAGTTGTTTTGGAAGTGTTGGGGCAGTGTAAAGAACTTGATGATATGAACGTAACAAAAGAAGAGATGCATCGTCCCTTTAAACACATTATTGTCGGAGAAAAACCAGTCATGATAGACTTTGAAAGATGCCACACAGACCTAAATTCAAAAAATGTAACACAATTTTTAGACTATTTAACAAGTGGCAAAACAAAAAAATTACTTAGAGATAAAGGGATAAGGTTAGATAAAAAAGAAGTTGTAGAACTGTCAAAAAATTATAAAGACAAGAAAGATAAAGAAACATTCAACTTAATAACACAATATTTAAATAGTCAAAAAAACAATAAATAAAGTATTCTCGAAAAAGAGACGTTTAAGGATGACAAAAAAAATATTATTATTTTTGCTCATATTAGCAGTAATTCCTATTTCTATAGCATTCAAGCCGATAACACATTATTATCTTGTCTATACCGAATGGCAAAATGAAGAGATGGCATTAGGGTCAATGATGCCAGATATAGGAAGGATAACTTACGGAGACGAGTGCCACAAATATCTGCACAGTAAACCTTTCTTAGACAACTTTAGTGAAATAGGAGAGAGTGTAGCTGAGAAAAACTTTTTCTATGGTTTTTATCATCATACACAGGTAGATCTGGAAGAAGAGTGGTATGCAGATGTTGAAAAAAAGAAAGAGTTAGAAAAATTACACCCAGGACTTGGAAACTACATCTATGAAGAAGCAATAAGTTATGCAATAGAAACAATACTGATGGAAAAAGATCCTTCAATAATCAATAAGATGGTCGGATCTTTAGAAAATAAAGAATTAACGGATCATTACGCAGATGTTTTAGAACTACATGGTAAAGGAGACCTATGGAGAGTTTCAAAACTGAAGCAAACAATGCTAATATACTTATCTGCAGTTGAGTCAAAAGATTATGAACTGATATTAGAGGAACAGACAGATCTTGACATGACAAAACAAGAATGGAACTCTTTGATTAATGATGCAATTACAATATGCAAAAAAGATGATTTCTTAAAATATATCGATTCTAAAAATAAAGGGATAGACATTCCAGGATTCAAAAAACCTTCTGTGAACCTTGCAGAGGAAAAAGATCTTTCATCAGCTCTTAAAAATGTGGTAACACAAGATGAAGGTGCAGTTAGAAACTTGATTGTCAACTATGACGAGAAGTTGTGGTTGTATTTACAAGAGAATCCAGGTAAGTTAGTTCCTTTAGCATTTGACCTGATAACGAAAAAACCCTTATTCACACTTAAGTTACTGTTTACAACACTATCTGGTTGGTTCATATTGTCAATGGGTGCAATATTCTTGCTGTCTATATTGTACATAACTCTGACATCCTTAAGAAGATCGGGGAAAGAAAAAATATTTGGGATACCTTTGATGAGACTGTATTTGGCACATGAAAGAATGAATAAACTAAAAGTTATGCTAACAATACCAAAAACAATAATGTATATTGGGATAATGCTGTTTGTGTTCTCATTAGTTTATGATATAATATTTTATAACACGATGGTTATAGGACCAAAACAGCTGATGGGGGTAATGTTTGGGATCATAATCATAATCGGAGGGTTCTTTTTTACAGGACACTCGGAAGCGATCATATTGTTACCAAGAAACATGCAATCATTTGCAAAATCAATATCATACGTGATACTTGCTTTGGGGTTATTGGTTGCAGTAATATCTGTATTTTATGACACGCTTGTAGGCAGATCAGTATTCTTTGGAATAAAACAATTCATAATGCTATTAGCAGGAATACTATTGATATTTGTAGCTTATTTGATGAAAAGATAAAAAATTAAAGAAAGAACACGCAAAAATCAAAGATTTTTGGTGCAAAGAAATGCAGAGCATTTCTTGCACACAAAACAAAGTTTTGTTGTGCACAGAAAATCTTTCAGATTTTCTTGTGTTATCTTCTTTTCTTCTTCTGTTTCTTGATCTCTTTCTCAAGATCTAAAGAATCTAGAAGTTCTTTGTATCTGTTTCTTATGGTTACTTCTGTAACTCCAGCAACATCAGCAACTTCTCTCTGAGTTCTTTTCTCTCCGTGGATAGAAGCTGATACATATAGAGCAGCTGCTGCAATTCCAGTAGGTCCTCTACCAGAAGTTAACTCAGCTTTCTGAGCTCTGTCTAAAATATCAACAGCTTTACTCTGAGTTTCTGCTGAAAGCTTTAGAGCTGATGCAAATCTTGGCAAGTAATCAACAGGGTTGCTAGGCAATATTGTAATCCCAAGCTCTCTTGTGATAAACCTGTAAGTTCTACCGATCTCTTTCTTCTCAATTCCAGAAGCATCTGAAAGTTCATCTAGAGTTCTAGGTACTTCGTGTCTTCTACAAGCAGCGTATAATGCGCCTGCAACAACAGATTCCATGCTTCTACCTCTGACAAGTCCTCTTTGAACTGCTAAAGTGTAGATTCTAGCTGACTCTTCTTCAACAGATTTAGGTAATTTAAGGTATGAAGAAACTCTTTTTAGTTCTGCAAGAGCTAACTTAAGGTTTCTTTCGATAGCAGTTGATATCCTGTACTGCCACTTTCTTAATCTAAAGAATTTATTTCTGTCTTTTCCTTCAAGACCGTATAAATCTGACTTTTGACCTATTTCAGTTCCAAGACCTTGGTCGTATTTTGTGTATGTGGTGGGTGCTCCTGTTCTTCTTTGACCTACGTCTGAGTCTTCAAATTCTCTCCATTCCTGGTCAAAAGAGATCATCTTATCTTCAATAACTAGACCGCAGTCTTTACAGATAACTTCTCCTTTCTCTTTGTTCCAGAACAAATTAATTCTGCCACATTCTGGGCATTTCTTAATCATGTGATGATGTGCCATTTTAATAACCTCCAAAGCATCTTGTGCTTCTACCAACCCCCAAACTGTTTTTACAATAAACTAATGATTACAATAAACTTATAAATGGGGAGTATAGGAGCTATATAAATGTTACTATTTTATAGGAAAGATTTTTAAGGTTTTGGGTGGAAAATCTAGTGTGGGGGATTGTTTTTTCGAATTCGGAGGGGTTTTTAAGCTTTATTATATCTTTTTAAAGATAAATTGGTCATAAAATGCTTTAAAAGTTATATATTGTTACCAGAAACATTTAAATATCAGTCTAATACTCCTAACTGCATAAATAAGGTATAAAACAACCTAAAATGAGTGGGGGCAAATATTCAGTAGGAAACAGCACGTTATGTGTGAGCCAGTTAAGCAAAGGGATACCTCTGCCAGCATCATTTCTTGATACAATCATCACAAAATCTTTGAGAGCAGAAGAATTTGAGATAAAAAACTCAACAACTTATGCATCGGGCGGAAGCTACCTTAATGTTTCTTTAGTTGCAGAATCAGACGTTATTGTTTACATTGATAATCTAGAAGGAAGCAGAAATGCTATGGCATCAATCTACAGCTGTGTACAAGAAAAGAAAGGAAAATATCTATTGAATGCATTAAGAGATATGGGTAAAGTGATATATTCAGAGCAAGACCCAGTAGTTGTTGATAGCACCTTGGTAGGAGCTGAAAGCTATCATGATGAGATCGTATCAAAACCTTGTGTCAAAGAAGCGATAATGGTATTATTTGGGCATGAAAGCCTTGACTTTGAAAAAACATTAGAAGGACATATGCAATCAATAATGCCTGATAAACTTAGACCGATAGACAAACCATTATCACACGAGTTTGGATTTGGAGCTTTTACTCATCTAGTCGCATATGAGAACCAAAAAAACCCTGCAGTAATCGCAGTGCACACATATCCGGAATTTAGCTCAAGCGTGTGGAAAGCGTTCTCAGTAAATGAGTCATTCAGCACAGAAGAGTTCTTAAAAAAAGTCAGAGCAAGAGTACATCATACAGACTATAGATATATGTCTAAAGGGGTTCCAATACCAAGATATAGAAAACAAAAAAAGTTAGAAACTCAACTTATTTGAAAACCGTCTGGATCTTATTAGCAAACTTTAAAGGATCTTTCTTGAATAGTAAATTTGAGATGTTTATGTATGGTTTGATCTCGGTATGAATTTTCTTGAAAGCTTCTTTTCCTTTCTTTGTCAATGAAAGATTTTTGTTATCATAAGAGATAAGTTTCATCTTCTCCAAACTTTCTAAATTTTTATACAAAGCTCTCTCTTTCTTTTTGGCTAATTTTGCTTTAATCATAATATCAATAAAAGAAACTTTAGAGATTGACAAGTCTAAAGATCTGTCCTTTATCTTCTTCTTTGCCTGCTCAAACCAAAAACCAAGAGCAAACAAGATATACTTTTGAACCTTGGTAAGGGTCTTCATACAGCGGTTATAGATTTAGTAGTTTAAAAGTTTATGTGAAAATCAAAACATTTTAAAATGTTGCTGTCAATGATATAACAAAAGAGGTGACAGATGGAACTTAATAAAAAGATTTATGTAAAAAATTTTAAGAAAGAAGAATACGACTATTTTGTACTGTCGGGAGATATAGGGGGATCAAATTCAAATGTTGGTGTTAGTGGTGTAAAAGGGGACATTCCAACCTTATTATTCTCTACACACGCAGAATCAACAGATGAAGATTTCTTGGTAAATTTGGTGAACAAGACTTTAAAGACTGCGAAAGAAGAACATGATTTGGAGATTGACACTTTATGCTTGGCAGTTGCAGGCCCAGTATCATTTGATAGGCAAAAAGTTTTTTTAACAAACGCAAAATATGAGGTGAAAGCAGATAAGATACTGAAGGACACTTATCTTAAATCAGTGATCCTTATGAATGACTTTGAAGCGGTAGCATATGCTGTCAATCTGTTAGATGTTGAGAACTCAGAACAAATAATGAAAGTCAAACACGTTAAAGTCCAAGGAAAACAACCCATAATTGCGGTCGGAGCAGGAACGGGATTGGGAAAAAGCGTGATGGTATATGATGATGAAAAAAAGATATATGTTCCAATACCTTGTGAAGCAGGTCATTCAGACTTTCCAGTACATGGCGAGAGTGAGAATGATATGCGGAAGTTTGTACAAGAAAAAGGAGAATTTGATTATCCTGTGAGGTATGAAGACTTTTTGTCAGGAAGAGGACTAGTAAATATTTATGATTATCTAACGATCAAAAAAGGTTATTCTGCATCAGACGAAATTAGGTCACCCAAAGACATATCTCGTCTGAGAGATGAGGATGAGACTTGTAAAGAAGTGTTTAGGATATTTGTTAAGTTCTACGCAAGAGCGATAAAGAACTTTGTTTTAGGAGATCTAGCAAGGGGGGGAGTATTTATTGCAGGTGGGATAGCTGCAAACAATAAAGAGATATTCACTTCAGAAGACTTCTTTGAAGAACTGTATGATAATGGAAAATATGTTGAGATACTTAAACAAATACCAATTTATGTAATGGCAGATTACGATCTGAGCTTATTAGGTGGTGCTTTAGCTGCAGTAAAAAGACAAGACTTAGCAATAAAAAAATCATAACGATTCTTTCTTTTTCATATATAGGATAAATGATGCAATCATCATACCAAACACAAATGCAATAGTAAGACTGGGTACTGAGTTATTTATTTCAGGGATTCCTGCATTGTCACCTTCTTCACCAAAGTTTTGTTGCTCGACTATAGGACAATATCCTTCATTATCCTGGGTTACATTTACGTAGTGATCAGAAATATCAGAAGCATTCAGCGCTGTGTTGTATATTGCAACCTCATCAATATTTCCCTGCCATCTGTAAGAGCTAGAAAGATCATGCGTTCTTCCAAGTCTAACGGGGTTATTATTTGTGTTAATAGAGGATGAGAAAGACTTAGAAGCTTTTTCAATACCGTTTAAGAACAGTTTTTTATGTGTGCCGTTGTAAGTTGCAACAACGTGATTCCAATTATTGACCATTGTTGTAAAAGGGATGTATACAGATAGTTTATCGTTGTTAGTGTAGAACGCAAGCTGTTGGTTTGTTTCATAGATTAAAGAGTAAGCGTTGCTTCTGCTCTTATCAATAATGGGTCTGTGTACAAAATTACTGAAACTGCTCAGGTTAACCCACGCTTCCAAAGTTAGTTGGTCTTGGATATCTAAAGTTGAATCGTCCGGGATGTTAATGTAGTCATTACTTCCATCAAGAGTTACGCTCTGCCCTAGGATGCCATCAACCCAGTCAGCATCATCCATGTTAACCAAAGAAGCATCATTATCCCATAAAGAGTCATACGCTTGAGAACTGGTACCTTCCTCAAAACTCCAATAGCTAACCATGTTTGGATGTGAGAAATCATTATGGCAACCATCACAGCTATCGCCTAGATCATCCAAGTCTTCATTTTCTTGATTTGGATTGAATGTAGTAACGCAATTATCGCAAGCATCACCTATTAAATCAGAGTCTGTGTCTGATTGTAAAGTATTTTTAGTGTATAAACAGTTATCGTCTGTGTTACAGACTGAATCTCCTTCAGTATCTAAACAATCAACAGCTTCACAATAATTCTTGTCATAATTTTTACTTTTGTAGAACTGTGCTTCAATCTCTTGAGAACTTAAAGCTTCATTGTAAATGGCAACTTCATCAATCAATCCATCCCATTCATAATTATCATGAGAGTTACCTATCCTTACAGGGTTTGTGCTGATACCGATAAGTCCAGTAGCTCCAACAGTCATTATGTTAGCACCATTAAAGAAAATATTTTTGTGAGTGCCGTTGTAAGTTGCAACAATGTGGTTCCAGGTGTTTATCATACTGGTTGAAGGCACATAAGCACTTGAGTCCTGAGCAGATAAACCATTAGTATAGAAGTGAATCCTTTGATCTGTGTTGTAACTTAAAGAATACGCACCATACCTGCTTTTGTCAATTATGTATCTATGATTGTTGATATTGTCCAAATTAACCCAAGCTTCTAACGTTATCTCTGTCTGTAAGTTTAAGGAAGAATCTGAAGGAACTTGAACATAATCATTCACGCCATCAAACTCAAAAGATCTATTAAGTATTCCTGTCTTATTTCTGATAACTCCAAAGTAAATTGAACCATTATTATCTCCATACGAATCTACAACATTTGTTCCCGTTTCTACATCAAACTTCCAATAACTTTCTACACTTGAATGGCAGTCATTAGGAATTTCTGCAAGAACAATACTTGTGCAGGCAAACAGCAAGGCAATAATGACTGTGATTCTCTCCTTCATGGAGATAATCCCTGCAAATTCTATTTATAAAGGTTTTTATTCTAACTCGATAACCCAGTGTCCAAAATTTTCAATATCTTCTTTATTGTGGAAATCAGTAAGTTTCACTTTGTTAAGATTTTTTACTGTTTTCTTTAATGTCCTTCCAGTGTAAGAGTTTGTTTCTGGATCATATTCTTCTAATATTAACGTGTCGCCTTCTTTAATGTCAAAGTCTGCAAGCCTTAAATCAGTGTTCTTCTTTCCATCAAGCATTCTTTGGAATAAATCTGGCCAGGTTTTCTTTTTGATAATCATTTTAGAATCAACATAGCAGCATCATATCTTGGCTTAATTATTTTTTTAGAACTTTCAAACTTCAACTGGTTCCACTTGTTTTCTAACTTTTTTCTTACAGACTCTTTAGCTTCATCTTGTGTTTGGTCTTCATAAACAAAAGCAGCCTTAAAGATTCCTGCAATGTTATCAAAATTACTCATGACATCTGCTTCAGCAAGGATCTGTTCTTCAACAGTCTCTCTGTTGCTTTGTTGAGAACCCCTATGATTAAGAATACATTTTTTTTACTAACACTATCTTTTCTTCAGGATAGTTTAATTCTTTTAGTTTAGCTTCTGCAATTTCTGCTCCTGTGATGTGATGATCTGATCTGCCTCTCATTATGGAGCCTATATCATGGATCCAACCAGCTATCAATAAGGGTTCTTTGTCTTTTATCTTTAGTTCATCAGCTAACTTTTCAACATACTTAACTGTTGGAGCAAAATGAAACTCAAAAGGCTCAAAACCATACTTGCTAGTTGGTTTTTTACATTCAGCTTCTACAAAATCTCTTATCTCTTTGACTACATCCATAATGATTAGAATTAACTGAGTTTTAATAAAAGTATCGTTTAAGCATCAACCTTTTTAGCATGAGTTTTTGCATAAACGTCTTTGATTATTTTCAGGTGTTCAAGACCTTCTTTAAGAGTCTCAATATGCTCTGCCATTACAGTGCTTGCATCCATACCTTGACCTTTGCTCTTTTCAGTGCCATAATAAAGATTTGGGATGGAGGCAAATGTTTCATATCGTTTGATCAAGTCTAATGTTGTCTGTTCTCTCTCAGAATACCATTTATCAAACTCTGTTTGTTCTAGTAATAATATTTGTTCAACATCAGATCTGACTGCATTTTGAGGAACCTGACCGTTAAATAAATGGTATTTTTTATGTTCTCCGTGCTCTTTTGCAATACCATCGATTGCAGAATGGTGTTCTGTCAGTTCTGGACTGGTGGGGAATTGAGATTCTTTCATGTAATGTAGTTTAGTTAAGGGATATAAAAAGGTTGTCCTAGTGTTTAAAAAGAAATGAACTGAGTATTTTGCTTGAAGTTTTCTTTGTAGCCCTTAACTCTAAATAATTGGTGGATTGTTTAGAAATGTTTTTAAATACTTGGTCTTTATTAAATATTGTGCACCCGATAACATTAGTAAGCATATTGATACCTTTAGTTACATTAGTTTTGGGAATATTTTCTTTTGTTTCTTGGTTTAAAGCAAGAAAAAAAGGAAGAGATCTAACTGTGTATCTGGTAATCTGGGTTGTTTGTGCTATGGTGATAATTTTGATATTATCTTTGATGTGGGGAGCTTTTATTTTTAGCAATGACTTTGCCAGAAATCTATCATTACTTGGAGGAGTTGTATTAGTGCCGGTAGGTATTTACAGTTTAGTGAAGTGGATTGGCACTGAAGATAAAAAAAGAGTTCCATTAATCTATAAAGTACTAGGCATTAGTTCTTTAGTTCTTTTATTGATCGTAATTTTCGCAGTACTTTTTATAGTGCTACTGTTAGTCTTTTTTGTCGCTAGTGGCGGGCCTTATGGGTTGTAGGGTAGCTATCTTTTTTTTACATAAACTTTAAATAATGAGTTGTTCTTATAATAATGGGATGAAAAGTAAAATACGAATCTTATTGTTAAGCACTTTACTACTTTTGTTATTTGTTCCTGTAATAGTTAAAGCAAACACTTGCGGCAGAGATAGTTACACGATGGCTTTTTTGTTGGTAAACGAAGAAGATAAAGAAATTCCTGAAGGCGTGATTGATAATCTTAATTCATTAAGAGTTATATTTTCGGAGTACTTTTATAACGCCACTTCGCAACTTGCAACAATAGATACTTCTGATGGGATCTATACTCTAAATATTACAGAGGATATGATCGAGCATCCAAATATAGATCTCCAAAAGGTGATGAATAAGTTTTATGATACTTATCCTGATGATTTTGATTTTGTTACTGTTTTTACAACTTTTCCTTCAAGGGGAATGTTTCAGACTACGGTTAAAAAAAATCTTCCAGGGACAGGCGGGGGCATTTCAAATCTTTCTTCATATTATGGAAGCGATGACAGACTACTTGGAATTCTTTTCATGTATAATTCTTCAAGACGTGAGCCTTCAGATTTGTTTTATCCAGGTTTTATAGGTGGCATGTTGCATGAACTCGGACATTACTGGTGTTGTTATGCAGGTGATAATTTTGTAAGGGGAGAAGATAATGCACAACTGGAAATAATCCAGCAGGGGATTCATTATTATAGGGGTTTAGACTCTCCATACGAAACTGGAACACCTATGAATTCAGATAACTGGATCAGCAATGGAGATGGAACATACAGGAGAGAAAACCAAGATGGCCCCGAAAAATATCATCCCTTCACTTTGTATTTTATGGGTCTTCTACCCCGATCAGAATATGACACGAAATTCACAGTATATGATGCAGGCATACCTGGACAAGATTTTGATGATCAAAATGCTGTATTCTACAAACAAGTCGACGTATGGGACCTAATTGCCGTTGAAGGAGAAAGGTGCCCTATTGAAAACAATTTTGAAGAGATCCCTGAAATATCAAAGACAGGTTTTATAGCGATAGTTATTGTGGTTGTAATTATGGGTGCTTTTTTAATCAAGAAAAATTCAATTTCTAAATAACCTGAGGATTTTCTAAACCCTGTGACTGGGACTTGAAGTGAAGAAAATACGCCACCGCCCGGACACCCATGATAAAAGATTTCTCTTAATATCAATTTGAACCGGGATATCCCGAAGGAAACCGGCTAACCTGGTCCTTTGTACAAAAGGATGCACTCAAGGCTTACGCTCCCAGATCTGTTTAGACCTAAGATCGGCGCAATACCGGGTTATGCGACGGTGGCATTTCTGATAACACTTGAGAACTTTCGCTCCTTTTTAAAGTTAACTGATACGACTTAAACTTGCTGTTCTGTAGATATGTCTTGACTTTCTTATCAAATGCCCAAACGTCTTTGATTAATTTTTTAAGATCATGAATCAAGTCTTTACTTGCAGAGTGGAATATTAAGTCCCCGTCTTTTTTTATTCCTCCGTCAGTTATTAGGAGTCCTAAAAAGAAATGTTTTTTTAATGAATTATTCCCATTTAAGATAAACGAAGGGATCTTAACATTTAACGCTTTTTTACCACAGCATATCTCAAATTCATCTGTTATTGTTTTAAATGTCTTCACAGAGTATTTTTCGAATTCCCAGAGGGGTTGCTTATTTGGTCTTTTTCTGACCCTGATTGTTCCTTTAATGTCGAATAACTTAGAAAATAATTCATAAAATAGTTTTACATATTCTTTATTGGTATTGTAAAAACAGATCGGATATATTCTATGTCCTCCTCCATTGTGTTTCACAGGGAGACAACCGTCACCTGCCAACATACCTAAAAACATAGCGAGATCATTAGATTTTTTTAATTTGTAAATTTTATTCTTTTCCAACCTAATAAATAACGTGGTTGAATCTACTAATTAAGTTTTCTATTAGAAAACGGAATTATTTCTGGGGGTGTTGAAAACTATCCGAATATGTCGTCGTATTCGACTTTAGTTGTGTCAACTTGGTCTTCATTGACTTCTTGCTCTTTTGATTCTAAAACTTCTTCATACGGTTGTTTTTCTTGTTCTAATTCTTCTTCAGTTGTTTCCTCTTGAACTGTTTCTTCAACTTCAGATTCTTCAGTTGTTTCTGGTTCTGAAACTGGTTCTTCTAAGGTTGGAGTTTCTTCTTCATTAATTTTTTCAATACTCTCTTCTGGAGCTTCTTCAATAGTCTCTTTAACTTCTGTAACTGGTTTATCTTCTACTTCTTCAACTGTTTCTTGTACTGGTTCGTCAACAGTTAATTCTTCAGTTTCTTCCTCTTCAGGCTCGTCTGAGTTTTCCATGGGGATGTTAGAAATGTCATCATCGTCAAAGTCCTCACGTTCTTGCACTGGTTCGTCAACAGTTAATTCTTCTTCGGTTGTTTCTTCCTGGACTGTTTCTTGAGATAGTTCTTCTTCGGGTTCGTCTGTTGTTTCTGGTTCTGTTAGTTCCTCTGCTATTGGTTCTTCTGCTTCTTCTTTAGGCTCCTCTGGAGTTTCTTCACGTTCTTCTTCAATTGTATCTTCAACTTCGGTAACGGGTTCTTCTTCTACTTCTTGGATTGGCTCTTCAACAGTTTCTTCTACTTCAGTTGTTTCTTCACTAGGTTCATCTATAGAAATCTCTTCTGGTTCATCTTCAACTTTAGGTTCTTCTTCAGTTGTCTCTTCAACTTCGGGTTCTGAAACATCCTCGAATGTTTCTTCAATAGGGCCCAAGTCCTCGGGTTCTTCTTCTGGTTTTTCTATCTCTTCGATAACCTCATCTGCCACCTCTTTTTCCACCTCGCTCCCAGCTTCGTCATCAACATCTTCAATATCTAAATCTTCAACTGTTTCTTCTATCTCAGGTTCTGATTCTTCTACCTCTTCAACAGGTTCTTCTATAGAAATCTCTTCAGGTTCAGCAGAGATATCTTCAAAAGTCTCTTCTTCAGTTATAGAATCAGTTTCGGTTTGTTCTTCATTATCATAATCATATTCTCCTTTTTCAACATCAGTTTCTTCTTTAGGAGTCACTTCCTCAAGAGGTTCTTCAACTGTTTCTAAATGGTCTGCAATAGGAACTGTTTCAACCTCTTCTTCCACTAGTTTCTCAACTTCAGGAAGGTTATCTTGAGGATCTTCAGGAATAGTTACTTCTTCATTAGAAGGTTCAATAATATTTTCAGTGTTTTCTTCTTTTTGGATCTCTGGATACTTCTGATCGCCTTTATTAGACATAATGTTTTCAGCCATACGCATTGCGTCTGTCTTAGAAGAAGCTAAACCATGTTCTTTAAGCTGTTTAGCTAGATTGTTAATCTTTTGAATATCACTTAAGCTTGTCATGTGACCCTTACACCTCAATAAGAAATTTCTTTTACTCCTTTATAATACTTACTTTTTGCTTTTTAAACTTAGTGTATCGTTGTTGTGAAAGAATTATTGTCTTTTTGAAGAAGACGTTTTTCATCATTGTTAGAAGTTTGATTTATGATTTCACCAATTAGAATAATGTGGTCTCCAGAATCAATTGAGTTAACTAACTCACATTCAATAAATGCTGAAGATTCTTTTATGTAAGAACAATCAACCTTATTGCAGTCAGCTTTTCGTAATGCTGTGTTGTCAAACTTGTTAACATGTTTCCCACTTATCAAGTTGCATTTCTTAACTTCATCAACATATCTGTAAGGCATGAAATTAACAACAAAAACTTTTGATTTCTCGATAAGTGATTTAGTTAAAGTTTCTTTCTCAACTGCTATTGCGTATCTTTCAGGCTCAACTGAAACAGGCATATGAAAACTGCAAGGGATAACATTATCAACATCCTCTGATCTAGATGTTACCAAAACAGTCTGTGCGGGTTTGTGGAAATCCATAATAAGATTTTATCCTTCAGAGTATAAATAGGTTTTGATTTTTTAGTTATTTTTTAGATATGCATTTGCATTCTTATACCATGGAAGGCCATATTCTTTTGCCAATATTTTCATCTCTTTAGATTTACCTATCAAAGCGACAGGCTTTATCGGGATCTCCTTAAAGAAACAACATTCATTGTAAGGTCTTATCTGTTTTTTTGTCAGTTCCTTTAATCCGTAAGCAACCCTGAGTTCATTTAATTGTTCTAATGCCATCTTTGGATTTGGATAATTTTGAATCATTGCTTTGTAGCTTCCTTCCATAAATCTTGAAGCGTGAGTCATCAGATTAGAAAAATAGTCGCTTGAAGTAAATGTTTCTCCATTAGTTAAAGCCATAACATCGACAGGGCAAGCAAATGCGGGTTCTTCATCTGTCTCAAATACCAGTCCTTCTGGTCTGTAAGTATCAGGGTATTCTTTTGATAGCTTAGAAACAGATAACCTGTCTGGGAGTTGTGAATGTTCTGTGTTGGGTCTTAATGATGCGTTACCTTCTTTTGCTGAATCCAGTACATCTGTTAAAGTTTGACTTCTGCACTTGTATAACCCTCTGTGTTCTTCTCCATACTGAAAGTATTTTGGGGGTCTGTGAGTTAATGCCAAGGGGATGTTTGTGCATATAGCAAACCTCTCCTGGAACCATTCAAATGTTTTTATGTATCTCATTATTTTCATCACCTCATAGTGTTGTCACTGTGTAATGACATAGTATATTTAAATATTACCTTCCACTATGTGGGGAGTAATATGTACGAAAGGCTACTAGAAGGCAGTGGGTTGACAAAGAACGAGTCAGCAGTGTATTTAGCGCTTTTACAGATAGGTAAGTCAAAAACAGGGGAGATAGTGCATGAAGCAAAAGTCTCTAGCGGAAAGATATATGAGACTTTAGAGAAATTAGCAGATAAAGGCTTGGTAAAATCTGTAACTGAAAATGGGGTTAAACACTTTATAGCCAATGATCCTGAGGCTCTGCTTGATTTTCTAAAAGAGAAAAAACGAGAGATGTATGATAAGGAGAAAGAGCTAGAGAAGGTATTGCCTGAGTTAAAGACACTAAAACAATTTGATGAAAAACTGGAGACAGTCTCATTGCTTAAAGGTATGAGGGGGGTACACCCGTTGATATACGGTTGTCTTGAGAAGGGAGAGAACATAAGAATTATGGGGATAAGATCATCTAAAAATATTAAATATAACAACTTTTGGAAGAGATGGCATCAAAGAAGATTGCAGCTAAAGAAAAATGCTAAACTGATATTCTGTGATAAAAACACAGATTATTGGAGATACTTCAAGCCGATGGAAAATACTGAGGTGAGAGAATTTTTATCATTCACGCCTTCAGCAACTATGGTGGTAGATGATAATGTGTTTATATTTTCTTATGATGAAGATTTGACTTGCATTCACATAAATTCAAAATCAATAGCAACATCATTCGAACGATTCTTTGATGGGTTGTGGGAGATATCAGTAACATGAACTACTACGATGAAATATCGAAAGGATACGAGGAACTGCATAAGGAAGAGCAGATGAAAAAGTTAAAGTTGATAAAGGAAAATATGTCGTTTTTCGATAGTGTTTTGGATGTTGGCTGCGGGACTGGGTTTTGTTTAGATGAAATTGACGCCAAAAGAAAAGTTGGAATTGATCCTTCTTCTGAACTGGTCAAGATAGGTGTTAAAGAAGGCAGAAAGTTAGTTGTAGGTATGGGAGAAGAGTTACCTTTTGCAGATGAGGAGTTTGACACGGTTATATGTTTGACAGCAGCACATCACTTTACTGATTTGAGAAAAGGGTTTAGTGAGATGAAAAGAGTTGGCCGTGAAAATTTTGCATTTAGCATATTGAAGAAAGCTTCAACTTTTGAAGAGATTGAGAAAGTGATCAATGAACTTTTTAAGGTTGAGAAAAGAATTGAAGAAGAGAAAGATATTATATTCATTTGTAAGAAAAACTTATAAAGAGTAAAGCCCAGAATAGTATAATTAACCAGTGAATGAGATGACTAGATGAAAAAGGCAATAATATTGATTGTAATTTTTCTTTTTTCTGTTAGCTTTGCTTTTGCTATATGTGGCGATGGAACAGTTGATTCAGGCGAACAATGTGATGATGGTGATAGCATTAACAGTAACGGTTGTAAAAATAATTGTAAAATGAGAGAGAATTATAGATGTGATCCTTTCTGGAACCAAAGTGCGGGTGCAGCAACAGGATCTGGACCAAGTGTTTGCACTTGGATATGTCGAAATGGTATAATTGAAGATTCAAGCAATTGTGAAGGACCTACAATTGATGGGTGTTTTTTGGATCCAAATGATCAGGAAGAGTGTGATGATGGGGATAATAATAATGCAAATGGCTGTAAAAATGGTTGCGGTATAAGAGATGGTTGGAGATGTGCTCCTTTCTTTAATGAAAGTTCGGGGCTTGCAACAGGATATGAAATAAGCAGTTGCGAATATCTTTGCGGTAATGAAGTAATTGATATAGATCAAGATACCTGTAAAGGGCCGGGTATAGATGGATGTAAGTTTTATGGGGGAGGACTTACTTACGAAGAGTGTGATCACGGAAAACAATGTTACCAATACGGACCAGAATGTGACTCAGATGAAGATTGTGATGAAGGAGAAACGTGTGGAACCCATAATAACGATGGATGCAGCAGTTCTACATGTAGAATAGATGATGGTTGGGAGTGTTTACCGTTCTATAATGCAACTTCAGGTAATGCTAGTGATGGTGGAGAGAGTATCTGTGACAGACTTTGTACAAACTGTCAAATTGATAACTCTGATAATTGTTTAGGGCCTACAATTGATGGATGTCATTTGAGTTGGAATGAAACTTGTGATGATGGTGAAGGCGGTAATTTAGATCATCATGACGGATGTGCAAGATTATGTACTATTAACGAGCCAGAAAAGTGGGATTTAGTAGATGTAAACGGAGATGGATTACATGATGGAGTTTGCGGTCTTGAATTACAAGAAGAACCAGTCCCTGAACTTAGTTCAATGGGGATTGTTGGAATAGTTTTAGTCTTAGGGTTAGGACTCTTTTTAATGAAGAAGAAGTGAGGTGAAGAATATGAAGAAAACGATTTTTATGGTGCTGATTGCATTGTTTGCAGTTGGTTTGGTGAGTGCAGATGATCCCGATTGTGGTGATTTCACATACCAAGAGGATTGTGAATATGTGTCGACACAAATAGAATGTGAGAATAGTCAAATGCCGACAGGTTATCCTTATGAAGGTTATCTTTGTGAATGGGATGCTGGTGAATGTGTTGCGAGTGACAACTATTGTGTTGAGGTTCCTCAGTGTGCAGATATTCAAGTATGGGATTGTGGTAATGTTCCTGATCAGGTAACTTGTGAAAACAGTTATGACTTTGGTAGTAGCGTAAATTGCATGTGGCTTAACGGTTACTGCACTGAGGATGACTATACTGAATGTGAAACCTCTGGATGCGAATCTGATGATGATTGTTACGAGTTCAGTGAGTGTCTTGCAGCAAGTTGTGGTGCTGGAGGTGAGTGTGTTTTTGAATTAAGCAATGAAATGTGTGATGATAGTGAAGAGTGCACTGTTGACGTTTGTAATGAAGCAGGTAATGATGAGTATTTATGCTCAAACACACCAGTAGCAGATGAAACACCTTGTACGGGCGGGACTTGTCAAGTTGGACAATGTGTTTTGATACAAGAAGACGAAGAAGTACCTGAGTTAAGTTCAATGGTAATTGGGGCTTTAGTCATTGCAGGCGCAGCAGCCTTCTTGGTGCTAAGAAAGAAATAACACAAGAAAATCTGAAAGATTTTCTGTACACAACAAAACTTTGTTTTGTGTGCAAGAAATGCTCTGCATTTCTTTGCACCAAAAATCTTGTTTTTTTGTGTTTTCTTTTTTTTATTTATTTTCTAGAAAGATTTAAATAATGATAAAATGAGTTAGTATACTTAATATGAATATGAATCAATTATATTGGTGGAAGTGCAGGAATGTTTTTAGTAAAAAGAAAATAATGAGGTGAAAAATGAGAAGAATAGTATTAGTCTTAATGGTGTTGTTTGCATTAAACTTAGTGAGTGCGCAACAGCAGCTTTGTTATGGTGAACTTGTTAATGATGAAGGGTTAATATGTGAAGATATATCAGAAGGGTATTGTAGTCAGTGGAGCGGAGACACTTATGAAGAGATAGATGGGCAATACTATCAATGTGAGTGGGGCAGAGATTTTGATGATCCAGAATTTGCTTGCTTTGATCCTAATCTGCAACAATGGAGACTTGACATAACTGATCAGGGGGTGTGTGTATCGGGTAATGGTTTTGACTGGATAGAGTATGAGCACTGTTTTCCATTAACATACTGCAATCCTTGCGGTAATGATTATGTAGATCCAGATGAACAATGCGGAGAACCAGAACTTCTTAGTTGCGCATCAGGATTTGAATGTATAAATTGTGGCTGTGTCGATATGGAAGAATTTCCACAAGGAGGATCTGAAGTTCCAGAGTTAAACACAACATCAATAATCTTAATAATTGCAGCTATTGCGGTAGGTGGAGTTATTATTTTGAAAAAAAGATAATTTTTCTTTTTCTTTTTTTTTAGTTTTTATTCTTATTAACAGAAACCTTTAAATAAACAAAAACAAGAAAATATATTATAAAATTCAAAGAGGTGAATTAATATGTGGGAAGGAGGAAGAAGCACAGTAAGTTTTGTTCTAGGACTGATACTTATAGCAGTAGGACTGATACCGATACTAAACCAGTTTGGGGTTATTCCATTTGGATTGCCAGCGTTCTTATCTGGATTAGTAAGCTCAATCATAATCTGGCTGATAGCAGGATCAGGACTATACTTGATAATAGAATCATTCATGGAAGGGCTGGATGAGCCATCAGCAAAATGGTTACTTATAGTAGGATTAGTAGTTTTAGCATTAGGACTAATACCTTTACTGAACAGCTTAGGTGTAATACAGTTTACAGTACCATTGTTATCAATGATGCTATTCAGAATAATCTTCGTGATTGAAGGCATACTGATGATAATTGGCGCATTTAATATGTAAACGTTATTTTTTTTATTTTTTTTTCTAATTATTCTTTTTTTAATCGGAGTGGACACTGGACATGTCTGTAAATAATCCTTATTAACTTATTAATCTTAGATTAATGAATGAACGTTCTAGACAAAGCAAAAATATTAGCAGAGGCAGGAGGTTATGATAGTTGCGGACCCAAACAATGTGAAGTAAAAATAAAAGAAGGTCTGGGTGGGATATACAACGCACAGACAGAACACAAGACCTGCAAAATATTCAAGACGCTGATGAGCAATTCATGCAAGTTTGACTGCAAATACTGCCAAAATGCCACTGGGTGTGAGAAGAAAAAAGTGAAATACAAACCAGAAGAGCTAGTAACTTTATTTGATTATCTGCATAAAAATTTAGCAGTAAATGGTTTGTTCTTAAGCTCGGGAGTAAGTGGCGACCCTGACAAAGTAACAGAAGAGATGATTGAAACAGTAAAAATATTAAGATTCCAAAAAAGGTTTAATGGGTATGTGCATTTTAAAGTTTTACCGGGAACATCCAAAGAATTGGTAAAACAAGCGTCTGAGTTATCAACCAGAATGAGCATAAACATAGAAGCACCAAACTCATCTGTGTTAAACGAGTTAAGCAGTTGTAAAGATTATAAGAGTGATATAATCAGACGACAAAAATGGATCTCTAAACTAAATCTGGGAGGGGGACAAGCTACTCAAATGATAGTAAACAATCTAGCCACAGACAAAGAAGTACTAAAAATGACCGATTGGGAGTATAATGAGCTAAGCCTAAAGAGAGTTTATTATTCGTCCTTTAGACCAGTAAAAGGCACACCCTTAGAAAATGAAAAAGCAGAATCATTGTCAAGACAGAATCATCTTTACAATGTAGATTTCTTGTTGAGATCTTATGGCTATAAGCTAAAAGAGGTGAATCCTATAATGGATGAAGGAATGCTGCCAAAAGAAGACCCAAAATTAGCGATGGCAAAAGCAAATTTCCAAGGAGCGATAGATGTCAATGAAGCAAGTTATGAAGAGTTAATTAGGATACCTGGCATAGGGCCAAAAACTGCAAGACGAATCAGAGGTGGAAACAAGATAAGAAAATATACTGACTTACATAAACTAGGCGGGTGGGTAAAAAGAGCTAAACCATTCATAGAAGTTAATGGAAAAAGACAAAAAATGTTAACAGAATTTTAGGATTATTGCTTCATCTCCTTCTTATCAGGCAAAGGTCTCTCAACAGTTAGAGGGATCTTACCTTCTTCAAACTCTTTTTTAGCAATGTTAACAGGATTAAAGTTAAGCTCTGCTAAGTCAGATTTTGACAATTTAAGCAATAAAGGCGCTCCTTGAGCTATTTGAGTAGCTCTACTGCCTATAATTCGAGCAGTTTCGTACTTTGTAAGCCTAATATCGTCTGCCATTTTAAGTAAGGAAATAAGGGGTGCTTTTTAAAGCTTTCCCCATCTACTGAACAAATTTCCTAAGTTCTGTCGCTTTTTCGATAGCTATATCAAACATCTGGTTGATGTCTTCAACAGTCAGATTAGAGTCTCCCCCTTTCTGTAAAGCACTAAGCTCACCATCTTCAGTAGACCAAACATTAAGTTTAGCTTCTGTAGCTTCCTCTTCTTCTTCGTTCAGATCAACAAAGAATTTACCGCCTGCTTTAACAACAGTTGCACAAATTGGCATCTTTGAAAGTTTCAACTTTTCATCTGTCAAAGTCTTGTAGTCAAGCTTCACACCATCGTACTTTGGGAATCTTGCATTTTTCAAAGCAACTATTGCTGCCAAAGCAGCTGCGTCGATAAGATTTCCATCAGTATTCAAAGTGCAAATATCAACACCAACGCTCCAAACCTTTTCACCAGGTGTGATGCAAAGTGAGCCAGTGTCAATCATCTTACTTTCTCTTATCCCTCTGTCAACAACTCTTGATAACTCAATAGCGTCTATCTTTGGAGGTCCTGCTTCAAAGTTAGGTGAAGATAAAGGTAAAAATTCAGCATTTACCATGAAGTTACCGTTCTCAGGGTTGTCAGGATAAGGTGTTTCCACATTAAACTTAACTCCTGCAATAACGTCAGTATCTCCTATCTTAACTCTAGCAGATCCTTCTGCAGTAGAAGTAACTTCTACATCAACTTTGATATCTCTATAGTCTTTAAGTCCTCTTCCGTCCACTCTAGTATCGTTTTTCAACAATTCCAAAACGTGATCTTTTACGATATTACTCATTTTGTTCACCTGTGTATTTTTCTTTCAAAGCTTTCTTCTGGAATTCGTAAATCTCATCAACTGATTTCTTAGCAAGCTCCAAAGCTTCTGCCATCTGTTCTTTGCTTATCTCTCCATCCATCTGCAATAGTGTAACTTCCTTAGTTCGTGGAAGCATTGCAATAGGGATATCTGCCACAGGACCGTCTTCATAAGCTTCTTCCTGATAATCAAGATCTACAACAATCTTATCGTCAACTCTTCCAACAGCAACTGCACTTACAAGATCCTTCATTACAAATCCTGCATCTGCTAAAGCCATAGAAGCAGCACATATTCCTGCACATCTTGAACCTGCATCTGTTTGAGGCAGTTCGATGAAAACATCCACAACTGTGTTAGGGTAGTTTTTCAAGTCAAGAACTGGCATCAATGATTTTTCTGTAACCATGCTAATTTCCTTAGCTCTTCTGTTTCCACCAGGTCTAATTCTGTCGCCTGTTCCAGAGAAAGGCATCATGTTATAGTTGCATCTTAATCTTCCTTTTGCAGGATCCTGCAAAAATTTAGGATGTAACTCTCTTGGTCCATAAACAGCAGCTAACGCCCAGGTCTTTCCAATCTTGAAAGAAGCTGATCCAACTGCATTCTTGATCACTCCAACTTTTGCTTCGATAGGTCTTAGTTCATCGAAGTTTCTTCCATCGGGTCTTTTTTCGTAACTCATTTTTTACTCACCTTATCTAAATGTTCTTTGATTCTGTCTGTTAACCCGCTGATGTGAGCTTCTGCTTCAATCTTCTTTATTGTGTCAACAGCAATCCTTTCTTTTTCAGGATCGTCACACTGAACCCAGATAACTCCGTTTTGTCCAACTGTAACTTTACATCCTGTTGCATCTTTAATCATTGTAACCATACTTCCTTGTTTTCCAATAATTCTTGGAACTTTGCAAGGTGTTACATTAATTATTCTTCCTCTCTTAATTTTCCAAAGTCCAGGACCTTTCATGCTGACATCAACAAGTTTTTGTGATGTAACATTTGTGATCTTACATACCATGTAATCTCCTAAGTCAAAGAACTTTGTAAGATTAGCTCCTTTCTCTATGTAATCAGATGTTGCATCCCTTAGAGGAAGCATAGCTGAATAAGCACAGTTTATGTCTAATCTCCATCCGCTCATCAATACATCTACAACTTTAGCAATTACAGTATCGTTTCTTTTAGGCATGTAACTTCCTGCCAACTGAATAACTCTTATTGCACGTCCATCTACATGAACTAACCCAACTCTTGAAGAAACTACATTTTCTCCTTCTCTAATAGCTCCGTCTGCGGGTAAATAGTCCATTCCTTCAGCCAGAACCTCTCCGGGTACGGCTATACTTTTGTCTTCTATTAGTAATCCCATTTTTATTTCACCTTATTTCGTTTTTGTTACCTCAATAGTAGCATTACCTTGTGTAAGCTCATTCACTTTGTCAAAGAAATCATCCTGCATACCTGCAGGTAATTCAATAACGCCGTTCCATGAACCATCATTCTGCCACTCATTCTTTGTAAGATTGCCAAATCCCTTGATTGCAGGGAATGTTTTATTGGCATAAGCAGTAGGTACATGAATGCTTATCTCTTTAGTCTCAAATCTGATAGGCAATACTGCTTGTATCTTTTTCAATATTTGTTGAACCTGTCTTTCTACTGGTTCGAATTCATTCACATGAATCTTAGCTTCTTCAAAAGCACTCTCGATCACACTTGGAGGGTGAGGCAAGGAAGTTTTTGGATTAACACCATTAACATGGATGTTG
Organism: Candidatus Nanoarchaeia archaeon; assembly: GCA_028279745.1. Lineage (GTDB taxonomy): Archaea > Nanobdellota > Nanobdellia > Woesearchaeales > JANQNC01 > JANQNC01. The sequence continues at coordinate 1,180,287 of JANQNC010000001.1, forward strand.
TTTACAATCTGCTTTCTTTTTTCCTCAACAAGTTTTGCTTTATGTTCTGCTGTAATCTGAACATCGCCTTTTAGGATGATCTCTTTAGCTGCTTCAGCAGGGTTATCGGTATCAAAAATCTGTTTAACTTGATTCTCGCTAGCTTTCAAACCTTTTTTTGAATCAGCAAAAATGTCTTCTGAAGCTAATACTTCAGTCATGTCCACACTTTTTCCTTCTTTTAGTGCAACAGCAAGATCACAATCAACTAAGACTTCAAAATTACTTCCGCCTTTTTTTAATCTTGCAATCACAGCTTTATCTACGCTTACCATTTTTTATCACTTCAACAATTCTTTAATCTTATTCTTGTCAACCTTTCTGAATTTTTTCTCTTCAGTTGTCAAGTAAACTGCATCTACTCTGTCACTATTAAAGTTAGCATCAAGAACTTTTTTCAAAGACTTAACAGCTAAACTTATAGCCTCGTCGATCTTCATTGTCTCCTTGTACTCTTTGTTAAGAACTTCAAGGATTTCGGAATCTCCTTCACCCATAGCGGTAGCTTTGAATCCGAAATAGATACCTGAAGGTTCTGTAACATAAAGCTTAGGGCCTTCATTATCAATACCTGCAATCATCAAGCTAACTCCGAAAGGTCTTAGACCTCCTGATTGTGTGCAAAGCTGTTTAAGATCAGAAACATCCTTAACTACTTCAATAATATCAACAGCGCCATCAAAAGAAACCCTGTGTTGTTGAGCCTTAAGCTGAGCTCTCTCGATTAAAACTCTACCGTCAGAAACTAGTCCCGAAACAGTTACTGCAATGTGCTCATCGATCTGATAAATCTTTTCAATAGATTCTGGAACCATCAACTTGTCAATAATCCTTTTATCTGCTACGATAACTACTCCATCCTTGCAGATCATACCTACAGCTGTTGTTCCTTGTTTGACGGTCTTTTTTGCATATTCAACCTGCAATAATCTTCCGTCAGGACTAAACATTGTGATAGCCCTATCATATCCCATCAATTGGTGTGGTACTGGTTGCATTTTTCTTTACCCCCTCGTTTTTTTTAAGCAATAAAATTTTCTGCTTTATTCAACACGCCAGAAGTACCTAAACTTCTAACGGTATTATCTTTAATCAATGCTAAACAAGCCTTTAGCTCATTAACATGCTTTGTCTCCACTCTTAAAATTCCTTTATTGTTACTATACTTGTCAGCTAAGAACATGATGCCTGCTTTCCCATAGTTTAAAGTTCCTAAATAAGAAAGACAACTAGTTTCAATACTCTTCTTTATGGTGCTAGAGCTAACTTTCTTGCTTGAAATCACTTCAAAGGCAACGTATCTTTTCTTTTCCCTTAAACTTGGTATTAATGTTTTCAGTTTTGTAATCGGTATCAACTCCATATATTTTCAAGAGAACGTAGTATTCTGATACCATCTTTTTCCGCGTTCTTCTCTCTCTGGCTTAAAAGGAGGCAGAAGTCATATTTAAAGGTTACGGATGCAATATATTGTCATTCCTTAAAGAATTTCTGTTCCTCGAACCCTGAAAGCTCGTCTATAAGCTTCTGAGCAGATTGATCGTTAGGAACTATGTCTGTGCTGCTACAATAAGGACATCTTTCAGACTGTTTAGAGCCTTCAACTCTGAAGAAGTCATAACCACAATTGTTGCACTTGTAGGGTTCGCCATTCTTAGGTTTTTCAGGCAAAGCTCTTTCCTCTTTTTTTGGATTTATTGGTTTGCCGTGAGTTAAACATGAATTGCATAGAAGATTGTCTTCATCGTCATGTCCCATCTCGCTCATAGCAACTTTCTTTTTACAGCCTTTACATATAATTTTTGTAGTGTCATCCATATATAGATTATTAATCTTGAATATTATAAACTTTACTATTTTGAAATAGATAAACAAGAATACAAAAGAATAAAAAGGTGGGAATCTAAATTACTTTTTATGAAAAGAACACTTCTAAGTTTGAGGAAATCTATCGAAAGAGCAAAGAAGAAAAAGGTAGATATGAATGAGAAGATCGATCCTGAAAAGGCTTTGTATGACTTTAGTGAGAGAGAAAAACAGTATCTGCAAAGATCGATAATATCGTCTATCAAGCTTCTTTCTAAGAAAACAGATGATCCTCTGATTGGAAAGTTACAACAAGCTAAAACATACGAAGAGATGGAGAACGTCATTGCTGAGTTAGAGAAAATTGAGCCAAAAAAAGAGAAGAAAGTTGGTGGATTGAAGGTTAGTGTGCCTAAGCTGCCAGTTGCTATACGTGAGGAAATAAGTGCAGATGTTGATGAAATGAAAGAGTGTTATTCTGGGGGATTGTATAGAAGCGCAACAATTTTGTGTGGAAGAATTTTAGAAGTTGCTCTTCATCGTAAATATTTTGAGGTTACGGGAAAAGATATACTTGTTACAAATCCTGGAGTTGGATTGGGGAAGTTAATCGCTAAACTAAAAGAGAAAGAAGTTGAATTTGCTCCTGGGGTGACGGAACAGATACACTTAGTAAATCAGATAAGAGTTGAGGCAGTACACAAAAAGACAAAAGTGTTCTACCCTACAAAGGAACAGACACAAGCAACAATACTATATTCTATGGACATATTGAAGAAATTATTTTGAGGTGCGGAAATTTGAGGATAGTTGCAAAAGCAGGAGGTTTTGTAGGTGAATATATGGAACAGATGGACATTTCTTATAACGAGATACAAGTCAGTGAAAAGTTTGAAAGAGATCTGATCGAGGAAGGAAGAGGGGGAGTGATAAAAGTAGCGTTTAACAGGGTGCCTTTATTTATCACATCAAATATCAAATCAATAAACAAATATGTTATGAACTGGGGCGGAGGATTAGAGATTGTGGTGAACGAAGAAGAGCTTGCTTCAGTACCTAAAGGTGTTAAAGGACATGTTAAAGTTTATTCTAATCCTGAGGGAATTGTCCAAGAATTCTCAACGTGGAGAAATAACAGGATATTGTACAGAGATGTGCTGAATACTTTTTTGTATAATGGATGCTTAAATGAAGAACCAGATTCATTATTTAGAGAACGATACGGTAAACTGTTTGAAGAACTGAAAAAAGGAACAGAAGAGATACCCTACTGGAAAATTACAGATGCAATTTGATCATGTAGTCAAATTCTTGGATGAAGGTCATGCTTCCTTTAGATATTGTATATGTTGCGCCTGCAGTCATCCCTTGGTTTAGTATTGTAGACCTGTTGTCAAATGAACATATCAGATAAATAGGAACTTCTCTGTTAAATTGCCTTATATCTCTTATAGCTTGTATCCCGTGAACTTTACCTGCCATCATGTTGTCAGTCATTATCAAATCATATCTTTTATCTTTTGCTTTATGGATTAGGTCTTCACCTGATTCTACAGTTGTTAGTTGAATGTTGGGTCTTTTAGCTTTAAGCAATGCAGAATACTTCATTCTTGTGCCTGGTTCGTCTTCTGCCATTAATACTTGTTTTAGATTCATTGTGGGTTACAGAATACACTTCTTATTTATAAACCTTTGCATTTTGTTACCACTTTCCAGTTACCAAAGGAACCAGTCAGCAGTAATTAATACATAGATTATCAGGAACAAATTAGCAGATGCGTGGCATTGGATACATGAAAAGATGTCTTTTCTGTAGTAAAGCCATAGGTTAAAGATTATACCTGCAATTATCCCGTTGATCCACATAGCATGCATAAACCCAAAGATGGCTACGGTTAAGATAAAGCTTAGCCAACTAAATGTGCCAATAGGTAATTTATCCCATTTGTTTGAATCAACAAAGAACCGGATAAGGAATGATCTGATAAATAATTCTTCAACAACAGCAGCAACAATAACCATGCCGATAAGTTTTGCAGCTATTAAGATGAAAGGGAATTGGGTGTTAAACGGATTGAAAATTTCAAAGTCTGCAATATTTCCTTGATACGCAAAATTCCAACCAAAGTGTCTAGCGGCTAAATCAAAACCAATCCAGATCAAGATAAGACCTAGGCCCATAAGCCATGCAGCGGGGTCAAACTTAGCCTTGATCTCCTTATACTGTTTCCAGAAGTAAGCAATTACTGCTAAACCTGCAATAGCTCTAACTATGTAAGCAATATATGTATCAACTCCAAAACTAGGAAGAAACATAGCAAATAATACAACAAAAAAAGGGATTAGATATTTTTTCATTTTGAGTCATGATGGTTTTTTATGAACACAAATCCAACCATGCAGGATATTATTGCAAGAAATACAGCATAGCCAGGAAATTCAATTGAGCTTTCTGACTGAACTATACTCATACCTGTAGCTCCATCGCCCACACCAACAATTGCCAGGAAGAATAAGAATATCACTGACAACAATAAACCAAGCATTAATTTATCTTTCATTGTAAAGACGCCTCCGTCTGTTTGATTATGAAAAACCATCCAAACAATCCAACTGCAACGATTAAGCTTACACCAACTACCATCTTAGATGCATTGCCATCAACAACACTAAAACCAGTAATTGCGTTTCCGCTTGAAGCTGTTGCTGTCGTATCATTCTCCATAAAGTTTTCAACGTTAAACAATGAAGAAACCAGTAATACAGCCGCAATTAAAAGTACAGTGGTGCTAGTTTTCATAATCTGATTTTAGTATAGTGTGTATTTAAATGTTTTGGTAAGAAAAAGAGAAAATAAAAATTATAAGAAACTTAGGTAGTCAAGCTTGTTAGCAAAAGCATCAGTCCTAGGTTCATAATGTTTCAATACAGTAACAACATCCCATAATCCTGTAACAAAAGATTCTCTTTGGCCTTCTGGTATGTTGAACTTAACCTTTTGGTTGCCGTAAGTTAACATTTTCTTTTTTAGATCTATGTCTAGCTGAGATTTAGGGTTTTGTGTCACATAATCTACAACCTTAGCGAGTTCTTCATTAGACACTGTAACTCCTGGCACGCCTAAACTTGCGCAGTTGCCCCAAAAGATTTCAGCCATGCTTTCTCCTGCAACAATGGCGTCAATACCAAACCTATGCAAACCTTGAGGTGCATGCTCTCTTGATGAACCACATCCAAAGTTTTCACCTGCAAGAAGGATATTAGCTCCTTTGTAATTTGGATCATTAAAAGGATGCTCCTTTACTTCCTTACCGTCCTTATACCTCTCATCAATAAAAACATAGTTCCCCATGTTAGAGAAAGTTATCTCTTTCAAGAACCTAGCAGGGAGAATATCGTCGGTGTTTAAGTTAGGTTGTGGTTTGGGAATACCTGTGCCTTTAATCCCAACTATCATATTTTCTTTTATCACTAATTTTTTCATCTTACCACCTCATTAAGTAAGGTCTAGGATCTGCAATCCTTCCTTCAATAGCGCTTGAAGCAACACCTGCAGGACTCATCAAGTGAGTTCTGGTTTCTTGACCTTGTCTTCCTTTGAAAGGTCTGTTAGATGTTGATGCTGTAACATTATATCCTTCTAACGTGTCAGGACTCATAGCCAAACACATTGAACAACCAGGATTTCTCCACTCTGCACCAGCCCGTTTGAATATTAAATCAAGACCAAGCATTTCAGCTTCATACTTGACTTGTTCTGAACCTGGCACAACCAGTGTTTTAACCTTAACTTTGTTTCCTTCAAGAACCTTTGCTGCATCTTCTAAATCACTTAATCTGCCGTTTGTACATGAGCCGATAAATGCCACATTAATCTCTATGTCATTTACGTTCTGTCCTGGGATCAGGTTCATATAAGAACAAGAGTCAAGCGCTTCATACGGATCTATAAGTCCAAGGCCATCCTTGGTGCAAGGAACAATTTGGTTGACCGCAACTGCCTGATCAGGTGAAGTTCCCCATGTAACCATTGGTTCAACAGCTGAACTGTTTATTGTGACTTCAGAGTCATATTCTGCATCTTTATTTGAAGCAACTTTTCTCCAGCTTTGTACAGCTTTTCTGAAATCTTGTTTTGGAGCGAATTCTCTTCCAAGAAGATATTTGAAAGTTGTATCGTCAGGATTTACATAACAAACTCTTGCACCACCTTCAATTCCCATGTTGCACATAGTCATCCTTTCTTCCATACTCATGTTGTCAACCGTACTTCCGCTTAGTTCATAAGCAAAACCATTTCCACCTTTAACAGTCAGTTTGTTAATGGTGTAAAGGATAAGATCTTTAGCACTAACTCCTGCTTGTAAGTTTCCTTCGAAGTTAATCCTTTTAACTTTCAGCTTATCTTTTTTAGGATCTAAAGCTAAAGTTTGAGTTGCAAGAAGGTCTCTAACTTGAGTTGTTCCAATTCCTAGATAGATACTTCCGAAAGCACCATGGGTTGCTGTGTGTGAGTCACCACAAGCACCTGTTTGACCGGGCCAGATAATCCCTTTTTCAGGGAACACAACATGACAAACACCTTGTCCTTTGCCAGGACCAAAATAAGTTATCTTGGCTTGTTTTACGTTGCTCTCCAAAGTAGCAGTCATAAGCTCTGCCTTTTTATCTTTGAAAGGCCGAGTTCTGCATTTTGTGGGTATAACGTGATCCAAGATTGCATAAGTAAGATCTGGTCTTTTAACTTTGATCTTTCTTTCTCTAAGTTCTTCAAAAGCCTGAGGGCTTGTAACTTCATGCATCAGATGTCTTCCAATAAAGAACTGAACTCTTCCATCAGGCAGTTTCCCAACAACGTGTTTTTTCCAAACTTTATCATATAGTGTTCCTTTTGACATTTTAATTTACCTCTTAACTGATTCGCACACTTGGTCAACAAGAGTGTCGAGACTTTTTGTAGCGTATTCTTTGTCTCTTAAGTTAGCTAAGACAGCTTCTTTAATTGCGTCAGCAGCCTTAACTTCTTTGGACTGTTCAAGCATCATCGCATAAGACAACAATGCGGCTTCAGGTTTTACCAATTGAACTTTTTCAGGTACGAATGTGTCAGGTATATATTCTGAGCCGTCCATCTCAAACCATTTATCCGGAGCAGTTCCGTGAATAGGTTCAAACATTGAAGGGAATGTACCTGTCGGATTTAAATTTCCTGATACTGCAGTTCCCATACCTCCTTGAATCACAGCTCCAAGATCAGTTGTGATATCGCCAAACATATTTTCAGTAATAACAACGTCAAATTGTTCTGGCTTTAAAACCATCTGCATGATAAAAGCGTCAATGTGCATATAGCTTATATTCAAGTCATCTTTTTGTTTGTACTCTTCGAAAACTCTTGACCAAGGACTTGCTGCATATGTAAGAACATTGTTTTTGAAAACAAAATGAAGTTCTGGCTTGTCTCCTTTCTTTCTAGCTCTTGCTCGCTCTTCAGCAAACTCAGCTAACCTCTTAACACCTTTGTAGCTGCAGTGCATCTCTTGAATGCCAACTTCATCATCAGTTCCAGCATTTTTAACTTCACCTTTAGCGACATAAAGTCCTTCTGAGTTTTCTCTGCAAATCTCAAAATTGATGTGTCTGTAATCTTTTCCAACAATGATTGAAGGAACGCCTTCAGGTAATACTACAGGTCTTAGATTAACGTACTGATCAAACTCTTGTCTTATCTTAAGCAAAATTCCAATCTCTAAAATTCCTGGCTTGATCTTTGTAGGGTCGCCAATAGCGCCTAAAAATATTTGGTCATATTGTTTAAGTTCATTAAGCTCGGAGTCTCTTAACTCTTTGATATCATGTTTTAAGAAATATGCTGCGTCATAATTAAAAATTTCATGTTTTACTGGCAATGTTAACTTATCTTGTACTGCATCAGCAACTTTCAGTGCAGCATCTGTAACAGTAATTCCGTTCAAGTCACCGGGGATCACTGCAAAATTGTGGTAGTCTTTTTCCATTCTCGTTTCCTCCTCTATTTAGAACCTCTTTTTCAGGCAGAAAAGGAGCAGCTTATATATAAACATTCACAGTTGTTTTTAAAAGAAAAAGTTATTATTTCTTGAGCTTGACTGCAGTTCCGTAAGCAAGCATTTCAGAAGCGCCCTGCATTATCATTGATGTTGTAAACCTGACACCTATTACTGCATCTGCGCCTTTGTCTATAGCATCATTAACCATCCTATTGTAAGCTTCTTCTCTTGCATTTTTTGTCATGTCGGTATAGGTTTTAACTTCTCCACCTATGATGCTTTTGAATCCTGCACCTATATCTCTGCCAATGTTTCTTGCTCTTACTGTGCTGCCTTGAACAACCCCTATAGTTTTAACGATAGTCTCTCCAGGAATATCATTTCCAGTTGTAACGATTAATTCTGCCATTTTATTTCTTACCTCGCTTTTTTATTTTTTCAATCTTATCTTCTTTTTTGTTGAATAGAATGAATGCTCCTACGATTAACATAGGGATACCATAAATTAATGTAACATAAATAAAAATACCTAGGATGGTAAGAACTAATCCTAAAACGATCATAGTGATTCCAGTTATTGTTCTGCTTGTCGTATTCATGATTTGGTTGTGTTAAACTGAATATATAAATCTTTAGAAATCACCGATCTTCTGCTGGCCTTTGGCTTGATCTTTAACACTTGCTTTGTCTTTGACTTTGATCCCAACTTGTTCCTTGATAGAGATTGCAACAGCTCTGCCGATTAAGTTTGCAAGTTTTTGCAAGTCTGCCTTTTTTACATGACCCAAATCTTTAATCTTATTGTTGAAAAGCTTTCTAGCTCTAACTCTGCCAACACCTTTTAACCTTAGTAAAGGCAGTAGTTCTTCTTTGACTCCATTCTTTAATCTTAATCTTAACTTGTTTAGTTCTGGAACAACTCCTCTTAAGTTTAAGATCTTAGAAAGTTCAACACAACCATAACAAAGCCAGTCTGCATTATCTATTTTTACTCTTAACTCTCCAGGTCTAACATCATAAGTTTCTAAAAGGTATTCTTCATCCTTTTCCTCTATCCAATCATTAAGCATCAATGATGTCTTGAAAGCGCTGATAAAATAAGAGTATTCATCATCATAGCTGTTAGGTTCTTTTTCTAAAAGTTCATCGGTGTGTTCTGCAAGCTGATTTTCAATAATGCCCCACTCTTTTGTTTTTACTCTTAGTAAAGGCCGCATCTCTCCAGTCCTGCAAAGCATATGTATAAGTGCAATAGGTTTTGGTTTAACTGCATTAGTTAAAGAGGTTGTGAACCTGTTAGCAGAAACAGGATCAAGATATAACTCACTAACTCTTCTTCCAAGTCTTGTGGCTTTAAGCTTGTTATCTTCTAGCTCTGCAGCAGAAACAAATTCATCTGTTGTTGAAGACTCTATAAACTTGAAGCTAGATAAAAGACCAATCATGTTGTTAAGGATAGATTCAATTCTTTGCATATCTCCAAACTGGTGTGCATAGAATGTTTTTGAAAAGAATTTTAGTAAATCTTTCTTGTCTTTTACAAATCCAGATGATACAAGTGAAAGGATAGCAGTTCTTAAGACTGGTTCAACTGCCAATTTAGAATAAATTTCTTCAGGTTGTCCGTGAACATACCTTTCAATAATCTCGTCGGCTTGATCGCGATCAGAAGTAATACTGATAGCTTCACCAAAAGTTTCTTTACCAGGACGTCCAGCCCTGCCAGTCATCTGATGGTACTCAAGAACAGGAATCCAATCCATGCCATAGTTTCCAAAACGCTTGAGGTCTTTCATGACAGATCTGAAAGCAGGCAAGTCAACACCTGCAGCTAAGGTTGGAGTGCAACAAATTATTTTTATTGTTCCGTCCCTAAACGCGTCTTCTATTAGTGTCTTTTGTTTTTGAGCAAGTCCTGCGTGATGGAAAGCAATGCCTTTCTTAATACATCTTGACAGACGTTCACACTGTTTAGTTGGGTGAGATAACGCTTTTAAAACTTTTTCAGAAAGATCGTTAAGTTTAGCACTGATTAAGTCAGTTTTCTTACTGATATCTTCAGCCTGCTTCTCTGCACCACGTTTGCTATTGATAAAAACTAAAGCCTGTTTTCTAATTTTGATGGTGTCTAAAGCTATGTTGATTACATCATCTCCAGATTTTGCCATTTTGTCAAAAAAAGAGAAGGTTGTTTAAAACACTTTTGTCTCGGAAATTGTATATTCAAAAAGGAAACCTTTTTAAAGGAAAAAACTGAGTTTAGTGGTTAAGGGGGTTGTTTGATGAAACTAAGCAAGGTCTTTCTAAAAGAGACCGTAATTGGGATGTCAGTAATACTGTTTGCATTACTTGTTGTACTAATTGCAGGGCCTCAAGATGGGCTGACTGGACATGCTGTTTATGAAGAATGTCAAAACTGCACCTCCGTAAATTCTTTAGAGATGAAGTATTTGGGTGAAGCTGAGGATGAAGTGGCTTATGTTTATTCTATGCAGGGTGTTGATGAGTATACAATAGACGAAGATGGAATGTTTACAGTCGTTGATGTATATGATGAGATGATAGTCTCAGTCGGAGATGTTAATGAAACAATCAATGCATCGTGTGGAAGTTCTTTAGAAAGTGGAGATGAGTTTGGAGAGCTGGTCATCGAGAGTGTTGATACAGGAGTAGAGGAAGTTTGTGAGCTAATTGAGATCCCAGATGAAAATGAAACAAACGAAACAGTTGGTCTGAATGTTACTTTGAATGAGACAATCGTTAATGAAACAATAAATGAAACTTTTGTGAATGAAACCATTAATGAAACTGTAAATGAAACTGTAGAGATAAATGTTACAATTAATGAAACTAATCAAACTGTTGAGGTAAATGTTACTGTCAATGAAACTAATCAAACAATAAATGAAACGGCTGAAGAAAATACAACTGATGATTATGGATCTTTCTCTTATTGTCTAGACAAAGATAATGATGGATATTATGTAACAAACACATCTGCATGTGAAACCTTTATCGTTGTGGAGAATGACGGAAATGTGATTGCACCAGCAGGCTTTATGGAAGTTAAGGTAATGGCTGCAGAAATAACCTATGGAGCAACAGGACCAGAGATAGATGTATACGTGAAACTTATCGAAGACGGAGACTACACAACCTTATTTGGTGGAGTGGATGTAGATGGAAATGAAGCGTATAACAAAACACTAACATCAGAAACAGAGATAGCAATAGAAGGAAGAGCAAAATATGGAAGAAGATTCGACAGAACATACAGATCAGACACAGGAAGCGATCATGTAGAAGTATTGATGGATGGAGACGATCTTCCAGATTATGCGCCATTTGGAAATCAAGATTCTTTATCGACTATAATTGCGCCATTCGTAGATGAAAATAATAAGATAGACATAGATGTCAACCAAGTATTATTCTTATTCGAGTTTGCAACACTAAACACCGATGCGGCAGACTTCCAAGACTTAGTAGTATTATTAACATTTGAACCAGACGACTTTCCTTGCGAGTGTGGTGAGTTTGATTGTGACGAGAATGATCCAAACATAAACCCTGGTGCCGCAGAAATATGTGACGGGATAGACAACGATTGTGACTTTTTTGCAGATGAAGAATTTGATGATGACGGAGACGGATTTACTGTGTGTGGAGGAGACTGTAATGATAATGATGTTAACATAAATCCAAACGCAACTGAAATATGCAACTTCTTAGATGATGACTGCGATGGAGAAATAGATGAAGGATTTGACTTAGATAATGATGGGTTTACAACATGCGGAGGAGATTGTGATGATAACAATTCAGAAGTAAACCCAGACGCTACAGAAATATGCGACGATGAAATTGACAATGATTGTAATGGTGATGTGGATTTTGAAGATGATGAATGTGCAAACATTTTACCAACAGCATCAATCATAAGTCCTCTGTCAGGAAGTAACTTCAAACTAAACGAACAGATAGTATTCTCAGGAATCGGTACAGATAGTGATGGAACAGTTGTAAGTTACTCATGGGCATCTAACGTTGACGGAACATTTGGAAGCAATGGAACTGTAACACACTCAGGACTTTCAATAGGAACACACGTAATCACACTGACTGTTACAGATGATCGAGGAGGACAGACAACAGATACAGTAACAATCACAATACTTGCTTTAAATTCACCAACAGCATCAATAATATCTCCTGCAGATGGATCAGACTTCAAACACACAAACGAAATAACATTCTCAGGATTAGGAGATGATACAGACGGAACAATTGTAGGTTACTCTTGGGAGTCAAACGTAGATGGGGTATTGAATGATTCGTCCTTATTTACAACAAATGCATTAAGTGTGGGCATACATACAATAACATTCACAGTAGAAGATGATGATGGACTAACAGATGTAGATGAGATCACAATAACAGTAAAAGAGTTAGAGGCACCAACAGCTTCAATACTTTCACCTAACGATGGAGATGATTTCAAAGACGGAGACAATGTGTTGTTTTCGGGAACAGGATCAGATACTGATGGAAGTGTTGTAAGTTACCAATGGTCATCAAGCATCGATGGTTTGATAGGAAACACAACATCATTCTCAACAACAGACTTGACAGTAGGATTACATGAGATTGTACTAGTTGTAGTGGATGATGATGGATTAAATGATACAGACAGCATAGAGATTGAGGTAAAAGCATTGCGAGCACCTACAGCATCAATCATATCGCCTAATGACGGAGACCATTACAAAGAAGCAGATAACATACTGTTTAGCGGAACTGGAAGTGATCCAGATGGTTATATCACAAAATGGTATTGGAGTTCTAGCGTTGATGGCTTGTTTAAAGAACAAACTGGAGGAAATGCAAGCACATTCTTCTATGACTCACTAAGTTTAGGAACACACGATATTACTCTGACAGTTGTAGACAATGATGGGTTACAATATGTTGATACATTTACAGTAACAATTGATGTAAACCCATTATTTGCACCAACCGCATCAATCATAACGCCACTGGATGGAGTAGTATTCAGAGAAGGAGAAGTTATTGTCTTTAGTGGATATGGAGATGACATAAACGGAAATGTGACAGACTATGATTGGGTTTCAAGTTTAGATGGAAGCATTGGAAGCGATATGACATTTACACATTCTAGTCTAAGTTTAGGAGAGCATGATATAACACTAATTGTTACAGACGATGACGGGCAAACAGGAGATGACACAATAACCATCACAATAATTGACAACGATTCACCAACCGCATCAATCACATCGCCAACAGATGGGGATAGTTACAAAGAAGGACACACAATCTTGTTTAACGGATACGGAGACAATGAAACTATAGTTGGATATTCATGGGCAAGTAATTTGGATGGTGTGATAGGTAATAGTTCAACATTCTCACTTGATAGCTTAACAGTGGGAGAACATGTAATAACCTTTACAGTATTAGACGATGATGGACAGACAGGATCAGACTCAATCACGATAAACGTAAATGCATTAGAAGCGCCAACAGTTTCAATAATAGCTCCACTAGATGGTTCTGATTACAAACATACACAACCAGTATACTTCGAAGGTGTAGGAACCGATACAGATGGAACAATTGAAAGTTACCATTGGACTTCTGATGTGGATGGGGTGATAGGGAATTCAAGCAGCTTCATAACAAGCACATTATCAACAGGACTGCATACAGTAACTTTAACAGTAATAGATAGTGATGGTTTAGTGGGAACTGATGAGATTGAGTTAACAATAAAAGTTTTAGAAGCACCAACCGTATCGATACTTTCTCCTGATGATGGAGACAACTTCAAAGAGAATGACTCAATATTATTTAGCGGGATAGGAACAGATGCTGATGGAGTAATAACACAATGGTACTGGTCATCAAGTATAGATGGATTAATGCATGAACAGACAGGAGGAAGTGCTAGTACGTTCTACTATCATTCATTAAGTTTAGGAACACATTTGATCACAGTTACAGTAATAGATGATGATGGATTGCAGTATGTAGATACATTTACTGTTACAATAGATGTTAATCCTGAGTTTGCGCCAACAGCGTCTATAATCAGTCCGTTAGATGGAGTGGTCTTTAGAGATAATGATCTGATTGTCTTTAGCGGGCTAGGTGATGATGTAAATGGAGTTGTTGAAAGTTATCATTGGGTAAGCAGTGTGGATGGAACCTTAGGAGATAGTATGACATTTAACTCAACCGCATTAAGTGTTGGGACACATGACATAACATTAACTGTAACAGATGATGATGGACAGACAGGAGATGACACTATCAGCATTACAGTGTTGGATAATGATATGCCAACAGCATCAATCATGGCACCAACCGATAACGATAATTTCAAAGATGGCCAAACAATATTATTCAGCGGGTTAGGAGGAGATGAAGTTATAACTGGATACGCTTGGTCAAGCAACATAGACGGTTTGATTGGAAACCTGTCTTCTTTTTCAACTTCAGATCTTAGTCTAGGAGAACATATCATTACATTTAGAGTGTTTGATGATGACGGACAGTCAGGTTCAGACTCAATCACGATTACAATAAATCCTTTAGTAGCACCAACCGCTTCTATAGTTAGTCCATTAGATGGAACAGATTACAAAGATGGACAAACTGTGCTATTTAGCGGGGTGGGAACAGACACAGACGGTGTGATCTCAAGTTATTACTGGAGTTCAAGTATAGATGGAGTTATTGGGAATTCGAGCAGTTTCAGTTCAAGCAATCTATCAGTCGGTCTTCATACTATAACATTCAGAGTAGTTGATGATGACAGCTTAATATCAACAGACACGATAGAAATTACAATCAAAGCACTAGAAGCACCTACTGCTTCTATACTAAGTCCAAATGATGGAGATCATTACAAAGAAAATGACTCAATACTATTTAGCGGGACAGGAAGCGATCCCGATGGAGCTATAGTGAAGTGGACCTGGAGCTCAAGCATAGACGGACTGATCAAAGAACAGAATGGGGGAACATCAAGCACATTCTTCTACAATGGATTAAGTTTAGGAACACACGATATAACATTAACTGTGGTTGATGATGACGGACTAAAATATGTAGATACATTCACAGTAACAGTTGATGTAAATCCATTATTTGCACCAACAGCTTCTATTATTTCACCTCTTGGCGGCACAGTATTCAGAGATGATGACTTAATCGTGTTTAGTGGTTATGGTGATGATGTCAATGGAGTTGTTGAAGGTTATAGTTGGGTTTCAAGCTTAGACGGCACTATCGGAAATAATATGACATTCACCACAGATTTACTAAGCCAAGGAGTACACACTGTAACACTAACAGTAACAGATGATGATGGTCAGACAGGAGACGACACAATACAAATTACTGTGTTAGACAATGATTCGCCTACCGCATCAATCACATCTCCAAATGATAATGACAATTTCAAAGAAGGACAAGAAATACTGTTTAGTGGGTATGGGGATAACGAGGTTATCACTTCATACACTTGGACAAGTAATTTAGATGGAGTAATAGGAAGTGGTGCTACATTCTCAACAACAAACTTGACAGTAGGAGAACATGAAATAACCTTAACAGTATTAGATGATGATGGTCAAACCGGGTTTGACACAATAACTATAACAGTTAATGCATTAGAAGCACCAACAGTATCTATAATAGCTCCTCTGGATGGGGCAGATTACAAATACACATATCCTGTTTACTTTGAAGGTGTGGGGAGTGATTCAGATGGGGTTGTGGTTAATTACCAGTGGACTTCTGACATCGATGGGGTCATAGGAAACACAAGCAGTTTCATTACTGATGAACTTTCATTGGGATTACACACCATCACTCTTACTATTGTAGATGATGATGGGCTAATAGCAACAGACGAGATAGAAGTAACAATAAAGCCATTGACTGCGCCTTCAGTGTCTATCTTAAGTCCAGATGAAGGAGATCACTTCAAAGAGAACGATTCAATATTATTTAGCGGGATAGGAACAGATTCAGATGGAATAATAACACAATGGTATTGGTCAAGCAGTATAGATGGATTATTCCATGAACAAACTGGGGGAAGTGCAAGTACATTCTATCACAATGAGCTGAGCTTAGGAACACACCTAATAACTGTAACAATCATAGACGATGATGGACTACAATATGTAGACACATTCACAGTAACAATTGACCTAAATCCAGAATTCGCACCAACAACATCTATAATTTCACCATTAGATGGATCAACATTTAGATCAGGAGACAATGTATTGTATAGTGGGTATGGAGACGACATAAATGGATACATAACAGACTATTACTGGACATCAGACATAGATGGAGTGATAGGAAATGAGATGACATTTAGTTATTCTAATTTGACTGTGGGGCTTCATACAATAACATTGACTGTGACAGATGATGATGGGCAAACAGGAGACGATTCAATAACTGTAACTGTACTAGATAATGATGTGCCGACATCATCAATAGTATCGCCAGGTGAAGGAGATAACTTCAAAGATGGACAGAGCATATTATTCAGTGGAGTGGGAGATAATGAAGTCATAACCGGATATGAATGGGTGTCAAACATAGACGGAGGATTAGGAAATAGTTCAACATTCTCAACTTCAATACTAAGTCTGGGTGAGCATACAATAACATTTAGAGTGTTTGATGATGACGGACAATCTAACTCAGACTCAATAATGATCACAATAAATCCATTAGTTGCACCAACCGCTTCAATCATAAGTCCAATAGATGGAACAGACTACAAAGACGGCCAAACAGTGTTGTTTAATGGGATTGGAAGTGATACAGATGGTTTGATAGCTAGTTATTACTGGTCATCAGATGTAGATGGAGTAATAGGAAACACAAGCAGCTTTAGTTCAAACAACTTATCAGTTGGATTGCATACGATAACATTCAGGGCGGTAGATGAAGATGGGTTAATGGCATCAGATAGTGTAGACATAACAATCAAAGCACTAGAAGCACCAACAGCTTCAATAATCAATCCAAACGATGGAGATCACTATAAAGAAAATGATTCAATCTTATTTAGTGGAATTGGATCAGATCCAGATGGTGCTATAGTGAAGTGGTATTGGTCATCAAGTATAGATGGATTATTCCATGAACAAACTGGAGGATTAGCAAGCACATTCTATTATAACTCTTTGAGTCTAGGAACTCACCTGATTACATTAACAGTTGTAGATGACGACGAAATAAAATATGTAGATACATTCACAGTAACAATTGACGTAAATCCATTATTTGCACCAACAGCGTCTATCTTAAGTCCTGTAGAGGGCACAGTCTTTAGAGATGGAGACAGAGTGTTGTTTAGTGGATATGGCGATGACATAAATGGAGTTGTTGAAAGTTACTATTGGACATCAGACAAAGAAGGTGTTTTAGGAAATACAATGACATTTAATGTTTCTACCTTAAGTGTTGGGGTGCATGAGATAACACTAACAGTTACAGACGATGACGGGCAAACAGGAGACGACTCAATTGTCATAACTGTACTAGATAACGATTCACCAACAGCATCAATCACATCACCTGCAGATGGAGACAATTTCAAAGAAGGACAAAACATATTCTTCACAGGACTAGGGGATAATGAGGTCATTAGTTCATACACATGGGTAAGCAGTCTAGATGGAAGCTTAAGCTCAAGCCAGTCATTCACATACTCAGAGTTGACTATAGGCGAACATGTAATCACACTAACTGTAACAGATGATGATGGACAGTCAGCATCAGACTCAATTACAGTTACAATAAACCCATTAGTTGCACCGGTAGCATCAATAATCTCACCAGTGGACCAAGCAGACTACAAAGAAAACCAGTTTGTAATGTTCAATGGGGTCGGGAGTGATAGCGACGGAAGCATAGTAGATTACTACTGGACATCAGACGTAGAAGGAGTAGTAGGTAATGGAAACATGTTCAGTACTGATGAGCTATCAATAGGCTATCACACAATAACACTAACAGTTGTAGATAATGACGGATTGATAGGAACTGATGAGTTGGAGATAACAATCAAACCATTAACAGCACCAACCGCATCAATCGTAAAACCAGACACGGGAGACCACTTCAAAGAACAAACACCAGTAGAGTTCATCGGCTCTGGCTCAGATCCAGACGGTGAGATAATAGAATGGATATGGACAAGCGATGTAGATGGAGAGTTTGGTAGTTCGCAAAGGTTCAACTATTCAGAACTAAGTCTGGGAAGACACGATGTCACTTTGACTGTAGTGGATGATGACGCACTAAGATACACAGACACATTCACAATATGGATAGAGATAGATCCTCTAAGATCACCTAATGTAACCATAACAACACCACAAGATAAAATTACAGTGAAAGAAGATGTAGTGGTTGTATTTGATGCGAACGTAACATATGACCCTGTATCAACAGGATCGTCATACTACTGGGTGAGCGACATAGATGGAATGCTGGATGAAGGAACAGGAGTTCCAGTGTTGTTTAGTACGGATGAGTTATCTATTGGATATCATACAATAACACTAACAACAATAGACTCAAGAAACTTATCAGGATCAGACACAGTGCATCTATGGATAGCACCATTGCTTTCTCCAGAAGTCAATATCAGTTCACCACCAAATAACTCAACATACTGGGAAGGAGACTCAATCAATTTCTCCGCATTGATAACAGATGACGGAACGATACAATCAATACTATGGAACTCAGATCTAGACGGAAATATTGGAAACAGTTCAAACTTCACCTACTCAGGATTAACAGTAGGAGAACACAGAATAACCTTGATAGTTGTAGATGATGATAATTTAACCACGGTAACACAAATAACTGTGCTTATCAAGAAAAAAGAATCAGGCGGAGGAGATGATGACGATGATGAAGATGGAGGCGGATCTGGAGGCTCCGGAGGATTAGGAGGAATACCTAAACCAGTCGAAATTGAAGAACCTGAAGAGTTAGAAGAAGGACTTCAGATAAAAATAGTGGAATCACCTTCCGGACTAAATATTGAAGAAGGAAAATTCGTTATTGTTGCAGAAATAATAAACAATGGAGACACTGTGTTGAAGGATATTAATGCGGAATTAGAAAAGATTGATGGATGGAAATCTAATACAGTATACATCGGTGAGTTAGCTGTTGATGAAAGAGTAATTGTTACATTCGAAGTAGAATCAGAAATATGTGCGCTTGGGAAAGAAGTAGGACAAATAGACAGAGAGCTAGAAATAGTTGCGGTGGCAGAGAATGAAGCTGTAAGTGATACAGATAAAGTGATGGTGGATGTAGAAGCAGAAACATTTGCAGTATTAAATGATGTAATTGACAATCAGATAAAAGTATGTTTCATTATAGACAATAAAGGTAATGATGAAAGAAATAAAGTAGAGATAGAAATTGGAGTGTATGAAGAGGAGATAGCAGTGCTTCTTGACTACATAACAAACATAGACGTAGAGAGTGACGAAATATTTATAAAAACAAAAGAGTATGAGTTAAGCTATATACCAGAAACAAAAAGCTACACATTAAGAGCAGACCTTTACGAAAAGGGAAAATTGTTCAGTAGCGAATATAAAATAGCAGACTCAGAAACTCAAGTAGAACTGCAAAAAACAGGAAAATCATTATGGGAACAGATGTTTTCGTAAAAGAAAAAAAGAGGTTGATGAAAAATGGTATGCAACAGCCGGTTACGCTCGGCTGGCGCGCAAAAGGCGGCATGCGCTCACTGACGTTCGCTTAGCCACCTACAAAAGAGGTAAACAAAAATGGTGTATATATTCGGGCTTGACATTCCGTTAATAGAGGTATTCTTCATACTGTTGATAATAGGAATAATACTGGCGGCAGTAATAGTCTACATTATCGTGAAAATAATGCAGATGAACAAAAAGATGGACTATGTTTTGAGTCAGGAGAAAAAGAAACTAGTGCAGTTCTCAGACATAACTGAAAAGGAGAAAAAAGAGTTAGCTGATTTAAGGAAATTAGAAAGAGAGCTAGATGATCTGCTTGATCAAGAAGAAGATGCAGTCAAAGCATTAGAAAAGTTAAAGACTGTAAGAAAGACAAAACCCAAGAAGAAAGCAGTTCGCCATGAGCCAACCAGTTCACCAGTAGAGAAAGGAAAAGACTTCGTAAAAGCTTTACTTGGAGCAACAATGAGACACGAAGAAAAACCAGTCTGGAGGACAGAGAAGTGGAGAAAAGAAGGTTTGGTCTTGGTGTTAAGAAATGATAATGGTTCCATAAAAGAATGGAGAAAACATCCGCTATCAGGCATACCAGAATCACAAGTTCCATGGAAAAAAGAACACTGGTACTCTGAAGGAGATGTTGCAGTGTTAAGAAGACCAGATGGAACCTTAATCGACTGGGAAAAACTAAAGAAATGAAAATTCTTTAAGAATTTTCAATCTTTATGGATAAATCCATAAAGAAGTAATTCTTTATTATTATTTTTTTTATCTACTTCTACTCTTACTTAACATATAACCAATGAAAAGAACAGCGACCACAACAATGATCAGGATAAACATCAGGAAATCATTTTTGTTCAATTCTTCATCCTCATTGAAAGGAATCATACCTTCACTATCTTCACCATTTGCAGATCCATCTGTGCTATCTGTCGGTTGAGTATTATCTGGGTTTGTGGTTGATGAATCTCTAGGAGTGGGAGTTATGCCAGATCCTTCGCTGCCTGGACCTCCTGCACCACCGCTGCCTTCACCTTCACCAGAAGCACCACCTTCGCCAGTGTTGTTTGTAGGGACTGGAGGAGGTAAACCAGGATCAGGTATCCAATCTTTCTTCAAAGGAAGATTATCCGTATTGGAACCAATTGCAACAGTGTCATCACAGAAACTGTCGTAGTTATCATCCAAGCAACCTTGACCTTCTAAGCCGAAATCACCCCAATAGTTTCCGCCTGTGTTTGGACCATCAACAACATTCCTCTTAGTCTTTTGAGGAACATTCCAGTTATTATTGCTATTATCAAAAGCGTTAACCGCATTAGCTAGATAGTTATCATAAAAGTAGTTATTGTTGGAGTTGTCAACGTAAATACCAGAACCTTGAGCACCAGTAATAGTATTAGAGTAAAACTGGTTATTATTTGAGTTAACTACATGTACGCCATGAACAGCAGAATCAGTTATTTCGTTTTCAATTATTACATTAGTAGATGATTGAACAACCTTGATACCTGTGTCACAGCTATCTATAGTATTGTATGCTACGCTGCTGCCATCACTGCCTATAGAAACACCTTGTTGTATGCCTATTTGGAAGTTCTCAACAGTACAATGACTTACGCTTAACTCAGAGAAGTCCTGCATCAGAATGCCTGTGCCAGAACCATCGCCTCTAATAACGTGGTCGTTACAGTTAAGGATTACATCATTGGCACCAATTGTCAAACCATCGTCTGAACAGTTAAGATCTTCAAGTAGGTCTACACTTTCAGTAAGAACATCGCCGCAGCTTACAGCAAATGCTGTGCTGATTGATAATAAAATTGCAAATAAAAACGTATAGTATTTCATATTCATAACCTCTTTTGTTTTATACTAAATTATTTAATTTATAAATGTTTGTCTAATTTACTGTGGCGCTAACAAAATCATAATCAAGAGCTTCAGTTGCCACCATAATCCACTCATCAGACTCTAACCTTGTATTAAGTACAAGATTTAATCTCATCCAAACCTCCTCTTCAGCACATTTTGCAGAAGCAAAAGTGTTATCATTTGTTTTTATTGCAATTATGCTTGTATGATGACATTTTGTATAAACTTGAATCACATCTTTATCACTTAGGCTTTTATTGAATTTCAAGATTAAGATTTCATTACCCTCAACATGTAAGAAGTTTTGATCGATGACTGAAAGTTTACTTGTTACATCTGAGTTGTACTTTTCAGCAGCGACAAGTTCAGACTCAGAAGCTATGGTGATGTTGTCGGTAGCATCAGGGACTGATACAATCAAAGCTCCCTGGTTAGACAATCCTGATAACCCATTTGGTTCATTGTATCTTATTATTAAGTCACTCTTCAACCTTTTTGAATTTGATAAATCACAACTTATGTTAAATTGTGTTTCTTCATTATTCTTTATGCTGATGTTAATGCTTGGGTTACAGTTAGGTATGTTTTCAAGGTCAACCTCAGTGATAGTTATGTCTTTACCATATGAGTTTTGGATTATAAACTCAACACCTTCAGTTGTTGCTTTGTAACTTTTGCAGTACAGACCTTCACCTAACCTGCATTGGTCTGGGATTAACTTGTCTGGGTTAAGAACGCCTGCAAAAGCAAGAATGCCCAGCATTATTATGACTATAAGAATGCCCCATGAAATGGTCGTCAAAAATTCAGTCGCTGCTTGTCCTCTACTGCGGTAATTCATGTATATCTTTGCAGTAAAACCAAAGTAAGTGGGTATTTAAAAAAGTGTATTCATTTAGAAGTGAATTTAATAAAAAAAGAAAAAAAATACACTCAAAAAAGCTCTGCTTTTTTGGTGCCCAAGAAAATCTTGAGGATTTTCTTTGGGTTTACCAGCCGAAAAGATTTTTCAGCCAGCTTCCATCTTTAGTTTCAGAGCCTTCCTTAACTCTAATAGCTATCTTTATTGTGTCATCCTCCTCAGGAGCGATCTCCTGGAATGTAGGAGGTTGGTTGACATCAATAACTGTAACTACAAAGCCTTCGGAGTCTTCAGCTAACCCGTCACTAACAGTAACAGTAACTAGGTGAGATCCAGCATCACTGTAACCTGCTTTCTTAGTGTCAGAAGACATGTAACCGTCAAACTTAATGGTTAACTCATCACCATCTATATCTTCCACAACAGGTGTTACTGTGAACTCATCACCCTCATTAACTATAACTTCATCAATCTGCTCAATTGAAGGAGCATGATTAACGTTGTTAACAGTTATTGTTAGTTTTTGTTCAACTGTGTCGGTGCCATCATCTGCAGTTAGTGTTATAACGAATTCTTCAGAGTCAGAAGAACTGATAATTCCAGTTTCTCTCTTGACTGCATCAAATCCAGGAGTCCATTCAAACTTAGAGTCTTCAAACTCTGCACCTTCAGGAATTCCTTCAACAGTCAATGTTACTTCATCTTCATCTTCATCGCTAAGCACAACTTCAAACTCTACAGTTTGGCCCTCGTCCATTATTACATCGTCAATAGGTGCGATTATTGGTGCGTTATTAACATCCAATACAGTAAGTACGAAACTTCCTGTAACATTAAACTCATCATCTAATGCGCTAACAGTGATGTCATAAACACCTGCATCGTCTAAGGTGGTTTGCCATACTCCCTGATCGCTTAACGGTTCAGATATGTAATAGATAATCCTGTCACCATCTAAGTCTGCTTTTGGCAGATCAAGAGTAATGAACTCGCCCTCTTTAACAACTATATCAGATAGAGACAGTTCTGGAGCTCTGTTAGGTATTTCAACGTTCAATTGCCAACCTAGTGAAGCAGTTTCCTCACCATCTGATACAATCACTTCAACTTGGTAAGTTCCTTCTTCATCTTCTTCAGAGTTGAAGATGTATGAATCATTTTCACCTACTTTTTCACCATTAAAAGCCCAGCTGTAAGATAGCGGGTCATCATCATTATCTGAAGCTTCTATGATGAATTCAACACTTTCACCTGCTAAGATGTTCAATGTTGATTCTTCTGGGGAGAAAGTTTCGATAACTGGTGCGTTTAGGTTAACATTAGTAACTTCAATGTTAAAAGTGTCTGTAACTGTATCAACACCATCAGTAACTTCTACACTGATCTCATAAGTTCCTGCATCATCGTAGGAAGTTTTCCAAGTTCCATCATTACCAACTGGCTCAGAGATAGTGTATGATAACTCATCGTTGTCTTCGTCTGTTGCATCTAGTATTATAGATACGACCTCTCCTTCACTAACTGAGATATCTTCCAGCTCGGTTAATGTTGGAGGTAGGTTGACATTTTCAACATTTAACTGCCAAACAACACTTGCAGTATTATTCTTAGTGTCTGAAACATCAACAGTAACAAAGTATTCACCTTCGCTGTCAGATGAAGTCAATACTGTCAAGTAATCTTTTGTACTTCCAATCTGATCATTTAACTTCCATATGTAGCTCAATTCATCAAAGTCAGCATCAGAAGCGGTTATGTTGAAAGTTATGTTGGTGCCTTCTTTTACTGTGATGAACTCTTCTTCTGGAAGGTATAAATCAATTACAGGCTTAGATTCAACTGAAACAACATTTATTGTGAAGTATTCTTCAATCATAACTTTGCTGTCCCTTGCAGAAACAGTCACAGGGAATTCTCCCACATTACCTTCTCCAGGAAGCCACTGACCCTTTTCATCTAAAGGTTCAGAGAACTTAATCTTCAGCTTATCTCCATCTGCATCACTGATTTCAGGAGTAAGATTGAATAACTCGTTTTCGCCGATCGTAATGTTGTTTATTGGAGTAATGTAAGGCGGTGCGTTCTGGTCAATTATCTTAACCATGAAATCTTGTGTAATCTCATTCTCACCATCGGATACCTTGAAAGTTATAGGGACTTGAGCTGAACAAGACCATAGCCACCAGTGCCAACAGCTCTTCTTAGGAACTGCATAGAACGAAGGGATCCAGTGGAAATCATTACCTTCAAAATAGTAATTGTCTAATCCTTCAACCTCAAAAGTCAAAGTGTCATTATCTGGATCGAAAACACCCAAAGTAAGAACTAACTCTTCACCTTCCTTGATAACTGCTGCTTTAGCTGTTGTAGGCGTTTTAGGCTCTTCTTCTTCAATAGTTTCGATTATATCGTCTAATTCGTCAGATAGTTCGTCTTCAGACATTTCTAACTCTTCATCTTCTACAAGTGCAATATCTGTCACTTCTTCTTCTATTATCTCTACTTCTTCATCACCTAAGATGTCTTCAACATCTAAGTCTTCGTCTACTATGATGATATCTTCCTCAACAACTGCTTCATCAGCTACTTCTTCAACAGGAACATCATCTACGATCTCGTATTCTATCAGTTCCTCATCCTCTTCAGGGATAAAGTCTTCAATAGATTCAGTTTCGTTTACTTCTTCTACAATGGGTTCTTCATCCAGTAAACTTACTGTATCTTGTTTAGTATCAAATAATTTAAGTTTCAAAGTTTCAGAATCTTCTGAGATTCCATCGCTTACTGTGAAATCTATCTTGAAAGTTTGTCTGCATCTCATAAGCCATCCATACCAACATCCATCAATTGTTTCGTAAGATGGAGCCCATCTGAATACGTTGTTTTCTATAGTTGCACCTTCGGGTAGGTTAGTTGAAGAAAATTCTAACGGATCGTTATCTGCATCATAAGAGAATAACTCAATAGCTATCTCTTCTCCTTCATTGCTTTCAACAGGATCAATGGTGTAAAAAACTGGAGCTGTGTTTTCAACATCTTCTACTGGTTGAACAAGACTCATACCTCCATCTTCTAGTTCCTCAAGGTTGGCATCTTCAGTTGGTTCTTCTTCTGGAAGGTCAACAGGCTCTTCTGCTGTGTCTACAACCTCTTCCATAATAGGTTCTTCAATTGGAACTTCTTCAACCTCATCTGTTGTATTCTCTTCAACTGAAGGTTCAATCCAATTAATCTTAACAGACTGAGCTAAAGCTAAAGGTGCCATAAAGACACAAAGAATCAATAATATGCTAATTAGTTTATTTTTTACCATCTAAATCTCCCTCCTCACGTTTTGTGTTAGTATAATATAGTTATTTTATGGCTTTCCATATAAAAATATTTCTATTTTAGAAGAGTAATATGCTGTTGCTATTGTGGAATGACAATCTTGTTGAGGAAAAGTAAAATGAGCCCGCCGTGACTTTCATGACTTTCGTCAATTTGAACACGGGACCACTCGATCTCTGAACTTAGAGTTTATCAGTCGAGCACTCCACCAGACTAAGCTACGGGCTCAATTGATATATGAAAGTCAAGAATTATTTTATAAAGTTAATGTTTTTAGTCATGATTAAACTCAAAATCCCAAGAAGCATACCTAATTAAAAGGTCTGTCTCTTTAAGGTAAAGCATAAAATCACCTGAGCCAGGCAGAGTAAATTCTGTAGAAAATTCAGAACCATCTGGGAAAATTCTAATGCCTTGAATGCCATCGAACTCAGCCTCAGAAGGATTAGTAATTGAGTTAGTTATGTCTGTGTTAGTTGCCAAGTCAATCTCTGCAAATCTTTCAGCAGCAGTCTTTGCGCTAGAGTAAAGATTAAGCCTTTTGAAATGATCTTTTCCTTTGCTTAGCTGGTAGCTGTTGAATATTTTTACTGGGTCCATTCTCTCACCGAGTGCTCTATGAATCTTACGGCAAGATTTTTCTCTTTGACATAAAGAATATAGTTGCCATATCTATTATCTCTCTTAGTGGTGATGCTTCCATGAAAGCCAAAAAAGTATTCAACGCCATCCGGAAGAACTCTAAAACCTATGTGATTTTTGAATAGTCCCGGTTCTGGATCAAGAACGCTGTCAGTTATCTCAACATTTGCTGAATTTTGTATCTCAATGCCTCTATCTTGTACTGTTTTAGTCTTGGAAGGATGTTGGTATTTTTTGAATTCTTCCTGCCATTTGTCTATCTGTTCAGGTGTTAAAGTCTCTGTAATATCCATTTTAGCCTTATTTTTACTAACTAATATAAAAATATACACAGAAAGTTTTATAAAAAGATTTTATTAGGTGTTTTTTTGGGAATTCTATGAGAAAACCATTGGGCACTGGACATGCTGCCAGTTAGGTTATTTAAACAAAAAATAGTATAATAGTATTATGTACTTTAAGTTTGCAGAAGGAAAACAGAAAGAGTTTATGAAGAAAGCAATAGCTAAAGCAGGATCTGAAAGAAAACTTTCAGATATTTCAGGCATCCCTAAAGGGTCAATTAATTCTCTGAAAAATGAAGCGAGAAATCTTTCAGATACTTATGCCTTGAAACTAACTTTATTTCTTGGTATGAATCTTAACGAGTTAGATTTTATGGATAGACTTCAGACCAACTGGGGACAAATTAAAGGTGGAAATGAATTGATAAGGAGAAAAAAGGCGTCAGATTCATTTAATGAGACGATAGAACGATTAAAAAAGGTTAGTTCTCGCCGTATGAGAGATTGGCACAGAACTATGAAAAAAGAAAATCCGGAAGAGTATCATATTTTGCAATATGAAAGATTTAAAAAAATAGGTGGGGGTTACAAGTTTAGTCTTAGCACGGGTGTAAAAGTAAGGAACACTTTAGAGAGGGATGTTGGGAACTTTTTAGTAAAAAATTTCTTAGATGTTAAATATGAACCTTATCTTAATATCTTAAATAAAGTTTACTTTCCAGATTTTGTTATTGGAAATGTTATTGTTGAAGTTACGGGGTGGAAACATCCAAGCGATGAAAAGATCAATAAGTTAAATGAGAAGATTAAAGCTTATGTTGAACGAGGTTACAAAATTTGTTTTTTTGTTCCTATAAAATACAGAAAGTTTTATAAACGACTTATTTGTTCTGTAATCTCAACTCGTGGAAAACTACGGGAATTCATAGACGCCTCCATAGCTTAGACATGTTTTAGGCAATGCTTAAGTATGGAGCAATAGGTAGAGCGTGCGAGTCTCTACCAGAGACCACGAAGCTGTTAACCTACAATAGAAGCAGGAACCGCAAGGTCGGCAGTTCAAGTCTGCCTGGAGGCGTTTTTATACTCCTAGAAAAAACTTATATATCACTATTTGATTTCTGTGACTAAAATGAATAAGATGGATGGGTTAGTACTGATTGTCAGAGAGATGATTGAGAGCGATGCAGTAGATTTTACAGTGCTTGCTAAAAAAAGCAAAGGTTTTGAAAAGTATTTTACTAACACAAAACCAGGAAAAGTTAACTATTATGATAATGGAGTTATGAGTGTTGCAATAGAAGGGATGGGCCTTGATAAACCTTCCACACTAGGTTATTTACCTATGGGTGGATTTAGTTTTAACACAGGAGCAAACCAAGAAACAATGCACTTTGTAAAGGGAGACTTGTTATGGGCTGTTGGTGGAGATGACTTAATAGCACCTAAGGAACATGACACTTTAGTAATACCTCCAAGAAAAGATCTAATTCTAGAAGTAAAAGAACAGAGTATCTATATTTGTGATTATCAGAGGAAGTGATTTGAGATAATTTTATATAATTGGATAGAACTAGTTTTATTATGATCAATTGGATAATAATACTGTTTGCTATATTGGTAGTTGTTACAGGAGTTCTCACTACGGTTTTTGCAAGAAAAAATCCTAAAAAGTTTAATGGAAAATATCCAGAAGGACACTACTTGGGGTTGGGTATTGCAATTGGGATGGGGCCTGGAATGGCATTTGGCCTTTTGATGGGAAACATTGCTTTTGGTCCTGCAATTGGTGTTGCAATAGGTTTAGCAATCGGTTCTTTAATAGAAGCAAAAGCAAAAAAGGAAGGTAAGATTAGACCTTTAACTAAAGAAGAAATGAAAAAGAAGAGAGCTGTTTTGAGGTTTACTTTGATATTTGGATTAATATTGTTGGTGTTGATGGTAGTTATGCTAGTTACTATGAAAGGCGTAGATGTTATATATTTTTTTAATCCCTTCTGAGAATTCTTTTTGGCCTCCCTGAGCAGGATGCCTTACATAAATGCAGTTTATGTTCATCTCTTTTAATGCCGTTTCTGCTTTTCTTCCAATTGCTATGATTTGTTTGGGTTTAAACCAGTCGATTAGAACTTTCATGTAATGTATATTATTGTTTATCTCTTTTTTAGTGGGGGTTCTATTGGAGAGAGGGATGTTGTTCTTGAAAGGATGAAAAGGCATGATGTCAAATGTTAATGGGAATTCGTTTAGTTCTTTCATCATGTTAAATATTGCTTTTGCAGTAATAGAATCTTTAGCTTCTGTAGTTGTAGCTTTATTGAAAGGTTTAGAATTTAATATTTTGGATGTTTCTTCAAACTGCTTTTCTGAGACTAGGTAAACTCCACTTCTTCTGCTCCCGTTATAACCGGGAGCTTCAGCAACCCACAAATGTCTAGGTTTGTTTCTTTCTTGAGCTTCTAAGTATATTTTTAGATTATTGATCCTTATCTTATCTGCATTTTTTAGATCGTGAAGTTTACATATATCTTTGAAAGGGTTGAATAAGAGTTTTTGATCTTTTTGGGTAGATAGTTGGGATGTGAATTCTTCAGCGTTCATATTTTTCTTTTGAGTAATAGAGATATATAAAACATAAGTTTTTTATATTTGGTTTTTAGTATGTTGATTAGGGGTGGTCAGTCATGTTAGAAATTCAAACTAAAGTCAAAGATTTTAATGATGTTCGGGGTTGGAAAAGACCTGATAAATTGAAAGATTTACTTCTTAATATGAATGAGGAGATAGGTGAATTCTGGAATCTGTTTAAGTTTACAGATTTTGAAGACCAGCAGAAGCTTATTGAAGAGAATAAGGCAGAAGCAGAAGATTTTATTGGAGACTTAGGATATCTGATGTTGAAAATTGCTTACTTGTATGACATAGATGCAGAGAAAGCTGTGAATGCTACACTTGCAGAGTATGAAGAAAGATTCCCCGTTGATAAGGTTAAAGGTAAACAGACAAATGTTAGAATTGGAGGGATTGATTTGAAGCGGGGCTAATGCTTGAATTCGAGGGTTTGAGATGGTTGAATTCTGAGGTTTTAGAGTGTGTGTTGTCCCTGTATAGTGGTTAAAAATAGAAAGGTTTATATACTCCTGCAATACCCTTCTAATAATGACAATCGCAGGCATATTGAATAATCTTGTAGAAGGATTAGGTAGGCTATTTTTAGGTGAGACTTATCAAGCAGAAGAATGGCAAAAAATACCTGAAGATAACTATCTAGATAATGCATCAGAAAAAATTAAAACATTTAAACGCGATTGGCAGCTAAGTAAAGAAGCTAAAATACTCAACTCTCATGCAAAATATCAAAAAAAGAAAGACCTTGACTTACAGCTTTACACTATCGAAGTTACAGGTGATTTTTACAGGTTAAAATATACTGATCCAGGAAATGCCGTCTTCCTTATGTATGGTATCAAACCAGATGAACATACCTACAGAACGATGGATGGAAAACCAACAACACTTGAGGGAGCCTTAGAAGTTGGTCGGAGTGTAGATGGAGAACAAGCAATTCAAGAACTAATGAATAGTCTAATGGAAACCACATTTGATCATAGAGCAAATGTTGGAGAATCAAGTGCAAGACTAGAATTCAAAAAAAGTCCTCGTAAAAAAGAAATTTGTTATAGGCTTTTACGACCATTTCAATATCTTCCCAAAGAAGATTCAGGATATTCAGAAATGCTAAAACAAGTATTTAATGGAGATAATAATTTTTCTATCTACAAAGCAGTGCATCTTGCAGATCAAGTAACTGATTATTTCAAAGGAGGTCCTAACGGAAGCAATGAATTGTCTGTGTTAGACCTAAATTCTGTGATGGATCTATTTTTCCATAGCAATTCTATGGAAGAAAACAATAATTTTGATGAGAACATACTTTAATTTAGAAATCTTTTTGTTTGTTTGGATGATATTGTTGTTATTGCAGAAGATGTTCGAGAGATTTCTAGGGAATGGTTTGATGGTTGAGAGCTTACTAAATAAGAATAATTGATTAGGATGTCGTTTTTTCTTTTTTGATTCTCTTATTAGCAAGTTCACAATATTCCTTAGAGATATCATACCCTACAAATTTTCTGTTTAATTTCATTGCGGCTATTGCGGTGGTTCCAACTCCCATAAAAGGATCTAAAACTAATTCATTTTTAAAAGTATATAATTGAATTAATCTTCTGGGTAATTCAATTGGGAATGGTGCAGGATGTTTAACTCTTTTTGCAGATTCAGTATTAAATTTCCATATACTTTTTGTAAGTTCTAAAAATTCATCTCTTGTAATTGTGTTAATTCTTTTGTTAGGATTATATCTTTTCATTGTATCTTTTGAAAAAATCATGATGTATTCGTGAGTGTCTCTCAGAGTAGGATTTGAAGCTGATTGCCAGCTTCCCCACGCACACGATCCCCCTGCACTTGCCCCCTTTTCCCATATGACTTCTCCTCTCATGATGAATCCTAAATCATGCATAATCCTAATAATTTCTGAATTGAGTGAGATATAAGGTTTTCTTCCAATATTGGCAATGTTTATTGCAACTCTCCCTCCAGGCACTAAAACTCTATGTGTTTCTTTAAATACACCTCTTAACATATTGAAATATTCTTCAAGGGAAAGATTGTTATCATAGTCTTTGCCAACATTATAAGGGGGAGAGGTAACTATCAGATGAACAGAACTGTCAGGCAGCTCGTTCATTTTTTCACTGGATTTACAAAATATTTTATTTAAGTTTTTTTGTGGAATCTTGTTTTCAATGTAATCAACTTTTTCTTTAGGTATGTTAATCTTTGAATATATTTTTTTATTATAAAATTCAGAAGAATCATGACTAAATCTCCCCGAACTTCCAAAACTTCTTGTCTTTGTCTTTTTTTTAATCATCTTTTCTAATCAGCTCCAAGAATTTTTCTGCCTTCTTTTCAAGAGAGTCCTCTTTGTTTGCTGTAACTATGATTTCGCCAAGTTGCTTTATGGATCTCATGGATGAAAAGAATACTAATTCTTGATTTAATAGTTCATTTAATTTGCCAATTAGTTCATTGTAAGAGTCAATTCTTAAAAATCCCTGTTCTTTTGTTTCTTTAATTGTATCAATTTTGTCTCTTGGTTTGGAATTAACTGACCAGAACCCTTGTATAATTCCATTTTTCTTAAGGTGATCAACTTTTTCATAATAACTTTTAGTTATGGGGGTGTTTCCTAAAATAACAATTGGTATTTTGTTTGCACCAGATCCAGATACCCTAATATTAATGCTCTTACCAATTGCTTTTAACATACTATCTGATCTTAACAAACCAGGATTTCCTTGATGGGTATTGAAATCTCCAAGTTCTTTATACTTTTTATTATCATACTCCCAATTCCAAACAACGGACATCTTGACTTCAAAAATAACTATAATATCCTTAGCATTCTGTACAATTGAGTCTTTTTTACATAATACCACATCCCCGGGAGATTGTTTGGTTAATCCAATCTCTTCACAAATAACTCCTTGAATTGCAAAAAGACCGTTGGTTTGTGCATAATCTTTTAGAAGATCAACAGTCCATTTTTCTGTAAAATTTCCAATTAGTGAGTTTCTACTTTGTAAAGTTGATTTTGGTCCATCATAACCTTTTGGCCAATATGCAACAAATTTTCCATCCTTTGTTTTATAGAACAGTTGTTCTTTGGTAGTTAAATTAAGAGCAGTTGTGAAGAATTTTTTCTCTGTTTGTTGATCCCACAGCTTAACCATTTTATTTACTTTTCTCTTTATATAACTTTTTTTCATTTTGAATGTTCTTGAGTATTTTAAGATTTAAAAACTTATCTAAAACCTATTTATAAAACGAAACATCTAAATATCTAGATCTGTTTTTGTGTCTTATGTCGCTACTAACAAAATCAAAGTATATGAATGGATTACAATGTCTTAGGTTATTGTGGTTTGCGAATAAGAAGCTTCTTCCTGAGATTGATTTGGCAACTGAACATAAATTCTCACAAGGTCATGATTTTGAAGAATATGTAAAAAAACTGTTTCCTGAAGGTGTTGACCTAAAAGATCAAGAGTTCAAAGAAAACATAGACAACACTAAAGAACAAATAGAAAATAAAAAAACAATCTTTGAAGCAGGTATTATTGTAGAAAACTATTTCATTAGAGCAGATATTCTAAAACCAAACGATGACGGTTGGGATTTATACGAAATAAAATCAACAACTCAAGTAAAACCTCAACATTTTCCGGATTTAGCTTTTCAAAAGTTTGTTTGTGAAAAAGCAGGCCTTAAGATAAATAGGTGTTATCTCATACACTTAGATAATGAGTATGTTAAGAATGGAGAAATTGATCCAGAAAAACTTACTAAACAGGAAGATGTAACAAATGATGTGAATCAAGTTACTGATGTTGAGAAAAATGCGATTAAGTTCTTAGAAATCATGGATCAAGAACATCCTCCAGATCACTGCATATCAAAACAATGCAATAAACCTTATGACTGTCCTTTAAAGAATGAGTGTTATATGGATCTTCCAAAATATAATGTATTACAGTTAACTAATTGGAGAGTTTATTGGAAACTATTAGATGAAGGAATAGAAGATATCAAAGATATTCCGAAAGGCACTAAATTAACAGATAAAGATCAAATAATAATAGAATCTATTGAGAAAAATAAACCTATAATATCCAAAGAACACATAAAACACTTTCTTAAGTCATTACACTACCCTTTATATCATTTTGATTTTGAAACTTTTGACACAGCAGTACCAATATTTGACAAATCAAGACCATATCAAAAAATACCTTTCCAATATTCTTTACATATAGAACAAGAAGATGGAACAGTAGAACATAAAGAATTTTTATCAGAAGGTGGAGATCCAAGACCTAAACTTCTTGAACAGATGAAAACTGATTTAGAAG
Source organism: Candidatus Nanoarchaeia archaeon (assembly GCA_028279745.1). Classification (GTDB taxonomy): domain Archaea; phylum Nanobdellota; class Nanobdellia; order Woesearchaeales; family JANQNC01; genus JANQNC01. The sequence continues at coordinate 1,213,941 of JANQNC010000001.1, forward strand.
GAACAGGAGATATTATTGTATTCAACAAATCATTTGAGATTTCAGTTATGAAAAAACTAGCAGAAGATTTTCCGGAACACTCAGACTGGTTATTGAAAGCAATAGATAGAATAGTTGATCTAGCAGATCCATTCAGAGCGTTTTATTATTATAACAAATCACAAAAAGGATCTTATTCAATAAAGAAAGTACTACCTGCAATAACTGGTAAAAGCTATTCTGAGTTGGAGATTGATAACGGTGCAGAAGCAAGCATGCTTTATTTCTATAGCCATATAGTGCCTAAACTAGAGAATAAGGAAGAAATTCGGAGAAACCTTTTGAAATATTGTAATTTAGACACTGAAGGCATGGTTTGGATTGTTGATGGGTTGAAGAAGTTGGTTTAGAACTCTTTGAAAACTATTCTTTTTTAGATGAAGAATTATATTGATTTATTGAATAATAGAATAAGCTCATTAATGCGATAGACCCTCCCCAAAATACATACATTCTTTGATCATAAATCCCAGTCATAAAATTTATGGCATGCGTGAATACTGCCACAATTGTTCCCCCAATTAAAGATAAGAAGAGACTTTTAGAATCTTTGGGATAGCGTATTACCATAATAACCATAAACTGAAAACCATTATATAAACCTATCCAAAACCTTTTTTTGATTCTTAGATTTAAAAACCTATCTGTAAAAGGGAAGGGCATTCTGCTAAATGAGGAAAATAATAGGATTTAAATATTGTGTATAAATAAACAAGTTTATGACTGATGTCCACTTAGATCCTGCAATTTTTAAGGTAGCTAACAGCACAATCTCAAATGTGCTGCCTGATATAACGCCTTTTATTCCAGACGTGTCTGCTTTAATTCCAAAAGATACACTTTCACAGTTTGAGAAAATTACGAAAATGAATGATTTAATCATGGAACAAATTTCCAAACCCAGTCTTTTCTTAAAAGAATTTGATAAAATCTCAGAATTAAATAAATTACTTATTCCAAAATTTCATGTACCTGAATCAATAATTACACAAATCCGACACGCTGCCGACGTAAGCATGGTGGCAGCAGCAAGTTTTCAGATTCCCAGCGGCACATTAAAAGCAATGGAGAACATTCAAAAAATAAATTTAGATTGTCTTTATCAGGGGAGTAAAGCTTTAGAAATTCTGTCTTCAATAAATCCGACGTTCTTATCATCAATAAATCCGATATTTAACATAGGTTTTGATTGGGGGGGTATAACTGAGTCTATTTCAAAATCTTTTGATTTTACTAAAGAAAAAGAATTTAGCAAATTTGAATATAACTGGGCGGGGTTCTTAACCCTCAAAGAATTAGAAAAGTTATATGAACTGTGGAAAAAGGGCGAGACAGAAAAAGTTAAAGGTTTTTTTTATGAATGGTTTTCTGATAAAGGGAAACTAGATGCCTTAATACATGATCTTGGGAAAAACAAATTATTTACCCCAAGAATGCATATTTTAGAAAAAGCATTAAGTGCACACCTAGACTCTAAATATGAGTTATCGATACCGATCTTATTATCGCAAATAGACGGAATATTCATTGAACGACACAAAGATTTAGATGAAAAAATTCATGCACACCCTAAATGTAAAAGTTGCGGGAAAAAAATAACCATTAATCTACCGCTTACTGCAAGTAATATAAGTAAGCATATTCTAGGAAAACAGAACAATTATTTACCCTACTTCTTAGAACACATTATAGACACATTTGAAAATCTTAGAAATGACATCTTACATGGTAAAAAATTAGATTATGCTGATAAAGATTTATCCACTAAGTTAATAATAACTTTGTTAGAACTTAATATTTAAAGATTAATTATCTAACCTCACTCAACCTCAACGCCAATAGGACAATGATCTGATCCTAGAACATCTTTTAGAATAAAACCATTCTTTAACTTAACACCTTTAGTTAAGAAGTAATCAATACGCCAACCAATATTCCGAGAACGAGCGTTATGCATGTAAGGCCACCAAGTGTACTGATCGGAAGAAGAATCAAACTCTCGGAAACTATCAACAAAACCTTTCTTAAGAAAATTATCGAACCAGTTTCTTTCCTGTTCTGTGAAACCTGCGTTTTTTACGTTTTGTTTACTATTCTTAAGATCAATCTCTTTATGAGCAACATTAAAATCAGCCGCAATTATTATTGGCTTAGAGAATTGTTCACAAAACTTCTCAAACTTCTTATTAAAGTCAAGTTTGTAATCAAGTCTAATAAGTTCTCTATGTGAATGAGGGAAGTAAGCATTAATAAGAACAAATTTATTGAACTCTAATGTTAAGACTCTACCTTCTGTATCTTTATCATCAATTCCATAAATAACATTAAGAGGTTTAAGTCTAGTTATAGTCATAACACCACTATAACCTTTTCTTTCAGCAGAAGACAAAAATATTCCGTATCTCTCTAAATTCTTTAATTCAGAAGGAAGTTGTTCTTTAGTAGCTTTAATCTCTTGTAAACAAAGAATATCTGGTTTTGTATTATTAAACCAATCCATAAAACCTTTTTTGCAGACAGCTCTAACACCAGCAACATTCCATGAGTATAGTTTCATGTTGGATAGAATTGGAGTGTTGTATAAAAATCTTTGTTTAGAAATTTAAGTGTTCAAATAAACGTCGGGTTTTTTTATCATTTTGATTCTTCTTGAATGATAGAATCTAAAGAATTTTGCTTAATTAATTTTTGCTTGGCTTTATTATATTTAACTCTTGAATACTCAAAAACACCTGAAGCAATATTTGTTGCTAATGGAAGGAGCATAATTTTATTATTTCTATAATGGTCTGAGGCTATTAAATATATGGTGGTGTTAAGTATATTTGATGAAAATCCAATGAATCCAAAGGTTCCGAATAGCAGTTCTTTCCAATTTACATCCTCTGCTGGATGTTTATTTGAATGTTTTTGAGCTTTAGTCTCTCCATAAAGATATCTAATTGTTGTTGGGGCGATATATGATGAAATAAAGCCTGCAATTAAACCTGCAGAAGTTAAAGCTGCACCTAAAGCAATATTATAAGTGACTTTTCCGATGCAACGTAATGGTTTCAAATAAGTATCTTTATTCTTTAAATAATCAGCACTATTTCTAACTAATTCAGCAAGTACTTCTTTTCTTTTCGGTTCATATTTTGTGTTCATCTACTTCTTAGTAATAACCCCTGCATATATTAATGTTTGTCGTCATTTTTTGACGAAATATTTAAATAGTTGTTATGTTATTTAATAAAATATGGAAGCAGAACTAAAACAATATGGATTATCAGAAAAAGAGATTGAAATCTATCTCGCAGGACTTAAAGCCGGTTCTTGTACTGCAAACAGGCTTTCAGAACTAACAGGAATTAGAAGATCAACAGTATATGAAGTAACAGAAACCCTAAAGAAAAAAGGATTAATGAGCAGCATTAAACAAGAAAAAAAATACTACTTTGTTGCTTCAAAACCTGAAAGTTTAATAGAATTACTGAAAGAAAAAGAAGACATAATTAAAAGAGTCCTACCTGATTTAAATAAACTATCGACAGTACAAATAGAAAAACCTGCAATTACAATATACAAAGGAAGTGTAGGTATACGTGCTGCCGCAGAAGATATGCTCTCAGCAAAAGAGATATTAGTTTATGGAGCAAGTAAAAATGCTGATGCAGTAATGGGTTCTTATACTTCCAATTTTGCAAAAAAAAGAGTTGAAAAAAAAGTTAAGCTAAAAGCTGTTATTGAGGACATTCCAAAACACATGCTTGAAAAAGATGTCAAAAAATATACACAAATTCAGAAACTAAACTTTTTAAGAAATCACAACACAGTATACTTTATTTATAATAATAAAGTATTAATATGTACGCTTAAAGAAGAACTGATGGTTGTTCAGATAGAAAGCCCATTACTCGTGGAATCTCAAAAACTAATTTTCCAGTTTCTTTGGAACCAGTCAGATAATTGACCAATTATTTAACAAAGTTAAGTGTTCAAATAAACGTCAGGTTATTTGCTTCTGAGTTTCAAGATGAGTTCTGTGACAAATAGGCGTCATGGAGTAACTCAAAACCATTTGAATATTTGATTGCTTTTATGGCAAGTATTGTTGATGGTAGTGAGTCGATGTTTTGGTTTCTAAATTTTTGGTAGACTTCTTTTATTATTTGACGTTCTTGTTTGCCATATTGTATTGCTTGGGTGCTAAGTAAGGCAGCGCTTGTTTGGTCAATTCCATCTTCAATGAAAGAGTTATAAGTTGAGTTAAGGTCTTCGCTTTCTCCGTATTTGATTGCTGTTATAGCAAGTATTGTTGATGGTAATGAATCAATATCCTGATTTCTATAGGTTTGGTAAGATTCTTTTATTATTTGGCGTTCTTTTTTGCCGTATTGTATTGTTTGAGTGCTAAGTAAGGCAGCGCTTGTTTGATCGATTCCATCATCGATAAAAGAGTTGTAGGTTGAGTTGAGATCTTCTCTTTCTTTTTCTCCATATTCAATCGCTTTTATGGCAAGTATTGTTGAGGGTAGGGAGTCGATGTTTTGGTTTCTAAATTTTTGGTAGACTTCTTTTATTATTTGACGTTCTTGTTTGCCATATTGTATTGCTTGGGTGCTAAGTAAAGCAGCGCTTAGTTGGTCAATTCCTTCGTTTGTAAAATTGGTATAAATAGAGTTAAGATCTTCTCTTTCTTTTTTTCCATATTCGATTGCTGTTACGGCAAGTATGGCATTTTCCAATCCAGATATTTCTTCTAACATATCATATAATGAAAAGGTTACTCATATATAAATGTTTCTATTTTATTGTCCCTGCATAGTGACAACATAAGGGTTGAAATGGTCAAATTCAAGCAGATGAAACCCCTAAATTCAGACATTAGACAAGCTTAGAAAGAAGGTTAAGTGCTGCAAACGGGTTATTCACTTAAATTATCCCAGAGTAAATCAAACATCATCTTTTGAGTGTTGTAGAAGTTCTTTTCATTGATTAATATGCCAATAGGTTCTTTTTCTTCTAATGAAATCATAGCAATTTTTCTGTTATACAGCCAAGTGGCCGTTTTTATCTTTTGTTTAATCAGTTTGTAAGCTGCTTTTTTATCAAAAGGCTGCACTTCACTAATTATCTTTACCTTAATCCCTTTCTTTTTTCTTCTTTCAACAAAATGAGGGAAGTAATATTTGAATAATTTGAACAAATGATTCTTTGATGCAATGCATAAGAAAGAATCACAGTCATTAAGTATATCTTCAAAGATTGTCTTTAGACCTTCTTTTCCAGTATAAACTTCAACGTTCGGTCTTTTTCCAACACTTTCAGATAAAGAATTTAGTTCAGGAAGAATTTTTTTAACCAATTCTTCTCTTTCTTTAAGCATATGAATTATCTTATTGGGTTGAGTTGCCTGATAAGATCTTTTCCCTGATCTTATCGTATAACTTACGAAACCTTTCTGTTCAAGTGATTTCAATAGGTCATAAGCAGAAGTTCGGTTCATTCCTGCAAAGTTGGCGATCTTTTGAACTAAACTACTTCCTAACTGAAGATTAGCTAAGTATATTTTAGTCTCTTTGTCGCTTAATCCTAATGATTTCAGTATCTCTTCTTTCATGAGTATAGTGAATGTAGTGTATTTTATAAATATGTCGTTTATTTTCCACAACATAATGTTAAATATAGAACAGTATACTACTATAAGATGGACAAATTGCAAGAAAAATTAAAAGAGATGGAAGAAGAAGAGTCTTCCATAAACAAACATCCTGTTGGGTTATGCAAACGTCTTAGAGACAAAATGGAATTATTTGTTAGAGAAGTAGAACTTATTCCACCTAAGTATGAATCACGATCTGAATATGTTGAATCATCCGTTTCATTAGAAGAAATCAAAAAAATAACAAATAATTTTGACAAAAATATCACAGAGCCTGTTGGGGGTCTTCTTGGAATGTATTATTTTTTTAAGCATAAAGAAAGAAAATTTGGTCATCCTACAATGTTTAATGGTCACCATCCTTTAGATAATTTGGAAGTTGTAAAATTTCATTATAAACCAGATAGCAGCTGGGTTGATGGGTCGAAACTGAAATCCGGGCCTCATGAAGACCCTCTTGATGACATCTCAAGTATTGTATGGATGTCTGATACTTCTCAAATAGAAATTAATCATGCCAATAGTGAATTGTTTTATGGACATCTTGCGTTTGTTTCATCAAGAGATCTAAAAGATTTTATGGAAATTAAAGATATTCTGAAACAAACAGGATATGAAGATATCAGCAAAAGACCTAACCAACCAAGAGGTCTTAATTTGAGGTGAGCGTATAAAACATGGTGGTTGTTTAGAAAGATTTATATAATTGTTATCCTATTTTTTTAGCATGGGTTTATATGAAAAATATTTGGTAATCAGCAAAAAGTGGGTAGATTGGCTTCTTAAGAGAAAATATCTTTTTATCATCATAGGGATAGCGATATTTTTTATTATGTGGTCTATTCTTAAATTTGAGCAGGACAAAATACCTGCATCAATTGCAATTGCCTTGATAATTACGCTGGGTCTTTTATTCCGACAGAAGCTTGATTCAATAATACTCAAACGAAGTATAGAACGAGATTAATTTACTTTTGGAATGAATTAGAAACACTTATAAAAATAATCACTCTTTTTAATCTTATGATAGAAAAAGTAAAACAATACTTTTATGATCTGTGTAAAGATAAACATTTCAGATGGGAGATCCATGTAGAGTCTGTTGTGAAACTTTCTAAAAAGTTAGCAAAACAGCTAGGTGCAGATGAAGAAGTGGTTGAGGTAGCAGCATGGTTGCATGATATAAAGAAGATCCAAGGGGAACGTGAAAAACATCATGTTTATGGATCTGAACAAGCAGGAGAAATACTCAAACAAATAGGCTATGATGATGCTAAAATTGAAAAAGTAAAAAGATGCATATTAACCCATTCATCAGACAAAGCATATCCTACAGAATCAATAGAAGAAAAAGTTCTTGCAAGCGCAGATGCACTCTCGCATTTCTATACATTCACACTACTAGTTCAAGCAGCATACCTGCATGTAAAACCTGAAGAAGTTAAGGATTGGTTGTTAAACAAGTACACCAGATCGTTTGGAAAAATGATGCCAGAAGCAAAAAAACTTGCAGAAAAAAGGTATGAAGCTATCAAACTTCTTTTGGAAGAAAGTTAGTATGATCTATCTCTTTGGTGTAAGTCTTGAATTGTACACAAAGTCATAGAGTCCTGGTGCCTTTCTGTTTAAGTCTCTTAAGATGTCTTTAAAGTTTTGATTTGCGAAAGCAAACATTTCTTTAGCTCTTGGGGTGTTAGTATCTTGATAGTAAACTTTGTCGTCTGCATGAATCATCCAAATTTTTTTGTCATCGCCAAAATCATAATTGATCTTTGTATTTTGGGGGGTTTCTAGCCACACCTCTAGTGATCTTGTGTGGTTAAAATGAAGTGTTTTTCTTGTTTCAGGATAGTATATGCTTGTGTTCATCCTATCAATATCTAGACTGTATTTTATTCCATTACTTAACGTTCCGTTAATGTATGTGAGGATCCAATACTTGTCTTTTTTTTCTGATCCGTGTTCGAAAATCATCATGGACACTCCTCTGTTAAGATAATTATCTTGGAGGCCTTCTAGTTTATATAAAAAATAATTAGAAGGTAGGACTTGTGCTCCTAAACCTTGTGTTTTTCTTTTCTTTTTTTGTTTAGGTGCTTTTTTCTTTACTTCTGGAACTTTTTTAACTTGTTCTTCAAGAGGAGGTTGTTTTGGTGCAATCTCTTTAGTTGGATTATCACAATGTTTAACTCCAAACGATGCTGCGGCAGCAAGCCATACTGCAATTAGAATGGATTTTTTAATCATTTTTTGGTTTTGGGTTGTTTGAAAAAAGTACATTGCTTTCAGATGGAGTTATCATCATCTCTGAATATAATTTTTGGTATTGTTCTTGAGCGCTTGTTAATGTGCTATGTGCTTCTTCTTTAGAAATTTCTCCATTAACATATTGTGTTGCAACATTGTATACAGTTTCAGGAAGCAGTTCTTTTGCTTCAGGATTATCTAGGTATAACATTTTGATTATTCCTGTGGAATCTAATCGGTTTTGTAATACTTGTACTGTTTGTAAAACTAGCTGTGCAGCTCTATCCTGTTCTGATCCAGCACCAAGAGTTTTAAACTGGCCAAGACATTTTTCCAGGTCTTTTTTTGCAGCGTCATATGTTACTTCCATAAGTAAGGAGTACTGTATAGTAGTATATAAATGTTTCTGGAGAAAAGGCTTATTCAACCAACTCTATCTGTTCTTCACAATACTTACCATAAGGTCTTAGATTCAGGTAGTTTCTAGAAAACTTAAGTCTTGGGTTTATTAGTTCTATCAGTTTCTGGTTTGATTCTTCCCAGCCTTTGCTGCAAACTTCTCTTGTATCTGCACCAAGTCTTTTAGCTGCTTCCAAAACAGGACACCAATTGTATGATCTCCACACTATCTTATTATCATCTTCATGCATAACTTTAATGTCTTTAGGATTTATCTTCATGTATCTGAAAAGAAGAATCTCATATGCTTTCCTTACATCAGTTCCTTTAACATTAAGAGAATTTTTATTTTGTTCATACCAAGCAATCTTTTTTTGGGTCAGATGTTGATTAATTTTATCATAGTTGCCTGAACATTTTGCAATTGTAATCCTTTCAATGTTTCTTACAACATTTGCTACATCTGACATTTTAGAATTGGTATTCTTTTCCTTTTTCTAACAGTTCTATCTTTTCTATCTTACTGACAGGAATCAGATTACAGCTGCAACCAAGATACATTTCTATAGATACGTACATTTCATCAGTAAGAAGTCTTCCAGGACCGCTGCTTGTGTAGGTTCCAATAAGTGTTCTTGTTTCTAATATAGGTTTTAGTTCATCATTCTTTTCAGTTAGTTCATCACTGCTAATGATACGAAACTTTCCTTTAGAATCCAGATATGCCCAATGTTCATCTTTTAGTGTAAGACTGACCATCACCTTATTGTCTTCAGTGCTACTTGGAATAGAACTCAAAATGTCGTTTAGTCGTTTTATCTTTTTGTCCATTTTTAGTCTTTTATAATACTACTTTTTTCTTGAATATCAACTAAGATCGCAGTGTAGTGATCCCTAAGTTGTTTTGCATATTCCATCTGTTTCTGAAAATCAAAAGTACCTGGGTCTCCCCTTGCAGTTATTGTTGCCTCTGCGATAATGTTGGGGTCAATAGCATGCCAAAACTTTTTGTCCTCTAATGAGTCCATATAGCTAAAGTCTAGTGGGATGAGAGATTTCCCTTCCTGATAAAAACGATATAACCAGCTGTTAAGTCCGCTATCAGTACAACTTCTCTCGAATTTAAATCCCATCTTAGCTAGAATACTGTCTAAATCTTTCGGTATTTCCCTGAATCCTAAACTTAAATCGTATGACATTTTATTACCTGCTCTAAGAACCTCTTTTTAACACTAGAATTGTTTATTTAGTATATAAAACTTGAGAGTTTGTTTTTAAACTAGCACTTGTTTAGAAAGTACTTTGTATCTACGTCCTGCATAAAGACCGTATTGAGAAAGTGTTTCAAAAAGGTTAGATGCAACACCATAACCCCAGAACATAATCTTGTCGCCAACATTAACTTTCTTTGCTTCTTGAAGATCGAATCTTTTTTTATCACCAAACCAACAAAATCCATACTTTTTAGTCTTGCCTTTAGGTAATTCTATTTTGAATATTATATTTGATATGTCTGGCATGGTCTGAAGAATCAGTAAGATGTATATAAAGATTTACTTCTTCTTAAACAATGACTTTGCGCCTCTGTACAGTCCAAGAAATGTTGTTAATACACCCATAGTTTGGCTAACGACCTGTGAGACTAATGGAGTTCCTATGAGGTAGCTTCCTTTAACTACTCCATAAGTTATTCTTTCTGCACGGTTATCATTTCCGCCGTATTTTAGAGGTGTAGAAAAGTCTTTATTTTTGTAGTCTCTGTAGATTCTTACAGAATCAACTACTGCACCTTTGGCAGTAAATATTATGGGGATCGCATAAGAGATCATTCCTGCTTTAGCAAAATACCACATGCTTAGAAGTTCTAAAGAACGGTCTGCAAATATGTCTGCATAAGCGCCATATTTATTCTCTTTTTTTGTTAACCTTGCAACTAACCCATCAATAGCATCTGTAGCAAATGCGACCCCAAGAGTTAAAGAAAGCTTTATTGGATCGTCTATATAATTTTCTAAACCATACAAAGCAATTAGTGGTCTTGATGCAGATACAGCATTAGAAGGTGTTGCGAATTCTTTTATCTTCTTTAAGAGACTCATATTATCATCGGTAAATATCTGCATGACATCTTTCATGAGGTGGAGCCATGATACCTTTACCCCTCCACTTTTGTATTAATGGAATTTCATACTCTCTAACTCTTGCAGCTGCTTTATTATCTCCTTGTTCAGTCAGTAAGGTTGTATGTACAGTAAGCATACCATATCTGTTTCCAAAAACAACATCAGTAAAGATTCTGTCCCCAAACATAACTAATTCATTTGGTTCACATCCGAAATATTCTAGAACTTCTTTAATTCCTGCAGGTTTTTTTCTATTATGTCTTAGAACTTTTATGCCTAGCTCAAATTCTATCTTTCTTGCATCTGTATGGTGTTTATCATCTTTTGTTCCTGCACCATTTGACATTATCGCTATGTTATCTTTGTATACCTCTTGGAATTCAGAGAACGCATCTTCTATTGTCGGATAGATCTCATTTACATAAGGTGCAGTTATTGTATTGTCTTTATCAAAAACTAATCCCTTAAATCCATACTCTTTGAGCTTATTAGGATTAATATTTCTTATATCACAAACAGAAAAATGAGGCATTGCTAAAGATTTATTGAAGAATCTTGGGATAGGAAAGTATAGGATTGCGTCTAGGTTAATACTTTGTGCCATTTTACATCTGACTTGATGAGAGAGGTATAAATAGTTTTCTTATAGTGAACCTTATACTAATGTTTTCATAAATTATTTTATGGGTTGTTGGAAGAATTGATTTTTAAACTATCTTACCTGCATCACTTGTTTAGAAAGTTAAAATAAAAAAATTAAGGATTATTTTGCAAATCCTTTTCTATAGTTTGATAAGATTTTAGTTGGTGTCGGTTTCTCAACTCGTTCCCAATTTTCAGCTCTGCTTTGCAGATCTACATCAACTAGGTTTATCTCTTTCTTGTCCATGTCAATAACTATCTTATCTCCATCTTCAACAAGAGCAATAGGTCCTTTGTTGTATGCTTCTGGTTCGATATGTCCTATACATATTCCAGCAGTTCCGCCTGAAAATCTTCCATCAGTCAATAAAGCAACTTCTTTGTCCATCTCCAGTCCTTTTATTGCAGATGTTGGGTAGAGCATCTCTCTCATTCCTGGACCGCCTGCTGGGCCTTCGTATCTTATAATTACAACATCGCCTTTGACTACCTTTCCTGCTTTTATATATTCGGTTGCGTCAAGCTCATCTTCAAACACTCTTGCAGTGCCTTCAAATCTTGAAGAAACTGCGGGATCAACTCCGCTTTCTTTGATAACCGAACCTTCAGGAGCTAAATTTCCTCTATAGACTGCAATGCCTCCTGAAGAAGAATGGGGTTTTTCAACAGATTTGATAACATCTGTGTTTCCATTATCTTCAACATCGTTAATTCTTGATTCTAAAGATCCTGCAACAAGTTTAACATTAGGATTTAAGAGATCTCTTAACCTACTCATCACAACAGGAATTCCTCCAGCTCTATCAAAATCATTCATTCTGTATTCGCCTGCAGGAGAAAGCCTAAGAAGATTAGGTGTATTTTCACTTATCTCATTTATCTTTTCCAAATCAAAGTCATATCCTGCTTCTTTTGCTATTGCTGGGACGTGTAGTACTGTGTTGGTTGATGCACCAATCGCCATATCAACAACCAAAGCATTGTAAAATGCTTCTTCAGTAAGAATATCACTCACAGTAACGTTTGATCTAAGAAGTTCCATGATCCTTCTTCCTGTTTGTGTTGCTAATCTGTATTTTTTATTGTCAACAGCATGTGCTGTTGCCATACCTGGCAAGGTTAAACCTAAAGCTTCAGTTACACAAGCCATTGAGTTTGCAGTAAATAATCCTGCACAACTTCCAACTGTGGGACAGCTTTCTTCCATAATCTTATCATATTTATTTTGATCAATTTTATCTAGTGCATATTGTGCGTCAGCCGCAAAAGCAGTGACAACATCGGCACCTTCTCCATCTACATTTCCTGGCAGCATAGGCCCTGCTGTTACAAAAATTCCAGGCATATCTTTTAGTGCAGCTGCAGCCATCAAATAACCAGGTATATTTTTATCACAAGCACCAATGTAAACAACTCCTTCAAAAAGACCGTGAGCTTTTATCATATCAACAACACTATCTCTGTTTAATTCTCTTGAAGGCAAACTGTATTTCATTCCATCATGCCCCATTGCAATACCATCACATACGCCTAAGCCAAGATTCATCTTAAATCCTGCACCTCCTGCTTCTGCAACGCCTCTTTGAACTGCACTTGCCAAATGATCAAGATGTACATGCCCTGGACATATTTCATTTTGAGAATAAACAATTGCCACTGAAGGTTTGTCTATTTGAGACTTATCTATTCCTGTACCATACAAGCAAGCTCTTGCTGCGGGTAATTTTTTAACTTGTTTTGCATCCATTTTTTATTGTCCTCCTCGTTAAACCTCTTTTTGTTAGAAAATGCTTAAGTGGTATATAAAACTTAAGAGTTGGTTTTTAAATAAATAGCTGAAGACTTATAAAGAATGCCAGTATTCTAATTAAAATATGGCGAAAAAAGATACCGAATGGAATAAGAAAACAGATAAAAACACCACTTTTAACGCAGATGGAACGTCTGATAATTTTGAACCTTATTGATGTTTTTCTTTTTATTCAGAAACACTTATAATCTGATCCTATCTATAATCCCTTATGAATGTAATAGTAATACATGGATGTCCATCTAATGTAGAAAAAGCGATGGATGAGAAAACAAGAACATATGACAAACATTGGATCCCTTGGTTGAAGAAAGAATTAGTTGCTAAGGGAATTAAAGTTGACACTCCACTAATGCCAGAACCTTGGTATCCTGATTATAACAAATTCAAAGAAGAGTTTGAAAAATATGAAGTGAATGAAGATACTATCTTAATTGGACATAGTTGTGGCACGGCATTCTTAGTCAAATGGTTAGGAGAAACAAAACAGAACATAAGTAAGTTGATATTAGTTGCACCCTGGAGAATACCAACAAAAGAAGATAGAAAAGAATTCTATGATTATCCAATAGATGAGACTATTGGTTCAAGAGTAAAAGAGGTTATAATTTTTACAGCAGATGATGAAGAAGAACCTGGAAAGAAAAGTGCAGAAATCTTTCAAAAAGAGTTAGGTGGGAAGTTGATAGAACTTAAAGGACACGGACACTTTACGATGGGAGATATGGGCACAGAAGAGTTTCCTGAGTTGTTGGAAGAGATTTCTTGATTTATCCTTATAATTTATAGTGAACACTATGTAAAAAACTTAAATAGTTTGCACCTTCTTTTGCACCAATATAAATTAAATATTGGGGGAATGAAAAAATGAAAGTGAATTTTGGCGGAGTAGAAGAAACAGTAGTCACAAGGGATGAATTTCCTTTAGACAAAGCGGTAGATGTTCTAAAAGATGATGTTATTGCAGTATTGGGATATGGTTCACAAGGACCAGGACAATCTCAAAACTTAAGAGACAATGGATTTAATGTTATAGTTGGACAGAGAGAAGATTCACCAACATGGCAAAAAGCAGTAGATGATGGATGGAAACCAGGAGAAACATTATTTCCGATCGTGGAAGCTGCAGAGAAAGGAACAATAGTTTCATATTTGTTATCAGATGCAGCACAACCAGTAGTGTGGCCAAGCATCAAAGAACATGTTAACGGAAAAACACTATACATATCACATGGATTTCCAGTACACTTCAAAGATATCACAGGAGTTGTTCCATCTGAAGATACAGATGTAATAATGGTTGCACCAAAAGGTGCAGGACTTAGTGTAAGAAAAAATTTCTTGAACGGAAGCGGAATAAATTCAAGTTTTGCAGTACACAAAGATGCATCAGGCAATGCTTTAGAAAATGTATTGGCAATGGGGATTGGGATAGGATCAGGTTATTTATTCGAAACAACATGCGAAAGAGAAGTTGTTAGTGATCATGTAGGTGAAAGAGCAGTATTGCTAGGAGGAATATGGGCATTAGCGGAAGCAGCTTATGACAACTTAAGATCCAAAGGTGTAACTCCAAACTCTTCTTTTATACTTTCTTCAGAACAAGCAACACAAGTAATCTTACCTTTGATAGGATTGGGCGGAACAAATGCAATCTACTCTCAAGCTGAGAAAGAGGGACACTTGGGAACTGTTTTGGCTTATCAGAATGCAGTTAGAGAAGCGACAACGCCAGTTATGCAAAAATTATACGCTGCATGTAAATTAGGAGAAGAAGCTAGGATAGCTCTAGAAGCTAATATCAAACCAGACTATAGAACAACACTTGATGCAGAGTTAGGTGCAATAGATGGTTCTGAGATGTGGACAACAGGGGTTAAAGTAAGAGAATCAGGTGAAGACCGAGCATATGACTCAGACATAACAAACTTTCCGTTAGCTGGAGCAATTTTAGGTGCAATGGAGGCACAATATCAAACTTTACTTGATAATGGACACAGCCCAAGCGAAGGAGGAAATGAAACTGTAGAAGAACTAACACAAAGTTTGAATCAGTTCTACCAATCAAATGGTGCAGCACACTTACTTAGAGTTTGCAGTACAACAGCTCAACGAGGAGCATTAGATTGGGGGCCTGAATTCAAGGACGCAATTTCTCCTGTATTTTATGGGGCACCAAAGTACAGTGGAGAAGCAAAAGTTGAATCAAACCAAACTGTAACAAAACCAAATATGTGGGATGTTATGGAAACTGTAAGAAAACTTAGACCTGGATTCTAAGTATTTTTTCTTTTTTTTAAAATGGAGTCAATAAGAGAAGTAGTTAAAAACATACCTTATGAGAAAACTAACATAGGTAACGGCCAAGAGATTGGATTATTTCAAGTTGATTTTCCAAAAGGATGTCTTTCTTTAGCAAAACTTTATTCGGGAGAAACTTATGGTCCACACAAACATACAATAGATGAACGAGTTACTATCTTAAGTGGTTCTGGAAGAATTATAATAGGGGATAGAGTGAGAGAATATTCTCCAGATAGTATATTCTACATACCAAAAGGAACACTGCATGTTTTTAAGACTAGAGAAACAACTTACATACAATCTATCCAAGAAGGGGCAGTAGTTGATACAGAGAGTGGTGAGTTGGATATTAAGAGTGATTGAATCTTAATTTAAGATTGCCAATGCCATTTTTTCTTTTGGTAATTTTTGATTTAGTTCTGGAAATATTTCAGCTTTTTGAATTTTGTCTATCAAACGAACTGTGGAATCTACAAACGGGTAGATATACAAATCATAATGGACTCCATTGTAAACTGTGCCTGAATAGGCTAACGAAAACTCATCTAAAATGTAATTACAAAGTGTAAGATAATCATCTTCACTAAATTTTCTATCTGTGACTGAAGTTTTTACAGTGTTTAAGACTTCATTTCTAAATTTAGTGTTATTCTTGAACTCATTATAAAGTAGATTTGTTGTACTATCGCAGAAAGGATCCTTTTGTTCATAGTCTTCCCATTGGATTATTGGAACGTTGCCCACAAAGTTTTCTAACTTGTTTTTTACTTTAATGCCATCCCTTAATACTTTTTTTCGATTGTACTTTTTTGAATTGTGGGTTCTAACATCATAATTTGTTACCTGAATCTTATCCGCTATCAAAAGTAAAACTTTGTCTTTTGTATTCTCTAGTGCAAAAGTTAAATATTGTGATATGTTTTCTTCATTTATTGAGAAGTCCCGTTCCATGAAGAATCTATTTCCTAAACAAAGGGGGATAATAATGTTGTGTTTCTTTGCTTTGACGTTTTCTTTTGTAGTGTTAAAGTAGTTTTTTAGTTCCATCTCGTAATGATAACATCTAAATTTATAAGAATCTTTTTCCTATATTTTGCCACAGAATAAAAAGATTTATATATTATATTTTATAATAGATTAAATTATGTATGATTTAAAAGATAAAAAGATACTGGTGGAGCTGGATACGAACTGTAGACAGTCAAATACAAGCATTGCAAAAAAAGTATTGCTCTCAAAAGACGCGGTAGGATATAGGATAAAACAGTTTGAGAAAAAGAAGGTGGTTGAGGGGTATAGAACACTAATCGATGTAAAAAGACTTGGATACACTCAGTACCGAGTCCTTTTCCAGCTAGTAAATGTTAACAAAGAAAAATTAGACAAACTAATACAAAGCCTAAAAGAAGAAAACATTGTCTGGGGAATAGCAATTAATGAAGGAGAATGGGATTTGGCATTCACTTGTTTAACAAAAACAGATATAGAATTCAATGATTTCTACGAAAATTTAATGTCTTCTCACAGAACTATAATAAAAAATAGAGTAATTTCTCATATTCTAAAATATCATGAAGTAGGAAGGGGATATTTGGCTAATAAAAGGCAACAGGTGTTAAAACCTGCTATAAATTCTGAAACGGTTGAGATTGATCGGATAGATCATCAGATTTTACAACTATTATCTGAAAATGCTAGAATGAAACTTGTAGATATGTCAAAAAGATTTGGTTTAAGCAGTATGTTAATCCATCAAAGAATAAAAAAATTAGAGAAACAGAAGATTATAATTGGTTACAAAGCAAACATAAACGTTCTTAGGCTGGGAAGAGACTATTACGGAATAAAAATGAACTTAAACGATTACTCCGAGAAAGAACAAATACTAAACGAATTATACTCGCTAAAAGAAATGACTGCGGTTATTTACGCTCTTGGGGGTTATGATTTGGAGTTTGACCTAGAAGTGAAAGACACAAAAGAATTTCATGAAATAATTAACAACTTAAGAAATAAATTCTCCTCAATCAGAGAGATCAAATACATGCGAGCAATGGAATATTATAAACTGGCACACTTTCCTAAGTAACTAATTCCCAAATATTTTTAAATCATGATTGACTTATTCTAATTATGTATGCTGATCAGATAAACATATCATCAAAGTATCTAAATCATATAATGATGGGGCTATCCTTAACATCAGAGAAGTCTGCTACTTTAGTAGGTAATAAGATCCCAGACTTTATTGCGGGTATGGGTAAAAGAGGAGAGTTCAGGCAAAAACATGGGTTTGTTCCTACACTGATCATGTTTTCTCCAACAAATTGGTGTAATCTAAACTGTATTAAGTGTTATCCTGAAAGTTCAAAAGAAGAAAGCAAGATACTTCAATATTCAACAATAGACCAAGCGATACAAGAAGGAAAAGAAAAATGGGCAATGCCTTACTTCTCAATAAGTGGAGGCGAGCCAATAGATCATGCAATCGATATTGCAGAAAGACATCCTCAGGAACTCTTTCAAGTTTACACAAATGGGACATTAATAACTAACGAAAAAGCAGAAAAAATTGCACAACTTGGAAACTTATTTCCGTTAATAAGCACTGAAGGAACAAAAGAAGAAACAGATAGAATAAGAGGAAGAGGAGTTTATGATAAAATAACAAGTGCAATGGATACCTTAACTGAACACAGTGTTGTTTGGGGAGTATCATTTACACTAACTTCAAGAAATGCAGATGTTTACGAAACAAACTTCTTATACGATATTATAGATAGGGGTGCAATGTTAGGAAGATTCCTAACATATATGCCAACGGGAAGAAACTCTGACTTTAGTAAAGTGCCTTCAAAAGAACAAAGGAAAAAACAAGGGGAAGCATTAAGAGCGTTAGAAAAAGAGAAGAGATTCTTTTTGCCAATAGACTACTTGAACAATCCAGGGTTAGTTGAAGGGTGTGGGGCGGCAGGATTAAGGTATGTAAATATAGACCCTGCGGGAGATGTTTATCCTTGTGTATTTATTGACAAACCTGCACAGTATAATCTAACAAAAGCATACGAAGGAGAATACTTAGAAGTTAATAATTTAGAAGATATCTTAGTAAAGGATACAGTTATGAACCTTACTCGAAGTGTTGCCAGAAAAAGAGATAGTTCTGAATGTTGTTTAGTAATTGATAAACCTGAAGAGTTGAAAGAAGCTTATGGGATGCATAGTGTTGAACAATGGGAGTAGAAACAACCTGTCTAAAAGAAGCAGCACATCTAGCAAAAAGGGATATGAAATATTGGATTGTTGTGGGGCATCTTTATCTATCTGGTCTGTTTAAGCCTAAACAAGCCAAAACTGTGAGATCAGCATACTTTTTCTGCAGACATATTGATGATGTGTTAGATGGAGATAGAACAATATCAGAAGATCCAGAAGATTATGCTTACGCAATACTCGACTCAATAGAACGTGGAGGTAATAAGCCTAAAATTATGGAGCTTTACAATTATGCTATAAAAAATATTGAGCCAAGAAACGGAGATAAACCTAAAGAAGATTTCAAAGAAGTGATAAACGTTATGATTTTTGACTATTGCAGATCAAAATTTGGGGCGGTGTTTAGTAGTGAAGAATTAGATGATTATTTCAATAAAACATTTGAGCATGTTCTGAATTTATCATTTATGATATCTGGATCAAACCTAAGAGGGAAAGATATTCCTGAGATTGTATCCAGTATGGGTCATATATACTCTATAAGAGATATGGAGACAGACATATCAAGAAAAATTATCAATATACCCTCTGAAGAATTACAAATGGCAGGGATTAATGGAGATATAAGTTATGAAAAGATAAGAAACAACCGTTATCTTTTAGACTGGATAGATAATGAGATCTTATTGGGTCTTGATAGCTTGGATGTCTGCAGACAAAAATTAGACAATGCAGACAAAGCAAGCAGAAAAGTCTGTTTGCCTTTGGTTGGAGCGATGGAGAGATATTGTAAGAAATATCTTAACTAATCTTGATCACTCAACAAAAACTCAATCTCAAGTTCTTCTAACTGTTCGATTAATCTTTTATGTTCTGGGATCTGTCTTGAGAAAAGAAGATTCTTGCCGCAAGGACAAAGGTCGTCAACAGGTCTTATAGTTGGGAGACCTTTTTGTTGTTCAATATAACAGTAGAACCCACAAGACAAGCATTGGAAATAAAACTTCATAATATGTTTAAGATATAATTATCTTAAATAGCTTATTCGGAGTGATGTCTTGTGTCCAGTGCTTTACTCAGCTCATCTAAAGATACATCGGCAAGAAGAACCATGATTGCATTATCTCTATCTTCTATTAAAGTGTGGTCTGGATAGCTGTATTGTTTCTTATCGAGAAAATTACGAAAAAACTTGATGAACTCATCATCTGACAAAAGTTCAAGCTTTTTTGTTAATAATTCTTTATTCATCTTTTATTCTGATCAGTTCTTCTTTGTCAAGGTAGATGTCAATCTTTTTCCAGTTTAGTTTATTTTCATGCTGTTTTTCATCAGCATGAGTGATCTCTGCAGATACCTTAACAGTTTCAGAGCCTTCAACTTTCTTGATCTTTGCCAAAACAAACTTTTCTTTTTCGTCTATATGGATTTCCATCTCACTTAACTCCAATCAAACTACCAATGAAATAATCAAGGTCTTGGGCTGCGTTTAGGTCTTTTCTGTTTTGATGTCCAAAATATAACAGACGTGCAAGAGGTTCTGTACTTAGATCATCTTTAAACAAAATTTTAATAGGGCAGTTACATTTTTTTAGGTATAGTTCAGCTCTCTTTTCTCCACCTAAAAAAGGTATTGTCTGTGGATGTTCTATGGCCTCTTCGGTGCAGATGAGACCAGATCTTGAATTCATAAGTTTATCATGATCTACTACGAAAACATCACGATTATTTTCTACATCTAGTAAGTTATAGAACTCAGCTAAAGGAAATACGCTTGCACCATTAACTAAACCTAAGTTTTTGGACAGTCTTATGTTTCCGGGATTTCTAAAGTAGTTAGGTATGTGAGCATAAACATCAACAGGATTTCCTTGTTTTGATATTCCTGTAACTTTAACGCTTGCAGTAAAAAATGCTTTTTCCCAGATTTCAGAATTTTTATCGGCTAAAGTTCTTGCATAAGCTGCATCGGGAGCAAACATTGGAAGATAGTTTTGTTCTAAACATTCACCTAAGACAGCATCAACTGACAGCTCAGCACCATCCATATGCTTTGTACAACAACCATCATAATCACCAATTCCTGAAAATACTTTTATACTTACCATTTTTTAATCCCCCATAACTATTATTTTGAGTTAGAAATGTATAATTTGTATATAAACGTTAAGAGTTTGTTTTTAAAGAGGCCCGAGTATCATATTGAGTACGTAGCGTGGGTTTTAGCAGTCTCAATAAAAGATTTCATCTTATCATGAGATTTTTCCCCTTTGTGCTTTTCAACACCTGAGCTTACATCAACACCGTAAGGTTTTACAGAAATGATCGCTTCAGCAACATTATTGGGGTTTAATCCACCGGCTAAAAAGATATTCTTACTGTACTCTTTAGCTTTCTTTGCCAAATCCCAATCGAAAGTCTTGCCAGTGCCTCCCATCTTGCCTTCAACATGAGCATCTAAAACAAAAGCATCAACTGAACTATAATTTGGTATTACAGAAAGGCTTTGTTCATCCTTAACTCGGATAGCTTTCCAAACTTCCAAATGTGAAAAGTTGTTGCAGTATTCAGGAGATTCATTACCGTGGAATTGAAGAACGTCTAACCCTGCCATTTCCGAGATTGTTCTGACTATGCTAACATCTTCATTTACGAATAAACCAACCTTTTTCGGTCTTCTTACATTATGGCTTATTCCATTTGCCATAGAAGGAGTTATGAATCTAGGACTCCTATTGTAAAATACAAAACCAAGATAATCTGCACCTAATTTAGCCGCATCTTGTCCATCTTTAATGTTTGTGATGCCGCATACTTTTACTTGAGTCATATAATTAGGAATAAACATGTTGTATATAAGTCTTGTTTGAAAACTTTTAAATACTTCTTTATAACTGTTGAGGTAGATGTTACAAAATATAAAAGAGTTATTGTACACTTACTTTCCTAGTTTAAAACCTAAAACGAAAGTAAAACCGAAACATCAAGAGATATATTCAAAACTAGAATCATTTGTGTGGCACCCACCTTTAGAAGAGAATAGTATTGTTAAGTATCTTAGGAACAAAGGGTTTGTGAAGCAGAGTGCTGTTGCGGTGGGAGCAAGTCATAACACATTTCAATATTTCACGTTGAGTGATAAAGGAAGAGATATGAGAAATTATCTGCAAAGGCTTTATGGTGGATTGAATCCTACGGGTTAACTTTTATATATTAGATATCATTCCCTATCCTCATGAATAAGGTCATTAAAAGGTTGATATTGGGTGTTTTAGTACTTTATGTAATCTTGATAAGTATACTGGGTGTTGATTCATCAAAAACATTCTTAGAAAACTTTTTGTTTGTTATCAGCTTAATACTGATAGTGGGAATTTTTGTCTGGATAGCATCAATAATAATCAATGTTGTAGATAAAATCAGAGAAAAACATCCTGAACTTTACAAAAAGATAGGAAGGCCTCACCCACTTGCATTAAATCCTGCAAGAGCTTTTTCAATGTGGGTTCTTGGCTTAAGGTTGATTTTTGAGCCTGATTATTTCCCAAAAGATCTGCAGAAATCATTTAAGACATATAGAGTTATGCTTATTGTTTCTCATCTAGTGTGGATTGTATCAATAATGCTATTGGTTCTAGCAACGGTAATCTTAAACTAAAGAGAAACAAAAGTCTTGATGGCTTTGATTATCTCTTCATCGTTTTTGTAAGGCATTGTGAGAATCCCATTTATCTCTTGTTGGCTTGCTTCTGCTAAAGTGTACAAGAAAGGATTTGTAACTTTTATACTCTCTTTAAGCAAGTTTGAATATCTTTCACTAAACGCTTTAGAATCATTAACGAAAACAGTTAACTTATCCAGTTCAGGAAACTGTTCACTTTCTGCAACAGAAAGGATTTCTTCAATATAAAAATCGTTGTTTATTGTTTTAAGGGTGTTTTTTCTGTAGATAGAAACTATTTCACCCCTTTCAGCGCCAGCGTCATAATCAATCTTGAAAGCCTCATTTTCTCCCTCATATCTTCTTGGACTTTGAACTGGAGGAACTTCTTTAAGGAAAATTCCTGTAAACTCTGCAGCTTGAAATGCTAGTTTTGTTAGGTTCATCTTCTCGTTAATTCTTGATAGATATCGCTTATTGTAAGTGGGTTTACCACCCAGTTTCTTAGGTTTATTTTCTTTTCTAGTTTTCCGTCTGAGTGTTGTACGTATCCTAAAGGTTTGAACCTTGGATCATTTTTTGATGTTAATGAGTTATCGTTCTCAAGTATCGCTTCTTTTATTTCCCACTGTGGATCAAGTTGTTCTATGTTTATCAGATAAGACATAGGGTTCATTGTTCTATCTGATCCATCAATCAAGTTATTTGCAGTTTCGTAGTTGCTCCATGAATCTCCTTGTTTTACCTGTAACCAGGCATGCGGTCCTTTATTTTTACCATCATCTTTAATTCCGTAAGCAACTCTTACATTTTTTAATAGATCTGGTCGGTTTTCTTTTTCTGCTATGTGCCTAAAGTTAGTAAATGTGTAAATCGAAAAGAATAAGCAGTCAGCTTCTCCTTCTTTTGCCAGATTAGCTTTACGTTGAGTACTAAATGGAATCTCTTTCACTTCTAAAAACTTAGAAGTTATGGCGTGGGCGGTTTTTAGGTAAGTTAATGCAAGATCCTTTTCTTTTGTGTCTTTGAAGTCTAGTTGCCCCAATATTTTGTCGGTGTTTGTTGTCTTTACTATCTCTTCTTTTTCAGTATTTACTGTTTGAATCAACTTGTTAGTCGCAAGGTAAAGCAGGGGAGTTGGAGAATAATTTAGAATAAAACCTAAACCTAAAATTCCTATTCCAATTTTTATCTTATTTTTTAATTTCATTTCTTCACCTTTGCTGTCAGTAAATTATATCTGTAAGGTACTGTAATTTTATCTGGTTGAGTGTCTAACAGATTGTTTAACTTAGTCATGAAGTTATCTCTATACTCTTCAGGCATGTTAATAACCCAAGACATAGTAGAAACAAGATTAGCATAATCCTCTTTACTGAATTCTAATTCAGAACGGTAAACTTTTTTATCTACTTTATTGAATTGGTCACTGTTTTCGATATCATCTTGGATAAAACCTAATGATCTTTTTTTGCTGAAGTCAGGACAGTTTCTGAAAAACAATTTTTTAACATTACTCAAAAGCTCAGTCTTTTCATACTCTTGAGCTTTCCAAAGAACAGCAAGATAGCCATCATTTTTTAACAATTTGTTTGCTTTTTTGTATGCTACTTTGGGATCAACCCAGTGCCAAGCCTGAGCAGAAGTTATAACATCAAAACTATTTTCTGAAAGAAGAGTATCTTCAAAAGAACTCTTTATGTAAGCAACATTGTATAAATGGGACGTGTTTTGTTTTGCTATGTCGATCAAATCTTGACTTATATCTAAGCCTATGATGTCGCATCCTTTTTCAGCAAGCGCTTTTGTTGCTTTGCCTGTGCCGCAACCGACTTCTAAAAAAGTAGTTCCAAGCTTTGCTACATCTTCAATGACTTCATTAACATAGCCAGTCCTAGCGGAATCGTAAAGTTTTCCAATAGTCCCGAATGTTCTTTTTAGGTCCATTATCTACCATCCGCCGTCGATTTCAGCACCCAAAATTTTTATTTTTTCAATTCTTTTAGGTTTATCTTTTGAAAATACTGTGCCAGAGTTTGCTGTGCCATAAATTGTACCAACTAAAGAGCCAAGTCCATCAAGATTTTCCTTCAAATCGATATTTGCTATAGTTTCTATTGTCTTAATCACAGAGTTACTAAGATAAGGGATGTGTTCAATAACTTCGCCTGTAAATTTACCTAAGTAATGACCTGCAACTGCACCTACTAGGGTCATGCCAGCAGTTAATGCTAAATTTTTTGCTTTTGTTTTATAGTTCATTTTAACCTCCTTTTTTTTTTAATGGGTAATGGGTGCAAGTATATAAATCTTTGCATTATTTACCCCTATTAAGTGACAACAAACAGCTTAGAATGGTCAAATTTAATGGTTTGAGGTGGTCGAATTTGGGGTTTACGGGGTGTCTAGACGCCCTTTGATGAGTTTCATAGAACTGTCCCACATGTGTTGGGTGTATGGGCAACAGAAGGGTCTGTTGGTTAATTTCTCATCTTTTGACCAAAAGTCGTAAAAGAATTTAGGATTCATGCCCATGGAATCTGCTGCAGCTTTGAATGTGTCAATGCTTGTGCTAACCCAAAGAAAATCTAGGTCATTGAAGACTGCCATCTCCTTACATTCTTTGAAAGGTGTATTGTCTCCTAGTAACCAGTTGTCATGTACTGCAATATAATTGACTATCTGTTTAGATTTTTCTTTGTCATAGTTAACTTTTTTTAAGATATCTTTAGCAATGTATGAACCTTCCCGCATATGAAACACTTTTATGTCTTTACCTTTGATGTGAGGATTCTTTTCTTTAACTTTGGAGTAACCAACATCGTGAAGAATAACTATGGGCAAAAGAAGTTTTTTATCAAGAGATTCTATATCTGCGATTTTGTTGGATTCTTTTTGCATCCACTCAATATGGGGGATGTCAAATATTCTTCCTTTTTCATAATATGGCTTTGCCAGCTCCCATATCTTGTCGTAGGTTGTCATTTTCAGTTTTTTTTATTATTATGCTTAGGTTATCATATGTTTCGGAGTGAAGGTGTTTAACCATCCCTTTAAATTCTGGTGAGTCAATAGTTCTAAGGTATAACTTAGCTCGTTCATAATCTCTTCTTAGTCTTGATTCTATAGGACCAAAGTCTTTCTCGAACTGACTTGAATAATGATGATAAGGTGTGTCCTCGTCATTAAAAGCAGAACCTCTCTTTCCAGGACTCCATAGGTCAATCTTGTGAACATTTGGGTAGTTGAATATCGTGTCATATGCAGCTTTTCTTAAGAAAGATTCAACAAGGTTGTCTAGTTCAAACTTTGCGCCAATGAAAAGATACACATCTTCATCTTTAGGAAACACAACAATGTCTCCTTGTGGAAGAGTGCCGCCTTCCCTGAAGCTTAAACCATTTCCTTTATCAAACTCTCTGTACTGTGGTTCTCTGATAACGATATCATAACCTAAAGAAGGTTTGGTTATGAAACTATTGAAATCCTTAATTGCTTCTAAAAATTGTTCATCTGTTATGAAGTCTGTCATTTTTTTAAATCTTCCTTATGCTTTCTGCAAAGTCAAGCAGTACTTTTTCATAAGTCTTGTCTGGATCGTATCTGTTGTTGAATGTAAGGTATCCTTCTGCATCGCTGTTGATAATTATTGTTAAGTCAATCGCATACTCAGGCACATTCTTTTTTAGAATTTCTTCAATCTGTTCAGGTAAATTTGATTCGCCCATGCTGTTGTGTTCATTTCTTCCATTAGGTATTAGATGTTGAGAAAGATCTGTCGCTTCGTGGATTGTAACTCCTAAGTCTGTAGGGATATTAGATTGTTTGGACTTGTCATAAAAATCAATAGAAGCATAGATCAATGCACTTGAAGAAACATCTTTAGATCTGCCATCATCAGAAAATATTTTAGTAACTGGAAAGACTTCTGATCTTATGATTCTTCTATCGAATTGGTTGACTAGTTCGTGTTTCATTTTAATGCGATGCGTGATAAAACAACTGGATCTGTTCAACTATTCCTGAGTTGGGTTGTACAGAAATATTTTTTATTGTAAGTTCTAGTGGTTCTTCTTTGGTGCTTGTCAGATCTTTACATTCATAAAGATGTAATGCAAGGCTTGCATTAAATGATTTTGTGTTGAAGGGTAATCTTTTATTGAGATATTTTGCAAACTTAAACTGAGGGGCTTCAGGGTTAAGTGTTTCTTTTTCAAATAAGGCTCTTAAGCTTTCATCTTTAAGTTTTGAAGCATTAACTTTACCGCTTTTTGCAATCTGATCATAGAAGTCATGAACATTGCCTGTTAAAGGTAGAACGGGTGGTTCAGTTATTAACAGATTATGGTTGTGGGGATATACAGAATAAGTGGCAAGCTTATACTTTTGATTTTCGATACTGAATTTCAGACTGTGTAATATTGTAGCCATTGTAGTAAGAGTTATTGGAGAAGAGTATATAAATGTTTCTGTGGTTTTACTACTTCGGAGTGGGTTTAATTCAAACTATATTTTACAGGAACTACTTTTCCTTTGTGTTCTCCAAATGTTGCTTTTAGTGGAACGCCTCTTAATTCGCTAAGCAAATAAGGTATGAAAACACCTGCTAGTTTTTCAGCAGTATGTACCATGTATTCAGAGTTCTTAATATTTTCAGGATTTTCAGTCCACCAAATTCCACAACCGCCTTCAATCTTTCTTAACTCTGTTTCTAACTTATTAAGAAGATATTTTGCATGATTGATGCTTTGACTGTTTTTTATCTGGTTATGATAATCTCGTTTTAGATGTCTTTTGATATCTTTTTCTATGCTAATATCACATCTTGCTTGTTCATAATCTGCTCCATTGTATAATGGAAGGATTACTTTTGAATCGCTTCTAAATACGTCTGGTGCCATTAAGGATCTGTTATCAAGATATTGTATAAATTCATTATTAGAGTTTACTCTTGGTATAGATATTGCAGGCACGGGTTTAATTCCTTTTTCTTTTAGTTGTTGTAGTATTACTGACATTTTTTAGTTCCTCATAATTATCATCGTTTTGAAAGGATCTTCACCAAATGATGCCAATGGGTTGTAACCCATACTTTGAATTGATTCTCCATCCACATCAGATGCAATAATTGTCTCAAAATGATCGCTTTTTACTAAAGCTTCTATGTTCTTGAATGAGTTGTCAGTTATTGCAACAGTTATAGGTGTTTTCATGATCTTTTCATAGGTAGAGATATTGTCTAAAACTTCTTTCACATCTCCTTCCTGCATGTAGATCTGTTTTTCCATTCCATTTATCTCTCTGTTTTGTTTCATGCCGTAACTTATATTTTCATCTACTGCTAAAACTTTAGCTCCAAGATGAGCTGCAGCGATAGAATGCTCTCCCAATCTACAATCCGCATCAAGAACCGCTTTTCCTTTCAAGTCTAAATTTTGTAATGCAAGAATACCATATGACGCGTCAGGATCATTAAAGAACTTCACTGCTTCTTCTCCATACAAAGGGTCGCCTAACCCATAAAAATGAATAAAGTCTATTTGTCCATTTTTGATTTCCGCTGGGAGGTCGCTTCTTCTTTCGATAGGTCTTACGGGGTATTCTTCAAGACATGCATTAGCAGCATAACCTGGAACATCTTCCCTTGCAGGTATGAATAGTTGTGATCCTACAAGAAGATGATCAAAACTGTGGTTTTCTAAAAGTTTTAGTAATTCTTCTCTAATTTTGATAGTTGATTCCATTTTATTCCTCCTCTATTTTTGATAGAATTGCCATTTTATATATAAATCTGATGAAATCATTTAAAACCTATTCTTTTTAAAAAATAATCTTCAGATGATAAAGCTTCAAGTTTAAGTTTTTGAGTCTTAGCTAATTTTTTTACTTCTTTAGCTATGTTGGTTTTCTTCTGGTTTTTGCTTATTTCAAAAGATGCAATCTTATCAGTAAGCTTATCAAACTTGTAACTGTCATCCACTTCTTTTATTTGAGCCAGGTAAGGTTTGATAACTTTAGACCTAACTTGATTATGTTTGTATTGCTCGGTGCAGTATAGGATCTTTAGAGTTGTCATTTTTTCCTCTTGTATCTGTCTTCATCAGTTACTTTTTTCTTTTTACTCTCAATCATTCTTCCGTAGAGAGTCAAACCTATGTAAGGTTCATAGTTTTTATTCTCATCAATCTTAACTCCTGCTTTAAGGATTCCTGTGCGTTTGCTAGCTGTTATGTTTGGGATGTATTCAATTACTTTTCCTCTTGACATAACTACATCAAGACCTGCTCCGATATGCTGATTTCTGAATATGGATGTGTGAGGAAATATTTCTGCACCAACTAAAGCATCATCTCCCTTTTTGAAAGCATGAATAGAATAAGCTTGGTTTCCTGAAGTGTATCTTAACATTGCACCAGGCAATACAAAGTTTCTTATCGCAAAAAACAATCTTAGATCATCATTAAGCTTGAAACCATTAGTTGCAGTAAAAGCTGCTTTGAACTCTTTATTATCAGAACCTAGTTTTAACCTTAAGCCACTATACTTAAGTGCTAGGTGAGTGAAGTTTCTATCATAGTATTCTCCAAATCCTGTTTCGTATCCTAATCCGAGAGGGATTTTTACAAAAGGTATTCTTAATTTTTTAGTATTAGGGTATACTGCTCCTCCCATAATGAAACCTGTTTTATCCGGAATGATGTTGACATCCAGAGAAAGCTTTTCCCATGATATATCAAATAGATAACAAGCCATATCATCTTGAGATCCAAATAAAAGATTTATTGAAGTATTGTTTTTCTTCTTCTTTGGAGGTTTTGCGAACTTTGCAGATTTTGGTTTATCGTTACGATGGGTAAAAATAAGAAGTTCATAAGAAAGCATTACGTGGTTGAATTTAGAGTATGTGAGCCAGTCAACATTAAGTTTTCGATCTATAATTCCAAACGAATATCCAATCTTAAATCGGTGTTCAAGTCTAACTGTCGGCTTATTAAATTCATCATGTTTTTTTGAACGATCTGTTTCAGCCACTAAATATACAGAAAGAAGTTTAGCGTCTTCTTTATTGTTTTTTTTGATTGTTTTTGATTCTAATTTGTCTCCTGTGTTTAGATCAAAACTTTCTATTTTTTGAGAGTGAGTTAGATCAATATGGCTTATAACGCCTTCAATCCCAAACCCTTTTTTTGAAAATTTGTTATTCTTTCCGCTGATAAAAGGGAACCAATCAACATTTAAACCTACCATGTAGTCTTTTCCATCTATTCCATAAGAGACTTTGCTGATCAAGTCAGAACCTGCTTTTGCACCTATGCCTATCTTACCCATGTCAAGATTAAGAGATGAGGTTATAGGCATAAAATTAGCTTTTGTTTCACCATTGTGGTAAACACCTACACCTAAACCAAAATCCTTCTTTTGCTCTTTTGCAAAAAGACTGCCAACAAGAAGTCCTAAACTTATTGCAGCAGCTTTGATTAAACTCATTTTCATAACCAATCTTTGACTTGCATATACTGCTTAAGAATTTCCAACACTTGATCTCTTCTGTAAAGCTCAGGTGTTCTGAAACGATCAGAGGTGTTTGGAGGTATAGTGTTAATCTCAATCATGTATTGGTTTTTTACTATCCTGTAATCTAACGATAGAGTGGGAGCATTGTCTTTAGCTTTTCTCTCAAATCTAGCGTGTTTTTTGTGTTGTTGGTATAGTGGTTTATCTGTTTTGTTCTCAAAACCTAATTCTTTCAGTCCTAAGTGTAGAAGATTTCTATCTTCCAACCTTTTTGCTTTTTGTATTATTTTTTTCATTTTTTAGTGTCCCCTTTAGTTTAGTAGAGAGTCCAGGTTTTGTGTTCTATCCGTAAGGTTTGCTTTATATGCTAATTTTAACAGTCCTGGTGCTTTTTTTCTAATGTCTTGTTTTATTGCTGCGTATTTGTTTTCTGCAAACTCCCAGACATTTCTAGATTCTTCGCTTTCCCTTCTGTTGCGGTAAATAAAATTGTTTAACCGTACGCAATCTACGGTGTTTCTCCAGACTTCGCATTTAATTTTTGTTCCTTCTTTAGTTTCTATGTTCATATCCATCCATCTATGGTGGTTTAAGTATACTATGTCTCCTGAAATTCTTTTGAAATCAAAATTGTCTCTTTCAACAGCTAAAGTATATTTTGTTCCGTCATCTAACTCTCCTGAGATCTGTAGGTCTATTTCATATTCCCCTTTTGCATTTGCTCGATCTTTTCTCTCAACAACCTTTATGTCAAGTTCATTAGTGTTGTTGGCAAATTGTTCAATTTCTGTTATGTATTCATTTACTGGAATGTTTTTAGTTGTGATGGGTAAACTAAATGCAAGCTCTTCTAAAAATGGTTTGGGATTACAGTTTTTAACTCCGAATGATGCAGCTGCTGCTAACCAAACTGCAATTAGTAGGGATTTTTTTGCATTCATTTTTAGTGCCTCTGTATTCCTGTGATATTTGCGAAAACCATCTTTTCTATGTCGGGATATTGTACCCCTAACCATTTCCTAAATCTGCTCAGTTCTCTACCTCCAATATCTATAATTTCTTTATGTTCTTCAGTTTTGTAGTCTATTGGGAGTTTGTATTCAATGTTGTTTATCACTGCATCTGTGACTGCGTAATCAGAGCGGTGCTGAAGGTAAGAATAGCTTGTGTTACGAGATAAGACGTCTAAACAAAGCGTATGACTTTTGTGGTATAAAGAGTAATCTAGTAGAAGATTGTACTCAGTTTTCAGTAGATTGATATTGTTAATTCTCACTTTAGACCTCCCAAAGGTGCCAGGTTTGTATTCTGTTTTAATATTTAGTTCTGGATATTGTGCTTTGAAACTATCAAAAGCAGAAATGTATTCAAGCAATCTAACATTTTTGTAATCCAGCTTTTTTAAGTTTACTTTAGGAAGTTTAGGTTTTTTCTTTGCTTTAGGAACTTCTTTAACTTTCTTTTCAAGCTTCTCTCTTCTTTCTAACTCTTCACTGAACGCTTCATGAAGAATCTTTTTTGTTTCATCAATGGGGGGTGCACATTGTTTAACTCCGAATGATGCAGCTGCTGCTAGCCAGACTGCGATTAGTAGTGATTTTTTTGCTATGCTCATTTTTTCAGGGCCTCCGCTTTTTTAACGTATGTATGTATCGAGTCTGCCTGTTTTCCTGCTACCCGTATCATAACTAATTTTGCATAGTTGTTTTCTTCTTTTGAGACTTGTTCTGTTAGGTACTCTGCCAGATTTATGTGCCACATTGCGATATTGAGATAGTGGTTTATTTGTTGCTCTTTTGTAAAGTAGTCCTGTTTTATTTCAGGTCTAGTTTTTATGAATTTTTTTTCTGTCTTAATCGCTTCTCTTTCTATAAGCTCTTCTAAGTTCTTTTCGATAGCTTCATCTGTCTCTAACCTATGCAGTTTTTCAACAGCATTCAAAAAATTTTGTTGTATCTTAGGCAAATAATCATCTTTCTGAGTGTTATAATTTTTCTTTTGAGCTTTTTTTTTCTTTACTGCAAAAACTTTTTTTACTTTTTTCTCAAGTTCTTGTTCAACTTCAGGAAGAGGTTTTAGAGTACTTGGATCTGTTTTACAATATTTAATCCCAAATGATGCAGCTGCAGCTAGCCAAACTGCGATTAGTAGGGATTTTTTGAAGTTCATTTTTTTCGTTAAAGTCTCTTTTGATACAAAACTTCTATCTCGCTTGCATACTTATATCCGACTCTTACATCTGGCTCTGCAAATGAAACTGCCCGTTCACTAAGTGGATATTTAGGGTATTTAGACATACTTATCCTGGTGTCCTTATCAATAAGAAGATCCAGGGTTTCTTTGGTTGTTGCCCCGTCATCAAGTATATTCAAAGCTAAAATTCGGCCACAATCTGTTTTAACTTTTATTATATATTTTGAGTCTTTGGTATACTTTTCCTCAATTACTTTTCCTTGAATGCTGTTTTTTGTTTTGTATCCAGGAGTAGACATCTTATGAGTTAGTTTAGCAGTTAAGCCTGCAAGCACTATAGCAGTTGCAATTATGCATCTGTTAAGATATTTGTCAAACCTTTTTTTATTCATTTTTATCTCCTATTGTGTTTTTCATTTTAGTTAACCTCATGAATATTTTTCTGCTAGTTCTTCTAAGTTAGTGCTTAGTTTGTTCATTGCAGTCATTACTGGTTCACCGAAAGATTCTCCGCCATAACTTTTGATTTCTTTAGCCATCCTTTTGTAAAAAACATCTTTTAAGAGACCTGCTTGTGGTGCTTTTCTTTTCAGATAGTTCATTATCTTTTGGGGTGCTTGTTTAATTCTGTCATTTGATGTTGTATCTTCATTTACCCAAATCATTGTGTTTCTTATGTATTCAGAACTTTGTTCGCAGATGCTTTTTAGGTTATTTTTCATTGTCTTATCTCTCACCAAAGTCTTGTAATTTTCTGTTTAATCTGTATAATTTTACACCTTTCTTGTGATCTTCAACTTCTTCCCACTTGTATTCTCCCCAGTTAAAACTAACTAATCCATCCATGTCTTTCATCGCTTCGTCTCTATTTTGGTATGCTGCATTTGCTACTAGAACTTCAGCGATCTGCTCTTTTGTGTATAGAGGTGTGTTTCTAGAACCGAACATTAGTTTGATCTCTGATAATGCACTTGTTAACATGCTTTGTTTGCCTATTAACATTTTTTCTAGCTGTCTAAGTGTAGCACATTCTTTGTTCTGTGCAGGAACTAGTGTGTTTGTTGTGCTTAGTATTGCTTTCATGTAGTTTTCCATTTTATTTTCCTCCTTAATTAAATTCAAAAGGGGTTGTAGATAGTACTGATTCTAGGTTGTATATTTTTACTGTTTCTGATTTGTTTCCTTCTCTATCTACTGCATATACCTCAAAAGTATAAGGCATGTTGTCTCTTACTTCTCTTGGAACTACAAAAGAAGCGCTGTGTTTTAGTTTGCATCTGTTTACTAGTTTTACTTTTTTGTCTTCACAAACTGCATAAGCAGTCATTCCAACTGCGTTGTTGTCCTTAAAATCTATGTATTTACCGGATGCATCCTCTAAGACAGGTATTTTTTTATGCTGCTCTGATTCTACTTTTGTTTTTTCAGTTGTTGAACATCCAGTAAACCCAAAATATAATGTTGCGATTGTTGCTATAGTTGCTAGTACTTTTTTCATTTTTTATTCCTCCTTAAACTTTTGATAACTGTCTACAAATTCTCCAGAAATCTGAGTTAGTTTCCCCCTTATGTCTATGTCAACCTCACTCTTGAATATGGGTTTTTTGGTTATTACTCTGACACTATCTCCTAATTTGAACGGATCTGCTTTTCCGGAACAGACGTAAACGTTACCTTCTTTTGTTCTAATTTCGTATGCGTTGATTTCGCTCATTATGCTTCCATTACCTGTGCCCCATAATGATGCGTTTTTATTGTGTATGCTGTATTTGTTAGTGACTCTTCCAACAAGGGGATTTTCAGAATGTGTTGCTTTGTTTTCAGAACATCCTAATCCGAAGTATAATGTTGCGATTGTTGCTATAGTTGCTAGTACTTTTTTCATTTTTTATTCCTCCTCAAGCTTTTCAAGAAATAATCTTCACTTGTTAGTTTTTCAAGAGTGATTCCTTTTTTTTCAGCAAAAGATTTGATTCTTATTTGGTTTTTATAGGGGGTTACATAGCTTTCAATCTTGAATACTGAAACTTTTTCAGTTACACTTTCATGGCGAACTGCTTTTCTAAGGTTTGCAGATTCACCTAGAACAGTCATTAAATAAGGTTCAACAAGCTTGTCCAGTATTGGGTTAAAGTCATGTTTTTTGCTGTCGTAAAATATGGCAATTCCTACCATTTTTCCCCCCCAGTAGTCACTTGTTTAGTTACTAGGTAGAAGTAATTAGATGTAGTATTTATATGATTTCCATATAAATTATAGTGAACATTATAAAAAATGCCCGAAGTAGAAGGGTGCAATGGTGATTTGCTTCTTCGGGTCTTTATTCTTCCTTTAAAATATCATCTAGAACTCTGCTATCGAATTCTCTTCCTTTGGATTTCTGTATACTAAATAAGAACAGACTTCTTTGATGGATCTGTGGTTTGTATCTACTAAACCACTTTTGACACTGTTTCCGAATATAGAAGCACCGTTTGCTTTAAAATATGGATAAAGAAGGATGCCTCCTTTTTCTAGCTCAGGTAAGGCTAAGTTATCTATTCCATCAATAAAGAAGTAGGGCTTGCCTTCGAGACTTGTCACTCTTTTAAAATAATGGTCCATGATTTCTTTTACATTATTCATAGTTTCCGTAAATCTTTTTGTTCTTTTACAACCTAAAACATTTTTTATGAGGCTGTCTTTTTTAACTTCATCGTAATCTG
This sequence comes from Candidatus Nanoarchaeia archaeon, assembly GCA_028279745.1. GTDB lineage: Archaea > Nanobdellota > Nanobdellia > Woesearchaeales > JANQNC01 > JANQNC01. The sequence continues at coordinate 1,248,439 of JANQNC010000001.1, forward strand.
TTTCTTCTCCTCCTCTAATGAGTCCCATTGTTTTGTTGTCGGAAACTCTGATAAGATTGCTATTTTCAGTAGTATATTCATCTGAACCAACAAGATAAGGCTTTAGAAATTCAGGTAGTTCGACAAAATCTCTAAATATCTCCCTTCCCTGTTCGGTTTCTATATTTTTGGTTACTGCGTATAAAAGATCAGTTAGTTCGCTGTAGGTAGGGAGTCTTAATATGTCGTCCTCGTGTTTTTTAAGGTCTTCCATCTTTTCTCCTATGACTCTCTTTGGAGAGAAGTATATGTTTCCTTCAAGACCTTCTACTTTTAGTGCAGGTCTTTGAACTTTTACTTCAATGGTTGTTTCTCTCATTTTTTACCTCAAAAAAGTTTCATAAAGGTGTGTTACTAACTTATCATCATCTTTAATCAATTCATTTATTTGTTCTAGTGTTGAATCGATCTTAGGGTCTCCCATTGTGTTATCCATTATATCAAAATCTTTTGGGCAAGAGTCTATGTCAAAATCTAGATAGTGTTTACGATTATGGTCAGATATGCTTATGAAATACACTCTTTCTGATAAATTATCGACTTTATCGCCGTATAACATTTTAGTTAAACCCTTGTAAGTGATGTCTTCTTTAAAGTCTAATGCTAGTCTGTATCCTTCCCTTTTGTTAACAAATACGGAAATTGCAGATACTGTCATTAAATAAGGTTGAAGTGAGAGTGTTATCCCTTCTCTTTTAGTGCCATCTGTGTCTTTTGAAGTTAATTTACTCTGTATGATGTTTTTAGAATCTCCTACTAAATTCTCCATTTTTGATAAATAGTTATCTCCGACTAATCTGGTTAAGTCTGAAGTGGTGTTTAGTACAAAATTGCTTTTTTCATGTGGGGTTAGTTCTATGTTCATTTTCTAACCCTCTTTGGATTAAACAAATCTAATGATTTTTTTTCTGTTTCAAGTCTTTTTTCTTCTCTTCGCTTGTCTGCGTTTGCCAAAAATTTTTCTAGTCTTTTCTTATCCGATTTTGCTTTTGCTGCTTCTTTTTTAAGTTCTTTGTACATTTTGTTTAAAGCACTAATTAACTTTAATTCAAGTTTTTCTTCAAAATTTACAGAGTGTGGCTTGTTTCCTGAATGGTAAGTTATCTTATTTTTAAAATCTTTAAACCTATCGTTGGTGTTGAAGTCAATTCCTAATGGGAAAGAGTCAACTAATGAAACTAACCTGTTTTCTTCTCTAGCCATATATTGAAAGTTTTCTTTACTTAAATCCTTGTTGTGGAGTATTTTAAACTGGGTTTTATCTGTTTTTTTGCTTCCTTTGTTTCTTGTTTCTTGGAATACGTAAACGAAATCTGTGCTGTCTTCATAAAAAACTTTTTCATGTGTTATGAATTTGCCATCTGGAGAGATGTAAAGTCTGCTGTACATTGGCATAAGATGATCAAATTCTTTTGAATTTGTTAATTTATAGGCTAGTTGTTCTATTTTTGTTCTATTTGAATTTTTTTGTAAGTATTTTCTTATAGGTAAAGGTTTAGCATTCACTTTTGTGGCTAAAGCAAAATAGGTAATCACTGCTGCGGTTGTTGCTATCTTTCCTGCGTTGTCATAAATTTTCTTTCCGATGTTGTATAGTTTTTGTTTTATTGTCATTTCTCTCCTCACATCATTGATTCTACTTCTGTTTCTGATAGTTCCATTGCGGGATCTGCGATGTCATGATTATCAAACTCGTCTAGTCTTTCGATTCTTGCTTCAAGTTTAGCATAAAAGTCTGTTAAGTCATTTCCTGTCATCTTGACAAGATCTATCTTCCTTTCTGAGCTGTGTTCACATCTGTAAAGTGTTTCTTGATCAAATGTGTTTATGAAATATGTTTTGCCTTCGAACTTTTCGTCATGGAATGCTCCATTGAAACGGTTGTCTAAAATCTCTCTGATGCTGTCATTATTCCATCCTTCACTAGGGTTTTGTATGGTCAGATTGTATCCGTTTTCGATTATTTTCATTTTCTAGTTCTCCATATCGTCATGGTACCATTTGCCGAATCTTGCTTGGGTTATCGCTCCCGGGATTCTGTCTAATTCTTCTAGGCTAAGCTTTCTATTGCTCTTGTAAGCTACGCCTCTGTTTATCTCTGATTTCATGAATTGTTTAAGGTCTAGTTTGTTTTCTTTTGTTTCTTCCATTTTCTCATTGACTTCTTTGTTTTCTTATTGTGATTCGTTTTTTGGTTCTGTTATTTTCATTTCCTCACAGTCAGTCTTTTGTATTCTGCTTTTTGGCCGTTGTTAACTCCGATTATGTAAGTTCCAGCTCCAACAGGTAGACCGTTCTTGTTTGTTCCATCCCAAACTTTCTGTCCTTTCAGATCTCTAATCATCTTTCCATGGATGTCGAATACTTTAGCATCGATCCCGTTGTGATTAATGTTGATTTGAGAACCTGATTTTGCAGGGTTTGGACTAACATTCATACCTTTGTAAATTCTTCTTGGAATGTTTTCAATATTTGCTGGAGGCAGAACCGTTACTACCGTAGATTCGGTTGTGTTTTTGCCTTCATTATCTGTTATTGTTAATTTGGTTAAATAGGTTCCAGGTTCTGAGTATCTGAATGTTACGGTGTGGTCACCTGCCATTCCGGCGTCTATCTCTCCATCATTATCGTGGTCCCATCTGTAGACTATGCTAGGATCAGATCCTGTTATGCTGAATTCTACATCTAAAGGTGCTTGACCTGTAGTCTCTGTTGATCCTACTATTCCAGGCGTTCCTGCCTCTCCTTCTGCTTTTTGTGCTGCGATTACAACTGTTTCGCTTGTTTGTTTTCCTTCATTATCTGTAACTGTAACTGTAGCTATGTATGCTCCTGGTTCTTCATATCTGTTTGATATTGTGTGGGGGCCGTTTGCGGTTGCATCCACGTTTCCATCTCCGTCAAAGTCCCATTCGTACTTTACTATGTTGCCATCAACGTCAAGGCCTGTTGCGGTAAATAAGGTATTTAGCGGCGCAACGCCTGATTGGTTTATTGCGTTAACTGTAACGTATGGTGCTATATTATCTGTAGAACTTGCTCTTGCTGCAGGTGTTAAACCTAACACTGCTGACAAAACAAGTGCTGTTAATGTTTTTGCTTTTTTCATTTTTTGTTTACCTCTTAGTTATCATCTAGTCACCTCTTTTGTGACTACTGAGTGGTGAATATACTATCTACTATTTATATGTTTTCCATATAATTTATAGTGAACCTTATAAATTTTCGAAAGGTTTATAAAGGAAAGCCCACTACCCCCTTATATATGAAAAGAAAAATCATCGAATTAGGCAATAAATGCATGGTAACAAGTCTACCCATAAAATGGGTCAGAGCAAGAAACCTGCAGAAAGGAGATGAGATAAATCTACAAGAATCAGGCAATGATCTAGTAATTTCTTCAAAAGAATCACAAAAAGAATCAATAACAATCAACGATCTAGAGAATGCAACAGAAAAAGATTTGAGAACTTTGGTATCATCAATATACCGAAGAGGATACGATGAAGTAATACTAGAAACAAAGTCAGAATTCTCATTTGCAGAAATAAACAGGATAGTAGACACATTAACAGGATATGTAATTACTGAGCAAACACCAACTAAAATTATAATAAAGAATACAATCAAAGAAGATTTTGAAGATTTGAACTCTTTAATGATCAAGTTATTCACAACAACACACTACTTTAATGAGGCAGTAATCAAACATGTTCAATCAAAAAACAAAGATGAATCAGAAATTGACCAGTTAAGGATGTCAATCATGAGAACAAGAGACTATTGCCAAAGAATGATAAGGCTAACACAACATGAAAGAAACAAATCACATGAATATGATACAATAATGTTCTTACTAGAAAGGATAGCTTGTGATTATCATATGATCGCAAGATTCAAAGACATAACAGACAAAGGCGGAATCCAAAGGATGAAAGATTTCAATGAGTATCTTGAAGGATTAAGCAAAGTTTTACAAGATGAAGACAAAGAGAAAGGACTAGTTCTAAATCAAAAGATAAGACAAACACTAAGAAAGCAGTATGAAAGAAAAGCAGCACTTACTTTGCCTATTATTGAGAATATGTTTAGTTTGTCGATATTAATCCTTGGAAGTCTGGCTTGATTTTTCTTCTTCTCTTAATGCGTCAAGTCTACCCAAACTTCTATAGTACTTACTTATCTCTGTCTGGTTATAATTTGTTATCTCTTCTGGCCAAGTCTTAATGTTTTCATGTATCTGGAGATATGTTTCATCACCCATATCAAAGAAAGTGATCCCTTTATCTATAAGTGAAACTAAAGTAATGGTATTATATTCTGATTTTGGATAATAATTAAAACCCAAATAACCATCTTTATTATCTGGAGAGACCATAATCAGACCTACTCCGCATTGATCTACCACTACAGATCTGAGAAGATGTATGTTATCATCTCCATCTTCTAATTTGATACTTGAGTTTACAATCTTTTCTAATTCGGGTGGTAAGTCTAGTTTCATTTTTTATTTTTTCTCAAAGAATAGAAATATCTCCATTTACTTCCGGGGTTTCCTATGCCCATAGCTTTTCTTTCTAAAATTCCTTGTTTGAACAATCCATTAAGGTATTTAGAAGCAGTATCATAGTGTATCTCTGCAGCTTCTGAGACATGACGAACGGTGTAATTTGCTTCGTTAGTGAAGAACACCTCTATAACTTTTTGTTTAATCGTTTTCTCACCTCTAAGAAGGGCTCTACCCATACGACTGTAAGATTTCTTAGCTGGTGTTCCGCCAATGCTCATACCTAGTATACCGAACCTCTTTTGGTACTTTTGGGTTAAGTTTCGTATTTCAATTTGAATATCTTCTTTTATGCTAGGATCATCTATTGAAAGTAGTTTGTCAATTAAACCACTTGCTTTTTCAAAATCATCTTGTTTAAAAAACGCATTTATTTTTTCTACGTAACTCATGGCGAGTTTATAGTTTGAGTTCATTGGTTTAGGTGCTTCAGTTGGTCTTGGTGTCTTGGGTTTTGTATTAACCCCATAATCTTGTTGTGTCATTTTTGTTTTACCTCTTTTTCTTTTTTATTTTATATGATTTAATCGCATCAAAGTGGAATACAATCCCTCCAACGTATCCTGGATCAGGTGTTTCTTTTGAACTTTTGAATTTACCTGAAGCCAATCCTATCTTTTCTTCATCAATCTGATTTACAAAGCCGATAAATATTCTGTCTGAGTATGTCTGATAAACTTCATCGACTCTCATGTATGTTGGAACTCCGCCAGTAGCTACCATCTCTATCTTAGCGTCAGACCTTAAAGAGATCTCTAGCTGGTTTCCAAGTTCAACATTGTCTTTCTTCATCTTTAATCTCATTCTATCTTGTTCTGTAGTTTCCATTTTCATTACCTCCTATCTTAACATAGTATTTATCAAAAGCTTAACCGATAGTTCTGTGTTCTTGATGTATTCCTTGTGGTAAACTTCAACATTAACTATCTTATCATCACCTGGATGGGTTTCATTGTAGTGTTTAGCTAAAGCATGAGTTTCTACAAACATCCTGTAAGATCCTATAAAAAACTCTGTGTGGACTGGGTTGGCAGTAGTTGCGCCACCCATAAGATACTCAAAGAACTTTTTAGCATTATCAAAGTTCTTTTCTGATTGTGTCAATATTTTTTCTCTTAAGTTCATTCTTCGCCGATAATCTGATAAGTTTTCTTTGCTAGATCAATGTGGACTGCTTCGCCTTTTTCTATATCTCGTAGCGATTTAATTTGGATCTCTTCTTTTCTCATGAAATATTTTGGGAAAAAATCAAGTGTTTCCAGATGACCAACCATGACCAAAGCGTCCGCTTTGTCTCTATTTTCATTAACAAGATCCAGCAGGTTATTCCTAAACTTAGGGTCGTAGGAATAACCCGTTGGAGAATCGCTTCCGGTCCAAAGATACTGGATCTGCTCAAAATTAGGATCTAGGTGTAAGTGATGAGAAAGTTCCATAGAGCTATCTACTGCTCTAGGGGCAGTTGAAGAAACTAAGTAGATAGAACCTTCTTTAACAATACTTTTGATCTCTTTAGCTAAGAAATTCATCTGTTGTTTACCAAGTTCATTTATTCTGTAATCAGGTCCATCGTAGTCTGCATGTCTTGTGATGAATAAATGTTTCATTTTGTATATTGTCCCTTGAGCTTTCTTCCAAAATTATGCAGTTTCAGAGAGAGTTTGGACTTTTCTTTTGTTTCTCTAACGAACATTATGTACTTTTTGAAAACGTCAACTATTCTGCCTGTTAGAAAGTAATCTTCTTTGATTGATACGGGATGTAAGTCATAGTTTGTACCATTTAAAGAAAAGTAAAATGTGAAATCATTATCTCGGTGAGGTCTATGTGCTTTTTCCCAGTCTTTTTCAGCGGGTCCAATGTGGTTATATGTTTTAATGATTTTTGGAAACTCAATCTCAAGCCCTTTGTATTTAATCTCATTTAGATCTCCGGGGATAGTCATTAACAAAAACCTTCTAACAAGGATATCTCCCGTTATATCAGAACCACTTTCATTTCTGATAAGTCTTTCCCTCCACCCACTTGTGTTAAATAGATATTTGGGTTTTTCAGCTTCAAGTGAACTGATAAGATCTGTTAACACTTCTCGAGCCGCAAGTCTTCTTACAAAGCAAGAAGGCGAGTTTAATTCTTTTTCTTTATCCATTTTTATCTCACCAAAACTTCAAAAACTTTGTTTGAAAGAACATCTTCAGGCTCGTGAACTTTTCTTTCTCTGGGTTTTGTGTTAACAGCAACGCCCTCAAGTTTACTGCCCTTAACAACATCATAGAATTCATCAAACCCTTTGGGGTAGAGCACTCTTATGCTTGTAGTTCCGGGAATGATATGTCTGGAAAAAGCAAGGTCGTTAAACTGAGAATAGCCTTTAAAACGAGGGGAGATGCCCTCGTCTACACATCTTGAGATGTATTGATCGACTGTTCCATCTTTTGAATTATCATACCAACCTACCATAACAGCATCAGAAAAACTAGAAGTATTTATTCTAAATCCTTATAATTCATAGTGAACATTATAGATTTTAGAACGGAAGGCTTTCTAAATATTCAATAATCTTGTCAGATAGCTCTTTAGAAACTTTATCATAGAATTTAGCAGTTGCTTTGGTCTCAAACTTTTTTAAGATTCTGCTATCATGCCAAAGTTCTAAGCTTTTAGGTTTGAGCATGTATTTGAATGGGTAGATCTTAAGCTCTATCGTGTCGCCAGGTTCTAGTTTATCGCCATACTTGCTTGCAAGATCAGTAAGAATATTCTCTTCATTATTTATTGTAGTGATTATGGTCCTTAACGAAACCTTTTCAGCTTCTTGATTGATCCTTTCTTTAACTTTAAACTCTTGATCTGAGATGTAATCTTTTAACTGTTGTAGTGAGTAAGACATTCTGGAAAGAATGGATAGTTAATATTTAAAGATTCACTTTGCATTATCAAAAAGTAGTCTCTGGAAGAAAAGAACTGTCCACAACCCTGCATTAACACCAGTAACGATTGTAGAATAAAAAAGATCTAAAGAAAAGAAACCAAAAGTCATAGCATAAAGACCAATCGCAGTAATTCCTGAAGTCGGTAATGTGATAAAACCTTTTCTTAACTTGAAACCATGATTAACTTGACAGGCTATAGAAAAAGTAAACAAAATGTTGGATATAGAAATTAAAGTGTCTTGCCACATCATCTTAGCCAGTCAATAACACTCCTCATTATATCCTCATCAGAAGCATCAAACTTAATATTAGAAACTGCATACTTCATAGTGTTTGTTATATCTTTTTTAGGTATCTGTTCAGAAGCATGAACATACTCAAAAGCTTTAACAGCTTGATGCAAAAGCATCCATCTGCCATCTATAGCGATGTGGTCTTCTTTCAGAGCACTCTCTAAGAAATAACTTCTGTGACCGTAAACTATGTCCATACAAACTTTTTTCTTGCCTGCTAATTCATCCTTAGTGAAGATTGGTTTGCTATTATTCTTTTCAAAAGGTAAAGTGTTGATTACAATATCTGATTTTCCAAGAACTGATAAGAAAGGTTCAGAATAACCTCCTTCATCAAGAAGATGTATTGGGGTTATCTTTTTACCATATTCTTTAGCTCTTGCGCTAAGTGATTTTGCTTTAGCATAAGTACGGTTTGCAATATAGGTTTTGCCGCCTTCTTCTGCGCAAGCAACTGCAACGGCACAACCAGAACCTCCTGCGCCAAGAACTAAGACATTTTTTCCTTCAATATTTGTATGTTCTTGTAAAGGTGTAACTGCACCATAACCATCAGTGGAATGACCATAAATCTTTCCGTCTACCTTATGAACTGTGTTAACACCACCAACCATCTTAGCTAATTTATCAACTTCAATCAAAGGATGGCAAGCAGTTGGTTCTTTGTAAGGATTTGTAACATTAAAACCTAGAAGCTTATCATGTGTTAATAATAGATCAAGAACTTCTGTTAAGTCAGAAGGGTGAACATCAAAAGGTATGTATTCAGCATCAATGCCTCTAGAGACATAGACAGCATTCCACATAACTCTAGATTTGCTGTAAGTTGAAGGATTCTCACCGATAAGACCTACAACTTTCTCATGTTCACTGTTATCGATTAACCATCTTATTTCATTAGGTGTCATGAAAGTTGGAATTATGGAGTAATATATAAAATAATGGGTGCGGCCTTTTTAGACTTACTTTAGAGTAGTAAAATATGGAAAAATTTATATACTCTTTTTGTCTACCCGATAACATGAATAAAAAATCTATCTTACTGGCAGTATGGCTAACGGCTGTAGCAACATTTGGAATCAGGAATTGTGAACTTGTGAGTGCAGTCAAACAAAAGGTTAACACAGTCAAACAAGAGAGAAAAGAAGCAGCTGATAAAAAGTTCGTTAACATCGAGTCCACTAAAAAAGCAGAAGAATTCTTTGAGGCATATGAGGGTTTTAATGTTAAAGGCAATTATAGAGGCAGAACGTGTAGATTTGAAGTAAATAGATCCTTTAACATGGCTATACGTTACAGCCCGAGGGACCATAATTATGATAAGGAACATTATATCCAAACAACTTCGTGGGCGGAATGTGTCATGTATGATTACAATAATGACCTAAGACCTGATAGGTTAGATTTTACTATAAGAAATAGTGATAATGAGGTCTATACAGAAGGAACAAATCAAAATACTCTTATCAAAATGGCAAACAAGTTGGGTGAAACCACTTTTGTTGCGTATAGATCAAACTTGGACGAGTTTTCAAAACAAGAAATGAAAAAAATATTTAGAGATTCTGAAAAAGAGATGAAAGGAATTTACAATAAGCTTGGAGTTAGATCAAAACTGAGAAAGTATAGATCTCCATTTAGGAGATGAAAAAAGATATTCTTTTTTTACTTTAACTTTAGATCTCCAATCTCTACTCTGAATGCTGCATCTGGATCAATATTGTGCTTTACAAGATCTGCGAAGTATTGAGGCAGTCTTATAAAATGACTTGCATCTAAAGTAGCATCCGTATTCTTAATAATTATGTCGTAGTCTAGATCTTCTACTCTTTCGCTTGCAAGCTTTGTGGGATCGAAGAATACAATACCTAGTTTGGTTTCTCCATAATAATCATACATCTTAACACCCAATAGATACCTGTGCTCTGATTCTGTTCTTGCTCCAAAATACCAACCTTCCAAATTTTTGTTTATAGGTTGTATAACTTCTTTAAGAGCATACGCTGAAAGAGCTGCAAAATCTGTACAGTCTCCAAATACTAGATTTTTATTCTTTTTGGAACCTAACATATTTTGTAAATATCCTTCGTCAGATCCATCTTTGTCTTGGCCATATTTCTGTATCCTGGAACGTGAGAAATATTCAGAGAAGGCTATTGCTTCAGTCGCACTTAGTTTAGAAAGTTTCTCTTTAGCTTCTGAAGTGTCACTAACTCCAAGAAGATCAGTCATCCTTTCTAGCGTAAGACTTCTTGTCAAAAATCTGTTTCGTATCCTAAGTTCGCTGCAGATATGGTCTAAACTCATATGTGGGTGAGAGTTCATCCAATATGCAAAGAAAGGGTCTTCTTTAGGAGCTTTATTTTTTAGAGATTCTGCTTCTTTTAATGTGTATAAACCTTTAAGCAAGCCAGCTCTGAATTCCATGACCTTTTTTGAGATCATATGGGCTAACTTAAGCCTCTTACGATTACCTTCTTTTTGATCTTTTGGAAAGTCAATTCTGTCAAATGCTTTTTGTAGATTATTATAGTTTGCAGTGAAAAAAAGATGAGATATTTTATGGTAGTGGTCTTTAAATGCAACCCCGTTATCTGTAAGATAATCAAATAGGTCATCCCATTGTTTTTTTAGGCTGTGATTTTCATCAACTTGCCAACCAGCTCCAAACTCTACGTTTCGGTTTATGCCCATCTTGAAACTTCGCCAGTCGCTTAATTTGTCATTCAGTGATTCGGGGATTATTGTACGGTCAAATCCAAGTGTTGGTTCTTCAAGCGCTCTGAGCAGAAGGAGATTGGAAGGAGTGTTTTTTAATTCATTTAGTGTGTATGTTCCTCTTTTCAGTCCGAAAAAAGCAGTATCTGGAACAACCCAGTCAATGGATGCGAACTTGTTGTTATCATATCTGTTAGATACGCTTTTGGTGTACCCTTCACTAAAATGTTTTGTTAGGTCTTCACTATTTGTTCTTGTGCTTAATCCTAGTGCTGTGATAAGTGCTATTGTTAATATTTTTCCTTTCATTTTTTTCACCTTTCAAATAACATATCTTCCATATATCTTTTAACTTTAACATGATGCCTCCTGTCTTTTATAGCATCAGTTGTCTTCAGTATCTTATTAAAAGTCAAGTTTGCAAACGGATGAAAACCTAACTTGTACGGATCAAAGAAGAATGTGCTCATCTTTGTTTCGTTGTCTTGTTCATAGATTTTTGTAGCAGTCAAGCAGTATATCCTTTTCTTATTGACCATCTCTTCATTCTTAACACCAAAGTACCAACCTTTTAGGTTCATGTTTACTGGTTTTATGATGTCTTGAAGAACATATAGTGCCATCTTGGAAAACATTTCTGAACTGCCCACTATGTAGTGTCCGTCATTGTCTCTGTGGACTCTGCCTTTGCTATCGCTGAAGTATGCGTCTATGTCGTAGTCACTGTTGACAGCTTCTGATATGCTGGGGATCATAATTCTTGATCGTGCAAAATATTGTGCAAAAGCTATTGCGTGTGATGGTCTTAGTTCACCCAAATGAATCCGCAATTGATATGAGTGTTCTGCATTTATCAGTTTTGCAATCTTTTCTAAAGTCATCTGTTTAGTAAGAACTTTATTCCTGATCTTGTAATTGCCCTTGTGGAGATTTGACTTGTAACATTTTTTATCATATTCTGCTAACCAGTGTTCAAATACTCTGTTAACTTTTCCTTTTGGGATGGTGTCTAGTTTTACTGCTTCTTTGTAAGAAGTAAGGCCGTTTAGCAGTTCAGTTCTATATTTAAGAACCATCTTTGAATATTTGTTTAGATCTGCAAGAACTTCTCTATATTCTTTTACGGTGTCTTTAGGTGTACACATAAGATCGAATGCAGTTACAAAATTATCGTAATTTGTTGTGTATAAAAGATAGGTGACATCTTTGTCATCCATTATCCCTGCATCTCTTAGATAAGAAACAAACTGTTCGCCGCCTTGGAAATGGTCTTTGTCAATGTCCAATAGTTGGAGGCTATTTTTTCTCCAATCTGTAAGGTCTATACGAAACCCTGGAGAGGATCTTCTAATCTCTAGCCACTTAGGTTCAATATTCCTGTCTCCAAGTAGAGGAACATCTAACATCCTAAACATGTTTTCTTTAGTCATATCCTTAACTTCACTTAGAGTGTAACTTTTTCTTAGGCCGAAAAGACTTTTAGGATTAAACCCTCTTTTCATAGTTGGAAATTTCCAAGGAATTTTTGCAAAAGGATTTTCTTTATGTTTAGAGCCTATAGGTTGTTGTTTGTATTTTATCTTATCATTAGCTTTCTTGAACTCTTCTGCAGCTTCCCTGCCCATCATGAATTCTTCCACATCGAAACCTTTAACTGGAGAAAAATTAATTAAAGTAGCAATCAATGCAGTTGTGATTGTCTTTGCAAAAGAAATCTTCATTTTTGTCTCTCCATCAGTTCGTTTACTGCACACTCAACAACATGAGACTTGTTTCTGAAGTTGGTGTTCTTTCTAACTAATTCTTGTATTTTAGAAACTGTTTTCTCATCTATGGAGATACTGATCCTGCTCTTCATACTTTATGTGAGAAATTATTACGCCTTTATAAATGTTTGTGTATTTTTACTACCTTTGAGTACTCATTTTTTCTTCTTAGCAAGCAGTTCTAGAGTTTTAGTTGAGCCCCAGACTGAGATCTTTTGGACAAGCCAGATGCCTCCGCCCATGATTGCTCCGATCAGTAAAGAAAGAGGTAACTGTCTAAGTTCGAAATCTAAAACGCCCCAAACAAAAATAGCAAAAACTAAACCAAACAAAGGATGAAAGTAATCTTTCTTAAGAAACCACTCGTTGTATTTTTTTTCAAGTTTTAGAAGTTTTTTCAGCATTTTTAGTAAGTAGGTTCGTAAAAGAGCTCTTTTAAACCACCGACAGTTAGTGCTTTCTCTTTGTATTTAAGGTACGCAGACTGAAGCTGGTTAACATTTATTTGTCCAGGAGCAGAAGGCTTTCCAGGTAATGATGCAAAAGTAAGATAAGAACCATACTCAGGACCTAAAATTCTTGTAACTATTCCTTCAGGACCCATGCAAACACCAATTACTGGGTGAGATGATTTTGCTGTGAATTCAAGCATCCTTAAACTATCATTAAACGTATTTGCTTTAGCTGCAATCTTAACAATGTCTGCACCCTTATCAAGAGCGCGTGCAAAAAGAGTTTCCATGTTTTTAGGTAATTCATTAAAATTATGATGAGAAATTATAAGTTCAGTTCCTTTCTTTTCTAAAGGTTGAAAATAATCAAGCTCGATATCAACATAGGCAGCACCGATCTCAATAGCTTCTCTTAAATAATCTATTCTTTGCTCTTCACTGCCTTCAAAAAAACCGCCTTCGCGATCAATCCTGTTAGTAACTATTTTAGGAATGTTATTGTGTCTGATCAATTTTTCAAGACAAGGATGTCTCATATAATCAATCCTTAATTCAATGATGTCAGCTAGTTTAGCTGCTTCATCCATATCTCTCAAAGCATCACTCATGTTGTTTGCAGTTATTGGAATTGCGATGTTCATGATGTATAGAATTAAGAAGAGGTATATAAATTTTTAGATGAATCGTTTGATTATCTTAACATAGTCTTCATTAAGTCCGCCTAACCTAAAGATGACAACTGTGTCAATCTTATTATCTTTACAGAATTTTAAGTCGGTCTCAAACTGTTCAAGAGAAAGAATGGGTTCATTGCCCCAGACGCCAGTAGCAATAGTTCCTAAAGCGATCTGTAAATTATCCTTTAACTGTTTAGACCTGAGTTTGATATAATCTTTAATCTTAAACTCGATAGATTTGACAGGAATCATACTGGAGTAAAGCATAACAATTTTTTTATGGTTTCTAACAGGATAAGAGATACCAAAAAATTCTAATTTCTTCTGAACAAAATGACTTGTTGAAGCGCATTCTGCTGTAAGGATGTCTATGTTGAGTTTTTTTGCGTCAGTGAAGAATTTTCTGATCAGTTTCTTGTTTTTGAAGAATGAAAGTAAGTTTATGAGAAATAGTTTTTTTCTGATGAAAGGTAATTCAAGATCTAATAAAACTTTGAGTGATTTCTTTTGTTTGTTGGACAATAGTTCGTTGTAGAGAGCTTTGATTTCTTCAGTGTATGCAAAAGGAGATACCCAATAAGACTTTTTTAATAAAGGCCAATAGGCACACTCTATTTTTGGATTGATTTTGGAGATTTTCTTTCTAAGGTTGTCAAATTGTTTGAAAGACTTTGTGGCAACATATACAACAGACTTAAACTTAACCAGCTTCAATTTGTTGAGGTTGGTTTGATTAGGATATTCTTCAAAAAAATGTATATTCATAATTAATCCCATCAAATAGAAATATTTAAAACAATCGAAAACAAGCAATATTTCATGCAAAAGAAATACAAAATAATGATAATCGTAGGAATCATACTAACAATAGGCATATTACTATTCAACTCAGAATACATAGTATCAAGAACAAAAAGCGAGGTGATAAAATATTCTGTAGAAGATATGCCTGGAAATGCACCAAACAACACATATCCATTAATAGTGCTGCATGGGTTTAATGTTATATACAGCACAAGATTTGGGCAATTAGAATTTAAGGAATTTCATGATGACGTATCAAAAGAATTAGACTACCAAAACAGAGGAATACTCATAAAAGAAACAACCTGTTCAGAACTAAAATATTCAGAAAACCCAATATCAGTAAGAAACACATACTTTACGATAGAGACAACAGACATAGATGACTACAGTAAAACATTAAACAGAACAATAGAAATGATAAGATACTGTACAGGTGCAGAAAAAGTAGATCTAGTCACACACTCAATGGGGGGAATAGTTGCAAGAAACTACATCAAAAATATAGACAATAGCACAATAAGAAAATTAGTAATGATGGGAACACCAAACCATGGAGGATTATATAGTTTTTCAGATGTGTCAAACTACTTAACACAAGAAGGCTCAAACCTAAGCATAGACTTTTTGCAGTTATCAGAAAACCATGACTTCATGCAAAGACTGAATGAAGGAGATGAAACAATCGGAGATATAAAGTACTACACAATCGCAGGAAATACAGATGGAGAAGGAGACGGGGTGGTGAAAGAAGAATCAGTCAAACTAGAAGGAGCAGAACACTTTACTATAGACTGCAGCCATGTATTCATGAAACACCCAACATTCTGCAAAGAAGCGTTAAATATAATAGTAGAAATTCTAAAGACTTAAATAATAAATAGTGAAAAAGATAGTTATGATACGAGATTATGTTGGTGAGGTCTTTAAAGGATTGGGTTATGGGATTGATAAATCTGTAGAGATATGCACTGATTGTCCCAAAACTTTAGCACAGCCAGACATAAAATACAAAAAAACATTTAAAACAGCAGAGACTACGGGGAAAGTGGCAGGTGTAACACTTGCAATAATATTTACAGGAGTGATCCCTGCACTGTACGGTATCTACAAAAATTCTAAAACTATATAAGCAATATAGTGATTTCTAGTCCGAAAAATGAAAATACACTATGCAGTAGAGTTTCCAAGAGGGAATGTAAAACCATTCAAGAAAAAACCAGGGAACTTTCAAAGAAGACCTACCTCACTAGAAAAAGCAGTAACAACATTTTCGAGAGATTATGTAGAGATGGCATCATCATTTAGAGATGTGATGATGTTGTATGAACAAAAACTGATGACTGATGATAAAAAAGAAAAAATAAGGATAAACGGTGAGATAAGAAAGATAAAGCAATCAAAAATAAGCATCAATAGAGACCAAAGAACAGAGATAATAACAGATTTGAGAGGGGAGCCGATGGGTGTTGTGTACATAGCACCAAAAGAATATGTAAATGGAAAACCAAACGTAACGATAGGTGATACAACCTTCATAAAAAATGTACTGTTTGACTTTGTAAAAGCAAGAAAAAGAGAGGAATTCTGCATAAGAAGCACAGCATACCTCACAGAAGAAGGGATAGAAGGACTAAAAAGCTACATCAAAAGATTCTTCAGACAAAGATTCAAATACGAAAACAAAGGCAGAGGAAGCAAAGAGTATAGTAAAGTATCAAATAAAAAAATTAGAGATGAACTAAAGAAAAGAAACACCTACGATATTGTTGTTACAGACATGATACTGGCACATCTGAATATACTGGGAAAGATAGAGATACTCACTTCAGGACTTGAAGCGGGGATGCTGCAGAAAGTACATATAGATGACAGATGCTCAAAATATGTGAAATATTCACCTTCAAAAATATGGGTTAAGGAATCAAATAAACCTTTGAACCTATTGATAGGAAGATCATTCTATACATTGAGTAGGGCGATTGGGGAGATATACAAGAATTATTAGATGGTTGAATGGTTAAATGGTGGTAGTAATGTTGGCTAATTATTTTCTATATAGAAGATAATTAAGGAAAAAGTAATACTTAAATACTAGTATTACTTTATTACTATTATGACTGTGAAGACAATCAAAGGGGTAAATGATGAAGATTGGAGGGAGTTCAAAACTCTTGCAGCTCAAAGCGGAGTGAAAGTTGGAAAAATGTTCAAAGCACTATTAGAAAATTACAAAAAAGAACAGGATAAAATATGGGGTTCAATACTTAACAAGGAAAAACTGTTGTCAGATGAAGATGCAAGAAAGATGAGGGCTTCTCTTTCAACACTCAGAAAAGAGAAAGGGTTTAGAATATGAGCTTTGTGGTAGACACATCAGTCTTGATAGATATAGCTAACAACAAGAAAGAAACAGTTGATAAACTAAACAAGATCATAAAGAAGGACAGTTCAATCCCCTGCATCACGTTCTTGAACGATTTTGAATTCAGATACGGGCTTAAAGATAAATCAGAAAAAAACCAGATGAAACTGTTGGAATTCTTAAACAAGTTTATCCTTCTAAACACAACTAAAGCAACACCAATAATCTTGACAGAACTTAAGCACAAATATGACAAGTCGGGAGTTGTTCTTTCACTTACAGACCTTTTGATAGCTTCTATCGCTATAGAGAACAATAACACATTGATAACAAGAGATTCTGATTTTGCTAAGATAGAAGAGTTGGACTATGTGGTTCTGTGATGAATTCTAGTTTTGCTATATGATGCTGCCAAAAAGCTTATATATGATTAATACTAATATATACTTTCTGATAGTATAAAAAGAGGAAACATTTGCAAGCGACCAAATCGACCCCTTTAATGACCATTATAAGTTTCTGACACTTTGAAACAAAAATCGATCGTAGGGAGACGGAGAAATATGCGCAAATGAATAGAAATGAAAAGATTAGTAGTAACTATGGTGTTTGTAGCTATGTTGTTCTCGGTAGTCTGTATTGCAACACCGATAGGTTATTATGGGTTTGAGTCAGGAAGCCAAGGGTGGTCATTTGGGGGTTCAGATGCTAATAGGGACTCTACAAGAAGCAATAAGCAAGATAGCGGTGCGGCAGGTGGAAGTTGGTCAGCACACGTACAGGATGACAGTTCCACATCACATTTTGAACAAAGTTTTGATTTCTCAGGATACGATTCAGTAAATATCACGTTTGATTATTACCCTGAGAGTATAGATTCAGGAGAATACGTTCAGTTATTTTGTGACAGCACAGAGATATGGAGGTTTACTAATGGAGATCATGGTCAAAGTTCTTGGTATACAACAACAGTAGAAATTACGCCTTCTGATTGTACACTTGACTCATCAGTACAGATACAGTGGGAAGGAGATCCAGGATTATCGGGAAATATAGATGATATGTGGGTTGATGGGATAGATCTGGAAGGAATAATAGCACAACAACCACCAACAACACCAACATCAATAACATGTGATGGAGGAAATTGCAACAATACCTTCTATTCAGATGTGGAGTTAATCTGTAGCGGAAGTACTGACCCCGATGGAGACACAATAACTTATTCTATCGAAGCATACCATGGTCAACAAGGTGTTGGCAGTATTGCTCACGATGCAACAACAACTAACCAAGGAAGTGGTGATAGAAGTTTTTCTCACACGATAGGAGGTGGAAATAATAGATTGTTAGTTGTGGGAGTTACTTTTGAGGATTCTTTAGCCGATAAAGTTGTTAACAGTGTAACATATAATGGGGTGACAATGACACAAGTTGATTGGGCAAGAGCAGGAACAGGATATTCACAATACACGGCATTTTATTATTTGTTAGAATCAGATTTACCTTCTTCAGGTTCTTACACAGTTAATGTTGATGTATCAGCAACGCCAACAAGAAATGTTATGGTTGGTGTAAGTTCTTATGAGAATGTCAATCAAGCACTAGATGATAGCTGTACATCAAACACAGGGCAACCAATCTCATGTTCAATCACAACAATAGAAGACAACAGTTGGGTGATGAGTGTAGTAGGAAATGGAGGCGGAGGAGACTACACCTACAGTGCAGGAAATGAAAGATATGAGTTAGATGGTAGTGCATCTTCCTCAACAGGTGCAGGAGGAGATGATATTGACACCAGTGCAGGATCATTCTCAGTATCATGGAGCCATTCAGGAAATGTAAGACAAGCACTAGTTGCTGCTGCATTCTCGCCTGCAAACACGACAGTATATGCATGGAATTACATAGGCAACCACACAAACGGATCAAGCTTTGTATGGAATTTTACAGGGATAAACCCTTTACCTCAAACAGATGTAGACTTAAGATGCAGAGCAAAAGACATAAGCGGAACAGATACTTATTCATCATACTACGATCCTGCAATAAATATGACACTTTCTTTAGATGCGCCACCTTCTTTGCCAGATAAGCCAGCAATAATAAGCTGGGTGATGACAAAGAAAAAAGGAGATAAGAAAAATCAAGTAGAGATAGTTGAAGAAGATCCAGCAAAAATAACCTTTGTAGAAAGCACGATGGACAGTACCCAAACGATCTCGTTTGGCTAGTCAGCAGATATATCAGAAAGGACCAGACTTAACTTCTTCTTGATGTTTTGTGCCTGATGATAAGGGTGACAAAAAGCAGCAGAAAGACCCAAGAGACTATCATGATCTTGCTGATCGCAAGAGGTGTGAGCTTTCCTTTTATGATTCTTGGCCCTTCAGATATATAATTTTCTTCAATGATATTTAGTTCTGTGCTTTGCTTACCTGAAACCCAACCGTTATCCATCAATGTTGTAATTTCTATAATATATCTGCCAACCTCTAGATTATGCGGTGTATCTATCTCGATAACATCATGAGTTGAAGGCAATAGTGCAGTCTTTTTAGACGTGTGGGTGAGAAGGGGCTTCTCGTTATCGTCTAAAATGTCAATCTTAAAAAAAGGGTTAACAACAGTATTGCCTTCATTTTGAACAGGAACTAAAATCTTTATGGGTTTGCCTTGTTCAGACTCGCTTATAGTGATCTTTTTTGAAACAAGCTGTACGATCTCGTGATCAGTTATCTCTACAGAAGATCGGATTATGACTGTGTCTTCAATAGTTGTATCGCGGCCAGTCCCAGAAGATTTTATAACTACCTGTCCAGTATATATCCCTGGAGGTGTAAGAGGAGGGTTGATCAGGACTTTAAGCTCGATGGGGGAATCTTTATTTACATATCTCGAAGAGGGGTAAAAAGTGACCCAATCACTAAAAGTGCCGCTTGCATACATCCCTATATGGGTGTTATCGGGGCTTTTAGATGTTATGTTGATAGTCTTTTCTGCATATCCGTCGCCCAGGACATTATTAAAGATAAGTTCTTCTGGCGCGTCTATCCCGAACGCAGATACACAAGATAGGGTCAGAGCAAAAAGTAGCAAAATCAATGTCTTAAGCTTTTTCATGACACTTTTTTATCTTTATTTTATTATATTCCTTTTTGATTATAAAAGAAAAGAAAACAGCATTATCTTTAAACTATGGGAAATGCCCGCTTTTTTTTCTTTTTTGGGGTATGATGTCCCATTTTGTAATCAGATAAGAGAATAGTATGGGCGCTATGATCAAGAAGATAGATGTGGAGCCTATCAAGATGGAATATAGGTCAGATTGGATCAGGCCTTTCTCAAACAATAACTTCAGTATGACGATGCTGGTGCTGAACTTAACGCTTAACCCCAGCCCCATGATTATCGATTTTTTTGAACCAAAGACTTTCTTGCCCATAAAGTAGCTGCTCAGTACTTTTGTGCCATTTGTCAAAATCAGCGCAGCAATAACTAACAGTGGAAACTGTATTATGTAGCTTATGTCTATATCCAAGCCAACCCACAAAAAGAACAAGGGTGCAAAAAAACCATATGCAAGGGTCTTTATTTCAGAGTCTATGAAGCCGAGTATTTTCTTAGGGATCATGTTTTTCAGAGCGATTCCTGCAAGAAATGCACCTAATGCAGCAGACTCAACCAGCTGTCCGATCCCGACAAACAGGAAGATAAAAAATATTACAAAGATAAAAAAAGAAGGAACATCTTTATACTTGAAAGAGGTCAGATATTCCCTCAGTGTTACGATTATATAAACAAGAGCAAACAATGATGCTAGAACAAGTAAGTTTATCAGGATGTCAAAGCTTGCGTGTCCTGCAGAACGTCCAAGCACCACAGATACTACTACAACGGTGATGACCTCAATAAAGTCATCTATCATACCTATGCTCAAGATAGACTGACCTAACTTAGTCCTTACAAGCTTGAACTCATCAAGGATGGGAAGCAGCACGGCTTCACCAACAGTGGCAAAAGAGGTGGCTATCAGAATGGAGACGAGCCAAGGGATACCAAACACATAATGCACAAACAATGTTCCAAGTAAAGTTTCAGCAGCGATGATAACAAACGTAGTCTTAAATATGAACTTACTGCTCTTGAACACCTTTTTAATATTCAATTCAAATCCTATTATGAAAAGCAAGAAAAACATTCCCAACTCAGCAAAGAACTTAAACGAGCTTGAAGAAGTTGCATGGACAAATGGGTTTATTATCGATAGGCCCAGTCCAATCAACAGTGAAGAAAAAACCCATGGCACCCTGAACTTTTCCAACAGCCTTCCAATACAGATAGTTGAAAGGAAGAAAACCGCTAAAAAAATTATTAAGTTCATCTATATTCTCCTTATTTTGTAAACACTGTCTCTTCAGGATAAACCTTTACACCTTTATCAGACAGCTGATAGTATCTTATCTCTTTGTCATGATCCGAACCCCTCATCTTCCTGATTGTTATACCTGAAATAAATTTTCCCTCTTGTCTTACTATGTAAAGCACGATTACACCATCTACTACGAATTCTTCAATACCGTATCTGCTCAGGTCCATAGATCCCTCTTTAGTCTCTGAGATCAGCAGGGAAGTACACTTTAAAGTTGATAGGGTGTTGGCGATCATGGCCAAGGCGTTTCTTCTTTCAGCCTTGTCATCAGAAAGTACAGTCAGTAGGTTGATTGAGTCAACAACAACTCTCTTGATCCCTTTTTCTTTGATAACCTCTTCAATCTCCTCGGCGATATTATCAACTGTTGCATCAACCTTTTTCATGTACCCGTTTAGTTTAGTTACTGGTCCACCTATGACTGTAAACATATCTGTCTTTTCCAGTTCTTCCAAATCCATGTCTAGATTTTTCATGTCTAAATATAGCTTTTTAGCAGGCTCTTCAAGAGTGATATAAAGTCCAGGCTCCTTAAACTTAACTGCGCCGTTGTATAAAAACTGCATTGCAAGCGTACTTTTTCCAGAGCCGCAAGGTCCCGAGAGCAAGATATTCCTTTCACCAATCAGACCGCCCTTAAGCATGTGGTCCAAGCCTTCAATTCCAGTGGGTATTTTCATTTTTATCACCTATCCCTTAGTCCTTATAATTTTAAGTGCTGGCCGCGCCACCTCTAAGGACATAACGTTTTTTCTTCCCAATAATAGGGGCAATATGTTTGATAAGATAAAATAGACAGACCCCAAAGATCAGTCCTGAAAAATGGATGAGCGCTTGGCCAAAATAGATTATGAACATATCATTAATCCCTTGATGTGCAAAAGTAAGAAAGCTTTTCATAAAGATAAGCACAGTGAGACCTGCTATAACAAGCGCACCGTTAATATTGACTTTCCTCGCTTCCATGCTTACTAAGCCAAATCCGCCAAGCACAGCATTTGACGCACCAAGTATCGAGAACGGGAACAGCAACCATAGTGGGATTGCAGACAGTAACCCAGAAGCAAGGTATGTTGAAGAGAAACTATTGAGATTGCTGTTCAGCTCTATAGCTATGAAAGACAGTACGCCAAGACCCACGATATTTTCAACAAGGTGTCCTAAACTCAGGTGAGCAAATTGGTATGTTATGAACCTCCAGTACTCGTGGAGCATGAAGGGATCTAAAGAAAATCTTTTAGCACTCTCGGGAAGATGAAAGAATACAAAATAAACCGCAATAAGAACACCCGAAAACAAAATCAGCTTTTTCATTTTTTCTCATTTTTTTATCTGTTTCTTAAGACAAACCGTTTCATATTATTTTTTGATCTTCTTATGATAGCTCCTAAAATAATCCCTGCTGCAATGATGCTGGTTCCTATGCTGAGCTCAAAAAAATCCATGTTATCAGTTTCTTTTTTTAGTTATAAATAATTTTTTTATTAACGCTGAGAGGAGAACAGGCAGCTTATCCCAGAAGAATTCAAAAAATGATTTAAACTGGATTTTTTTTTATTGTAGTATGGCAGATAAGACATTCTCATCGCTGAAACAGAAAAGGTAAGAACATCAGACTGTAAAGGGGTTCCATTGACAAATAGTATGTCTCTGACGACAAAATTACTGGCGAAAATACAAGCTGGAAAACAGCGACTATAATGATTCTAATTCGTTTAGCAGATCATGACGTTTATCTAAACACTTTTTTTATCTTTTCTTCTTTTTTGATCGATTTAGATATTGAGTTAGGTATGATCTTTATTATCCTTGGATTTTTCTTTACTAATTCCTTGATGTTCTTCTTTACAAGGATGGAAGCTATACCTCCTGATTTTCCCCTAAAAGTTTTCAGAAGGGAGTTCAACAGATCGTTCCTGTCCTTCAAGCCAACACGCATGTTTTCAAAAGAGTTTGCCAGTTCTCCAACTTCATCTTTTGAATCTATCTTACACGTAGTATTAAGTTTACCTTTACTTATCTTTTTTGTAACTTCAGTCAGTTTTTGCAGCGGCTTAGATACTGAGTTAGCGATATAAGCACCCAACACAGTAGATGCTAAGAAAGACACTATTATAACTCCTAATAAGGTATAATAAGTAGTCCTTGATAATGATTCATTTTCATACTTGATGCTGGAAGTCATTTTTTCTTCGTCAAGTTCCAGCTTTTTAATTATCTCTGTAAGATGTTCTATCTTTTCTCGTTCATCGACTTCAATCCTTTTCTGTTCTATCACGATCTTTCCTATTTCGGGAGCTAGCTCACCGTATGAGTTAAGGACGATTAGAAAAGATTCTTTCTCTAATCTTGAAATGTTAGCTTGTCTTAAGTCCTCTTTAACGATTTCAATGCTGTTTACCCATTTGTCTAGGTGAGTCTTATCTTGGTACTGGAATAAAGTCTCTTTACTGTAATACTCCATAAGCGCGATGTCCCCTCTTAGTTTAATATCGTCGATTAGCTCCAAAGAGTTACGTATAGAATGTCTTGATTCTTTCTCAAATACGTATTTTTCTGCAAACTCTTCTTGTTGGGTAAGCTTTTTCTTTTGGACATTGATTATATCATCAGAAACTTCTGAAAATTCAGCGATGTCCTCCTCAAAAGTGTCTGAGAGAGAATTTATCAGCTCTTTATTCTTTTTGTACAGAGAATCAAACTCAATCCTTATTTGCTCTATCTCTGATCTCATCCTGTAATACTCGTCCAGGTCGTGGGTTTCTATCAGTTGCAAGACTTGTACCAGAGAGTCATCTAGTAGTTTTTCAATCTCAATGATCTCAATTACAACCTGATCATTTTTTTGGATGGTGTTTGATGTTGTAAACCCAAAGATACCTACAAATATCAAAAGAAAGGTGATCAAAAGAAAGCTGATAATAAGTTTTATTCCTATCCTCATTTTATTGCACATTAGAAGTTTTAGTTTATTTTTTTATATTCTTTTTTTATACTGTTGTATGAGATGTTATCTTTATCTTTACGAAAAGGATAAACTTCGGGAAGGAGATTAAGATAAAACTACTAATCAGTATATATTAGATTAAACTATTTTTCTTTTTTTGTTCTTTTTATAAAAAAACTTTTATTTTAACTATATGATTTATAAAAGGATAAATCAGAACTATAACTGATGCAGAAAAAATATGATGTAGTGATTGTAGGAGCAGGTCTTGCAGGGTTGAGTGTTGCACAAGAGCTGCAAAACAGGAATGTGTCCTTTATCGTTGTTGAAGGCAGTAAAAAATTTGGTCATAGGCATCATATCGGAATTTTTAACAGTCAGGTGAAGAAGTTCAATCTTGAAAGCTGTGTAGTCAACAGGTTGAGGAGATTTACCTTTTTAACACCTGCCAAGTCATTTGTACATCTATTCGGAAGAAAAGAAGGGATATCATATGTTGACCTTAATAAGTTGAGTTCTATCATTGATAAACGGATCAAGGGAAAAATAAGATTCAATACCTGGATAAAGGATATATGTTATGTGGGTGGTGAGCTATGTCTGGTGGATGAAAATAAAAATAACATTTTTGCAAAGATGGTGATAGACTGCAGCGGAAAAGGTTCTTCCATCTCTTCAAAGATGGGGGTAGAGGGAAGCGATATTTATTGTAAGACCCTATCGTATACGTTAGATAATTGCAGTGCAAAAGATAAATCTAATTCGATCACTTTTCTTGATTCATCTCTCACTAGTTCGGGCGGAGCTTGGATCGTCCCATTAAAAGGAACCAAGTTCCATGTAGGGATAAGCAACATGTTCCCATATAATAAACCTGGGCGGGAAGAGCTTGAAAAGAAGCTAAACCTGTTTTTGATAAAAAAAGAGATACATGGTGTAGATTTTAGAAGGTCAAGAAGGATAACTAAAAAGATCTTTAAGGACTCTCCAGCTATAAGGCCCGCAAAAAGATTTGTAAAAGATAATCTTATATTACTGGGAGATTCTGCAGGGCAGCCTTCCTCCTTTTTTGGTATGGGGAGTCCCGCGATATTAGATATGGCGCGTGTGGCTGCAGGTATTGTGGAAGAAGCTGTTAAAAAGGATGATTTCTCAAGATCGCAGCTTTCAAGTTATGAAACGTACTGGAAAAAAAATTTTGGAAGATATGAGTTTTTTAATGGAGTCCTTAGAGAGATAGTTATGCGGCTGTTTGACGATGAAGCCTGGGACCTGATGATAGATAAGCTAAACTCTTTATCAGGCAAAGAATTCTTTGAAGTCCTTAAATCAAATTATACCCTGGGCATATTGTTTAAGCTGTCCTCTTTCCGATTGGCTATTAAGCTATTCTCAAATTTTATAGAGGTGGTCTATGACAGGAGAGTATGATATAGTCGTAGTGGGCGGAGGCCCTGCAGGGTTGAGCTCAGCTTTGGAGCTAGGCAACAAGAAAGGACTCAAAGTTTTGCTTATAGAGAAAAACAGGATAGGCGTATCTACAAAAACAACTTCTATCTGGAAAAATCAGCTAAGAAAGTTTGATCTACAAAAGTGTGCATACAACAACACTGAAACTTTTAGCGTTGCTTCGTCTGTAGATAGTATGAGGTCAACACATAGGGGAGATATGAGCATGGTAGACCTATCTAAAGCCCTAAACAGCCTTAAGAAAAGGATAAAAAATTGCGAAATTAGGGAAAACACCGAGCTTAAAAACTTCAGCTATGTAGACGGAGGATTATCGCTTGATACTAACAAAGGAGAGATAAAAACCAAGTTACTCATAGACGCTTCAGGTTACAAAGGAGTATCAACAAAAAAATTTGGTCTTCAGAAAAACATGTTTTTCTACCAGTGCTACGCTATGGAGTGTAAAGTCCCTGATTATGATACTGATTCAGTCCTGCTTTGGGACCTTTTCGATAAAACAAAAAAAACCAGCTTCTGGATAGATGTCTTTTCGAAAAGAGATATTGTAGTTGGTGTGATGATGATAAGAAAGAGAAAGTGTTCTTATGAAAAATTGGAAAAAGAATTAAGAAGATACATAAAAAAGAAAAAGATAGTTTGCAACCCCATAGGGAAAAGGTGGGGTATCCTGCCCATGTATAACTTTGAAAAGGCATATTTTGAAAGGGTCTTGCTGGTTGGAGATGCTGCATCACAGGTGATACCTGGCAGCGGATACGGGTTTATGTCTGCTCTAAAAAATGGAAAGATAGCAGGCAAGGTTGCGTATAAAGCGATAAAAAAAGGTAACTGCAGCGAGGTATTTCTTAAATTGTATTCAAAACTGTGGAAGTCAGGAAAGATAAGAAAGTATGACCTTAATGCACTTTTACTTTTCCTGGAAACCAAGATGACTCCTGCAGAGACCGCTGCCAACGTAAAGATAATGAACCATCTATGTGACAAGGATGCAAAAGATATACTTACAGATGTACATGATATCAAGCTTATGGCAAAGGAACTGTTCTGGGCGTTTAAGGAGATACCTATACTAAAAATATTCAAACGATTTACGCTTAGGGACTATCCTGTATTTTTTGGTTTGGTCTTAAAGATTGTCAAGGACATGGTCTGGTTTTAAAAATGAAAGAATACGATGTTGTGATAGCAGGAGGGGGTCCCGCAGGATTGAGCGCTGCGATGGAGATCGATAAATGTGAAGATATACGTTCACTTATACTAGAGAAGGGCAAGATCAATGTTTCTAAGAAATCAATATGTGTCTGGAAACATCAGCTTAAAGATTGGGATGTTGAGGACTGTATCGACAATGAGCCAAGACTAATCAGCATAGGTTCATCTGTCAGCAATGAATTCTCGATCCACAAAGGAGTGATGGCCGTGTTGAATGTTAACAAGATGCTGGAGAAATTCAGTAAAAGAATCAAAAAGTGTGAAGTTAAGCAGAATACCCGTCTGAACAGCTTTTATTATGTGGGTGATGGGCTTATCTTAAAAACGACCAGAGGAAAGATAAAAACAAAATTATTGATTGATGCAGCAGGCTATAAAAGCCCAGCTGTAAAGAAGTTCGGCTTGCAAAAAGACAATTTTTTTTATCAGTGTTTTGTAGTCGATTGTAAAGTTTCTGAGTATGACAAGATGAACGTTCAACTGCTCTGGGAAATAATAGATTGGAAAAAAAAGGAAAACTTTTGGATAGAGGCACATTCAAAAAATTCGATCTCTATCGGTGTAATGACTGTGAGGAAAAAGAGATGTTCCTACGGATACCTCAAATCAAGAATTTTTGAGTATATAAAAAAAAAGAAAATCAAATGCACCCCCTGTGATTATAAGTGGGGGGTCTTGCCTATGTATAACTTTGAGAAGACATATTTTAACAGGGTCCTGTTAGCGGGAGATTCTGCTTCACAGGTTTTGCCTAGCAGCGGGTACGGCTGTGCGGCAGCACTAAGAAACGGGAGACTTGCAGGAAAAACATGCA
Source organism: Candidatus Nanoarchaeia archaeon (assembly GCA_028279745.1). Taxonomy (GTDB): domain Archaea; phylum Nanobdellota; class Nanobdellia; order Woesearchaeales; family JANQNC01; genus JANQNC01. Next base: position 1,275,934 of record JANQNC010000001.1, read on the forward strand.
TCCGAGCTTTGCGCGAGGGAGACTATAGTGAGAAGTACCTTAAGTTTTACTCAAAAGCATGGAAGCACAGTGTAATATGTAAGTATGACTTGAATGCGATCTTTCTGCTTATCCAGAGCAGGATGACTGCATCCGAAACAGAAGCATACATAAAGTTAGTGCAACAACTTGACAACAGATCATATAGAGAAGCGCTGACAGGTTCAGGAAGACCTTCGCTTTTATTAATCGAATTTTATCTTTTTTTAAAAGAATTCCCTATATTAAATGTGATAAAGAGGCTAAAAGTTAAAGATTATCTAAAATTGTTTGCTTTGACCCTGCGCCTGGTAAAAGATTCTTTCTACGAAACTTATCATAACCTAATGGGGACTAACTGGCTGAAGTGATCTATTATAAACAACATAGCAAAGTATAAAACTGACTTATAAAATAAATACTCCTATGGATACTGATCTTTATTGGGAAGAAGAGGTAGCAAGCAGCGGGTTCAATTATTTCTTTGATTATGTTATATACAAGCTGAAGGAGAAAAATTCTTTAGTCGGGGAAAAAGAGATCGTTGAACAGACCCTGGAAAAATTATATGCAAAACTCAACCTGACAACTGATCCAGAAAAGAAAAAGCTGTATGATCTCTTATTTGACCCAAGAGAATATTCAAAAAAGTATTCAAAGAAGGCATCTTTCTGTTTAGCAAACAGGATGATAAGCTCTTTAGAAGAAATTGTGGGTGATGCAAATTTTGCTGAGAACGTGGCACTTCATGTGATCAATGGGAAATCCAGGAGCCAATACAAGCTCGAGATACAAACTAACCAGTTAGATACAGTCGGCAGGATTGCCAGAAGAGTGAATATGTTCTTCACTGAGAAGCTTAGCGGTGTTCTATTAAAAACATATATGGTGTTTACTAAAAATAAATATGAGTTTCTGTTGAATGTTGTAAAGAAAGCGCTGAAGGATATATTTCCTTCAGTCAACCTGGAGATTGAGTTCCATAAGAAACATGCTAAACTGAACTATAGTTATAATGATGATAGTAAAATGAAATATCATAGCGTGGGCATAGAAAACTCTTTCATAAGGCAGGTCCAGCACACGCCCTTGGTGGTGGGTCTCCCGAGTTTTAAGGCTAAACTGATCAAGTCAATAACAAGAGGAGATGATAAGACTGTTGTCAGGATGGACTATGTAGAAAGGGGACGAGACACGATCGAAGGTCTGCTATTGAAGATAGAAGAGCAGAAAGCTGCAAAACAGGTTATAGAAGAAAAGAACAGGGAAAATGAACTTTTAGTCAAAGAGTTAAGCGACAGTTCAACCTATATAATCGCGGGTAAGATCGCTAGGGCGTTTGCTTACTCAAACCAGTACGAGTTATTCTTATGTGCGGGAAATTTTGATGCCGCAAAAAATTCATTGAAGGAGGCCCAATCAATGTTTCAAGAAGCAGTTACAGATTATGTATCTGTAGATAAGGCATATACAGATGTAAGAAAGACTGATTTTGATTTTGAAAGAATATTGGGGGATTTTGTTGCAGTATCAGCACAAGCAAAACTTGCAGGCGCTACTGTGAGCTCCTTAAAAATGAAGAAGGTGAGAGGGAGTAATAAAGCAGTCATTATTGAGAGAAGGACAGATCCTCTACAGATCGAAGGTGAGAGGTCTTGGATAAAAGACTATCGTAAGTTTGACAGGGGAGAGGATGAGAATAATGTCATAAACTATCTTAAGAGAAATTTTTCAGACGACCCTATACTTAAATTTCCCTCTTTTCATCTCTTTATACGCCTGGAGAGAAATCCTGCGATGGGGATAAAGGAGGATAAAGCTTTAGCTCTGACTACTGAGAGGAACGAGTCAGAGGTTGATACGCTTTACGATGAAGTTTTAGATGCTGCCAACGCAGAAGAAAGGTTCTCTTTGCTTGAAAAGAAAGTAGACCTGATAGCTAGATGTGCTGCAGTGGGTCCTTGGCATATAGTAAGAGAAGGAAAGACCCTTCTTCTTGAAGAGGATTATTTTAACTTTCTAAGGTCAGAGTTTGATGGCATAGACATATCTTCGATCTTTGCATACTTAGAACCTGTGGTGTCTGCTTTATCAAAGTATCCTATCAGGGGCTATTTTAGAGATAATAATCTGGGCAATTTTTACAACGATGAGATGTTTGATTTTGACACTGCACTGATAACCACACCTCTTGCTGATCATGCGAAATTCTTGAATCATGTAAGGCTGTCTGAAGATCGGGAGCGATCAAGAGCGTTTAAAGAGAAATTTTTGGATGATGTGTTAAAAGCATATAATAGAGAAGCAAAAGATCTGTTGCATAAGAAGCTTGTTCAGGTCGATCTTAAAAGCTTGTTGCTTAAAAAGATAGATGTCTATTCAAGAAGGTTATACTTGGGAAGTGACGCCATGTCTGATGCTGTTAAAGCTCTGCAATCATATCCTTTTTCCAGCATCCGAGGAGGTATCGAGATCCTTAAAGGAGAGCTTGAGTCAGGCTCAAGATTAGAACCATACCTGGAAGGTATCATTGAGGATATTGAAGAAGCGAAGTTTATCTTTTATAATGAGACAATCTTCACAAGTTGTCTTGCAAAAATACCCTATCACCTGAACTTGTATGGAAAAGGGGTCTCTGAGTGGATCGAAGATGCGGCAGATGCAGTTGACCAGATAGGGCAGGAAAGATTTGAAGAATACCGTAAGAAATATTATCCAGGTGGAGATAAAGCGTCATCAAAGAAGCTTTGTGGTCTAAAGAAAAGGTTGGAGTCGTTGGAGAATGATCTATCAAAATAAGTACGTTGACTGTCATGTGCACACTTTAAGGTCGGACAGCACAGAACCTCTAGGTAAGCTGGCAGAGAGGGCAAAAAAGTGCGGGCTTGAAAAGATAGTAGTGACTGATCATCATTGTTTCTATCCTGCAGAGGAGCTTGAACGGGTAAGCAAAGAGAAAAATATCATCATCGAATCAGGAGTTGAGATCTGGACAACATTCTTAGGATGTGATGTTCATATACTTGGTTACGATCTAAACCCTGATGAGGTGCTGGTCAAGTCACTGCGTCCTGCGCTAGATGAGGAGAACGAGCTGGCCAGGCGAGCCATCAAAGAGTATATTGATCTGGGTATAACCATGCCTTCTTTTGAGGAGATCAGGACGAGATCTTATGGGTCCCTTGAGCCGATCTCACGCAAAGAATACGTTGATCTGAAGGATGTTGCGGCAGCAAGACACCATCTGCATAACGTGGATTTTGATGCTGCTTTAAGAGAAGTACAGAGAACAAAGTATACTGGAGAATCAACAAGACTTATCGATGTAGAATCAGACTTTGAGCATATGCCTGTCGCAGCTGCTATCAATATGATCAAAAACTCAAACGGTAAAGCAGTGATAGCGCACCCGGGATTTGTATTTCATACTTCTAGACGACCTAAGATAGAAGACTGGTATTTTTTGTATGAGCTGTTCAGAGAGTGTTCAAAGGAAGACATAGATGGTGCAGAGATCGTATCTTTGTGGCATGATGAGAGATATGGTTACAATTTCCTTGCTGAGCTAAATGCGTCTTCGGAAGATCATGCAGTAAAGAAATACAAAGAAGAGATATATGGGATTGTAAAAAAGTTTAGGCTGCATACAAGAGGTTCTGATGATCATGGATGCTACAAGAAGCAATTTTTGCTTGAAAGACTATTTAACTATTGATTCTGCCAGGTGATTTATCTTCATAAGTACTGTCAAGAGGTAGTGTAGTACCATCCGATTATTATTGCTGACTTTTGGAAAGAGTTCTAAAGCCTTTTCTTCAGTCGCTTCTCTTTTTTGTGTGTGTTTTGACAGTGCCGCAAGGTCAACCTTATAGAATACCTCATATGTCCCTCTGAACAAAGCATTTACCTCTTTGTATATATCTAAGACTTCGTTGGTCAATGTGGGCTTTTCTTCTTTTATCAGATATTTGCATAGGTCCCTATAAGCGTCTGCTATCTGATCAAGTTCTCTTATCAGAGCATATATAAACAGAGTCTTCCTATATTCCTTATATCCTTTTTTGTTAAGTATCCTTTCGCATAAGTTACATAGCTTATTGTTCATCCTTTCCATCGCTTGAACTTCGTTGAGCTGTTCCATCTTCCTGCTCGTTATCTTTGTATAGCTTTCGTCAGCCATAGATAATGTGAGCAGGAACAGTCTTCTTATTATCGTATCTATCTCTGTTTGTGACTCCTCCATAAGGTTTTTTATAAGACATTTCTTGTTATCCTGATTGACGATATCGAAACCCATGAGTTGTTCTGATATCGCTTTCTGCAGTTTGTTCAGTATTTCGATATTGTCGAACGTTATGTGTATCTCATCATAGCCGTACCTGTACATCGCTTTGATGTCCCTTACGTTGTAGTCATAACCTTTGCTTAGGTCTAATGCGATCTTTTGTATAGACTGTCCTTTGTCTAGTTTGAGCACTATCTTATTCTCGTACTCTTCGACATCGATGTCATCACCCTTTTTTATCTTATTCTTCTCTACCCATTTGCTTGGCAGAGATACAACTTTGGTGAATTTACCTACCTGTACAACTTTCCTTTTCATCTTAAATGGGGGGTTCTATCTAATATATAAATCTTTCCTAAAAAATTAGATGGGTATATACTGTTTTGATTTTAGTATTAAAATTATAGTAAAGTATATATTTCATTTTTATTATATTGTTATGGTGGTGAGAATAGTTTCTCTCCGTAAAGTGAAAAAAGGTATTAACCGAAAAAAAATGAAAAGTAGATTCACATAAAAAAATAGACAAAAAAAGAATTTATGATTCACTACAACTCCCAGAAAATAACCATTTTTTCGGGGGGGTGAAAAAAGATGTTATCAACTAAGAATGCAATCGAACCATTGATCGGGCTTGGACTAAATAAGTATGAGGCAAAAGTGTACCTCACTTTGATAGGGGAAGGAATCAGTACAGCTAAGAATATTTCGGATATTACTGGAATCCCTTATGGAAAAGTTTATGAGGTTATAAACGCGTTGTCTTCAAAAGGGTTCTGCACGATACTTCCTTCAAAACCCATGAAGTGTCAGGCCATATCTCCTAGGGATGCTGTGATAAACGCAAAAAAAGATGTTGAAGAAAGATATGATAAGCTTGAAAGCCACATAGTGTCAGAGTTGGAGCCTCTGTTCGTAGAGAGCAGAAAGTTTGTGGAGCCCAAAGGGATATTCTGGGTGATAAATGGGAGAGCAAACGTGGTGAAAAAGATAGATGAGCTTATCCAGAAGGCAGAGAAAAATATATGCATACACTGCTCACCAAATAGTCTTTCAAGACTTGTCCTGCATAAGGAGCTGTTGAGAGAGGCAAATAAAAGAGGCGTCAACATATCTATAGCAGGTGTTGTGAACAACGAAGTCCTTGAAGAGATAGACTCATTAGACTTTTGCGACATAAGAAAAGTAAAAAGTGCAAATAACAACTTGTTCTCTATAGACGATAAAGAGTGTTTGATAATAGAGCCGATGCCAGATGATGAGAATATATTATATGGAAGAGACTTGGGAGTTTGGGTATCATCCTCTTCATTCACTAAGTTCATGTGCGATTTTTTTGCCACAAACTTTAAGAAAGCAAAATCTGTTTTTCCTCCTGTCAGTAAGTGAACAGGATACTTTTTTTTCTTAATATAAAAAATAGATAAATATTCTTTATGTAACTACAAGATTATGGAAAACACTGACAGAGCGTTTAGGATACTGTCTGATATCGGACTGAATAAATATGAAGCAAAAGTGTATCTAACATTGGTGAGTGAAGGGGTAAGCACCGCAAAGAACATATCAGAAATTACGGGGATCCCATATGGGAAAGTATATGAGATAATAAACACTTTATCATATAAAGGATTTTCTATGATACTCCCTTCAAAACCTATGAAGTATACGGCAATATCGCCAAAACAGGTTCTTTTCTCTTCTAAGAACGAGACGCTAGATAAGTTTAGGAAAATAGAAACAGATATAGTGAACAATCTGGAACCTTTGTTTATGAAAAACAGGCAGTTCACACAACCAAAGAGTGTGTTCTCACTAGTCAACGGCAGATCTAGTGTAGTGAAGAAGACTGAGGAGCTGATAAACAAGGCTAACAAAAATATACATATCCAGTGCAGTGCAAATTCATTGTCGCGGCTAGTGCTCCACAAAGAGGCGTTGAAAAATGCTGCAGACAGAGATGTAAAAATAGCTATTGCAGGCATAACCGATGAGAGCAATAAGAAAGAGATAAGCTCTTTAGGGTTTTGTGATGTAAGGCAGATAAAAAGATCAAGAAGCAATTTCATCTCAGTAGACGCGAGTGAGTGTTTAGTTGTGACCCCCTTTCCAGACGATGAGAACATAATCTTCGGAAGAGATACAGGAATGCACATACTAAGCAGCTCATTCACGTCTTTTACTGATAATTTTTTCATATCAAGTTTTAATAGAGCAAAAAAGATTGATTTATCCACTAAGCTGAGATAAAAAACTTACCTGATATCTCTTGATTAAAAAAGAATAATAACTTCTTTCCCTTAGACTTTCAAAAAATAACTTTAAACGTAAAAGGGTGAGGGTCAAAATGGTAAAAATAATGAACTTTAAGTCTATCAAATCTATTTTATTTCTGTTTGTATTTTTTTTGTCTATCGTAGTTGTATCTGCAGCAAACTGTTGGGATTATGATCTCCAAACTAATTGTGAAAGTGCAGACTGTAGCTGGAATGAAGATCCCTGGGGGGGATGGTGTGAGGAAAAAGGATGCTGGAATTTTTGGTCAGAAAATGAATGTACAAGTTCGACAAGCACTATAAATAGATCTTGCAGCTGGCAATCATCTTCATCAGGTTATTGTGGGGAGTTGGATTGTTGGTCTTTTGACGGGACAAACGAGACAGCATGCGTAAATAATACATATAACATAGAATGTGAATGGATAGATGAATATAATGCAACAACCTGGGACTTCCCCTGTATGGGCCCTCCAGAAAAACAATGCTGGAACTATACAACATCTGAATCCTGCAGTGCGGTTGCAGGGTGTAGCTGGGGGATGTGCTCTAAAAAGGATTGTTGGGACTATTCTGATACGGATGAATACACTTGTGAATCTCAAGTCGGATTCAACAAAAAATCTTGCGAATGGAAAAGCTATTCTTGGGGCAGTGAATGTGTAGAACGAGGGTGTTGGGACTATAGCAATGTAACTTCTTGTGAATCAAATGGATGTAAGTGGGACGGAAGCTGTATGGAGCTTTCTTGTGGAGAATTTACTGGAGTAAATGAAAGTTATTGTGTAAGCAACAGCGCAAACCTAAGCTGTGAATGGGATTCAGCAGGTAAGTGGTGTATGGAAAAAGGATGCTGGAACAATGATGAAGGAAGTTGTGACAACGGCCTTGGCTGTTTTTGGGATACTTTTGAAGGGGGGTGGTGTCAAGAGCAAGGGTGCTGGAACTGGGAAAATAACCAGACAGCATGTGAAGATACAGGTCTTCATCCAGGACTTGAATGCACTTATGATGTTAGCGGAGGGTGGTGTTATGAAGACGTTGGCTCCAAATCCTGTGCAGACATCAACGTAGAAAGAGACTGCATGGATACTTTTTACTGTTGGTGGGATCACTCTCAGAGCACATGCAACGATCCTGGCGCAGGTATAGAGACTGAGTTTGAAGAATGGAACCCTGGCTGTTATATCTTTGATATGGATCAAAATGCCTGTGGAAATGTTACTGGTTGTTATTGGAGCGGCGGTGTGTGTGAAACAAACATGACTGTGCTTCCTACTAATGAACTAAACTGCAGCCTTATACAAGACTCAGATATGTGTAATAACATACCTGCATTGAGCAGCTGCTGCAGCTGGCAAGCTGGAGAGTGTGTGGCAGATAGATTCGATCAGTCTTGTCGTGAGGAGATGCAGGAACCGCCTGAAGGAGCACATTATTGTGAAGACTATGTGGCATACACAAGCAAAGATGTATGTGAACAGATAGCGGGAAGCCCCTGGTTTATGCCGTGCGAGTTTGATAATTCTACTGAAAGATGTGAGTTTAAAGGAGATGATGTCTTTGGAGATGGAGACAAGAACATAATGAAGATAGACAATGAGATAAATTGTGAAGCTGCAGGAGGAAAATGGATCCTTGACACATATCCGAGTACGAACAATGCAAGCACAGCCGTAAGACTATCTCTTGGAAGATGTGACTTTAAATTTGATGAAGAAAGAAACTGCAACAAGGAATGTTTTGCATGTGAGTACAAACAAGACAAGACAAATTGGGGTACCGTTGCAGATGCAAGGAAAGCATGTGTCGATTCAGAGCTTGGACTTTGTAGATTTATAGAAGATCCAGATGCGCCAAACAGCTACGGTTATTGCGAACCAAAAGAGGAATTCAAGAAAGGGCTTGTAGGGGGAGACTGCAGCACTGATTGTGGTGCATGCACCTATATGGGAGACCCTGCAGCATCAGCAGGAAAAAGGCCATCAGATTACTGTGAGGGCAGCGATGCAAAATGCAAGTGGGTAGCAGATCCTTCACATCCTGATGATGAAAGCTTTGGAAGATGTGCATCAAAATCCGAAAAGACATGTGAGGATAGATGCGATAAATGTTATGATGAAAGCAACTGTCAAAGCACAGGAGGAAAACAAGGAGACTCAAGTGCAGCAGCAGTATGTGAATGGAACAATGGAATATGCTCATATAAATCGGGAGCAAGCGAGATGGAAGTATGTTGGGATGGACAGGACAACAACGGGGATAATAAGGTAGACTGCGCAGATTCTATGTGCTGGTCAGACCCCTTTTGTGGCGGAGAGTTCATGTTTGGAGACTTCGGAAAAGACTGTTTCATGTTTAACGAACAATCAAGCTGTGAAACTGAAGGTTGTGCATGGGTAAACGAGAACTGGGGCGCATGGTGTGACATGCCTGGAGCAGTATGCTGGAAAAAAGACGGAACAAACCAGACAGTTTGTGAAGATGGCGGAAGCTGTGAATGGCACTCAGGCTTCGGAGGATTCTGCGAGCAGGACTGGGATATGGGGGGAGCTGCAAACTCATGCTTCTCAGCGACAAACCAGACAGGCTGTCAAGCACTATCAGACCAGAACTGCACCTGGGTTATCGACGAATGGTGCAGCGAAAAAGGAGGATTCTGTGACCCAGACCCTTCTTACAGCGGAGCATGGTATGATTGTGCACAGCATGACGTGGATGGAAATGCAACTTGTGAATCACATGCAGAATGCAACTGGTATGTGGATCCTTGGTGTCAGCAACAAGGAAGCGATGCAGGATTCTGTGATCACAAAAGCTTTGCGTGCTGGCAGTATGATGACGGTCAAAACATATGTGAGAATTCAACAAACTCAGAGTGGTGTGTCTGGATGACTGACCCTTACTCTCCTGAAGGAGGATTCTGTGAAGGAAAGATGATGAGTGGAGAATCAGGAAGCTGTTGGGATCAGAGCAACCAGACCAGCTGCAGCGAAGCATCAGGATGCAGATGGATGAGTGGATTCTGTGACCCTCCTGGATTTGGAGGAGAGATGATGCCTGGAATGCCTGGCGGTGAAGGAGAAGGATCTGGAGGAGACCTGGGAGGATTTGGAATGCAGTGTTTCCTACATGATGGGGATCAGACAAGCTGCGAAGACCAGACAGGATGCGGATGGTTTAATGAGCCAAATCCGTTCTGTGACATAAACTTTGAAAGCAACTGTCCGCAGTACTCGTATGATCAAACTGTGTGCGCAGACAACGCAAAATGTAAATGGAATCCTCAAGGTAATTTCTGTGATGAAAAGCCATTTGAGTGTTTCTGGAACACTACACTATGGGCAGATGAGACTTTGTGTGATGCACATCCGTTATGCTACTGGTCTGATGAGGCAGGTGATGACCATTGCCACCCTATAGGGTTCAGCGTCTCAACAGAGTCAGCGTGTGATGCATTAGGAGACAGCTTCAGGTGGACAACAGGATGGTGCAACCCTGCACTAGCGACTGAGTTCTTCAGTGGGATGGAGATGGGCGGACCGCCGGTACCGTTAGGAAGCGATCCAGATGATTCTGTATTTGAAGATGAAGTAGACATAACTGAGTTTGGGATGAAAGACATGGGCAATGCATTTGGATTTGGAGTTACTGTGGATGACCCGCAAAATTCAGCGGCGTGCAACAATGTGAAGATGGAGACGGGTACAGGTACAGGAACAAACACGACAAAATTCTACTGGTACCTGGATACTGATGGAAACACGACAAATAACTGTGACTTAAGGCACAGCTCGGGCTCAGGAGGTTATGAATTTTACATAAAGAACGAATGGAGCTATGATGAAAGCACAGGGACCACAACAGAAAGTCCAGCAGCTTACAGGTGTTTAGATGGTGAGTGGAATCTTGCAGAGGTAAGAGTTAGCAGTCAAAAGCAGCTGATGTGTAACCAGATTGGCGGAGCGATGGTAGCTATAGACAAGACAGAGCTTGAAAAATTCCCAAGTCTATACTCTACAAACGTGGATATAAGAGTTGCAGTAGCAAGCGCAGATAGTGATGGAACTGCCTCAAACCCAACAGACACAGCGAGCCCAGGGTGGGTAACTCCAGGTTCACAAGACTTTGAGATACCAGAACTTTATGGATACGAGACTGACTGGATCAAAAAAGCATCTAATGAAGCAGCAGGAGCAGGTTTTGTACAGTATAATAAGGAAGCGGATTGCTGGACTGAAGAGGGATGTGAAGATTACAGCTGTAAAGGGCACACGTTCTGCGTAGAAAACAATTATGGTGTTGAGTCAGCAGGGTGGACTGATACAAGAGTCCCTAAACTTATAGGGTCAATAAAAGAAACATACCCTGATGGGGCATTTTTCGCTTATTTTACAGACAAACCTGCAAATGGAACTTTCTTGCTTTATGGAGATGATGAGATATGCAGCGAGTCAAGCTTGACAGATGCGATATATGACGTCGGGATATACAGCAACTATAGCAAAGAGTACAAGCTGTGGCATACGGCAGAGCTTTTCAACGACTCAGGAGTGAACTCATTAAACGCACCATTATCTTCAGGAACAACATACTACTATAAGATCAAAGTGTGTGATGAAGGAGGTAAATGTGGGATGAGCAAGTGTTCAAGCTTTAGGACAGAAGAATCTCAAGAAGACTGTACGTTCTGTAAGTTTGTTTCAAGGATAAAAGCGCCTGATGGATGGAACGTCTATTACGACATAGACCAGGATGGAAATTATGAGCACTGGCAAGGAAACGTTCTGGGAACAAAAGACGGCATGTTTACAAACTATACCCTTGGCAGGAAAGCAAATATACTCATCAACACAACTGATGGAACCGCACATATGGAGTTCATAAATGCGACGCTTACCAAGACAGGTATGAGTCCAAAGATAAGAGACATAGAGACAAGCACAGCTCTAAAACAAGGAACGCTGAACACATCGTCAGGTGAAGAGATAGGGTATGTGGGGATGATAGAAGAGACAAGGGACAAGATTATACATAATTTATACCCCGAGATATGTAGGATCAAGATACCTGGAACGGGATCATGTGATGAGTTATGGCACTGTGACAGTGATGGAGAAAATTGTGTTGATAGGACAGCAGAGGCTACTTTGGTAAGTACGGGATCAGACTCGTGCGAATGGCAGCTACCCTACTGTGAGTTCTCGACTTGGGCAGGAGGTCAGCCAGCCACTCCTTCAAGCAGCTCAAGCAGCTCTGGAGGAGGGGGAGGAGGCGGTTCCGGCGGAATTGCAGGAAGCACCTCATCAACTTCGGTTGTTGAAGTATCTCACTACTACACATCGATAGCTGAAGGTGAAAGTATAACCCTGCCAATAGAAAAGGAAGGGATAGCGCTCACTAAAAACACGTTCATCGCTGGAGAAGATTTAAGTGATATGAACCTGGTGATGAGAAAAGTAGAGAATAGTTCAGAGCTTCCTAAAAAAGAGGAGGATGCATATCAATATCTAGAGATAACTGCATCAAACGTAGAAGCAAGCAGCATATCAAAAGCTACGTTAGAATTTAAGGTAGATACAAGCTGGATGACTGGCAATGACTATGGAGATGTAATCCTTAAAAGATATACAGATGGATGGGATGAACTTCCGACAAGATTCATCAAGACTGAAGGAAGATACTCGCATTACAGCGCAGAAACACCTGGCTTTAGCTATTTTGCGATAGTTGGGATAAAGGATGATCTGGCTGATGCAGAACAACAAGACTTACCTCAGCAGGAGCAGCAGCAAGACCCCGAGCTTGAAGAAACAGATACACCTCAACAGCAAGTGACGGGAGCTGCGGTAGCGCCTGGTGGGGGAGAAGGTGTGAGTGTGACAAACATCCTTATCTTTGTAGTCCTATTGGGTACGGTGGTGCTTATAATTGCAAAGAAGAGATAACCTTTTCTTCTTTTATCGAGGGGTTGTCGATAGGGTCAGGAGGTGTGTAAAACCATGAGTCTTAAACTAACAGCTTGGTTGCTTGTAGCATTATGCTTGTCTTGTGCTGCATTATCGCTACCCCCAAATCCTGAACTTTACTGGGGTTATGCATACATTGATAACAATCCAGCAAATGGAAGCTTGATAGCTGAGACTGGCGAAGGAGATATTATCGTTAATTTATCGCTTCCTATGGATCCTGAGTACCCTGGCAGCTATAGCATAAAACTAACCTTCGACGACAAAATGACTCGGCACAGTAAAGAAGGAGCTACTGAAGGAGAAAAGATAGTGTGGAAGGTAGACGGATTGGTTGCAGCTATAACAGACACGGCTGAAAGAGACAAGGTAAACAATAATTTTAGCATAAAAGCGTTTACTCCAGTAAATATGACCGTAGGTAACTTAACGCACGATGCCATGGTGGATGTTGGAGAAATGGTAAAGATAAATGCAAAGGTTGAAAATAAAGGACAGATCGATATTGATGGATTTGATGCGCTATTATACATAAATGATTCATTACAAGAAAAGGCACATGTTAACTATACTCTAAACGAGGGGGAGAACTTATCTGTTGCGTTCTACTGGCAAGCAGATATAGAAGGGAACTATTCCTTTTCAGTTAACGTTTCAGCAAGAAACTGTGAAGAGTGCAAGATACAGAGAGCATCTTCCGCTTCGGCAATCTCAGTAGTGAGAAATGAGCAGGCCAACAACTCAGTATCAAACCTAAAAAATGAATCCTCTTGATATCTTAAGCTCACACTATTTTAAATATGTTTTATTACCCTAAGTGCATATAAAAAAGATACTTATGGCTAAGCATATATCTAGGACTGATCATGCACAAAATTAAGACAAACGAGGTAGAGAGTCCTGTAAAAAAAGCGCTTGATTGGTTTGCAAACGGTTATCAGTGTGCAGCAACAGAACGAGAGAAGAAAAGCGCAGATCATGCTGCAAGAGAATTTCTCGAGGGAGTTCAACAAGAGATCAAAAAAGAAGGTTTGACTGTTGAGTATTTCTTGGCGTATTATAATAAAGAAAAACAAAGAAAAGATTAAAAAAAGTTGCTGACCAAATAATAACTGATTATATGATCAAAAACCAAAAAATAATTAAAAAAAGCTTTGCGCTTTTTATTTCGCGATGTTTCTTAAATCATGTTTAATCCTGTCTAGTTTGCGCACGTACCTTCCAGCTTGTTTCCGTCGCCTGTAAAGTTATAGTAGGCACTGGTCTTTGCATCTTGGTAGTAGATGCTTGTAGTGTAGCTGAAGGACTGGCCAGCAGTGCAGGCTGCAATAGCACCTGTGTATGTTTTTGATCCGCCAGGGGCCAACGTGCTTGTTGAACTCTCAAGGTCAACACCATTAACCATAACATCAGTCAAAACTATCTGGTTTCTTAGGTTGTTCTTAACGACTACAGTGTCGGTTCCACTTGCAGAGACTGCATAATCTGTAACTGCAACGTCTGCACTAGCCCAGTAAGATGCTATCGCTCTTCCTGTAACGCCTTTTCCTATCCCTGGAATCCCCCCCATGGCAACAACAGCAAGTAATGCGATTGTAATTACTACTCCCACAATTATTATGTATTCTGTTGCGCCTTGCGCTTTTTTAGAAAATCTCATTTTTATTATCACCTCTGATTTATTGCAAAAATTGTTTTTACTTACGGTATGGGGAATTAAAAACGTATTAACCTTTTTAGTACCTTTAAAAAGAGAAATTGTTTTATCTCCTGTGGGGAGTTAGTGGGGGAAGGGGGTTTTGATGGGTGAGCTATATTTTAAGGAATGCATCCATTACAAATCTTGATAATGCAAAAATGATAAAAGAGAACGTTATGATGAGCGGCGCATATTTTAATCCCTGTTTCTCATCCCCTTCAGAGATTACACCTGTCAGTATGCTTGCAAGTAACGAAGTTACAAATATTATGATCACAGAAAGCATAAAAATGAAATCTGGAGTTATGCTTACTGTTCCTGCTAGAAAGGACATTCCAAATTCAGCATCAGAAATATTTGAGGAAGACTGCATATTTGTTATTATCTTTATGAACTGTATTGAAACTGATAATAATAACGGCGCACCAAAACCAACTATAAATATTATAAGCATGCTGTACATCTTGGTATTTGCGACCAAGTCTTTCTTAAGCGATCTTGTTTCAGCGATGTCATTTGCAAGGTCTTCCAAGAGCTGGGCCAGCTGCCCGCCAGATCTTATTGAAGTGACGAAGAGCTTCATAGACCTTTCGAGCAAAGAAGATCTGCTTCTTCTTGACATGTCCAAAAGAGCTTTCCCAAAAGAGGTCATGCCTAACGACTTGTTAGTTGCAATCTCGATCTCCTCTTTCAAAGGTCCGAATTCTTTTCTTGCAGCCAGCTTCATAGCTTGAAAGGGAGTCATTCCTGCCCTAAGGTTTGAAGATATGATCTGGAGCATATCAGGCAACGACTCTTCAATCCTTCTTGTCTTGTCTGCAGCTTTTAGGTACACAATAAGATATACAAGAAGCTGCACTGCAAGTATAGATACCAAAGCAATAATGATGTATGCAGAGGAGAAAGACAAGTTTATGTAACGCGTGTCTATGCTGACTGCATCTGGGAAAAAAAGTTTGTGCAACAACACAACTATAGAGAAGATAAGCATGGAGATTATTAATGAACTTCCGATCCAGTAATCAGTACTTTGCTCATTTTTCGTGTATGACAAGAGCTCTCCAAGGTGCTGTCTATATCCTGAAGGAGCTAACATCGTAAGTGATCTATACAACCTGTATCGCACCCCCATCATATGTTCACCACAGGTCTTCTTTTTTTTATCATGCCTATCATTATGATCTGCAACGCGAAACAGCACACGACAAACGCGATAAATGCAGCGTTGCTTAAGTTCATACCTGCAAAAGATGAAAGTATGACCATCATAGTGATGCCTATTGTCGGGATAGCAACAGCAAACAACATGTAGATCAAAGACCACATGTTCAACTCTTTTGAATAGTCTTTTATCTTGGTCTTATGTTCATGAGTCAGATTGGCGATTATGGTCTTTAATGCGCTCTTGATGCTTGAGCCTGCGTGTATGGCATTTATCAGCTGCCACAACGTTTTTCTTAGATGTTCTGATCCGGACCTTACTGCAGCATTTTCAAGACTTTTATCTAATGGTGAACCTGTACTCACCTGTCTTGAAACTTTTCCAAACTCTTTGCTTATTAAACCATAATCTGATCTAGATATGTTGTCAATCGAATCATATAAAGAAGTTCCAGATCCGATCTGAAGCAGCATATCCTTAAGCGCAAAGACAAGGTTCTTCTCAAGCATATCTGCTTTTTTTCTTGCAAGTATCGAAGGATATCTCACAAGCAGGTAAAAAAGAATTGCAGAGAATATAACGCTGATCGAAACACTGATCAACAATGAGTTATGAATTCCTGCTTGTCTAATGAGATAAGCAAGGCTAAAAAAAAATGCAAAGAGCAGCACGAGAGAAAAAAAACAGTTTATCATGCTGACAGACAGATACTCCTTGTCATCCATCTTAATATCTGTCTTTTCAAGATCATACTTAAGCCCAGGGACGCCTCTAGAGATCAGTTCTCCAATTCCTGTAAACCTTTTAGAAAGCTTTTTGCTTACTTCAAGAGGCAGTATCATCAAGGGAATTTTTTGGGTCATTTTTGCATAATTTTTTTTGGGCTTTCATTTTTTTTAGCAGCATCGATGACTTTATCAGGAGTCTTGTAATAGGTTCTCATGATCTGTCCAACAGAATCCATGTCTTTCAGTTCATGTTTAAGCATCCAATCTAATATGGCCTCCTTTTCTTCTAGGTCTTTTTTAATCTCGTCAGGAGTCATACCCGTATGTAGATTAAGCTCTTCAATGATTCGGATGCTTTCATTTGTCTTCTCAAACTTATCGCTGGAAGGTCTCCATCTGTACAGATAGTTGATATCTACTTTCTCTCCCCCCGACAGAACTTCTGCAAGCTCTAACATTCTTCTTGCACCTTTTTTCCTATCTCGGTATTGTACTAAGATGAGATGTAAAGCTTCAATCTCAGACTTAGGGATCTGGATGGGGGGTTCGACAAGTCTTCTAAGAACTTGTGAAATGGTGTCTGCATGCAGGGTGCAGCATACAGAGTGGCCTGTGTGCATGGCTTCAAACATAGCTTCAGCTTGTCTTTTTCTTCTTACCTCTCCCACAACTATTCGGTCAGGCCTCATCCTCAAAGAAGCAACCATAAGGTCAAGCATAGACACTTCACCTTTTCCTTCAGGGTTTGGGTTCCTGCTTGTCAAAGGCACCCAGTTTCGTGTTAGGGAGAGGGGTAAGCTTATCTCTCTTGTGTCCTCTATGGAGATTATCCTCTGCGTTGCAGGGATCAAAGAGGTGACTGCATTAAGGATAGAAGTCTTTCCTGAAGCTGTCCCTCCTGCGACCATCACATTAAGCTCATACTGTACTGCTAGCCAAAGAAGCGCAGCGACTTCAACTGAGATGCAGTTTACTTTAGGGTCGATAAAATTTATTATTGTCCAGGGGTTTCTTGAAAACCTTCTTATTGTTACTGTATTGCCTGCGGTTGATATGGGGAATAATGTTGCAGCCACCCTGTCCCCTGTAGAAAGATGAGCATCCATTAGGGGGTTAAGGGAGCTTATATCCCGCCCAGACTTCCTTCCGATCTGAGAGATAAAATTGTATATCTCTTCTTCATCTTTTGTCTTGTGGGTGGATTCAAGCCATCCATGCTTTTTATGGAAAACGCTTAATGGATTGTTTGCACCATTTATCGTTATCTCTTCTAAAAACTCATCTGAAAGGATCAACTCAATGTCTCCCAAGCCATAAATCTTGTGAAGCATCATTCCCGCAAGCATCTTTATCTGAGAATCATACGTTTGCGGCAGTTCATTTTTTATTAATGAGTATGAGCTCTTAAAAAACGAATCTTTAAGCTTGGCTATTTTCCTAGGATCGGTTATATCCTCAAAAGATATTGAAGTGTTTTTTGCAAGCTCATCAATCAAGCAATCAAGAAAGGCGTTAGTTGGCAGTTCAAGCAAAGGCTTTATCAGCTCGTAAACAAGAACATCTTTATCTGGAACATCCCAGATGTTAACCTTGGCATCTACGAAATCTGATTGCAGTGTATAGCTTTCTATGAGCTTCTTGTCTTTTACGGAAAAGGGTGTGGATGAGGGAGGAGTTAAGGGCTCCGACACTTTAACTGTGGGCTTTTTTATTATGTTCACAGGATAGCTAACTTTTAGTATCCCTTTTTGTGCAAGCAGGTTAGTCAGTCTTTCTATGATGTCTTCAGAAACACCGAACTCTTTTGAGAGTTCAGAAAGGGCAGTGTTGTCGTCATTCTGTCTTATCTTGTCAACAAGCTTGTCTATAAAAGTCTTGACAAGGGAGTTTTCTTTTTCTGGCATAGAACTATTTCTAGCATACATCTAATCTTACCTCCCGATTTCTTGTTTTTTTTAACTTGGGGTGTTGTGTGGTAAAAATGTTATCTGTTATCTGAAAAGGGAGAATCGTCTTTACCGATGATAAAGATAAAAAAAGAGTTTTATGATGTGTTTTCTTTTTTATGTAAATAAGGGAGACATAATGGAAAAAGATCTTGAAGAATTGAAAGAGTTGGAAGAATGCGAGGAGGATGAAGAAGTTGGTTGAAGTAGTATTATTGAGATACTGTCTTGGATGTGGCGGTATTGAAACAAAGTCAAAAAGCAACAAGCATATCACAAAAAGCAGGCTTTTTCAGATCATACAAGAGAGCTCAGTAGAGTTCAGCCACGGCATACACAGCAAGAACTGCTTAAGGAAATTGTATGGTGGGAAATACACGAAAGCAGCGAATAATGGTGAATTATATGATGCATGCAGATAAGAGGGGGCGGTAAAAATAGCTGATGGTGAAGAAGGACCGGACTTGTATTTTCAAGGAGAGAACAATACTGGAGACAGGGCAGAGGGCGAAATATATCCGCAGTCTGGCTCTCAAGATGAGAATAACCAAGATATGGAACGTGCGGAAGGTTCAGCACAAGATTCACACGAAATGCATACAGAAAGCGATCTTACAGAAAGGGTGCAGACAGGAGTGCCTGGTCTGGATGAGATGATCGAAGGCGGGTTTAAGAGAGATAGGATAACTCTCGTCGGAGGGATGGCAGGAGCAGGAAAAACTATATTGTCTATGCAGTTCATAATAAATGGGATCTTAAAATTTGGTGAGAATGGTGTTTACGTTAGTTTTGAAGAGAACAAAAAAAGGATATTTGAAGATATGCTAAGGTTTGGATGGGATCTGGCAAAATTGGAAGAAGAAGGGAAATTTGCATTTGTAGAATACACGCCTGAACAGGTAAACAAAGTAGTTGAAACTGGAGGGGGAGTTATGAGGGAATTAGTTGATAGGATCAACGCAAAAAGGATAGTGATAGACAGTATATCTGCTTTTAATCTTCTTCATAAGAACGAATTTGAGAAAAGAGAAGCCACACTAAACCTCTTCAACTCGATGAGAAAATGGGGGTGCAGTGCAGTGGTGACTGGCCAGTACAGATTTTCAGAAGACATGATGGTATGTTCACCAATAGAATTTGAAGTAGACAATGTGATACTTCTTCATAACATAAAAAATAATAACATAAGAGTGAGAGCGCTAGAGGTATTCAAGATGAGGGGAACAAGACATTCTCCAGATACCAATATGATGCAGATAACTGAAGAGGGAGTAGTTGTTTACCCCGGTGAGCAGATATTTTGAAAAATGTCAAAAAAGTGCCAGTCTGCCGTAGAGGTAATGATAATACTTGCAGTTTCAATATTTATATTATCAATGATACTTGTTGTAGGCAGCAAGATGCTGGGGGGAAGCAGCAGTAAAGTAGAATCGTCAAAAGCTAGAACCACAGTAGACAGCTTATCAAACGCTGCAGACTTAGTGTATCAAGAAGGGGTGGGATCGAGAACAAGAGTTTATGTAACTTTACCTGATGAGATCCAAAGCTTTACCACACAGAACCAGACACTGAAGATGAGGCTCTATTCAGGAGGGGATCTGAAAGATGTGTACAGGAACCTTGATTTTAATATCTCAGGAGAACTGCCTTCTGAGGAGGGCAATTACTGGATCTATCTTGAGTCAAGGGAAGGATATGTGTATATCAGCAAAAACGCGTCAATCAAAGACCTAGCACCGCCAAACTCGGTAACAAATCTTGCAGACAAGTCTTCAGGATATACCTGGATATACTGGAACTGGACCAACCCATCAGATACGGATTTTAGCCAATCAATAGTTTTTATCGGGGGCATTAACGTGCTAAATACGTCTAATAATTATTACAATGCAACCGGACTGAGCGAAGACACAAGCTATACAATAAATATCCATACAAAAGATATCAATGGAAACATAAATGACAACAACGTGACTGATGATGCTTCCACCCTGCATCTCCCTATCGTAATAGTATCACTAAGCGAAAACCCAGACCCAGTAGCCCAGAACAGCAACGTAACAATAACTGCAAACGTGACCAGTGATAATGAGATAAGTTCGGTGTGGGCAGAGCTGGGAGGTGTAAACTATAGTATGGTCAGACAGTTACAGACTGAGCTTGTGACAAAGTGGACCGAAGATTTCTCTTCAGACACTGACTGGGCAACTTGGGACAGTGAAGGGTGGGGGATCGCCTATGTGAACAGCGCATCAGACTGTATAGATGACTCTAATGACGACTGCATGAACGCAGACGGGTTCGGAACAAATGACCTATACAAGCAGACGGACATAGACCTAAGCGACTGCGTAAACGGCAGCGCATACTTTTACATAGAAAAAGTCAAGGAAGAAGGCACATTAGAATCTTCAGACTGTATGGAAGCGCACTTCTCAGAAGATAGCGGGAACTCTTGGAGCAGCGACTATAACATATTATGTGATGACGATCCAGATCCTACAAAGAACATTACAATACCTGACCAATACCTAACATCTCAAGCAAGGGTTATGATAGAAAAAGAAAACTTTGGTGGATTTGGAGAAGATGTGTGGCTTGACGGGTTTAGGATAGACTGTTCAGTACAAAACTTTACTGGGTTGTGGGAGCTATCGCATAACACTTCAGATGAGACAGGTCTTGTAAGCTATACTGTTTATGCAAATGATACCTCTGGAAACAATGCAGTTCCAAAAACAGGAAACTTTACTGTAGAACTTATATGGAGCTTATTGTTTAGCGACAACTTTGACAGATCAGATAGCAGCATTTTAGGAAACGGCTGGATAGAAGTGGATAGTGACTCAGATGCAGATTCAAAAATAAGCAGCAACAGGTTAGTCCTTGATACAGATGACAACACAAACCAACCAAGGGCATTACACAGCTTTGACCAAAAAAGTACAGGGACTGTGAACTGGACTTACACGCTAAACTTTGAAAGGACCGGAAGCGAAAACTGGTACGAACTGTTCATGCAGCTTGGAAATAATGCGACTATGGTGGATCCTTCAACAAGCGACAGTACGGGAGTTGCAGTTAACCTGAAATGGGCAGGACCAAACCAGGGCATGACAAACCATGAAGGGTTTGGGTATGTGCAAGGAGGTTCTGTAACCGAGGTTGAGATAGTGAGCGGGGGAGATGCAGTGATAGAGATCATTGCAGACATGGACAGTAATGTGTTTAACGTATCGGTCGATGGCGTGCAAAAAGCGAATGACGTATCTTTTGACAATAATGTATCAGTGGATGCAGTACGAATTTACACTGACGGACTTTATCAGAACAACTTTGACCTTAGAGAGATAGACAGCATAACTGTACACCACAAACCATGAAGATGAGAGCGCAAATATCCACAGAATTCATAATGATAACATCTGTAATGTTGATCATTTTCCTGATGATGTTTTCAATAATCGATAAAAGAGATAATGAAGTGTATTCTGGGATGGCTGTGCTTTCTGCAAGGACAGAAGGAGATAAGTTAGCTAACAATATAAATTCGGTTTTTCTTGCAAAAGAAGGAGCAAAGAAGACAATAATCCTTCCAGAGACATTAAAGGACGGAAACGACTATTTAGTGGCCATCTACCCATCAGACCGGTTGGTGGAGGTAAGATGGAATTCTCTAGAGGGAACAAGAACATACACTTCAACGATCGTAACATCAAAAGTAACAGGGTACCTAAGCGCAATAAGCAACACCTCCTTAACAATATCAAACATAGAGGGGGGTGTAGTTATTGAATAAGGCCCAAATGTTTTCTTTAGACTCTTTTATCGCAATAGGGATATTTATATTTATAATCCTGCTTTCAGCAATATTGTGGGATTATGGGCGAGAAAAGATTTCAGTAGAAGAGACAAGAAACGATATGGGTCGCATTGCAAGAAATGCTTTGTCCGCCCTTGCCGAGACAAAAGGCAATCCAGCAAACTGGACAGAATATGATCTCGACGGATCGACAATAACCTCGTTAGGTCTTGCAAGCGAATTTTTAGTCATCGACACACAAAAGATAAACTCGTTATCCCTGGCAGATTATGCAGATGCAAAAAAGATGCTTGGTGTTCTTGGGCCAGGTTATGAGTTTACGCTAAAGTTGTATTCATGGAACGGAAGCGAATATCTTAGTGAATATTCTGCAGGCATAGAACCAGATGCAGCATCTTATGAAGTTGTAAAGACAGAAAGAGCAGTATTGTTAAACGACAGTTGGGCAAGAGCCACATTGAAGCTCTGGAAATCTTGTGAGGACATAACATGCTAAGCAAAAAGACTATGATCTTTACACTTGACGCGCTGTTAGCGATCAGCATAGCAATATTGATCGCATCTTCCTGTTTTGTTTTTTTATCAAAAACATCTTCAGGGGTATATCATGTCAGAGGTGCATATCTAATATCATCAGATAGTCTCACTGTTCTGGAGAAAAGTGATGCTTTGAAGGAAGCGATAACGCTAAACAGTACGACAAGCATAGAAGAGTTTATAGGAGGTATGCCTTCACAGGTATGTGGCAGTGTAACGGTCTATGATTCGTTATCATCGTCAAAGCTCTCTGTACAGAGAGAAGGTTGCACATCAAAAAACTTATCTGCAGTGGCCTATAGGGTGTTTGTGGATGATGAAGAAAACATATACTATGCAAAGATGGAGAGCTGGTACAGATGAAAAGAAAGAGCATGTTGTTTACAGTGACGACTACGCTTTTATTCTTGTCGATACTGATTCTTATAGTATCTTACCTGGGAAGATACAACGAACTGGAAAGCATGGCTTCAACCTCGATGGCAGGAAGCAGGATGAGTTATATTGAAGATGATATAACTGGAAAAGTATACTCAGATATATTATCGCTCAATGTTGAATCTATAACTGAAGAAGCGTACGCCACCGTAATCTTCAACCACTCTAATCTGACTTCAGATATTGATCATGGCCAACTTATGAAAGACTATGAGAGTTTTATAGAGGGAAGTTATTCTACAATAAACAATGCTGAGATAACTCTGACAAATTTTACAAATTCAATCTTTATCATGCCTTACGGAAGCACCATAACTGTTGAGGGGGGTGTCATCTATGTATTTACAGAAAACGCTTCAAGCATAAGCGAAGTTAACATATCGGTGAGTACTGGCGAATCATCAAACATATCAGAAGGTCGCCCTTCTAATAGCGGCAGTGTAGATCTAAGCGTGGATATAGATTATAGCGGGGGATCTTTTAGCGAGACAGCTTCTTTAGATCCTGCCGCAGCAAACGATCCTTTTTATGTAAATTTTGAATCTGGATCAAGAGTGGAAGTCCGTTTTGGCAGTCACGGTGGCAGGGAGGGAACTTTAGTGTTGAACGTGTCACATGCCGCGGCAGACCTGTCAAGGGTAAGCGTGGGTTATGAGCCATCATCTGAAAAAGTGAAAGTTGTAGGTGGGAACATATCTATAAGCTTTCCAGTTGAGAACATGACTAAAACTTCTGAGATACTAATTTCAGAGGGATAGGCTATAAAGGTTATGAAAAGTTATTATCCCTGCAGGGATAATTTTGTTATTATGTTGGGTTATATAAAAAAATAATATAACTAAACATATCTTTTTACTGTCTATGATTTTAAAAACAGGAATACCAAAACTTGATGAGGCTCTTCAGGGAGGCATATCTAAGAATAAAAGCATGATGCTCTACTCAACTCCAGGGGTGGAGAGCATACCTTTTGCCTTTCAACTGCTTCATACAAGATTAGAAGAAGGAGACAAGGTAATCTACTTAGTCAACAATAAGAAACCAGATTCAGTAAGATTTATGATAAAAGATTATGGGTGGGACGTATCTGAGTATGAGAAAAAAGGGATGTTTGTTTTTTTTGACGCATACTCAGGACTGATCGGGCTGGAAAGCGAAGAGAGGTACAAGACAAAAGAGGTCAACAATCTAGAGAAGATAAGAACAGACCTTTTCGCAGCGCTTGAAGAGATGAAAGATGATAAGAATACTATAATGGTGTTTGACTCTTTATCCACCCTGATAGACATGTGCGGCAACACAGACATGATAGGTGAGTGCGTAAACAAATGTTTCCCTGATCTAGAAAAGCTTAATGTGACTCCCATATTCTTATTTACGGCGTGGGCATATGACTCTTCTATGCTGGATAAGATAAGAGGTTTTTTTGATTGTGTTGTAGACCTTAAAGCGATAGAGGAGAAAGTTATACTGCGAAACTATTTTACTGTGCATAAAGCAGACTGGGCAGATGGCATAAAAAAACAAGGCGTACCGTTTAAGGTGACAAGACCCGGAGGCATAAAGGTATACATACCAAAACTTCTCGTCACAGGACCTTTTAATGCAGGGAAATCAAGCTTTATACATTCAGCATCCACGAAAGCGGTCTCTGTAGACAGGTTAGGGACGACAATAGCTCTAGACCATGGTCATGTAGACTATGAAGGTTTTTCTGTTGATCTGTGGGGTACTCCAGGGCAGGAGCGTTTTGATCCGATAATAAAAAATCTTGGGGGTGAATCCATGGGGGTCATAATAGTTGTCGACAGTACAGACCCTGCGGGGTTTGCAAGAGCTAAAGAGCTGGTGGGAGTGACAAAGACTGAAGGTCTTCCGTTAGTTATCGCTGCGAACAAGTCAGATATGGATGGTGCGCTAAAAGTTGATGAAGTAAAAGAAAGGATGGGCTTGCCTGATGATCTGCCAGTAATAGCTGTTACAGCAGAAGATATTACCCAAGTAAAGAAAGACAATATCTGCAAATTAAAAGATGATGATATACATAGCGTACTGCATGAGATATTCAAGAGGGTAGTCTAAAGATGGCAGATATTGTGTACTATATCATAAAAGGGATAGCATTTGTCGTGTTTTGTGTTATATTTGTAATGATCGAAGAAATAAGGAAAAAAGTTGAGAGAGGGAGTAAAAAACAAGCGTGGACTTTTTTGAGTGCAGGATCTTTCATATATGTGCTTGCGGCTTTGTTTGAACTTTTGGGCGAGCTTGATAAAGTGAGCATATTCTTTGAATATTCTGGGGAGATAGTTCTTTTCATATCATTATGCCTGATATTCTGGGGCATATTCAAGCTTCGTTTCTTTTCAGATGAGGGCAGAAAGAAAATACTGAAAAGGAGTTGAAAAGGTAGTTGAAAATGGTGGATACTAAGAAGGAGAGGT
This sequence comes from Candidatus Nanoarchaeia archaeon, assembly GCA_028279745.1. GTDB lineage: Archaea > Nanobdellota > Nanobdellia > Woesearchaeales > JANQNC01 > JANQNC01. Next base: position 1,301,259 of record JANQNC010000001.1, read on the forward strand.
TGGATGAGATTTTGCAGAAGCTTACGTCTTCTGGTGATGTTGAAGGTGCAGCAGTTGTAACTAGAGATGGGCTTTTGATAGCTTCTGAGTTG